>NZ_JAFDVD010000009.1 GCF_016887965.1 Phycicoccus sonneratiae
CCGCCCCCCGAGGGGACCGGCCGCCGTCCGGGAGCGGTGGGGCTCAGCCGAGGTTGACGACCCGCACGGTGTCCGCGCCGATCTCACGGCCGATGCCGGCGACGACCTCGTCCGGGATCTCCCGGTCGACGGTCAGCGCGACCATCGCGGTGCCGTCGGCGTCGTGCGGCGAGACCTGCATCGCGGCGATGTTGACGTCGGCGTCGCCGAGCAGGCGGCCGATCGAGCCGATGACGCCCGGCCGGTCGACGTAGGAGAAGAACGCGAGGTGGCGGCTCAGCGGGACCTCGAGGTCGTAGCCGTGGACGCCGATGACCTTCTGGACCATCTTCGGCCCGGTGAGGGTGCCGGCCACCGAGACGACGGTGCCGTCGGCCAGCGTGCCGCGCAGCGTCGTGACGTTGCGGTAGTCCTCGCTGCTGCCGTCGGTGACGAGGCGCGACTCCAGGCCGCGCTCCTTGGCGAGCAGCGGGGCGTTGACGTAGGTGACCGGGTCCTCGGTAATGTCGGTGAACAGGCCCTTGAGCGCCGAGAGCTCCCAGACCGAGACGTCGTGCGCGGTGATCTCGCCGCGCACCTCGACGTCGAGCTGCACCGGCACCGAGCCGGCAATGGCCGTGAAGACGCGGCCGAGCTTCTCGACGAGGTCGATGCCGGGGCGGACCTCCTCGGCGACGGCGCCGCCGGAGACGTTGACGGCGTCGGGGACGAGGTCGCCGCCGAGCGCCAGCCGGACCGACTTCGCCACCGCGACACCGGCCTTCTCCTGGGCCTCCTCCGTGGAGGCGCCGAGGTGCGGGGTGACGACGACCGACTCGAACGCGAACAGCGGGCTGTCGGTGCACGGCTCGGTGGCGAAGACGTCGAGCCCGGCGCCGGCGACCCGGCCGTCGGCGATGGCCTCGGCGAGCGCCTCCTCGTCGAGCACCCCGCCGCGCGCGGCGTTGACGATCCGCACGGTGGGCTTGACCTTGGCCAGCGCCTCCTTGCCGATGAGCCCGATCGTCTCGGGGGTCTTCGGCAGGTGGATCGTGATGAAGTCGGACTGCGCGAGCAGCTCGTCGAGGGTGACGAGGCGTGCCCCGAGCTGGCCGGCGCGCTGCACCGAGACGTAGGGGTCGTAGGCGAGGATCTCGACGCCGAAGCCCTTGAGCCGCTCGGCGACGAGCTGGCCGATGCGTCCGAAGCCGACGATGCCGACCTTCTTCTCGAGGAGCTCGACTCCGCCGTACTTGCTGCGGGCCCACTTGCCGCCCTTGAGGACCTCGTTGGCCGGCGCGATGTTGCGGGCGCAGGCCAGGAGCAGGCCGACCGCGAGCTCGGCGGCCGAGGTGATGTTCGAGGTCGGCGCGTTGACGACCATGACGCCGGCCTTCGTGGCGGCCTCGACGTCGACGTTGTCGAGCCCGACGCCCGCGCGGGCGACGACCTTGAGGTTCTTCGCGGCCGCGATCGCCTCGGCGTCGACCTTGGTGGCGGAACGGATGAGGATCGCGTCGACGTCGGCGATGGCCGGCAGCAGCTGGGAGCGGTCCGCGCCGTCGGTGTGGCGCACCTCGAAGTCGGGTCCGAGGGCGTCGATGGTCGCGGGTGAGAGCTCCTCGGCGATGAGGACGACGGGCTTGGTCACGTGTCTGGTCCCTTGCTTCGGTGTGGTCTGGTGGGGTCCGCCGATGCGGTGACTGTCGTCCGGCACGCCGCTGTGCCGGTCCCGCCATCGTAGGTGTCCGCCAGCATGTGGACACCGGTGACCACGATGTGATCGTGGTCGCCTCTCAGGAACGGTCGGCGCCCGCTGCCTCCACCCGGCGTCGCAGGCGACGGGCGGCGAGCACGACGGCGCCGACGAGCGCGGCGACGCCGAGGAGCCACCACCACGGCACCCGCCCGAGCGCCGCGTCGACCACGGTCAGCCCGACCGTCGTGTAGAGCACCGCCCACAGGAGGGCCCCGAGGACGACCGCGGGCAGGAAGCGGCGCAGCGGCATCCGGAGCATCCCCGACGAGGCGTTGATGGCGCTCTGCAGCCCGATGGTGAGGAACCCGAGGGTGACGGCCGGCGGACCGACCTTCCGGACGAACCGCTCGGCCCGGGCGACGGCCGGCCGCTCGAGGTGGTGCGCCCAGCGGGTGCGCCCTCCCCCGGCGCGCACGCCGCGCCCGACCCAGTAGGTGGCCGTGCCGCGGGCCGTCGCCCCGAGCCAGAACACGACGAGGACGACCCAGAAGGGCCAGCCGTCGACGAGGTCACGCACGCCTCCAGCCTAGGTCCGTCCGTCTTCCCCCGAGAGAGGGGACGAGGGTCAGCGGGCGGCCGAGCCCTCGACGTAGTCGCTGTCGCGGTCGGTGTCGACCCAGGCCATCAGCTGGCGCAGCTCGCGGCCGGTGCCCTCGATGGGGTGCGCAGCCCCCTTGGCGCGCAGCTCCTGGAACTCCGGTGCGCCGGCGTCCTGGTCGTCGATGAAGCGCTTGGCGAAGGCACCGTTCTTGATGTCCTCGAGCACGGCCTTCATGTTGTCCTTGACGTGGGGGTCGATGACCCGCGGCCCGGACACGTAGTCGCCGTACTCGGCGGTGTCGGAGACCGACCAGCGCTGCTTGGCGATGCCGCCCTCGATCATGAGGTCGACGATGAGCTTGAGCTCGTGGAGGCACTCGAAGTAGGCGACCTCCGGCTGGTACCCGGCCTCGACGAGCGTCTCGAAGCCGTACATGACGAGCTGCGAGGCACCGCCGCAGAGCACGGCCTGCTCGCCGAACAGGTCGGTCTCGGTCTCCTCG
This sequence comes from Phycicoccus sonneratiae, assembly GCF_016887965.1. Classification (GTDB taxonomy): domain Bacteria; phylum Actinomycetota; class Actinomycetes; order Actinomycetales; family Dermatophilaceae; genus Phycicoccus; species Phycicoccus sonneratiae. The sequence continues at coordinate 2,782 of NZ_JAFDVD010000009.1, forward strand.
GTGAAGGTCGTGCGGATGCCGCCGGCCCGCAGGCCGCCGATCGCCTTGCCGTAGGACTTCGCGAGGTCCCAGGCCGAGCCCGAGGCGTCCTGCTCGACGGCGAGGAGCACCGGCACGCCGCGGCCGTCGACGAACTCGCGGCGCACGATGTGGCCGGGGCCCTTCGGGGCCACCATGAGCACGTCGGAGCCGGCCGGCGGCTGGATGTAGCCGAAGCGGATGTTGAAGCCGTGCCCGAAGAGCAGCGCCGCACCCTCCTTGAGGTTCGGCTCGATCTCGGCCGCGTAGAGACCGCGCTGCACCTGGTCCGGCGTGAGGATGACCACGAGGTCGGCCTCGCGGACGGCGTCGGCGACCGACATGACGGTCAGCCCCTCGGCCTCGGCCTTGGCGCGGGACTTCGACCCCTCGGCGAGCCCGACCCGCACGTCGACCCCGGAGTCGCGCAGGTTGAGGGCGTGCGCGTGGCCCTGGCTGCCGTAGCCGATGACCGCGACCTTGCGGCCCTGGATCACCGACAGGTCGGCGTCGTCGTCGTAGTACATCTCGGCCATCGGAAAGGCCTCTCCTTCGTGCTCGGGTGACGTGCTTCGGGGTTGGTGGGGACTCTAGGTGGTTCTCGCTCAGGCGGTCCGGAGCGCCCGGTCCGTGATCGAGCGCGGCCCGCGGCCGACGGCGACCATCCCGGACTGGACGAGCTCGCGGACGCCGAACGGCTCGAGGACCTCGAGCAGCGCGGTGAGCTTCTCGGACGTGCCGGTGGCCTCGATGGTCAGGCTCTCGGTCGCGACGTCGACGACCTTGGCGCGGAACATCTGCACCATCTCGAGGACCTGGCTGCGGGTCGCGGCGTCGGCGCGGACCTTGATGAGCATGACCTGGCGCTGGACGGCCGAGCCGGGCTCGAGCTCGACGACCTTGAGCACCTCGACGAGCTTGTTCAGCTGCTTGGTCACCTGCTCGAGCGGCAGGTCCTCGACGTCGACGACGACGGTCATCCGGGAGACCTCGGGGTGCTCGGTCTCCCCCACCGCGAGGCTGTCGATGTTGAACCCGCGCCGGGAGAACAGGGCCGCGATGCGCGCGAGGACGCCGGGCTTGTTCTCGACGAGGACGGACAGGGTGTGCTTGCTCATCGGTGTGTCCTCACTGCCCGTCGTGGTCGGCGTCGGTGTCCTGCTCGATGGCCTCGGACTCCTCGCGGTCCCACTGGGGCGCGGTGTCGCGGGCGACCTGGATGGCGTCGTTGCTCACGCCGGCGGGGACCATCGGCCAGACCATCGCGTCGCGGTGCACGACGAAGTCGACGACGACCGGCCGGTCGGTGACCGCCATCGCCTGCCGGATCGTCTCGTCGACGTCCTCCGGTCTCTCGCAGCGCAGCCCGACGCACCCGTAGGCGTCGGCGAGCTTGACGAAGTCGGGCACCCGCGAGCCGACCGAGGTGTGCAGGTCGGTGTTGGAGTAGCGCTCGTTGTAGAAGAGGGTCTGCCACTGGCGGACCATCCCGAGCGAGCTGTTGTTGATGATCGCGACCTTGATCGGGATGTTGTTGATGACGCAGGTCGCGAGCTCCTGGTTGGTCATCTGGAAGCAGCCGTCGCCGTCGACGGCCCAGACGACCCGGTCGGGCTCGCCGACCTGTGCGCCCATCGCGGCCGGAACCGAGTAGCCCATCGTGCCGAGGCCACCGGAGTTCAGCCACGCGTTGGGGCGCTCGTACTGCACGAACTGCGCCGCCCACATCTGGTGCTGGCCGACGCCGGCGACGTACACGGCCTCCGGGCCGGCGATGGCCCCGAGCCGCTCGATGACGAGCTGCGGCGAGAGGGTGCCGTCCTCCGGCGGGGTGTAGCCGACCGGGAAGGTCTCCTTCCAGCCCGCGACCCGCTCGCGCCACTCGGCGTAGTCACCGCCCCGGCCGGCCTCGAGGTCGGCGTCGACGGCGTCGGCGAGGTCGGTGAGGACGGCGAGGCAGTCGCCGACGATCGGCACGTCGGCCTTGCGGTTCTTGCTGATCTCGGCCGGGTCGATGTCGGCGTGGACGATCCGGGCCTCGGGGGCGAAGGTCGAGAGCTGGCCGGTGACCCGGTCGTCGAAACGCGCCCCGAGGGCGATGATGAGGTCGGACTTCTGGAGCCCGGTGACGGCGGCCACCGAGCCGTGCATCCCCGGCATGCCGAGGTGCAGCGGGTGGCTGTCGGGGAGGGCACCGCGCGCCATGAGGGTCGTCACGACGGGGATCTGCGTCAGCTCGACGAAGCGCCGCAGCTCTTCGCTGGCCCGCGCCCGGATGACGCCACCGCCGACGTAGAGGACCGGTCGCTCGGCGGCCGCGATGAGCCGGGCGGCCTCGCGGATCTGCTTGCCGTGCGGGCGGGTGACCGGGTGGTAGCCGGGCAGGGCGATCTTCGGCGGCCACGAGAACGACGTGCGGGCCTGGAGCACGTCCTTGGGGATGTCGACGAGCACCGGCCCGGGCCGCCCGGTGGACGCGATGTGGAAGGCCTCGGCGATGACGCGCGGGATGTCGGCGCCGTCGGTGACGAGGTAGCTGTGCTTCGTGATCGGCATCGTGATGCCGCGGATGTCGGCCTCCTGGAAGGCGTCCGTGCCGATCGAGGACGAGACGACCTGCCCGGTGATGGCGACGATCGGCACCGAGTCCATGTACGCGTCGGCGAGCGGCGTCACGAGGTTCGTCGCGCCCGGGCCCGAGGTCGCCATGCAGACGCCGACCTTGCCGGTCGCCGCGGCGTACCCCTCGGCCGCGTGGCCGGCGCCCTGCTCGTGGCGGACGAGGATGTGGCGCACCTTCGACGAGTCGAGGAGCGGGTCGTACGCCGGGAGGATCGTGCCGCCCGGGATGCCGAAGACGGTGTCGACCTCCATCGCCTCGAGCGAGAGCACGAGGCTCTGCGCGCCCGTGACCTCGACGGGGGTGCGGGCCCGCGCCTGCTGCGCGACCTGCGCAGGGCTCGGGGCGGGGTGCAGGGCTGCCGGGGTCGCCGGTCGGGTGTCGCTCACGTCGGGGTCACCGCTCTCTGGTCGCCGTGGGGGGCTGGTCGTCCGTGGTCCGCGCACAAAAAAACCCTCCAGTCCCGTGGCGGGACGACGGAGGGAGCGCGCCTGGTGCGTGGGCGTCAGGCGCGCTGCGGAAGTACGAGGACTCGGGCCACGTGGACACTGTCGTCCCGTGCCCCGGGGGGTGTCAACCGGCGAGACGGCCGGTCCCACCATCCGGGACCGTGGCGCTGGTCACGCTAGCCTCGCGTCAGCCCCGCCCGCCGGCGCCCGGAGGTCGCCCGTGAACGTCCCGTGGCCCCCGCCCCGTGTGCTCGCCCTCGCCGCCGGGCTCGTGCTCGTCGTCGGAGCGCTCGCCGGGGCCGTCGGCGGTCTCGCCGGTCGGGCGGCGGCGCTCGGCATCCTCCTCGGGGCCCTCGGTGCGCTGACGGCCGCGGTCACCGGCCTGCCGTTGGTGTCGCGGCTGTCGGTCGCCGCGCTGGCGACGGCCGCCTTCGCGCTGGGCCAGCTCGGCGCCGGGCGCCCGGTCGTCGCGGGCGCCGTCGTCGCGCTGGCCTCCCTCGCCCCGGCGCCCCTCACCGTCCGGGCCGCCCGCGTCGGGACGTTCCTCCCCGTGCTGGCGGCGCTCGGCAGCGGCCTGCCGCTGGGCGGCGCCGCCCCCACCGTCGCCGCGTGGGTCGGTGTCGGTGCCCTCGCGGTCGTGGCGCTCGGCGTGGTGCTGCCCGTGTCGGTGCCCGCCGAGCCGGTTCCCCGCGACGAGGCGTGGCGGCACGCCGCCGCCACCGCGCTCGTCGCCGGTGCCGGAACGGTGGTCACGACCGCGCTCCACCTCGGCCACGGCTACTGGCTCGTCGTGGCCGTCGCCCTCGTCCTCGCCGTCTCGCGCGACCAGACCGGCACCCAGGCCGCGCAGCGGGTCGTGGGCACCGTGGTCGGCGTCCTCGCCGGGGTCGTCGCCGTCGCGTTCCTGCCCACCGCGGTCTCGCTGGTCCTCGCCGGCGCGCTGTCGGTCCTCGGGCTGGCCTGGACCGTGGTCCGCGAGACCCGGTTCGTCGCCGCCACGAGCAGCGCCGCGGTCGTCCTCGTCGGGTCGGGCGGCCTCGTGGGCGCCGGCGCGGGGCTCGCCGCCGAGCGCCTGCTCCTCACCGTCGCCGGGGCCGTGTGCGCCGCCGGTGCCGTCGCCGTGCTCCACCGCCAGGAGGTGTCCCCGTGACCACCGAGACCGTCGTCTTCGGAGTCGTCGTCCTCGTCCGGTTCCTCCTGCCGCTGGCCATCCCCCGCTGGCCGCTGCCCGCCATCGTCGCCTGCCTCGTCGTCGACGGGGTCGACCAGACGGTGTTCCAGACCTTCGGCTTCGACCCGCCCGGCTACCAGGGCTACGACAAGGCGATGGACGTCTACTACCTCGCCATCGCGTTCCTCGCCTCGATGCGCAACTGGACGCGGTCGTCGGCGGCCGACATCGCCCGCTTCCTCTTCCTCTACCGGATGGTCGGGGTCGTCGCCTTCGAGCTGGCCCACTGGCGACCGCTCCTCCTGATCTTCCCGAACACCTTTGAGTACTTCTTCATCGCCTACGAGCTGGTGCGCACCCGATGGGACCCGCGCCGCTTCGACCGGCGGTGGTGGCTGCTGTGCGCCGCCGCGATCTGGGTGGTCGTCAAGCTGCCGCAGGAGTGGTGGATCCACATCGCGCAGTTCGACCTCACCGACACCCTGCGCGACATCCCGTGGGCCGCACCGGCGCTCGTCGTCCTGTTGCTCGTCGTCGCGGCCCTGACGTGGTTCGTCGTGATCCCCCGGATGCCCTCCCCCGACCACGGCTGGCGGTTCGTCGCCGACCCCGCTCCGGAGGCGATGGACACCGCCGCCGAGCGCGACGCCTGGATGCTCACGCACTACCGCGTCTGGTCGTGGCCGACGCTCGAGAAGGTCCTGCTCGTCGGGCTGCTCTGCGTCATCTACGGCCAGATCCTCCCCGGGCTCGACGCCTCGCCGCTCGAGGTGCTGGCCTTCACCGGCACCTACGTCGTCCTCAACGCGGCGATCGGCCTCGTGCTCGTGCGCCGCATCGGCAGCCGCGAGGGCGTGCTCGCCGCGTTCGGGCTGCGGCTGGGGATCAACGTCGTCGCCGTCGTCGTCGCACGGATGGTGCTCGGGACCGGCGCGATCCCGCTGTGGGGCACCCTCTTCTTCCTCACCCTGCTCGCGTTGCTCGTCACCCTCCACGACCGGTGGGCCCCGGTGGCCGCCGTGCGCCGCGAGGAGGACGAGACCGCGCCGCAGCCGGCCTGATCAGCCCCGGCCGGCGCTCAGATCTGCGCCGAGGCGAGCTGCCCGAGCATCTCGGGGGCGCGCCGGTCGAGGCGGCGTCCGCCGAGCACGACCCCGGCCGCGAGGAGGACGGCGCCGTAGGCCCCGGCCACGACGAGGACCACCCAGCGCCCGACGGGGCTCCCGGCCGTCAGCACGGCCGCGACCCCGACGGGGAGCACGAGGACGAGCGGCCCGACGAACGAGACGACCGCGGTGAGGCAGCCCTGCGCCGCGCCGCCCGAGGAGGCCGCGAAGGGGTTGCCACCGGTGCGGGGCGCCGTGCCGGGCAGGACCGCCCCGACGCCGACGGCGAGCCCCAGGCTGGCGAGGAACGCCGCGAGCGACACCGACGCCCACGGCACGACCGGGTGGAGCAGGCCGAGCGAGGCCGAGACGACGAAGGTGAGGACGAGGACGGGCCCGAAGACGATCGTCGAGGCCAGGGCGCGGCCGAGCCGGTCCTCCCACCCCCGGACCCCGGTGCTCACGTGCACCCACCACGCCGGGCCGTCGAAGGCCAGGTCGTTCATCAGGGTGAGCCCGGCGAACACGGCGAGCGTGACGACCCCGGTGCCGGCGAAGGCGCCGGCACCGGTGAGCGCGGACTGGACGACGAAGAACACCGGGAGGACGGCGGTGCGCAGGGCGATGCTCACGAGCCGGCTGTCCCGGTACCACGCCCGGATGCGCCGGGCGGCGATCGTCGCCGTCGGACCGGTCCCGAGCACCGCCGGCAGCAGCCGGGCCCGGCCGATCCGCTGGCCGCCGCCGGCCGTCATCGGGGAGGTGAGCGTGCGGGCCAGCTGGCGCACCCACACCTCCCAGAGGAGCCCGACGAGCAGGACGGCGAGCACGAGGTGCACCCCGGCCGCCGCCCACCGGCCGGTCGCGACGTCGTACGGCATGCCCCACGCCCAGCCGACAGGCGTCCACGACGCGACCCGGGCGGAGGGTCCGGCATCGAAGGTCCGCAGGTCGGGGCCGACGGCGCCGGTGGTCAGGACGAGGTTGAGCACGAGCGGGAGGAGCGTGACGAGCGAGACGGCCACCGCGCCGACGAGCCGGCCGCCCCGGCTGCCCATGACCCGGGCGAGCGCGCTCGTCACCGCCCGCGAGCCGAGGACGGCGGTCAGCGTGCCGAGCACCGCCGCGACGAGGGCGGCGGGGAGGGCCGCCGGGTGCGCACCCCACGCCGCGACCTGGGCGAGGGAGAGCAGGACGAACATCACCGCCGGGATGCCGGTGTAGGCGGCGGCGAGCAGGCCCCGGGCCAGCTCGCGCGCGCGCAGCGGCAGGACGGTGAAGCGCGCCGGGTCGAGGACGTTGTCGACCCCCGTGGCGACGAGGCTCAGCACCACCCACATGAGCGTGAACGTCGCGAAGAGCGGCACGGTGAGCGCCGTGAGCCGCAGGGGTCGCGTCGAGAGGACGGCGATGCCCGGCCCGAGCAGGGCGACGACCCCGAGGGCGACGAGCCCCCCGACGATCGAGGACGTGAGGTGCAGCGAGCTGCGGCTCATCGCGGTGCGCCACATCGTGAACCGCAGCCGGACGACGAGGAGGGTCACGGGCGGCCGCCGCTCATCCGCCGAGCCAGGTGAGCCCGTCGCCGGACACCTCGGAGGCGCCGACGAGCTCGAGGAAGCGCTCGTGCAGCGACCCGCCGGCCGTCAGCGCCCCGACGGTGTCGTCGGCGAGGACGCGCCCACCCGCGACGACGGCCACCCGGTCGCAGAGCCCCTCGACGAGCTCCATGACGTGGCTCGACATGACGACCGTGCCTCCGGTGCCGACGTAGCGCCGGAGGATGGTGCGGATGGTCTGCCCCGAGACCGGGTCGACGGCCTCGAACGGCTCGTCGAGCACGAGCAGCCTGGGCGCGTGGATGAGCGCCGCGGCGAGGCTGATCTTCTTGACCATGCCGGCGCTGTAGTCGGCGACGACGGTGTTCGCGTCGGCGGCGAGGTCGAGGACGGCCAGCAGCTCTTCGGCGCGGGGGCGGCTCTCCTCCACCGGCATCCGGCGCAGGTCGGCGACGTAGTGCAGCAGCTCGCGACCGGAGAGCTGCTCGAAGAGGCGCAGCCCGTCGGGCGAGACGCCCATGACCGCCTTGGCGGCGGCGGGGTCGGCCCAGACGTCGTGGCCGAGCACGCGGGCCGTGCCGCCGTCCGGCCGGAGCAGGCCGGTGGCCATCGACAGCGTCGTCGTCTTGCCCGCGCCGTTGGGGCCGACCATCCCGAACAGCGACCCGCGCGGCACCGAGAGCGAGAGCCCGTGGACGACGCGGCGCCCGCGGAACTCCTTGACGAGGCCGACGAGCTCGAGCGCCGGCCCCTCCCCCCGGGCACCGTCAGTCACACACGGCCCCCGTGCTCGCGCTCTGCACGAGCTTGCGGTACTTCGCGAGGACGCCGCGGGTGTACTTCGGCGCGGGGTGGGTGACGCCGTCACCGCGGCGGCGGGCCAGCTCCTCGTCGTCGACGAGCAGGTCGAGGGTGCCGGCGGCGACGTCGAGGCGGATGCGGTCGCCGTCGCGGACGAACGCGATCGGGCCCTCGTCGACGGCCTCGGGGGCGACGTGCCCGACGCACAGGCCGGTGGTGCCGCCGGAGAACCGGCCGTCGGTGAGGAGGAGGACGTCCTTGCCGAGGCCGGCGCCCTTGATCGCACCGGTGACGGCGAGCATCTCGCGCATCCCGGGGCCGCCCTTGGGCCCCTCGTAGCGGATGACGACGACGTCGCCGGCGGCGAGCGTGCCGTCCTCGACGGAGTCCATCGCGGCCCGCTCGCCGTCGAAGACCCGGGCGGTGCCCTCGAAGACGTCGGAGTCGAAGCCGGCGGACTTCACCACCGCACCCTCCGGCGCCAGCGACCCGGTGAGGATCGTGATGCCGCCGGTGCGGTGGATCGGCTCGGACATCGCCCGGACGACCTTGCCGTCGACGTCCGGCGGCGCGATGTCGGCGAGGTTCTCGGCCATCGTGCGACCGGTGACGGTGAGGCAGTCGCCGTGCAGCAGACCGGCATCGAGCAGCGCGCGCATGACGACCGGCACGCCCCCCACGCGGTCGACGTCGGTCATCACGTAGGAGCCGAAGGGCTTGACGTCGGCCAGGTGCGGCACGCGGGCGCCGACCCGCCGGAAGTCCTCGAGGGTCAGGTCGACGTCGGCCTCGTGCGCGATGGCCAGCAGGTGGAGCACCGCGTTCGTCGAGCCGCCGAAGGCCATGACGACGGCGATGGCGTTCTCGAACGCCTCCTTGGTCATGATGTCGCGGGCCGTGATGCCCCGGCGGAGCAGCTCGACGACGGCCTCACCGCTCTTGCGGGCGAACCCGTCCCGGCGGCGGTCCGTGGCCGGCGGGGCCGCCGAGCCGGGCAGCGACATCCCGATGGCCTCGGCGACCGAGGCCATCGTGTTCGCCGTGTACATGCCGCCGCAGGCGCCCTCGCCGGGGCAGATGGCCCGCTCGATGGCGTCGACGTCCTCGCGGCTCATCAGCCCGCGGGCGCAGGCACCGACGGCCTCGAAGGCGTCGATGATCGTCACCGTCTTCTCGGTGCCGTCGGAGAGCTTGGCGATGCCGGGCAGGATCGACCCGGCGTAGAGGAAGACCGACGACAGGTCGAGGCGGGCGGCGGCCATGAGCATGCCGGGCAGCGACTTGTCGCAGCCGGCCAGCAGCACCGAGCCGTCGAGCCGCTCGGCGTTCATCACCGTCTCGACGGAGTCGGCGATGACCTCGCGACTGACGAGCGAGAAGTGCATCCCCTCGTGGCCCATCGAGATGCCGTCGCTGACCGAAATGGTGCCGAACTCCAGCGGGTAGCCGCCGCCGGCGTGCACGCCGTCCTTGACCGCCTGGGCGAGCCGGTCGAGGGAGAGGTTGCAGGGTGTGATCTCGTTCCACGAGCTCGCCACCCCGACCTGCGGCTTGGCGAAGTCGTCGTCGCCGAGGCCGACGGCCCGGAGCATCCCCCGCGCGGCGGTCTTCTCGAGGCCGTCGGTGACGTCGCGGCTGCGGGGCTTGATGTCCGGGGTGCTCGTCATGCCCGTCATCCTAGGTTCGGGGCACGCCCCCCGCCGGGGTGTCCCGACACTCGACCCGGTGGGGCCGCCGAGGCCCTACGATCCTCCCCGTGGGGTCCTTGGGGGTGGCGGTCGGGTCGGCGGTGGCCGTGCTGCGCGACGCCCTGCGCATCGCGCTCGGCCACTGGCCGGTGCTCGCGGCGATCGCCCTCGTCGGCGTCGCCGGCCACAACGGCTTCCTCTGGCTGTGCGTGTGGCTCAGCGCCGACCACGGCCTCCTCGCCGCCGTGCTCCTGCCGCTGGTCCCCATCAGCTCGCTCGTCGCCCTCGTCCTCATGCTCCGGTACGCGGGCCAGCACGAGCCGACGCTCGCGACGCTCGTCGAGCCGCACCCCGGGTCGCGGCTCCAGGGCCGGCTCGTCCTGCTCGCGAGCACCCTCCTGCCGTTCCTCACGCTCTACGTGTCGCAGGACCAGCTCGAGCAGGACCGCCGCGAGTTCGTCAACACGACGACGGCCGACGAGTTCCTCAACGCCAGCTTCTGGAACCCCGACATCGACACCGAGCGGGCGCTGCTCGTCTCGGGCGCAGGGCTGTTCGCGCTCGTCGCCGTGGCCTTCGTCCTCCGGACGGCGCTCGACCGGTTCCGCCTCCCGGCCCGCCACCTGACCTTCGGGCTCGCGGCCGCCTACGTCGAGGTGCTGTGGGTCTTCCTCCTCGCCGGCCAGGTGTCGCGCTACAAGGGCGAGGCCGGCGCCTGGCTCCTCGACCGGCAGCTGACGACGTGGGCGCTCGAGCGCTGGCAGGACCTCACCGGCCTGCTCGGACCGCTCACCGAGCCGGTCCGCGCCCTCGGGCAGCGGGTCGCCGACCTCCTCGCGAACGCCGACCAGACCGTCGTCCTCCCCATCGCCTGGCTCACCGTCGGCGCGGTGGTCTTCGGTCAGGAGCTCGTCGCCCCCGACCGTGCCGCCCGCGCCTCGCGCTGGCGGCACCGGTCGCCGTCGTGGGTCACCCGCGGCGTCGACGAGGCGACGGCGTCGGTGCGCGACCGGTTCGGGGCGCTCGCCCGCGGGGTCCGGCTGCTCACCGTCGCGGGGCTCGTGCCGATGCTCATGTTCTGCGTCGCCTTCCTGCTCGCCGAGCAGGTGGGGGTCGGCGTCGACGTGCTGGTCCGGGCGGTCGTCGGCCCGCGGGAGGGCACGACGGCCATCTTCCTCTCGCCGATCCTGTCGATCCTCGGGGACGTGGCGCGCTCGGTGGCGCTCGTCGCGCTGCTGACGGCCGCCCTCGGCCGGGTCGTCGGCGGGCTGCGGGCGGGCGACCGGGTGGTCGCTCCGGATCAGGGTCCGGTCGTCCCGGCGGCGGCGGCCCCCGCGGGCAGCGGCCACTCGGCGAACTGACGCAGGTCCGGGCTCACCCGCACCGTCGTCGGGCGGGCGGCCTCCGGCAGCACGAAGACCGCGTCGCGCTCGAAGGCCGCGGGCCGGGGAGGCAGGCGGTCCTCGGGGTCCGCGTCCCGGTCCTGCTCCCGGTCGATGTCGAAGCCGCTCGGGTTCTGCACGCCGAGGGGCTGGCACGAGGCGAGGTCGGCGAGGCCTCCGTCGAACATCGTCGTCCCGGCCGCCCAGGTGGCCCCGTTCTCGTCGCGCAGCAGGACCTGACAGGTGGTGATGACCGCCGTCGGCGCGGTCTCGACGTGGATGCGGACGCGGACGGCCCGGAACCCCGGCGGCACCGGGACCTCCTCGTCGAGCGACATGCGCATCCGGTCGACGGGCGCTGCCTCGACGAACCGGACGGCGATGCGCTGGTGCTGCACGGAGGACTGGAGCTCGACGTCACCCTCGAACCGGGCGGTCCCGGTGTCGTCCACCGCGATCCGGTCGTTCATGCCGTTGGGCCACCACAGGGTGACCATCCGCTGGCTGCTCGCGGCGACGGCCAGCGCGAGGAGGAACGGCAGGGCGACCAGGGCGCGCCGGTTGCGGCGCAGGAACGTGCTCACGGCGCCTCCGTCGGGCGCGTCCCGGTGGTGGGGTCGAGCGCCGGCGGGATCTGCGCCGACACGCGGTCCGTGCGGGCGGCCCAGCCGCGGGCCTCCGCGGCCGTGATGCCCAGGTCGACCTCGAGCAGGTCGTCACCCCGGATCTCCTGGGCCGAGCGGGCGACCCGCAGGCGTGACCCCGCGGCGGCGTCGACCGGGACCTCGAAGGCGACGACGCAGGCCGTCGCGACCCCGGGCGTCGCGGCGGCGCAGAGCCGGACGTTGCGCCCGCCGAGCTGCAGCTCGCGGCCGCGGCCGTCGACGAGCGAGGCGTTGGCGAGCACGAGGTTGTCGAGCGTCGGGGTGACGGTGAGCGTGGTGACCACCCAGAGGCCGGGCGACTTCATCGGCGCCAGGGCGCCCCGGTCGAGGACGGGGGCGCCGTCGACGCGGTCGGCCCGGACCTCGGCGTAGCGCAGCGACACCGTGTCGCCGACGGCCGCCTCGTGGACGAACGGCCGCCCGAAGCCGTCGCGGTCGTCGGGGGTCCACGCCTCGACGGCCCGCCCGGCGGCGAGCGCGGCGACGACGAGGACGACCGTCAGCAGGCCCTCGCGACCCGGGAGGACGACGGCGCGGCGCAGGCGGCTCATCCGGTGCTCGCCGAGGGGGACGGGTCGGGCGCGGGCTCGTAGGGAAGCACGGGGAAGGCGCCACGGGCGGCCGGCGTGGGGTCGAACCACCCCATCCGCTCCTCGATGAAGCTCTTCCGCCAGGTGTGGGCGTCGAGGACGACGGTGACCTCGTCGGGCGTCGGCGCGCTCGGCGCCTGCTCGAAGAGGAAGGCGACGGGGTAGGTCAGGCCCGGCGCGATGTCGCCCATCGGCTCGGCGTCGTCGGTGGAGACGATGGTCCTGGGGGCCACGGTGGCCGGGTCGGGCAGCGGCGCGCCGGCCCGGCGGCTCGGTGGGACGAGCCCCTGCGCCCCCTCGAGCCGGACGAGGTCGAGCAGGGCCTGGTAGGGCACCGAGGCGGTGTCGTCGGTCGAGACCCGGGCGCTGACGAGCAGGTAGCGACCCGCGGGCTTGCCGATCGAGCCGACCCCGAGGTCGCGGCCGACCCGCACCCGCTCGACCGAGACCGTGAACGGGGCGACCTCGACCGCCGTGCGGGGCACCAGCGTCGGCGACTCCTCCGGGGTGTCGCGCAGCCCGCCGAAGGCGCCGCTGACGAGCAGCACGGCGAGGCCGGCCATCAGCCCGTACTCGCGGTAGCTGCGGCTCGAGGCCCAGCCGACGGCACCGGAGCGCGCACGTCCCCTCCACCCCACCGGCTCCCCCATGGGCGTCAGGATAGCGGCGCGACGGGGCCGGCTCAGGCGCTCCCGGGGACCAGCCGCCAGTAGCCCACGGAGAGCGAGGTCGCGACGGTCATCCAGACCGCGTACGGCACGAGGACCCACCCGGCCCACGGGAGCGAGGCGCCGGCCACGCCGACGAGCAGCCAGGTGAGCAGCATGGCCACGGCGAGGGCCGCGGCCGCACGCCCCAGCTCGTGCGGGACGTAGAACTCGTGCGCCCAGGCCAGCGCCGCGGCGACCGACACCGCGAGCACGACGAGGAAGCGGAGGGCGTCACCGCCGGGCCGCGTCCACGCGACGGCGACGCCGCTCACGAGGAGCGCGAGGAAGTTGAGCGGCCACGCCACCCCGAAGACCCACGGCGGCGGCTGCCACGGAGGCTTCGGCAGCGCGTCGTACCAGCCCGGGTCGGCCGAGACCCAGCGCTGCGAGAGCACGGCGTAGACCGCGACGAGCAGGACGACGGCAGCGGCGAGCGCGACGCGGGCGCTCACGCGTCCACCCGCACGGGCTCCTCGGCCGGCGCGGGGGTCCCGACCCGGCGCGGCCACCAGAACCGGTCGCCGAGCAGGACACCGAGCGCCGGGACGAGGAGGGTCCGCACGACGAGGGTGTCGAGGAGGACCCCGACGCAGATGATGACGCCGAGCTGGGCCAGCACGACGAGCGGCAGGACCCCGAGGACCGCGAACACGGCCGCGAGGAGGACGCCGGCGCTGGTGATGACGCCGCCGGTCGCCGCGAGCGAGCGCAGCATCCCCTCGCGCGGTCCGTGGCCGCGGGCCTCCTCGGCGGCCCGGGTCACGAGGAAGATGTTGTAGTCGACGCCGAGGGCCACGAGGAAGACGAAGGCCAGCAGCGGCACCCCCTCGTCGAGGCGCTCGAAGCCGAGGACCTGGGTGAAGAGGACCCAGCTCGCGCCGAGGCTCGCGAGGTAGGTGCCGACGACCGTCGCCACGAGCACGACGGGGGCGACGACGCTGCGCAGCAGGGCACCGAGGGCCACGACGACGAGCCCGAGGATGAGCGGCAGGATGAGGCCGCGGTCGCGGTTCGAGGCGTCGGCGGTGTCGACCGCCTCGGCCTCGGTGCCGCCGACGTGCGTGCTGGGGCTGTCGGCCAGGGCCTCGCGCAGGGCGACGACGTTGTCGCGCACCTCGTCCGAGCCGGGGGTGCCGGTGAGGACGGCGTCGACCTCGACCACTCCCCCACCGCTCGCGACGACGCGGGCGGACTCGACACCCTCGACGGCGGTCACCGTCTCGACGAGGGCCTTCCCGGCGGCCTCGTCACCGGTCGACATGACGACGACGGGGTCGACCGAGCCGGCCGGGAACGACTCCGCGTAGCGCTGCGACGCGGTGATCGACTCCGGGGTGTCGAGGAACTGGTCGGCGGTCGAGAGGCCGGCGCGGATCTGGGTGATGCCGCCGGCCGCGACCGCGAGCCCGACGAGGACGACCGCGACGACGGCCACCGGCCGCTGGGCGACCGCGTCGCCGACCCGGCGCCACGGCGAGCGCGCGTCGGCGAGACCGGTCTGGCCGACGTGGGGCACCTTCGGCCAGAACACCCAGCGGCCGAAGACGACGAGGGCGGCCGGCAGGACGACGAGGGCGAAGGCCGCGGCGACGACGACCCCGACGGCGCAGGCGAGCCCGAGCCCCCGGGTCGCGGGGAAGGCGGAGAGGAGCAGGGTGAGCAGGCCGAGGACCACCGTCGAGGCGCTCGACAGCACGGCCTCGGTCGTGCGGCGCAGGGCGTGGGCCATCGCGGCCCGGCGGTCCTCGGTGGTGCGCAGCTCGTCGCGGTAGCGCGAGATGAGCAGGAGGGCGTAGTCGGTGCCGGCGCCGAAGACGAGGACCGAGAGGATGCCGACCGTCGACTCGTCCCAGGCGACGTCGAACACGGCGAGGGTGCGGGTGGCGAGGACGGCGGCCAGCTGGTCGGCGACGCCGACGACGGTGAGCGGCACGAGCCAGAGGACCGGGCTGCGGTAGGTGATGACGAGGAGGAGGGCGACGACCGAGGCGGTGGCCAGCAGGAGCCGGGTGTTCGCGCCGTCGAAGACCCCCGCGAGGTCGGCCTGGATGGCCGCGGGACCGGTGACCTGGGCGGTCAGCCCGTCCGGCAGGTCGGCCGAGGCGGCGGCGCGGATGTCGGCCACGGTGTCGGCCGTGCGAGTGGCGTCCCCCGACTCGACGGGCACGACGACGACCGCCGCCGTGCCGTCCTCGCTGACCTGGGGCGGCATCCCGGTGGCGCCCGGGAGCGAGCGGGCCGCCCCCTCGATCGCCGCGCGGTCGGCGTCGGTGAGGGCTCCGTCCCGGGCGAAGAGGACGACCGCGGCCGACCCCTCGTCGTCCGGGAGCTTCGCGCGCAGCTCGGCGGCGGCACGGCTCTCGGAGTCGAGCGGGAGGGCGGTGAGCGTGCCGTCCGGCTTCTCCGCCTGGCCGACGGCGCCGATGACGGCTCCGGCTCCGAGGAGGGCCGCGAGGGCGAGCAGCCCGGCGACCCAGCGACGCGTGACGAGGTCGGCGATCCGTCCCACCGGTGGTCCTCCTTGGTAGAATCGTGAAACCAGGTGATTCACCTGATTACTAAGTAGGTGAGGGATATTACGGAGCAGCATCCCGACCACGCAAGTCGGGTCATGGCCGACGTCGTTCCGCAGTACCGGAACTCGGCGACCCTCGACGCGCTCCAGGAGCTCGTGGACGTTGCCGCGCAGGTCCCGCACGAGGTCGCCCGGAAGGCGGGGCTGTCCACCTCCGAGCTGCACTCGCTGCGGCACCTCTTCGAGCACCCGATGGGGCCCGTCGAGCTCGCCCGCGTGCTCGGCGTCACCTCGGCCGCGTCCTCCGGGGTCGTCGACCGCCTCGCCTCGCGCGGGCACGTCGAGCGCCGGCCGCACCCCGACGACCGCCGGCGCACCGAGGTCGTCATCACCGAGTCCGGGCGCCTCGAGGTCATCCGGCGCCTCGCGCCGATGTTCGCCGGCCTCGCCGAGGTCGACGCCGCCCTCTCCCCCGCCGAGCGCGCGGTCGTCGAGCGCTACCTGCGGGGCGCCACCGCCGCCATGCAGGCCCTGATGTGACGACGCGGCCCGTGCCCGAGCTGTTCTCCCGCATCGTCGACACCGCCCTCGACCGCACCGTCGTCCCCGGGTTCACCGCCGTCGGCCTCGGCCTGCGGCGGCGCCTGCCGGGCTGGCCCGCCGACCCCGCTCCCGGGGCGCTGGCCGGGCGGCACGTCGCCGTCACCGGGGCCACCTCCGGGCTCGGCCGGCGCACCGCGCTCGACCTCGCCGCGCTCGGCGCCACCGTGCATCTCGTCGTCCGCGACACCACGAAGGGCGAGCGGGTCGCCGCCGAGGTCGACGCCGCGGCCGGTCGACCCGGCGCGGCCCGGGTGTGGTGGTGCGACGCCGCCGACCTCGACTCGGTGCGCACGTTCGCCGGCCGCTTCCTCGCCGCCGACCTGCCGCTGCGGGCGGTGGTGCACAACGCCGGGGCGCTGCCGGCGCGGCGCACGGAGTCGCCGCAGGGCCACGAGCTGACCCAGGCCCTCCACGTGCTCGGCCCGGTGCTCATGACCGACCTGCTCCTGCCGGGCCTGGCCGCCGACGCCGGACGCGTCGTACTCGTCACGTCCGGCGGGATGTACACCCAGGCCCTGCCCGCCGACGACCCCGAGTACCGGCACGAGCCGTACAGCGGCTCGGTGGCCTACGCCCGCAGCAAGCGGGGCCAGGTCGAGCTGCTGCCGGTGCTCACCGAGCGCTGGGCCCCGCAGGGGGTGACGGTGCACGCCACGCACCCCGGCTGGGCGCGCACCCCCGGGCTCGACGCCTCGCTGCCCGCGTTCTCGAGGGCCCTGCGGCCGGTGCTGCGCACCGACGCGGCGGGCGTCGACACGACGACGTGGGTGGTGGCCTCGGAGCCCGCTCCGGAGGGCGGCCACCTCTGGCACGACCGCCGGAGGCGTCCGACGAGCGTGCTGCCGGGCACCACCCCGGCCCTCGCCGACCGGGTCCGCTACTGGGCGTGGGTGGCCGGCGCCACCGGCCTGGCCCCCTGACGGGCGACCCGCGACGTCAGTCGTCGGCCCGGGCCACGTGGAAGCGCTCGAGGCTCGCGTCGCCGACGTCGATGTCGCCCCAGCGGCCCGCGTAGTGCAGGACGGCGAGACCGCAGGTCGGGAAGCCCTCGGCGAGGGCCCGGTGCCCGTCGGTGCTGCCCCGGCCGTCGGCCAGCTGCTCGACGAGCGCCGGGACGCCGGGGGCGTGGCCGACGAGCATGACGACGTCGGCGTCGTCGTCGGCCTCGCGGATGACCCCGAGCAGCGCCTCGGGCGAGGCGTCGTAGATCCGCCGGTCGTGGTGCACGTCGGCCTCGGGGCAGCCGGCGGCCCAGACCTCCTCGCAGGTCTGCCGGGTGCGGTCGGCGGTGCTGCAGAGGACCTCGTCGACGCCGATGCCGTGCTCGTGGAGCCACCGGCCGGCCGCCGCGGCGTCCTTGCGGCCCCGCCGGGTCAGCTCGCGGTCGTGGTCCGGCACCCCGAGGGTCTGCTCGGCCTTCGCGTGCCGCAGGAGGATCAGGGTCCGGTCTCGGGCTGCGCGGGTCATGTCCCGATCATGCACCCGGCCGCTCGCGCGGTCACCCCGGCCGTGACCCACCCGACCCTCGCCACGGGGCGGGCCCGCGTGGTTGGCTGGGCGCGCGGCGACGGACCGGTCGCCCGGGACGGGAGGTCACCCATGAGCGCCTACGACGACATCCTCGGAGCCCTGCCGGTCGACGACATCGCGGGTCGGGTCGGGGCCTCCCCGGACGACGTGCGGCAGGCCGCCGCGGCCGTCGTCCCGGCCCTCCTGGGCGGGCTCGACGCCAACGCGCAGGGCGGCGGAGCGGGGTCCCTGCTCGACGCCCTCGGCCAGCACGACCCGGGCCTGCTCGCGGGGGGTGCGGACCTCGCGCAGCTCGACGAGCAGGACGGTGCGGCGATCGCGGGCCACATCTTCGGTGACCGCCAGGACGACGTGGCCGCCCGGCTCGGCGAGTCGCCGCTCACCGGTCAGGGCGTCGGCGGGGCCCTCGTCAGGAAGCTCATCCCGATCCTCGCGCCGATGGTCCTGTCGTGGCTCGCCGGCCGGGTGCTCGGAGGGTCGCGTGGCGGGTCGACGGGCGGGTCGGCCGGGACGCCCGCCCCCTCCCCCTCGCTGCCCGGAGGAGGCTCGTCCGGCGGCGGCCCGGGGTCGCTCGAGGACATGCTCAAGGACGTGCTGGGGTCGGCCACCGGCGGTGCGGCGCAGGGCGGTTCGAGCGGCAAGGCCCCCTCGTCGGGCGGCCTCGACGCGGGGAGCATCATCGGCGACGTGCTCGGCGGGATCCTCGGCGGCGGCCGCCGCTGACGTGCCCGACCTGCACTGTCCCGCACGCGTCGTCCTCGCGCGCCACGGCGAGGCCGAGTACGAGACCGGGCTGACCACCGACGACGGCGGGTCGCTGACCGCGACCGGCCGAGCGCAGGCCCGGGCCCTCGGTGACCGGCTGCGTGACGAGCACGTCGCGCGGGTCTGGTGCAGCCCGCTGTCGCGGGCGGTGGAGACTGCGGAGATCGCCGCCGGCGTCCTCGGGGTCGACGTCGTCGTCCGGGAGGGGCTGCGCGAGTACGGAGTCGGGGCGATCGCCGGGACCTCCACCGACGAGGCGTCGGCCATCGGGCCGGTCTTCGAGGCGTGGCTCGGCGGTGACGACACGGCCCGCATCCCCGGCGGGGAGCGCGTCGCCGACGTCGTCGCGCGGGTGCGTGCGGTGCTCGAGGAGGTCGCCGACGCCCATCGCGGCGAGACGGTCCTCGTCGTCTCGCACGGCGGGGCGGTGATGGCGACCGTGCCCGAGCTCGTCGGGGCACCTCGGGTCACCGCGCGCGAGCTCGTCCTCCCCGGTGGCGGGCACCTCGTGCTCGAGGCCGACGAGGACGGCTGGCGCCGCCTCCCCTCCCCCTGACGCCGACCGGCGGCCACCCGTGCTCGGGCCCGCCGCCGCGTTGCGAGAACTCGCAACGACACGATGCCCCCAAGGGCTGGTCCCGCCCGTCCCGCCGCCGCTAGATTCACGGCGGACGACGGAGGGGACACCCATGGTGGGACGGCACAGGCGGCGAACGGTTGCACGGGCGTGGGGGCTGCTGGCCTGCCTCGTGCTGGCCTCGACGGTCGTCACGGTGCCGGCGCACGCGGTCCCGGCACAGGGCGCGCTGGATGCCCGGACGTCCGTCACCGGCACCTTGGCCGCCGTGACGGTGGACGAGCCGGGGACGTTCCGCGCGCTGCCCCCGACCCGGCTGCTCGACACCCGCTCCGGACTCGGCGCCACCCGGGCCGCCAGCGTCCCCGCCAACGGCACCATCACCCTCCAGGTCGCCGGCCGCGGCGGCATCCCCACCACCGGCGCCACCGCCGCCACCCTCAACCTCACCGTCACCGGCGCCACCCGGAGCGGCCACCTCACCGCCTACCCCACCGGCACCACCGCACCCACCGCCTCCACCCTCAACTTCACCGCCGGCACCACCATCGCCAACCTCGCCGTCACCCAGCTCGGCACCGACGGCCGGATCAGCCTGCACAACGGCTCCACCGGAACCATCCACCTCGTCGCCGACACCAGCGGCTACCACCTCAGCGGAACCCCCACCGCCGCAGGCGCCTTCCGCGTCCTGCCCCCGACCCGGCTGCTCGACACCCGCACCGGACTCGGCGCCACCCGGGCCGCCAGCGTCCCCGCCAACGGCACCATCACCCTCCAGGTCGCCGGCCGCGGCGGCATCCCCACCACCGGCGCCACCGCCGCCACCCTCAACCTCACCGTCACCGGCGCCACCCGGAGCGGCCATCTCACCGCCTACCCCACCGGCACCACCGCACCCACCGCCTCCACCCTCAACTTCACCGCCGGCACCACCATCGCCAACCTCGCCGTCACCCAGCTCGGCACCGACGGCCGAATCAGCCTGCACAACGGCTCCACCGGAACCATCCACCTCGTCGCCGACACCAGCGGACACACGGTCGCCGGCGGCGCCGCGCCCGCCTCGTGGGGCGAGCCCGTCCTCGTCGACCGCGAGCAGGGGGACCTCTCCGACGTGGCGTGCGTGAGTGCCGTCTGGTGCCTGGTGCTCGACTACGCGGGCAACGCGTGGCGCTACACCGGCACCTCCTGGGTGGCCGCGGCACCGGCTCCGAGCGGTGCCGTCGCCGACCTCACCTGCACCTCGACGACGTGGTGCCTCGCGGTCACGTCGGACCGGCGGACCATGACGTTCGACGGGACGACGTGGTCGGCCGCCGCGACGCTCCCCGGCCAGGGCCGGCCCATCCAGGTCACGTGCCCCACGACCACCTTCTGCGCGGTCTCCGGCGACGACGGGACGGTCTGGCGCCTCTCCGCGGGGAGCTGGACCGCCGACCAGGTCGACTCCGGGTCGATCCGTGGGATCAGCTGCCCGACGACGACGTTCTGCATGGCGGCGGCTCCGTTCGGCAACGCCTACGTCTGGACCGGTGGCGACTGGGTCCAGCACCAGGAGAGCCGCCTCGGTCAGGAGATCGAGCTCGACTGCCCGCGGGCCGGCCTGTGCATCGCCGCCTCCAACACGGATGCGGCGGTCTACCTCGACGGGACCTGGGGGCAGGAGGTCAGCCTGCCGGGGCTGGCCAACGGGATCTCGTCGGTGTCCTGCCCGACGACCACGTTCTGCCGGGTCAGCGACAACTTCGGCGGTCACGCGCTGTGGACCGGCTCGTGGCAGCCGGACGTCGACGACGTCAACACCGCCTCCGACACCGTCTGCCCGACCACGACCACGTGCATCGGCATCGCCGGAGACGGGACGGGCGCCGTGATGGTGCGGTTCAGCACCACCGAGACCCTGTGGACCGTCGCACCGCCGCAGGGTCGCCCGTTCGACGTCTCGTGCTCCTCACGCGGCTTCTGCGGGGTCGTCGACGAGCGACTGTCCTCGGTGTTCCTGCGCGACGGCGCGTGGCAGGCCCCCCGGCCGACCCAGACCGACCAGGCGTGGTTGCTCTCGGGCATCGCCTGCCCGACCGACGACTTCTGCGCGGCGACGACCACCGGCAGCTCGAACGACTTCGGCAACATCCTGCGCTTCGACGGCACGTCGTGGTCGCAGGAGTACGACTACTACACGGCGGCGGACCTCGACTGCACCTCGCCGACGCACTGCGTGGCGATCAAGAACGGCAGCCGGACCGTCCTCTGGGACGGCTCGACGTGGTCCCAGGGTCCCGGCACCGGCACCTGGTTCGTCACCTCCGCGATCGACTGCACGACGACGACGTCCTGCGCCGCGGTGAGCCACTACGGCAAGGTCTCGACGTGGGACGGAACCGCCTGGACCACTCCCGTCCAGGTCGGCGGCACGGCCTACTCCGACTGGCGCATCTCGTGCTCGGCCCCGGGCGCGTGCGCGATCGCCGGCGTCGACGGGACGGTCGCGCTCCTGGAGGAGGGCGCGTGGTCCGCGCCCACCGACATCACCACGGGCGACGTCGGCCTCCACGGCATCAGCTGCCCGTCGGAGGGCGCCTGCCGGGCGAGCGCCGACGACGGGCGCGTGTACACGCTGGCCGGCGGCACCTGGACCTCCGAGCTCGTGGACCCCAGGGGCGGGCTCCGCGGCATCGACTGCCTCGACCTCGACTACTGCGTCGTGGTCAGCACCGCCGGCTACGCGACCGTCCGTTCCTGAGCCCTGCGGCTCAGGCCTGGCCGAGCCGCTCGAGGATGATCTGCCGCGCGGCGGCCGCGTCGGCCTGGCCCTTCATCTCGCGCATGACCTGCCCGATGAGCGCGCCGACGGCCTGCACCTTGCCGTCGCGGATCTTGTCGGCGACATCGGGGTTCGCGGCGATGACGGCGTCGACCGCCGCCTCGAGAGCCCCGGTGTCCTGGACGAGCTCGAGCCCGCGGGCGTCGGCGACCTCGGTGGGGGTGCCCTCGCCGTCGAGGACGCCCTCCCAGGCCTGTCGGGCCATCGAGTCGTTGAGCCGCCCACCGGTGACGAGCGACTCGAGCTCGACGACGTGGGCCGGCGTGACCCCGAGGCGCGCGGCGTACGTCGGCACGTCCTCGCCCTCGGTGTTCGCCCGCCGCGCGATCTCGCCGGACCACCACTTGCGGGCCGCGGCCGGTGACGCCCCGGCGGCGACGGTCTCCTCGACGAGCTCGACGAGCCCGGCGTTGACGACGTCGCGCATCTCGAGGTCGCTGTAGCCCCAGTCCGCCTGCAGCCGCTTGCGGCGCTCGGCGGGCGGCTCGGGCAGCGTGGCCCGCAGCGCCTCGACGCTCTCGCGCGACGGGGCGACCGGCACGAGGTCGGGCTCGGGGAAGTACCGGTAGTCCTCGGCGTCGGACTTCACGCGTCCCGACGTCGTGATGCCGGTGTCCTCGTGCCAGTGCCGCGTCTCCTGCGTGATGGAGCCGCCGCCGTCGAGAACGGCTGCGTGGCGCCCGATCTCGTAGCGCACGGCCCGCTCGACCGAGCGCAGCGAGTTGACGTTCTTGGTCTCGGTGCGCGTGCCGAAGGTGTCCGAGCCGCGTGGCATCAGGGAGAGGTTGACGTCGCAGCGCATCGAGCCCTGCTCCATCTTCACGTCGGAGACGTCCATCGCCTTGAGCAGGTCGCGCAGGGTGGCGACATAGGCCCTGGCGACCTCGGCGGCGCGCTCCCGCGTGCCGGTGATCGGCTTCGTGACGATCTCGATGAGCGGGATGCCGGCGCGGTTGTAGTCGACGAGCGAGTGCGTGGCGCCGTGGATGCGCCCCGTCGAGCCGCCGACGTGCAGCGACTTGCCGGTGTCCTCCTCCATGTGGGCGCGCTCGATCTCGACGCGGTACGTGGAGCCGTCCTCGAGCTCGACGTCGAGGTAGCCGTCGAAGGCGATCGGCTCGTCGTACTGTGAGGTCTGGAAGTTCTTCGGCATGTCCGGGTAGAAGTAGTTCTTCCGGGCGAAGCGGCACCACTCGGCGATGGAACAGTTGAGCGCCAACCCGATCCGGATCGCCGACTCGACCGCCGTCTCGTTGACGACGGGCAGTGCGCCCGGCAGTCCGAGGCACACCGGACAGACCTGGGTGTTCGGCTCGGCACCGAACTCCGTCGGGCAGCCGCAGAACATCTTCGTGTTCGTGCCGAGCTCGACGTGGACCTCGAGCCCCATGACGGGGTCGTACGCCTCGAGCGCCTCGTCGAAGGACAACGTCGGCTCCGCGCCGGTCGTCGTGCTCATCGGGCCACCTCCGTCAGCTCGGGCGCGCGGCCCAGGATGGGGCCTCCCCAGGCCGCGGTGAGCCGCGCCTCGAGGGCGGCACCGACGGCGTAGAGGCGGTCGTCGGCCATCGCCGGGGCGAGCACCTGGAAGCCGGCGGGCAGGCCGTCCTCGTCGGCGAGGCCGCTCGGCACGGACAGGCCGGGGATGCCGGCGAGGTTGGCCGGGATCGTCGCGATGTCGTTGAGGTACATGGCCATCGGGTCGTCGAGCTTGTCGCCGAGCCGGAACGCCGTGGTCGGCGCGGTGGGGCTGACGAGGACGTCGGCGGACTCGAACGCGCGCGCGAAGTCGTCGGCGATGAGCCGCCGCACCTTCTGCGCCGACCCGTAGTAGGCGTCGTAGTAGCCGCTCGAGAGCGCGTAGGTGCCGAGGATGATGCGGCGCTTGACCTCGTCGCCGAAGCCGGCGTCGCGGGTGGCGGCCATCACCTGCTCGGCGCTCGGGGCGTCGAGGCCGTCGGGTGCGACGCGCAGGCCGTAGCGCATGGCGTCGAACTTCGCGAGGTTGCTCGACGCCTCGCTCGGGAGGATGAGGTAGTACGCGGCGAGGGCGTAGGTGAAGGACGGGCACGAGACCTCGACGACCTCGGCCCCGGCGTCGACGAGGTGCTGGACGGCCTCGTCGAAACGCGCCTGCACCCCGGCCTGGAAGCCCTCGCCGGTCAGCTCGCGGACGATGCCGATGCGCATCCCGGACACGTCGGCGCGGCGGGCGGCCTCGACGACCGGGGGCACCGGGGCGTCGACCGAGGTGGAGTCCATCGGGTCGTGGCCGGCGATGACCTCGTGGAGCAGGGCGGAGTCGAGGACGGTGCGCGAGCACGGGCCGGCCTGGTCGAGCGAGGAGGCCAGCGCGACGAGCCCGTAGCGCGAGACGCCGCCGTAGGTCGGCTTGGCGCCGACGGTGCCGGTGACCGCGGCGGGCTGGCGGATCGAGCCACCGGTGTCGGTGCCGATGGCCAGCGGCGCCTGGAACGAGGCGACGACCGAGGAGGACCCACCGCCGGAGCCGCCGGGGATGCGCTCGAGGTCCCAGGGGTTGCGGCTCGGGCCGTAGGCGCTGTGCTCGGTGGAGGAGCCCATCGCGAACTCGTCCATGTTCGTCTTGCCGAGGATGGGCATCCCGGCGGCCCGCAGCCGCGCCACGAGCGTGGCGTCGTACGGCGGCACCCAGCCCTCGAGGATGCGGCTGCCGCAGGTCGTCGGCAGGCCCTTCGTGGCCATGACGTCCTTGACGGCGATGGGCACCCCGGCGAGCGCGTGGAGGGACTCCCCCGCCGCGCGTCGGCGGTCGACGTCGTCGGCGGCGGCGAGTGCGCCGTCCTCGTCGACGTGCAGGTAGGAGTGGACGGCACCGTCGACGGCCGCGGTGCGGTCGAGGAGGGCGCGGGTCACCTCGCGCGAGGAGACGGAGCCGGCGCCGAGGAGGTCGGCGAGCTCGGCGGCGGTGGCGCGGGTCAGGTCGGTGGTCACGCGCTCGGTCACTCCTCGTCCAGGATGCGGGGCACGCTGAAGCGCTGCTGCTCGGACTCCGGGGCGCCGGCGAGCGCCTCGTCGGGCGTGAGGCAGGGGCGCACGACGTCCGGGCGGGTGACGTTGACGAGCGGCATCGGGTGGCTCATCGGCTCGACGTCGGCGATGGGGGCCTGCTGCACGGTGGCGACCGACTCGAGGATGACGGCGAGCTCGCCGACCATCCGGTCGAGCTCGGCGTCCGAGAGGTCGATGCGGGCGAGCCCGGCGAGGTGGGCGACGTCGTCGCGGGTCAGGTCGGCCATGGCGGCCAGTCTATGGGGGTGCGGGGTCGTGGCCCTCCGGTGGGCGGTCGACCTCAGCGCCCGGTGACACCCAGCACGACGAGCCGCCCGATCCCCCAGAGCCCGACGCCGGCCGCGAAGGTCAGCAGTGCGGACTGGACCAGCCAGAACCCCCACCGCACGACGAGCCCGCCGCGACCTCCGCGCGTCTCGACCCGCATCGCCGACCACCACCGGTTGGCCGTCAGGGGTCCCCACGAGCCGTCCGCCCGCGGCAGCCACGGCAGCCAGGGGTCCCCGGCGCGACGGGCCCGACGGGCCTCGGTGACGACGGGCCACACGATGAGCCACCACGAGCCGACGAAGACGGCGGCCGCGACGAGGCCGATCACCCCCAGGACGAGCCAGACCAGCCCGAGCAGCCACCACAGGTCCCCCATGGGTCGAAGACCCTAGCGCTGCGAGAATCGGCCGGTGCTCACCGACACCGCCTCCCTGCAGACCGTCCTCGACGTCTGCGGTGTCTTCGTCTTCGGCCTGTCCGGTGGCCTCGTCGCGGTCCGGCGCGGGCTCGACCTCTTCGGCGTCCTCGTCCTCGCCTGGGTCGCCGGGCTCGGCGGCGGCACCATCCGCGACCTCTTCCTCGGCATCACCCCGCCCGTCGCCGTGAGCGACTGGCGGCTGCTCGCGGCGGCCGTCGTCGCGGGCGGGGCGGTCTTCCTCCTTCACGGGGTCTGGGAGGACGACGACGCCCGGCCGGCCGGGGGCCGCCGCCACGTCACGCGTGCGGTCCGCCTCCTCGACGCCGCCGGGCTGGCGCTCTTCGCGGTGAGCGGCGCGCTCGTCGCCCTCTCCCGCGACGCCGGCCCGCTCGCGGCGACGCTCATCGGCGGGATCACCGCCATCGGGGGCGGGCTGCTCCGCGACGTCCTCGCCCGCCAGGTGCCCGAGGTGCTCCAGCGCGAGCTCTACGCCCTGCCCGCCCTCGCCGGCGCCGCACTCGTCGTGCTCCTCGACCGGGTCGACCTGCTGTCCCCGCTGACGGCGTGGCTGGCCGTCGCCCTCGTCTTCGTCATCCGGGTCGTCGCGGTGGCCCTCGACCTCAACGCGCCCCGCGCGCTGCGCAGCACGCCCACCGAGCGCTGAGCCGGACGGCCCCGGAGCGGCTCAGGCGTCGGACCCGAGCAGGGCCGCGCGGGAGTAGTCGCCCTCGACGAGCGAGGGGTCGCGCCGGGCCCACGCCCGCAGCACCGCGAGGGCCGCCGGCCACTGCCGCATCGACTCGTCGACCTGCGCGACGACGCCGCCGTTCTCGCCGATGACCTGCACGCGGGCACCGCGGTTCGCCCGGTTGAGGGTCGACGGGGGCAGCGCCCGCAGCTCGCGGAGGGTGGAGACGGGGACCGACACGGCGCCGGGCTGCCGCTCGACCCGGTCTCCCTCGACGTCGAGCACCGTGCGGTAGCGGAGGACGAACCAGGCCGCGGGCGGGATGACGAGCACGAAGAAGAGGACGAGGACCCAACCGACGACCGCGGCGAGGAGTGGCGTGTCCTCGCCCGCTCCGTCGCGGACCAGCCCCACCAGGCCCATGACGCACCCCACCCAGAACGCGAGCATGAGCGGCAGCGAGATCAGCCGCACCCACGCGGGGGCCGTGATGACGACGCGCGTGGGGAGTTCTCCCCGTTGAGGTCCGCTCATGGCCCTCAGTATGGTCGGCTAGGACAGAGGCGCACCCGGGGAGGGCGTCGGGGAGCAACCGGAACGGGAGATCGATGACCTACGACGTCAGCCCGGGCGAGATCCGCACCCACGCGGGTGACGTCGCCCGCGTGGCCCAGACGCTCGGCCAGATGCAGCAGGCCAGCTCGGTCAGCGGCGACAGCTACGGGCTCCTCCTGCAGTGGCTGCCCGGCGCCATCAACGCCGTCAGCGGCGACGTCGAGGGGGCCCTCGACACCGTCGCCACCAACGCCGACCACGCGGTCAACGGTCTGCGCGCGATGGCCGACCAGTACGAGGCCGACGACACCCACGCCTCGTGGCAGCTGAGGAGCTCCTACCCGTGAGCACGCAACCCACCATCGGCCCGCAGAACCCGTACGCGGTCCCCGACGCCGGCAGCACGAACGCCGGCGACTCCTTCATCGGCCTCGACGAGGGCTCGGGCTGGACCTCCGGCGCCGGTCTCATCGACAGCGGCTACGGCACGATCAACGCCCTGTGCAGCGGCAACTGGATCGACGCCGCGCTGAGCGGTGTCGCCCTCGTCATCGACGCCGCCGCCACGGCCGCCGACCCGCTCGGGTCCGCCCTCGCGGCCGGCATCGGCTGGATCATCGACCACCTCAACCCGATCAAGAAGTGGTTCGAGGAGGTCGCCGGCAACCCCGGCGGCGCGGTCGCCCAGGCCCAGACCTGGGGGCTGATCTCCAAGGACCTCGGCCCGGCCGCCACCGACTGGGGCTCCAGCGCCGGTGTGCTGCGCGGGGGCAACGAGGGACCGGCGGTCAACGCCTACCTCGGCTGGCAGCAGACGCACGTCGACGCCATCTCCGCCCTCGAGGGCGCGGCGGCCGGCATGGAGAAGGCGATCAGCGCCTGCGCGGCCGTCGTCGGCTTCGTCCACGGCTTCCTGCGCGACGTGCTCGCCCAGCTGGTCGGTGCGGCCATCAGCTGGGTCGCCGAGGCACTGCTCTCCTTCGGCACGCTCATCCCGTGGATCATCGGCCAGATCAGCACCCGAATCGCGGCCGTCTCGGCCAAGTGCTCGTCGTTCGTCACCGGCCTCGTCCGCACCGGCAGCAAGCTCGACGACCTCCTCAAGGCGCTCGGGTCCTGGGGGCAGCAGCTGCTGCGCCTCCTCGACAAGGTCAAGCGCAACCCGGCCCTGCACCGCCCGGCTCCCCGGCACGCCGGACCGCCCTCTGCGCCACCGACATCGGTCCCACCCTGGAGCTGGACGCCGCCGGACGGCTGGACGCCGCCGCGCGGCCGGCACCAGGCCCCGCAGCCCTCGTTCCCCAGCCACATGCAGGACGCGGTGGCCGCCGCGGGTCGCGACAGCGGCTACTCGGCCGCCACGAACGGCACGGACGCGGGCAAGCAGGGCCACGCGGGCATGACCGAGCCCGAGGACGAGTGAGGGCCGGCGCTCAGAAGGCGCTGACGATCGTCACGACGAGGTCGACCGGGTAGACCGTCAGCCCGACGACGACGAGCGTCCAGACCGCCCAGCGCAGGACGAGACCCCCGGTGCCGCGCCGGTCCGGCTCCGGGGCCCGGAAGACCGCGAAGAACCGTGAGGCGGCCAGGACGCCCCAGCGGCCGTCGGGCCGCCGCTCGAACGGCGTCCACCAGTTCCCGGTGCGCAGGCCCGCGGCGACACCTCGCAGGTACGGCACGAGGAAGAGGAGCAGGATGCCGCCGAACAGCACGAGGGCGATGCCGGCGGCGAGCGCGACCCCGCGCTCGGGGTGCAGCTCCTGGACCAGCACGTCCCTCGTCCTCCCCGACCTCGTCCGCCGCGCGCGGGCCCGGCGCGGTCTTGCCGACGCTACACGGCACCGCGGCCCGGTCGCCCGCCGGGCGGGCTGCGGGCTAGGGTCGGGCGCATGACTCAGCCACGGGGGTACTCGGGTCCCGAGGAGGCGCTGGCCGCCATCGCGCAGGACGTCGCGGGCGCGGGCCCGGCGGCCGACGCGGCGCGGGCGTGGCAGCACGAGGTCGAGGCGCTCACCGGCACCGGCACCGCCGAGGCGGGTCGTGTCCGGGCCGAGGTCGACGTCCAGGGGATGCTCACGGGGCTCGTCGTCGGCGACGTCGTCGCCTCTCGTGGCGGCCGCGTCGTCACCGCTGCCGTCCGCACGGCGCTGCGCCAGGCCCAGGAGTCGGTGCGGGAGAAGGCGGCCCGCTCCGCCGAGGCGGCGTGGGGGCCCGGATCCGCGACGGCCGAGGCCTTCCGTGCGGAGGTCGAGGCGGCCACGCCGCTCGTCGAGGCCCTGCCGTCGGAGACCGACGGACGGACGATTCCGGGCAGCGGTCCGCAGTCCCCGAGGCAGGGAGGCACCTGGTGACCCGGCCGCAGCCCACCCCCGGGATGGACCCCCACCTCTTCGAGGGCAACACCCCGGGCGAGACCGAGCTGCGCCGGCTCGTCGAGCAGGCCCGGGCGGCCGCGGAGTGGCGCCGGTCCGTCGAGTCGCTGCGCGGGGTCGGCGAGTCCGAGGACGGCGTCCGGGTCGAGGTCAGCGCCTCGGGCGGTGTCGTCGCGGTCACCGTCCCCGACTCGGCGTGCACCGAGGGCGGGGCGGCGGTCACCGAGCAGGTGCTCGACGCCGTCATGGCCGCCCAGCAGGACCTGGCCACGCAGCTGCGGCGCTCCAGCGAGGAGGCGTTCGGCGAGGACTCGCCGGCGGCCCGGACGGTCTCGGGGTCCCTCGACACCCGCTTCGCGCGGGCCACGGCCCTGCCGGACACCGCCGACGACACCCCCTGACTCCCGGGGCCCGAGCGACCTCGCACCGCGTCGGGTATCACCGGCCCCACCCGTGTCTCCTCCGGGTGAGCGGCCAGACGGACTGGGGATCGGCCCGCCACGCTCGGAAGCGACACACCATGCCCACGAAGAAGAGGAAGACCCCCACCCTGCCCGCCACCGTGCGGGACCACCTCGCCGAGGTACTCGGCGGTGACCCCGTCCCGGCCGGCGCCTCGGAGGTCCGCGTGCCGGGCCTCGGCACGGTCACCGCGTACCACGCCGTACGGACGGGGGCCGGCAACGCCGCCGCCGCCGCGGTGCTCGCCGCGGACGGGTCCGTCACCCCCCTCGCCGAGTTCGTCGCCGGTCTCGGCCACGACCCGTTCGTCCCCGACTTCACGCACGTCCCCGTCCGGCCACCCGTCCCGCGCGACCCGGTGACCATCGACCCGGCGCGCAACGACTGGCGGCTGGACCGGTGCGACCGGCACACCGAGACCATCACCGTGACCGTGCCCCCGAACGGCGCGACCCCGAAGGCCGACGTCTACCTCCTCGCCGACACCACCGGCAGCATGTCGCCCGTCCTCGACGCCGTGAAGGCCGGCGCCGACGCCATCCTCGGGGACCCGGCCCTCGCGGCCTTCGACGTCGCGTGGGGCGTCGGCAACTACCGCGACTTCCCCGTGCCGACGCCGAACTCCTACGCCTTCCAGCACCAGCAGTCGCCGACGACCGACCACACGGCGGCCGGCCTGGCGATCGGCGCCTGGTCCGCCGACGAGGGCGGCGACACCTCGGAGGGACAGCTCTACGCGCTGCACCAGCTGGCCACCGACGCCGGCATCGGCTGGCGCGCCGACAGCAAGCGGATCGTCGTCTGGTTCGGCGACGCCCCGGGGCACGACCCCATCTGCACCGACCTCACGGGTCTCGCCTCGGCGATCACCGAGGCGTCCGCGACCGCCGACCTCGTCGGGGCCGGCATCACGGTCGTCGCGGTGAGCACGACCACCGGCCCCGCGGACGCCCTCGACGACGACCCGCAGGGGGACGCCGGCGACTACACGACGTGTCCAGGGACCGGCTCGCCCGGCCAGGCGACGCGCATCACGGCCGCCACCCCGGGAGGGACGCACGTGAGCGGCATCGACCCCGGGAGCATCGTCGCCACCCTCTCGGCCCTCATCGCGGCGGCCGTCAAGGCCACCGGCAACGTGCACCTCGAGGCGACCGGCGACACCGCGCAGTTCGTCGGGTCGATCAGTCCCGCAGGCGGGTACGGACCGCTCGCCGGGGACGAGACGCACGTGCTGACCTTCGAGGTCGTCTGGGTCGGGACACGGGCCTGCACCGAGCGCGACCAGGAGTTCACCGGCACGATCGACGTCGTCGCGGACGGGGTCGTCGTCGCGAGCAAGAAGGTGCGGGTCGTCGTCCCGAAGTGCCGGTACCACTACGTCGTCGAGGTGGTCTGCGGCACGCGTCCGCCCACCGACCACGACGACGGCCACGACGACCGCGACGGCCCGTGCGCCGTCGTCCCCGGCCGGTACGCCACGGCCGTGCTCATCGACAACCCGACGACCTGCCCCGCGCGCATCGAGAAGCGCTTCGCGCCCGTCGTGCTCGACGGCAAGACGATCGGCCGCGAGCCGGACGTGGTGCCGGCCAAGCCGTTCGCGAAGCTCGAGCTGCCCGCCGGCCACGCGACGATGGACGACTGCTGCGCGCTCGACGAGGCGGTCGGGCACGGCAAGGGCCTGCTCGTCGGCGTGCTCGACATCGTGTCGGACCGCGCCCTCGAGGTGCGGGTCGTCCACACCGCCGACGGCGGCCGCGGGTCGGTCGGTGCGCCGTCGATCACCACGAGGTCGGTCGAGGCGCGGCGCGCGCCCTGACCGGCGGCGGTCCCGGGCCCGCTCCCCGGGACCGCCCCCCGTGCGCGGCCCGGCGGGCCACTGCCGATCCAGGCCCGCCGGGTCGTCCCGCTGCCCGGAGGCGGAGGCTCAGTCGGGGCTGCCGGTCTCGAGGAGCCGGGTGAACTGCGCCTCGTCGAGGATGGTCAGCCCGAGCTCGCGGGCCTTGTCCTCCTTGGACCCGGCGTTCTCGCCGACGACGACGTAGTCGGTCTTCTTCGACACCGAGCCGGAGGCCTTGCCGCCGCGGGAGAGGATCGCCTCCTTGGTCTCGTCGCGGGAGTACCCCTCGAGCGACCCGGTGACGACGACGGTGAGGCCGGCGAGGGTCTGCTCGACCGACTCGTCGCGCTCGTCCTCCATCCGGACGCCGTCGGCCGCCCACTGCTCGACGATGCGCACGTGCCAGTCGTTGCCCTCGCGGTCGAACCACTCGCGGACCGCCTCGGCGATGACCGGACCGACGCCCTCGACGCCGGCGAGCTCCTCGAGGCCGGCCTCCCGGATGCGCTGCATCGACCCGAGGTGCTGCGCCAGAGCCCGCGCAGCGGTCGGTCCGACGTGCCGGATCGAGAGCGCGACGAGCACGCGCCACAGCGGCTGCTGCCTCGCCTGGCCGAGGTTGTCGACGAGCTTCTGCCCGTTGGCCGACAGGACCCGCCCGTCGACGACCGCGTCCTCGGGGTCGGTCTTCTTGGCCGCGCGCGTGTAGAGCGGCACCTTCGCGACGTCGGCCGCGGTGAGCGAGAACAGCATCGCCTCGCTCGGGCCCCCGAGCTCGGGGTCGTCGAGGACGCCCGACTCGAGGAGGGCGACGGAGCCCTCCCAGCCGAGCGCCTCGATGTCGAAGGCGCCGCGGCCGGCCAGGCTCGACAGCCGCTCGCGCAGCTGGGCCGGGCACGACCGGCTGTTGGGGCACCGGATGTCCTTGTCGCCCTCCTTCTCGGGGGCGAGCGGCGTGCCGCAGGCCGGGCACTCCGTCGGCATGACGAACTCGCGCTCGGTGCCGTCGCGGAGGTCGACGACCGGGCCGAGGATCTCGGGGATGACGTCACCGGCCTTGCGCAGGACGACCGTGTCGCCGATGAGCACGCCCTTGCGGACCACCTCGGTGGCGTTGTGGAGGGTGGCCCGCTCGACGGTGGACCCGGCGACGACGACCGGGGCCATGACGCCGAAGGGCGTGACCCGGCCGGTGCGCCCGACGTTGACCTGGATGTCGAGGAGCTTGGTGTTGACCTCCTCGGGCGGGTACTTGAAGGCGATGGCCCACCGCGGCGCGCGCGACGTGGAGCCGAGCCGGCGCTGCACCGAGATCTCGTCGATCTTGACGACGACGCCGTCGATCTCGTGCTCGACGTCGTGGCGGTGCTCGCCCGTGTGCGCGATGAAGGCGTTGACCTCCTCGATGGTGTCGACGACCCGGAAGTGGCTGGACACGGGCAGGCCCCACGCCTCGAGCGCGGCGTAGGCCTCGCTCTGGCGGGTGAGGTCGAACCCCTCGCGCTTGCCGAGGCCGTGGACGAGCATCCGCAGCTCGCGGCTGGCGGTGACGCGAGGGTCCTTCTGCCGCAACGATCCTGCCGCCGTGTTGCGCGGGTTGGCGTACGGCGGTTTGCCGGCCTCGACGAGCTGGGCGTTGAGCTCGCCGAAGGCCTCGATGGGGAAGTAGACCTCGCCGCGCACCTCGACGAGGTCGGGCACAGGATGCTTCGTCGTGCCGGCCAGCTCGGTGGGGATGCCGCGCACGGTGCGCACGTTGAGGGTGACGTCCTCGCCGGTGCGCCCGTCACCACGGGTGAGGGCCCGCGTCAGTCGCCCCTTCTCGTAGAGGAGGTTGACGGCCAGCCCGTCGATCTTCAGCTCGCAGAGGTAGTGCAGCTCGGCACCGCCGGCGTCGCGGGTCACCCGGGCGCTCCACTCGAGCATCTCGTCGGTGGAGAACGCGTTGTCGAGGCTGAGCATCCGCTCGAGGTGGTCGACGGCCTGGAACTCGGTGGAGAAGACCGCGCCACCGACCTGCTGGGTGGGGCTGTCCGGTGTGCGCAGCGAGGGGTGGTCGTCCTCGATGGCGTTGAGCCGCCGCATGAGGAGGTCGTACTCGCCGTCGCTGACGGTCGGGGCGTCGCGCACGTGGTACGCGAACTGGTGCCCGCGCGCCTCCTCGGCGAGGGTCTCCCACTCGTGCCGGACGTCGTCCGGGACGGCGTCGGCTGGCTCCTGCGCTGCGGGGTCGGTGGAGGTCTCGCTCACGCGCCAATCCTGCCGCACGCCACCGACGCCCGGTGGCCCTCAGCCCTGCGGAGGGACCGATGCCGTCGGGTAGGGGGCCACGGGGCCGGGCGCCGGCGCGTCGGAGGCGCGGTCGGCGACGACCGCGGCCACCCCGAGGCCCGCGGCGGCGAGCGACAGCAGCGACAGGAGGGTGGAGACGAGACCGAGCGCCGTGTAGGGGAACCCGAGGCGGTAGGCGTACGCGAGACCGAGGCTCAGCCCGACCGAGGCCAGGGCGAGGAGGACCCCGAGCCCGAACGACGTCAGGGCGAAGGTGCGCCACCGCTGGGTCGTGCGGATCCGCGCCACGACCACCAGGCCGACGAGCGGCGGCAGGACGTGGAGCAGCTGGAGCAGCGTGCTCAGGACGTGGCCGAGGCCGAACATCTGCATCTCCCTCCGGAAGCGGCCCCTCCGCCCCCGTCCGCAGGACCCTAGCGCGCGTGGTCGGCCCGGCCCCGGTGCGCCACGAGCAGGTCGCGGGTCACCTCGAGCTGGCCGAGGTGCTGGGCGAGCTCCTCGTAGACGTGGAGCAGGATGCCGCCCTGCGTCTCGTACCCCGGCTCCGGCCAGTCCGCGTGCGGGTTCGCCGGCGGCTCGCGGAACGCGGTGGCGGCGACGTCCTCGTGGAACCGGGCCCGGGCGGCCTCGAGGACGGCCAGCGCCTCCTCGACGGTTCCCGTCGCGACGAACTCGGCCGCCCGGTCGCGGGGCACGACGATGCCGCGGTTGACGGTCCTCCCCCACCGGGCCATGACCCCCGCGACGTGCGTGACGAGCGCGAACGCGCTGTTGGCCGACGGCAACCCGTCGGGTCGGGAACTGACGAGGTCGTCCCCGAGCTCGCGGCAGATCGCCGCGTACTCGTCGAGGGCGGCGTCGCAGTACACGAGGAGCTCGTCGGCGCTGATCACCGTCGCGAGGCTAGCCCTCCGCGGTGTCCGTCCACCGGGGCGGCGTCGCGAGGGCGGCCAGCCGGCGCAGGTCCTCGAGGTGCGTGCCGGGGAGCTCGTAGCCCCGGTGCAGCGCGCGCTGCGCGTCGGCCGTGACGCAGGGCACCGGCCGACCGGCGATCTCGCCGACCGCGTCGAGCGCCCCGTCGGGGAGGTCCCACGGGTCGGCCGCGGCGGGACGAGCCCGCCCGGCACCCACGTGCAGGCCGTGCACGTCGACCTCGCGGCCGTCCGGGTGGCGCTCGACGAACGCGGTGTCGCACAGCCGCTCCCGCACCGCGACCGTTCGGTTCTCCTCCCACTCGTGGGCGCGGACGAACCCCAGGTCACGCAGCCGGTCGACGGCCGCCGGGAGGTCGTGGACGGCGACGAACAGGTCGAGGTCGTGGTGGGGTCGAGTGGCGTACCCGAGGAGCGCGTCGACGCCCCACCCGCCCATGACCCAGCATCGGACCCCGGCGTCGAGCAGCCCCTCGACGAGGGCGGCGGCGTCCTCGGCCGCCAGCACCGCTGCGCTCACGCGGGCTGCCAGAGCTCGAGGCGGTTGCCCTCGGGGTCGGTGACCCAGCCGAACCGTCCGACGCCGTCCATCTCCTCGACGTGGTCGTCGACGGTGGCGCCGACCGCATGCAGCTGGACGAGCATCGCGTCGAGGTCGCGCACGCGGAGGTTGAGCATCATCCCCTGTCGACGGTCGCCGAGGTGCTCGGTGTCGGCGTCGAAGGTGGCGAAGACCGTGGGCCCGCTCTCCTGCGTCCAGACGCCCTGCTCGTCGGCGTCCAGCCCGAGCGCCTCCCGGTACCAGGCGGCCAGCGCCGCGGGGTCGTCGGCGCGCAGGAACCAGCCGCCGATGCCGAGGACGCGTTCCATGACCACGATGATGGCAGGCCGGGACGCGCCACCGACCCGCTGCCGCGTGCTCGTAGGCTGCACTCACCCGTCGACCCACTCGAGGAGGCACCGTGGCCGGGCACCGCATCTTCGGCACGCCGTTCGCGAGCATCTACCCGCACTACGTCGCCAAGGCCGAGCGCAAGGAACGCGACCCCGCGGACGTCGACCGCGTCATCTGCTGGCTCACCGGCTACGACGAGGCCGGCCTGCGCCGCACCCTCGACACCGGGGTCGACCTCGAGACCTTCTTCGCCGAGGCGCCGGCGATGAACCCGAACGCCTCGCTCATCACCGGGAGCATCTGCGGCATCCGGGTCGAGGAGGTCGAGGACCCGCTCATGCAGAAGATCCGCTGGATGGACAAGCTCGTCGACGAGGTCGCCCGCGGCAAGCGGATGAGCGCCGTGCTCCGCGGCTCCGACGCCTGACCCCCGTCGCGCCGCGGGCGTGCCGACCGTCGCGAAGTCTGGCGCCCGACCGCCCGCACGGGTGAGGATGGGCCCAGACCGTCACCGACGCCGGACACCAGGAGCACCGATGACCAACCTCGCGACCAACCTGACGACCACCGCCGCCGAGCTGCCCGAGAAGGACGCGCTGCGCGTCAACGGCCAGGGAGTCACCTACGCCCAGCTGCACGGGATGGCTGCGAAGGTCGCGGGGACGTTGCGCGAGAACGGCATCCAGCCGGGCGACCGCGTCGCGATCATCCTGCCCAACGTCCCGGCCTTCCCCGTCGTGTACTGGGGGATCCTGCTCGCCGGCGGCATCGTCGTGCCGATGAACCCGCTCCTCAAGGCCGGTGAGATCGACTACTTCTTCACGGACTCGGGCGCCAAGATCGCCTTCGTGTGGCCCGACTTCGTCGAGGAGGCCACCAAGGGTGCCGCGAACAGCGGCACGCGCGTCGTCACCACCGGCGCGATGGGCCCCGAGGACTTCGAGGGCGGTGCCCCCGTCGCCGAGCCGAGCCCGCGCGAGGACGACGACACCGCGATCATCCTCTACACCTCGGGCACCACCGGCCGCCCCAAGGGCGCCGAGCTGACGCACAGCAACATCCACCTCAACGCGATGCGCTCGGCCAAGGTCATCCAGGAGATGACCTCCGACGACGTCGTCATGGGCTGCCTGCCGCTGTTCCACGTCTTCGGCCTCGTCGTCGGGCTCAACGCGGCCACCATCGCCGGCGCGAGCCTCGCCCTCATCCCCCGCTTCGACCCGCAGGCGGCCGTCGAGGTCATCGAGAAGGAGCGGGTCACGATCATGCAGGGCGTGCCGACGATGTACGCCGCGATCCTCAACCACCCGAGCAGCGACGGGATGGACGCCAGCAGCCTGCGCACCTGCGCCAGCGGCGGGTCCGCGATGCCGCTCGAGGTGATGCGCTCCTTCGAGGAGAAGTTCGGGTGCGTCATCCTCGAGGGCTACGGCCTGTCCGAGACCAGCCCCGTCGCGAGCTTCAACATGCCCGACAAGGAGCGCAAGCCCGGCACCATCGGGCTGGCCATCCCCGGCTGCGAGATGCGCTGCGTCGACCTCGACGGCAAGGAGGTGCCGCACGGCGAGGTCGGCGAGATCGCCATCCGCGGCGACAACGTCATGAAGGGCTACTGGAACAAGCCGGAGGCCACGGCCGAGGCCATCCCCGACGGCTGGTTCCGCACCGGTGACCTCGCGACGATGGACGACGAGGGCTACTTCACGATCGTCGACCGCAAGAAGGACATGATCCTGCGCGGCGGGATGAACGTGTACCCGCGCGAGGTCGAGGAGGTCATCTACACCCACCCCGACGTCCTCGAGGTCGCGGTCGTCGGCATCCCCGACGAGCTGTACGGCGAGCAGGTCGGCGCAGCGGTCGCGCTGCGCGAGGGCGCCACCGCCAGCACCGACGACATCATCGCGTTCACGAAGGAGCGCATCGCCGCGTACAAGTACCCCCGCACGGTCTGGGTCGTCGACGCGCTCCCGAAGGGCCCCACCGGGAAGATCCTCCGGCGCGAGGTCCACGCGCCCGCCGAGTGAGGCCGGGGCTCCCCCGCCGCACGACGGACCCGACGATGACCGACGAGCACGGTCCGGTCGAGGAGGAGGTGCGCGCCGCCGACCTGTGGCGCGCCACCGGGCTCGGCCTGGCGATGGTCTGGGGCGTCGTGCTGCTCCTCGTCATCGGCTACGCGGCCCGGTTGACCCTCGACCCCGGCGCCGACGACCCGCCCACGGTCGTCCGCCTGCTGCTCGTCCCGATGGGCGTCGTCGCGGTCGCGCTCTTCGTGTGGATCGCGGTGGCGGGCTGGCGGATCCAGCTCCGCCGGCCCTCCGGGTGGGACCCCGTCATCGTCGTCGGGGGGCTCGGGCTCGCCGGCGGGGTCTTCGTCGCCGCGCCGTGGCGCTTCGACGGCGGCCCCGGCAAGGGGCTGACCCCGCTCACCGTCGGGCTCGTCGTCATGGGGCTGCTCTCGGTGGTCGCCGGCCTGCTGGCCCAGCGCTCCTGGCGACGGGCCGCCGTGGCGCTCGAGGAGTCACACGCGGGCGGCGCGCTCCCGGGCCCGGGTGACGACCGCCTCGGGTGAGCGCGGGTTGCGGTTGACCACCCAGGCGGCCGCGAGGACCACCGCGAAGCCGACGAGCTGCCAGGTGCCGAGGTGCTCGCCGAGGACGAGGACGCCGAGCAGCACCGACACGACCGGGATGAGGTAGGTGATCGTCGAGCCGACGATCGGTCCCGCGCCGCGCACCACGTCGAACTGGAGGACGTAGGCGAAGCCCGTCCCCACGACCCCGAGGGCGAGGACGCAGAGCAGCGGGAGCCACGCCGGCCCGTCGGCGGCCGGGGCGTGCGCCGTGACGGCGGCCAGGCCCTCCGGCGTCGTCGCCGCCCAGCCGACGGTCACCGGCACCATGAGGCCGAGCCCGGTGAGCAGCGTCGCGGCCGGCATCGCGAGGCCGCCGAGGTCGGCGCCGGCGAGGAAGCGGCGGTTGTAGGTCCAGCCGATGCCGTAGCTGGCCCCGCCGGCGAGGGCCATCGAGAAGCCGACGAGGTCGGGGCCCTCGGTGCTCGTCCACGGCTGCATGATCGTCACGACACCGACGAACCCGACCCCGACCGCGACGAGGCGGCGCCCCGTGGCCCGGGCCCCGGGGAGGATGGCCAGGGTCGCGAGCACGGTCGCGATGGGCGTCGCGGCGTTGCCGATGCCGGCGAGCGCCGACGAGACGCGGGTCTCGGACAGCGCGAAGAGCGTGAACGGCAGGGCGGCGAGGAAGAACCCGCAGACGAGCACGTGCCCCCAGACCCGCGCCCCGGCTGGCAGCCGGCCACCGCCCGCCAGCAGCAGGCCGGTGACGACCACCGCGCCGGTGAGGATGCGCAGGGCCGAGATCTGCACGGGCGCGAGCGACTCGAGGCCGACCTTCATGAGGAGGAAGCTCGAGCCCCAGATGAGCACGAGCGCGACGAACTTGACCTGCCAGGGCACACGCGGCTGCGCCATCAGGGACCCACTTCCTCGACGAGACGGCGCGCGGTGTCGAGCGCCGTGCGCAGAACGGTCCGGGCCCCCTCCGGTGTGAGTCCGGCGAGCCCGCAGGCCGGCGTGACGACGAGCCCGTGCGCGTCGGCGGTGGCCAGCCCGGCGCGCTCGAGCCCCTCGAGGACGGTCCGCACCGCGGTGGTGTCGGACGTCGACCCGTCGGTGGCGAGCACCCCGGCGTACAGGCCGGTGCCGGCCTCGAGCGTGGCGGCCACCGACTCCCAGCGGGTCGGTGAGGCGGCCGTCAGGTCGAGGGCGAGCGCCCCGGCCCCGGTGGAACGCAGCAGCGGGAGGGGCGCGCGCGGGTGGCACGAGTGGAGGACGGTCGGGCCGTCGTGGCCGGCGAGGGCGTCCCGGAGGGTGCCGGCGACGACCTGGGGGTCGACCGAGCGCACCCGCCCGTAGCCGGACGCGGTGGGCAGCGACCCCTCGAGGACGGCCGGAAGCGCCGGCTCGTCCACCTGGAGGACGACCTCGGCGCCCGGGACGAGGCGACGGACGTCGGCGACGTGCGCGGCCACGCCCTCGACGAGCGAGGCCGCGAGGTCGGCCGCGGCGCCGGGGTCGGTGACGACCCGCTCACCCCGGGTCAGCTCGAGGGTGGCGGCGAGGGTCCACGGCCCGCACACCTGGACCTTGAGCGGCCCGGTGTAGCCGTCGTAGGCCTCGGCGAGCTCGTCGAGGTCCTCGCGCAGCAGGGCCGCCGTGCGGGCGGCGTCGCGCCCCGGCCGGTCGACGAGGCGCCAGCCGCTCGGCTGGAGGTCGACCGCGAGGTCGACGAGCATCCCCGCCGCGCGCCCGACCATCTCCGAGCCCGGCCCGCGTCCGGGGGTCTCGGGGAGGAACGGGAGGCCGACCCCGTCGCCGTCGAGCAGCAGGTCGCGCACGGTCCGGACGGCCTCACGCGCCGAGCTGCCCGGCCACGAGCCGATCCCGGTGGCACGCACCGGGGTCGGGGCGCTCACCGGCGCCACCGCTCGACGAGGCCGGTGACCGAGGCCGGCACCGGGGCACCGGTCGCGAGGGCGTGCGGCGCGGGCTCGGGGTCGCCCGCGACGGTACGGAACGGCACGACGCCGGTCCACGCCGTCGTCTCCTCGTCGGGCTCGCCGGGGCCGCCCGAGCGGGCCTTGAGGACCCACCGCCCGTCGGTGATGGGCAACGCCATCGCGAGGGTGGCCACCTGCTCGCGGCGGGTCATCGGGCGGACCTCACCGGTGCGACCCGGCACGAGCCGCTCGGAGAGGACGTCGAGGGCCCGCTCGCGGTCGGCGTCATCGAGGGTGACGAGCTCGCCGTGGAGCACGGCCGAGCGGTAGTTGGCCGAGGACTCGAAGGTCGTGTGCGCGACGACGAGCCCGTCGACGGCGACGACGGTGAGGGCGGCCGGGGCCCCGGCGGCCACCTGGCGCAGCGCCCCGGCCCCGGTGGAGCCGTGGAGCAGGACGCGGTCGCCGTCGCGCGCGAAGAGCATCGGGACGCACCACGGCCGGCCGTCGACGACCGTGGCGAGGGTGCCGGCGAGCACGTCGTCGAGGAGGGCGTCGAGGGCGGCCCGGTCGGCGGTGCCGCGCTCGGGCTTGCGGGTGAGGCGCTGGACCGGTGCCGCGCCCCCGGCGTATCCCCGTCCGGGACAGGGCTCGTCGCGGACGATCCGCTCGGTGGACGCGGGGTGGCGGCGCAGGGCGTCACCGGTGCGGGTCGGCCGCGGCATCAGCTGGCCGCCGCAGTTCGGGCACTCACGGCCGAGGTGCTCGGCGCACCCGGAGCAGAAGGTGCACTCGAAGGAGCAGACGACGGCACCGACGGCGTCGGGCGGGAGGTCGAGGTCGCAGCACTCGCACGACGGACGCATGGCCAGGGTCACGGGGGTCATCCTCTCGCGTGGAGGTGACACCCGGAACCACCGGGCGGCTGCCGGCCCGCCCGCCTAGGCTGACGGGCATGGCCGGTCCGGAGGGCTTCACGTGGCGCGAGCGCGGCGACGAGGTGGTCGTCAGCCACCACGGGCGCGTCGCCACCGTCCTGCGCGGGTCCCGGGCCCGCGACTTCCTCGACGACGTCGAGCGCGGCGACCCCCAGGAGCTGATGGCCCGGCTCACCGGCAACTACCGCCGCGGCAACGAGCGGCGGGCCCGACAGCACCCCCGCAACCGCGGCCACTGACGCCGAGCGCCCGCGCCGTCACGGTGGTGACGGGGAAACCGGCTGGTGACGCGGATGTATCCACGTCATCAGCCGACTTCCGCGTCGTCCGTGCGACCTCGGACGCCGACGCCCCCGCCACCTCACGGTGGCGGGGGCGTCCTGGCGTCCGGTCTCAGAGCACGTCGTGCCCCGGGTGCGGCTCGGCGGGGATGGTCCCCAGCCGGCCGGCCTGGAAGTCCTCGAAGGCCTGCACCAGCTCTTCACGGGTGTTCATGACGAACGGGCCGTACGCCGCGACGGGCTCGCGGATCGGGCGCCCGCCGAGGATGTAGAGGTCCAGGCTCGGGCTGCGCGACTCCTGGCTCTCGTCGGCGCCGACCTCGACGACGTCGCCGCCGCCGAGCACCGCCAACTGCCCCATCCGCAGCGGCCGACGGTCGGGCCCGACCGAGCCCTTGCCGTTGAGCGCGTACACGAGCGCGTTGTAGCCGGGGTTCCACGGCAGCCGCACCCGCGCGCCCGGCGCCACGGTGACGTGCAGCGCGACGATCGGCGTGTGCGTGATGCCCGGGCCCTCGTGGCCGTCGAGCTCGCCGGCGATGACGCGCACCAGCGCGCCACCGTCGGGGCTGGAGAGCAGGGCGACGTCGTTGCCGCGGATGTCCTGGTAGCGCGGCGGCGACATCTTCTGGTGGCTCGGCAGGTTCACCCACAGCTGGAGGCCGTGGAAGAGCCCACCGGACAGCACGAGAGACTCCGGCGGCACCTCGATGTGCAGCAGGCCGGAGCCGGCCGTCATCCACTGCGTGTCGCCGTTGGTGATCGTGCCGCCGCCGCCGGTGCTGTCACGGTGCTCGAAGGTGCCGTCGATGATGTAGGTGACGGTCTCGAAGCCGCGGTGCGGGTGCCACGCGGTGCCCTTCGGCTCGCCCGGCGCGTACTCGACCTCACCCATCTGGTCCATGTGGATGAACGGGTCGAGCACGGCGAGGTCGACGCCGGCGAACGCGCGGCGCACCGGGAAGCCCTCCCCCTCGAAGCCCTGGGGAGCGGTGGTGATCGAGCGCACGGGGCGCGAGACGGCCTCGACGCCGGGCTCGGTGACCCGGGGCAGGGTCAGGATGTTCTCGACGGTCACGGCTGGCATGTCGTTCACGCTCCTCGGTGGTCGTCCTCCGCGGTGGAGGGTCACGGCGTCCAACAGTAGTTGACGGTTCAACTATTCCGGTCGACGGGTGCGCCGGCGTGCTGCACACAGGTGCGGGCGGTGGGCCGGGCCTCGAGGCGACCCTCCGCGATCGGCTCCCCGCAGACCGCGCAGGTGCCGTAGGTGCCCTCGGCGACGCGGGCGAGGGCGTCGTCGAGCTCGGCGAGGTGGGTGCGCACACCGTCGGTCAGCGCGGCGAGCTGGGACCGCTCCCAGGCGATGGTCTGCCCCTCGGGGTCGTGCTCGTCGTCGGCGTTCGAGTCCAAAGACGCCGCGACGAGCCGCGCCATGTCCTGCTCCATGCCCGTCAGCCGGTCGAGCAGCTCCGTGCGCTCGGCGGCGAGGCGGTCGCCGGTCTCAGGCGGCACGCCCGGTCCCGGTGATCGTCGCGGACCCGACGACGCGCGAGCCGTCGTAGAGCACGACCGACTGCCCCGGCGCGACACCGCGCACCCGCTCGGCGAGCCGGACCTCCACGCCCTCCCCGGCGACCCGGGCAGTGGCGGGCACCTCGGTGCCGTGCGCCCGCAGCTGGGCGCCGACGGACACCTCCCCGGCCGGGGCCGGCCCGCACCACCGCAGGTGCTCCCCCGCGACGACATCGACGCCGAGCAGGTCCGCCGTGCCGACGAGCACCCGGTTGGCGGGCGCGTCGACCTCGACGACGTAGCGCGGGTCGCCGTCGAGCCGCGAGCGCTCGATGCCGAGGCCCCGGCGCTGCCCGACCGTGAAGCCGTGTGCCCCCGCGTGCTCGCCGACCACCTCGCCCGACACGGCGTCGACGAGCTCGCCGGGCCGCTCCCCCAGCCGGCGCGCGAGGAAGCCGCGGGTGTCGCCGTCGGGGATGAAGCAGAT
The DNA here is from genome assembly GCF_016887965.1 of Phycicoccus sonneratiae. GTDB lineage: Bacteria > Actinomycetota > Actinomycetes > Actinomycetales > Dermatophilaceae > Phycicoccus > Phycicoccus sonneratiae. Next base: position 45,884 of record NZ_JAFDVD010000009.1, read on the forward strand.
GTCGTGGCTGTCCGGCTTGCGGGCGACCGCGAAGCCGCGCTCGGCGGCCTCGGCCCGCACCCCGTCCTTCGTCGTGTCGCCGAGCGGGAAGAACGAGCGGGCCAGCTGCTCGGCGTCGAGGACGCCGAGCACGTAGGACTGGTCCTTCGCGGGGTCGACGGCGCGGTGCAGCTCGCGGCCGTCCGGCCCGTCGACCACCTGCGCGTAGTGGCCGGTGGCGACGGCGTCGAAGCCGAGCGCCACGGCCCGGTCGAGGAGCGCGGCGAACTTGATCGACTCATTGCAGCGCAGGCACGGGTTGGGCGTGCGCCCCGCGGCGTACTCGGCGACGAAGTCGTCGACGACGTCGCGCTCGAAGCGCTCGGCGAGGTCCCAGACGTAGAACGGGATGCCGAGCCGGTCGGCGACCCGCCGGGCGTCGCCGGCGTCCTCGATGGTGCAGCACCCCCGGGCCGAGTCGCGCAGGGTGGCCGCGGACCGCGACAGCGCCAGGTGGACCCCGACGACCTCGTGCCCGGCGTCGAGCACGCGGGCGGCCGCGACCGCGGAGTCGACGCCGCCGGACATCGCCGCGACGACCCGCATCAGGAGAACCCCCCGGCCCGCCGGGCACGCTCGACGACCCCGGGGAGGGCGGCGAGGACGGCGTCGACGTCGGCGTCGGTGGAGGTGTGGCCGAGGGAGAGCCGCAGCGCACCGCGCGCCTCGGCCTCGCCGTGGCCCATCGCGAGGAGGACGTGGCTCGGCTGCGGCACGCCGGCCTGGCAGGCCGAGCCGGTGCTGCACTCGACCCCGGCGGCGTCGAGGAGGTAGAGGAGCGAGTCGCCCTCGCAGCCGGGCACGAGCAGGTGCGCGTTGCCCGGCAGGCGCCCGGCCCCGTCGCCGGCGCGCCAGCAGCCGCTGACCGTGATGCCGAGGTCGAGCGCGAGCGCCCCCTCGACGAGCCGGTCGCGCAGCGCCAGCACGCGCTTGGCCTCGACGTCGCGGGTGGCGACGGTCTCGTCGAGCGCGACGGCGAAGGCGTGGATGCCGGCGACGTCGAGGGTCCCGCTGCGCACCTGGCGCTCCTGCCCGCCGCCGTGCAGCTGCGGCACGAGGGTGGCGTCGCGGCGGGCCAGCAGCGCGCCGACCCCGACCGGTCCCCCGATCTTGTGCGCCGTCACCGACATGAGGTCGGCGCCGGAGTCGTCGAAGCGGACGGGCAGGTGCGAGAGCGCCTGGACGGCGTCGGTGTGGAACGGCACGCCGCGCTCGTGGGCCGTGGCGGCCAGCTCGACGACCGGCTGCACGGTGCCGACCTCGTTGTTCGCCCACATGACGCTGACGAGCGCGGTGTCGTCCGGGTGCTCGGCGAGGACGGCCCGCAGGTCGTCGACGGCGACGTGCCCGCAGCGGTCGGGCTCGAGCCAGGAGACGGCCGCACCCTCGGACCCCACGAGGAACTCGACGGGGTCGAGCACGGCGTGGTGCTCGATGCCGCTGACCACGAGGCGGGTGTGTCGGGGGTCGGCGTCGCGGCGGGCCGCCCACGCCCCCTTGACCGCGAGGTTGTCGGCCTCGGTGCCGCCGGAGGTGAAGACGACCTCGGAGGGACGGGCCCCGAGCGCGGCGGCGATGCGCTCGCGCGACTCCTCGACCACCTTGCGCGCCGCCCGCCCCGAGGTGTGCAGCGACGAGGCGTTGCCGACCCGCGCCGCCGACTCGACGAACGCCTCGACCGCGGCGGGCAGCATCGGCGTCGTCGCCGCGTGGTCGAGGTAGTGGGTCACGAGGTCCGAGTCTACGTTTCGGCCCCGGGTCCCCCGGTCCCCGCTCAGCCGGGGAACAGGCAGAACGGGTGCCCCGCCGGGTCGGCGAGGACGTACAGCGGCTCGTCCGGGTCGTCGGTGCGGTCGAACAGCAGACGGGCCCCCAGCGCCTCGGCCCGCTCCCGCTGCCGCTCGAGGTCCTCGACGTCGGCGACGGTGAGGTCGAGGTGCAGCTGCATCGGCACGTCGTGGCTCGGCCAGGTGGTCGGCGTCAGCTCGGGCACCTCCTGGAAGGCCAGCCGGCGGGTGCCGTCGGCCTCGGTGAGCACGAGCCAGTCGGCGTCGTCCGCCGAGCCGTCGACCGGCGGCTCGTCACCGGGCCGGTAGACCAGCCCGAGCAGCTCGCGCCAGAACTCGGCGCTGCCCCGCACGTCCGGGGTGTCGATGACGGTGTGCAGCAGGTGCGGCGTGCTCCCCATCCCCCGACGGTAGCCACCGACCCCGACTCTGTGGGGCCGCAGCCGCCCGAAGCGCCGTCGGGGCGGCGTGTCGGCGGACGGCTCCCCACAAAGTCGGGGAAAGCGGGGGTCGGTCAGCCCTTGCGCTTCTTGACCTCGGCCGTGGCCTGCGGCAGCACCGAGAAGAGGTCGCCGACGACGCCGAAGTCGACGAGTTCGAAGATCGGCGCCTCCTCGTCCTTGTTGACGGCGACGATCGTCTTCGAGGTCTGCATGCCGGCCCGGTGCTGGATGGCCCCGGAGATGCCCGCCGCGACGTAGAGCTGCGGCGAGACCTGCTTGCCGGTCTGGCCCACCTGGTTGCTGTGCGGGTACCAGCCCGCGTCGACCGCCGCCCGGCTCGCACCGACCGCGGCGCCGAGGCTGTCGGCGAACTCCTCGACCGGCGAGAAGTCGCCGCCGGTGCCGCGGCCGCCGGAGACGACGATGGCCGCCTCGGTGAGCTCGGGGCGCCCGGTGGCCTTCTTCGGCTGGGCGTCGGTGATCTTCGCGGCCTTGGCGGCGTCGCTGATCGTCACGTCGACGGACTCCACCGCTCCGGCCTCCGGGGAGGCCTCGATGGCCGCGGAGTTCGGCTTGACGCAGATGATCGGGGTGCCGGTCGTGACCTTCGCCGTGACGGTGTACGAGCCGGCGAAGACCGACTGCGTCGTCTCGGGGGCGCCGTCGTCGCCGGCGCGCACGTCGACGGCGTCGGTGATGAGGCCCGACCCGCTCTTGATGGCGAGGCGCGCGGCGATCTCCTTGCCGGCCGCGTTGCTCGGGATGAGCACGGCTGCGGGAGAGACCTTCTCGATGAGCTGGGCGAGCACCTCGGCCTGCGGCGCGACGAGGTACGAGCCCGCGTCGGCGTCGTCGACGACGTACACCTTGTGCGCGCCGTACTTCGCGTAGGTCTTCTGCGCGGTGTCGGCACCGGGTCCGACGTGCACCGCGGAGGGCTCGCCGAGGCGGCGGGCGAGCGTGAGCAGCTCGGCGGTCGCCTTCCGCAGGCGGCCCCCGGCGTGGTCGGCGAGGACGAGTACTTCTGCCATGGGTCTGTGCTCCTGGTCCGGGTCGGGCTGGCTCAGAGGAACTTCTGGGCGCTGAGGAACTCGGCGAGCTTGGTGCCGCCGTCGCCCTCGTCGGTGACGAGCTGGCCCTGCTCGCGCGGCGGGCGCTTGGCGAACGAGACGACCGCGGTCCACGCGGCGTCGAGGCCGACGTCGCCGGCGTCGACACCGAGATCGGCCAGCGACCACGCCTCGACCGGCTTCTTCTTCGCGGCCATGATCCCCTTGAACGAGGGGTAGCGCGGCTCGTTGATCTGGTCGGTGACCGAGACCAGCGCCGGCAGCGAGGCCTCGATGGTCTCCGAGGCGGTGTCGCCGTCGCGGCGGATGGTGACCTTCCCGTCGCCGACGGTCAGCTCGGAGGCGTACGTGACCTGCGGCAGGCCGAGGCGCTCGGCGAGCATCGCGGGGACGACCCCCATGACGCCGTCGGTCGAGGACATGCCGGTGAGCACGAGCTCGGGGCTGCCGTCGGTGGCCTTCTCGACGGCCTTGGCGAGGACGAGCGAGGTGGCGACGGCGTCGGAGCCGTGCAGCGCCTCGTCCTGGACGTGGACGCCCTTGTCGGCGCCCATCTGGAGAGCCTTCTTCAGCGCGTCGGCGGCGGCCCCGGGGCCGACGGTCACGACGGTGACCTCGCCCTCGCCGGCGGCCTCGACGATCTTCAGGGCCTCCTCGACGGCGTACTCGTCGAGCTCGCTGAGCAGGCCGTCGACGGCACGGTCGACGGTGTTGTCGGACTCCTGGAACGTCCGCTCGGACTGTGCGTCCGGGACGTACTTGACGCAGACGACGATGTTCATGCGTGCCTCGTCCTCTTTCCTTCGGTCGGTGGTCTCGCGCCAGGGCTCCCGGCGCGCGTCGGCGTCCATCCTCTCAGCCGGTGAGCGCTCGTTCACCACCGAGGTGGCGTGACGGTCACCACCCTGTCGAGCCCGGCCCGCTCCCGAGCGCACCGGCCCAGAGCGCCTCGTGGCGCGCGACCCAGGCGGTGGCGTCGCGCCAGTGCGCCCCGTGGCCGGCGGTGTGCATCGAGGCCCACGGCTCGCGACCCGTGGCGTGTGAGCGGAGCAGCAGGTCGCGCATCGCGCCGGCCCGCCGGGCCATCGTGAGGGGCAGGGCGGCGCGCAGCGGGCCGTCGGCGCCGTAGCCGTCGACGAACGCGGCGAGACGGGCCGCCGCGGCGTCGGGGTCCTCGCCGGCGAAGAGGTGGCCGAACGAGACGGCCGCGTACGCGAGGTCCCAGAGGCGGGTGCTCGGTCCGGACCCGTCCCAGTCGATGAAGACCAGCCGGTCGCCGTCGATGACGAGGTTCCAGGCCGCGAGGTCGTTGTGGCACAGCAGGTCCGGGTGGTCGGCCGGGAGGAGGACCTCCCAGTCGTCGGGCACCGGAAGGCCCTCGCTCGCGTCGTGGATCCGTCGGACGAGGGCCCCGACGCGGCCGAGCAGCACCGGGTCGAGCGGCCCGTGGTGCATCGCGAGGTCTCCGGGGACGAAGTCGAGGACGAGCCGGCCGCGCTCGTCGCGCCCGTGGGTGCGGGGGACGTCGAGCCCGCGCGTCCGCAGCGCCTCGAGGTAGGCGACGGTGCGCGCGGACGTCGGCAGCCACGGCTTGCGCACGGTGTCGCCGACCCGGACCACCTCGGCCGAGGCGTTGCCTCCGGTCAGCGCCTCCTCGGCGGTGTCGTCGGTGCCCACCGGGCCACCGTAGTCATGCGCCGACGCTCAGAACTCGGTGCGGTAGTAGCCCTTCGACACGGTGACCACGAGGGCGAGCGCCGCACCGGAGGAGCGCACGGCCTCGGCGTCCTCGGCGCCGAACGGCCGGCCGGAGAGCGTCACGTCCGAGGGGAACCAGCTCCCGAGCGCGGTGCCGGGGTCCTCGCCGGCCTCCCGGGCGGACGTCGGCCGCACCTCGACCTCGAGGTCCGGCGAGCAGGTGTACGAGGTCCGCGGCAGGGCGGCCGCACCCTCGCTCTGCACGAGCGGGTTGTCGGCCGACCAGTACTGCGCCTCCACGGCGTCGAGGCCCTCCCCGCTCTCGCAGCCCTCGGCCCGCAGCTCGCGGTGCGCGGCGAGCAGTGCCCCCGCGACGGCGTCGTCGTCGGCCGCGACGGCCAGGACCCGGGCGGCGCCGACCGAGCACTCGTGCGAGTAGGTGTCCTTGACCTTCCAGTTGTTCTGACCGGTCGAGCACCCGTCCATCCGGGTGCTCGCGAGGACCTCGTGCCGGGCGGCCAGGCGGGTCGCCAGCGCGTCGACCTCCCGCTGGGCCGGGACCCGGGCCCGCGTGGCCTCCGCCCCGTCGGGCTCGAACGGCTCGCTGAGGACCGTGCAGCCCATGAGCGAGCACCACCCGATGGTCGCGACGGCCCCCAGCCCGAGGACGAGGGCGCCGACGACGGTCAGCACGATCGGCAGGCGGCGGCGGGTCGGGGTGCTCACCGACCCGATCCTGCCCCGCAGCGGCCGGTCGCGCCTGAGCACCACGACCCACATCCGGACCGCCGAGCGGCGTCGAAACACCGGTCGAGGACCTTCAACGCGCGGACGTCGGTGCCCGTACCCACGGGTGGCAGACCCCCACCGGACACAGGAGCACCCGATGAACCGCACGCGCACCCTCGTCGCCGCCGGCGCCCTCAGCCTCGCCGTGGCCGTCCCGATGGCCCCGGCCGCCACGGCCACCATCTCCCCCCTCGGCGGCAACCCGACGGTCGGCCTCTCCGGCGACCGCACCCTCGTCGGCTTCCGGCTCGACCGCCCGGAGTCCGCCCGCTCGCTCGGCGAGGTCAAGGGCCTGTCCGGCGACACCGCCCTCGTCGGGCTCGACCGGCGCCCCGCCGACGGCAAGCTCTACGCGGTCGGGAACAAGGGCGGCGTCTACACGGTCACCGTGCCGACCCAGCACCTGCTGTGGAAGAAGGCCCCGACCGCGACCCTCGTCAACCGGCTCTCGGTCGCCCTCTCGGGCACCTCCTTCGGCGTCGACTTCAACCCGGCCGCCGACCGCCTGCGCGTCATCAGCGACACCGGCCAGAACCTCCGCCACGACGTCAACCCCGGCGGCACGACGATCGCCGACGGCACGCTGGCCTACGCCCCGGCGACGACGCCGGCCACCGGTGTGGTCGCCGCCGCGTACACGAACAACGACACGGACGCCACGACGGCGACGACGTTGTTCGACATCGACGTCGCCCTCGACCAGGTCGCCGTGCAGTCGCCCGCCAACGCGGGCAGCCTCGCCCCGACCGGCACGCTCGGCGTCGACGCCACGAACGCCGGCCTCGACATCGACACGCGCAACCGTGGCTGGGCGACCCTCACCGTCGGTGGGAAGGCCGGCCTCTACGCCGTCGACCTGCTCGGTGGCTCGGTGGAGCGCGAGGGCTCCTTCCCGCGCGGCCTGCAGGTCCACGACCTCGCCGTCCCGACCCGCTGACCCGTCGAGCCATCCACCGTGCTGCACCGCCGACCGCGGACCCCCTCCCTCACCGAGGAGGAGGGGGTCCGCGCGGCGTACGCGGCCCACGGGGGAGAGCTCTACCGCTTCGCCCTGCGCACGCTCGGCGATGCCGGGCTCGCGCAGGACGCGGTCCAGGAGACCTTCCTGCGGGCCTGGCGGGCCCGGGACCGCTACGACCCCGCCGTCGCCGCGCTGCGGACCTGGCTCTTCGGCATCGCCCGCAACGTCTGCATCGACCTGCACCGGGTCCGTGAGGCACGGCCGTGGCTGCGGGCCCTCGCCGACCACGAGACCCTCGCCCGCGACGCCCCGCCGACCGACGACTGGGACGCGCTCGTCCGCGCCTGGCTCGTCGAGGAGGCTCTCGGCCGGCTCGGCGACGCCCACCGGGAGGCGCTGACCCAGACCTACCTCGTCGGGCGTCCCTACGACGAGGTGGCCGCCGAGCTGGGCATCCCCGTGAGCACCCTCCGCAGCCGGGTGTTCTACGGGCTCAAGGCGCTGCGGGTCGCGATGGAGGAGATGGGAGTGCAGCCATGACCGACGACGAAGGGACCCCGAACGGTCCCGACCACGAGGCGCTCCGGGTGCTCATCGGCCCCTACGTGCTCGGCCGGCTGGACCCCGGGGACACGGCGACCCTCGAGGTCCACCTCGACACCTGTGCCTCCTGCCGCGCCGACCTCGCCGAGCTCACCCCGGTGGCCGGCGCGCTGGCCGACGTCCGCGGGCGGGCCCCGGCGCTCGCCGAGCCGCCCGCCGACCTGCTCGACCGCGTCGGTGCCGCCGTGGAGGCCGAGGGCCGTCGAGCCCGGCGGCCCGCCGCCTGGCGCACCGCCGGTGTCGCCGCAGCCGCCGCCGCGGTGGCCGTGGCCGTGACGCTCACGGGGGTGCGGCTCGCCGAGCCACCCCCCGGACCGTTCGAGCCCGTCCCCGTCGCCGTGGCCGCGCCGGGGGTGACGGCCAGCGCGGGGGTGGTCCCGCACACCTGGGGGGTCGAGGTGCGGCTGAGCGCCCGCGGCTTCGACGCCGGGGACCGCTACCGCGTCGTCGTCCTCGGCGAGGACGGACGCAGCTACCCCGCGGGCGAGTTCGTCGGCACGGGGTCACGCCCGATGGTGTGCAACCTCAACTCGTCGGTGCTGCGCGCCGACGCGGGCGGCTTCGAGGTCCTCGACACCGCCGGCACGGTCCTCGCCCGGTCGACGTTCGCGCCGCCCCGCGCCTGAGCCGCGGCGCTCAGGCGCCCTCGAACGGCGCCGGGCCCTTGCCCTTGTCGACGAAGTGGCGCATGCCGGTGGCGCGGTCGCGGGTGGCGAACAGGCCGGCGAAGAGCGTGCGCTCGATCTCGAGCCCGGTCTCGAGGTCGACCTCGAGCCCGCGGTCGATGGCCTCCTTGGCCGCGCGCACGGCGTAGGCCGGACCGCCGACGTAGCGCTCGACCAGCCCCCGCGCGGTGGCGTACACCTCGGCCGCCGGGACGACCCGGTCGACGAGGCCGATGGCCAGCGCCTCCTGCGCGTCGACGAAGCGTCCGGAGAACACGAGGTCCTTGGCCTTCGCCGGCCCGACGAGCCGGGCGAGGCGCTGCGTGCCACCGGCGCCGGGAATGATGCCGAGGGTGATCTCGGGCTGGCCGAGCTTCGCGTCGTCGGCGGCGACCCGCCAGTCGCACGCGAGCGCGACCTCGCACCCGCCGCCGAGCGCGTAGCCGGTGACGGCGGCGACGGTGGGCTTCGGGAGGCCGGCGAGGGCCTTCGTGAAGTCCTGGAGCAGGGCGGAGTGGTCGACCATGTCGGTGTACGACATCGTCTCCATCTCCTTGATGTCGGCGCCCGCGGCGAAGACCTTCTCGCCGCCGTAGACGACGACGGCCGCGACGTCGCGGCGCTCGGCGGCCTCGCGGCAGGCCGCGACGAGCCCGTGCTGGATCTCGGCGTTGAGCGCGTTCATCGGCGGCCGGTCGAGCCGGATGGTCCCGATGCCGCCCTCGACCTCGAGGCGGACGAGGTCGGTCACTGCCCGTCCTCGATCGGCTGGCCGGTCTCGGGGTCGATGCCGAGGACCCTCTGGTGCCACAGGTGCACGCCGGAGAGGATGACCTGGATCGAGACCTGGACGAGGACGTTGAGGTCGGCCCCGGGCGTGACGACGTGCTCGCCGGTGACGACGAGCGTCGTGCCCGCGAGGCCGGTCTTCACGTGGTTCATGTGGAGGTTGATCTCGTTGCACGTCTCGTGGAGCTTGAGCCGGTCGCCGGTCAGCTCGTCCTGGATCTGCCACTGGCCGAAGACCCGCATGACCTCGACGTCGCCCTCGGTGCAGCGGACGAAGAGCTGCTGGTCGTTGACGGTGAAGGCCACGTCCCCGTCGCCGTCGATGTTCGGCGCGAGCCCGAGGTCGACGAGGACGTCGAGGACCCGGCCGCGCAGCGGGTGCTCGTTCGCGGGCGGCGGGAAGTTGGGCAGCGAGGTGGGGTCGGTCATGGGTCCACGGTAGCCACGGGCACCCACCGGCCGGGGGCCAGGGGCGGGTGGGTGCGCTGCACTCGTCGGGAGCGAGGTCGCCGCGGCGATGGATCCGGTAGTACATTCGCGGCCAGAGATGCGTGATGGTGCGTGACGGCGCCCGACCGCCACTGATTCCACGACTCGCGAGGAGACAGCGACGATGACCGCGACCGAGACGACGACCACGCCGACGCACGACCCGGCCACCTACCGCCGGCTCCCGGCCACGAGCACCCCGGTCGATCCGGCCCGGGTCGAGTCCCTCCTCGCCGCCGAGTGGGACCGCTTCACGGCGAGCACCCCCGCGTCCGGCGAGCACAACACCCGCGCCGCGCGGACCCTCCCGCTCGGGGTCACCTCCTCGTTCCAGCACTGGGACCCCTACCCCGTCTCGGTCGCCTCGGCCCGCGGGGCGTGGCTCACCGACGTCGACGGCCGCCGGATGCTCGACCTGTCGATGGGCTTCGGCGCGATGCTCGTCGGCCACCTCAACCCGGTCGTCGTCGAGCACGTGCAGCGTGCCCTCGCCGACACCGGCACCCTCTTCGTCACCCCGTCGCCGCAGGCCACCGAGATGAGCGAGCGGTTCTGCGAGCGCTTCGGGCTCGACATGATCCGGTTCACGAACTCCGGCACCGAGTCGCTGATGTACGCCATCCGCGCGGCCCGCGCCTACACCGGCCGCAAGGCGGTCGTGAAGATCGAGGGCGGCTACCACGGCGGCTACGACGCCCTCCAGGTCTCGGTCAAGCCCGACCTGGCGAACATCGGCCCGGCCGACGCGCCGGTCCCCGAGGTGCCCTTCGACGTCGAGGCCGGCACCGTGCACGTCGTCCCCTACAACGACCTCGACCGGCTGGGCGCCGTCCTGCGCGAGCACGGCCGCGACGTCGCCGTCATGGTCGTCGAGCCGGTGGTCGAGAACCTCTCGATCGTCGTCCCCGACGCCGGCTACCTCGCGGGGGTGCGGCAGCTGTGCGACGAGCACGGCGTCGTCCTCCTCTTCGACGAGGTGAAGACCGGCCTGACGGCCGGGTACGCCGGCGCCGCGCAGCGGCTCGGCGTCAAGCCCGACCTCATCACCCTCGCGAAGTCGATCGGCGGCGGCCTGCCGCTCGCGGCCTTCGGCGGCACCCGCGAGGTGATGGAGGTCGTCGTCGACGGCCGGATGGCCCACTTCGGCACCTACAACGGCAACCCCCTCGTCATGGCGGCCGCCAAGGCCGTCGACGAGATCTGCACCCGCGAGGCGCTCGCCGACACCGAGGCCATCAACGTCCGCGCGCTCTCGGCCATCGACGACGTCATCGACGAGTACGCCCTGCCGGCCCACACCGTCGGGCTCGGGGTCAAGGGCTGCGTCACGTGGTCGACGACGCCGGTGCGCACCTACCGCGACTACAAGGCCACCGACTTCGCGATGGCCGAGCTGTCGTGGCTCTGGGGCGTCAACCGCAACATCCTCACCCCGCCCGGGCTCGACGAGCAGTGGCTCGTCTCGCTCGCCCACACCGACGACGACATGGGCCTGCTCGTCGAGCACGTCACCGAGCTCGCCCGGGCGCTGCGCGCCTGAGCCCACCGACCGTCCCGACCTCGCCGACCGCCCCACGCCGCCCCCGTCCGCCGGGCTAGGGTCCTGCCGTGCCGTCCCGCCTGCGCCCCGCCGGGCCGCCGTCCCGCGACCTCCCGCCGCCCCCCGGCGTGACGCTCGTCCCGGGCGGCGCCGAGGTCGCCGTGTACGCCGGGCACGCCGACGGCGTGGAGGTGGCGCTCTTCGAGCCCGGCGACGTGGCCGGCGGGAGCGAGCGCCGCGTCGCCCTCGCCGAGCGGGCGCACGGCTGGTGGTTCGGGTTCGTGCCCGGGATGGCCGCCGGGCAGCGCTACGGGCTGCGCGTCGACGGCCCGTGGGACCCCGAACGCGGGCTGCTCCACAACTCCGCCAAGCTCCTCCTCGACCCCTACGCGGGGGCGCTCGAGGGCGGGGTCACGTGGGGCCCCGAGGTGTACGGGCACGCGGTCGACGCGTCGTGGCACGGCGAGCTCGAGCAGCGCTCGGACCTCGACAGCCGCGGGGCGGTGCCGCGCGGCGTCGTCGTCGACCACGCCTTCGACTGGGGCGACGACACCCCGCCCGGACGCTCGCGCAGCGAGACCGTCGTCTACGAGGCCCACGTCCGCAACCAGACGATGCTCCACCCCGGGGTCCCGGAGCACCTGCGGGGCACGTACGCCGGTCTCGCGCACCCGGCCTCGGTCGAGCACCTCACCTCGCTCGGCGTCACCGCCGTCGAGCTGCTGCCCGTCCACGCCTTCACCCACGAGCCGCACCTCGTGCGCCGCGGCATGCCGAACCACTGGGGGTACAACACCCTCGGGTTCATGGCGCCGCACGCCCCGTACGCCGCGGCCCGCGACCCCCAGGGTGTCGTCGACGAGGTCAAGGGCATGGTCAAGCTGCTCCACGCGGCCGGGCTCGAGGTGATCCTCGACGTCGTCTACAACCACACCGCCGAGCAGTCCCGAGCGGGTGCGTCGCTGTCCTGGCGCGGTCTCGACCAGCGGGCCTACTACCGCCTCGACGAGCGCGGCCGCGACATCGACGTCACCGGGTGCGGCAACACCCTCGACCTGCGCCACCCCGTCGTCTGCCGGATGGTCCTCGACAGCCTGCGCCACTGGGTGCAGGAGTACCACGTCGACGGCTTCCGCTTCGACCTCGCCGTGGCCCTCGGGCGCGGGCGGGGGGACGACTTCGACCCCGACCACCCGTTCCTCGTCGCGCTGCGCACCGACCCCGTGCTCTCGCGGGTCACGCTCGTCGCCGAGCCGTGGGACCTCGGGATGCACGGCTGGCGCACCGGGCAGTTCCCCCCGCCGTTCCTCGAGTGGAACGACCGCTTCCGCGACACCGTCCGCCGGTTCTGGGTCGGGGACGTCCGTGCCACCGCCCACGGGCAGCCCGCGCACGACGCCCGCGAGCTCGCCACCCGGCTCACCGGCTCGCGCGACCTCTTCGGCGCCCGCGACCGGGGCCCGACCGCATCCGTCAACTTCGTCACCGCCCACGACGGCTTCACCCTCGCCGACCTCGTGTCCTACGACCACAAGCACAACGAGGCCAACGGCGAGGACAACAACGACGGCTCGAACGGCAACGGGTCGTGGAACCACGGCACCGAGGGCCCGACCGACGACGCCGCCGTGCAGGCGCGGCGCTCACGGGCCCTGCGCAACCTCCTCGGCACGCTGCTCCTCTCCTCCGGCGTCCCGATGCTCACCGCCGGCGACGAGATGGGCCGCACGCAGGGCGGCAACAACAACCCCTACTGCCAGGACAACGAGGTGACCTGGCTCGACTGGGGCCTCGCCCCGTGGCAGGAGGACCTGCTCGCGACGACCCGTCACCTGCTCGCCGTGCGGCGCGCCCTCCCGGTGCTGCGCCGCCGGGTCTGGCTGCTCGGGCGCCCGGTCGACGACGACGGCACCCTCGACGTCCAGTGGTACGCCGCCGACGGCCTCCCGATGGGCGACCGCTGGCACGGCGAGGGCACCCGGCTGCTCCAGATGGCCCTGGCCCCCGCCGAGGGCGCACCCGACGGCGCCCTGCTCGTCGTCAACGGCACCGACCGGGAGGTCGAGGTGACCCTCCCCCACGGCACCTCGGCGCGCCTGCTCTGGGACAGCGCCGACGAGCGCCCGCGCGCCGACGACGAGCCGGTGTCGGGCGCCGTGACGTTGGCCCCCACCTCGCTGCGCGTCTACGCCACCTGACACCGGGCCACCGCGCGACTCACAGGTGGCCCTCAGCGGCGCCTCCCGGCGTGTCGCGCGACCGGTCCTAGACTGGCCGGAGACCGTGATCCCGACCCGAGGAGCTACCGAGCATGACCGCGACCGCGCCCGCCCCCACGGGCTTCGAGCCGCTCGACCCGGCGATCCGCGAGCAGTACGACCGTGACGGCTTCGTCGTCATCAAGGGCGCGCTGCCCGAGGCGGACCGCGCGTACTTCGAGGACGCCGTCGACCGGATCTACGCCGAGGAGGAGGCCGCCGGCGAGCTGCGCCCCGACAAGTCGATCCACGTCATGGGCTGGCTGCACAAGGACCCGCGCTTCCCCGAGCTGCTCACCTGGCCCACGACCTTCCCCTACATCTGGGGGAACATGGGCTGGAACATCTACACCCACCACAACCACATCGACGTCAACCCCCCGAAGGACGAGCCGCCCTTCTGGAACTGGCACCAGGACGGGTACCGGCAGAACTCCGACCTCGACATGGACGTCCGCCCGATGTTCATGACGAAGATCTGCTACGCGCTGACCGACCTCTCCGAGCCGGGGTACGGCAACACCAAGGTCATCCCGGGCAGCCACAAGAACAACACCCTCGCCGGCCGCCCCGAGAAGCCGGGCGACCCGATCATCGAGCCCGAGGGCGCCGTCGAGGTCTGCCTCGAGCCGGGCGACGCGTTCATCTTCGACCGCCGCATCTGGCACAGCCGGTCGATGAACAAGAGCGAGCGCACCCGCAAGCTGATGTTCATCGGCTACACCTACCGCTGGATCCGCCCCCTCGACGAGGACGTCGCCGACCAGGACTCCGAGTGGTTCCAGAACCTCTCGCCGCTGCACCAGCAGCTGCTCGGCTACGGCCCGGACCACGCCTCGTTCTGGGGCATCAAGCAGTCCGGCTGGATCGACTACGAGATCCCGCTGGCCGCCGAGCTCAAGGAGCGGGGCCTGCTCGACCGGGCCATCCCGTACCTGCGCTGAGCCCGTCCGCCGCACGACGAGGCCCCCGGACCACGCGGTCCGGGGGCCTCGTCGGGGGTCAGGCGGTGGTGAGGGCCCCGGCCCGAGCGACCCGGAAGACCATGACGACGGTGAGGACCCCGACGACGGCCTCGGCGAGCCTCGCGGCCAGCCAGAGGAGGGTGACCGGCGCCGCGAGCGGCGAGTCGCTCGTCACGAGGAAGATGCTCGGGTCGGCGAGCAGCAACAGCACACCGACGACGAGGGCGGCGACCCGCAGGCGCGGGCCCCAGCGCTGGACGTCGGGATGCCCCGCCGCCGCCTCCTGCACGCCGGTGACGAGCCCGTAGAGCACGCCCGCGAAGACCACGGCCTGGACGACGAGGGCCGCGACGAGCAGCGGCTGGCCCACCGACTGCAGCGGCGTGCCCGTGACGAGCGAGACCGGGACACCGACCAGCGCGGCCGAGCGGGCCAGGACGAACCCGCGGGCCACGCCCTGCGCCCCGGTGAGCGCCACGACGAGCCAGACGTAGCCGACGACGTCCGGCAGGACGTCCCACAGGGCGACGCCGCTCCCGATGCGGAGGTCGAGGACGACGAGGAGCAGGCCCCACGGGGCCCAGGGGAAGCGCTGCACACCGGCACCCTACGGGCCGGGAGGCGCTGCGCCGGCCGGGTACCGCCGAGCGGCCGCTTCGGGTAGACAGGCGGTCGTGACGGGACGGGTGGAGCAGGTGGCCGAGGGCATCGGGCGGGTCGCGCAGTCGGCCATCTACCGGGCGGGCTCCTTCGGGCGCCGACCGGCCGTCCCCACCGACGGCGACCGGCTGGAGGCGGCGGCGGAGCGGACGATGTCGCGCCGAGGGTTCGCCTACGTCGCGGGGTCGGCCGGGGGCGAGGCGACGGCCCGCGCGAACCGGGATGCCTTCGGTCGCTGGCGGGTCGTGCCCCGGATGCTCGTCGACACCTCGCAGCGCGACCTGTCGGTCGAGCTGCTCGGCCGGCGGCACCCGAGCCCGCTGCTCGTCTCGCCCATCGGGGTCCTCTCCGCAGCACACCGCGACGCCGACCTCGCAGTCGCCCGAGCCGCGCGATCCGCTTCCGTCACAACGGTGCTCAGCACCCAGGCCTCGGTGCCGATGGAGGAGGTCGCGGCGACCCTCGGTGGCAGCGGCTTCTGGTACCAGCTGTACTGGAGCCGCGACGACGACCTCGCCGCCAGCCTCGTGCAGCGCGCCGAGGCCTGCGGCGCCGAGGCGCTCGTCGTCACCCTCGACACCGCCTACCTCGGCTGGCGCCCGCGCGACCTCGACCTCGGGCACCTGCCGTTCGCCCGCGGCGAGGGCATCGCGCAGTACACCTCCGACCCGGTCTTCCGGCGGCTCGTCGAGGGACGGGTGGCCGCGGCGGCCGCCGCCGAGCCCGCGCCGCAGCCGCGCCCGACCCCGGCCGCCGTCCGCACCCTGCTCTCGATGAGCCGCAACCACCCCGGCAGCACCCGCGAGAACGTCACGTCACCGGTCCCCCGGGCCGCCGTCGAGACCTTCCTCGACGTCTTCAGCCGCCCCTCGCTCACCTGGGACGACCTGCCGCGGCTGCGCGAGCTCACCTCCCTGCCGGTGGTGCTGAAGGGCGTGCTCCACCCCGACGACGCCCGACGCGCCGCCGACGCCGGCGTCGACGCCGTGTGGGTCTCGAACCACGGTGGGCGGCAGGTCGACCGGTCGGTCGGGGCGCTCGACGCGCTGCCGGGCGTCGTCGACGCCCTGCGCACGGCGGGCTCCGACCTGCCCGTCCTCCTCGACAGCGGCGTCCGCTCCGGCGCCGACGCCTTCGTCGCCCTGGCCCTCGGCGCCACGGCGGTCGGCATCGGGCGTCCGCACGTCTACGGCCTCGCGATCGCCGGGCAGGAGGGGGTCGAGGAGGTCCTGCGCAACGTCCTCGCCGAGCTCGACCTCACCCTCGCCCTCACCGGGTGCCGCACCCTCGCCGACGTCACCCGCGAGCGCCTCGTCCCCGCGCCCGGATCCTGACCGTCCCCCTGCGCGCCCCGCCGAAGTGTGCAAGCGTTTCCGCACCACGCCGCTACCCTGTCCAGCGCACCACCGTCGCTGCGTCAGCTCCACCCGCCCGGCCCCCGAAGGACCAGCCCGATGACCGACACCGCGCCCAGCCCCTCCGTGGTCTCCGACGAGTCCCCGTCGACCGACGTCCGCCGGATCGGCCCGGCCTTCCGGACGACGCACCCGCTGGCCTCCGGCCCGGTCGTCTCGCCGCAGACGACGGTCGACGGCTTCGTCGAGACCTTCCTCGGCGAGCTCAACTACGGACAGGGCACGCTGCTGTCGCAGTCGACGGTCAACGACCAGTACCTCGCGCTGGCCCGCACCGTGCGGCGCTACCTCATGGCCGACTGGCTCGAGACCGGCGCCCGCCGTCGCCAGGCGCAGCAGAAGACCATCGGCTACCTCTCCGCCGAGTACCTCCTCGGCCGCCAGCTCGGCAACAACCTGCTCGCCACGAACCTCCAGGACATCGCCGAGGACGCGATGCGCCGCTGCGGCATCGACATCGCGGCGCTGCGTGCCCAGGAGGTCGAGCCGGGCCTCGGCAACGGCGGCCTCGGACGCCTCGCGGCCTGCTTCGTCGACTCCCTCGCGACGATGGACGTGCCGTGCATCGGCTACGGCATCCGGTACGAGTACGGCATCTTCCGGCAGACCTTCGAGGCCGACCGGCAGGTCGAGCTGCCCGACTCGTGGCTCTCGCTCGGCAACCCGTGGGAGTTCCCGCACCCGGAGCGGCAGGTGCTCGTCGGGTTCGGCGGGCGCACCGAGACCGTCACCGACGCGGCCGGGGTCGAGCGCAGCACGTGGACCCCCGACTGGCAGGTCCTCGGGATGCCGTACCACTACATGGTCCCGGGCTTCCGCAACGGCGTCGTCAACACCCTGCGGCTCTGGAGCGCGCGGGCCACCCAGGACTTCGACCTCCAGATCTTCAACTCCGGCGACTACGCGCAGGCCGTGCGGGCCCAGACCTTCGCCGAGAACATCAGCAAGGTCCTCTACCCCGAGGACTCCACGCCGCAGGGCAAGGAGCTGCGCCTCCAGCAGCAGTACTTCTTCGTCGCCTGCTCGCTGCACGACTTCATCGACAACACGCTGCCGGCCGACTTCGACCTGCGTCGCCTCCCCGAGCGGATCATCTTCCAGCTCAACGACACCCACCCGGTCATCGCCATCCCCGAGCTGATGCGGATCCTCGTCGACCGCAAGGGCTTCGACTGGGACGAAGCGTGGGAGATCACCCAGGCCTGCTTCGCCTACACCTGCCACACGCTGCTGCCGGAGGCCCTCGAGGTCTGGTCGGTCGACCTCCTCGGCCGGCTCCTCCCCCGCCACCTCGAGATCATCTACCGCATCAACGAGGAGTTCCTCGAGCGCGTGCGCGAGGCCTTCCCGGGCGACGAGATGCGCGCCCGCCGGATGTCGATCATCGCCGAGTACCCGGACCGCGCCGTGCGGATGGCCTACCTCGCCACCGTCGCCGGGGCCAAGGTCAACGGCGTCGCCGAGCTGCACAGCCAGCTGCTCCGCGACAAGGTGCTCCCCGACTTCAGCCAGCTCTGGCCCGAGAAGTTCACGAACGTCACGAACGGCATCACGCCGCGGCGCTTCGTCCGGCTCGCCAACCGCCGGCTCTCCGAGCTCGTCACCGACACCATCGGCGACGGCTGGGTCACCGACCTCGACCGGCTCCGCGAACTCGAGCCCTGGGCCGACGACGCCGCGTTCCGCGCCGAGTTCCGCCGGGTCAAGCGGGAGAACAAGGAGCGTCTCGTCAAGCTGCTCCGGGTCCGTGACGGCCTCGAGCTGCCGACCGACACGATGCTCGACGTCATGGTCAAGCGCCTCCACGAGTACAAGCGCCAGACCCTCAAGCTGCTGCACATCGTCTCGCTCTACGAGGGCGTGGTCTCCGGGCGCGTCCCCGCCGAGGACCTCACCGCGCGCACGTTCGTCTTCGGGGCCAAGGCGGCCCCCGGCTACCACATGGCCAAGGAGATCATCTTCCTCGTCAACGCGGTCTCCGACACCGTCAACGCCGACCCCGCGGTCGCGGGCCGGCTCACCGTGGCCTTCCCCGCGAACTACAACGTCACCCTCGCCGAGAAGCTCATCCCGGCCGCCGACCTCTCCGAGCAGATCTCGCTCGCGGGCAAGGAGGCCTCGGGCACCGGCAACATGAAGTTCGCCCTCAACGGGGCGCTGACCATCGGCACGGACGACGGCGCGAACGTCGAGATCCGCCGGCTCGTCGGCGACGACAACTTCTTCCTCTTCGGGATGACCGAGCCCGAGGTCGAGCGGCTGCGCCCGGGCTACTCCCCCTCGTCGTACTACGAGGAGAACCCGCGCCTGCGGGCCACCATCGACCTGCTCGCCAGCGGCCACTTCACCGGTGGCGACCGCCGCGCCGTCGCGCCGGTCATCGACAACCTCCTGCACCAGGACTCGTTCATGGCCCTCGCCGACTTCCAGTCCTACCTCGACGCCCAGGAGCGGGTCGACGCCGCCTACGCCGACGAGGACGCGTGGTCGCGCTCGGCGATCCTCAACGTCGCCCGCTCCGGGTTCTTCTCGTCGGACCGCTCGATGCGCGACTACCTCGAGCGCATCTGGCACGCCTGAGACCCGCTGTCCGACCGGTGGTCGGGTGCGCCGCCGAGGGTGGGTCGCCCGCTGCCGTCCGTGTAGGTTCGGTGGGGTGAGTGATGCCTTCCGCACCGCCCCTCCGCAGGTCCCGATCGGCCGCATCCCGGTCCAGGACGTCAGACCCGTCGTCGACCACGGCGCCCGCCCGGCGAAGGCCGTCGTCGGCGAGGAGCTCGAGGTCGTGGCGACCGTCTTCCGCGAGGGCCACGACGCCGTCAACGCGACGCTCGTGCTCACCGACCCGGACGGCGCCGAGCAGCACCTGCCGATGACGTGCACGAACCCCGGCCTCAACACCTGGGTCGCCCGGGTCACGCCCGAGCGCACCGGCTGGTGGTCCTACCGCGTCGAGGGTTGGTCCGACCCCTACGGCACGTGGGAGCACGACGCGACGATCAAGGTCGCCGCCGACGTCGACACCGAGCTGATGCTCGAGGAGGGCGCCCTCGTCCTCGAGCGCGCCCTCGACGAGGTCGAGCGCACCGCCGCCCAGGAGCAGGTCCTCGTCGACGCCGTCAGCGCGCTGCGCGACGCCACGCGCGGCGACGTCGTGCGCCTCAAGGCCGGCACCGACCCCGCCGTCGAGCTCGAGCTCGGCGAGCGCCCGCTGCGCGACATGGTCTCCCCCTCGGCCGAGCACCCCCTGCTCGTCGAGCGCGAGCGCGCCCTCTACGGCGCCTGGTACGAGCTCTTCCCGCGCAGCGAGGGCGCCACCTACGACGAGAAGGAGCACCGCTGGCGCACCGGCACGCTGCGCACCGCGGCGAAGCGCCTGCCCGCGGTCGCCGACATGGGTTTCGACGTCGTCTACCTCACCCCGGTCCACCCCATCGGGCAGGCGGCGAAGAAGGGCCCGAACAACACCCTCGACGCCCGCCCCGAGGACCCCGGCAGCCCCTACGCCATCGGGTCCGCCGACGGCGGCCACGACGCCATCCACCCCGACCTCGGCGACTTCGACGACTTCGACGCGTTCGTCGCCGAGGCCCGCCGGCTCGGCCTCGAGGTGGCGATGGACCTCGCGCTGCAGTGCTCGCCCGACCACCCGTGGGTCACGAGCCACCCCGAGTGGTTCACCACCCGCGCCGACGGCACGATCGCCTACGCCGAGAACCCGCCGAAGAAGTACCAGGACATCTACCCGCTGAACTTCGACAACGACCCCGACGGCATCTACCGCGAGGTGCGCCGCGTCGTCCAGGTCTGGATCGACCACGGCGTCGAGATCTTCCGCGTCGACAACCCGCACACCAAGCCGGTCGAGTTCTGGCAGTGGCTGATCGCCGACGTCGCGCAGGACCACCCCGACGTCATCTGGCTCGCCGAGGCCTTCACCAAGCCGGCGATGATGCACACGCTCGCCAAGGTCGGTTTCCAGCAGAGCTACACGTACTACGCGTGGCGCAACACCGCCGCCGAGATCGAGGAGTACCTCACCGAGCTCTCCGGCGACGCCGCCGCGTACATGCGGCCGTCGTTCTGGCCCACGACCCACGACATCCTCACGCCGTACATGCAGTTCGGCGGTCCCGCGGCCTGGAAGGTGCGGGCCGCGCTGGCGGCCACCCTCGTGCCGACCTACGGCATCTACGCGGGCTACGAGCTGATGGAGCACGTGGCCCGTCCCGGCGCCGAGGAGCAGATCGACAACGAGAAGTACGAGTTCAAGGACCGGCGATGGGCCGACTACGAGCCCGGCGGCGCCAAGGAGGGTCAGTCGCTCGCCGGCTGGCTGACGATGCTCAACACCGTCCGCCGTGAGCACCCGGCCCTGCACCGGCTGCGCAACATCCGCTTCCACCACGTCGACGACGACAACTTCGTCGCCTTCTCCAAGCGCCGCACGCTGCCCGACGGCACCGACGACGTCGTGCTCGTCGTCGCCAACCTCGACCCGCACTCCACGCGGGCCACGACGCTGCGCCTCGACCTGCCGGCGCTCGGCTTCGAGCCCGGCGACTCCCTCGAGGCCCACGACCTCGTCACCGACCAGACCTGGACCTGGCAGCGCGACGTCTACGTGCGGCTCGGCCCCGAGGTCGAACCGTGCCACGTGGTCTCCCTGAGGAGGCCCTGGTGACCGCGATCCCCGGCATGGGCCACAGCACCCCCGGGCTCGGCATGAACCAGCCGGGCCTGCGCCACGACCCCGAGTGGTTCCGCACCGCCGTCTTCTACGAGGTGCTCGTGCGAGCCTTCGGCGACAGCAACGGCTCCGGCGAGGGCGACTTCGCGGGCATCATGAACCGGCTCGACTACCTCCAGTGGCTCGGCGTCGACTGCCTCTGGCTGCCGCCGTTCTACGCGAGCCCGCTGCGCGACGGCGGCTACGACATCGCCGACTACACCCAGGTGCTCCCCGAGTTCGGGACGCTGCCGGAGTTCAAGGAGCTCATCAACCAGGCGCACGCCCGCGGCATCCGCATCATCACCGACTTCGTCATGAACCACACGAGTGACCAGCACCCGTGGTTCCAGGCCTCGCGCAGCGACCCCGAGGGCCCGTACGGCGACTTCTACGTGTGGTCCGACACCGACGACCGGTACACCGACGCGCGGATCATCTTCATCGACACCGAGACCTCGAACTGGACCTTCGACCCGATCCGCCGGCAGTTCTTCTGGCACCGGTTCTTCGGCCACCAGCCCGACCTCAACTTCGAGAACCCGGCCGTCCACGAGGCGATGTTCGACGTCGTCCGGTTCTGGATGGACATGGGCATCGACGGCTTCCGGCTCGACGCGGTGCCGTACCTCTACGAGGAGGAGGGGCACAACGGCGAGAACCACCCGAAGACGCACGAGTTCCTCGCCCGGCTGCGGGAGATGGTCGACACCGAGTACCCGGGGCGCATCCTGCTCGCCGAGGCCAACCAGCCGCCGAAGGACGTCGTCGACTACTTCGGCACGCCCGAGGCGCCCGAGTGCCAGATGTGCTTCCACTTCCCGGTGATGCCGATGCTCTACTACGCGCTGCGCGAGGAGCGGGCGGCCCCGATCATCGACGTCCTCGCCGACACCCCGCCGATCCCCGAGGGCTCGCAGTGGGGCACCTTCCTGCGCAACCACGACGAGCTGACCCTCGAGATGGTCACGCCCGAGCAGCGCGCCGCGATGTACGGCTGGTACGCCCCCGACCCGCGGATGCGCGCCAACGTCGGCATCCGGCGCCGGCTCGCGTCGCTCCTCGACAACAGCCGTCCGGAGACCGAGCTCATCCACGCGCTCCTGCTCTCGCTACCGGGCTCGCCGTGCCTCTACTACGGCGACGAGATCGGGATGGGCGACAACATCTGGCTCAACGACCGCGACGCCGTGCGCACCCCGATGCAGTGGACCCCCGACCGCAACGCCGGCTTCTCCACCGCCGACCCCGGCAAGCTCTACCTGCCGGTCGTCCAGTCGCTGGTGCACCACTACAACCACGTCAACGTCGAGGCCCAGATGGCCACCGGCTCCTCGCTGCTGCACTGGGTGCGCGGCATGCTCGCGGTCCGTCGCGAGCACCCCGTGTTCGGACTCGGCGACTTCACGGTCTGCGAGTCCTCCCACGACCGCGTCCTCGCCTACGTGCGCACCGACCGGCGCGACCGCGACGTCGAGGACCGCTCGGCCCGGGCCGTCCTCTGCATCAACAACCTGTCGTCCCGGCCGCAGGCCACGACGATCACCCTCCCCGAGGAGTTCGCCGGGTCCTGGACGCGGGACCTGTTCGGCGGCACCGGTTTCCCCGATGTCGCCGACGACGGGACCATCACCGTCACCCTCGGCTCCCGCGACTTCTTCTGGCTGGCGCTCGACGCCCCGCCGGGAGGCGACCGTGGCTGAGATCCACACCGGCGCCACCCTCACCCCGAGCAAGCGCGAGCTGCTCGAGGAGTGGATGGGCTCCCAGCGCTGGTACGCGGCGAAGGGCCGGCACCCGCGCACGCGTCGCCTGTACTCGTGGCGGCTCGACGACCCCGCGGGCGAGGTCGGGATCGAGACGATGGTCGTCGTCGACGAGTCGGGCGACGAGCCGGTCGTCTACCAGGTGCCGCTCACCTACCGCGGCGAGCCCCTGGCCTCGGCCGACCACGCCCTCGTCGGCACGATGGAGCACTCGGTGCTCGGCAAGCGGTGGGTGTACGACGCGCCGCACGACCCGGTGTACGCCAGGCAGCTCCTCGAGCTCGTGCAGGGCCGCGTGCGCGCCGCCTCGTCGTCCGCGTCCGACGCCGTCGACGAGTCGGTCTCCGGTGTGCCGCAGGCCAGCTGGACCCGCCCAGTTCGTGTGGCGTCGTCCCGCGTGCTCACCGGCGAGCAGTCGAACACCTCGGTCATCCTCGACACGACCGACGACGACGGCCACCACGTGCCGCTCATCGTCAAGGTCTTCCGGATGCTCTCCCCCGGCGAGAACCCCGACGTCGTTCTCCAGGGCGCGCTCGTCGACGCCGGGTCGCGTCGCGTGCCGGCCGTCGTCGGGTCGGTCGCCGGTGGGTGGCCGCACCCGACCCCGGAGGGGGACCGCCCCGCCACCGGCCACCTCGCGTTCGCCCAGGAGTTCCTCCCCGGGGTCGAGGACGCCTGGCGCGTGGCCCTGCGCGCGGCCGAGGAGGGCGCCGACTTCACCGAGCCCGCGCGGGCCCTCGGGGCCGCGACCGCCGAGGTGCACCACGCGCTCGCCGACGCCCTCGGCACCACCCCCACCTCCGCCGAGCAGGTCGAGGCCATCCTCGCCGGGATGCGGGTGCGCCTCGACGCCGCCGTCGACGCCGTCCCCGACCTCGAGCCGGTGCGCGCCGCGGTCGAGTCGGTGCTCGCCGCCGCCGCGGACGCCGACTGGCCGGACCTCCAGCGCATCCACGGCGACTACCACCTCGGCCAGGTGCTGCGGTCCCCCGAGCGCGGCTGGGTGCTCCTCGACTTCGAGGGCGAGCCGCTGCGCCCGCTCGACGAGCGCTCGCTGCCCGACCAGTGGGTCCGCGACGTCGCCGGGATGCTGCGCAGCTTCGACTACGTCGGGGGCACCCGCGAGCAGGTCGTCGGCCACTCGGCCCGCGCCTGGGTCACCGCCGCCCAGGAGGCCTTCCTCGACGGCTACGCCGCGGAGGCCGGCGAGGACCCCCGGACGCGCGAGGCCGTGCTCGCGGCCTTCGAGCTCGACAAGGCCCTCTACGAGGTGGTCTACGAGGCCCGCAACCGCCCCGGGTGGGTCGGCATCCCGCTCGGCGCCGTGCGCCGCCTCACCGACCGCTTCTCCCCCGCCACCTCGCAAGGAGATCTCTCGTGACCCCCACCCCGAGCCCCGAGGTCGGGGGCGCCATCACCGCCCTCGTCCAGGGTCGCCACCAGCAGCCGCACGACCTGCTCGGTCAGCACATGGAGCCCGGCGGGCTCCGCATCCGCGTCCTCAAGCCGCTCGCGACCTCGGTCCGGGTGCGCTTCGAGGACGACGAGGAGCTGGTCCTCGAGCACGAGGCCGAGGGCGTGTGGACCGGTGTGCGCACCGACGCGACGCGGACGATGGACTACCGCCTGCTCGTCGCGTGGGACGACGGCATCGAGCACGAGCAGGACGACCCGTACCGGTTCGCCCCGACCCTCGGCGAGGTCGACCTGCACCTCGTCGGCGAGGGCCGGCACGAGCAGCTGTGGACCGTCCTCGGCGCGCGGGTGCACGAGTACCCGGGCCCGATGGGCTCGGTGCGCGGCACGTCGTTCGCCGTCTGGGCGCCGCGGGCCAAGGCCGTGCGCGTCGTCGGCGACTTCAACGCGTGGGACGGCCGGGTCCACCCGATGCGGATGCTCGGGTCGAGCGGCGTCTGGGAGCTGTTCGTCCCCGGGGTCGGCGCGGGCGACGTCTACAAGTACGAGATCCGCGGTGCCGACGACGTCGTGCGCTCCAAGGCCGACCCGATGGCCCGGCGCACCGAGTGCCCGCCGCGCACGGGGTCGGTCGTCGACGAGGCCACCCACACGTGGGACGACGCCGACTGGATGGAGCGCCGGGCCGCCGGCGACCCGCACGAGGGCCCGATGAGCGTCTACGAGGTGCACCTCGGGTCGTGGCGCCAGGGCCTGACCTACCGCGACCTCGCCGAGCACCTCGTCAACTACGTCACCGACCTCGGGTTCACGCACGTCGAGTTCCTCCCGGTCATGGAGCACCCGTACGGCCCGTCGTGGGGGTACCAGGTCACCGGGTACTACGCGCCGACCGCGCGGTTCGGGACGCCCGACGACTTCAAGTACCTCGTCGACACGCTGCACCGCGCGGGCATCGGCGTCATCCTCGACTGGGTGCCGGGTCACTTCCCGCGCGACGAGTTCGCCCTCGCCCGCTTCGACGGCCTCGCCCTCTACGAGCACCCGGACCCCCGCCGCGGCGACCAGCCGGACTGGGGCACGCACGTCTTCGACTTGGGCCGGCTCGAGGTGCGCAACTTCCTCGTCGCCAACGCCGTGTACTGGCTCGAGGAGTTCCACGTCGACGGCCTCCGGGTCGACGCCGTCGCCTCGATGCTCTACCTCGACTACTCGCGCCGTGACGGCGAGTGGATCCCCAACGTCCACGGCGGCCGCGAGCACCTCGAGGCCATCGGCCTGCTCCAGGAGGCCAACGCCACGGCGTACAAGCGGGTCCCCGGCATCGTGACCATCGCCGAGGAGTCGACGTCGTGGCCGGGGGTCACGAAGCCGACGTCGGCCGGCGGGCTCGGGTTCGGGCTCAAGTGGAACATGGGCTGGATGAACGACACGCTCCGCTACCTCCACGAGGAGCCGGTGCACCGCCAGTACCACCACAACCTGCTGACCTTCTCGCTGATGTACGCCTTCAGCGAGAACTTCGTCCTCCCGATCAGCCACGACGAGGTCGTCCACGGCAAGGGCTCGCTGCTGACGAAGATCCCGGGCGACCGGCCCGAGCAGCTGGCGACGCTGCGGGCCTTCCTCGCCTACATGTGGAGCCACCCCGGCAAGCAGCTGCTCTTCATGGGCAGCGAGTTCGCCCAGCCGCAGGAGTGGGCCGACGGCCGCTCGCTCGAGTGGTGGCTGCTCGACCACGCCGCGCACCACCGGGTGCACGCACTCGTCAAGCAGCTCAACGGCCTCTACCGCGAGCACCCGGCGCTGTGGGCCCTGGACGCCCAGCCGGCCGGGTTCCGCTGGCTCGACGCCGACGACAACACCGGCAACCTGCTGTCCTACCTGCGCCACGAGCGGGCCGACGGGTCCGGCGACGTCGTCGCGACGGTCGTCAACTACAGCGGCGAGGACAAGGAGTGGGTGCGCCTCGGCGTGCCGCGGTCCGGGCAGTGGGAGGTCGTCCTCGACACGAGCGGCTACGACGAGGCCGGCACGCCGAGCCAGGCGGGCAACCGGCTCGAGGCCGAGGCGGCCCCGTGGAACGACCAGCCGTACTCGGTCACCGTGCGGGTCGCCCGGCTGTCGACGGTCTACCTCGTCCCGGTGCCCGGCACCGAGGTCCCGGAGCCCGAGCTCACCCTCTGACCTGCCGAGCCCGACGCCGACCGTGCATCGATCGACACATTCGTCGATTGATGGACGCCGGCTCGAACCCCGACGTCCACCAAGTGACACATTCGTCGATTGCTGGACGGCGGCTCAGATGAAGAGCAGCTGGGCTCCGTCGGTGAGCTCGATGAAGTCGCTCGCCGAGATGATGCCCTCGACGCCCTCGTAGAGGTCGTCCTCGGTGAGGTGGTTCATGTCCGCCGACATCCGGCAGGCCCACAGGTGCACCCCGGAGGCCGAGAGCAGCTCGAGGAACTCGGGCACCTCGGGCACGTCCTGCTCGGCGATCTGCTTCTTGAGCAGCGCCGTCGCGGCGGCCGTGGCCCCCGGCAGCGCGCCGAGCATGTGGTGGATGCCGAGGCCGGTGTGGCCCGGTGGGTGCATCGCGGTGTTGCCGACGAAGGAGAACTTCAGGTCGCCCATCGTCGCCTTGTTGATCATGTCGAAGCCCCAGAAGGTGAAGAACAGGTGGGTCTCGACGCCCTCCCCGATCGCCGCGTTGGCGAGGATCAGGCCGGGGTAGGCCATGTCGAGGCTGCCCTTGGAGCAGATGATCGCGAGCTTGCGGCCCTCGCTCGACGGGTCGTCGAACGACGGGACGATGGCCGGCGCGGTGTCGGTGGCGGTCATGTCACACGCATCCCTTCGGCTTGGGCAGGCCGGAGACGTAGGCCATCTTCTTGGCCGGCTTGCCGGGGAACAGGGTGAAGAGGGTCTTGACGGGGGTGCCGGTCTGCGTCGAGACGCGGCGCAGGGTCGCGGTCTCGCCCTGGGCGGCGTAGTCCTCGCGCAGGAAGTGGATGAGCTTCCAGTGGTCCTCGGAGAGCTGGAGGCCGATGAGCTGGGCGAGCTCGGGCGCGAGGTCCTCGCTCCACTCCTCGGGCCGGGTGAGGAAGCCCTCCTCGTTGACGTCGACCTCGTGGCCGGCGATCGTCGTGGTGGTCATCGTGCGGGTCCTTTCGGGGGTTCGGTTCAGGCGGGCTTCTTGCCGGACATCGACATCTCGGCGGGCAGGCCGAGCGGGCGTCCGGGGAGGAGGGCGTTCCAGTAGACGTGCCGGAACGCGAGCTTGCCGAGGTGGTTGGCCCGCGACTCCGCGAGCAGCCGCATCGGCCCGACCTTCGGCAGCGGGAAGGTGCCGGTGAGTGGTTCGGTGTCGTAGTTGAAGTCGAGGAGCAGGGCCTTGCCGTGGCCGGACTCGACGAAGCAGTTGGCGTGCCCGTCGAAGGAGTGCGTCATCGGCCGGCCGGCGACGTGCTCGACGAAGTTGTCGACGAAGACGTCGACCGAGAAGTGGGCGACCGACCCCGCCTTGCTCGTCGGGATGTTGCTCGCGTCGCCGAGCGCGAAGACGTCGTCGTACCCCGTCGCGAGGAAGGTGTGCTTGTCGACCGGCACATAGTTGAGCTCGTCACCGAGGCCCGACGCGGCGACGAAGTCGGCGCCCATGTTCAGCGGCACCGTGACGAGCTGGTCGTAGGCGACCTCGCGCTCGTCGTACGAGACGAGCACCTTCCGGTCCTGGTCGATGCGCTCGACCATGAAGTCGGGCTCGACGTGGATGTCCTTGTCCTCCAGCAGCTTCCCGAGGGTCCGGCTGGCGACCGGCTTGGTGAACGCGCCGTCGAGCGGGGTGACGAAGACGAGCTCGGTGCGCTCGCGCAGGCCGCGCTGGCGCAGGAAGTCGTCGGCGAGGAAGGTGAACTCCAGCGGCGCGACCGGGCACTTGATCGGCAGCTCGGTGATGTGGACGACGAGCCGCCCCCCGGTGAACCGGTCGAGCCGGTCGCGCAGGGCGAGCGCGCCCTCGTAGGTGTAGAACTCACCGACCTCGCAGTGCCACTGCGGACCGAGGGTGCCCTCGGTCTGGTCCGGCCGCGGGGTCGTCCCCGTCGCGATGACGAGCTGGTCGTACGGCAGGGTCCGACCGCCCTCGAGGCGCACCTCGTGGGACGAGGTGTCGACCCGCTCGATCTCGCCCATGACGAGGTCGACGCCGTCGTGGATGAACGGGCGCTTCGTGCGCCGGATCTGGTCGGGGGTGTTGAGCCCGAACGGGATGAAGAGGTACCCGGGCTGGTAGTCGTGCACGTCGTCCTTGTCGACGACGGTGATCGACCAGTCCTCCCGCGGGAGCCTCCGGCGCAGCTTGTTGACGATCATCGTCCCGGCCGTTCCGGCCCCGAGGACGACCAGGTTCCGTGGCGTGGTCATACCTCATTACTACTCTTCGTAGTACCCGATGTGTACCCCCCGGGGCATTGTCGCGGTGTGATCTCGCGGACACCGCTCCTGTACCCCCGTGGCGCGGTTCTGCGAGGATCGAGGCCATGAGCTCCTCGCGCGCCGGACAGCCCGCACAGCCCTCCGACCTCGTCGACGTCGCCGCGCTGGTCACCGCCTACTACACGCGCGAGCCCGATCCCGAGAACGTCGACGAGCAGGTCGCGTTCGGCACCTCGGGGCACCGCGGCTCGAGCCTCAAGACCTCGTTCAATGAGGCGCACATCCTCGCGACGACGCAGGCCATCTGCGACTACCGCCGCGAACAGGGTTACGACGGACCGTTGTTCATCGGTCGCGACACCCACGGGCTGTCCGAGCCGGCATGGTCCAGCGCCCTCGAGGTGCTCGTCGCCAACGACGTCAGCGTGCTCGTCGACGCCGCCGACCGGTACACCCCGACCCCGGCCGTCTCGCACGCCATCCTCGTCGCCAACCGGGGCAAGGTCTCCGGCGTCGACGACATGCCGGCCGGCCGGGGGCTCGCCGACGGCATCGTCGTCACCCCCTCGCACAACCCGCCCACCGACGGCGGCTTCAAGTACAACCCCCCGCACGGCGGCCCCGCCGACTCGGACGCGACGAAGGTCATCGCCGCCGCCGCGAACGCCTACATCCGGGCCGGGCTCGAGGGGGTGCGGCGCGTGCCGTTCACGCGCGCCCGCGCGACCGTCGGCACCTACGACTTCCTCGGCACCTACGTCGACGACCTACCCTCGGTGCTCGACCTCGACGCCGTCCGCGAGGCCGGGGTCCGCATCGGCGCCGACCCGCTCGGTGGCGCGGCGGTCGACTACTGGGGCGCCATCGCCGAGCGGCACCGCCTCGACCTCACCGTCGTCAACCCGCTCGTCGACCCCACGTGGCGGTTCATGACCCTGGACTGGGACGGCAAGATCCGGATGGACTGCTCGTCCCCGTCGGCGATGGCCTCGCTCATCGCCCGGCGCGACGAGTACGACGTGGCGACCGGCAACGACGCCGACAGCGACCGGCACGGCATCGTCACCCCGGACGCCGGGCTGATGAACCCCAACCACTACCTCGCGGTGGCCATCCAGTACCTCTACGGCGGGGCCCGGCCGGACTGGCGGGCCGACGGGTTCATCGGCAAGACGCTGGTGTCCAGCTCGATGATCGACCGGGTCGCCGAGGACCTCGAGCGGCGGCTCGTCGAGGTCCCGGTGGGGTTCAAGTGGTTCGTGCCCGGGCTGCTCGACGGGTCCGGCCCGTTCGGCGGCGAGGAGTCGGCCGGCGCGTCGTTCCTCCGGCGCGACGGCTCGGTGTGGACCACCGACAAGGACGGCATCCTGCTCGCCCTCCTCGCCTCCGAGATCATCGCGCGCACGGGGAAGACGCCGTCGGCGCACTACGCCGACCTCACCGCCCGCCACGGCGAGCCGGCCTACGCGCGCATCGACGCCCCCGCGAACCGCGAGCAGAAGGCGAAGCTCGCCGCCCTCTCCCCCGACGACGTCGCCGCCGAGTCGCTCGCCGGCGAGCCGATCACCGCCAAGCTCACCGAGGCGCCCGGCAACGGCGCGGCCATCGGTGGCCTCAAGGTGGTCACGGAGTCGGCGTGGTTCGCGGCCCGACCGAGCGGCACCGAGGACGTCTACAAGATCTACGCCGAGTCCTTCCGGGGACCCGAGCACCTCGCGCAGGTGCAGGCCGAGGCCAAGGACGTCGTCTCGGCGGCCCTCGGCGGCTGACCGGGGCGCGGTGCGTCCCCCGCCGTCTTCCCCTGCCGCGAGGGGTGTTCGGCGCGACCCTGCCTCACTAGGGTGACGCCGTGGAGGTCGGGGTGCTCGGGAGCACCCTCGTCGTCGGTCCGGACGGGGGTGCGCCGACCCTCGCCCGCAAGCCGCGCGCCGTGCTCGCGGCCCTGGCGCTCTCCCCCGGCCGCGACGTCAGCGCCGACCGCGTGGTCGACCTCGTGTGGGGTGGCAGCCCACCCCCCGGGGCGCACGGGACCCTGCACGCCTACCTCAGCACCCTGCGTCGGGTCTTCGAGCCGGGGCTGGCGCCCCGGACCGCCTCCTCGGTCATCGCCACCACCGACGACGGCTACCGCCTCCTCCTGCCCCCCGAGCGGGTCGACGCCGTGCGCTTCACCCACGAGGTCCGCCGGCTGCACGCCGGAGTCGCTCCCCTGTGGTCGCAGCTGGGCGCGGGTCGATCGCCCGCCTGGCCGTCGGCGACCGAGGCGGCCGCCCTCGCGGACGCCCTCGACCAGGCCCTCGCCACGTGGCGGGGGCCGGCCTTCGCCGACCTCGGGGACCACCCGGACGTCCTCGCCGAGCGCGCCGCCCTCGACGAGCTGCGGGCCACCGCCCAGGAGGACCTCCAGGTCGTCCTCCTCGCCCTCGGAGAGCACGCGGCCGTCGTCGCCGCGAGCGAGCAGTCGGTGGCCCGCGACCCGCTGCGCGAGCGCAGCCGGTGCCTGCGGGCCCTGGCCCTCCTGCGCTCCGGGCGCCAGGTCGAGGCCCTCGAGGACCTGCGCACCCACCGGACGCTGCTCTCGGACGAGCTGGGCCTCGACCCGGGCCCGGACGTCCGCTCGCTCGAGGGCGCGCTCCTGCGCCAGGACCCCGCCCTGTGGTCCACCCTCGTCGACCTCCCGGACGAGGCGGCCGCGTCCCTCCGCCCGGCTCGGCCCGCGCACCCCGCCGATCCCGGGCCCGGGCCGGCCACGCGCCCGGGCGCCGCGTGGCGCACCGTCGGCCGCGAGCGCGAGGCCGCGGCCCTCGAGGCGCTGGTCGTGGACACGGTGGCCGGCCGGCCCGGCGTCGTGCTCGTCGTCGGCGAGCCGGGCATCGGCAAGACCCGCCTCGTCCACGACACCGTCGGCGTCGCGCAGCGCCTCGGGGCGACGAGCGCGGTGGCCCGGTGCTCGCACGACGACGGCGCCCCGCCGCTCTGGCCGTGGTACGCGCTCCTGGAGGCGCTGGGGGTCGAGCCCCCGGACGCGGCGGCCGCAGCGGACGAGGACACCGGCGGACCGCAGCGCGCCTTCGCCGTGCAGGAAGCGCTGGTGCGGGCGGTGCGGCAGCGGGCCCGCCGCGACCCCCTGCTGCTCGTCGTCGAGGACCTGCACTGGGCCGACACCCGGACCCTGCGGGCCCTGGCCCACCTCGTCACCTCGCTGGAGCCCGGCGACCGGGTCGGGCTCGTCCTGACCCGCCGACGCCACCCGGAACCCGCGGGCGCGCTGCTCGACCTGGGCGCGGTCCTCGCGCGCCACGGCGCCGGCCTCCTGGAGCCCGCGGGGCTGGACGCGTCCCAGGCCCACGCCCTCGTCGACGAGCTCGTCGGGGACGCCGGCCACGCCCCGGTGGCGACGTGGTGCGCCGACACCGGCGGCAACCCCTTCTTCCTCGTCGAGCTCGCGCGCACCGGACTGGCCGGTGGCGGGTGGCACGACACAGTGCCCTCCTCGGTCACCACGGTCGTGGCGGAGCGGCTGGCCGGGCTGCCCGAGGAGACCCGCGACGCGCTGCTCGTGTGCGCGGCGCTCGGGCGCGAGTCCTCCCCGCTGCTGCTCGCCCACGTCGGCGCCTCGAGCCCCGACGCGGTGCTCGACCTCCTGGAGCCCGCCCGGCGCATCGGCATCGTGTCGGTGCGCGAGGACGGCCGGGTCGCCTTCGAGCACGCCCTGAGCCGGGACGCCGTGCTCGCCGCCGCCCCGGTCGGTCGGCTGTCGCGGGTGCACGCGCGCATCGCCCAGGCCCTGGAGTCAGCCCCGGCGCTCGGGCTCGGCGAGGCGGAGCGCACCTACGAGCTGGCACGGCACTGGCGCTCGGCGGGCCCGGTGCACGCCGCCTCGGCGTGGCGGGCTGCCACCGCCGCCGCGGGACTGGCGCGGAGGGACTGGGCCAACGTGGAGGCGACGACCCTGCTCGAGGACGCGCTGCAGAGCCATCCACTCGACCCCGCCGGCACCCCCGAGGAGCGCTACGACCTGCTCCTCGCCCACGCCGAGGTCGCCGCCCGCGCCGCCCGGTGGAGCGCGGTCGTCGACAGCGTCGTCGACGCGGTCCGGCTCGCCCGCGACGCCGACGACCCCGGACGGGTCGCGACGGCCGTGGCCGCCCTGAGCCGGTACAACATGTGGCTCCCGCAGGCCTACGGCGTGGTGCCCGAGGACCTCGTCGACGACCTGCGGACCGTCCTGCGCTCGCCGACCGCGCAGGACCCGACCACCCGCTGCCGGCTGATGCTCGCCCTCGCCCTCCAGCTGTACTACGCGCCGGGGTACGAGCCGGAGGTGGAGGCCCTCGTCGACGAGGGGCTGGCCCTCGCCCGTCGAACGGGCGACCCCGAGCTGCGGTGCTGGGCGGCCCGGACCGCGTGGTTGTCCCTGTGGCGGGGCCGGTACCTCGAGCGGCGCGTCGAGCTCGCCACGGAGGAGATCGACGAGGCCCGGGCGTGCGGGGACGAGGCCGCGGAGGCCGTCGGGCACGCCGCGCTCGCCGGGGCCTGCGTCGAGGGCGGCGACCTCGCGGGCTGGCTCGAGCACGCCGGGGCCGCCGAGTCCCTCGCCCGGCGCCGACGCCTGCCCTACGTCGAGTTCGCCCTCGGCCTCGTGCGCCTCAGCCTCGACCTGATGGCGGGTCGGGCCGCCGAGGCCGACGCGATGGACGCCCGGCTGCGCGAGCTGCGCGGGGAGGTGACCACCCCGGCCGACGACTCGATGGACTTCGCCCTCGCCTTCGCGGCGGCGGCGTGGCGCCCCGAGGTGACCCCCGTCGTCGCCGAGGCCTTCCGGCAGGTCATGGAGGCCGATCCCGACCCCTTCCTCGCGGTGGGGGCCCTCTTCCAGCTCGCCCGGGCCGGCCGGGTCGAGGAGGTGCGCGCCCAGCTGGCCCGCAGCCCCCTCCCCCCGGTCCCCGACCTCTGGCACGCCACGATGGAGGCCGCCGAGCGGGCCGACATCGCGGGCCGCACCGGCGACCCGGCCCCCGCCCGGCAGGCGCTCGACACGCTGCGCCGCACGAGCGGACGGATGGTCGTGGCCGGTGTCTCCGTCGGCTTCGGCCCGGTCGACGGCTACCTCGGGGTCGCGCTGGCCGTGCTCGGCGAGACCGGCGAGGCCGCCCGGGCCGCGTCCCGGGCCGAGTCGCTGGCCGCCGCGTGGGGGCTCACGACCTACCTCGACTGGCTCGCCGAGCGCCGAGCCACCCTCGGGTTCTGACCCCGACCGCTCAGGGGGCGTCGGCGTAGCGGAAGGTCCTCCGCTCGCCGCGCGCGAAGCGCCCCCGGACCAGGGCGTGAATCACTGAGTACACCGGACCGGCGAGGGCGACCATCCGGCGGCGGCCCTCCTCGGGCAGCCCGTACAGCGCCCAGCCCACGAGGAACGGTGCCTCCTTCAGCGGGTAGTACTCCTGGACGCCCTTCTCGGCGGCGGCGAACTCCTCGACGGTCCAGACGCGCTGGAGCATCGGCAGGACGACGCCCTCCTCGTGGGCCAGGTGCTCGAGCAGCAGCTCCTGCAGGCCGGCCACCCGCACGTCGAGCGCGTTGCGGTGGGCATCGCACGGGTGGTCGCGGAGGGCGGCGAAGGCGGCGCCGCAGGCCTCGAGCTCGGGGTCGATGCCGGCGTGCTCGTCGGCCATCGCCGCGACCTCGGCCCGGTCCTCGTCGGAGCCCCGCTCGGCGACCGCCGCCGCAAGCAGCGGCCAGTACGCCTCGTCCTCGGCCGTGTGGTGGTGGTGCAGGACCGCGGCGAAGCGGACCCATCGCGTGTGCAGCGCCTGCCAGGTGCTGCTGTCCCCGGTCGGGGTGCGCGGCACCGCCCGACGGAACGCGTCGAGGTCGCGGCGCAGCGCGTGGTGCATGACGTACATGCCGGTCTGGTCGTGCGGGCCCTCCGCGACGTGGCTCTGGCCGGGCAGGTCGAGCTGGTGGGGGTGCTGCAGGACGGTGCTGTCGTGGTGCACGGGTGCTCCTCGGGTCGTGCGGCCACCGGTCGGGGCCGTCTGCGACCCACCGTGGCGGGCACCGCTTGACCCCGGCTTGGGTCCGGGCCCCCCGCCGGCCGTCGGCGGCCCAAGCCGGACGCAAGGGGCGCCGAAGCCTGTCGCGGGAGGGTCGTCCCCGTCACCAGCAGCGGGCCCGGCGCCGACCGGCCCACCCACCGAAGGAGCTCCGATGCACCCCACCCACCAGCCCGACGTCCTCGTCCTGGGCGGCACCGGCCTCATGGGCCGCGAGGTGCTGGCCGCCCTGCGCCGCCGCGGCGCCGGCGCCCGCGTCCTCGTCCGCGACCCCGCCCGCCTCGCCGGCACCGAGGGCCTCGACGTGCGCGTCGGGGACCTGCGCGACCCGGAGGACCTGCGGTCCGCCCTGGTCGGCATCCGGGTCGTCTTCCACATCTCCCCGCACGAGGACGACGAGGTGGCCCTGAGCACCGCCGTCGTCCGGGCCTGCGAGGCCGCCGGCGTCCGCATCGTCTTCGCCGGGGTCGCCGTCGGGGGCAACCCCCTCCTCGCCTGGGTCCTGCGCCGCTACTACGGGCACGTGCTGCCGCGCTACCGGGGCAAGATCGCGATCTCGCGGATGGTGCAGACGTCGGCCACCCGGCCGGTCGTGCTCGCCGTCAGCAACTTCATGCAGAACGACGAGGTGCTCCTCGACGTCATCCGCGACGGGAAGCTCGTCCACCCGTGCCACCCCAAGGGCCTCAACCGGGTCGACCTGCGCGACCTCGGCGAGATCGCGGCCACGGTCCTGCTCGACCCGGACTTCCCGTCGGGGACCTACCCGGTCGTCGGTCCCCGCTCGGTCACCGGCCCGGAGTGCGCAGCCGCGTGGGCCGCGGCGCTGCACCGGCCCGTCCGCTACGTCGGGGACGACGACGCCGCGCTCGAGCGGGCGCTGCGGGCCCACCTGACCGGCCACCGGCTCGAGGACTGGCTGTCGTCGCTGCGGCTCATCCGCGGGTTCGCGGTGCCCACCTCGGCCAAGGACCTCGCGACGACCGAGCGGCTGCTGGGCCGGCCCGCCACGCCCTTCGCGCAGTTCGCCGAGCGGGTGGCGCGCGAGCACCACCTCGTCGAGGGTGGGGCGCCGGCCGCCCGTCCCTCCGAGGCGACCGGGTCGGCTCCTGCGCGAGGTCGAGGAGGAGTACGCGTGGGCCCGAGCGACCGTTGACACCGGACGGGTGCCGGGTCGACGGTGTCCCTGACGCGGCGCCCGGTCGGCGCCGGCGCGGGCAGGAGGCGTGGACCATGGCGATCTTCGCGAGGATCGGCACCATCAAGGGCGAGTCGCAGGACGCGCGACACCGCGACGAGATCGACGTCCTGGCGTGGTCGTGGGGCGTCTCGCAGACGGCCGCGGCGGGCCACGGTGGCGGAGCCGGGTCCGGCAAGGCGACCTTCCAGGACTTCGTCCTCACCCACCACATCGACCGCGCCTCGCCGCTGCTGCTCAAGGCCTGCGCCACCGGTCAGCACGTCAAGGACGCGACGGTCACCGTCCGCCGCCCCGGCGGCGGCCAGCAGGAGTACCTCGTCATCACCCTCGGCGACGTTCTCGTCTCCGGCGTCTCGATGGGGGTCTCCGAGGACGGCAGCACCCACGAGACGGTCATCCTCTCGTTCGCCCGGGTCGACCTCGAGTACCGGCCGCAGAAGCCGAACGGCTCGCTGGGCACCGGCGTGCGGTTCACCCACGACCTGAGGACCGGCAAGACCGGCTGAACCGAGTTCCTACGCGGCCTCGATCTTCGCGACGAGCTTGGTGAGCATCGTGACGTTGCGGCTCGTGCTGCTCAGCGGGCCGAGCACCTTCTCCCAGTCGCGTCGCGCGAGACGGGAGTCGGTGGACTTGCCGCGCATGTGCCAGTGCACGTCGGCGCCGTGGACGACGAGGGTCTCGAAGTCGTTCGACAGCTCCTCGAGACGTCGGGCGTCGGCCGCGCCCGGAGCCTTCTTGAGGAAGGTCACGAAGTGCGTGTCGCCCGGGGAGAGGTCGAACGGCCGGGCGTCGAGGACGGTGCGCAGCTGGGCGGCCGTGCGGACGAAGGTCGTGCACTCGAAGCCGAACTCGTCCTCGAGCGCCGTCTCCATCGCCGACTCGACCGAGGCGCGCGAGCCGGTGGTGTCGAACACGACGTTGCCGCTGTTGACGTAGGTCCACACGTCGTCGTACCCGAGTCCCTCGCAGACCGACACGAGCCGTGCCATCGGCACGCGCCGCTTCCCGAGGTTCACCGCCCGCAGCAGACCCACCCGGATGCTCATCCGCCTGAGCCCGCCGTCTGCTGGTCGGAGAGCCACAGCCCGAGCAGCCCGCCGAAGTGCGCCTCGAACCGGTCCCACTCCTGCGGCGGGTAGGTCTGCTGGATGGTCGAGGTGAGCAGCCGCCGGAAGTCGTCGCCGGCGATCCAGTCGAGGACCATCTCGTCGACGTGGGCGAGGGTGCTCTCGCAGAAGGCGCGGTAGCGCTCGGCCTCGAAGTAGTCGTCGGCGAGCGACTGGTACGCCGCGAGCCGCCCCTCGTGGTCGAGGAGCTCGTCGTCGGCGACGGCGAACCACGGGGCGGTGTCGACCTGGGTGCGCGGTGCCCGACCGGTGACCGTGCAGAACGCGGTCCACCGCAGGAGGGCGCTCATCGCCCACGGGAAGTAGTAGTGCAGCGAGGTGACCGCGACGTCGGGGCACGCGTTCGCGTAGTCGATGGGGTACACGACCCCGTCCTTGACGAGCATCTCGCAGGAGTTGAACTCCCAGCGGAAGAACGCGTTGACGGTCTGGCTGATGGTGACGACCTCGCGGCCGACCTCCTCGTCGAGGAACCCGTGCGCGACGGCATACCGGTCGTGCATCGGCTCGTCGGGCCGGAACTTCATGACCATCGTCTCGGGGCCGATGGTCAGCGAGCGCGCGAAGTGCTCGAAGTCGGGGACCGACGCCTGGAGGTGCATGAGCATCTCCCCGGAGTCGTCGTAGGAGCGGTGCAGGTCGTCGCGGTCGCGGACCATCGAGACGCCGCGCCAGCCCCCGCCGTCGAACGGCTTCATGAAGAGGGGGTACCCGAGCGAGTCGGCGATCTCGTCGAGATCGAAGCCGCGGTTGTACTTCGCCGAGGTGTAGGCCCAGCGCGCGTTGTCGACGGGGTTCTTGTACGGCACGAGCACCGTCTCGGGCACGTTCATCCCGAGCCGCATCAGCGCGCAGTACGCCGAGTGCTTCTCCATCGACTGGAACGTGAACGGGCTGTTGAGCAGGTACACGTCGTCCATGAGCGCGACCTTCTTGAGCCACTCGCGCGGGTGGTAGTACCAGTGCGCCAGCCGGTCGATGACGAGCTCGTGGCGCGGCCGGTCACGCAGGTTGAACGGCTCGATGGTCATCCGCTCGGTGGTCAGCGTGTGCTCGGTGCCGTCGGGCGCGCGCAGCACCCCCAGCCGGCGGGCGAGGGACTCGAAGGCTGTGGGCCAGTCCTCCTCGGCGCCGAGGAGCAGCCCCACGAGGTGGTCGGTCGGTGCGGGCACGGGTGTCCTTTCCGTCAGACGAAGCGCGGGAGGTGGTGGGCGAGCTGGCGCTGCCACCACGGCCAGTCGTGGGCGCTGTCGTGGCCCCAGACGTCGAGCTCGTGGCGGATCCCCTTGCGGGAGAGGACGTCCGCGAACTCTCGGGTGGCGGGCAGGGAGCGGGTGGGCGAGACCTCGAACGGCCCCTCCCCCACGACGAGGAGGATGGACACGCGCGAGCGGAGCCAGTCGAGGTGCTCGCCGTCGGCGTTCGCGACGTAGGCGCTGGGGTTGGCGAAGTACGTGTCATCGCCGAGGTCGCCCCAGCCGTTCCACGTCGTCGGGTCGTAGTTGCCCGACAGCCCGATCGCGAGGGGCACGACGTCGGCGCGGGTCAGCGCGAGGTGCACGGCGTGGTACGCGCCGAGCGACGGCCCGACGGCGACCACCTCGGTGGACCCGTCGGTCTCCTCCTGCACCCACGGCAGGACGGCCTCGGACAGCCAGGCGGTGTACGCGCCGGCGCGTCGGGCCCGCTCCTCGGTGGGCAGCGAGGAGTCCGACCAGCTCCAGCCGTCGAGGGAGTCGACGCAGAAGAGGCTCATCCGGCCGGCCTCGACGAGCGGCGCGACCGCGTCGAGCATCCCGTTGCCCTCGGCGTCACGCGCCGATCCGGCCTCGGACGGGAAGAGCAGCACCGGACGCCCCCAGTGCCCGTACCGCACGACCTCGAGGTCGGCGTCGTGCCCCGGGACCCCGAGCCGGACGCTGCGCTGCTGCATGCCACCCGACCCTAGCGGCGGGTCAGCGTGCGTCGCCCCCCGAGGACCACACGGTCCGCAGGACGTCGGTGAGCGTGGGGTCGAGGGCGTCTCGCCACGCGGTGTAGTTGTGCAGGTCGGCGACCTCGCGGTAGCGCACGTCGTGGCCGGCGCGGGTCAGGGCCGAGGCCATGTCGCGGTTGTTCGCCGCGTTCTCCTCCAGTGCGCCGCAGGTCATCCCGACGACGAGGGGGTGCTCTGCGTGCCGCATGTCGAGGACCGCCTGGACCGAGCGCGAGATGCGGCCGAACCACGGGAAGCCGCTCTCGGAGTCGTCGTGGCGGACCTGGAAGAACGACCCGGACTGGGCGACGACGCCCCCGACCCGCGGGGCCGCGAGCAGCCCGAGGAGCAGCGCGGTGAGCCCGCCGAGGCTCGCGCCGAGGACGACGACGGGGCGCTCGAGCGCGAACCGCTCGCCGAGCCGCTCCAGCCCGGCGTCCGCGACGGTGCGCAGGTACTGCGGCGACCCCGAGTACCAGGCGTCGCGCAGGACCGGATGGGTCAGCGCGACCCGGTGCGGCGGCAGCAGGCCGGCCGCGACGTGCGCGCCGGAGAACCGGGTGATGGCGGCCAGCCGGTCGTACTCGGGGCCGTCGTGGACCAGCAGCAGCGGGGCGGGCTCGTCGGGCGCGAGGTCGGCCGGAGCCCAGACGTCCACCGGCACCTCGTCGGCCGTCTCCCCGGCCAGCGCCATCGAGGTGGTCGTGCCCTCGACGGCCGGCGCCTCGAGCCACCGCGGCGCCTCGTACCCCGGGAGCTCGAGGACCGAGCGGTCCCCGAAGGCCGTGGGCACGGTGCAGGGGTTGTCCGGGTCGAGGACGAGCTCGTCGCCGTCGGCCCGCTCGAGGGAGAAGCGGTACTCGACCCGGTCGAGGGCGGGCACGGGCAGGTCGAGGGCCCATCCGCCGTCGTCGGCGGCGAACGCGCGGGGCCCGGCGACCGCCCGGTCGCAGTCGAGCGACACGGCGGTCACGGAGGGGTCCGCGGCCGCGTACCGGAACCGGACGCGGCCCTCGACGAGCTCGGGGGGCACCGTCAGAAGAGGGCGCTCATGAGGGCGGTGCGGCCCTTGCGGACCCGCTCGTCCTGGGCGCCGACGACGGCGAACAGCTCGAGGAGGTGGGTGCGCGCGCGGTCGCGCTCGTCGCCGGCGCTGGTGCGCACGAGGTCGAGCAGGCGGGTGAAGGCGTCCTCGACGTGCCCGCCGAGCACGTCGAGGTCCGCGACGACGACGGCCGCCTCGACGTCGGAGGGGTCGGCGGCCGCCGCGGCCCGCGCGGCGGCGAGGTCGACGCCCGCCGTGCGCTCCATGAGGTGCACCTGGGCGAGACCGAGCCGGGCGTCCTCGTCCTTGTCGTTCGCCGCGAGCGCCTCCTCATAGGCCGCGGCCGCGGCGGTGAGGTCGCCGCGCTCGATCGCGTCGTAGGCGGCCTGGTGCAGCGGGGGCAGCTCGTCGTCGTCCTCGTCGGCGCCGGGGAGCGGCCCGAGGTCGACCCGCCCGGTGATGCCGTTCTGGACCGCCGCCTGGAGCAGCTGGTCGACCGCCTCGGCCACCTGCGCGTCGTCGGCGACGCCCGGGAAGAGCGGCACCGGCTGGCCCTGGAGCAGCCCGAAGGTCGCCGGGACGGTCGGCTGCCCGAAGGCCTGGACGAGGAGGGGCTGGAAGGCCTGGAGCAGCTCGGGGTGCCCGGTGAGGTCGGCGGTGAGGACGAGGACGCGCCCCTCCTGCCGGGCCGCGACCCGCGCGACGGTGTCGACCAGCTGGCGGGTCTGCGGGTGCCCGGAGGACCAGAGGACGAGCAGCCCCGCGACCTGCACCGTGCGGGTGAGCGCCTGCTGGAGGTTCGCCGGGGTGACCTCGACGACGAGCCCGTCCGGCACCGCCGGGGCCTCCCCCGCCGGGGCGGCCGCGTCCGGCGGGGCGGTCGGGGACGCGGCGCCCGCGGTGGCGGCGCCCGGCGTCGTCATCGCCGTGACGGCGGAGAGGTCGACGGCACCACGGGTGCCGGCGGGGTCGGGTGTCTGCGTCATGCCCGGATTCTCCCGCAACCCGGTCCTGGGGTGGAGCCGGGGGTCAGGAGCCCTTGCCCGCGACGAGCAGCTCGGTGGCCCCGATCGCCGTCACGTCACCCTCGGTGGGCACGACGAGCACGACCGGCTCGACGCTCGTGAGGGTCACCGACTTCGTGACCTTGGACTTGCCGACGAGGCTCGCGTAGCGCTTCGGGAGCACGAGCTCCTTGGCGCCGGCGCGGACGGCGACGGTGTCGGCACGGCGCATCGTCCCGAAGGCGACCACCCCGCCGTCGGCGAGCCGGAAGGCCGTCGCGTGCTCGAGGACCGGGCTGTGCTTCTGCGTGAAGGTCGCGAGCTTGCCGAGGGCCTTGGCCTGCACGGCCGCGGACTGGGTGAGGGCCTCGCCGAACGGGTCGTCGACCGAGACCCCCGCCGGCGCCTTCTTCGGCGCCGGCCGGGCCAGGCCCGCCGCGTAGCCGGCGAACGCCTTCTCGGCGCTCATCGGCAGCCCCTCGCCGTCGCCCACCCCGACGAGCGGGGCACCGTCCTCCTGCGCCCCGAGGCCGGGCAGCTCCGCGCCGGCCAGCATCGGCACCGAGGAGGTGATGCGGAACGGCTTCTCGGGCGACTCGGAGACCATGACGTGGAGGTACCGGGTGCTGCTCGCCTCGTCGAGGGTCGTCGCGAGGATGGCGCGCGGCCACTCCCGGCCGCGGGACTGGGCGAGCACGGTCGGCGGCTGGTCCTTGGCGAGCTGGGCGTCCTCGGCGCCGGCAGCACCCCGCTCGGCAGCGGCGTCGGCGTAGGCCAGGGCGTCGCCGGCGAGCACCTGGGCGCGGGCCTCGTGACCCGGCTTGCCCTTCGTCGCCGCGGCGGCCCGGGCGCCCGACAGCAGGCGGGCGGAGACGGCGGTGGCGCCGTCGACGTCGAGCGGCGCTGCGACCGACTGCTCGGTGGGGGCGGGACGCAGGCCGACGAGCGCGTCGGTGGCGCCGCAGGCGGCGGTGCCCAGGGCGAGGGCCAGGGCGGCCCCGGTGGTGGCGAGTCGGCGGGTGCGGATCATCGGGCGACCTCCTGGTCGTCGCGGGTCGGTCGGTCGTCCGGCTCCTCCGGGGTGGCGGGGCCCGCCGCGGCCTCGGGCGCCTCGGCGGCGGGGTGGTGACCCCGGCGCGGCCAGAGCACGACGACGCCGGCAACGAGGAGGAAGAGCCCGACGAGGGCCGCGACGACCGACTCGACGAACCACGTCTTGTCGACGACGCGGAGGGTGAGCGAGGAGATCTCGCCCCCCTCGGCCGAGACGACGAGCGACTCCGGTGCGTCGGACTGCTCGACGGTCAGCGAGACCGGACCGTCGGCGTCGTCCTGCTGGCGCCAGAGGTCGGCGGTGCCGAGGGTCGGGGCGGTGCCCGTCCCGCGGTTCGCCGTCTCGAGGGCCCAGTCGCGGACCGAGACGCCGGTGACCTCGACGTGCTGGGCGTCACCGACGACCGCACGGGCGTCCGAGGGGTTGGCCAGGGCCATCCAGATGCTGCCGCCGCGCGACGGGGTCGCCGTGACGACGACGTCGGCGTCGACGCGGTTGAGGACGTCGGGGGTGATGACGACCGGCCGGCCCGCGGCGGGGCGGGTCGTGAACTCGGCCGTCCCCGAGCCCCCGAGGCTGGTCGCGAACCACACGCCGAGCACGGTGAGGGCCAGCCCGAGGAGGGCCAGCACGGCACCGGCGGCGCGCGTGACGGTGGTGAGCATGAGGTGAGGTGTCCTTCGGTCCGGGGACCCCCGGAGGCGGAGTCCGGGGGCGAGACGTACCCTCCACGATGACAAACGCCCGGCCGCCGCGACAAATCCCGGCGCTCAGGGCGTGAAGTCGCGAGCCCCCACGCGTACCTCCCGCAACAGGGAGAACAGCGCGTCGTGCTGCTCGGGCCCGAGCATCCCCAGCCCGAAGTCCGCGGCCTCGAGGTCGGCCGTCACCGCCTCCATCGCCGCGCGGCCCGCGTCGGTGACGACCGCGAAGGCCCCGCGCCGGTCCTGCGGGTTGGGGACGCGCTCGACGAAGCCCTGGGCGACGAGCCGCTGGACGATGTTCGTCGCGCTCGTCGGGTGGACCATGAGCCGCTCGCCGATGCGCGACATCGAGAGCCGTCCCTCGCGGCTGAAGGCGAGCAGCACGAGGCACTCGTAGCGCGCGAAGGTCAGGCCGTGCCGGCCGGCGATGGTGTCGAACCGCGCGAGGAGGAGCTGCTGGACGCGCATGACGGAGGTCGCGGTGGCCATCGCGTCGGCGCGCGAGCCCTCGCCCCACCGCCGCACCCACAGCTCGCGAGCCCGCTCGATCGGGTCGAAGGGGAGTCGGACCGGCTCGCTCACGCCCTGCACGCTAGCCGCTTTCCCGCGTGGCTGATTGGGTGTCTCGGCCCGGTTGTCCCTAGCGTGGGTCGGGTGAACGGCTCGAGAACTGTGGCCTGGAGCGAGCGCTCCGCCGTGCTCTTCGACCTCGACGGGGTCCTGACCCCGACCGCCGAGGTGCACATGGCGGCGTGGGCCGAGATGTTCGGCGCCTACCTCGCCGGCGTCGACACCGGCCGGCCGGGGTTCGAGGGCGCCGACACCTCGCCCTACACCGACGCCGACTACTTCGCGCACGTCGACGGCAAGCCCCGCTACGAGGGCGTCGCCGACCTCCTCGCCGCCCGCGGCATCACCCTGCCGGCCGGCTCGCCCGAGGACCCGCCGGACGCCGAGACCGTCTGCGGGCTCGGCAACCGCAAGAACGACGCGTTCACCACCGTCCTCGAGCGCGACGGCGTCCGGCCCTACCCCGGCTCGGTCGCCCTGCTCGACCACCTGCGCGACCTCGGCGTGCCCCTCGCCGTCGTGTCCTCCTCCGCGAACGCCCCCGCGGTGCTCGCCGCCGCCGGCCTCACCGACCGGTTCGTCACCGTCGTCAACGGCCGGGTCGCCGCGGCCCTCGGCCTGCCCGGCAAGCCGGCCCCCGACACCTTCCTCCACGCGGCGACCGCGTGCGGTGCCGCGCCGGCCGAGGCGGTCGTCGTCGAGGACGCGGTCTCGGGGGTCCGGGCCGGCGCCGCCGGGGCCTTCGGACTCGTCGTCGGGGTCGACCGCGGGGCCGGCGAGGACGCCCTGCGCGCTGCCGGCGCCGACCTCGTCGTCGCCGACCTCGGGGATCTCGCGTGAGGACCACCACCGCCG
Organism: Phycicoccus sonneratiae; assembly: GCF_016887965.1. Classification (GTDB taxonomy): domain Bacteria; phylum Actinomycetota; class Actinomycetes; order Actinomycetales; family Dermatophilaceae; genus Phycicoccus; species Phycicoccus sonneratiae. The sequence goes on from NZ_JAFDVD010000009.1 coordinate 90,000, forward strand.
GGCCCGACCCCCTCGACCGCACGCGCTTCCCCGCCGACCCCTGGCGGCTCGTCGAGACCTCTCCGTGCCTCGACGACCTCGGGGTCACCGAGACCCTCTTCGCCGTCGCCAACGGCTACATCGGCCTGCGCGCCAACCCCGAGGAGGGGCGCGAGGTCCACGAGCACGGCAGCTTCGTCAACGGCTTCCACGAGACCTGGCCCATCCGCCACGCCGAGGCCGCCTACGGGTTCGCGCGCACCGGCCAGACCATCGTCGACGTCCCGGACGCCAAGCTCATGAAGGTCTACGTCGACGACGAGCCGCTCGTCGTCGGCCAGGCCGACCTCGAGTCCTACGAGCGCAGCCTCGACCTGCGTGACGGCCTCCTGCGCCGCTCCCTGGTGTGGCGCACGCCGTCCGGCAAGCGGGTCCGCGTCGACTCGACCCGGATGGTCTCGATGCACGAGCGCCACCTCGCCGTGCTCACCCTCGAGGTGACGATGCTCACCGGCGACGCGCCGGTCGTCGTCTCCTCCCAGCTGCTCAACCGGCAGGACGGCGAGGACGAGTACCACGAGGCGCACCCCAAGGTCTCGATGGTCGACCCGCGCAAGGCCGGCGCCTTCGAGGGCCGGGTGCTCCTCCCCCGCCTCCACGCGGCCGACGAGCGGCGGCTCGCGCTCGGGTACCGGTGCGCGAACTCGGGGATGACGGTCGCCGTCACCGCCGACCACCGGCTCGACATCGAGGACCCGCTCGAGGTCGTGGTCCGCAGCGACGACGACCTCGCCAAGGCCGTCTTCCGGGTCGAGGCCGCCGAGGGGCACACGCTGCGCATCGAGAAGCTCGTGGCCTACCACACCTCCCGCAGCCTGCCGGTGCGAGAGCTCGCCGACCGCTGCGAGCGCACCCTCGACCGCGCGGGCCGCCACCCCGTCGCCGAGCACCACGCGCGCCAGCGCGCGTGGTTCGACCGGTTCTGGGAGGCCAGCGACGTCGAGGTCGCCACCGGCGACGAGCACGCCGACGCCGTGCAGCAGGCGGTGCGCCACAACCTCTTCTCGCTCGCCCAGGCCAGCGCCCGGGCCGACCGGCAGGGCGTCCCCGCGAAGGGCGTCACCGGGTCGGGGTACGAGGGTCACTACTTCTGGGACAGCGAGGTCTACGTCGCACCGTTCCTCACCTACACCCAGCCCTCGGTCGCCCGGAACCTCCTGCTCTTCCGCAGCCAGATGCTGCCCGCCGCCCGCGACCGGGCGCGCGAGATGTCCCAGCGCGGTGCCCTCTTCCCGTGGCGGACGATCAACGGCGAGGAGGCGTCGGCCTACTACGCGGCCGGCACCGCGCAGGTGCACATCGACGCCGACGTCGCGCACGCCCTCGCGCAGTACCTCGCGGCCACCGACGACGTCGACTTCCTCGTCCGGCACGGGCTCGCGATGCTCGTCGAGACCGCGCGGATGTACGCCGACCTCGGGTTCTGGCGCAGCAACGGCACCCCGAGCTTCCACATCCACGGTGTCACCGGCCCGGACGAGTACACGACGGTCGTCAACAACAACCTCTTCACGAACGTCATGGCCCGGCTCAACCTGGAGCAGGCGGTCGCGGCCGTCGAACGGGTGCGCGCCGAGCGGCCCGAGGAGTGGGAGCGGCTCGCGCGCGGCCTCGAGGTCGAGGACGACGAGGTCGTCGAGTGGGCCCGCTGCGCCGCGGGGATGCACATCCCGTTCGACGAGGGTCTCGGCATCCACCCGCAGGACGACTTCTTCCTCGACCGCGAGGTGTGGGACCTCAGCCGCACACCGGAGTCGGTGCGCCCGCTGCTCCTGCACTACCACCCGCTCGTCATCTACCGCTTCCAGGTGCTCAAGCAGGCCGACGTCGTCCTCGCGCTCTACCTCCAGGGCCACCGGTTCACCGCCGAGCAGAAGCGCGCCGACTTCGAGTACTACGACCCCATCACCACCGGCGACTCCACCCTCTCCGCCGTCGTGCAGTCCGTCGTCGCGGCCGAGGTGGGCCACCACGAGGTGGCGCTGCGCTACTTCCACGAGGCGCTCTACGTCGACCTCGCGAACCGCCACGACAACACCGTCGACGGCCTGCACGTCGCGTCGGCCGGTGGGGTGTGGGCGGCGCTCGTCGGCGGCTTCGGCGGGATGCGCGACCACGGCGGCGCGCTGCGCTTCGACCCGCGGCTGCCCCAGGGCTGGGAGTCCCTCACCTTCCGCCTGACGTGGCGCGGCACGCGCATCCGGTTGCGGCTCACCGCTGCCGAGCTGGCCATCGAGGTCGAGGAGGGCGACGCGCCCGTGCCCGTCGAGGTGCGGGGCGAGGCGTACTCGGTCGGTCCGGACGCCCCGGTGACGGTGGCCCTCGCCGACCAGGGGCCGCGGCTCACCGGCCGGATCGGGCGTCGCCCGCAGACCGGTGGCACCCGCGCCGACGGCAGCCGCATCACCTCCGGTGTGCCCGACCCCATCCCGTTCGACGAGATCGACGCCCTCGAGGCGCCGGTCACCGACCCGACGAGCTGAGCCCCTCCGCCCCGACGGCCTCGACGAGCCGGTCGGCGGCGGCCCACGGGTCGGTGCGGCCGTCGACGACCTCGCCCGCCAGGGCCTCGAGCCGGTCGGCCCCGGCGACGCGGCCGACCCGCGCCCGGACCGCCTCCAGCGCGAGGGCCTCGACCTCACCGGCCGCCCGCCGCACCCGGCGGGCGCGCAGGCCGTCCTCGCCCAGCCACGCCCGGTGCGCGTCGAGGGCGTCGACGAGCTCGCCGACCCCCTCCCCCGAGGTCGCGACCGTCCGTACGACCGGAGGGGTCCAGCCGTCGGCGTCTCGCTCGGCCATCGCCACCATGTGTCGCAGGTCGCGGCCGGTGCGTGACGCACCCTCGCGGTCGGCCTTGTTGACGGCGAGCACGTCGGCGACCTCGAGGATGCCGGCCTTGCCGGCCTGGATGCCGTCGCCCATCCCGGGCGCGACGAGCACGACGGTGGTGTCGGCCGTGCCCGCCACCTCGACCTCGCTCTGCCCGACGCCGACGGTCTCGAGGAGGACGACGTCGCACCCGGCGGCGTCGAGGACCCGGAGGGCCTGCGGCGCCGCCCACGACAACCCGCCCAGGTGCCCCCGCGAGGCCATCGAGCGGATGAACACGTCGGGGTCCGCGGCGTGGTCGGACATCCGGATGCGGTCGCCGAGCAGGGCGCCGCCGGAGAACGGAGAGGACGGGTCGACGGCGAGCACCCCGACCCGGTCGCCGCGGGCCCGCAGGGCCGTGACGAGGGCGTTGGTCGTCGTCGACTTGCCGACACCGGGGGCGCCGGTGAGGCCGACGACGTGCGCCCGCCCGGTGTCCGGCGCGAGCGCCGCCATCACCTCGCGCAGGGCCGGGTGGGCGTCCTCGACGAGGGAGATGAGCCGGGCGACGGCGCGCGGGTTCCCCTCCCGCGCCGCGGAGACGAGGGAGGGGACGTCGACGTCGCGGGCCGTGGCCAGCGGGGTCAGCCCTGCGCCGGGACCTTGACGACGAGGGCGTCGCCCTGGCCGCCACCGCCGCAGAGGGCGGCCGCGCCGACCCCGCCGCCACGGCGCTTCAGCTCGAGCGCGAGGTGGAGGGCGATGCGGGCGCCGGACATGCCGATCGGGTGGCCGAGGGCGATGGCGCCGCCGTTGACGTTGACCTTGTCCTCGTCGAGGCCGAGCTCCTTGGCCGAGGCGAGACCGACGGCGGCGAAGGCCTCGTTGATCTCGACGAGGTCGAGGTCGGTGGGCGAGATGCCCTCTCGCTCACAGGCCTTCGCGATGGCGCGGGCCGGCTGGCTCTGCAGCGTGGAGTCGGGACCGGCGACGACGCCGTGCGCGCCGATCTCGGCGAGCCACTCGAGCCCGAGCTCCTCGGCCTTCGACTTCTTCATGACGACGACCGCGCACGCGCCGTCGGAGATCTGCGAGGCCGAGCCGGCGGTGATGGTGCCGTCCTTGCTGAACGCCGGGCGGAGGCGGCCGAGCGACTCGGTGGTCGTGTCGGCGCGGATGCCCTCGTCGGTGCGGAACTCGAGGGGGTCGCCCTTGCGCTGCGGGATGGAGACGGTGAGGACCTCGTCGTCGAAGAGGCCGTCCTTCCAGGCGCGGGCCGCGAGCTGGTGGCTGCGGGCCGAGAAGGCGTCCTGCTCCTCGCGGGTGAAGGCGAGGTCACCGGTGTTGGCCGTCTCGGTGAGCAGGCCCATCGCCTGGTCGGTGAAGGCGTCCCAGAGACCGTCGGCGGCCATGTGGTCGTGCATCGTCACGTCGCCGTACTTGAAGCCGTCGCGGCTCTTCTCGAGCAGGTGCGGGGCGTTGGTCATCGACTCCTGGCCGCCGGCGACGACGACCTCGAACTCGCCGGCACGGATCAGCTGGTCGGCGAGCGCGATGGCGTCGATACCGGAGAGGCAGACCTTGTTGATCGTCAGCGCCGGCACGGACATCGGGATGCCGCCCTTGGTGGCCGCCTGCCGAGCCGGGATCTGGCCCTCGCCCGCGGTGAGCACCTGGCCCATGATCACGTAGTCGACGGCGTCGGGGCCGACCCCGGACTTCTCGAGGGCGCCCTTGATGGCGAGGCCGCCGAGGTCGGAGCCGCTGAAGCCCTTGAGCGAGCCGCTCATCCGCCCCATCGGGGTGCGGGCGCCGGCGACGATGACGGTCGGGTCGGTGGACATGCGGAGGCCTCCGGGTCTGGGACGTGGGGGATCCAGACGATGCTAGACCGCGGGCCCCGACCCTGCCGACCCCACCGGACGGTGACGCTCACCACCGTGCCCGGCGCCCGGCGCCGGCCCGCTCCTACGCTGGGCCCATGACCGCCAGCGACCTCTTCACCGCCATCGACCACGTCGGCGTCGCCGTGCCCGACCTCGACGACGCCATCGCGTTCTACGAGTCCGCGTACGGCATGCGGCTGCTCCACGAGGAGCGCAACGAGGAGCAGGGCGTGCGCGAGGCGATGATGGGCGTCGGCGACTCCGGGTCGTGCATCCAGCTGCTCGCGCCGCTGTCGCCGGAGTCGACGATCGCGAAGTTCCTCGACCGCAGCGGCCAGGGCATCCAGCAGCTCGCCTACCGGGTCGAGGACCTCGACGCCGTGTGCGCCACCCTCCGCGAGCGGGGCCTGCGGCTGCTCTACGACGTCCCGAAGCGCGGCACGAGCGGCAGCCGGGTCAACTTCATCCACCCCAAGGACGCACGCGGCATCCTCGTCGAGCTCGTCGAGCCGGCCGCCGGGAACGACCACTGAACCGCCCCGCACTCCACCGGACCGGCCGCCGGGCGCCTCGCCTGCTCCACCACCCGGTCGTCGTCTGGGGCGGCCCGCTGCGGGACCACCGACTCCTCGCGAGGGAGGCCCGATCGCCGTTGGTCGCCGTGACCTTCCGTTCCGCCGCGATCCGTCGGGCCGTCGCCGGCTCCACCGGCACGGCGTGACGGTCCGTTCCCTACTCCCGACGGGCTTGGCGGTCCGGGGACCCGGGACCGGCGGCGACGAGCAGCGGCACGAGGAGCAGCGCCGCGAAGGCGGGGATGACCAGTCCCGAGTCGTTGACGAGGAAGCCGGCCAGGGCGAGCACCGCGCTCCCCCGCAGCACCCGGCCGCCGACGGCGTCGGGCCGGCGGCCCAGCCGCCACGCGAGGACCGCGAGGACGGCCGCCCCCACGGCGATGGCCAGCAGCGGCGGTGACCCGAGGTTCGTGAGGTTCTGGGCGAGCTTGCGGCCGAGCACGTCGTCGGCGCCGCCGTCGAGGACGGTCTGGACGAACTCGCCGAGGTGGGTGCGGGCCGCGGCCGGCCGGAGCCAGTCGAGGACCGCGACGCCGACGGTGACGAGCGCCACCGCCCCGACGGCCACGACGACCCGGGTGACCGTGAGCCGCAGCCCGGCCGCCGAGGCGAGGACAACGAGTCCGCCGAGGAGCAGGCCGGGTGGTCCGCCGAAGTCCGCGCCGTACGAGGGGTGCCCCTCGAGCACGGCGGCCACGACGAGCACGAGCGCGGCGAGGAGGACCGCCCATCGCCGCCCGGGCCGACGCCACGCGGCGAGCAGTGCCGCCACCGCGAGGACCGAGACCCCGTAGAGGGCGTAGCTCGTGTTGCCGACACCGTAGAACCGGCCGCCGACCGTGGGGTTCTGGCCGAACACCGAGGCCAGCTGGAGCCCCGACCCGGTGAGGACGTCGCCGCCGAGGACGAGCAGCGTGAGGACGGCCACGACGGCGAGGGCACCGTGCCGCCACCGGCGTCCGGCGACGAGGGCGGCCGCGGTCGTGAGCAGCACCACCGCCACGAGCACGCCGACGAAGGCCGCCGCCGGCACGCCGGCGTGCCACCAGGGGACGAGGTTGGAGACGAAGGTCGCGGTGGGCACCGACGCCACGCCCACCCCGGCCGCCGCGAGCGCGGTGGGCACCCGGACCCTGGGCCGGCGCCACCAGGCGACCCCGACGGCGACGCACCACAGCGCGAAGGCGACGGCGAGCCATCCGGTGACCTGCGGGCTCACCGACCGCAGGGTGGCCGACCGCGCCTCGAAGCCGACCCGGTCGGCCACCCGCTCGGCGACCGGCGCGGAGTCCGCCTCGACGACGACCGGTCGCCCGGTGAGCCCGGCGTCGTCGGCGCCCGCCCAGGCGAGGAGGGAGGCGGTGAGGTCCTGGAGCTGGACGAGGCCGGGCTGGCGGGTCGAGGGCGAGGTGAGCACACCCTCGGCGCCGGACACGACGACCGCCCGGGGCCGGACGCTCGAGTCACCGTCCCCCACACCGGCGACCACGACCCGGGCCCCGCTCCCGGCGGCCCGGACGACCTCGGCCACGAGGTCGTCGAGGGCGCCGAGGGCCGCGGTGCGCCCCGGGCCCTCCACCGGCAGGGAGCCGCCTTCGACGAGGACGACCGGGCACGTGAAGGTGGCGGGGACGCTCGGCGCGTACTGCTCGACCCGCCCGCCGGAGTCGGCGGCACCGACGGCCGCCCCGGCACCGACGGCCTCGACGCACTCCCCGGCCGCGGCCAGCCGCGTGCCGAGCGTGCCGGGGACCGCGCCGTAGGACGCCGCCCGGGACGCCGCGACGTAGCGCGACCAGTCGGTGACCGTGCCGTCGGTCACCGGACCGGCCGGCGCACAGGCCCGGTCGTCGCCGGCGCGCCGTCCCGCCGAGAGCGTGAGCCAGCCGTCGACCCCGCAGGAGCGCGAGCGCACCCCGCGCACGGTCATCGACGCCACGGCCCCCTCGGCGGCGAGCCGCTCGATGGTCGGCGTCGTCGTGGCGTCGACGTCGGACCACGCCAGCCCGGGCGCCCCGACGAGGACGACCCGCCCGACGGGATCATCGGCACCGGCCGCCGGAGCGCCGAGGAGCCCGCCGAGCCCGACCACCGCCAGCACGGCGACGACGCCCGGGAGCCACCGGGCCGACAACCGGTGCGCCGATCCGGTCATGCCCGGACCAGCTCGTGGCGCGCGATGACGACGAGCGCCGCCGTCCAGGCGAGCGGGGCGACCGCCGCCGGCCGGCCGTCGTGGAGGACCTTCTCGGGGAAGGACCCCGCGTCGGTGCGGTGCCGGCCGAGCCACCCGAGCAGGTGCTCGGCCTTGGTGCGGAAGCCGGTGGCGGCCCAGGCGGCGGCGAACAGCGCGGTCTCGGGGGTCCAGCTGATCCCGTCGTCCTTCCAGCCCGCGCCGGGCGCCAGCCCCCCGGCCGGGCGGGCGAGCGCGGTCTCGGCCCGGTCGACGGCCTGGAGCACCTCGAGCGAGGCGTCCGGCGCACCGATCGGCGCGACGAGGAAGGTGACGGCGGCGTCGGGCACGTTCCCGCCGAGCAGCCGGGGGTAGCCGAGCGGGCCGAAGTGCTCGCGGACCTGTTCGGCGAGCTGCGCGGCCGCGGCGGTCGTCCGGTCGCGCAGGGCCATCTCCCCGACGGCGAACAGGGCGTCGCCGGCGGCGTACAGCCCGGCGAGGACCGCCGCGGCGGTGCCGAGGGTCAGCCGGTCCTCGACGAGCTCCCAGTAGTCGGAGGAGGGCGGCGGCAGCCCGGTGCCGGGGTCGCGGGAGGCGAGGAGGCGGCGGGCACTGCGCACGAGCATCGGCCGCAGCGGGGCGAGGAGGGCGGCGGCGCGGTCCGGCGCGTGCAGGACCACCTGCGCGGCGGCCCAGAGCACCCACCCGGACCCGTCGAGCTGCGGGACGCGCTCGTCGGGCGCGCGGCCGGTGTGGATCTCGTAGCGGGCCTCGAACCACCCGTCGGGGCGCTGGACGCCGGCGAGGAAGGCGAGCTGGGCCACCGCCGCCTCCGGACGTCCCAGACGGGCCAGCGCGGCAGCGACGAACGCGACGTCGCGCGGCCACGCGTAGCGCCACCGCGGGCTCCAGCCGGCGACGGCCACGGGGAGGTCGGCCGTCAGGGCGCGCAGGTCGAGCAGGGCCGAGCGCAGAAGACCGTCGTCGCGCACCCGGAGCGCCCAGGGGGCGCAGCCCTCGAGCCACTCCTGCTCGTCCTCGACGAGTCTCGAGCGGTACGGGCCGGCCTGCAGCACACGGGTGTCCGGGACGAGGGCCTCGGCGCGTCCGGCCGGGACGAGCTGGCGCACCCCCGGTGCCGAGAACGCGACCGTCTCGCTGTAGAGCGGCACCTCGGTGTGCTTCGCCCGGTCGAGCGCCGCGACCCCCACGGCGCCGCCGGCCGCCACGACGCCCCCACCGGCCAGCAGCAGGCCGCGGCGGCTGACGGTGGCGGGACTCACCCCGGAACGGTATCCCGGTCGCCCGTCCGCCGTCCCGACCCGTCGTGAGCAGGGTCACCCGTGACTGCCGTCTCAGGCAGTACCGACGGGTAGGAGCGGCCGCTAGGTTCGCGTCCAGTTGTCCCCGAGCACCACCGAAGGAGCACGACCCCATGGAGCAGATCCGCGAGGCCATCCTCTCCGGTGACCGCAGTCCCGAGACCTACGCCGGCCTGGCCGTCCCCGAGTCCTACCGGGGCGCGACCGTCCACAAGGACGAGGTCGACATGTTCGGCGACCTGCCGACCAAGGAGAAGGATCCCCGCCGGTCCCTCCACGTCGACGAGGTGCCCGTCCCCGAGCTCGCGCCGGGCGAGGCGCTCGTCGCCGTCATGGCCAGCGCCATCAACTACAACACCGTGTGGACCTCGATCTTCGAGCCGGTCTCGACGTTCGGCTTCCTCGAGCGCTACGCCCGCACCTCGGAGTTCGCGAAGCGCCACGACCTGCCGTACCACGTCGTCGGGTCCGACCTCGCGGGCGTCGTCCTGCGCACCGGCCCGGGCGTCACGAAGTGGAAGCCCGGCACCGAGGTCGTCGCGCACTGCCTGAGCGTCGAGCTCGAGGACGCCGAGGGCCACGACGACACGATGATGGACCCGCAGCAGCGGATCTGGGGCTTCGAGACCAACTTCGGCGGGCTCGCCGAGCTGGCGATCGTCAAGGCGAACCAGCTGATGCCCAAGCCCGCGCACCTGTCCTGGGAGGAGGCCGCCTCCCCCGGGCTCGTCAACTCCACGGCGTACCGCCAGCTCATCAGCAAGAACGGCGCCCACATGAAGCTCGGCGACCGCGTCCTCATCTGGGGCGCGAGCGGCGGTCTCGGCTCCTACGCCACCCAGATGGCCCTCGCCGGCGGTGCGACCCCCATCTGCGTCGTCTCCTCCCCCGAGAAGGCCGAGATCTGCCGGGCCATGGGCGCCGAGCTGATCATCGACCGCTCCGCCGAGGGCTACCGGTTCTGGAACGAGGAGAACACCGAGCAGAACCCCAAGGAGTGGCAGCGCCTCGGCAAGCGAATCCGCGAGCTGACCGGCGGCCACGACGTCGACATCGTCTTCGAGCACCCCGGGCGCGAGACCTTCGGTGCGAGCGTCTACGTCGCGCGCAAGGGCGGGACGATCATCACCTGCGCCTCGACCTCGGGCTACCTCCACGAGTACGACAACCGCTACCTGTGGATGAACCTCAAGAAGATCCTCTCCTCGCACTTCGCGAACTACCGCGAGGCGTGGGAGGCCAACGACCTCGTCGACCGCGGCATCGTCCACCCGACCCTGTCGAAGACCTACCGGCTCGAGGACGTGGGGCAGGCGGCGCTCGACGTCCACCGCAACGCCCACCAGGGCAAGGTCGGCGTCCTCACCCTCGCCCCCGAGGCCGGCCTCGGCGTCACCGACCCGGAGAAGCGCGCGCGCTTCGAGACCGAGATCAACCGGTTCCGCGACGCCTGAGCCGCACCGCCCGTCCCACGGTCCTCCGGCCCCCACCCGCCACTAGGGTGAGGGCCGGAGGTGCGTGTGCGACTGACGACGGTCTGGGGCCCGGTGTCCCGGTGGGGTGAGTACCGCCGGCGGCAGCGGCGCACGCTCGAGCAGAGCGGGCACATCGACCACGCGAGCCTCCCTGACGACCCGCCCCCGGCCGCCGCCCTCGACCCCGAGACCGCCGCGATGCTGCGCTACGGCAGCGCCGGCCAGCCGCTGAACCGCCACTCCCCGTTCTACATCGGCTTCTTCGGGGCCACCGGCGCCCTGCTCGCCGTCGGGCTGTGGCGCACGCTCGGGGCGCTCGCGACTACCATCACGATCCTCCTCGTCGCGTTCTTCCTCGCCCTGGCGCTCGACCCCCTCGTCGAACGGCTCTGCGCCCGACGGTTCCCCCGGCCGCTCGCCGTCGGGCTCGTCTTCGCGATGCTCCTGCTCGTCCTGTCGGCCATCGCCTCGCTCGTGCTGCCCACGGTCGTGGTCCAGGGGTCGGCCCTGGCCGCCCGCAGCCCCGAGTACGTCTCCGACGTCCTCGACGCGCGCTGGGTCCGCGACCTCGACCGGCACTACGACGTCCTCGACCGGATGCGCACCGAGCTCGTCCAGAAGCTCACTGACCAGAGCTTCGTCGAGGGCCTGCTCGGCGGGCTGCTCGGCGCCGGGCGCGCGGTGCTCTCCGGCACCTTCCAGGTGGTCACGGTCCTCGTCCTCACCCTCTACCTGCTCGTCTCGCTGCCGCGCGTGAAGTCAGCCTCGTACGCCCTCGTCCCGCGCAGCCGCCGGGCCCGGGTGTCGATGCTCTCGGAGGAGATCATGCGGCGGGTCGGCCTCTACGCCGCCGGGCAGGTCGCCATCGCGACGCTCAACGCGCTGCTGTCGTACGTCATGATGCGCATCGTCGGCGTGCCCTACGCCGCGGTGCTCGCCGTCACGGTGGGGCTGCTCGGGCTCATCCCGATGATCGGCGCCACGCTCGGTGCCGCGATCGTCACCCTCGTCGCGTTCTTCGACGAGCCGCGCTCGGCGATCGTCGTCATCGTCTACTACGTCGTCTACCAGCAGGTCGAGAACTACGTCATCGCCCCGCGGGTCATGCAGCAGACGGTGTCGGTCCCGGGGACGGTCACCGTCGTCGCCGCCCTCGCCGGGGGCGCGTTGCTCGGCGTGCTCGGGGCGCTGCTCGCCATCCCCGTCGCCGCCGGGCTGCTCCTCATCTACGAGGAGGTCCTCGTGCCGCGCCAGCAGGACGCCTGAGGGGTCGGGGCCCGGACGTCAGGGCCGGGCGGCGCCGCGCGCGGTCCAGCAGCGGGTGTGCCAGTGCCGGCGCTCCTCGACGCCGCCGACCCCCGACGCCGGCCAGGCCACGACGTGCGGGGTCCCGACGGGGATGCCGTGGTGGCATCCCGGGCAGCGGTACTCGCGGCTCGAGGTGGCGCCGGAGAGCCGGCGCACGTGCCACGGGCGGCCGCGCCACTGCTCGGTGACGACCTCGGTCGAGCCCGCGAGCGGGCGGGCGTCGAGGTCGCGGCGGCGGCGGTTGGCGCGGGGCACGCCTCCAGTGTCCCCGTCAGCCCCGCACGCGCGCCGAGGAGGGGTCGTACGGCGGCCGCAGAGTCACCCGGGCCGGGTACCGCGTGCCGGCCACGTCGACCTCCCAGGTCCCGGCGCGCAGCCAGTCGGCGCCGACGCCCTCGGGGTGCGCCACCCCGGCCAGCCCGACCGCGCCCCCGACCGTCCAGCCGTAGGAGCCGGCGCGCAGGTCGCCGACCGGCTCGCCGTCGCGGAGCAGCACCTCGCCGTGGAACAGCAGCGGCTCGGGGTCCTCGACGACGACCGAGACGACGCGGTGCCGGGGCGTCCCCCGCTCTTTCGCGGCGACGGTGGCCTCGCGGCCGACGAACCCGCCCGGCTTGTCGAGGGCGACCGCGAAGCCGAGCCCGGCGCCCCACACGTCGTCGGTGTTGTCGAGGTCGTGCCCGAAGTCGCGGTACCCCTTCTCGAGGCGCAGGCTGCCGAGGGCCGCGAGCCCGGTCGGCCGCAGCCCGTGCGGGCCGCCGTGCTCGAGCAGCAGGTCCCACAGGGTCGTCGCCGCGTCGACCGGGACGTAGAGCTCCCAGCCGAGCTCGCCGACGTAGGTGATGCGGACCGCGAGCAGCTCCGTGCCGGCGATCTCGACCCGCTGGGCGGCGCGGAACGGGAACGCATCGTCGGACCAGTCGTAGTGCGGCGCAACGGTTTCGAGCACCGACCGCGAGGCCGGGCCCTGGAGGCTGAGCATCGCGACGTCGTGGGTGACGTCGGTGACGGTGGCGTCGGCGTCGCCGAGCCCGCGGCGGAGCATGCCGCGCACCTGCTCGTGCTGGGTGTCGGAGGCGACGACGAGCAGGTCGTCGGCGGCGAGCCGGGTGACGGTGAGGTCGGCGACGACGCCGCCGTCCTCGGCGAGCCACTGGGTGTAGGTGATCCGGCCGTCCTGCGACAGGTCGCCGGCCGACATCCGGTCGAGCACGGCGAGCGCGTCCGGCCCGCGCACCGCGAAGCGCGCCATGAACGACATGTCGAAGAGGCCGGCCGCCTCCCGCACGGCGCGGTGCTCGGCCTCCCAGTGCTCGAACCACGGCGCCCGGCCCCAGGTCGGCTCGGCGGACGGGGTCTCCCCCGGTCCGGCGTACCAGGCCGCGGCGTCCCAGCCGGAGACGTCGCGCAGGTAGCCGCCGCCGGCGACGACCCGGTCGTGCAGCGCCGACCGGAGCACGCCGCGGGACGTGCTCAGCTGCACGCCCGGGGTGTGCGCGGCGTAGACGGTGCCGAGGACCTCGGCGGTGCGGGCCCGCCGGTGCTCGGGCAGCAGCTGGTGGTCGCGGAAGCGGGCGACGTCGAACCCGGTGACGTCGACGTCCGGCCGTCCGGAGACCACCCAGTGCGCGAGGATGCGGCCGAGCCCGCCCGCCGAGAGGATGCCGACCGAGTTCAGGCCCGCGCAGACGAAGTACCCGTGGATGCCCGGTGCCTCACCGACGCCCGGTGACAGGTCCGGCATGAACGACTCCGGGCCGCAGAAGAACGTCCGGATGCCGGCCGTCTCGACGACCGGTACGCGGGCCATCGCCTTCTCGAGGAACGGGCCGACGCGGTCGGTGTCGGGCGGCAGGGTGCCGAACGAGAAGTCGCGCGGGATGCCCTCGACCTTCCAGGCCGCGGCCTCGGGCTCGAAGAGGCCGACCATCATCCCGCCGCCCTCCTCGCGGTAGTAGCCGTAGGAGGCCGGGTCCTCGAAGACCGGTGCGTCGGGGCTCATCCCGTCGATCGGCTCGGTGACGAGGTAGTAGTGCTCGGCGGCCTGGTTCGGCACGACGACACCGTTCTGCGCGGCGAGCTCGCGGGCCCACATCCCGGCCGCGTTGACGACGACGTCGCACTCGATGGTGCCGCGGTCGGTGACGACGCCGGTCACCTCCTCGACGACGCCCCGCGGGCGGGTGACGACCTGCTCGACGCGTACGCCCTCGACGACGCGCACGCCGTGGGCGCGGGCCCCCTTGGCGAGCGCCATCGTCAGGTCGACCGGGTTGACCCGGCCGTCGCCCGGGACGTGGAAGCCACCGACGAGGTCGTCGGTGCGGGCCAGCGGGAAGAGCTCGGCCATCTCGGCCGGCGAGACCTCCTCGACCTCGAGCCCGAGCCGGCGCTGGAAGGTCGCGACCCGGCGGTACTCCTCGAGGCGGTCGCGGTCGGCGGCGGCCTCGACGAGCCCGACGGGCTTGAAGCCGGTCGACTGCCCGGTCTCGGCCTCGAGCCGCCCGTAGAGGTCGCGGGAGTACAGGCGCAGCCGGGTGCTCGTCTCGCTGAAGGAGCCGAAGCAGGTCATCAGGCCGGCCGCGTGCCACGTCGTCCCCGAGGTGAGCCGGTCGCGCTCGAGGAGGACGACGTCGGTCTCCCCGGCCTGCGCGAGGTGGTAGGCGACGGAGGTGCCGATGACGCCACCCCCGATGACGACGACACGGGCTCTGGACGGCAGCGCTGCAGGACTCACGCAGGCGAGCCTAGGGGCTTCCGGTCCCACCCCACCGGCCCCCCTCCCCGCGCTCCACGTCAGGCGACACGCAGGTGAACCGAACCGCTGGCCTGCGTGTCGCCCGACCTCGGCAGACGACCTGTGGAGAACCCCGCGAGGCTTCCGCCGGCGACAGCCATCCTCGGGCCATGACCCCCCGCCGGCTGCCGCCCCTGCCCGCGGGCGCCGTCTCGCTCGACGACGCCCGGACGCTCGGCCTCGCCGACCACGACTGGCGCGACGCCCGGCTGCTCCGCGTCACGCGCTCGGTCCGTTCGCTCCACGCTCCTCTCGACCTGCGCGAGCGCGCCCGGGCCTTCGCGCGGGCGCTGCCGGCGGACTGCGCCTTCTCGCACGTCACCGCCGCCCGCCTCTGGGGGCTCCCGCTGCCGGCGCCCCTCGAGCGGGACGACACCCTCGACGTCATGCGCCGGTCGGAGCGCGCTCCGGTTGAGCGCACGGGGTGCCGGGGCCACCGCGGCCTCGAGCGACGACGGGTGGTTGAGCTCGACGGGCTCCGCGTCACCGACCCCGCGGACACGTGGGTCGACCTCGCCGCGGTGCGCAGGCACCGGCTCGACCGCGACGACCTCGTCGCCGTGGGAGACGCGGTGGTCACGCGATGGGCCAGGCCCGGCGTCCGCCGGTCGGCAGTCGAGGTCGCCGACGCCCTCGACCCCCTCCGTCGAGCGCTCGCCGCCCGGGGCTCGCCGCGCGGGGCGACCCTGCTCGTCGAGGCACTAGCCCTCGTCCGTCCCGGGGTGCGCTCCGCGCGTGAGACTCGCAGCCGCCTCCTCTTCGTGGCCGCCGGGTTCCCCGAACCCGAGCCGTGCGCGCCCCTCCACGCACGTGGTGGCGGCTGGCTCGCCGAGGGCGACCTCGTGTGGCACGCGCAGCGGGTCGTGGGCGAGTACCAGGGTGAGGTCCACGGCAGCCGGAGCGCCCGCAGCACCGACGCCGCTCGCAACGGCCTGCTCGGCGACGAGGACTGGACCGTGCTCGAGATCTTCGCCGAGGACCACGCCGACCCCCACCGGCGACGGGCCCTGCTCGTCCGGTTCGCCCGGGCCCTCGGCCTCGATCCGAGAACGCTGACCATCCGATGAGTCGTCTCGAGATTGGCCGACACGCCGAGGATTCGGTCCGCTCGCCTGCGTGTCGCCTGATCTCGATGCCGCCGCCCGGTCCCGGGACGCGCCCCTCCACGCGCCCCGGACCGGGCGCAGGTCAGCCGACCGGCTCGTCGGCGACGAGGAGCGGACGCAGCCGGGCCAGGGCCCGGTGCGCGATCACGCGGACGTTGCCCGTCGAGATGCCCACCACGTCGGCCACGACCTCGTCCGGCTGGTCCTCGAGGTAGCGCAGCACGAGGACGGCCCGCGAGCGGGGGTCGAGCACCGCGAGCATCCCGTCGGCGAGCAGCCGCGCCTCGACCGCACTGTCGCCGGCCGACGTGACGGGCGCCGCGGCCTCGACGAGCGCGTCGGACGTCACCGTCCGGGCCGACGCCAACCGCCGCCCCGACACGAAACGGTTGACCATCATCCGCCGGACGTAGCGGTCGGGGTGCTCGGACCGCTCCACGCGGCGCCAGTGCACGACGAGGCGGACCAGGGTGTCCTGGAGCAGGTCCTCCGCATCGGCGTCGTGCAGGGTGAGGCTGCGTGCGAAGCGGAGGAGGCGTGGACCGGCGGCTCGGACGTACTCCTCGACACCCTCCGGAGGCCGGGGCGGGCGGGCGGACCTCACGGGCCCACCGCCGGCCACGGCGAGTCCTCGAGGCGGGCCGCCATGAGGCCGACCAGCCGGACCGCCTCGACCGTCGGGTCCGTCGTCCCGCTGCGGTGGATGCTCACCGCGACCGACCGGGTGCCGACCCGACGCACCGCCACCACCCACCGGGGATCGTCGCGGCCGACGAGGAGCAGCCGGTCGGCGCGGTCACCCCCGGGCCAGGTGGCCTGCTCGACGCCGATCCACCGACACGGCCCCGTGTCCGCCACCAGCTGTTGCCAGCCCCTCGAGTCCGCCCACCCCGCCACGGTGAAGGATGCGTCCTCCACCCCTTCCTCGGTCACCGTGGGGAGCACGGCATGGATCGACGCCACGTCGACCGGTCGCACGGCACCTTTCGTTGGCCCGACCACCGTCGAGTCGCAGATCTGCGGCCCGAGGACCGCCGCCTGGTCCGGGCCGGTCAGCGGGCCGCCGCGGTAGCGCAGCCCACGCAGATCGTCCTCGTCCGGGAAGAGCGCCGCGGCGGCCTGCTCGTCCTCGTCCGCCGCGGACGGGGACGCAGTGGTCGGACTCGACGCCGCAGGCAGCGCGGTGCGGTCGGCCCCGGCCCCGAGGGCCGGCACCGTGACGACCAGGCCGGCCACGAGGGCCGCGGCTCCCAGTGTCCCGGCGGCCCCGCGGGCCATCATCCGCCGTCGCCGCAGCCGACCGCCGCGGGAGAGCGCCTCGTCGAGCAGCCCCTCCGACAGCGACGGTGTCCCCGCCTCCTCGAGCAGCGACCGCAGCCGGCCCCCGGTCTCCTCGTGCACGTCCATCGCCGCTCCCCCTTCGTCCCGGGCGGGCCGAGCGCCCGCCACATCATGGACGACGCGGCGAGGGCGCCCGGCGTTACACGCGGGGCGCCCTCGATCGGCGGCGGGACGCGCTCAGGCGTAGGTGCGGAACCCGCGCCCGGTCTTGCGGCCCAGGTAGCCCGCCGTCACGAGGTGCTCCAGCAGCGGCGCGGGTGCGAAACCGCGCTCGCGGAACTCGACGTACAGCTCGCGCTCGATGGCCAGCGAGACGTCGAGCCCGACGACGTCGAGCAGCTCGAACGGTCCCATCGGCAGCCCGCAGCCGGTCTTCATCGCGGTGTCGATGTCGTCGGCGGTGGCGTAGTTCGCCTCGAGCATCTTGACGGCGTCGTTGAGGTACGGGAAGAGCAGGGCGTTGACGATGAAGCCGCTGCGGTCCGCGCAGGTGACCGCGACCTTGCCGACCTTCGCGCAGAGGTCCTGCACGGTGGCCAGCACCTCGGGCGCGGTGGTCACCGTGTGCACGACCTCGACGAGCTTCATCACCTGGGCCGGGTTGAAGAAGTGCATCCCGATGACGTCCTGCGGTCGCGAGGTGACCTTGGCGCAGTCGATGATCGGCAGCGACGAGGTCGTCGTCGCGAGCACGGCGCCGGGCTTGCAGATGGCGTCGAGGTCGCGGAAGAGGTCCTGCTTGACGGCGAGGTCCTCGGCGACCGCCTCGACGACGAGGTCGACGTCGGCCAGGGCCTCGCGCCCGGTGGCGCCGGCGACCCGGCCGAGCAGCGCGTCGGCGTCGGCCTGCTCCATCCGCCCCTTCTCGACGGCCCGCGCGCAGCTGCGGCCGAGGGCCGTGACGACTGCCGCGACCTTCTCCTCGGACCGCGCGACGAACGTCACCGGGTAGCCGGCCCTGGCGAAGACCTCGATGATCCCCGTGGCCATCGTCCCGCTGCCGACGACGCCGACGGTCGTGACGTCGCGCAGGGACACCCCGGCGGGCACGCCGCCGGCCGGCGTCTGCGCGTCGGGAACGACCTCGGGCGACCCCGGCCCGGCGTAGGTGTAGAACCCGCGCCCCGACTTCCGGCCGAGCAGGCCGGCCGAGACCATCTGCTTGATGATCGGGCTCGGCGCGTGCAGGCGGTCGCGGCCCTGCTTGTACATCGTGTCGAGGATCTCGTAGGCGGTGTCGAGGCCGATGAGGTCGAGCAGCTGGAGCGGACCCATCGGGTAGCCGCAGCCGAAGCGCATCGCGGCGTCGAGGTCCTCGCGGGTGGCGTAGCGGCTCTCGTACATCGCGACGGCGTGGTTGAGGTAACCGAAGAGCAGCCGGTTGGCGATGAAGCCGGCCTTGTCGCCGACGACGACCGGCTTCTTCCCGAGCCGCTCGGCGAGCGCCTTGACGTCCTCGAAGACGTCGTCGGCGGTGATGACGGTGCGGATGACCTCGACGAACTGCTGCACCGGCGCCGGATTGAAGAAGTGCATGCCGACGACGCGCTTGGGGTTCGACGTCGCGACGGCGATCTCGGTGACGGGCAGCGACGAGGTGTTCGTCGCGAGCACGGCCTCGGCCGAGACGATGCGGTCGAGCCGGCCGAAGATGTCCTTCTTGAGGTCGAGGTGCTCGGGCACGGCCTCGACGACGAGCTGGCAGCCCGCGAGGTCCTCGAGCGAGGTGGTGAAGGTGACCCGCGCGTGGAGGGCGTCGTGCTGCTCCTGGGTGATCTTCTCGCGGCGCAGGGCCCGGCCCGTGCTGCCGGCGAGGATCTCGCGGCCGTGCGCGACCCCGGCGTCGTCGACCTCGACGGCGAGCACGTCGATGCCGTTGCGGGCGAACACCTCCACGATGCCCGCACCCATCGTGCCGAGTCCGATCACACCCACGCTGGTGAAGTCACGCGTCATGGCGGCGATCCTTCCAGAGCGCCCGAGCGGCCACGACCGCGTGGCGGGGTGACGCTGCTTACCTCGGCGGCGTCCGCGTGCGGGCGCGGTGCGTGAGCCCGGTCACCAGTCGACGCCGGTGGCGACGAGCTCGGCCTCGAGGTCGACGCGGTCGCGGGGGTCGAGCGGCAGCAGCCCGATGGGTGTCGGCACGTCGGCCCGCGAGCAGAGCTGGACGAGCACGTGGTCGTAGGCGGCCAGCGCGGCGGCGATGCGGGCGGCCGGGTGCGGCTGGTCGCTCGCCTCGATGCGCCGCACCTCGGCGGCGAGCCGGCGCAGCTCGAGGGCGAGGAGCACCGACGGCACGGGCTCGGAGGGCGGACGGCGGCGTTCGAGGAGGCCGACCCGCTCGAGGCCCTCGACGACGTCCCGCCCGAGCCGCGAGGCGCGCAATCGGGGGCCGAGGTGCTCGGTGAGCGGCGCAAGGCCCGGAGGCACCCGCCGGGGACCCCCCGAGACCCACCGGCCGATCTCCCAGCCGACCACGTAGAGGGCACCGAAGAAGAGGACGACGACCACCCCGGTCACGACCGTCTCCATCGACCTCACCTCGGGATCCAGTGTGCGTCGGCCCCGCGCGGGCGGCAAGAGGTTCGACGTGGGTAGGCTGCGCGATCGTGCGGATGGTCATCGCGACGTGCTCGGTCGACTACGAGGGACGCCTGACGGCGCACCTGCCGCTCGCCACCCGGCTGCTCCTCGTCAAGGCCGACGGCTCGGTGCTCGTGCACTCGGACGGCGGCTCGTACAAGCCGCTCAACTGGATGTCGCCGCCGTGCGCCATGGCCGAGGTCGAGCCGGACGAGACCGAGGCCGAGGAGGGCGTCACGGCCGTGTGGGTCGTGCAGCACGCGAAGTCCGAGGACCGCCTGCGGGTCCGCCTCCACGAGGTGCACAGCGACAGCAGCCACGACCTCGGGGTCGACCCCGGCCTCGTCAAGGACGGCGTCGAGGCCCACCTCCAGAAGCTCCTCGCCGAGCACATCACGACCCTCGGCGACGGGTGGACGCTCGGTCGGCGGGAGTACATGACGGCCATCGGGCCGGTCGACATCCTCTGTCGCGACGCGTCCGGCGGGCACGTCGCCGTCGAAATCAAGCGCCGCGGCGAGATCGACGGCGTCGAGCAGCTGACCCGCTACCTCGAGCTGATGAACCGCGACCCCCACCTCGCCCCGGTCACCGGCGTCTTCGCCGCCCAGGTGATCAAGCCGCAGGCCCGCACCCTCGCCGAGGACCGCGGCATCCGCTGCGTCGTCCTCGACTACGACGCGCTCAAGGGCATCGACACGAGCGAGCACCGGCTCTTCTGACCCGGGCCGCCGCGTTTGACCGGCGCCGGGCCCGGGTAGGCGCTCGGGCATGACCGACACAACGCACACCGCCCGCAGGGTCGCCTTCCTCGTCGCCACCGAGGGCATCGAGCAGGTCGAGCTGACCGAGCCCTGGAACGCCGTCGAGGAGGCGGGCCACACCCCCGTCCTCGTCTCGACCGAGAGCGGCCAGGTGCAGGCGTTCAACCACCTCGACAAGGGCGACACCTTCCCGGTCGACGTCACCGTCGCCGAGGCCGAGGTCGGCGACTACGACGCCCTCGTCCTGCCCGGCGGCGTCGCCAACCCCGACGCCCTGCGCACCGACGCCGACGCCGTGTCCTTCGTCCGGACCTTCGTCGAGTCCGGCAAGCCGGTGGCGGCCATCTGCCACGCCCCGTGGACCCTCGTCGAGGCCGACGTCGTGCGCGGCCGCACGCTCACGTCCTGGCCGAGCCTGCAGACCGACCTGCGCAACGCGGGCGCGACATGGCAGGACGAGGAGCTCGTCGTCGACGACAACCTCGTGACGAGCCGCAACCCGGACGACCTCCCGGCGTTCACGAAGGCCCTCGTGGAGGCGCTCAGCCGCTGACCGGCTGCCCCACGGGCTCCAGCCCCCGCGCCGACCGGATGACGTCGACGAAGCGGGCCATGATCTCGGTGAGCCCGAAGTCCTTGGGCGTGAACACCTCCGCGACACCCAGCTCCTTGAGCCGGGCGGCGTCGGCCTCGGGGATGATCCCGCCGACGATCACCGGCACGTCGCCGGCGCCCGCCTCGCGCATCCGCGTCAGGACCTCGGGGACGAGCTCCATGTGCGAGCCGGAGAGGATCGAGAGCCCGACGAGGTGCACGTCCTCGGCGACGGCCGCCCCGACGATCTGCTCGGGGGTCAGCCGGATGCCCTGGTAGACGACCTCGAAGCCGGCGTCGCGGGCCCGCACGGCGACCTGCTCGGCCCCGTTGGAGTGCCCGTCGAGCCCCGGCTTGCCGACCAGCACCCGCAGCTTCTCGCCGAGGTCCTCCCCGGTGGAGCGCACGAGCTCGCGGACCCGCGTCAGCTCGGCCGTCCCCGCTCCCGCGCCGACCGACCCACTGACGCCCGTGGGCGCCCGGAACTCGCCGAAGACCTCGCGCAGGGCGCCGGCCCACTCCCCCGTCGTCAGGCCCGCCCGGGCGCACTCGAGCGTCGCCGGCACGAGGTTGGCGTCGGTGGCGGCGTCGGCCCGGAGCCGGTCGAGGGCGGCGGCGGCGCGCTCGCGACGCGCGGGGTCGGCGTCGCGCTCCTCGCGCCAGGCACGGACGGCCTCGGCGGCCGCGGCCTCGACCCCGTGGTCGACGCTCTGGATGGCCGTGGTCAGGTCGGCGGTCAGCGGGTTCGGCTCGGTGGACTCGAACCGGTTGACGCCGACGACGACCTCGTCCCCGGCCTCGATGCGGGCCCGCCGGCGCGCGTGCGACGCGACGAGCTCGGACTTCATGTAGCCGCCCTCGACCGCCGGCACGGCGCCGCCCATCTCCTCGATGCGCGCCATCTCCTCCTTCGCGCCGGCGACGAGCTCGGCGACCTTGGCCTCGACGACGACCGACCCCTCGAAGAGGTCGTCGTGCTCGAGCAGGTCGGACTCGTAGGCGAGCACCTGCTGGATCCTCAGCGACCACTGCTGGTCCCACGGCCGGGGCAGGCCCAGCGCCTCGTTCCACGCCGGCAGCTGCACCGCGCGGGCCCGGGCGTCCTTGGAGAGGGTCACGGCGAGCATCTCGAGGACGATGCGCTGGACGTTGTTCTCCGGCTGGGCCTCGGTGAGCCCCAACGAGTTCACCTGCACGCCGTACCGGAATCGCCGGTGCTTCGGGTCCTCCACGCCGTAGCGCTCGCGCGTGACCTCGTCCCAGAGCCGGACGAAGGCGCGCATCTTGCACATCTCCTCGACGAACCGGACCCCGGCGTTGACGAAGAACGAGATGCGGGCCACGACGTCGCCGAAGCGCTCCTGCGGCACCTGACCGGAGTCGCGGACCGCGTCGAGGACGGCGATCGCCGTCGACATCGCGTAGGCGACCTCCTGCACCGGCGTCGCGCCGGCCTCCTGGAGGTGGTAGCTGCAGATGTTCGTCGGGTTCCAGCGCGGCATCTCCGAGACGGTGTACGCGATCATGTCGGTGATCAGCCGCATCGACGGCGCCGGGGGGAACGCGTACGTCCCGCGCGACAGGTACTCCTTGATGATGTCGTTCTGCGTCGTGCCGGCCAGGGCCCGGACCGCCTCGGCGGGGTCCTCCCCCGCGGCCTCGGCCTGCTCCTCGGCCACGACCTGGTACAGCGCGAGCAGCCACATCGCGGTCGCGTTGATCGTCATCGAGGTGTTCATCGAGGAGAGCGGGATGCCGTCGAAGAGGGCGCGCATGTCGCCGACGTGGCTGATGGGCACGCCGACCTTGCCGACCTCGCCGCGGGCGAGCGGGTGGTCGGGGTCGTAGCCGGTCTGGGTCGGGAGGTCGAAGGCGACCGAGAGGCCGGTCTGCCCCTTGTCGAGGTTGCGCCGGTACAGCGCGTTGCTCGCCGCGGCGCTCGAGTGGCCGGCGTAGGTGCGCATCACCCAGGGGCGGTCGCGCTCGGGGCGGACGGCGTCGCTGCTCTCGGACATGCGGGAACGCTAACCGCGGGCCCGGGGGGCGGGTAGGTGCCCGCGCGGTGAGAGTGCCCACACGTGAGGCGCGCCACGCCGCGGGGCGCACCGGTCAGGAGACGCCGGCGAGGACCCCCTCGTCGCCCGGCTCGCGGCGGGGTGCGGCTGCGGTGAGGAGCCCGTGCATGCGGGCGCGGATCAGGAGGCGCCGGGTGCGGGCGTCGGCGGCGACGACGTGCACGGCCCGGCCGTGGCGGTGGGCCCGACGGCGCAGCTCGACGACGAGCCCGAGGCCGCTGGCGTCACCGATCTCGACGCCCTCGAGGTCGAGGAGCAGCGGGGTGGTGCCGTCGGCGACGACCCGGTGGAGGGTCAGCCGCAGGTCGGCGACGGAGCGGGCGTCGAGCCGGCCAGCCAGGGTGAGGAGCACCCCGGACTCGTGGTCGTGCTCGGTCAGCGTGACGATGGGTGCCCCCCGGTCGGTCACGTCGTTCCCCTCTCCACGGCAGCGTGTGACCCTATGGACGCACGAGGGGCCCCTCCTGATACGCAGGCCACGGTAAAGGTTCGGCAAATTCCGGACAGTGGCCGCTTCCGGCCAGCGCGCCGGCCGGGACGGACGTCTGACAGGCTGGCGCCATGGTGAACCTCACCCGCATCTACACGCGGACCGGTGACGACGGCTCGACGGCGCTCGGCGACCTCAGCCGCACCCGCAAGACCGACCGGCGGCTCGCGGCCTACGCCGACGTCAACGAGGCCAACGCGGTCCTCGGGGTCGCGCTCGCCTCGGGGGGGCTCCCCGAGGAGGTGCGCGCGGTGCTGCTCCGGGTGCAGAACGACCTCTTCGACGTCGGGGCCGACCTGTGCACCCCGCTGCAGGAGACCTACGAGTACCCGCCACTGCGGGTCAAGGACGAGTGGGTCGCCGAGCTCGAGGCGGACTGCGACCGCTGGCTCGCGCCGCTCGAGAAGCTGCGCTCGTTCATCCTCCCCGGCGGCACCGCCGGCGCCGCGCTGCTCCACCAGGCGCTCACCGTGGTGCGGCGGGCCGAGCGCTCGACCTGGGCGGCCATCGAGGAGTACGGCACCGAGGCGGGGTCCGAGCGCGGCCACGGCGGGGTCAACCCGACGACCGCGCAGTACCTCAACCGGCTCTCGGACCTGCTCTTCGTCCTGGCCCGCACGGCCAACGTCGACGCCGGCGGCGACGTCCTCTGGCAGCCCGGCGGCGGCCGCGAGGCGGCTCCCGAGCGCTAGGCGACACCCTCCCGCATCAGCCCCGCAAGATGGCCCATGCTGCATGGCCCCGCTCACGGCGCTCCCCGCCGAGCGCAACCCATGCACGGTGGCCGTGGTCGTCGAGGGTGGCCGCACCACGGAGCCGCTGGCGGTCCTTGGCGGTGCAGCGGGCACGAAGGGCGAACGGGTCGTCGACCTCGGCCAGGAGTGCGGCGACATCAGCGAGGTGCCGTTCGGGCTTGGCGAGGGCGCAGGCCGCTGCCTTGCCCACGATGGCCGCGTAGAGGGATGGCCGCCAGATGGTCCCGGATCGTTCCTCGTGCACGACGTGAACCGGTTCTCGCTCGGCCAGCAGGAGCGATCCGGCGGGGATCTCGATGGTCCGGCCAGGTGGCGAGGTGGTCAGATCCGCTCGCACGCCGAGGCCGTCCGGGGCCAGCAGGTCGATCACGACCGGGCCCCCTTCCGGCCGAGGGACGGCGAATCGGTGCGCCA
Organism: Phycicoccus sonneratiae; assembly: GCF_016887965.1. Lineage (GTDB taxonomy): Bacteria > Actinomycetota > Actinomycetes > Actinomycetales > Dermatophilaceae > Phycicoccus > Phycicoccus sonneratiae. The sequence goes on from NZ_JAFDVD010000009.1 coordinate 114,511, forward strand.
GCCCGTCGGCGCTCGCATCGACTGCGTAGCCCCTGCTCTCAAGGTGCGCAGCGAAGATCCGCAAGGCTCCCCGGTGGTGACGTACGTCGGCTACGAGGTCACCGTCTTGCGTGACCCGCACTGGCGGAGCTCCGCGTTCGACGAGATGAAGCCAGACCTTCTGCCCGCCGACGACACACCACGGCACGTCGACGGACCGGCCGAGCTCGATGAGGTCGTGCCACAGCGTCCGAGATGGGCCCGCGAGCGGAGGAAGTCGAACCTGCGCCTCGGAACCCGTCATCGCCATCCTAGGTCGCGCGCCAGGGACCTCAGAGCACTCATGCCCGCCTCGACCGCCCGCGGGTCGCCCGACTCCAGCAGGTTCGCGGCCAGTGCCGCCAGCCCCACCTGACCGTCGGCGAACGGCCACACGACGCGTGGGAGGCGGACCACGAGGTTCGGCTCCCTGACACCGCTGCGAATCTGAAGTCGTGAGGAGAGGTCAGGCCAGTCCTCGGCCGGAACGTAGAACTCTGGCAGGGCCGCGCCGTGCACCAAGTCGACACCACGCTCGACAGCGGCGGCTTCGCCGGCCACCAGGGACGCCTGACGAAGGCGCTCGAGAGCTGCGGGGTGCGCCCAACACAGCCGGTTGTCCTGGCGTCGAAGGAGCGCCGCTCTCAGTCGGTCTGGGGACGACGGGCCGAGTGCGCGGCCCAGCGAGCGCACCTGGGAGCGGGCAGAAGGCGACAACCACGGCGCCTCGCCCCCGGACAGGAGGTCCAGCAGACCCCACGCCCGAGCGGCTGCGAGCGGCCGACCTCGCACGGAGTCCTGAGATGAGAGGCGAGCCACGTCCTCTTCCGCGATCAGCCACGAGCGGCCCACCCGCTGAGCGCGAAGCCTTCCGTCACGGACCAAGGCGCGCACGCGCCACTCCCCAACGCCGAGTCGGGCTGATGCTTCACGTACTGACAGGTCCACTCACACAGTGTTTCGTAAATTGCACCGATATCGGAGTATTTGTCGAAACTCCCAGCGGACCGTTCAGGCGACGTTGACGTTGTAGCCGGGCGGGCTGGACTCCAGCCAGGCCCGCACGGCGGTGTAGGCAGCGGGCACGAAGGCGAACTCGCAGGTACGCCCCGCGGCGCTGCCGGAGACCGAGATCGGTTCCGCGAGACCGGGGATGACGTCGGACGTCGGCTGGGGTGACCCCAGCTGCACCTCGCCGCGCAGCCACGAGACCTCGGGGCGCAGCGACGGCCCGACGATGCTGAACCACTCGAACCGCTCGGCGCCCAACCGGGCCAGCCCGAGCCGCCAGCGCGCACCCGGCTGGTCGCGCAGCGCGCAGAGCATCACCGGTCGGCCGTCGCCGGAGATGAAGCGTCGGGGGGCCCCCCCCCCCCGGGGGGCGCCCCCCCCCCCCGGCCCCCCCCCCGGGGGCGCCCGCGCCCACACGAAGGTGAGCGCGCCGACGACGACGAGGACGAGCAGGGCGAGCGCGAGCTCCGAAACGACGAGTGCGTCCATCCGGTGCCCGCCCGCCCCGCCGTCAGGAACCCATGCCGGAGGCGTCCACCGACTCGGCGACGATGGTCACCCGGTCGTGGTCGACCGAGAGGAAGCCGCCGTCGACCGTCGCCGACTTCCAGCCCCCGGCGTTGATGCGGACCTCGCCCTCGGCGAGGACGCAGAGCATCGGCTGGTGGCCGGGCAGCACGCCGAGGTCGCCCTCGATCGAGCGGGCGCTGACCTGGCTGGCCTCGCCCTCCCAGACCTTGCGGTCCGCGGCGACGAGCTCGACCTGGAGCGCCATCAGAGGTTCTTCTGGATCTCGGCCCACTGGCGCTCGACGTCGTCGAGGCCACCGCACATGAAGAAGGCCTGCTCACCGACGTGGTCGTACTCGCCGTCGCAGATCTTCGTGAAGGCCTCGATGGTGTCGGACAGCGGGACGGTGGAGCCCTCGATGCCGGTGAACTGCTTCGCGACGTAGGTGTTCTGCGACAGGAAGCGCTGGATGCGACGCGCGCGGTTGACGAGGATCTTGTCCTCCTCGGACAGCTCGTCGATGCCGAGGATCGCGATGATGTCCTGCAGCTCCTTGTTGCGCTGGAGGATCTGCTTGACCCGGACCGCCGTGTCGTAGTGCTCGGTCGAGATGTACCGGCGGTCGAGGATGCGCGAGGTCGAGGTCAGCGGGTCCACGGCCGGGTAGATGCCCAGCGACGCGATCTCGCGCGAGAGCTCGGTCGTCGCGTCGAGGTGCGCGAAGGTCGTGGCCGGCGCCGGGTCGGTGTAGTCGTCGGCGGGGACGTAGATCGCCTGCATCGAGGTGATCGAGTGACCACGGGTCGAGGTGATCCGCTCCTGGAGCACGCCCATCTCGTCGGCGAGGGTCGGCTGGTAGCCGACGGCCGACGGCATGCGGCCGAGGAGGGTCGAGACCTCCGAGCCGGCCTGGGTGAACCGGAAGATGTTGTCGATGAAGAGGAGCACGTCCTGCTTCTGGACGTCACGGAAGTACTCGGCCATGGTCAGCGCCGAGAGGGCGACGCGCAGGCGGGTGCCCGGCGGCTCGTCCATCTGGCCGAAGACGAGCGAGGTCTGGCCGAGGACGCCGGCCTCCTCCATCTCGACCATGAGGTCGTTGCCCTCACGGGTGCGCTCGCCGACGCCGGCGAACACCGAGACACCACCGTGGTCGCGGGCGACGCGGGCGATCATCTCCTGGATGAGGACGGTCTTGCCGACGCCCGCACCGCCGAACAGGCCGATCTTGCCGCCCTGGACGTACGGGGTGAGCAGGTCGATGACCTTGATGCCGGTCTCGAACATCGTCGTCTTGGACTCGAGCTGGTCGAAGGCCGGCGCGGAGCGGTGGATGCCCCAGCGCTCCTGGACGTCGAGGGTCTCGCCCTCCTCGAGGTTGAGGCACACGCCGGTGGTGTTGAACACCTTGCCGAGCGTGACGTCGCCGACCGGGACGGTGATCGGGCCGCCGGTGTCTTGGACGGCGGTGCCGCGGACGAGGCCGTCGGTGGGCTGCAGCGAGATCGCGCGGACCATGTTGTCGCCGATGTGCTGGGCGACCTCGAGGTTCAGCGCCTTCTTCTCGCCGCCGACCTCGACCTCGGTGGTCAGCAGGTTGTACTGCTCGGGCATGCCGTCGACGGGGAACTCGACGTCGACGACCGGGCCGATGATGCGGGAGATCCGGCCGACACCGCCGGCGGCGGCCTCGCTCTTCTCGGTGACAGTGGCAGTCATGGGTCTCTCTCTCACTTGCTCTCGGCCAGCGCGCTGGCGCCACCGACGATTTCGCTGATCTCTTGGGTGATCTCGGCCTGGCGGGCCTGGTTGGCCAGCCGGGTGTACTTCTTGATGAGCTCCTCGGCGTTGTCGGTCGCCGACTTCATCGCGCGCTGGCGGGCGGCGAGCTCGGAGGCCGCGGCCTGGAGCATGCAGTTGAAGAGCCGGGCGTTGACGTACTTCGGGAGCAGCGCGTCGAGGACCTGCGCGGCACCGGGCTCGAAGTCGTAGAGCGGCAGGAGGTCCTCGGGCGCGGGCTTCTCCTCGCCCTCGACGACCTCGAGCGGCAGCAGCCGGATGACCTCGGGCTCCTGGGTGACCATCGAGACGAAGCGCGTGAAGACGACGTGCACCTCGTCGACCCCGCCCTCGTCCGTGGCGGTGGTGAAGTCGGCGACGAGCCGCTCCCCCACCTCACGGGCGACGTCGAAGGTCGGCTTCTCGGAGAACCCGCTCCACTCGGCCGCGAAGTCGCGGTGGCGGAACCGGTAGAACCCGATCGCCTTGCGGCCGAGGAGGTACGGGACGACCTCCTTGCCCTCCTCGCGCAGCCGGGCGACGAGCCGCTCGCTCTCCTTGATGACCGAGGAGCTGTACGCGCCGGCGAGACCGCGGTCGGACGTCATGATGACGACCGCCGCCCGCCGCACGTCCTCCTTCTCGGAGGTCAGCGGGTGGTCCTCGTTGGAGAACGTCGCGACCGCCGAGACCGCGCGGGTCAGCGCCCGGGCGTACGGGGAGGACTCGCGGACCGCCTCCTGCGCCTTGACGACGCGGGCCGCGGCCATGAGCTCCATGGCCCGGGTGATCTTCTTCGTCGAGCTGACGGCCCGGATGCGCTGCCGGTACTCCCGGATCTGCGCTCCCATGTCATCCCGCCTTTCGTGGTGTCTCGGTGGACCGTGCGCTCAGCGCTTCTGCCGGACGATCTGCTCCTGGTCGGAGTCCATCGCCTCGCTGCCGTCCTCGCCCTGGTCGTTGACCGGGACCGACTCCGACCCGGACGCGTCGAAGAGCTTGGCCTTGAAGGACTCGACCTCGGCCTCGAGCGCCTGCTCGGTGCTCTCCTCGAACTTGCCGGTCTCCCGGATCGCCGAGAGGAGGTCGGCCTTGGTGCGGCGCAGGTGGTCGAGGAACTCGGCCTCGAAGCGGCGGACGTCCTCGACGGCGACGCTGTCGAGCTTGCCGGTGGTCCCCATCCAGATGGAGACGACCTGCTCCTCGACCGGCACCGGCGCGGCCTGCGGCTGCTTGAGCAGCTCGACGAGGCGGGCGCCCTTGGCGAGCTGGGCCCGCGAGGCCGGGTCGAGGTCGGAGGCGAACATCGCGAAGGCCTCGAGGGCGCGGTACTGCGCGAGGTCGAGCTTGAGGCGGCCGGAGACCGACTTCATCGCCTTGATCTGCGCGGCACCACCGACACGCGACACCGAGACACCCACGTCGATCGCCGGGCGGACGTTGGCGTTGAACAGGTCGGCCTGGAGGTAGATCTGGCCGTCGGTGATGGAGATGACGTTGGTCGGGATGTACGCCGAGACGTCACCGGCCTTGGTCTCGATGATCGGCAGGCCGGTCATCGAGCCCGCGCCGAGGTCGTCGGAGAGCTTGGCGCAGCGCTCGAGCAGCCGGCTGTGCAGGTAGAAGACGTCGCCCGGGTAGGCCTCGCGGCCCGGCGGGCGGCGCAGGAGGAGGGAGACGGCGCGGTAGGCCTCGGCCTGCTTGGACAGGTCGTCGAAGACGATGAGGACGTGCTTGCCCTGGTACATCCAGTGCTGGCCGATGGCCGAGCCGGTGTAGGGGGCGAGGTACTTGAAGCCCGCGGAGTCGGAGGCGGGGGCCGCGACGATGGTCGTGTACTCCATCGCGCCGGCCTCCTCGAGGGTGCCGCGGACCGACGCGATGGTCGAGCCCTTCTGGCCGATGGCGACGTAGATGCAGCGGACCTGCTTCTCCGGGTCGCCGGTCTCCCAGAACTCCTTCTGGTTGATGATCGTGTCGACCGCGACCGTGGTCTTGCCGGTCTGGCGGTCGCCGATGATCAGCTGGCGCTGGCCGCGGCCGATCGGGGTCATCGCGTCGACCGACTTCAGGCCGGTCTGCAGCGGCTGGTGCACCGACTTGCGCTGGACGACCGTGGGGGCCTGCAGCTCGAGGGCGCGGCGCTCGTCGGAGGCGATGTCGCCGAGGCCGTCGATCGGGGTACCCAGCGGGTCGACGACGCGACCGAGGAAGGCGTCGCCGACGGGGACCGAGAGGACCTCGCCGGTGCGCTTGACCTCCTGGCCCTCCTCGATGTTGCTGAAGTCACCGAGGATGACGACGCCGATCTCGTGGACGTCGAGGTTGAGCGCGAGGCCCAGCGTGCCGTCCTCGAACTGGAGCAGCTCGTTGGTCATCGCCGAGGGCAGGCCCTCGACGTGCGCGATGCCGTCACCGGCGTCGGTGACGCGGCCGACCTCCTCGCGCGAGGCGGTGCCCGGCTCGTAGGAGCGCACGTAGCTGTCCAGCGCGTCCCGGATCTCGTCCGGGCGGATCGAGAGCTCCGTCATGGGTGATCTTCTCCTCGGTCACCGGCCCCCGGTGGGGCCGAAGTTCTGGTGGGTGGTGCCTGTGCTGTTGTGTGTTGCGAGCCGGTTGTGTGCCGCGAGGCGGCTTCAGCCCCCGGTGACGTGCCGGCGCGCCTCGTCGAGGCGGCGCAGCACGGTGCCGTCGACGACCTCGTCGCCGACCTGGACCCGGATGCCACCCATGACGGCCGGGTCGCGGACGACCTGGAGGGCCACGGGCTTGCCGTAGTGCGTCTCGAGCGCGCTGCGCAGGCGGGCCTGCTGCTGCTCGGTGAGGTCGCCCGCCGCCGTGACGAGCGCGGTGAGCTCGTCGCGACGCTGCGCGGCGAGGTGGAGGTAGGACTCCATGACCCGGTCGAGCCGGCGCCCGCGCGGGACCCGCACGGCCTGCTCGACGAGTCGGACCGTCTCGGCCGCGGCCTTGCCGTCGAGCAGCGTGTGCACGAGCCCGGCCTTGCCGGCGGCGTCGGTGTTGCGGCTCGAGAGCGTGTCGCGCAGACCGGGGTCGGCGGCGACGATGCGCTCGAAGCGGAACAGCTCGTCCTCGACCCGGTCGATGCGACCGCCCGACTCGGCGCCCGCGAGGAGCGACTGGACGGCGAGGCTCTCGAGGGTGTCCCCGAGGTCGCGCTCGGCCGCCCAGCGCTGGCCGGCGACGGTCTCGACGAGGCCGGTGGTGGCCTCGCCGACCTTGCCGCCGAACAGCGAGCGGGCCAGGCCGGCCTTGTCGGCCGACTCGCGCGAGGGGTCCGCGAGGGCCCGGCGCAGCGAGGCGGTGCCCTCGACGACGCCGGTCACCGCGAAGAGCTCCTCGGCGAGCGTCGAGGCGTCCGCGCCGCCCCGGAGGGCCGTGTCGAGCGCCTCCTGGGAGGTGCGGGCCGCACCGCGGGACGAGCCACGCATCAGGCGTCCTGCCCGGCCGGGGCGACCTTCTCGGGCCGGACGTCGCCGGACTCGAGCTCGGCGAGGAACCGGTCGACGATGCCCTTCTGGCGCACCTCGTCCTCGAGAGACTCCCCGACGATCTTGCTCGCGAGGGTGGTCGACAGCGAGCCGACCTCCTGGCGCAGCTGGACGACCGCCTGCTGGCGCTCGGCCTCGACCTGGCGCTTGGCCGCCTCCGTGATGCGGCTCGCCTCGGCCTGGGCCTGGGCGCGCATCTCGGCGACGATCGAGGCGCCCTGCTCGCGGGCGGACTCACGGATGGCGTTGGCCTCGGCCCGGGCCTCGGCGAGCTGGGCGGTGTACTGCTCCAGCGCGGCCTTGGCCTCTTCCTGGGCCTGCTCCGCCTGCTGCATGCCGCCCTCGATCGCGGCGGCGCGCTCGGCGTAGAGCTCCTCGAGGCGCGGCACCACCTTCGACTTGTACAGCCAGTACAGGATGGCGAAGGCGATGATCCCGATGATCATCTCGCCGGGGTGGGGCAGCAGCGGGAAGCCCGAGGGGTAGCCGGTTCCCTCGGCAGCCACTACGGATGCGGTGATCACATCGCGTCCTTATCTCGTCGGAACAGGGTCGAGCAGATGGTCGGTGGACCGGTGCGTCAGTTGGGGTTGGTGCCCTGGAAGACGAACGCGAAGACGAGACCGAGGATGGCCAGCGCCTCCGTGATCGCCATGCCGGTGAAGGCGATGGTCTGGAGCATGCCGCGGGCCTCGGGCTGGCGGGCCACACCGTTGATGTAGGCGGCGAAGATCAGGCCGACACCGATGCCGGGGCCGATCGCGGCGAGACCGTAGCCGAGGTAGGCGATGGAGCCGTACATGTCGTGTGTTCCTTTCGGTGGCGCCGGGCCTGTCCCGGCGTCGGGGTGGTGCGGGGGTCGTGCGGGTCGTGCTACCGGACGGAGCCGGGGGTCAGTGGTGCTCGCTCACGGCGTCGCTGATGTAGAGCGCCGCGAGGAGGGTGAAGATGAACGCCTGGAGGAACTCGATGAGGAGCTCGAAGAAGGTCATCGCGATCGAGAAGCCGAAGGACAGCACCCCGGAGAACTTGAGGAAGAGGTTGTCCCCCTCGAGGAGCAGGTACTCGCCGCCGACGATGAAGACGAGCAGCATGAGGTGGCCGGCGAGCATGTTGCCGAAGAGTCGCAGTGCGAGCGTCAGCGGGCGGATCACGAAGTAGGTGAGGAACTCGAGCACGAAGAGGATCGGCTTGAGCCAGCCCGGGAGGCCGGGCGGGATGAGGCTCTTGAAGTACGGGAGGACGCCGTGCTTCCGGCGGATCGCGACCGCGTGGTAGGTGATGTAGACGATGAGCGTCAGGACGATCGGGATGCCGACCCGGCTCATCGTGGGGAACTGGATGAACGGGAAGATCCCGAACACGTTGTTCACGAGGATGAGCGTGAAGAGGGTGAGCAGCAGCGGGACGAACTGGAGGAAGTCCTTGGACCCGATGATGTCGCGGCCGATGGTGTTCCGGACGAAGTTGTAGCTGCCCTCGACGAGGAACTGGTTCTTGCTCGGGACGACGGTGAGCTTGCGGGTGGCGCCGACGTAGAACCAGGCGAGCAGGCCGACCGAGAGGAGCAGCACGAGCGCCGGACGGGTGACCGCCCACGGGCCGGTGCCGTCGAACGGGATGACCGGCCACCAGAAGTTCGCGACACCCGGGGTGTTGAAGCCGCCCTCCCCGCCTTCGGCGGTGGCGACGGCGGCGGGCAGCCAGCTAGCGGAGACCACGGTCGGGCTCACACCTTCTCCTCGGGGATGTCTCGGGCGCCGACGACGGGCTCCCGGGTGGACTGGACGTACGCTACCCGACCCCCGGAGGTGGTCGCGACGGCGGGACCCTCGGTCCTGGACGGGCTCATCGGCCCTGCTCCGGGGTGTCGGAGGGCTCGTCGTAGACGGGCAGGCGCGCGGTGCGCATGGCGCGGTAGGCGAAGGCCTGCCAGGCCAGGGTGACGACGAGGGCGGTGACCGCGAGGGCCGTCCCGTCGACCCACGAGGCGCTGCGGAAGACGATGAAGAAGACGAGCAGCGCGAGCACCTGAGCGAGGTAGACGGCCATCGCGACGGCGAGGAACGCGTGCGGGCTGGCGCTGCGGACGAGCCGGCTGAGCAGGAACATCCCCGAGGCGTAGAACGCGACGGAGACGGCGAGGCCGAGCAGGCTGCCGGGGACGGAGTCCAGGCCCCGGACGACACCGAGGACGAGGACCGCGAGCGCACCGGCGACGCTGGCCGGGACGAGGGCCCCGCGGAGCATGACCGCGAACGGCGCGCCGGCGGTGACGGCGGGGTTCTCGGTGCGGTCGGTCATCTGCGATCGGCCTCTTCGGTGGTCGTGGCGGAAGCACTCCGTGACGGCTTGTGAAAGTTATCACAAGCGCTGCGGGGCAGCAAAAGTGCAGGTCAGACCCGTCGGGCGAGGACCACCCACACGGTGCGGACGATGATCTCGAGGTCGAGCACGGGCGACCAGTTGACGAGGTACTGCAGGTCGTAGCCGAGCTTGTACTCGGCGTCGGTGTGGTATCGCCCGTGGATCTGGGCGAGGCCGGTGAGCCCCGGCGGCACCTCGTGGCGGCGGGTGTACCCGGCGATCTCCTTCTCGAAGCCGGCCGTGAGCTCGGGGCGCTCTGGCCGCGGCCCGACGACCGACATCCGCCCGGTGAGGATGTGAAGGATCTGCGGCAGCTCGTCGGCCCGGGTCGCCCGGACCCACCGGCACGCGGGGATGACCCGCGGGTCGGCCGTGCCGGTCGACAGCTGCGCACCGCCCTCGGCCTCGGCGTCGAGGCGCATCGTGCGGAACTTGACCATCTCGAAGGTCTCTCCCCCGACCCCGACGCGGGTCTGCCGGAACAGCAGGGGCCGGCCGGCGACGACGAGCTGGTGCAGCGCCGTGCCGCCGAGCAGGAGGAGCCACACCGGAGCGGTGAGGACGACGAGCAGTAGGTCGAGCAGCCGCTTGAAGTGCCGCTGCGAGGCGGCCATCGTCTGCGGCATGAGGAGGACGAACGGCAGCCCGGCCACCTCGCGCAGCCGGTCGAGGCCGAACAGCGTCTCGCGACCGCCGACCCGCAGCAGCACCGTGGCGTCACGCTGGTCGAGCCGGCCGATGGTCCGCGGGTACCAGTCGTCGAGCCAGGCCGCGGTGAGGAGGAGGACGTCGGTGGCGCGGGTGCGCTCGACAGCGTCGACGACGGCCAGGGGGTCGTCGACCTCCCCGACGACCTCGATGGCCGACGCGTTGGCGCGCAGGTGCTCGCGGGCCAGCTCGATGTCGGCGGCGACGCCGGCGAGCACGACGCGTGGGGGTCCCTCGCGCCGGGTGCGCATCCAGTGCACGATCGCCCGGTTGATCGCCACCGCGACGCCCGCGAGGACGATGACCGCGACGAGGTTGGTGATGGGGAACGGCAGGGCCCGGCCGATGGAGGACCCGCGCTGGCGCAGCAGGCCGCCGAGCGCGAGGTTGAGGAGGGCGACGAAGCTGCCGGCGGCGAGCGAGAGCCGGGCGGCCTTGGGCAGCACCGCCGCTCCCCCGAGCCGCGGCTCGCGCTCGTAGAGGCCGCCGAAGTAGTACGCGACGAGGAAGATCAGCGTCGAGACCGAGAACGACACCGAGTACGCGGCGAGCGGGTACGTGGGCCACGGAGGGAGGCCGTTGCGCACGAGCATCGTGCCGACCGCGAGCCCGAGGACGGCCAGCCCGTCGAGCAGCATGACGAGCCGGAACCCGCGGCGGTTCAGCCGGGTGAGCAGGCGCGGCTCGGGCTGGCTCGCGGGCGACGGATCGGACACGGTGGCGGTGGTCCCCCGCGGTCAGGCGGTGGGTCGCGGGTAGGCCGGGAAGGCCTCGACGAGCTCGGTGACCTGTGCCCGCACCTCGCGCGAGACCGCGTGCTCGGGGTCGGCGTCGCCGTCGACGACCGCCCGCGCGATGAGCGCGCCGACGGTGCGCATCTCGTCCTCGCCCATGCCCTGGGTCGTGACGCAGGGGGTGCCGACCCGGATGCCGGAGGCGATGTTCGGCTTCTGCGGGTCGAACGGGATGGCGTTCTTGTTGAGCGTGATGCCGGCCGCGTCGCTGCGGGCCTCGGCGTCGACGCCGGTGACGAGCACGCCCTGGAGGTCGTGCAGGCTCAGGTGGGTGTCGGTGCCACCGGTCGTCGGGCGGATGCCCTTCTCGCCGAGCGCCTCGGCGAGGACCTTGGCGTTGGCGACGACCTGCTGCGTGTACGCCGCGTACTCGGGGGTCGCGCACTCCTTGAAGTTCACGGCCTTCGCGGCGATCGTGTGCATCTGCGGGCCGCCCTGCATCATCGGGAAGACGGCCTTGTCGATGGCGGCGGCGTGCTGTTCCTTGCAGACGATCGCGCCGGAGCGCGGGCCGCGCAGCACCTTGTGGGTCGTGAACGACACGACGTCGGCGTGCGGCACCGGGCTGGGGATCGCGCCACCGGCCACGAGGCCGATGAAGTGCGCGGCGTCGACCCAGAAGATCGCCCCGACCTCGTCGGCGATGGCCCGGAAGCGGGCGAAGTCGATGAGCCGCGGGATGGCCGAGCCGCCGGCGAGGATGACCTTGGGCCGGTGCTCCTTGGCGAGCCGCTCGACCTCGGCGTAGTCGATGTCCTCGGTGTCCTTGTCGACGCCGTAGTGCACCGCGTCGAACCACTTGCCGGAGAACGACACCTTCGTGCCGTGGGTGAGGTGGCCGCCGTGCGGCAGGCTCATCGCGAGGATGGTCTCGCCCGGCTTGAGGAACGCGCCGTAGACGGCCTGGTTCGCGCTGGCGCCCGAGTGCGGCTGGACGTTCGCGTGGTCGGCGGAGAACAGCGTCTTGCACCGCTCGATGGCCAGCGCCTCGGCCTTGTCGACCTCGGAGCACCCGCCGTAGTAGCGGCGCCCCGGGTAGCCCTCGGCGTACTTGTTCGACAACGTCGACCCGAGCGCGGTGAGCACCTCGGGGCTCGAGAAGTTCTCGCTGGCGATGAGCTGGAGGCCGCCACGGAGCCGGTCGAGCTCGGAGACGAGGACGCCGGCGACCTCGGGGTCGAAGGCCTCGAGGGCGCCGAAGTCGGATCCGTAGAACGTGTCACTCATCGTCGGTGGTCTCCCGCGGCTCGTCCTGGGTCGGTGCCGCGTCGTCGGCACCCGCGTCGGTCTCGGCGCCCGACAACTCTAGGGCGTCGGCCCGCGCACGCTCGACGACGTCCATGACCTGCTCCTCCGACAGCGCACCGAGGCGCAGGAGCACGGGCTCGTCCCGGGTGCAGTCGACGATGGTCGAGGCGAGGCCGCCGGTGCTCGGGCCGCCGTCGAGGTAGAACTCCACGCTCGCCCCGAGCTGGCTGGCGGCCTCGATGACCGTGCGGCTCGACGGGTACGCGTGCCGGTTGGCGCTGCTGACCGCCATCGGGCCGACCTCGCGCAGCAGGGCCAGGGCCACCTCGTCGTCGGGCATCCGCAGCGCGACGGTCCCCCCGGTGTCGCCGAGGTCCCACGCGAGCGAGGGCTGGGCGCGCAGGACGACGGTGAGCGGGCCGGGCCAGAACTCGCGGATGAGGGCGCGGGCGTACTCGGGCACCTCGGTGGCCAGGCCCTCGACGGTGCGGGCGTCGGGGACGAGGACCGGCGGCGGCATGTCGCTGCCGCGGCCCTTGGCGTCGAGGAGGTCGCGCACGGCGTCCGGGCTGAAGGCGTCGGCGCCGATGCCGTAGACGGTGTCGGTGGGCAGGACGACGAGGGCTCCGCGCCGGATGCCCTCGGCGACCTTCGGGAGCGCGTCGGCGCGACCCGCCTCGGTGGTGCAGTCGAAGACCGGGCTCATGGGGGCCAGCCTAGGGTGCCCGTCCGGCGCGGCCGGCAGGCAGGAGGGCGGCGCACCGGGCAGGATGCACCCATGCAGCGCTTCTCGGGCCTGGTGTGGACCGGCGTCGGTGTCCTCGTCATCGTCGCCGTGCTCTGGTTCGTCCTGCCCCGGGTCTGACCCCGCGGTCAGACGCCGCGGTCAGCGGGGTGCCCGGACGGCGACGGTCGCCCGCGGCCGTCCGGTGAGGTCGGGGTGGTCGACGACGTCGACCCAGTCCCCGGTCGCCCGCAGGCCGGCCGGCAGGGTCTGGCCCTGGGTGTCGGCGTGCTCCATGACGAGGACGCCGCCGTCGCGCAGCAGCTCGGCCGCGCGGGCGGCGACGGCCAGCGGCACCCCGAGCCCGTCGGCGCTGCGGCCGTAGAGCGCGACCTCGGGGTCGTGGTCGCGGACCTCGGGGTCGAGCGGGACGGCACCGTCCGGGATGTACGGCGGGTTGCTGACGACGACGTCGACCCTGCCCTCGAGTTCGGGGAACGCGCTCGTCGCGTCGCCGAGCCGCAGGTCCACCTCGTGCTCGAGCGACCCGGCGTGGCGGCCGACGTTCCGCTCGGCCCACGCGTGCGCGTCGGGGGACAGCTCGACGGCATGGACCCGCGCGCCGGGCACCTCGTCGGCCATCGCGAGCGCGATGGCGCCCGACCCGGTGCAGAGGTCGACGACCACCGGGGAGCGACCCGCCGCTCGGGCCGCGTCGATCGCGAGGCCGGCCGTGACCTCCGTCTCCGGTCGCGGCACGAACACCCCGGGCCCGACGGACAGCGCGAGGTTCCTGAAGAACGAGCGGCCGGTGAGGTGCTGCAGCGGGACCCGCGCGAGCCGCTCCTCCACGAGGTCGTCGAACCGCAGGACGTCCCGCTCGACGACGGGGGTCCGCAGGATGCCCCGCATCCGCACCTCGCCGTGGTCGACACCGAGGACGTGCGAGAGGAGCTCGACGGCGTCGGCGTCCGGCGAGGCGATGCCGGCCGCCGTGAGCGCGGTCCGGGCCCGGGCGAGGAGGACGTCGGTCGACGTCATCGGTCGGCGATCGCGGCGAGCCGGGCGGCCTCGTCGGCGTCGACGGCCGACTGGACCACCGGGTCGAGGTCACCGTCGAGGACGGCGTCGAGGTTGTGCGCCTTGTAGCCGGTGCGGTGGTCGCTGACCCGGTTCTCCGGGTAGTTGTACGTGCGGATCCGCTCGGAGCGGTCGACGGTGCGCACCTGGCTCGCGCGCGCGGACGCGTCGGCGGCGTGCCGCTCCTCCATCGCCTGCTGGTGGAGGCGGGCGCGCAGGACGCGCAGCGCGGCCTCCCGGTTCTGCAGCTGGCTCTTCTCGTTCTGGCACGAGACGACGAGGCCGGTCGGCAGGTGGGTGATGCGCACGGCGGAGTCGGTGGTGTTGACGCTCTGGCCGCCGGGCCCGCTCGAACGGAACACGTCGATGCGCAGGTCGTTGGGGTCGATGGTCACCTCGACCTCCTCGGCCTCGGGCATCACCCAGACGCCGGCGGCCGAGGTGTGGATGCGGCCCTGGCTCTCGGTGACCGGGACGCGCTGCACGCGGTGCACGCCGCCCTCGAACTTCAGCCGGGCCCACGGTGCCTCGCCCGGCTGCGGCACCCCGCGGGACTTCACCGAGACCCGGACGTCCTTGTAGCCGCCGAGGTCGGACTCGGTGGCGTCGAGGACCTCGGTGCGCCAGCCGCGGCGCTCGGCGTGGCGCAGGTACATCCGGAGCAGGTCGCCGGCGAAGAGCGCCGACTCCTCGCCGCCCTCCCCCGCCTTGACCTCGAGGATGACGTCGCGGTCGTCCTCGGGGTCGCGCGGCACGAGCAGGCGGCGCAGCCGGTCCTCGGCCGCGGCGAGCGCCTCCTCGAGGGCCGGCACCTCCTCGGCGAACGCGGCGTCCTCGCGGGCCAGCTCGCGGGCGGCCCCGAGGTCGTCGCGCGCCGCGACCCACGCGGCGTGGGCGGCGACGGTCGGCCCGAGCGCGGCGTAGCGCTTGGCGACCTCGCGGCTGCGGTCGGGGTCGGAGGCCACGGCCGGGTCGGCCATCTCGCGCTCGAGGGCGGCGTGCTCGTCGACGAGCGCCTCGGCGGACTCGATCACGGCGACCTCCTCGGGCGCGGTCGGGACGGGGTGGAGACACGGACGCGCCGGCCCGCCCGCAAGGGGTCGGACCGGCGCGTCGGAGGTGCTACTTGGCGGCCTTCTTGCCGTAGCGGGCCTCGAACCGGGCCACGCGGCCACCGGTGTCGAGGATCTTCTGCTTGCCCGTGTAGAACGGGTGGCAGTTGCTGCAGACGTCGGCGTGGATGACGCCGTTGGCCGCGGTGCTGCGCGTGGTGAACGTGTTGCCACAGGTGCAGGTGACCGTGGTCTCCACGTAGTCCGGGTGGATGTCCTTCTTCACGATTCTCTCCTTGACTGATACCGGGTCGACGGGTCCAGCACGGTGCTGCAAACCCTTGGCGCCCCGACTGCGACCCTCGTGGGGAGGTCGCTCAGGAAACGCGTCACTGCCGTGAACCGGTCCAGCGCTCAAGTGTGCCAGAGATGCACACGGTGTCCTAAACGGTGCCGAGGCCCCCGGCATTCCCCGCCGGACCCCGCACGGCGGCCGCCGCGTCGACCGGCAGCCGCACCCGCACGGTGGTCCCCTCCCCCGGCACCGAGGTGATGGCGAGGTGCCCGCCGTGGCGCTCGACGGTGCCCCGGACGATGGCCAGGCCGAGCCCCGAGCCGGGGATCGCCGCGGCCGTCGCGTTGCCGGCGCGGAAGAAGCGCTCCGAGAGCCGACCGAGGTCCTCCGGCGGGATGCCGATGCCGGTGTCGGTCACCTCGAGGACGACCTCGTCCGCCGCCGAGCGCGCGCGCAGCGACACCGCGCCGCCGGCCGGGGTGAACTTCACGGCGTTGCCGAGGATGTTGAGGACGGCCCGCTCGAGCTGGCCCGCGTCCCCGTGCACGACGAGCCCGGTGCTCCAGCCGGCGCCGAGGCCGACACCGGCGCGCTCGGCGGTCGGGCGCAGCACCTCGACGCACGAGGAGAGGACCGCGCCGAGGTCGACCCGGGAGGCCTCGAAGGAGAGGCCGCCGGTCTCCATCCGGTGGAGGACGAGCAGGTCCTCGATGAGCCCGCGCAGGCGCTCGGCGTTGCGGTCGATGACGTCGAGGGCGTTGGCCTGGGTCGGCGTCACCTCGCCGAGGTCGCCGTCCTGCAGCACCTCGAGGTAGCCGCGGATCGAGGTGAGCGGGGTGCGCAGCTCGTGGCTGACCGTCGCGAGGAAGGCGTCCTTGTACTCGTCGAGCGCCCGGAGCTCGCGCATCTGGAGGTCCTGCACCTCGAGCAGCCGCTGGTGGACGATGGCCTGCGCGACGACGGCCGAGAGCTGCTCGACCACGCGGACCTCGTTCCCCGACCACTCGCGGGTGCGCCCGACGGTGAGGCAGCCGAGCAGCCCGAGCCCGCGCTCGGTGATGCCGACCGGCACGAGGAGCAGGCCGCGCGCACCGGTGAACCGCCGCAGCTCGCCGACGACGGCGTCCTGCCGGCTCCCCGGCGCGAGCAGGTCGGGCAGCACGAGGCGCTCGCCGTGGAGCAGGTCGTGCGACACCGGCTCGACGAGGTCGACGAGCTGGGTCGGCGGCAGCGGCAGCGCGGCGAGGTCCGCGCGGTGCCACTGCTCCCACTTCCGCAGCTGCCGGTCGTCGCCGAGGGTCAGCAGGACCACCCGGTCGACGCCGATGTCGCGGCCCAGCCGGCCGCAGGCCCGGCGCAGCGCACCGGCGAGGTCGCGGGTGTCGTGCACCGCGCGGGCGACGTCGACGACGAGGTCGTGCAGGCGGAGGGCGTCCTCCTGCTCCTGCGCGAGGGCCGCGCGCTCCTGCTCGAGGACGGCGCGCTCGGCGGCGACCCGTCGGCGCTGGACGACGACGAGGGCCACGGCCGCCAGGAGGACGAGCGCGGCCGCGACGGCGAGCTGCACGCCGGTCACGTCGTGCCCTCCTCGAAACCGGCGCGGGTCATCACGCCCCACACCTGCTGGCGGCCGCGCAGGCTGGCCCACCAGCCCTCGAGGCGCCACCACACGGTCATCTGGCGGTAGCCGACGTTCTCGAAGACGGTGGCGGCGACGGCGACGACGAGGTCGCGCCAGCGGTCGTAGCGGTGGAAGGCCCACTCCTCGACCGACATGGCCGCGAACGTCACGACGACGGCGTACCCGTAGGAGACGGCGAGCAGCAGGAGCGCGTACTTCACGTTGACGGCACCGAAGAGCAGCCCGAGCGGGACGACGACGAGCCCGACGATCTCGAGCACCGGCGCGAAGAGCTCGAAGGCCCAGTAGTACGGCAGGCCCAGCCAGCCGACGCGGCCGTACCGGCGGCGGAAGAGCATCCCCCGGTAGGCCCAGAGCGTCTCCCAGAGGCCGCGGTGCCACCGGCTGCGCTGGCGGCGCAGGACGGCCGTCGTGCTCGGGACCTCCGTCCAGCACACCGGCTCGGGGACGAAGACCATCCGGTACTCGCGGCCGGCGTCGCGCATCATCCGGTGCACGCGCAGGCACAGCTCGAAGTCCTCGCCGATGCTGTCGGGGTCGAGGCCGCCGGCGGCGATGACGACGTCGCGCCGGTAGACGCCGAAGGCCCCGCTGATGAGCAGCAGGGTGCCGATCGAGGCCCAGCCGGTGCGCCCGATGAGGAAGCTGCGCAGGTACTCCATCACCTGGGCGCGGGCGAGCCACGAGCGCGGCATCCGGAGGCGGACGAGGCGCCCGGCCGTCACCGTGCTGCCGTTGACGGCGCGGACCGTGCCGCCGGCCCCGACGACGCGGTTCGGGTCGTCGATGAACGGCTGCGTGACCCGGATGAGCGCGTCCGGCTCGAGGATGGAGTCGGCGTCGATGATGGCGATGATCGGCTCGCGCGCGGCGTTGATGCCGGTGTTGATCGCTTCCGAGCGACCGGAGTTCGTCTTCGTCACGACGAGCAGCCGGGTGTGCCCGTTGCGGGGCACGAGCGTGCCGGTCACCTGCGCGCGCACCGGGATCTCACCGGTCGCCCGGGCCGGCAGCGGGACGAGGTCGAAGGCCTCGACGAGCGCGGCGAGCATCCCGTCGGTGCTGCCGTCGTCGACGACGACCACCTCGTGCTGCGGGTAGCGGAGGGCGAGCAGGGCCCGCACCGAGGTGACGATGAGCGTCTCCTCGTTGTACGCCGGGACGATGACGGAGACGCCGGGGGCCATCTCGCCGGCGGTGAGGTCGCGGCGGGTCTCCTTCTCGCGCATGTGCCGGCGGAACCCGCCCGCCGCGAGCACGACGAGGACGAGGTAGGAGGTGTTGATGAGGAGGAAGTAGGCGAAGACCACCGGGGCCGTCACGCCGAAGAACGCGGTGAGGACCGCGTTCCCGACGTCGTGGACCTCGGGCCAGGTCACACCGCCACCCCCGTGAGCCGGGCGTGGGTCAGCTCGGCGCCCGCGGCCGGCAGGTGCGCGTGGCCGACGAGGGCGGCCCGCCCGACGGCCCCGAGGCCGAGGAGGGAACGTGCGGCGGCCTCGGCGACCTGCGACGTGGGGTCGGCGAGCAGCCGGACGAGCACCGGGACGGCCTGGGCCAGCCCGATCTCCCCGAGGGCCTGGGTGGCGGCCCGGCGCAGCTGCTGCGGGTGGAAGTGCACGGTCGCCGCGGCGATCGCCCCGACGTCCTGCGGCCGGCCGACCTTCCCGAGGGCGGTCACCGCGGCCGAGGCGACGGTGAGGTCGTCGTCCTGCTCGACGAGCTCGACGAGCAGCGGGGCCGCGGCCCGGACCCCGCCCACCCCGCAGAGGTGCGCGGCGACGGTGCGGGCCCTCGGGGAGCCCTCGGCCAGCGCCCAGAGCAGGGCCTCGCCGGCGTCGTGCCCGAGGCCGACGAGCGCCTCGGCGGCGTCGCCGACGTGGATCCCCTCGAGCCGCAGCGCGTGGAGCAGGGGGCGGGCCGCGCGGGGGTCGCCGATCCGCCCGACGGTGCGCGCGGCCTGCGCACGCACGCGGGGCGACCGGTCCTCGAGGGCGGCGATCGCGACGTCGGTGCCCCGCCAGTCGCGGCAGCGGCCGATGAGGTGGAGGGCTCGCTCGCGGCGCACGGCCGACCAGCTCGTGGCGTCGCGGGCGGCCCGGTCGAGGACGCCGTGGGTGCGCAGGAGGTCGACGAGCTGCTCGGCCGCCTCGCCGCGGACCTTGCCGAGCAGCCGGACGACGAGGTCGTCGAGGTCGCGACGGGCGCGGCCGCGGACGCCGGCGAGGGTCGCGAGCATGGCCCCGTCGTCGGTGTCCTCCCCCGTCGCGACGAGGAGGACGGCCGCACGCAGGGGCGCCACGCGGCGCTCCCCCGCCCGCTCGCGGAGGGTGCGGTGCAGCTTGAGGCCGACGATGGCGCAGGCCATGAGCAGCGAGGCCGCCGCGAGCCCCGGTCCGGCGACGGCGACGAAGCCGCCGATCGTCATCGTCGCGGTCTGCCGAGGATGCCGTTGACGCGGTGCACGAGCTCGCGCGGGCTGAACGGCTTGACGACGTAGTCGTCGGCACCGACGGCGAACCCGGCGTCGACGTCGACGTCCCGGGCCCGCGCGCTGAGCATGAGGACGGGCACGTGCACCTGCTGGTGCTCCCGGATCTTCAGCAGCACGTCGATGCCGGAGAGGCCGGGCATCATCACGTCGAGGACCATCGCGTGCGGGGGGTCGCTGACGAAGACGTCCCACGCCTCGAGGCCGTCGCCGACGCAGACGACGTCGTAGCCGGCCTGCTGGAGCTTGAACTCGACGAGGTCGCGGATGTCCGCGTCGTCGTCGGCGACGAGGACCCGGGGTCGGGGCAGGGTGTCCACCGGGGCTCCTCTCGGGGGTGGGCGGGCGAGCCGGACGGATCATGGACCGCGTCGGAATCTAGGGACGCCACGCCGACGGGCAAAAGATTCCCCGGCCGATGATGACCGAACGGTGGAGGCCGTCCTCACCCGCTCAGCGCGGCGGGCGGGTGTCGGCGCACGCGGCTACGGTCGGCGGATGAGGTACGGAGCGGTCATCCCCTGGGCCACCGAGCGCGAGTTCGTCGAGCTCGCCGTCGTCGCCGAGGAGGCCGGCTGGGACCAGGTCTTCTCGTGGGAGGCCGTGTGGGGGCAGGACGCCTGGGTCACGCTCGGCGCCGCCGCGACGGCCACCGAGCGCATCCGGCTCGGGACCCTGCTCACGCCGGCCGCGCGGTACCGGCCGTGGGACCTCGCCTCGCGCGTCGCCTCGGTCGACCGGCTCTCCGGCGGGCGCGTCACCCTCGGTGTGGGCCTCGGTGCGCTGCACGGCAACTGGCTGACCTTCGAGGCCGACGAGGGGCGCGCGGTGCGGGCCCGGCGCCTCGACGAGGGGCTCGCCGTCTACGCGGGCCTCATGGGCGGGCAGCCCTTCGAGTACAGCGGCGAGTACTACGGCGCCCGCCCGGTCACCGAGCTCGTGCCACCCCCGCCGGTGCAGAGCCCGCACCCGCCGGTCTGGTGTGTCGGGATGCTCGTGCCGGGCCGGTCGCGGCAGCGCTCGCTCGAACGGGCGGCCCGCTGGCAGGGCGTCTTCCCGGCCGTGGCCGGCGGCAGCCTCGAGGACCCCGGCTCGCGGCTCACCCACGACACCCTCCACGAGCTCGTCGAGCGCATCGCCACGCTGCGCGCCGAGGCCGGGCAGACGATGGACGGCTACGACGTCGTCGTCGAGGGCGACAGCCACGGGTCGTTCGGCGAGACACGTCCACCGGTGCAGGCCTGGGCCGACGCCGGCGCCACGTGGTGGGTCGAGTCGTGGTGGGACCTGCCCGACTCCCCCGAGGGCCGCACCGAGCTGCGCCGCCGCCTCGCGCTCGGTCCGCAGCGCTGACGCACGACGCCCCCGGTCCGCGGGTGCGGTCCGGGGGCGTCGTCCGTCGAGGGGACGGAGCCGTCAGGCGTCGTCCTCGTCGTCGAGCTTGATCGAGCTCGTCTGCTGGACCTGCATGAGGAACTCGTAGTTGTTCTTCGTCTTGCGGAGGCGGTCGAGGAGCAGCTCGATGCCCTGCTGGCTGTCGAGCGCGGCGAGCACGCGACGCAGCTTCCACATGATCTTCAGCTCCTCGGGCGCGAGGAGGATCTCCTCGCGCCGGGTGCCCGAGTTGTTGACGTCGACCGCGGGGAAGATGCGGCGGTTGGCCAGGCCACGGTCGAGCTTGAGCTCCATGTTGCCGGTGCCCTTGAACTCCTCGAAGATCACCTCGTCCATCCGCGAGCCCGTCTCGACGAGTGCGGTGGCGAGGATGGTCAGCGAGCCGCCGTTCTCGATGTTGCGCGCGGCGCCGAAGAACTTCTTCGGCGGGTAGAGCGCGGCCGAGTCGACACCACCGGAGAGGATGCGCCCGCTCGCGGGGGCCGCGAGGTTGTAGGCGCGCCCGAGCTTGGTGATCGAGTCGAGGAGCACGACGACGTCGTGGCCCATCTCGACGAGGCGCTTGGCGCGCTCGATCGCGAGCTCGGCCACCGTCGTGTGGTCGTCGGCGGGCCGGTCGAAGGTCGAGGAGATGACCTCGCCCTTGACGGCGCGCTGCATGTCGGTGACCTCCTCCGGACGCTCGTCGACGAGGACGACCATGAGGTGGCACTCGGGGTTGTTCGTCGTGATGGCGTTCGCGAGGGCCTGCATGACCATCGTCTTGCCGGCCTTGGCCGGGGCGACGATGAGCCCGCGCTGGCCCTTGCCGATGGGGGCGACGAGGTCGATGATCCGCGTCGTGATGATGCTCTGCTCGGTCTCCAGGCGCAGGCGGTCCTGCGGGTAGAGCGGCGTCAGCTTGCCGAACTCGGGGCGCCGGCGGGCGTCGTCCGGGCTCATCGCGTTGACGGTGTCGAGCCGCGCGAGCGGGGTGTACTTCTGCCGGTTGTTGCGCGAGCCGACGGTCTGCTGCTGCGGCTCCTCGCCCTCGCGGGCGGCCTTGATCGAGCCGGTGACGGCGTCGCCCTTGCGCAGGCCGTGGCGCTTGACCATCTGCATGGGGACGTAGATGTCGCTGCTGCCGGGCAGGTAGCCGGTGGTCCGCACGAAGGCGTAGTTGTCGAGGATGTCGAGGATGCCGGCGACCGGCACGAGGACGTCGTCCTCGTGGATCTGCGGCTCGTTCTCGGCCTGCTGGCCGCCCTCCTGGCCGCCGCCCTGACGACGCTTGTCGCGGTTGCGGCCCCGGTTGCGGCGACGGCGCCCGCCGCGGCCCTCCTCGTCGTCGTCGCGACGCTGCTGGTTGCCCTGCTGCTGGCCGCCCTGGGCGTTGCCCTGCTGGCGCTCGCCCTGCTGCTGGCGGTCGGGGCGCTCCTGGCGGTCGCGGCCCTGCTGCTGGTCGCGGTCGCCGCGCTCGCGGCCCTGCTCTCGACCCTGGCGGTCGCGGTCGGAGCCGTCGCGACCCTGCGGCTCGCCCCCGGAGCGACGCTCCTCCCGGCGCTCGGGACGCTCCTCGCGGGCGCCCTCCTCGCGGGCGGGGGCGCTGTCGTCACGGCGGGTGGCCGGGGCCTCCGCGCGGCGCTCGCGGCGCGGACGCTCCTCGGACGCCGGGCCGCTCTCGCCGTTCTGGCGGGCCCGGATGGCGGCGACGAGGTCGCCCTTGCGCATCTTGGCGGTACCGCTGATGCCCATGCTCGAGGCGAGGCCCTGCAGCTCGGCGAGCCGCATGGCGGACAGCGCGCCGGAGCGGCGCGCTCCCCCGGCTGCCGCCGAGGCCTCGAGGGTGGTGGTGTCTGTCACGAAGGATCCTTCCCCTCGTTCGTGGACCGGCTCGGACGGCCGGTCTGGTGGAAGTGACCACGCCCGGGCGAGCGGCCGTGACGGCCGGGTGCTCAGCCCGAGGGGCGTGGGGGGCGTCTGCCGCAGGCAACGGGCCGTGGGGCCCGGCATCGGCTGCGGACGCGCTCCCACAGTACCACCGCAGGTCCGTGACGAGGGACGACACGGACGAGCGCGGGATCAGCCCTCGTCGAGGACCTGCACCGAGGTGCCCTGCTGCGGGATCCCCGGGGTGAGCACGCGCCAGCCGTCCGGGGCGTGGCGGCGGGCGGCGTCGACGCGCTCGCGCCGGGCGAGGACGAGGACGGACGGCCCGGCCCCCGAGATCGCGGCCGCGTGACCGTCGGCCCGCAGGGCGTCGACGAGGTCCATCGAGGCCGCGTACGAGCCGCGCCGCGCCTCCTGGTGCAGCCAGTCGCGCGTCGCCTCGACGAGGTGCTCGGGCGCCGAGGCGAGGGCGTGCGCGAGCAGCGCCGCCCGGGCCGAGTTGGCCGCGGCGTCGGCGAGCCGGACCTGCTGCGGCAGCACCGAGCGGGCGCGCGCGGTGGACAGCTGGGTCTCCGGTGCGAAGACGACGGGCTCGACGTCCGGGTGCACCGGCAGGCGGACGGTGGTCGTCGCGTCGCCCTCGGTCCACGACAGCGTGACGCCGCCGAAGACGCTGGCCGAGGCGTTGTCCGGGTGGCCCTCGAGCCGGGCGGCCAGCGAGTTGGCGGCGGCGAGGTCGACGTCGCCGCCCCGCCCCGCGGAGGCGGACGCGAGCCCGAGGGCCGCGACGATCCCGGTGACGATGGCGGTGGCGGATGAGCCCATTCCCCGGCCGTGCGGCACCGCGTTGACGCACTCGAGGCGCAGGCCGCCGGGTGGCTCGACCCCGGCCTCGGCCCAGGCGGTGCGCATGGCGCGGTGCACGAGATGGGTCTCGTCGAGCGGCACCGCACCGGCGCCCTCTCCCTCGACCAGCACGACGAGGCCCGGTGCCTCGGTGACGGTGACCCGGCACGCGTCCCACACCCCGAGGGCGCACCCGACGGAGTCGAAGCCCGGGCCGAGGTTGGCGCTGCTCGCCGGGACGCGCACCTCGACGGCGACGCCCGGCCGCAGCACCCCGGTCACCCCTCGAGGCCGAGGGCGGCCGCGACCGAGTACGCGTCGACGGGGACCCGGACGGGCTCGACGTCGGAGCCGTGCGCGGTGCGCAGGGCCCACTGGGGGTCCTTGAGGCCGTGTCCCGTGACGGTGCAGACGATCGTCGCGTCGGCGGGCACCCGTCCGGCACGGTGCATCTTCAGGAGCCCGGCGATGCTCGCGGCCGACCCGGGCTCGACGAACACGCCCTCCGTGGAGGACAGGAGCCGGTGCGCCTCGAGGATCTCGTCGTCGGTGACCGAGTCGATGAGGCCGCCGGACTCGTCACGTGCGGCCTCGGCCTGCTTCCACGAGGCGGGGTTGCCGATGCGGATGGCGGTGGCGACGGTCTCGGGGTGGTCGACCGGGTGGCCGAGGACGATCGGCGCCGCCCCGGCGGCCTGGAACCCCCACATCTGCGGGCGGCGGGTGGCGACGGGCTCGAGCAGCCCACCGCCCAGACCCGTTGTGGCAGAGGCGTACTCGGTGTAGCCCTTCCAGTAGGCCGTGATGTTGCCGGCGTTGCCGACCGGCAGGACGTGGATGTCCGGGGCGTCGCCGAGCGCGTCGACGACCTCGAAGGCCGCCGTCTTCTGGCCCTCGATGCGGGCCGGGTTGACCGAGTTGACGAGCTCGACGGGGTAGGACTCGGCGAGCTTGCGGGCCACGGTGAGGCAGTCGTCGAAGTTGCCCTCGACCTGGATGAGGGTGGCGCCGTGGGCGATCGCCTGGCTCAGCTTGCCCATCGCGATCTTGCCGTCGGGCACGAGCACGGCACAGGTCATCCCCGCCTTGACGGCGTAGGCGGCGGCGCTGGCGCTCGTGTTGCCGGTGCTGGCGCAGATGACCGCCCTGGCGCCCGCGAGCTTGGCCGCCGAGATCGCCGCCGTCATCCCGCGGTCCTTGAAGGACGCGGTGGGGTTGAGCCCCTCGTACTTGACGAGGACGTTGGCCCCCGTCGTCGCCGAGAGGTTCTCGCACGGGATGAGCGGCGTGCCGCCCTCGTGGAGGGTGACGACCGGGGCGCCCTCGAGGCTCGGGAGGCGGTCGGCGTACTCGCGGATGACTCCGCGCCACTGGTGCGCCACGGTCAGGCTCCTTCCACGCGCATGACGGAGGCGACGTCGTCGACGGCGTCGAGCGCCGCGAGGGCGTCGACGGTGGCGGACAACGCGGCGTCGCTGGCCCGGTGGGTGACGACGATGAGCTGCGCCCGACCGTCGCCCTCGGGGTCGACCTGCTGGCGGACGGTCTCGATGGAGACGCCGTGCTCGGCGAAGGCGGCCGCCACCTGGGCGAGCACCCCCGGGCGGTCGGCGACGTCGAGGCTGATGTGGTACCTCGTGACCGCCCGGCCCATGTCGACGACCGGCAGGTCGGCGTAGGCCGACTCCCCCGGCCCGCGCCCCCCCGCGACCCGGTGGCGCGCGACGGCCACGACGTCGCCGAGGACGGCCGAGGCCGTGGGGTCGCCGCCGGCGCCGCGGCCGTAGAACATCAGCTCACCGGCGGCCTCGGCCTCGACGAACACCGCGTTGAAGGCCTCGCGGACGCTGGCCAGCGGGTGCGACCTCGGGACCATCGCCGGGTGCACGCGGACGCTGACGGCGTCGGTGCCGTCGGCGGTGACCCGCTCGCAGATGGCGAGCAGCTTGACGACGCAGTCGTTCTCGCGCGCGGCCCGGATGTCGGCCGCGGTGACCTCGGTGATGCCCTCGCGGTGCACGTCGGCCGAGGAGACGCGCGTGTGGAAGGCCATGCTCGCGAGGATCGCGGCCTTCGCGGCGGCGTCGAAGCCCTCGACGTCGGCGGTGGGGTCGGCCTCGGCGTACCCGAGGGCCTGGGCCTGCTCGACGGTCTCGGCGAAGCCCGCGCCGGAGACGTCCATCTTGTCGAGGACGAAGTTCGTCGTGCCGTTGACGATGCCCATGACCTTGCGGACGTGGTCGCCGGCGAGGGACTCCTGCACCGGCCGGAGGATGGGGATGGCGCCGGCGACGGCCGCCTCGTAGTAGAGGTCGACGCCGTGCCGTGCGGCCGCCTCGAAGAGGGTCGGCCCGTCCTCGGCGAGCAGGGCCTTGTTCGCCGAGACCACCGACGCGCCGTGCTCCATCGCGCGCAGGATGAGGCCGCGGGCGGGGTCGATGCCGCCGATCACCTCGATGACGACGTCGGCGCGGGTGACGAGCTCGTCGGCGTCGGTGGTGAAGAGCGAGGGGTCGACGGGCACGTCCGGCCGCGGCCGGCCGGGGCGGCGGACGGCGATGCCGACGAGCTCGAGGGGTGCGCCGGCCCGGGCGGCGAGGTCGTCGGCCTGCTCGAGCAGCATCCGCGCGACGGAGGAGCCGACGACGCCGCAGCCGAGCAGGGCGACGCGCAGCGGGGCGCCGGGTTCGTGGGCCATCGGGGGCTGGGTCTCCTCGGTCTCGGGGCTCACGCGTCCGCCACGTCGAGGGCGAGCAGGTCGTCGATGGTCTCACGACGGACGATGACCCTGCTCTCCCCGTCGCGGACCGCGACGACGGGCGGGCGGGGGGTGTGGTTGTACTGGCTGGACAGGCTGCGGCAGTAGGCCCCGGTGCCGGGGACCGCGACGAGGTCGCCGGGCCGGGTGTCGGCCGGGAGGTACTCGTCGAGGACGACGATGTCGCCGCTCTCGCAGTGCCGGCCGACCACGCGCGCGAGCACGGGCTCGGCGGTGGAGGCGCGGTTGGCCAGCGTGCACGAGTAGTCGGCCTCGTAGAGGGCCGGGCGGGCGTTGTCGCTCATCCCGCCGTCGACGGCGACGTAGGTGCGGGCGTGGCCGCCGCCGAGCTCGACGCGCTTGACCGTGCCGACCTCGTAGAGGGTGAAGGTGCTCGGGCCGACGATGGCCCGCCCCGGCTCGACGGAGACGCGCGGGACCCGGCTGTTGTCGCCGTCGCCGAGGGCCTTGAACTCGCGCTCGACGATGTCGGCCATCGCCTCGGCGAGGACGGCCGGGGGCAGCGGCGTGTGCTGCGAGGTGTAGGCGATGCCGTAGCCGCCCCCGAGGTCGATCTCCGGCATCGGGACGCCGTGCTCGGCCTCGACCTGCGCGTGGAGGCCAACGAGGCGGTGGATGGCCGCCTCGAAGCCGCCGGTGTCGAAGATCTGGCTGCCGATGTGGCTGTGCACCCCGCGCAGGTCGACCGCGTCCGGATGGGCCAGCAGCCGGGCGACGGCCTCCATCGCCTGGCCGCCGGCGAGGCTGAAGCCGAACTTCTGGTCCTCGTGGCCGGTGGCGATGAACTCGTGGGTGTGCGCCTCGACCCCGACGGTGACGCGGACCATCACCGGGGCGCGCACCCCGAGCTCGGAGGCGAGGGCGACGACCCGGTCGATCTCGTCGAAGGAGTCGACGACGATGCGCCCCACCCCGTACTCGAGGGCGTCGCGCAGCTCGGCGACGGTCTTGTTGTTGCCGTGGAACGCGATCCGCTCCGGCGGGAAGGCCGCCCGACGGGCCACGGCCAGCTCGCCACCGGTGCAGACGTCGAGGTACAGGCCCTCCTCGTCGACCCAGCGGGCGACCGCCGTGCAGAGGAACGCCTTGCCGGCGTAGTAGACGTCGGCCCCACCGAACCGCTCGAAGGAGGCCCCGAAGCCGTCGCGGAACGCCCGTGCGCGAGAACGGAAGTCGTCCTCGTCGAGGACGTAGGCCGCGGTGCCGTGGCGCTCGGCGAGCGTGACGACGTCGACGCCGGCCACCGTGAGCCGGCCCGCGTCGTCGCGCGTCACCGACCCCGCCCAGAGCTGCGGCAACAGCTCCATGACATCACTCGGGTACGGCAGGTAGAGCGGGGGTCCGCCGTAGCCCTCGGCGTGGAGGGCGCCGGCCTCGTGGGCGCGCACCGGCCGGCTCCTACATCCGCTCGGGCGCCGAGACGCCGAGCAGGTCGAGGCCGTTGGCGAGCACCCGGCGGGTGGCGTCGTTGAGCCACAGCCGCGTCCGGTGGAGGTCGGTGACCTCCTCGTCGGCGTTCATCGGGCGCACGCGACAGGTGTCGTACCACTTGTGGAAGCGGGCGGCGAGCTCTTCGAGGTAGCGCGCGACGCGGTGCGGCTCGCGCAGGTGCGCGGCCTGGGCCACGACGCGCGGGAAGTCGCCGAGGACCGCCAGCAGCGCGGCCTCCGTGGGGTCCCCGAGCAGCGAGGCGTCGAAGCCGTCGGCCCGGTGCACGCCGTCCTCGGCCGCGAGCCGCGCGACGTTCGCGGTCCGCGCGTGGGCGTACTGCACGTAGAAGACCGGGTTGTCGTTGGTCTGCTTGCGCAGGTCCTCGCCGTCGAGGCTCAGCGGGCTGTCGGCCGGGTACCGCGCGAGCGAGTAGCGGATGGCGTCGGTGCCGATCCACGAGATGAGGTCGCGCAGCTCGATGATGTTGCCGGCCCGCTTGGAGAGCCTGGCGCCGTTGAGGTCGACGAGCTGGCCGATGCGGACCTCGATGTTGTGCTCGGGGTCGTCGCCCGCGCAGGCCGCGATGGCCTTGAGCCGGTTGATGTAGCCGTGGTGGTCGGCGCCGAGGAGGTAGATCTTCTCGTCGAAGCCGCGGTCCTTCTTGGACAGGTAGTACGCGGCGTCGGCGGCGAAGTAGGTGGGCTCGCCGTTGGCCCGGACCAGGACGCGGTCCTTGTCGTCGGTGAAGTCGGTGGTGCGCAGCCAGACGGCGCCCTCGGCGTCGAACACGTGACCCTGCTCGCGCAGCCGGGCGACCGCCTGCTCGATGGCGCCGCCGTCGTGGAGCTCCTTCTCGGAGAACCAGACGTCGAAGTGCACACCGAAGTCGGTGAGGGTCTCCTGGATGTCCCGGAGCTGCGCGGCGTAGGCGAGCTCGCGGGCGACGGCGAGGGCCTCCTCGTGCGGCAGGTCGACGAGGTCGGGACGCGCGGCGAGCGCCGTGGCCGCGAGGTCGTCGACGTACTCACCGGGGTAGCCGCCCTCGGGGGTCGGCTCGCCCTTGGCCCGGGCCAGGACGGACGCCGCGAACTTGTCCATCTGGGCGCCGGCGTCGTTGATGTAGTACTCGCTCGTCACCGTGGCCCCGGAGGCCGCGAGCTGCCGGGCCATCGCGTCGCCGAGCGCGGCCCATCGGGTGTGCCCCAGGTGCAGGGGCCCGGTGGGGTTGGCCGAGATGTACTCGAGGTTGATGACGTGGCCGGCCTCGGACTCGTTGCGGCCGTACGCCTCCCCCGCCTCGACGATGCTGCGGGCCAGCTCGCCGGCGGACGCGGCGTCGAGGGTGATGTTGAGGAACCCCGGCCCGGCGACGTCGACGGCCTTGACGCCGCCGACCCCGGCGAGGTGGCCCGCGAGGGCGGTGGCGAGGTCGCGCGGGTTCATCCCCGCACCCTTGGCGAGCTGGAGGGCGACGTTGGTGGACCAGTCCCCGTGGTCGCGGTTCCGCGGACGCTCCACCCGGACCTCGTCGGGCACGGTGACGGCGAGGTCACCGGAGTCGACGGCGGACTGGAGGGCGCCGCGGATGGCGGCCGAGAGCTCTTCGGGGGTCACCCGGGCAAGTCTACGGACGCCGCGTCGGGCCCCGACCGGCCGCCGCGAGGCGTGAGACGGTCGCCACGAGCTCGTCGGGGTCGAACGGCTTGCTGACGTAGGCGTCGAAGCCGGCCCCGCTCACCTCGGGGCTCACGAGGTCGGAGGCGGTGGCCGTGACGAGGGCGACCGGGACGTGGTCGAGGCGGGGGTGGGACCGGATGGCGGCGATCGCCCACCAGCCGTCGTAGGGGGCCATCTGCGAGTCGAGGACGACGACGTCCGGGCAGCGCTGTTCGAGGTCGATGAGACGCGACATCGCCTCGTGGCCGTCGGCCGCCTCCTCGACGGCGAAGCCGGCGAGCTCGAGGTTGATCCGGAGCAGCCGTCGGATCGCCTCGGTGTCGTCGCACACGAGGACGAGGGGCGCGGCTCCGGGGTCCTCCGACCCGGATTCCATGCACCCCAGCGTAGGCTGCTAGCCTCTCCGAGCGCCGCGGTTTCGTGCCGCGTCGCCGGTTTTGCCCGCCCCCGTAGCTCAGGGGATAGAGCACCGCCCTCCGGAGGCGGGAGCGTAGGTTCGAATCCTACCGGGGGCACGAAACGAAGGGCCCGGTCCTCAGGCGCGCAGCGCCGTCGGACCGGGCCTTCGTCGTCGCGGAACGCGCGGTGACGGACCGCTCGGGCACTCAGCCGGTGACGACGACCAGGCGGTACCGGCTGCCCCCGGCGAGGCGGCCGGTCAGGGCCGGCCCGGGTGGCGCCTCACCCAGCCGGCGCACGACGGTGAGTGCGACGCCCGCGGCGGTGACCGTCGTCCGGTCCGGCCCGTCCACCGCGGACACGGGCCGTAGGGGGTCGTGGCGCGGCACGTCCGCGACCCCCTCCCCCGAGGCCGTCGCGTCCGGTGGGCGCTCGACCTCGGTCCCGTCGGAGCGCCGCACGGTGAGCTCGGCCTGGCGGCCGCCGGAGCGGATCGTGTCGAGCACGGTCGCGACGAAGACAGGGTCGGCGCACGCGTCGTACACGTACCGGGTGCCGAGCACCGAGTGCTCCATGGTGCCGAGCAGGCTCGCGTCGGAACCGGCCAGCGAGGTGTCGCGGTAGGTCAGAGGGACGAAGAGGGTGGACCCCGACGCCGACCCGAGGAGAAAGCACTCCATCCCCACGGTTCCCCTCGGGTCATCCAGCCGGAAGGACCCCGCCGGCCCCCGCTCGTCCGAGCCGTCCCACCACGGCCTCGTACGGAGCCACGGGGTGACGAGCTCGTCCTTGCGGGGCGAGATCGTCGCCTCGTGCAGCAGCGCCATCCGTCCACGCTAGCGGCCGGCGCGGACGGTGCGTGCTCCGAGAACTCACTCGCAGCGCACGCCGACGGCGACGGTGACCGTGACGGCGGGCCCTCCCGGGGCACGACGGGAGCCGCGATTGCCGTGCCGCGGCGGGTCCGCGACGATCGCCGGGTGGACGCCCCGAGCCTGACCGCCGACCCGCTGACCCTCCGGGCGCTGCGGCCCGAGGACCGCGCGGCCCGCCGCCGGCACGGGTGGCACGCCGAGATCGAACGCGCGTACGGCTCGTCGACGGGCACCCGGGCGATGACCGACGACGAGCTCGAGCGCTGGTCCGCGAACTGGGAGCGGGGGGCGTCGGAGCCGAACCGCATCCACTGGGTCCTCGACGTCGGCGGCGAGGCCGTGGGGGCCGCCTTCCTCCACGGCGTCGACCCCGTCGACCGCCGGGCCCGCTACGCCGTCGGGCTCTACCACCCCTCCTGGCTGGGTCGCGGGCTCGGGCGACGGGCGACCCGGCTCGTCCTCGGGTACGCGTTCGGCCCACTCGGGCTGCACCGGGTCGACCTGCGCGTCCTCGACGACAACCACCGGGCCCGCGCCACCTACCGTGCCTGCGGCTTTGTCGAGGAGGGGCGGGAGCGGGAGACCTGCTTCCTCGACGGTCGCTGGCACGACGACGTGGTCATGGCCGTGCTCGAGCACGAGTTCGACTCCTCCACAGCCGGATAGCCGACCGGGCGCCCCTCCTTCCACGGCGACGGACCTCGGGCCTCGCCGCGTCCGGGCCGGCCGGCCGAGGCTGCCCGGGAAACCGCGCTTGACCTTGACGCAGCGTCAACCCTCCACGCTCTGTGCCATGACCACAGAACACGCCATCCGGACCGTCGGGCTGACCAAGTCCTACGGTGACCACCAGGTGCTGAGCGGCGTCGACCTCGACGTCGTGCCGGGCACCGTGCACGCCCTCCTCGGCTCGAACGGGGCGGGCAAGACGACGGCCGTGCGGATCCTCTCGACCCTCCTGCGGGCCGACGGCGGCTCCGCCACCGTCGACGGGCACGACGTCGCCACCGAGGCCGACCGCGTCCGCGCGTCGATCAGCCTCACCGGCCAGTTCGCCGCGGTCGACGAGGTGCTGACCGGCCGCGAGAACCTCGTCCTCGTCGGCCGGCTCCGCCGCGTCGCGGACGCCGGCGCGGTCGCGGACGGGCTGCTCACCCGCTTCGACCTCGTCGAGGCGGGGGGCCGCAAGGTGTCGACGTACTCGGGCGGGATGAAGCGCCGGCTCGACATCGCGATGAGCCTCATCGGCGACCCGGCGGTCCTCTTCCTCGACGAGCCGACGACCGGCCTCGACCCGCAGGCGCGGATCGAGGTGTGGCGCACCGTCAAGGAGCTGGCCGGCCGTGGAACGACGGTCCTGCTCACGACGCAGTACCTCGAGGAGGCCGAGCAGCTGGCCGACCGCATCTCGATCCTCCACGAGGGCCGGATCATCGCCGAGGGCACGCTCGCCGAGCTCAAGCGGCTCTTCCCCCCGGCGACCGTCGAGTACGTCGAGAAGCAGCCCTCCCTCGAGGAGGTCTTCCTCGCCATCGTCGGCCACTCCCCCGCGGCCCCCGCCGCCTCCGCGCCGACCGCACCCACCACGACCCCCGAAGGAGCCCAGCGATGAGCACCCACGTCGTCGGCGAGACCGCCGTCCTCACCCAGCGCTCGCTGCGCCACGTCCTGCGCAGCCCCGACACGATCATCACGACGGCGATCACCCCGATCGCGATGCTCCTGCTCTTCGTCTACGTCCTCGGCGGCGCGATCGAGGTCGGTGGCAGCCGGAGCGACTACGTCGACTACCTGCTGCCCGGCATCCTCGTCATCACCATCGCCTCCGGCATCGCGTACACGGCCTTCCGGCTCTTCACCGACGTCACCGGGGGCATCGTCGAGCGGTTCCGGTCGATGCCGATCGCCCGCTCGGCGGTCCTGTGGAGCCACGTCCTCACGTCGGTCGTCGCCAACCTCGTCTCGCTCGCCCTCGTCGTGCTCGTCGCCCTGCTCATGGGCTTCCGCTCGAGCGCGGGCCTCCTCGGCTGGCTCGGGGTGCTGGGCCTGCTCGTCCTCCTCACCCTCGCGCTCACCTGGCTGGCCGTCATCCCCGGCCTCACCGCGACCTCGGTCGACGGCGTGAGCGGGTTCTCCTACCCGCTGATCTTCCTGCCGTTCGTCAGCTCGGCCTTCGTGCCGACCGACGGGATGCCCGGCCCTGTGCGCTGGTTCGCCGAGCACCAGCCGGTCACCCCCGTCGTCGACACCCTGCGCCACCTGCTCGCGGCCGAGCCCGTGGGCAGCGAGGGGTGGCAGTCGGTCGCCTGGTGCGTCGGGCTGCTCGTGCTCGCCTACGTCCTCGCGATGCGCACCTACCGCCGCAAGACCGCCTGACCCACCCACCACCACACCAGCCACCGAGAAGGAGCACACCGTGTACCGCATCCTCAGCAAGGTCATCGGCGAGAAGAAGGAGTGGAGGGCGATGGAGGCCCGGGCCGCGGCCCTCCCGCGCGACTTCCGCACCGTCTACGGCGAGGTCAAGGCGTACGTCTGGAGGTTCGCCGGGGGCGACGGCCGCGAGTCGATCGGCGCGCTCGCGACGATCCTCGGGCTCTTCGAGACCGCCGCCGCGGAGGGACGAGGTGTCCGCGACGTCACCGGCCGCGACGTCGCCGCCTTCTGCGACCGCCACCTCACCGGCGTCACGAGCTGGACCGACGGCTGGCGCGCGTCGCTCAACGACGCCGTGGCCCGCAAGGTCGCAGACTGAGCCCGTGCTCACCATCAGCCAGCTCGCGTCGTACGCCGGCGTCACCGTCCGGGCCGTGCGTCACTACCACGCGAAAGGGCTTCTCCCGGAACCGGAGCGAGACCACTCCGGGTACCGACGCTACGACGCCGGGGCCGCCGTCCAGCTCGTGCGCATCCGAACCCTCGCGGACGCCGGCGTGCCGCTCTCGCGGGTCCAGGAGCTGCTCGCAGCCGGCGACGAGGAGTTCGCGGCGGCGGTCGAGGACATCGACCGCCGCCTGCGGGCCGAGATCCGCGAACGGCAGCGGCACCGCGAACGCATCGCCCGGCTGGCCGCCGGCGACAGCCTCGCCCTTCCGCCCGAGGCCGTCGCCTACCTCGAACGGATGCGTGAGCTCGGGCTCCCCCGCCGGGTCATCGACGGCGAGCGCGACGCCTGGATCCTCGTCGCCGCCCAGCTGCCGGAGCGGATGGACGCGTACATCGCGAGCAAGCGCGGGCAGATCGAGGACCCCGACATCGCCGACTTCTACCGCGAGATCGACGAGATGCTCGACTGGGAGCCCGGCGACCCGCGGCTCCCGGCCCTCGCCGACCGGCTCGTCGCCCAGCTCGAGGCCGCCGACACGGACGAGATGGACGCCTTCGCGACGCACGGCATCCCGGACGACCTCGCCGCCCTGCTCGACTCGATGTTCCTCGACCAGGTGCCCGTGGCCCCCGAGCTGGTGCGGCTCGTCCGCGAGCGCGGCTGGACGGGCTGGACCGTGCTGCGCCGCGTCGCGCCCACTCCGCCGTCCTGAGAGACCGCCGAGGTCGGCCGCCCCCCGCCGCGACGGGGGGCGCCGACCGGAGTACGTTCACGAGCACCCGGGGGCGGGGGTCGCTCCCGGAGACGCACCACCAACGGGAGGGACACACCATGGACACCACACCAGAGGCACGCCTGGGCCGCCGGTCCGCACTCGGCCTCGGCCTCGGGGCCGTCGCCGCCGGAGGGCTGACCGTCGTCACGGCCGAGTCCGCGAGCGCGGTCGGCGCGGCCGACCCCGTCGACGACTACCCCTACAAGAACTCGACGATCGACGTGCCCGGCCGGTGGAACTTCTTCACCCGCGAGTGCACCTCGTTCGTCGCGTGGAGACTCAACCGGCGCAACGGGATCGCGTTCAACAACAACTGGCGGGGAGTGCACTGGGGCGACGCCTCGAACTGGATCCACGCCGCGGGGCTCGCGCGGCTGACCGTGAACCGCACGCCACGGGTCGGGGCGGTCGGCGTTCCCGACGGCCACGGCCACGTCGCGTGGGTCAACCGGATCCGCAGCAACGGCGACGTCTCGTACGAGGAGTACAACTGGTCGCCGCCGCATGTCTACAACCACCGCATCCTGCCGCGCGGTGGCTGGCGGTACATCCACTTCCCGGGCTGACGCCCGCACCGGTGGGGCGTCCGGGCCTCAGGTCCGGGCGCCTCGCCGCGTCCGCCACCAGGCGGCGGCGAGACCCATCTCGACGAGGCCCAGGCCGGCGATGACCGGCTGGAGGAAGAAGTAGCGGCGCAGGAGCAGCAGCTGCACGACGATCCACAGGACGAGCGCGGCACCTGCGGCCAGCCCGACGAGGGGGGCACGCTCGCCCGCCCGCCACACCTCGACGGCGGCGAGGGCCTGCGGCACCGCGACGGTCAGGAACAGGGCCACCCCGGGCAGCACCCACGAGTCGACCGGCAGGTGCTCGAGCCACTCCCGCGGCATGCCCATCCCGTTCACCATCAGCCCGACACCGCCGTAGACGGCGTTGAGCGCGACGAGGACCAGCACGACGAGCAGAGTGGTCCCGGGCCACCCCCGGGCGGTCCGGGTGCGGGGCGGGCGGGACAGGTGGAGCGTGGTCATCAGGGCCTCCCGCCCATCCTCCCGCGCGAGCCCGCCCAGGACCGCGCCGGTGTGAGGCAGCAGACGTGACGCGCCGGTCAGCCGCGCTGCGAGGCGTCGGACACCTCGCCGACGAGCTCCTCGATGACGTCCTCGAGGAAGACGACCCCGACGACGCCACCGTCGGCGTCGACGACGCGGGCGACGTGGGAGCCGCTGTCCTGCATCGTCTGGAGCACCGACTCCACCTCGTCGCCGCGCCGGACCGTGGCCAGCCGGCGGACCCGCTTGGCCGGCACCGGCTCGTGCCGCTCCTCGTCGTCGGCGTAGAGCACGTCCTTGAGGTGGAGGTAGCCGTCGAGGCCGCCCGAGGCGTCGAGCACCGGGTAGCGGGAGTACCCGTGCCGGGCGACGAGCCGCTCGATGTCGTCCGGGGTCGCCTCGGGCGACACCGTGACGAGCGCGTCGAGGCGCACGCCGACGTCGGCGGCGTCCTTGTCGCTGAACTCGAGCGCGGCACCGAGCCGGCGGTAGTCGTGGACGCCGACGAGGCCCTCGTCGCGGGACTCGTCGAGGATGTGCGCCACCTCCTCGGCGGTGAACGCGGACGCGACCTCGTCCTTGGGCTCCACCCCGAAGAGCCGGATGACCGCCTTGGCCAGCCAGTCCATCGCGTGGATGACCGGGGCGACGACCCGCGAGACCATGACGAGCGCCGGCACGAGGACGACCGCCGCCCGCTCCGGACGCGCGATCGAGATGTTCTTGGGGATCATCTCGCCGTAGACGACGTGGAGGAACACGACGATCGCCAGGGCGAGCGCCAGCGCGAGGACGTCGGCGACGACCTCGGACAGGCCCGCCGCCTCGACGAGCGGCACGAGCGCGTGGTGCAGCGCGGCCTCGGAGATCGCACCGAGCAGCACCGAGCAGACGGTGATGCCCAGCTGGGCCGTCGCGAGCAGGATGCCGGTGCGCTGCAACGCCTCCAGCGCAGTCCGGGCGCGTTTGCTCCCCGCGTCGGCGAGGGGCTCGAGCTGGCTGCGGCGGGCCGACATCGCGGCGAACTCCGCGCCGACGAAGAAGGCGTTGGCCGCGAGGAGCAGCACGGTGAGCACCACGGTGGTCATCGCTCGCCCTCCCCGTCGACGGCCTCACGGGACGTCGCGACGAGCGTGGGCCGCAGCCGCAGCCGGTCGACCCGGTGGCCCTCCATGTCGACGACGCGGGCGGTCCAGCCGTCGACCTCGACCTCGTCGCCGACGGCGGGCACGCGACCGAGGGCGGCCATCACCCACCCGCCGACCGTCTCGTAGGCCGGCCCCTCGGGGACCTCGACCCCCACCCGGGCGCGCACCTCGTCCGGACGCCAGAGCCCGGGGACCGACCACGAGCCGTCCGGCAGCCGGCGGCCGGTGGTCTGGCCACGGTCGTGCTCGTCGCTGACCTCGCCGACGATCTCCTCGACGAGGTCCTCGAGGGTGACGACGCCGGAGGTGCCGCCGTACTCGTCGACGACGACGGCGAGCTGCATCCCACCGCCGCGCAGCCGGACGAGGAGCGGGTCGAGGCGCAGGGTCTCGGGGACGAAGACGGCGTCGGTCATCAGCGCCGAGACGGGCACGTCGCCGCGGCGCTCGAACGGCACGGCGATCGCCTTCTTGACGTGGACGATGCCGTCGACGTCGTCCCAGTCCGTGCCGACGACCGGGAAGCGCGAGTGGCCGGTGCGCCGGGCCAGGGCCACGACGTCGGCGGCGGTGGCGGTGCGGTCGACCGACGTGGCGCGCGAGCGGGGGGTCATGACGTCGGCGGCGGTCTGGTCGGCGAAGCCGAGGGAGGCGGTGACGAGCCGGGCCGTCCCCTCGTCGAGCGTGCCGGCCTGCGCGGAGGTGCGCACGAGCGAGGCGAGCTCGGCGGGGCTGCGGGCCGCCGAGAGCTCCTCCTGCGGCTCGATGCCGAGGGCCCGCAGGGTGCGGTTGGCGACCGCGTTGAGCACGAAGACGAGCGGCTTGGCGGCGACGCCGAACCAGTAGACCGGGCCGGCCGAGACCTTCGCGGTCGCCATCGGCAGGGACACGGCGAGGGTCTTGGGGATCATCTCGCCGACGATCATCGAGAAGAGGGTCGCGAGCACGAAGGCGCCGCCGGAGGCGACCGACGCCGCGGCCCCCGCGGACAGCCCCACGCCCTCGAGCGGCCCGGTGAGCAGCACGCCCACCGACGGCGCGGCGATGAAGCCGAGGACCAGCGTCGTGAGCGTGATGCCGACCTGGCAGGCGGAGAGCTCGGTGGACAGCTGGCGGTGCGAGCGCAGCACCGAGCGCGAGCCCGGCTCCCCGGCGTCGACGGCCCGCTGGACGGCGGGGCGGTCGAGGGCCACGAGGGAGAACTCCGCGGCGACGAAGAACGCCGTGCCGACGGTCAGCACGACGCCGAGGACGAGGAGGAGCCAGGGGGTCATCGCAGGCAGGGTCTGGGAGGGTGCATGACCGGACCAGCGTACGGGGGCGCGCCCGGGTTCCGCGCCGGTGCTCCACCCGCGGGCGGAGTGTGACGTCCACCGGGGGGTTGACCCTCACCCCACGGGAGGCTGGAAGGATCGGCTCCATGACTCGCAGGAGGACACCATGACCGCCACGACCGGGACCCGGGACGGGCAGATCCGGATCCAGGGACTCACCAAGCGCTTCGGCGACTTCACCGCCGTCGACGACCTGAGCTTCGACGTCGAGCCGGGCCGCATCACGGGCTTCCTCGGCCCCAACGGCGCCGGGAAGACGACGACGCTGCGCATGCTCCTCGGGCTGGTGCGCCCGACGAGCGGCACCGCCACCATCGGCGGGCGCGACTACGCGCAGCTGCCGCACCCGCTGGGCACCGTCGGCGCCGCCCTGGAGGCGACGAACTTCCACCCGGGCCGCAGCGGTCGCGACCACCTGCTCGTGCTCGCCGACACCGCGTCGATCCCGGCCGCGCGCGTCGACGAGCTCCTCGAGCTGACCGGCATCCCGGCCGCCGCGCGCAAGCGGGCCGGCGGCTACAGCATGGGGATGCGCCAGCGGCTCGGCCTCGCCGCCGCGCTGCTCGGCGACCCCGAGGTCCTCGTCCTCGACGAGCCGGCCAACGGTCTCGACCCCGAGGGCATCCGCTGGCTGCGCGGCTTCCTCAAGCACCTGGCGAGCCAGGGCAAGACGATCCTCGTCTCGAGCCACCTCCTCCAGGAGGTGGCCCAGACCGTCGACGACGTGGTCATCATCGCGAACGGCCGGCTCGTGCGTGCCGGGACGATGGCCGACCTCGAGGGGACGCCCGGCGCCCTCGTCCGCACGAGCGACCCCGAGGCCCTCGCGGGCGCGCTGCGGGTCGCCGACGTCACGAGCACGCTCCAGGACGACGGCGCGCTCGTCGCCGACACGACCGACCTGCGGCTCGTCGGCGACGTCGCCCTGCGGGCCGGCCTGCCGGTCTACGGCCTCCAGCCGCAGCGAGCCGACCTCGAGCAGCTGTACTTCTCCCTCACCGAGGGCACGAACCGCAACCTCGGCGACGCCGCGGTGGCGGTGGGGGCACCCACCGAACGAGACGCCGTCATCGGCGAGGAAGG
Source organism: Phycicoccus sonneratiae (assembly GCF_016887965.1). Lineage (GTDB taxonomy): Bacteria > Actinomycetota > Actinomycetes > Actinomycetales > Dermatophilaceae > Phycicoccus > Phycicoccus sonneratiae. The sequence goes on from NZ_JAFDVD010000009.1 coordinate 153,232, forward strand.
GGCGGACGAGCGATGATCGGCGCCATTCGGTCCGAGGTCCGCAAGGTCTTCACGACGCGGCTGTGGTGGGGCCTGGGCCTCGGCATGGCCCTGCTCGCCGCGCTCGTCGCGATGGGCTTCGCCGCCCTCGTCGGCAGCGACGCCGCCGGCGCCGGTGACCAGGGCGGTCAGGGCAACCCGTTCGCGCGGATGAGCATCGGCACCGCGCAGATCGTCTACAACGCGGGCATCGTGCAGCAGATGACGCTGCTCTTCCCGCTCGCTCTCGGCGTCATCCTCATCACGAGCGAGTACCGCCACAAGACGATCACCGCGACCTTCCTCAGCACCCCGAACCGCTGGGTCGTCCTCGTCTCCAAGACGGTCGCCGTGGCCGCGGTGGGGGTCGTCTACGCAGTGCTGCACGCCGCCGCGAGCCTCGCCGGCGCGGTGCCGATCATCTCGCTCGTCAAGGGCCAGGACACCTTCCTCGGCGAGCCGCAGGTGTGGCAGTCGCTCGGCACCGGCGTCATCGCCTTCGCCGTGTGGACCCTCTTCGGCTTCGGCGTCGGCATGCTCATCCACAACCAGATCGCGGCCACCCTCATCGCCGTCGGGGCGACCCTCGTCGTCCAGATCGCGCTGAACATCGTCTTCACGATCAAGGAGTGGTACGCCGCTCTCAAGTGGATCCCGGGCAACCTCACGACGAACATGCTCGTCACCTCGGACCCCACGCAGGGGCAGAACGTCGACCCGGCCACCGCCGCGCAGTACTTCGACCACTGGTGGCAGGCCGCGCTCGTGCTCGTCGCCTACTCGGTCGGCCTCGCGGTCGTCGGAGCCTTCCTCACGACCCGCCAGGACGTCGCCTGACGGCGGGCGGCAGCGCACGACGGCGACCGGTGGGGCCTCCCCACCGGTCGCCGCGCGTTCGGGACCACTCGGCGTGCGGTGACACGGGCGCAACGCCCGCGTAATAGGCTGGGAGGTACACCCACGACCGCCCGACAAGAGCCGATGAAAGAGGCGCATAGCCCGTGGCCGAGCAGTCCCCGTCCAGCGACCCCCTGACCGCCTTCGGACCCAACGAGTGGCTGGTCGACGAGCTGTACGAGCAGTACACGCGGGACAAGAACAGCGTCGACAAGGCGTGGTGGAGCTTCTTCGAGGACTACGTGCCGGGTGAGGGCCAGCACGGTCCCCGCGCGCACGCCACGAACGGCAGCAACGGGGCCCCGGCCGCCGCCGCCCCGCAGGAGAAGGCCGCCCAGCCCGAGACGCCCGCCCCGGCCACCTCCGCGCCGGCACCCAAGGAGCCGGCCGCGGCGCCCGCGGCGAAGCAGGCGGCCCCGGCGAAGCAGGCGCCCCCCGCCGACGACAAGGGCGCCGAGGACAAGTCCGGTAGTGAGAAGGCGGCCGAGCCCAAGGCCTCCGCACCGACCCCCCGTGAGCCGCAGGCCCCGAAGCAGTCGGGCCCGCTCGAGCAGTCGACGCACCAGCCGATCCGCGGCGCCGGCGCCCGGGTCGTCACGAACATGGAGGCCTCCCTCGAGGTCCCCACCGCCACCTCGGTGCGCGCCGTCCCGGCCAAGCTGCTCGTCGACAACCGCATCGTCATCAACAACCACCTCGCCCGCAGCCGCGGCGGCAAGGTGAGCTTCACGCACGTCATCGGCTACGCGCTCGTCAAGGCGCTGGCCGTGATGCCCGAGATGAACAACGGCTTCGGGCACGACGAGAAGGGCAAGCCGGTACTCGTCACGCCGGCCCACGTCAACCTCGGCCTGGCCATCGACCTCGCGAAGCCCGACGGCACCCGCCAGCTCCTCGTGCCGTCGATCAAGGCCGCCGAGACGATGGACTTCGCGCACTTCTGGACCGCCTACGAGGACGTCGTCAAGAAGGCCCGCGGCGGCAAGCTCACCGTCGAGGACTTCCAGGGCACCTCGATCTCGCTCACCAACCCCGGCACCATCGGCACCGTGCACTCGGTGCCGCGCCTCATGGCCGGCCAGGGCGCGATCATCGGCGTCGGGGCGATGGAGTACCCCGCCGAGTGGCAGGGCGCCAGCGCCGAGACCCTCGACCGCAACGCCGTCTCCAAGATCCTCACGCTGACGAGCACCTACGACCACCGGATCATCCAGGGCGCCCAGTCCGGCGACTTCCTGCGCATCGTCCACGGCCTGCTCCTCGGCGACCAAGGCTTCTACGACGAGATCTTCGAGAGCCTGCGCATCCCCTACGAGCCGATCCGCTGGGTGCAGGACGTCTCCGCGACGCACGACGAGGACATCAACAAGGTCGCGCGCGTCCAGGAGCTCATCCACGCCTACCGCGTGCGCGGCCACCTCATGGCCGACACCGACCCGCTCGAGTACAAGCAGCGGCGTCACCCCGACCTCGACATCACCAACCACGGCCTGACCCTGTGGGACCTCGACCGCCAGTTCGCCACCGGCGGGTTCGGCGGCCAGCCGTTCCTCAAGCTGCGCAAGATCCTCGGCATCCTGCGCGACTCGTACTGCCGCACCGTCGGCGTCGAGTACATGCACATCCAGGACCCCGAGCAGCGCCGCTGGATCCAGGCCAAGATCGAGGTCGGCTACGCGAAGACCACGCGCGAGGAGCAGCTGCGCATCCTGCGCCGCCTCAACGCCGCGGAGGCCTTCGAGACCTTCCTCCAGACCAAGTTCGTCGGCCAGAAGCGGTTCTCGCTCGAGGGCGGCGAGTCGGTCATCGCCCTGATGGACCGCATCCTGTCCCGCGCCGCCGAGGACGAGCTCGACGAGGTCTGCATCGGCATGCCGCACCGCGGCCGCCTCAACGTCCTCGCGAACATCGCCGGCAAGAGCTACGGCCAGATCTTCCGCGAGTTCGAGGGCCGCCAGGACCCCCGCTCGGTCCAGGGCTCCGGCGACGTCAAGTACCACCTCGGCACCGAGGGCGAGTTCACCGCCGAGACCGGCGCGACGACCAAGGTCTACCTCGCGGCGAACCCGAGCCACCTCGAGGCCGTCAACCCGGTGCTCGAGGGCATCGTGCGCGCCAAGCAGGACCGGCTCAACCTCGCCGGCGAGGACTTCACCGTCCTGCCGGTGCTCATGCACGGCGACGCCGCGTTCGCGGGCCAGGGCGTGGTCGCCGAGACCCTCAACCTCAGCCAGCTGCGCGGCTACCGCACCGGCGGCACGGTGCACGTCGTCATCAACAACCAGGTCGGGTTCACGACCTCGCCGAGCAGCTCGCGCTCCTCGACCTACTCCACCGACGTCGCGCGGATGATCCAGGCGCCGATCTTCCACGTCAACGGCGACGACCCCGAGGCCTGCGTCCGGGTCGCCGAGCTCGCCTACGAGTTCCGCAAGGAGTTCCACAAGGACGTCGTCATCGACATGGTCTGCTACCGCCGGCGCGGCCACAACGAGGGCGACGACCCGTCGATGACCCAGCCGCTGATGTACAACCTCATCGAGGCCAAGCGCAGCGTCCGCAAGCTCTACACCGAGGCGCTCATCGGCCGCGGCGACATCACCGTCGACGACGCCGAGGCGGCGCTGCGCGACTACCAGCAGCAGCTCGAGCGGGTCTTCGTCGAGACCAAGGCGGCCCTGAAGTCGGTCGAGACCGACGCCGAGACCGGGCGCACCGGCGACGCCGCGGGCTCCGGCCTCGAACCGCCGGCCGCCCAGGCCCCGTTCGCCGACCGCACGACGCACTCGGCGAGCGACACCGCGATCGGCACCGACGTGCTGCACCACATCGGCGACGCCTTCTCCACCCCGCCGCCCGGGTTCACCGTGCACCCGAAGCTGCGCCAGATGCTCGACAAGCGCACCGCCAGCACCCGCGACGGCGGCGTCGACTGGGGTACCGCCGAGCTCCTCGCCTTCGGCTCGCTGCTCATGGAGGGCACCCCGGTCCGGCTGGCCGGCCAGGACAGCCGCCGCGGCACCTTCGTCCAGCGGCACGCGGTGCTCATCGACAAGGAGAACGCCTCCGAGTGGACCCCGCTGCTCTACCTCGGGCAGGGCCAGGCGAAGTTCTGGGTCTACGACTCGCTGCTCTCGGAGTTCGCCGCGATGGGCTTCGAGTACGGGTACTCCGTCGAGCGCCCAGACGCCCTCGTCCTCTGGGAGGCGCAGTTCGGCGACTTCTTCAACGGCGCCCAGACCATCGTCGACGAGTTCATCAGCAGCTCGGAGCAGAAGTGGGGCCAGCGCTCCTCGGTCGTCCTGCTCCTCCCCCACGGCTACGAGGGGCAGGGCCCGGACCACTCCTCGGCCCGCATCGAGCGCTTCCTCACGATGTGCGCCGAGGGCAACATGACCGTCGCGTACCCGTCGACCCCGGCGTCGTACTTCCACCTGCTGCGCCGGCAGGCCTACGCCCGCCCGCGCAAGCCGCTCATCGTCTTCACCCCGAAGTCGATGCTCCGGCTCAAGGCCGCGGCCAGCGCCGCCGAGGACTTCACGACGGGCACCTTCCGGCCGGTGCTCCCGGACCGCCCGGGCGCCACCGAGGGCACCGTCACCCGGGTGCTGCTCGCCGCCGGCAAGGTGGTCTACGACCTCGAGGCCGAGCGCGAGAAGCGCGGCGACAAGGCCATCGCGATCCTGCGCCTCGAGCAGTACTACCCGCTCGCCGGTGCCGAGCTCGCGAAGGCGCTCGCCGAGTACCCCGAGGCCGACGTCGTCGTCGTCCAGGACGAGCCGCAGAACCAGGGCGCCTGGCCCTTCCTCGCGCTCAACCTGCCCGAGTCGCTCGCCGCCCACGGCGAGGAGCGGCGCATCCGCGTCGTCAGCCGGCCCCCGTCGGCGTCGCCGGCCGCGGGCTCGACCAAGCAGCACCAGGCCGAGCAGGCCGACCTCGTCGCCCGCGCCTTCGACAGGTGAGGTTCACCCGCCGGTAGGCTCGCGGACGTGTACTTCACCGACCGCGGGATCGAGGAGCTCCAGGCGCGGCGGGGGGACGAGGAGGTCACCCTCGACTGGCTCGCCGAGCAGCTGAGGACGTTCGTCGACCTCAATCCCGAGTTCGAGGTACCCGTGGAGCGGCTGGCCACCTGGCTGGCCCGACTGGACGACGAGGACGAGTGAGAGAGGCCATGGCCGACGAGCACGGCGGCGACGACGCGGGGACCCCGATCGAGTTCCGCCCGAGCGCGGAGGCGGCGGTCGTCCCCGACGGCCCCCGCGACCTCGCGCTGGTCTTCCTCGGCGCCTCGCTCGTCGCGGGCGTCGGCGACCCCAAGGGACAGGGCTGGGTCACCCGCGTCGTCGGCCGCACCCAGCACCCCGAGCTCACCGTCAACGCCTACAACCTCGGCGTCCGCGGCGACACCTCCGCCCAGCTCCTCGAGCGCTGGGCCTCGGAGGTGCCGCGGCGCTGGGCCGGGCGCTCAGAGCGTCGCCTCGTCCTGTCGGTCGGCACGAGCGACATCCTCCGCGGCGTCACCCTCGCGCGGCACCGGCTCAACCTCGCCAACCTCCTCGACGACGCGACGAGCCACGGCGTCTCGACCTTCGTCGTCAGCCCGCCCCCGTCCGACGACGACGAGCTGAACGCGCGGCTCGAGGTGCTCGTCGACGCCCAGGCCGACGTCTGCTCCCGACGCGGCGTGCCCTTCGTCGACTGCTACGCGCCGCTGCTCGGTCACGACCAGTGGCGCACCGACCTCGCGGCCTCCCGGGTGCCGCACCACCCGGGGCAGGCCGGCTACGGGCTCATCGCCTGGCTGGTGCTGCACAACGGCTGGAACGAGTGGCTCCAGATCGGTTGAGCGAGAACGCTCCTCGCCTCCCCTGACGAGGAGGCCGGGTGGTCAGACGGTGAAGACGACCTTGCCCTCGACCCGGCCGTCGACCATCTTCGCGAACCCGTCGCGCGCCTCGGCCAGCGGCCTCGTCGAGTCGACGAGGGGCTCGATGCCGCGGTCGACGACGAACCGGGCGAGCCGCTCGAGCTCGTCGCGGCTGCCCATCGTCGACCCGACGACACGCAGCTGCTTGAAGAAGATCTTCGTCAGCTCGGCCTTGGCCGGAGCGTCACCGGACGTGGCGCCGGAGATGACCACCGTGCCGCCGGGGCGCAGGCTGTTGATGCTGTGCGACCAGGTGGCGGCGCCCACCGTCTCGAGGACGGCGTCGACCCGCTCGGGCAGCCGCTCGCCGGAGGCGAAGGCGCGGTCGGCGCCGAGGGCCACGGCCGCCTCGCCCTTGGCCGCGTCGCGGCTGGTCACCCACATCCGCAGGCCCGCGGCCGAGCCGAGCTGGACCGCCGCGGTGGCGACGCCGCCCGCCGCACCCTGGACGAGCACGGTGGCCCCGGGCTGGACGTCGGCGTTCGTGAAGAGCATGCGGTAGGCGGTGAGCCACGCCGTCGGCAGGCAGGCGGCGTGCTCCCACGACAGGCCGGCGGGCTTGGGGACGAGGTTGTGCCGCGGGACCGCGACGACCTCGGCGAGGGTCCCGTCGTGAACCTCGGAGAGCAGGCTGCGGCGCGGGTCGAGGGTCTCGTCCCCGGTCCAGCCGGGCGAGGCGACGACCGCGTGGACGAGCACCTCGTCGCCGTCCTCGCTGACCCCGGCGCCGTCGCAGCCGAGGACCATCGGCAGCCGGTCGGCGGGCAGGCCGACCCCGCGCAGCGACCAGACGTCGTGGTGGTTGAGCGCGGCGGTGCGCAGGCGGACCGTGGTCCAGCCCTCCGGCACCTGCGGGTCGGGGTGCTCCCCGACGTCGAGACCGCTCAGCGGGTCGTCGGCGGACTGGGACTTCGCGGAGACGGCGAGCATGCCTCCGACCCTACGTGCTCGCCCCGCGGCGGGCGACGACGACGAACTGGTAGGTGAGCAGGTCGCGCAGGCCCGGCACCCACCCGACGAGCAGGGCGCCCTTGTTGAGGGCCACGGGCGCGTCGACGAAGCGCTGCGAGCGCTTCCACGAGACCGGCCGGAGGGAGGCCCCCTCGAGCAGCTGCTCGATGTCCTTGCGGGCGAACCAGCGCAGGTGGGTGGAGTCGTGCAGCCCTCGGTCGCGGCGCGGCCAGGTGCGGCGGAGGAAGACCGTGGTGAACGTCGCGAGGTGGCCGACGTTCGGGAGGCTGATGACCACCTCGCCGTCCGGCGTCAGGTGCTCGGTGAAGGCCTCGAGGACGCCCCACGGGTCCTGGAGGTGCTCGAGGACGTCGGCGAAGACCATGCAGTCGTACGGGCCCTCGAGCTGCCCGGTGATGTCCTCGAGCTGGTTGAGGTCGCCGGTGATCACCCGGTCGAGGCGGCCACGGGCCTCGGTGGCGAGGGCCTCGTCGTACTCCACGCCGGTGACCCGGGCGCCCTGGCGCTGCTTGACGGCGTCGCCGAGGGTGCCGTTGGCGCACCCGACGTCCAGCACCTCGCGGCGGTCGGAGCCGATCCGCCGGAAGATCTCGGGGCGCAGGCCGGTGTAGGACGAGTACCGCGTGAAGGTCTTCATGGGCCCGAGTCTGCCGTACGCCACGCGGCCGCCGGACGCTGCGGGGGCCCGATCCGCGCCGCGGCCTCGATCGGCTACGTCCCGAGCACCGTGGGGGCCGCGCGGCGCAGCGCGTCCCGCCAGTGCGGCAGCGGCTCGAGGCCGGCGGCCGCCCACATCTCGTGGCCGAGGACGCTGTAGGCCGGCCGCGGGGCCGGCGCCGGGTAGGCGTCGGAGGTGATGGGGGCGACCCGCGCGGGGTCCTGCCCGAGCTCCTCGAGCACGGCCTGCGCGAGGCCGTGCCACGAGGTCTCGCCGGCGTTCGTGCCGTGCCAGATGCCGTACGGCGCCCCGGCCTCGACGATGCGGGCGACGCCCTCGGCCAGGTCGACGGTCCACGTCGGCTGTCCCACCTGGTCGGCGACGAACCCGAAGGTCTCGCGCTCCCCGGCGAGCCGGGCGACGGTGGCCGGGATGTTCTTGCCGTGGGCGCCGTACAGCCAAGCGGTGCGCACGACCCAGGCGCGCGGGCACTCGGCCCGCACGGCCCACTCCCCCGCCGCCTTGGTGCGTCCGTAGGCCGAGGCCGGGGCGACCGGCGAGTCGGCGGGCCACGGGGTCGAGCCCTCGCCGGCCACGACGTAGTCGGTGGAGATCTGCACGAGCGAGCCGTCGCCCGCGGCGACCGCACGGGCGAGGTTGGCGGCCCCGACGGCGTTGACCGCGAAGGCCCGGGCCTCGTCGGTCTCCGCGGCGTCGACCGCGGTGTAGGCGGCGCAGTTGACGACGACGTCCGCCCCGGCGACCACGGACGCGCAGGACGCGGGGTCGAGGATGTCGACGGCCGGGAGGTCGACGCCCTCGACCTCGTGACCGCGCCCGCGCAGCACCTCGACGAGGTCGGTGCCGAGCATGCCGGCGGCGCCGACGACGAGCCAGCGCGCCATCAGCGGCTCAGCACCTGCTGCGTGCGGGCGTACTTGGCCTCGGTGGCCTCCTTCTGCGGGCGCCACCACGCCTCGTTCGCCCGGTACCACTCGATGGTCGCGGCGAGCCCGTCGCGGAAGGAGTCGTAGCGCGGGGTCCAGCCGAGCTCCTGGCGCAGCCGGCCCGCCTCGATGGCGTAGCGCAGGTCGTGCCCGGCCCGGTCGGTGACCTGGTCGAAGCCGTCGGGGTCCTCCCCCATCAGCTCGAGGATGAGGCGCACGACGTCGAGGTTGTTGACCTCGCCGTCGGCCCCGATGAGGTAGGTCTCGCCGGAGACACCCTTGTCGACGATCGTCCAGACGGCCTCGTTGTGGTCGTCGACGTGGATCCAGTCGCGGACGTTGAGCCCGGCCCCGTAGAGCTTGGGGCGCACGCCGTCGATGACGTTGGTGATCTGCCGCGGGATGAACTTCTCGACGTGCTGGCGCGGGCCGTAGTTGTTCGAGCAGTTCGAGATCGTCGCGCGGATGCCGAACGAGCGCACCCACGCCCGGACGAGCAGGTCGGAGCCGGCCTTGCTCGCGCTGTACGGCGAGCTCGGGTTGTAGGGGGTGTCCTCGGTGAACTTCTTCGGGTCGTCGAGCTCGAGGTCGCCGTACACCTCGTCGGTGGAGATGTGGTGGTAGCGGACCCCGTGCCGGCGGACCGCCTCGAGGAGGGCGAAGGTGCCGACGAGGTTGGTCTGGACGAACGGGCTCGGGTCGTCGAGGGAGTTGTCGTTGTGCGACTCGGCCGCGAAGTGGACGACGACGTCGGCCTCGCCGACGAGCCGGTCGACGAGGGAGGCGTCCGCGACGTCGCCCTCGACGAAGCGGATGCGGTCGTGCACCCCGTCGAGCGAGGTCTGCGAGCCCGCGTAGGTGAGCAGGTCGAGGACCGTGACCTCCGCGTCGGGACGGGTCTCCAGCGTCCGGTGGACGAAGTTGCTGCCGATGAAGCCGGCTCCTCCGGTGACGAGTACCTTCATGCGCGCAAGGCTACTGTGCGCCCCGAGGGGCCCGAACGTTACGGTGGGCGCCATGAAAGGCATCGTCCTCGCCGGCGGCAGCGGCACGCGCCTGCACCCCATCACGATGGGGATCTCGAAGCAGCTCATGCCCATCTACGACAAGCCGATGGTCTACTACCCGCTGTCGACGCTGATGATGGCCGGCATCCGGGAGATCCTCGTCATCACGACCCCGGAGGACGTCGACCAGTTCCGCCGCCTGCTCGGCGACGGCTCGCGGTGGGGCATCGAGCTCACGTACGCCGTGCAGCCGCGGCCCGAGGGCCTGGCCCAGGCCTTCGTCATCGGGGCCGACTTCATCGGCGAGGACTCCGTGGCCCTCGTGCTCGGCGACAACATCTTCCACGGCAGCGGCCTCGGCACGGCCCTGCGCCGGCTCACCGACGTCCGCGGCGGGCACATCTTCGCCTACCACGTCGCCGACCCCACGGCCTACGGCGTCGTCGAGTTCGCCGACGACGGCACGGTCCTGTCCATCGAGGAGAAGCCGACGCAGCCGCGCAGCGACTACGCGGTCCCGGGGCTGTACTTCTACGACAACGACGTCGTCGAGATCGCCCGCACCCTCGAGCCGAGCGCGCGGGGCGAGCTCGAGATCACCGCGGTCAACGACGCCTACCTGCGCCGCGGCGACCTCACCGTCACCGTCCTGCCCCGCGGCACCGCCTGGCTCGACACCGGCACCTTCGAGGGGCTGATGGACGCCAGCCAGTTCGTCCACGTCGTCGAGGCCCGGCAGGGGCACAAGATCGGCTGCGTCGAGGAGATCGCCTGGCGCGCCGGGTGGATCGACGACGAGGCCCTGGGCGCCCTCGGCGACTCGCTCGCCAAGTCGGGCTACGGCGCCTACCTCCACGCCTGTCTCGCCCGGGGCCGGGACGGCCGCTGATGGAGATCCGTCCGCTCCCCATCGCGGGGGCCTTCGTCGTCACGCCGCGCCAGTTCCCCGACGACCGCGGCGTCTTCCTCGAGTCCTTCCGCGGCGACCGGCTCGCCGAGCAGCTCGGGCACCGGCCGGACATCGTGCAGACCAACGTGTCGGTGTCCTCGCGCGGCACCGTGCGCGGCATCCACTTCGCCGACGTCCCCCCGGGCCAGGGCAAGTACGTCACCGCGCTCACCGGTGCGCTCGTCGACTACGTCGTCGACATCCGCGTCGGCTCCCCGACCTTCGGGCAGTGGGAGGCCGTGGTCCTCGACACCGTCGACCGCCGCGCCGTCTGGCTCTCCGAGGGCCTCGGCCACGCGTTCTGCGCCCTCGAGGACGGCACGACGGCGATGTACCTCTGCTCGGCGGCCTACAACCCCACGGGCGAGCACGGCATCCACCCGCTCGACACCGGCGTCGGCCTCGAGCTGCCGGCGGGCGTCGAGCCGCTGCTGTCACCCAAGGACGCCGCCGCCCCGAGCCTGGCCGACGCCGAGGCCCAGGGCCTGCTGCCCACGTGGGAGGCGTGCCGCGCGTACGCCGAGGAGCTCGCTCAGCGCGGGAACTGAGCCTCCCAGCGCACGAGCGCGCGCACGGCCGAGTCGAGCTGGCCGGCCATCCGGGCGAACGACGCGGCGCCCCGGCCGTAGGGGTCCTCGACGTCGGTGACCCGTTCAGGGAGGGCACGCAGGGCGCCGAGCACCTCGGGCAGCGCGCGCCACCGGCCGCGGACCTCCTTGGCCCCGACGTCGGCGAGCAGCTCGGGCCACGCGTACTGCTCGCCCACCTCGCGCAGCGCCGCGGCGAGGTCGACGAGGCCGACCGTCCGCCGCACGACGCCGGGCGCCTCCTCGAGCACCTCGTGGCGGTGCCGCGCGGACATCACGAGGACGAGCGACTGCTCGGCGAGCAGGCCCGGGGTGACGAGCCGTGCCGGCTCCGCGGGCACCGGCACCTCCTTGGCCTCGAGCAGCTCGCGCGAGCCGGGGTCGACCGGCCGGCCGACGAGGGCGTGCGTGCCCGCGCTCGAGACCTCGAAGGCGCCCGGCCGGGCCCAGCCCAGGCCCTGCGCGAGCAGGGCTGCGGCGTAGGGCGACCGGCAGACGTTGCCCGTGCAGACGGTGAGGAGGCGGACGGGCTCGCTCGGGGCGGGGCTGACGGTCATGGCGTCCGCCAGCCTAGGTCACCCCGCCGTCGGGCCGGGGCGAGACGCGGTCGGCGCCAGCCGGCGCACCGCCTCGGCCACCGCGTCCGCCACACCCGGCTCGAACACCGACGGCACGATGCACTCGGCGGTGGGCTCCTCCACCATGTCGGCGATGGCCCGCGCCGCGGCGAGCTTCATCGCCTCGGTGATGCGGGTGGCGCCGGCGTCGAGCGCCCCCCGGAAGATGCCGGGGAAGGCGAGGACGTTGTTGATCTGGTTCGGGAAGTCCGAGCGTCCCGTGGCCACGACCGCGGCGTGACGGTGCGCGACGTCGGGGTGCACCTCGGGCGTCGGGTTGGCGAGCGCGAAGACGATCGAGTCCTGCGCCATCGAGGCCACCTGCTCCTCGGGCACCGTGCCGCCGGAGACGCCGACGTAGCAGTCGGCGTCCACGAGGGCGTCGCCGAGCGAGCCGGAGAGCCCGCGCGGGTTGGTCGACATCGCGAGGTGCTTCTTGTGGCCCGCGAGGTCCGGGCGGGACGGGTGGACGATGCCGCGCGAGTCGCAGACGACGACGTCGCGGACCCCGGCCCGCTGGAGCAGCCGGGTGACCGCCACCCCGGCGGCGCCGGCCCCGGCGACGACGACCCGCAGGTCCTCGAGCCGGCGGTCGAGCACGCGCACGGCGTTGTGCAGCCCGGCGAGCACGACGATGGCCGTGCCGTGCTGGTCGTCGTGGAAGACGGGGATGTCGAGGCGCTCCTTGAGCTGCTCCTCGATGTCGAAGCAGCGCGGCGCCGAGATGTCCTCGAGGTTGATGCCGCCGTAGCTGGGCGCGATCCGGGCGATCGCCTCGACGAGCTCGTCGACCGTGCCCGTCTCCATGACGACCGGGACGGCGTCGAGGCCGGCGAAGTGCTTGAAGAGCACCGCCTTGCCCTCCATGACGGGCATCGCCCCGAGCGGGCCGATGTCACCGAGGCCGAGCACGGCCGTGCCGTCGCTGATGACCGCCACGGTGTTGCCGCGCGCCGTGTACCGCGTCGAGAGGGTCGGGTCGGCCGCGATGGCCAGGGACACCTCGGCGACGCCCGGGGTGTAGAGGAGCGAGAGGTCCTCCCTCCCCCGCAGCGGCTGCGTCGCGTGTACGCCCAGCTTCCCGCCCTCGTGAGCGCGGAACACCGGGCTCTCGGGGTCGAAGGACGGCAGGACGGGGGACGCGGACACGGGAGTCTCCTCGGGGGACGACGACGGCACGCCGGAGGCGGCGTGCGGGAGAGGGGGTGGTGCAGGCGGCCCGGGGAATGGGTGCGTCCCGGGTGGTCGCAGGGCGGGGGTGTCCGCCGGAAGGGCCCATCATGGCACAGGCGACCACCCCTGCCGAGGGGTCACGGTGTGACCCACGTCGCGATGCAGGCCCGCCCCGGTCCGGGGATAGTTACCGAGGCGTGACGCACGTCGCACCCTCCGGTGGCAGGATCACCCCCACAACCTCTCGACCGGGCACCACACCGCGTCCGGCTCCGTGTGAAAGGACCAGCATGTTCCGCACTCGCGCGATCGCCGTCGCGACGCTCGCCACGACCGCCCTCGCCCTCACCGCCTGCGGCTCCGACTCGCTCTCGGAGGGTGGCGGCTCCAGCACCACGCCGGCCGCCTCGTCCTCCTCGACCCCGAGCGTCGACGAGGCCCTGGTCGCCAAGCTGCCCGAGAAGGTCAAGAGCGCCGGGAAGATCGTCATCGGCACGGACGCCACGTACCAGCCGAACGAGTACCTCGACGCCGACGGCAAGACCGTCATCGGCATGGACGTCGAGCTGTTCGACGCGGTCGCCGCGAAGTTCGGCCTGAAGACCGAGTGGGTGCCCTCCGCCTTCGACTCGATCATCCTCGGCACGCAGAGCGGGAAGTACGACATCGGCATCTCGTCCTTCACCGTCAACGCCGAGCGCGAGCAGCAGGCGACGATGGTCAGCTACTTCACCGCCGGCACGCAGTGGGTGACGAAGAAGGGCAACCCCAAGGGGATCGACCCCGAGGACGCCTGCGGCAAGAACGTCGCGGTCCAGAAGGGCACCGTGCAGGCCGACACCGACCTCCCGGCCCGCCAGGACAAGTGCAAGGCGGCCGGCAAGCCGGCGATCAACGTCCTCGTCGACGCCGACCAGGGCAAGGTGACGACGATGGTCGTCTCCGGCAAGGCCGACGCCATGCTCGTCGACCTCCCGCCGGCCATCGCGGCGGTCGACTCCACCAACGGCCAGCTCGAGCTCCTCGGCGAGCAGTACGACTCGGCCCCCTACGGCTACGTCCTGCCCAAGGACCAGACCGACTTCGGCGCGGCGATCGTCGAGGCGCTCAAGCAGCTCGAGGCCGACGGCACCTACCAGCAGATCCTCGCCAAGTGGAAGACCGAGGGCGGCGCGATCTCCGACTTCGCCGTGAACCCGTCGGTCTCCTGACCCGATGTCGACGGTGAGCGGGGACCGGCCGGGCCCGATCAAGGCCCGGCCGGTCCGGCACCCCTGGCGCTGGGTGGCCATCGCCGTCATCGCGGTCCTCGTCGCGATGATGGTCAGCTCGTTCGTGACCAACGAGAAGTGGGACTTCCCGTTCGCGTTCGAGATCATGCAGCAGACGCCGGTCATCCAGGGCCTGTGGGCGGGCACCGTCCTCGGCACCGTCGGCTCCATGGTCCTCGGTGTGGGCCTGGGCATCGTCCTGGCCGTGATGCGGCTGTCGGACAACCCGGTCCTGCGGGGCGTCGCGTTCGTCTACACGTGGTTCTTCCGGGCCATCCCCCGCTACGTGCTCCTCGCGCTCATCGGCGTCGGGGTCGGCTTCCTCTACTCGCAGATCTCCTTCGGCCTGCCGTTCGGTGAGCAGCTCGCGGGCGCCATCGGCATCGACACGACCACCTTCACCTTCTTCACCCTCGACTGGAACGCGTTCTCCAGCACGATCTGGGCCGGCATCCTCGGCCTGGGGCTCTCCGAGGCCGCGTACATGGCCGAGATCGCCCGCGCCGGCATCCTCTCGGTCGACCGCGGCCAGACCGAGGCCGCGCAGGCGCTCGGCATGCCGCCGGGTCGCACCATGCGCCGGATCGTCCTGCCCCAGGCGATGCGGGTCATCGTCCCGCCGACCGGCAACGAGACGATCGCGATGGTCAAGGACACCTCGCTGCTCATCGCCATCCCGATCATCAACGAGCTGTTCTTCCAGGCGTACAACTTCGGGCAGCGCGGCTTCAAGATCCTCCCCGGCATGGTCGCGGCGACCCTCTGGTACCTCGTCGTCTGCTCGATCCTCATGGTCGGGCAGTACTACCTGGAGCGGTACTTCGGCCGGGGCTTCGGGGCCGTGCCGAAGAAGGCCAAGCAGGAGCTGACCAAGATCGGGGCCGACCACTGATGACCGCCAGCACCTCCGACGCGCCGCTCGTCCACGCCGTCAACGTCTCGAAGTCCTTCCACGGCAACGAGGTCCTCAAGGGCATCGACATGGACGTCGCCACCGGCGAGGTCGTCGTCCTCCTCGGCCCGTCGGGCTCCGGGAAGACGACCTTCCTGCGCTGCATCAACCAGCTCGAGACGATCGACGGCGGCCGGATCTGGGTCGACGGCGACCTCATGGGCTACGACGACCGCGGCGGCACGCTCCACCGGCTCACCGACAAGCGCATCGCCGCCCAGCGCCGCGACATCGGGATGTGCTTCCAGCGCTTCAACCTCTTCCCGCACAAGACGGTCCTCGAGAACGTCGTCGAGGCGCCGGTGCAGGTCAAGGGGATGAAGCGCAAGGCGGCCGAGGCCCGCGCCATGGAGCTGCTCCAGCAGGTGGGGCTCGGTGACAAGCCGTCGGCCTACCCCGCCCAGCTCTCCGGCGGCCAGCAGCAGCGCGTCGCCATCGCCCGGGCCCTCGCGATGGACCCCAAGCTCATGCTCTTCGACGAGCCGACCTCGGCCCTCGACCCCGAGCTCGTCGGCGAGGTCCTCAAGGTCATGCGCGACCTCGCGACGCGGGGCATGACGATGATCGTCGTCACCCACGAGATGGGCTTCGCCCGCGAGGTCGCCGACCGGGTCGTCTTCATGGACGCCGGCGTCGTCGTCGAGGAGGGGCCGCCGAGCGAGGTCATCGGCAACCCGAAGCACCACCGCACGCGCGCCTTCCTCTCCCGGATGCGCCAGGAGGAGCAGGCCCACGCCGAGGCGGTCGTCGCGTCGGTGACGGGGAACACCGAGGCCCTCGCGGACGCCCCGGGCGACGGCGGGGACGACGGCGCGCGCGACACCGCCGGGTGAGGGTGCCGCTGCCGGCGCTGGTCCGCGTGCGCGGCCGGTCGATGCTGCCGACCTACCGGGACGGCGACGTCCTCCTCGTGGTGCGCGGTGTGCGTCCCCGGCCCGGCCGGGCCCACGTCGTCCGGCTCCCTCCGGACGCCGCCGGCCGGCCGCGACCGCTGTCGGTCAAGCGCGTCACGGGCCGCGACCCGGACGACCCCGAGCGCTGGTGGGTCGACTCCGACAACGCCGCCGAGGGGGCCACCTCCTTCGACGTCGGCTCGCTCGCGGACGAGGACATCGTCGCGGTGGTCGCGCGGTTGGTGAGGAGAGCGCTGGGGTAGGTTGAGGAGACCCGCAGAACCCCGCACCCCCCGAGGAGTGGCACATGCTGTCCCTGTTCCGCATCACCGACGTCGCGGCCCACTGCGACCTCCCGTGCGGCGTCTACGACCCCGCCCAGGCCCGTATCGAGGCCGAGTCGGTCAAGGCGATCATCGCCAAGGTCGCGGACAACGACGACCCCGACTTCCGCGTCCGCGCGACGATCATCAAGGAGCAGCGCTCCGAGCTCGTCAAGCACCACCTCTGGGTGCTGTGGACCGACTACTTCAAGCCCCCGCACTTCGAGAAGTTCCCGCAGCTGCACCAGCTCGTCAACGAGGCGACCAAGTTGGCCGGGGCCTCCGGCACCAAGGGCGAGTTCGACGCCGCGAAGGCCGACGAGCTCCTCGCGAAGATCGACGAGATCGACGCGATCTTCAAGGAGACCAAGAAGGGCTGAGCCACACCGCTCTTCGCCGACGGCGGGTGTCCCTCACGGGGCACCCGCCGTCGGCGTGCGGCGGGTGCCCGGTCGGTGGCTCGCGCGCGTCAGGGCACGGAGCCGTCAGAAGGGCGGTGGGCCGGGCGTCGGGACTCCCCCTCGGCGCCGGTGACCGCGAGGGACGAGGGTCAGCTCGACAGCCGGCCGTACGACCTGGATCCGGCACGTCGGACGATCACGCCGGTGCTCGAGGAGGTGCTCGAGGGTGGAGTGGGGACCGTCGGGCAGGACGAGTGAGGGGTTGCCCGACGGCGCGGGCGGTGGGTCGGTGCCGGTGTCGGGCAGGACGACCGGGTGGAGCTGGTCGGGTGGGTGGGTGGTGCGGACCCGTCCGGTGGGGTCGGTCCAGGTCATCGAGGCGTCGGGGTGCAGCACGGCCCGCCAGCCAGGGCGTTGCTTGGTCCGGTGGTGCCGGCGGCACAGGCAGGCCAGGTTGAGGGCTGACGTGGGGCCGGTGGGCCAGGGCCGGACGTGGTCGAGGTCGCAGAAGCGGGCGGCGACGCTGCAGCCGGGGAAGCGGCAGTGCCGGTCTCGGGCGCGGACGAACGCGGCCAGCCGGGCCGAGGGGCGGTAGCCGCTGCCGGAGAGGTCGCCGTCCGGGTCGACGGGCGCGCCGGTACCGGTGTCACACGCGAGCAGTCGGGGTCGTCCGGTGTGGTCGTGGCCGGTGATGGTCGTCGCGGCGACCGCGGCGGCGAGCCAGTCACACGGGACGAGCATCGGTTCCCCGGCGCGGGCGGTGCCGACCTGCACGAGGTCCCCGGCCGCACCCGGCGCGAGCTCAGCGGGGTGAGCGGGGTGATCAGGGGTGTCGGCCGGCGTGGTGAGCACGACCTGCAGGTCGATGGTGGCCTGCTGCGTGACGAGGTCGGTCAGGGCCTTGGCCCGGGCGCGGTCGACGCGTTCGCACACTCCCTCGGCCACGTACCGCTGGGCCAGGGCGTCGATCGCGGCCCACGCGGCGCAGGCCTCCTCGGAGGGGAAGGTGCCGTGCCAGGTGTCGACGCCGGGCTCGTCGACCCAGCGCCGCAGCGAGGACGCCGCCCGAGCGCGCACCGCCCGCTGACGCAGGAGGTCCGGGGAGATCTGGGCCAGCAGTCGCCGGGTCCGACG
Source organism: Phycicoccus sonneratiae (assembly GCF_016887965.1). GTDB lineage: Bacteria > Actinomycetota > Actinomycetes > Actinomycetales > Dermatophilaceae > Phycicoccus > Phycicoccus sonneratiae. The sequence continues at coordinate 170,961 of NZ_JAFDVD010000009.1, forward strand.
CCGCAGGTGGCCCGCGTCCTCGAGCTCGAACCAGTCCGAGAGCGTGGCGACGACCGTGGCGGCGACCTGCGCCGGGACCTCCTCGAGCTCGAACGCCACGACCTGGGCCCGATACCCGTCGAGCCGCCCCTCGGCCATCGCCCGGTGGAGGCCGGCCAGACCCGTCGACGTGCCGTCGCCGCGCTGCCCGTCCACGACCCGGCGCACGGCGTCCCGGACCCGGGCCTCGGCGTGCACCGCCGAGACGTTGAGCACCCCGGAAACGACCGCCGAAGCATCCAGCGCCACGGACCCGGGCGCCCGCCGCACCGTCACGACCGTGCCGTCCTCGGCCCACTCGGACTCCAGAGCCGCCAACCCCACGATCGCCAGGTCTTGCGCCGCCGAGGCCACGTCCATCAGCGCCTGCAGCTCACCGAGAGCTTCCGCGCACTCGTCCACCGGGCCCGGCCGCGACGGTTGCCCCAGCGCGTCCGACAGGAGGTCCCGCGCCGTTCGCGCAGCCTCCAGCAGAGCGCTCGTGTCGGCCATCGGCTCCCCCTCCCCTCGTGGTCCCATCCTACCGGACAGGCGTTCGAGAGGGAAGGCCATGGGCAGCGAAAAGTGCTGCAGGGCAGCGAAATCGGGACGGCCTGGCTCGAGGCCGGCGGCTCAGAAGGCGTCGGGGACGGACACCAGGTAGACCTCGCCGGCGCCCTCGAGCGTCACGGCCCCCTCGCCCACCGGGAGGAAGGCCGACTCGACGTCCCCCAGCTCGAGCGACCCCGACGCGGCCGACAGGGTCACTCGCCCGCGCAGGCAGAACACGATGCGGGGGGCGGTGTCGCCGGGCAGCCGGCGCCCGGGCGTCACGCGGGCCAGGCGGAACCGGTCGGAGGCGCTGTCGAAGACCTCCAGCCCGGGCTCGACGACCCGGCCCGACCCGGCGACGCCGTCGGCGCGGGGGTCGACGATGCGCAGCAGCTCGGGGACGTTGACCGGCTTGCTCGTGAGGCCCGCGCGCACGACGTTGTCGGAGTTCGCGAGCACCTCGACCCCGAGCCCGCGCACGTACGAGTGCAGCACGCCCGCCGCCACGTCGATGTACTCCCCCGGCTGGAGCACCCGGTGGTGCATGAGCAGGAGGACGACGAGGCCGATGTCGTCCGGGTGCTCCTCGGCGATGCGGACGACGGCGGCGCTCGCGTCGCCCAGCGCCCCGCCGCGGCCCTCGAGCCGGACGCAGGCGGCGACGACCGACCGGGCGAGCTCGGCGACCTCGTCGTCCGGGGTCGCGAGCACGAGCGCGAGGAGGGCGTGCACGGGGTCGTCGGCCCGCGAGGCCTCCGCGAGCAGGGCGTCGAGGCGCGGCACCCGCAGCCGCGTCACGAGGTCGGTGACCTCCTCGATGGCCCGCAGCCCGACGAAGACCTCGAAGGGGGCGATGGCGAGGAGCAGCTCGGGCTTGGCCCAGTCGTCGACGTAGACGTCGTCGCCGGTCTCGGCCCGCAGCGACCGGGCCTGCTCGGCGGTCGGGTGGGCCTGGATCGAGATCGCCCGGCCGGGGGCCAGGACCTTGAGCAGGAACGGCAGCCGGGGGCCGTAGCGCTCGACGCAGGTCGTCCCGAGCTCGGCCTCCGGGTCGGCGGCGACGACCTCGGCGAGGGTCGGCGCCCCGGGCCGGTCGGTGCCGGAGGGGCCCTCCTCGTGGGCGCCCATCCACAGCTCGGACTCGGGCTCCGGGCTCGGGATCTCGCGACCCTGGAGGCTCGCGATGGACACGTGCGAGCCCCATGCGTCGTGGAAGACGACAGGGGTGAGGCGGTCCACGGGGTCCTTCGGGGGCTGGGTGCGGGGGCCTCCGCACTCTATCCGGCGACGACGCTCCGGCCGTCGACCCGGCCGACCGACGCGTCCTCGACGACGCGGGTCAGCGCGTCCACGACGTCGGGGTCGTACTCGTAGCCCAGCCCGAGGTGGATGCGCTCCATGGCCGCGTCGACGAGCACGGGGTCGTCGGTGCCCCGGGACAGGTCGTCGAAGGCGTTGGCGCACTTGATGATGCGACTCTCGAGCGGCACCGGCTCGCCCAGCTCGCGGACGAGGCGGTACGCGGTCGTCTGCGTCTCGACGAAGCGGGCGACGTCGTCGAGGGTCTCGGCCTGCCGGATGATGCGGGCGCCCTCCTCGGCGATGTCGCGCTGGTCCGCCGGGGCGGCGAGCACGGTGGCGCCATCGGGGATGGGGTCGAGGAGCGAGATCTGGCCGAGGTCGTGCAGGAGCGCCGCGTACTCGAGGCTGCGTAGCTGGCGGTCGCCGAGCCCGAGGACGCGTCCGATGCGGAGGCACAGCGCGGCGACCCGCTCGGCATGGTGCTCCGGGGTGTAGCCGCCGTGCTCGGTGAGGTGCGAGAGCGTCCCGATGAGCTGGCGGTTGGTCTCCCGGTTGCTCGCGTACTGCCGCACCGCGGAGTAGGCCATGGCCAACGGCACGAGCGCCACGGGGAGGGCCAGCAGGCCGAGGACGGGGGCCATGAGGGCGACCATCGGGCCGGTGACGACGACCGCGAGCGTGAGCGGCGCGGCTTCACCGACCTCGTCGCGGACGGCGGCGACCCACGGCGTGCGTTGCCGCTCGGCCCGGATGCCGGCGACGAGGACGAGCTCGGTGAGCAGCCCGACGGCCGCCACGACGACCATCCCGAGCGCCACGAGGGCCAGTGAGGTGGTGGAGCTCAGCTGGGCTGCCCACAGGGTGCCGTCGGAGGGACCCACCCCACGGGCGAGACCCGCGGCGACCCACACCCCCACTGCCCGGGCCGCGAGCGCCGGCGTCCCGACGACGTCACCACGGGCACGCCGGACGGCGGCGGCGATCGCCAGGCCGGCGCTGACGACGATGACGACGAGCCCCGACTCGAGCGCGAACGTCGGTTCGCCGGCGATGCGCCCGAGGAGGACGACGGCGAGGGCCGCCGCCGAGGAGAGGGGCGCGGTCTCCCGGCCGCTCGGCATGCGGATCCGCAGGAGCTCGCCACCGGCGACGAGCGCGACGGCGAGGAGGAGGGTGTGGCCGTGGGTCGCGAGCAGCGTCGGGAGGAGGTTGCCCGCGGCGATCAGGCCGGTGCACACCGCGACGAGGCCGAGGAGGACCACGGTGCGGCTCACGAGGCGATCGGGGACCCTGACGAGGGGAGTCATGTCGAGAGCTCCTCGGCTCGGGTCAGAGCCACGTCGAGTGCGCGCACGAGCTCCTCGGTCCTCGGTCCAGGGTGTTCGGTGGCGATGAGGTCCCGGGCCTGACTGGGGGCGTACACGGTGCCCCCCGGCGTGCCGACCTGCGTGAGCAGGTCGTAGAGGTCGGCAAGCGCCACGATCCGTGATGGGAGGGATGCCGCGGCGTCGTCCGCCAGTGCTCTGCGATGCGTCTCGATCGAGTCGAGGGCTCCACGCAGGAAGGTGAGGTCGCCGAGGATGGCCACACCGGCCCTCGGGTAGCCGACCGTGGTGCTCGCGGGGTCCGTGAGGTCCAGGCCCCGCGCCTCCCGGGTCGGGAGGGTCGTCTGACCGACGTCGTGGAGCATCCCCGCGATGCGCGTGTCGGCGACCTGCTGTGGGGTGAGGCCGAGGTGCTCGGCCATCCGCCCGCTCAGATCAGCAACCCGGGCGCTGTGGCCGGTGAGGTGTGGCGCCTTGGCCTCGACGGCGGCCACGAGCACACCGAGGACCCGCTGCTGGCCCTGCAGCTCGTCGGCGTGCTGACGATAGGCCCAGTGGGCGACCAGCAGGGGCGCGAGGACCATCGCGGTGGCGACGACGACACCGAGCTGCGCCGGCACCCAGAGCACGACGAGGATGAAGGCGATGACGCCGTAACCGGCGGCGGCCGCACCCGTGCTGCGCAGGAGCAGGCCGATGTGCAGGCGGACGGGGACACCACGCGCGACCCGCATCATGCCCGAGAGGAGCACGGCGTTCGCGAGGACCTGGACGAGGTCCGCGACCACCATCGGGAGGGCGAGGTGGACGACGACGGGGGTCACCCCGGCCAGCTCTGCTGGATCGAGGGTGCCGCCGGCGGCCAGGAAAGCCAGCCCTCCCACGCACCCGAAGATCGAGAACTGGGCCGAGTTGAACAGCCTGCCCTGCCACGAACTTCCCTGGAAGGGACCGATGAGGGCCCCCGCCAGGGCGACGACCGCAGGGCCGACGACAGCCTGCGCGGCGAGCATGACGATGCTCGAGATCGCGAGGTGCACGCGGTCGCCTACCACCACTCCGGGGTAGGCGACCGCGAGCACCGCGAGTGCCAGGACGGCGATGAGGTCCGGGCCAACCGAGATCGGGTGCACCCGACTCGAGAAGCCGGCGAGCAGGACGGCCCCCACGGCGAGGACGACGAGGTAGATGGTCGTCGCCGCGTGGGGTCCCACCCCCTCCCGGCGGCCCTTCACCGTCACAGGCAGGAGAGGTCAGCCGCCATAGCTCCAGCCGAGCTGGGCGGTGCTGGTCGACTTGAAGTCCTGCGGTGCCGCGTTGGCGGACGTGGCCCCCACCGTGACGAGAGCGGCGAGGAGAGCAGCGGCGGCGAGAGTACGGATGGTGCGCATGATGTGTTTCCTTCCAGAGGGTGAGAAGACCCGGGCCATGGCTCTCCGGGGCGGCCAGGGTCAGCCGAATTCTTTCACGAGGAAGGGTGTGCGACAATCACAGCGGCACCAGTGCGCCTCCGTGTCGTCGATTCCGGGGGCCGTTCCCGACGAGAGGTCACCCATGAGCAAGCGCGCCCGCAAGCGTCGCTCGCGCAAGGGCAACAAGGCCAACCACGGCCGCAAGCCCAACGCCTGAGCACCGAACGACGACGGGGCCCGGAGTGCATCGCGCACTCCGGGCCCCGACGTCGTGTGGCCCGTGGGGCCGGTGGGGTCAGTCGTCGGTCTCGAGGCGGACCATCGTGATGCGCCTCACGATCTGCATGCGCACCGCCGCCGGCGCCGCCTCGTCGTGGCAGGAGCGCTTGACGACCTGCTTGACCGCGGCGTCGAGGTCGTGCTCGGCCAGGCACGGCCGGCACTCCGCCAGGTGGGTGGCCACCCGCTTGACGTCGGCCGGGCTCATCTCGCCGTCGAGGTACTCGTAGATGTGGTGGAGGACCTCCGAGCAGTCGGTGTGGCCCTCGTGCGTCTCGTGGCCCATCACTCCTCCTCCGCCCCGACGAGGCCGCGCTCGCGCGCGTACCCGGTGAGCAGCGAGCGCAGCTGGCGCCGGCCGCGGTGCAGGCGGGACATCACCGTGCCGATGGGGGTGCCCATGATCTCGGCGATCTCCTTGTACGCGAAGCCCTCGACGTCGGCGAGGTACACGGCCATCCGGAAGTCCTCGGGGAGCTCCTGGAGCGCGCGGGTGACCTCGGTGTCGGGGAGGTGCTCGAGGGCCTGGGCCTCGGCGGACTTCAGCCCGGCGGAGGTGTGCGACTCGGCCCGCGCCAGCTGGTAGTCCTCGACGTCCGAGGCGTCGGACTGCTGGGGCTCGCGCTGCTTCTTGCGGTAGGTGTTGATGTAGGTGTTCGTGAGGATGCGGTACATCCACGCCTTGAGGTTCGTCCCGGGCCGGTACTGGTGGAACGCGGCGTAGGCCTTGGCGTAGGTCTCCTGGAGGAGGTCCTCGGCATCGGCCGGGTTGCGCGTCGTGCGCATCGCGGCGGCGTACAGCTGGTCGATCAGGGGCAGGGCCTCGCGCTCGAAGCGGGCCTGTCGCTCGGCGGTGGTCTCGGTGGCGAGGTCGACCTCCGTCGAGGGCTCCTCGAGGGGTGTCTGGGGGGTGCTCATCGCCTCCCAGCCTAGCCGGGCCCGCGGACGGGGCGAGGTGTCGAGGACGAACACGGGTGCTGCCTTCGGTCGGGGACGCTGACGGTGAGGGGAACGCCTGTGGAGCGCCGGCTCATTCCCCCGCCGTGAGCCGGCCGAGGACCGCCGCCGCCACCCGGTCGGCGACCCGGCCGAGCGAGTGCGGCCCCGGCACGACGTCGAGGGTCGCGAGCGCCGGGAGGTCGGCCTCGACCTCGGCCGGGGTGCCGAACGGGTCGGTGGTGCCCTGGACGACGTGCACGGGGATGCCGGCGGCCGACGGGGCCGCGAGCTCGGGGGCGCGGGAGGCCTCGGGCCGTCCGGGCGGGTGGAGCGGGAACGACAGGCAGACCACGGCGTCGGCCCCCACGGTTTCGGCGGTGCGGCAGGCCACCCGTGCCCCTGCGCTGCGCCCACCGGTGACCAGGCGCCCTCCCCCGGCGTGCCGCACGACGTCCTCGAGCACCGGGAGCCACGCCTCGTCGAGGGCGGGAGGACGCGGCCCGATCTTCCGCTCGGCGACCCGCCACGGCTGGTCGACGAGGACGACCCGCCAGCCGGCGCCCACCATCGCGTCGCGGACGGCGAGCACGTCGAGCGTCCACCGCAGCCCCCCGGCGCCGTGGCCGAGGACGAGGGTCCCGGCGGCCTCCCCCGCCGGCTCGGTGGTGGTCGTCCGGGCCGGACCCTGCGGGGTGTCGACGAGCCGCTCGGCCGCGCTCATCCGCCGATGACCTCGCCCGTCATCGGGTCGACCACCCCGACGAGCTCCTCCACGGGAGCCGGCTCGAGCAGGCCCGGGCCGTTCGACCGGTTGCTGCTGACCGCCCGGCCGACCGGACGGGCGGTGAAGCGGCCCGGAGCGTGCGGCGCGAGGAGGTCGGCGACGTCGTCGGCGCCCGCCGACGGGTCGAGCCAGCGGGCCCAGTCGTCCCGCTCGACGACGACCGGCTGCCGCTCGTGGATGCGGTCGAGCCCCGGCTCGGCCTCGCCGGTGATGACGGTGAAGGTGGTCAGCCAGGCCATCGGGTCGTCGGGGTCGGTGACCGCGGGGTCGCGCCAGAACTCGTAGAGGCCGGCCAGCGCGACGCTCGCGCCGTCGGCCCGCTCGGTGAAGAACGGCTGCTTGCGGGGCTTGCCCTTGGCGTCGAGCGCGGTCGGCGAGGCCTGCCACTCGTACCAGCCCCGGGCCGGCACGAGGCAGCGGCGGGCCGCGAGGGCCCGTGAGAAGGCCGGTTTCTCGCGCACCGACTCGACGCGGGCGTTGATCATCCGCACGCCGCCCTTGACGTCCTTGCTCCAGCTCGGCACCAGCCCCCAGGTGAGCAACCGCAGCTGGCGCTGCGCTGGGGCGTCGCGGTCCTCGCGCGGGGCCCGGGTGAGCACCACCGGGGCCTGCTTGGTCGGGGCCATGTTGAAGTCCGGGCGCCCCGGGGGCGGCTCCTGGGGGTTGACGAGCACGCTGCGCGCCGGCTCGGCGGTGCGGTCCTCGTCGACCTCGAACTCCAGCACCAGCTCGTCCGGGTTCGCCGTCGCGGCGTAGCGCCCACACATGGTGCTCAGGCTACGCAGTGGCACCGCGAGGAACTACGGTAGGCAGGGAGGTCCTGACCAGCAGGAACCCCGACCCGGAGGTACCGGATGTCCGTGGTGCGCCGCATCGCCCGACCGCTGCTCGCGTCGATGTTCGTCGTCGGTGGCGTCGACCAGCTGAAGCACCCGTCGGCGAAGTCCGCCACGGCACGCCCGGTCGTCGCGAAGGTCGCCCCGTTGCTGGGCCTCCCCGACGACACCGAGCTCCTCGTGCGGGCCAACGGCGTCGCGATGGTCGGGGCCGGCGCCCTGCTCGCCCTCGGCCGCTTCCCCCGGCTCTCGGCCACCGTGCTCGCCGCCACGCTCGTCCCCACGACGGTGGCCGCCCACCAGTACTGGCGCGAGGAGGACGAGACGGTCCGGGCCCAGCAGCGCACGCACTTCTACAAGAACCTCGGGCTCCTCGGCGGCCTGCTCCTCGCCGCCGTCGACACCGAGGGCCGCCCCGGGCTGGCCTACCGGGCCCACCTCGCGAGCGAGAGCGTCCAGCGCGCCGCGCGCACCACCCGGCGCGAGGCCCGCCACGTCGTCCACGAGGCCGCCACCGAGGCCAGGCTCAAGGCGGCCCAGGCGCAGCATGCCTTCTCCTGACTGGTCGGCCCCCACCGCCGCGGGGCCGCTGCACGCCCGGGTGGTCCTCCCCGGCAGCAAGTCGCTGACCAACCGCTACCTCGTCCTCTCCGCGCTCGCCGGTGACGTCTCCCGGCTGCGGGCCCCCCTCCGCTCCCGCGACACCCTCCTCATGGCCGGCGCCCTGCGCACCCTCGGGGTCGGGGTCGAGGACGTCGACGACGGCGACTGGCTCGTCACCCCCGGCCGGCTCGTCGGCGGCGGTGTCGTCGACTGCGGCCTCGCCGGCAACGTCATGCGCTTCGTCCCCCCGCTCGCCGGCCTCGCCGACGGCCCGGTGCGCTTCGACGGCGACGAGGGCGCGCGGGTGCGGCCGATGGCCCCCGTCCTCGAGGCGCTGCGCGGCCTCGGTGTCGAGGTCGACGACGACGGACGCGGCGGGCTGCCCTTCACCGTCCGGGGCCGCGGGTCGGTCCGTGGCGGCACGGTGACCATCGACGCGTCGGCGTCCTCGCAGTTCGTGTCCGGCCTGCTGCTCTCGGCGGCCCGCTTCGACGAGGGCGTCACCGTGCGCCACGACGGCAAGGCCGTGCCGAGCCTGCCGCACATCGAGATGACCGTCGAGACCCTCCGCGACGCCGGGGTCGTCGTCGACGACGCCGACGTCCACACCTGGCGGGTCGAGCCCAGCGAGGTCAACGCCCTCGACGTGCAGGTCGAGCCCGACCTCTCGAACGCCGCCCAGTTCCTCGCCGCCGCGCTCGTCACCGGCGGCACGGTCCACGTCCCCGGCTGGCCGCAGTACACGACGCAGGGCGGTGACTTCGTCCGCGAGGTCCTCGACATGATGGGCGCCGAGGTCGTCCTCGACCGCTCCGGCCTCACCGTCACCGGCGGCGACGGCATCCTCGGCGTCGACGTCGACCTCCACGACTCCAGCGAGCTCACCCCGGTCGTCGCGGCCCTCTGCGCGCTCGCCGACTCCCCCAGCGTCATCCGCGGCGTCGCGCACATCCGCGGCCACGAGACCGACCGCCTCGCGGCGCTGCGGGCCGAGCTCTCCGGTGTCGGCGCCGACGTCCAGGAGACCGACGACGGTCTGCGCATCACGCCGAAACCGTTGCGCGGCAACTACTTCCGCACGTACCACGACCACCGCATGGTGATGGCGGCCGCCGTGCTCGGCCTGGCCACCCCGGGCGTCGTCGTCGAGGACGTCGGCACGGTGGCCAAGACGATGCCCGAGTTCACGAGCCTCTGGGACCGGATGCTCCACGAGCGGGTCGCTGCGGGCGCCTGATGGCGAGGTCGACGCGCGACTACGACGAGTCCGACGTCCGCATCCGTCCCAACCGCCGGGGGTCGCGCCCGCGCAGCAAGGACCGCCCGGCCCACGCCGACGCCGTCCGCGGCCGCGTCCTGGGGGTCGACCGCGGCCGCTACCGGGTGCTCGTCGGCGACACCGGTGACCGGCACGACGTCACGGCGATGCGGGCCCGCGAGCTCGGCCGCAAGGGCATCGTCGTCGGCGACGAGGTGCACCTCGTCGGGGACACGACCGGCGCCGAGGGCAGCCTGGCGCGCATCGTGCGCATCTCGCCGCGGGTCACCGTGCTGCGCCGGACCGCCGACGACACCGACCCCGTCGAGCGGGTCCTCGTCGCGAACGCCGAGCAGCTCGTCGTCGTCTCGGCGCTGACCAACCCCGAGCCCCGCCCCCGCCTCATCGACCGCTGCCTCGTCGCCGCGTACGACGCCGGGATGGAGCCGCTGCTGCTGCTCACGAAGGCCGACCTCACCGACCCCGCGCCGTTCCTCGAGCAGTACGCCCCGCTGTCCGTGCACCACGTCGTCACCTCGCGGGCCCCCGACGGCTCGATCATCGGTCTCGACGCCGTCCACGAGGCGCTCGCGGGCCGGGTCAGCGTCCTCGTCGGCCACTCGGGGGTCGGCAAGTCCACCCTCGTCAACGCCCTCGTGCCCGACGCCCTGCGTGCGGTCGGCGTCGTCAACGACGTCACGGGTCGCGGCCGGCACACCTCCACCTCCGCTGTGGCCCTGCCTCTGCCCGACGACGACGGCTGGGTCGTCGACACCCCGGGCGTGCGCTCCTTCGGCCTGGCCCACGTCGACCCGGCGCGCATCGTCACCCACTTCCCCGACCTCGAGCCGGGGACCGAGGAGTGTCCGCGCGGCTGCACCCACGACGAGGAGGAGTGCGCCCTCGACGCCTGGGTCGCGAGCGGTGCGGCCGGACCCGCGGGCCCGGCCCGGTTGGATTCGCTGCGCCGCCTGCTGCGCACGCGGACGGCCGCGGGCGAGGAGTAGCTCCCCGGCCCGCGGCCGTCGTGGGTGGTGCGGTGCTGCGGGCTCAGCCCTGGTTGTCGCGCGTGTCCTCGACGACCCGGGTCGGGTCGGACACCTGCGGGGTGTCCTCGGTGGCCGGCGGACGGGCCCGGTCCTCGGCCTGGCCGCTGTCGAGCTCCTCGCCGCCGCCCTCGGCGCCGAGGCCGGCCCCGGCGTCGACGAGGTCGTCGGTGTCGGTGCTGACGAAGCGGTCGTCGGGCTCGATGCCGGTCACGTCGACCGTCTCGACGACGAGCCGCGGCTCGGCGAAGTGGCAGGCCGACAGGTGCTCGCCGTGGCCGTCGGCCCGCGGCTCGAGCTCGGGCTCGAGGGTGGAGCAGACGTCCTGCGCCTTCCAGCACCGGGTGTGGAACCGGCAGCCGCTCGGCGGGTTCGCAGGCGACGGCACGTCGCCGACGAGCACGATCTGGTCGCGCTTGCCCCGCAGCGTCGGGTCGGGCACCGGGACCGCCGAGAGGAGGGCCTGGGTGTACGGGTGCGTCGGACGGGCGTAGACCTCGTCCTCCTCCCCGAGCTCGGCCATCCGCCCGAGGTACATGACGCCGACCCGGTCGGAGATGTGCCGGACGACGGACAGGTCGTGGGCGATGAACACGTACGCCAGCCCGAGCTCGTCCTGGAGCTTCTCCATGAGGTTGACGACCTGGGCCTGCACCGACACGTCGAGCGCGGAGACCGGCTCGTCGCAGATGAGCACCTTCGGGTTGAGCGCGATGCCCCGGGCGATGCCGATGCGCTGGCGCTGGCCGCCGGAGAACTGGTGCGGGTAGCGGTTGATGTGCTCGGGGTTGAGCCCGACGAGGTCGAGGAGCTCCTGGACCCGCTGGCGCCGCCCGCCCTTGGGGACGACGTCGGCGTGGATCTCGAACGGCTCGCCGATGATGTCGCCGACCGTCATCCTCGGGTTGAGCGACGTGTACGGGTCCTGGAAGACGATCTGGATGTCGCGGCGCAGGCGGCGGGTGTCGCGGGCCGAGGCCCCCGACCAGTCCTGACCCTCGAAGGTCACGCTGCCCGCGGTCGGCTCCTCGAGCCGCATGAGCAGCCGGCCGAGGGTGGACTTGCCGCAGCCGGACTCGCCGACGATGCCGAGCGTCTCGCCCTTGTGCAGGTCGAAGGACACCCCGTCGACGGCCTTGACGTGGCCGACGGTGCGCCGCAGCACGCCCCGCTTGATGGGGTAGTGCTTGACCAGGTTCTGGGCGCTGAGGACGACCTCAGGCATCGATGACCTCCTCGGCGAAGTGGCAGGCCGACAGCCGGCCGGGGGCGACCTCCCGGAGCTCCGGGCGGTCGGTGCGGCAGACGTCCTGCGCCATCCGGCAGCGCGGGTTGAAGGCGCAGCCCGGCGGGATCCGCATGAGGTTCGGCGGCAGGCCACCGATCGCCGCGAGGGTCTGGCCCTTCTGGTCCAGGCGCGGGATGGACTCGAGGAGCCCCCGCGTGTACGGGTGCGCCGGCGAGGCGTAGAGCGCGTCGACGTCGGCCTTCTCGACGAGCCGGCCGGCGTACATCACCGCGATGCGGTCCGCGACGTCGGCGACGACGCCGAGGTCGTGGGTGATGAGGATGAGCCCCATCTGGCGCTCCTCCTGCAGCTCCTCGAGCAGGCTCATGATCTGCGCCTGCACCGTGACGTCGAGGGCCGTCGTCGGCTCGTCGGCGATGAGCACCGCCGGGTCGAGCGCGATGGCCATCGCGATCATGATGCGCTGGCGCATGCCGCCGGAGAACTGGTGCGGGTAGGCCTTGACGCGCTCGCGCGCCGCCGGGATCTGCACCCGCTCCATGAGCCGGACGGCCTGCTGGAGGGCGTCGGACTTGTTCATCCCGCGGTGGACGCGGAACATCTCGGCGATCTGCCACCCGACCGGGAAGACCGGGTTGAGCGACGAGAGCGCGTCCTGGAAGATCATCGAGACCTCGGGGCCGCGGGTCTTGCGCCGCTGCTCCTCCGGCATCGTCAGCAGGTCCTGGCCGCAGTAGCGGATGTGACCCGAGGGGATGACCGCCGGCGGCATGTCGAGGATGCCCATGATCGCCTGCGCGGTGACCGACTTGCCGGAGCCGGACTCCCCGAGGATGGCCAGGGACTCGCCCTGGTGCAGCTCGAAGGAGACCCCGTTGATCGCGGTCGCGATGCCGTCGGCGGTGTGGAACTCGACGAAGAGGTCCTCGACCTCGAGCAGCACCCCGTCCTGGGGCTCGTAGCGGACCCGGGCGTCGTCCGTCCGGGTGGTGTCCTGAACCGTCATGACGTCTCCTTCACCGGTTCTTCGGGTCGAGGGCGTCACGGACCACGTCACCGAGCATGATGAACGCGAGGACCGCCAGGGACAGGAACAGGCTGGGGAAGAAGAGCATGTGCGGGGTGGTGCGCATGCCGACGACCGCGGCGCTGATGTCGACGCCCCACGAGACGGTCGGGGGCTGGAGGCCGATGCCCAGGTAGGACAGCGTCGCCTCGGCCGAGATGTAGGCACCGAGGTTGATCGTCGCGACGACGATCATCGGGGCCAGGGCGTTCGGGACGATGTGGGAGCGGATGACCCGCCACGGGCTCGCGCCGAGGGCACGGGCCGCCTGCACGTAGTCGTTCGGCTTGACCTGGATGACGCTGGAGCGCATGAGGCGCGCCATGCTCGGCCAGCCGAGGACGACGAGGGCGAGCACGACCTTGAGGACGATGAGGAAGTAGTTGTCCGTGGCCGGCAGCGTGACGAGGACGATGACCGCACCGAGCAGCAGCGGGATGGCGAAGAAGATGTCGCCGAGCCGCGAGAGCAGGGTGTCGGTCCAGCCGCCGGCGTACCCCGCGAACACGCCGACGGTGCCGCCGACGAGCGTCGTGAGGACGGTGGAGAGCAGGCCGACGAGGATCGAGGCCCGCGCGCCGTAGATGCACCGGGAGTAGATGTCGTAGCCCTGGATGTCGCGTCCGAACCACGCCTCGCTGTTCGGCCGCACGCGGGCGTCGGACAGGACCGCCTGCGTGGGGTCGGTGCTCGTGAAGAGGCTCGGCCAGATGGCCATGAGCAGGAACACGGCGATGAGGGCCGAGGAGATCCAGAAGAAGGGGCTCCGGCGCATCGTGCGCCAGGCGTCGGAGGCCAGCGAGCGGGCCGGCCCGGTGTCGCCGCCCTCGTGGGTCGGGGCAGCGGAGGTGGTCTCGGCGATGGCGGCGTCACTCATGGCTGATCCTCGGGTCGAGCAGGCCGTACAGGAGGTCGACGAGCAGGTTGACGACGAGGTAGACGATCACGAGGAAGGTCACCGCGCCGACGACCGAGGCGCCGTCGCGCACCCGGATCGCGCGGAACACGTAGCCGCCGATGCCCGGGATGTTGAAGATGCCCTCGGTGACGACCGCACCACCGAGCAGCGCCCCGAAGTCGAAGCCGATGAAGGTGACGACGGGGATGAGCGAGTTGCGCAGCGCGTGCAGGCCGTAGGCCCGGCGCTTGGTGAGGCCCTTGGAGATCGCGGTGCGGACATAGTCCGAGCGCAGGTTCTCGACGAGGTTGGTGCGCATGAGGCGGGACACGTAGGCCACCGAGAGCGAGCCGAGCACGATGGCCGGCAGGAGCAGCTGGTAGACCGACGGGTTGCTCGACGTGACCGTCACCGGGAACCACCCGAGCCGGGTGCCCAGGTACAGCTGGGCGAGGTTGCCGATGACGAAGATCGGGATCGAGATGAGGACGAGGGTCGACACCAGGACGAGGTTGTCGAGGAAGCCGCCACGTCTGATGCCGGTGAGGACACCGGCGAGGATGCCGATGCCGGTCTCGATGAGCACCGCCATGAGGGCGAGCTTGCCGGTGACGGGGACGCGCAGCTTGAGCTGGTCGGCCACCGGGATGTTGTTCGACGTCGTGCCCAGGTCGCCCTTGGCGAGGTTGAGCACGTACTTGCCGTACTGCACCGGCAGCGGCTTGTCGAGGTTGTACTTCTGGATGTACGCGGCGCGGTACGCCGGGGAGCACGGGCGCTCGCCGCACTTGCCCGCGACGGGGTCGCCCGGTAGGGCGAAGACCATCGCGAAGATGAGGAACGTCGCGCCCAGGATCACGGGAATCATCTGGAGGATCCGTCGGATGATGTAGGTGCCCACCGTCACCTCCTGAGGACTCGGGACGCCTCGTCGATCGTCACGACGACGGCGTCGGGTTGGGTTACCGGGATGAACCTAGACCATGCACTGAGACGGTGGTAGACGCGGGACCCGGCATCCTGCGCGTGCGCCGCCCCGACACGGCCGTCGGCCTGCCAGCAGGTGCTGACAGGCCGACGACGCGTGCAGTGAGGGACCTGGTGGTTCCTCAGGTCACTTGACCGCCACCGACGTGAAGTCGATGGTGCCGAACGCGGTGATCTTCACGCCGGTGACCTTGTCGGACCAGCCCATGGTGGTCTTGCCGTACCACATGGGGATCGCCGGCATGTCGGTGGCGAGGAGCGCCTCGGCCTGCTGGTACTTCGAGTTCGCCGCCGCGGCGTCCTGCTCGGCAGCAGCCTCACCGAGGAGCTTGTCGAACTCCGGGTTGGAGTAGTCGCCGTCGTTCGAGGACGCGCCGGTCTTGAAGATCGGGGCGAGGAAGTTCTCGATCGACGGGTAGTCCATCTGCCAACCCGTACGGAACATGCCCTTCATCTTCCGCTCACCGATCTGCGTGCGGAAGGTGGCGAAGTCGACGACACCGGTCGCGACGCAGTCGACGCCCAGGGCCTGCTTGATGCTGTTGCAGGTGGCCTCGGTCCAGTCCTTGTGGGCGGCGTCGGCGTTGTAGGAGAGGGTGATCTTGTCGCCCTTGAAGCCGCCGGCCTCCTGGAGGAGGGCCTTGGCCTTGGCCGGGTCGTACTTGCACCACTCGCCGCACTGGTCGGCCTTGTAGCCGTCGACGACCGGGGAGACCCAGCCGGTGGCGGGCTGACGCGTGCCGTTGAAGATCTGCTTGACGATGGTGTCACGGTCGATCGCCATGGAGATCGCGTGACGGATCTTCGGGTCCGCGTAGTTCGGGTCGACCTTGGTCGGCGCGAAGGTGACCGTCTGGATGACGCCGGTCTCCTTCTCCGCGTTGCGGTCCGGGAGGTCCTGCTTGTACTTCTCGTCGATGAGCGCGCTGGTCGGGATCTCGTCCGTGATGTCCAGGTTGTTCGCGATCACGTCGTTGTACGCCGCGTCGGACTGCTGGTAGATCTTGAAGGTGATCTTGTCGACCTTGCCGCCGAAGTCGCCGCTGTAGTCGGCGAACTTGGACAGGACGATGGACTGCTCCTTGTTCCAGGCGTCCAGCTTGTACGGGCCCGAGCCGACCGGCTTGTCGCCGAAGGCCTTCGGGTCGGTGAAGAAGACGTCGGGGAGCGGCGAGAACGCCGAGTAGCCGAGACGGACCGGGAGGTTCGAGACCTTCTCGGAGGTCTTGATCGTGAAGGTGTAGTCGTCGACGACCTTGAGGCCGGTCAGCTTGTCGGCCTTGGCCTTGCCGGCGCCGGCGCACGGGTCGTCGCCCTCACCGGTGCACTGGGTGTCGCCGAAGCCCTCGATCGGCTCCATGAAGTAGCCCGAGCTCTGGCCGTTGGGGCCGTACGCGGCGTAGTTCCACGCGTCGACGAAGTTCTTGGCCTTGATCTCGGTGCCGTCGTGGAACTTGCGGCCCTGCTTGAGCTTGACCGTGAAGTTCTGGTTGTCCGTCGTGTCGATGGACTCCGCGAGGTCGTTCGTCGGCTTGGCGGTCTCGGCGTCGTAGTGCACCAGCTTGGAGAAGATCGCGTCGATGACGTTGCCGCCACAGGTCTCCGTGGTGTTGCTCGGGACCAGCGGGTTCTCCGGGTTGCAGCCACGGACGGTGATCTCGCCGCCCGTCTTGCCGCCCGCCGCCGAGGTGTCGTCGCCCCCGCTGTCCCCGCTGCCGCAACCGGCAGCGAGAAGAGCGACGGCGGACATGGCCGCAACGGCGACCGTGCGAGCAGTTCCTCGCATGGATGTCCTCCTGTGTGATGTGGTCGCCACCCGGTGTGGGTGGTCGTTCCGTGAGGCGCCCCGGTCGGGTGCACCACGATGGCATCGCCCTCCGGCGTGCGCGGTCCACACAACACCACGGACGGGCCCGAGGGAAGGTTCGTGCCCGGCCGATACCCGATTGTGACCGGATCGCGACCGACTCGTCGCCGGGGCCGAAAGATCTTCGGCACGAGCCGCTACGGTGAGCCTCGTGCCCGGCTACGACGACGACCTCCGACTCGCCCACGTCCTCGCCGACGCGGTCGAGCGGGTCACCCTCGAGCGGTTCCGGGCCGAGGACCTGCACGTCGAGTCCAAACCCGACCTCACGCTCGTCAGCGACGCCGATCGCACCGCCGAGGAGGTCGTGCGCGGCCAGCTGAAGCGCACCCGCCCGCGTGACGCCGTCATCGGCGAGGAGCTGCCGCCCACCGGGTCCAGTCCCCGGCAGTGGGTGGTCGACCCGATCGACGGCACGCACAACTTCGTCCGCGGCGTGCCGGTGTGGGCCACCCTCATCGCCCTGGTCGACGACGGCGTGCCGGTGCTCGGGCTCGTCGCCGCCCCGGCCCTCGGCCGGCGCTGGTGGGCCACGCTCGGCAGCGGCGCGTGGGCCGGTCGCAGCCTGACCAGCGCCAAGCGCCTCCACGTCTCGGGGGTCTCCCGCCTCGAGGACGCCTCGATCTCGCTGTCGAGCACCACGTCGTGGGCCGACGTGGGCCGCCTCGACGCGGTGCTCGCGCTGAGTCGGGCGTGCTGGCGCGAGCGGGCCTTCGGCGACTTCTGGTCCTACATGCTGCTCGCCGAGGGGGCGGTCGACATCGCCGCCGAGCCCGAGCTCGCGCTCTACGACATGGCCGCGCTCGTCCCCATCGTCACCGAGGCCGGGGGGCGGTTCACCTCCGTCGAGGGCGTCGACGGCCCGTTCGGTGGCAACGCGGTGGCGACCAACGGACTGCTCCACGACGAGGTGCTGGCCCGCCTCGCCTCCGACGGCCGCCCGTCGTCGGTCCCCCGCGACGAGGACCGCTAGAAGAGCGACCCCTGGTCGGCCTCGGTCGGCACACCCTCGAGCCGCAGCAACAGGGCCTTGCGCTCCAGCCCGCCCGCGTAGCCGGTCAGCGTGCCGTCGCTGCCGACGACCCGGTGGCACGGCAGGACGACGGGGATCGGGTTGGCGCCGTTGGCCGCCCCGACCGCGCGGGACGCACCCGGGGGCAGCCCGAGGAGGTCGGCGATGCTGCCGTAGGTCGTCGTCGTGCCCCACGGCACGTCGGCCAGGACGTCCCACACCCGGCGCTGGAACTCGGTCCCCACCGGTCGCAGCGGCAGGTCGAAGACCCGGCGCGCGCCCTCGAAGTACTCGGTGAGCTGGCGCCGCGCCTCGACGAGCACCGGCGCCCCCTCCCGGACCGTGCCCGGCGTGCCGTCGGGGGCCGCGTCGAACCGGATGGCGACGAGGCTCCCGTCGCGGGCGAGCAGCTCGAGCCGGCCGATCGGCGACGGCATGACGAGCGAGTGCGCCCCGACCGGGTCAGAGGGCAACGGTGGCCACCGGTCCCGGGACCCGGCCCTCGAGGGCAGGCACCACCGAGGCCGCGTCGCCGACGAGCACGACGGTCCACTCCCCCGTCGCCGTCCGGCGGTAGGCGGTGTCGAGCTCGTCGAGCGTGAGGGCCGAGACGGCCGCGAGGTTGCGGGTCGTGAAGTCGAGCGGCAGGCCCTCGAGGGCCAGGGCGGCGGTCTCGTCGGCGACGGCGTCGGCCGTGGCGTAGCGGCCGGGCGCGGTCTTGGCGACGAAGTCGACGCCCGAGCGCAGCTCGGTCGCGGTGAACCCGTCGCGGGCGGTGTCGAGGATGCCGAGGAGGATCTCGACGGCCTCCCCCGTGACCTCCGAGCGCACCGACCCCGAGGTGACGAACGAGCCGCCGGCGACCCGTGGCCGGAAGGCCGCGCGGACCCCGTAGGTGTAGCCCTTCTCCTCGCGGAGCACCGCGTCGAGGCGGGCGCCCGGCGAGCCCCCGACGACGAAGGACACGACCGGGTGCGGCGCCCAGCCGTGGGGGGTCGAGCGGTCGGGGCCGGGGCAGGCGACGACGATCTCGGTCTGGACCGCCCCGGGGCGGTCGACGACGACGACCCGGGCCCGGTCGGACGCCGGGACCGGGGCGACCGCGGCCGGGGGCGGGACGTGGCCGGGGGCCTCCCAGCCGCCGAGCGAGCCCGCGAGGAGGTCGAGCGCGGGGACCCCGGAGAGGTCGCCGGCGAGGACGACCGTGGCGCCGCGGGGCCCGATGGTGCGGGCGTGCCGTGCGGCGATGTCGTCGCGGGTGATCGCGGACACGGTCTCGGCACTGCCGGCCGTCGGGCGCGAGGCCCGGTCCGACGGCGACCAGAGGGTCCGGGCCACCTCGCGGGCGGCACGGTGCGCGGCCGACGCCCGCTCCTGCTCGATCTCGGCGAGCCGGCTGCGGAGGATCCGCCGGACCTCGTCGTCGGGGAAGACGGGGGTGGCCAGGGCCTCGGTGACCAGCCGCGCCGCGGTGCCGAGGTGCGACTGGGGGACGTCGACGTCGACGAGCAGGCCACCGTCGGAGACCCCCGCCCCGAGGGCCATCCCGTGCCGCTCGAGCAGCTCGGCGAAGTCCTCGGGGTCGTGCGCCTCGGTGCCCTCGTCGAGCAGGCGGGCCATCATCGACGACACGCCCTCGACCCCGCGCTCCTCCGTGGCGAGCGAGGTGGGGACGACGACCCGCATCGAGAGCACGTACTGACCCGGGAGGTCGTGGAGCAGGACGCGCAGGCCGTTCGGCAGGACGTGCTCGGTGGCGGCGGGGAAGGTCCACGGCGCCGGGGGTGCGACGACGGGGCGGCTCACGCGACCGCCTCCGCGTCGGCGACGTCGACCTGGAGGTAGGCGACGACGGCGCGGCTCTCGGGGCGCAGCCACCGGCGGGTCACGGCGACGACGTCGGCGGCGGTGACCGCCCGGACGCGGTCGAGGTGGGTGTTGACGACCTGCGGGTCGTCGTGGAGCAGGGTGTACCGGCTGAGCAGGTCGGCCCGTTCCTCCTGCGAGGCCAGCGCGGAGAGCCAGGCCCGCTCGGACTGGGCGACCGAGGCCTCGAGCTCGGCCTCGGTGGGCCCCTCCTCGGCGAGCCGCGCGAGCTCCTCGACGAGCGCGGCCTCGAGGTCGGCGGGGTCGGCGCCGGGCGTGACGTCGAGGACGACGAAGCCGAGCGAGACACCGTCGACGAACCCCCAGGCCGTGGCGTGCACGCCGACCGCCGTCTGCTCGCGGCGCACGAGGCGGCGGACGAGCCGGGAGCTGGAGAGCCCGCCGAGGCAGTCGAGGGCGACGGTGGCGGCGACGAGCTCGTCGGTGCCGTCGACGGGGAGCCGGAAGGCCACGTGGAGGCGGTCGTTGGGCACGGCCTCCCGGCGCTCGAGGCGCACCGGCTCGGTGAGCGGCTCGAGCTGGGCCAGGGCCGGGCGGCGGTCCTCCGCGCGCGCCTCGAGCCCCCCGAAGTACCGCTCCGCGAGGTCGAACCCGGTGTCGGGCTCGAGGTCGCCGCAGAGCGTGAGGACGGTGTTGTCCGGGGCGTAGTGGCGCCGGAAGAAGGCGTGGACGTCCTCGAGGCTCGCGGCGTCGAGGTCCTCCATCGACCCGATCGTCGGGTGGTGGTACGGGTGCCCTTCGGGGAAGACGGCCGCGTAGACGTCGATGAGCGCGTTGCCGTACGGCTGGTTGTCGTAGCGCTGGCGCTTCTCCTCCTTGACGACGTCACGCTGGTTGTCGAGGTTCTCCTGGTTGACGGCGTCCAGGAGGTGGCCGTGCCGGTCGGCCTCGAGCCAGAGCGCCAGCTCGAGGGCCCCGGTGGGGACGGTCTCGAAGTAGTTCGTGCGGTCGAACCACGTCGTCGCGTTGAGCCGCCCGCCCTCGGCCATGAGGGCCTCGAAGTGCTCGCCGCTGCGGACCTCGCGCGAGCCCTGGAACATCAGGTGCTCGAAGAGGTGCGCGAACCCGGTGCGGCCCGCCTGCTCGTGCCGTGAGCCCACGCCGACCCAGAGGTTGACCGTCACGTTGGGGACGGTGTGGTCGGGCGAGACGACGACGCGCAGGCCGTTGGCCAGCGTGCGCCGGTGGATCGGGTAGTCGAGCGGCATGGCGGTCACCCTACGGTCCGGGCGGCGTCGCCGTCCCGGATCCGCGCGTCAGCCGGCGTCGCTGAGGTCCTCGACCCGCTGGATGGCCCGCCGGGCGAACACCTGCTGCTGGGTCGCCACCCGCTCGGCGCGGCCGCGACCGAGGAAGCTGACCGCCCAGTGCAGCAGCGTCGTGATGCGGTTCTTGAAGCCGATGATGTAGACGAGGTGCACGCCGAGCCAGAGCAGCCACGCGACGAACCCGCTGAAGCGCAGGCCGCCGATCGAGGCGACCGCGCTGAACCGGGACACGGTGGCCATCGAGCCCTTGTCGCGGTAGGTGAACCGCTCGTCGGTCGGCTTGTCGTCGAGCCGGTGCGTCACCTGCTTCGCGGCGAACCGCGCGCCCTGGATGGCGACCTGCGCGACGCCCGGCAGGTCGTCGAGGGAGATCATGTCGCCGACGACGAAGACCTCCGGGTGGCCGGGGAGGGTGAGGTCCGGGTTGACCCTGACCCGCCCCGCGCGGTCGAGCTCGGCACCGGACTGCTCGGCGAGCTGCTGCCCGAGCGGGCTGGCCTGGACGCCGGCCGCCCACATCTTCGTCAGCGCCTCGAGGCGGGTCTCGTGCCCCTGCTGGTCCCGGTACGTGAGGCCGGTCTCGTCGACCTCGGTGACCATCGCGCCGGTGCGGACGTCGACGCCCATCTCGGACAGGCGGCGGCGGGCGGCTCCGCCGAGGCGCTCGCCGAAGGTCGGCAGGACGGTGTCGGCGGCGTCGAGGAGGACGACGTGGGCCTGGGTGGGGTCGATGCGGCGGAAGTCGTGCTTGAGCGTGCGGCCCGCCAGCTCGGCGATCTGGCCGGCCATCTCGACGCCCGTCGGCCCGGCGCCGACGACGACGAAGGTCAGGGCTCGGCGGGCGTCCTCCTCGGTCGTCGCGAGCTCGGCGACCTCGAAGGCGCCGAAGATGCGGCCGCGCAGCTCGAGGGCGTCGTCGACGGACTTCATGCCCGGCGCGAACTCGGCGAACTCGTCGTGCCCGAAGAAGGACTGCCCCGCCCCGGCGGCGACGAGCAGGGTGTCGTACTCGCTGATGGTGCGCTGGCCGAGGAGCTCGGAGGTGACGGTGCGGGCGGCGAGGTCGATGTCCGTGACCTCGCCGAGGATGACGCGGGCGTTCTTCTGCCGGGCGAGCACCTCGCGGGTGCTCGGGGCGATCTCGCCCTCGGAGAGGATGCCCGTCGCCACCTGGTAGAGCAGCGGCTGGAAGAGGTGCTGGGCGGTGCGGGCGACGAGGGTGACCTCGACGTCGCCGCGCCGCTTGAGGGCACGGGTGCCGAAGAGGCCTCCGAAGCCGGAGCCGATGACGACGACGCGGTGGGGACGGGGGTGGCGGCCTGGGGTGGTGGTCACGTCAGGTGCAACGCCGTGCACGCCCGGGGATTCCGGCGACACGCCGTGACCTCCGCCTCGCCGGGGCGGGGGCAGGACGCCGCTGGTTCGCGGGGGCAGGACGCCGCGCTCACGCGCGGGCTCCTTCGTCGCCCGCCCGTTCGCGCTCCCGGCATCCTGCTCATGACGAAGGCCCTGACCGGCTGCGCCGGTCAGGGCCTTCGTCATTCAGTAGCGGGGGCAGGATTTGAACCTGCGACCTCCGGGTTATGAGCCCGGCGAGCTACCGAGCTGCTCCACCCCGCGTCGAGTGAGTCACGTCCTTGCGGCCGTGCTCGGTATGCCCCCGAGGTTACGCGACGGAGCCCGCCACGGCCAAATCGGCTACCCCGCCGAGGCCGTCGTCGACGCCGACGGTGCCGGCGAGGCCGACGCCGACGGGCTCGGGGTCGGCGACGGCGCCGCCGCCCCCAGCTCCGCGGACAGCCGCTCGGCGAGGGCGATCGCGTCCGAGAGCCGCTTCTGCGCCTCGCCGTAGGCGGCGAAGTCGCTCTTGCTCAGCGCCTCCTGGCCGTCGGCGTAGGCCGCCTGGATGGACGCGATCGCCGCGGTGAGCTGCTGCTGGAGGCTGGTCTCCGGCTGGTCGGGGGTGTCGCCACCGCCGTCGCCGCCGCCGCCGGTGTCGCCCTGGCCCTCGCCGAAGAGGCCGGTGATGGCCTGGTCGAGGGTGTCGCCCCACGCGACGTTCGTGCCGTACGCGGCCACGGTGATCTTGTTCTGCGGGAACGACCCCGAGCCCTCGGAGGCCTGGACGTAGATCGGCTGCACGTAGAACGTCCGGCCGCGCAGCGGGAACGTCAGCAGGTTGCCGAAGGTCAGCTTCTTGCCGCTGCCGGAGTTCTGGGTGATGTACTGCGCCAACCCCAGCTGCTCGGCAGGATTCTGCGAGCGCACGTTCGAGTTCTGGATCTGGTTGCGCACCTGGCCGGGGCCGGCCGGCGCCTGGTTCGAGGAGTACTCGACGAGCCTCAGCTGGCCGAAGTTCTCGGCCGGCTTCCCGGCCGTCGACCCGGCGTCGGCGTCGACGGCGAGCAGCCCGCGGAGGATCTCGCGTCCGCCCTCGGTGTTGCTCGCGGGGACGAACGGCGAGGTGATCGAGAACGACGCCCGGTCCTCCCCCGGCAGGGCGATGGACTGGAAGACGACCGGGATGTCCTGGCTGGCCAGCGACGGGTCACGGGGCACGCGCCACTTGTCGTTGCCGGTGAAGAAGTCGTCGGCGCGGGTGATGTGGTACTCGTTGAGCAGGTCGCGCTGGACCTTGACGAGGTCCTGCGGGTAGCGGATGTGGGCCATGAGGTCGCCGGAGACCGACGACAGCGGCTTGACCGAACCGGGGAAGGCGTTGCTCCAGGCCTTGAGCATCGGGTCGTTCATGTCCCAGCCGTAGAGCTGCACCGACCCGTCATAGGCGTCGACCGTGGCCTTGACCGCGTTGCGGATGTAGTTGACCTCGCCGGTGCGCACCTGGACGACGTTGGAGCGGTTCGCCACGGAGTCGGACGTCGCCTCCGAGAGCTCGAGGAGACGGCTGTTCGGGAAGCTGTTCGAGGTCGTGAAGCCGTCGACGATCCACTTGACCCGCCCGCCGACGACCGCGGGGTACACGTTGCCGTCGAGCTGGAGCCACGGGGCGACCCGCTCGACCCGCTCCTTCGGCGTGCGGTGGTCGAGGATGCGCGAGTCCGAGTTGAGCGCGTCCGAGAGGAGGAAGTTGGCCTCGCGGTACTTCACCGCGTACGCGAGCCGGCGCACGAAGGACCCCACCTCGACACCGCCCCCGCCGGTGTAGGTGTTCTTCACCGACGAGCCCTCGGAGCTGCCCGGGCGGTCGTACTCCCGCGTCTCGCCCCCGGAGGGGCCTCCAACCACGGAGTAGCTCGGCGACAGCTCGCCGAAGTAGATGCGGGGCTCGTACTCCCCGAGGTTGTTCCGCGAGCCGCCCTCGAAGAAGACCGGGTCGCCCTCGGCCGTGCGCTGGTTGCCGTAGGCCGCGTAGAACCCGTAGCCGTGCGTGTAGACGGTGTGGTCGTTCAGCCAGTTGCGCTGGCCGTCGGGCAGGCCGTCGAGGTTCATCTCGCGCACGGCGACGACGGCGTCGTTGACCTTGCCGTCGATCGTGTACCGGTCGACGTCGAGGGTGTCGGGGAAGGCGTAGAAGTCGCGCTCGCCCTCGAGCTGGCGGAAGGTCGGCGCCACGACGTTGGGGTCGATGACGCGCACGCCCGGGATCGACTCCGCGTCCGAGCGCAGCTCGGTCTTCGCCGGCTCCTGGGTCGGCGCGGTGTTCGTGATCCGCTCGACGCGGTCGAGGCCGAAGGCCTGGCTCGTGGCGGTGATGTTGCGCTGGATGTACTGGTTCTCGAGCGAGCGCTGCGAGGGGCCGACCTTGAGCGACTGGATGAGGGCCGGGTAGGCGGCGCCCGCGACGACCGCGGTGACGACGAGCAGGCCGACGCCGATGATCGGCAGCCGCCAGCTGCGGCTCCAGATCGAGGCGATGAAGAAGGCGGCGCACATCACGGCGGCGACGGCGAGGATGGCCTTCGTGGGGAGGACCGCGTTGGCGTCCGTGTACGTGATGCCGGTGAGCAGCGAGCCCTTCTCGGTCGACAGCGAGTACCGGTCGAGCCAGTAGGAGGCGGCGCGCGTGAGGGCGATGAGGGCACCGAGCGTGCCGAGGTGGACGTAGGCCGCCCGGGTCGAGGGACCGCGCCCCGGCAGCTGGAGCCCGCCGTAGACGTAGTGCGTGAACGCGCCGGCGAGGAAGGCGAGGACGAGGACGACCGTCACGAAGCTGACGACGAAGCGCAGCCACGGGAGGGTGAAGACGAAGAAGCCGACGTCGAGGCCGAACTGCGGGTCCTTGGTGCCGAAGGGCACGGCGTTGGCCCAGAGGAGGAACGTCTTCCACGCCCCCATCGAGCCGGACCCCGCCAGCAGGCCGAGGACGACGGGGATGCCGACGACGGCCACCCGGCGCAGCGGCTCGATGGCCTGGCGGTACTGCTCGAGCACCTGCTGGGCGGGGGTGACGGGCACGTAGATCGGGCGCGTGCGGTACGCGACGACGAGCGAGACCGCGACCGCACCACCGGTGACGAGGGCCGCGACGACGAAGATGCCGGTCTTGCTGAGCAGCTCCTTGACGAAGACGCCGCTGAAGCCGACCGACTGGTACCACCAGACGTCGGTGAGCACGTCGGCCGCGATGCCGCCGACGACGGCGAGCCCGATGAGGACGAGCGCGGTGGGCAGGAGCGGCCCGCGGCGGCGGCGCGCGAGGCCGGCCGGACGCCCGGCCCGGGGGTCCTCACCGCCGGGGCGCCCGGCGCCCTCGTCGGGCCCGTCGGTTCCGTCGAACCAGTCAGAACGACTCACAGCTCTCCTCGTCCCGTGTGCCGGGGTCGTCGTGCGGCGGTTGGGCGTCAACCTACCTCGCAGGCCTGAACGCTCGGAGGGCGCCGAAGGTTCGCGGCCCCGGGGTCGGGCACGATGGGGCCCGTGAGCCCCGACCCGCAGCCCGTCACCGACCCCCTGACCCTCGCGGCCCTCGACACCGAGCGGCACGTGGCCCGCGGGGGCTGGGACCAGCCGGTGCGGCTCTTCGCCCTCGTCCCGACGGCCGACCTCGTGGTGCGCGAGCCGCAGCTCGCCGAGGGCCTCGCCGCCCACGACGCCGTGGCCGGCGCGCTCTCGGCCGTCGAGCAGGAGGACCTGCCCGAGGCCGACGGCATCGAGGACCTCCTCGCCCGCATCGCCTGGCCCGAGCAGGTCACCGGGTGCGCCCTCGCGGTCGAGCGGGTCGTCCTGCCGCCCGCCGCCGAGCGCGACCTCCCCGAGGACCCGGACGCCGCGCGCCGGGCGGTCTCCGAGCACCCGGACCGGGCCGACGTGCGGCTCGTCGTGGCCGTGACGCGCGACGGCTCGGCGCGCTGCCTGCTGCGCCAGCGCGCCCACGACAGCGACGACCAGGTCGCGCTCGGCGAGGACATCGCCCCGGGGATCGTCCACGCGCTGCGCGCGACCTTCGACTGACCTGGGGGTGTCGACCCGCCTCAGCCGCAGGTGGGCAGCCCCGTGAGGTCGCCCTTGGCGATGCCCTCGACGGCGGCACGGCCCTCGGCGAAGGTCGTGACGCGCAGCAGGGTCATCCCCTCGGGCACGTGGCCGACGGCGTCGGCGCAGTCCTGTGCCGGTGACAGGAAGAACCGGGCGCCGGCCTCGTGGGCCCCGACCATCTTCTGGCGGATGCCGCTGATCGGGCCGACCGAGCCGTCGTCCTCGATGGTGCCGGTGCCGGCGATCCGCTTCCCGCCGGTGAGGGACCCGGGGGTCAGCGTGTCGTAGATCGCGAGGCTGAACATCAGCCCGGCCGACGGCCCGCCCACCTGGCCGGTGTTGAGGGTGACGTCGACCGGCAGGTCGTAGTCGGTGCGCAGGAGGATGCCGATGACGGCGCGGCCGTCGGCGTCGGCCGAGCGCACGGTGACCGTGCGCTCGGCGCCGTCGCGGCGCACGCGGATCGAGACCTGCTCGCCCGGAGTGTGGGCCTGGACGGCGGCGCGCACGGCGGCCGAGTCGGTGGTGGCGGTGCCGTCGACCGAGAGCACGGTGTCGCCCTTCGCGAGGAGCCCGTCGGACGGCCCGTCCTCGGGCACGTCGGCGACGGAGACCGTCGTCGGCACGGTGCGGCCGAGGGCACGCAGCGCGGTGGCGGCGGCGACGACCTGCGACTCGTTCATCAGCTCGGTGTTCTCGGCCTCGACGTCCTCCTCGGAGGCGTCGTCGGGGAAGTAGTAGCGCTCGGGGGCGGCGTCGACGGCGTCGCTGAGCCACGCCTCGAGGAGGTCGTAGACGGTGACCTTGCGCCCCGGGCCGCCGTCGAAGGAGACGGTCGTGAAGTCGAGGGCGCCCTCGGTCGGGTAGGTCTGCGCGCCCTCGACGGAGAGGACCGGCTTGCCGTCGAGCTCGCCGAGCACGTTCGTGGCCGGTCCCGGGGAGAGCACGACGTAGGGCAGCCCGACGAAGGTCAGGCCGGCCGCGAGGACGACGAGGAGGAAGGTCGTCGTCAGCAGGCCGGCGGCCAGGCGGCCGGGCCGCTGCGCCGGGCGGGGGTCGGGGGCGGCGGCGGAGCCGGGGTCGAGGCGGACGTCGGGGGCGCCGCTCACGGCATCCCCACCCACTCCGCGGAGCCGTCGCCGAGCTGCTGGTGCTTCCAGATGGGGGTGCGCGCCTTGAGCGTGTCGATGACCGCCCGGCAGGCGTCGAAGGCCTGACCGCGGTGCGGCGCGGCCGCCGCGACGACGACGGCGAGGTCGCCGACCTCGAGGGTACCGGTGCGGTGCACCGCCGCGATGCGGACCGCCTCGGAGGAGGCGAGCACCTCGTCGCAGACCTCGCGCATCGTCGCCTCGGCGCTCGGGTGCGCCGAGTACTCGAGGCCGGTGACGGCGTCGCCGTGGTCGTGGTCGCGGACCACGCCGACGAAGAGCGAGACCCCGCCGCAGACGGGGTGGCGGACGGCGGCGAGGACCTCGTCGACCGACAGGGCGGCGTCGCGGACGGCGACGAGCGCGACGGCGGCGTCATCCATGGGCACGGGCGTTCCTCCGGGGGCCGGCCGCCGGAACGATTCCCGCGCGACCGTGGTTGGGTACAACAGGACGACATCCTCTCACCCGAACCGCAGGAGCCCGGCCGTGACCGACCACGCCGACGACGACGAGACCCCCGACCTCCCCCCGGAGCTCGAGCAGGTCCTCCGCGGCCTCACCGGCGGCGGCGAGCTCGACCCGCAGCTGGCCGCGATGGTCAAGGGCATGGGCCTGGACCAGGTCGACCCGCAGATGCTGCAGATGGTCATGGGCCAGGTACAGGCGATGTTCGCCGCGCCGGCCGGCGACACCACCGTCGACGCCGCGATGGCCACCGACACCGCCCGCAAGACCGTCGCGGCGGCCGGCGACGCGCTGGCCTCCGAGGCCGACCGGCGCGCCGCCGCCGAGGCCGTCCAGGTGGCCGGGCTGTGGCTCGACGCCGTCACCGACCTCTCCGGCCCGGCGCTGCACGGCACCGCGTGGAGCCGCGCCGAGTGGGTCGAGGCGACGATGCCGGTGTGGACCGGGCTCGTCGAGCCGGTCGCCGAGGGGGTCACCGACGCCGTCACCGAGGCGATGGCCCGCCAGCTCGGTGACCTGCCCGAGGGCGCGCTGCCCGAGGGCATGGCCGGGATGATGGACCAGGCCGGGCCGATGCTCCGGCGGATGCACGGGTCGATGTTCTCGCTCCAGCTCGGGCAGGGGGTCGGTCAGCTCGCGGGTGAGGTCGTCACCGGGTGCGAGGTCTCGCTGCCGCTCGTCGCGGCCCCCGACGTCGTCCTCATGCCGGCCGCGCTGCACGAGCTCGCCGAGGGCCTCGAGGTCGACGAGCCCCAGGCCCGGTTGTACCTCGCCGTGCGGGAGGTCGCCCGGGTCCGGCTGTTCGGGGCCGTCCCGTGGCTCTCCGCAGGGCTGCTGGCCGCCGTGCGCGACTACGCCTCGGACATCACCATCGACACCGACGGCATCGAGGAGGCGGTCCGCTCGATCGACCCCTCCGACCCCCAGGCCGTCCAGGAGGCCCTGCGCGGGCGGATGTTCGCGCCGCAGCACTCCCCCGCCCAGGTCGCCGCGCTCGGCCGGCTCGAGACGCTGCTCGCCCTCGTCGAGGGCTGGGTCGACGTCGTCACCGAGCGGGCCGTCGCCGAGCACCTCCCGGCCGCCGTGGCGCTCGGTGAGGCCGTCCGCCGCCGCCGCGCGAGCGGCGGTCCGGCCGAGAAGGCGTTCGGGGCGCTCGTCGGGCTCGAGCTGCGCCCGCGCCGGTTGCGCGACGCCGCCAACCTCTTCCGCGCGCTCGAGGACTCCGCCGGCCCCGGCGCCCGCGACGGCGCCTGGCGCCACCCGGACCTCGCGCCGTCGACCGCCGACCTCGACGACCCGCTCGGCTACGTCGAGCGCACCGCCGAGCCGGCCACCGACGACCTCGACGCCGAGCTCGACGCGCTGCTGCGCGACGAGGGCGAGCGGTGACCCGGGCCGCCGAGGTCGCCCGCTCCTTCGCCCACCTGCACGCCGACGCCGCCCGCGTCCTCGGCGGGTGGCGTGCGCCCGACGCCGCCCAGGAGGAGCTGCGCCGGTCCTACCTCGCGTTCCTCGGCTCGCACCCCGAGGGCGTGGCCAAGGCCGGGCCGCCCGAGCACCTCACCGCGTCGTGCGTCGTCCTCGACCGGGCCGGCGAGCGGGTGCTCCTCACCCACCACCGGAGGGCGCGCCAGTGGTTCCAGTTCGGCGGCCACCTCGAGGAGGGTGACGCCTCGCTGTGGGCGGCCGCCCGGCGCGAGGGCCGTGAGGAGTCCGGGCTCGACGCGCTCGAGCCGCTGCCCGACCCGGTGCAGCTCGACCGGCACGTCCTCGAGGGCGACTTCGGGCACTGCCGCGAGCACCTCGACGTGCGGTTCGCCGCGGTGGCACCCGAGGGCGTCGGGCCGCGGGTCAGCGAGGAGTCGCTCGACGTGCGGTGGTGGCCGGTGGACGCCCTGCCCGAGGGGACGCGCGCCGAGCTGTCACCCCTCGTCGCCGTCTGCCGCAGGGCCCTCGGGCTCGTCTGACGCGGGCATGCCCGAGGCGTGCGCGAGGCCGTCGAGGAAGCCGCGCGAGCGCTCGAGGCGCGGGTACGAGGCCAGCAGCCGCCAGAACGCGGGCCCGTGCCCGGTGACGAGCAGGTGGGCGAGCTCGTGGAGCAGGACGTAGTCGAGGACGTGGTCGGGGACCTCCCGCAGCCGGTCCGAGACGCGGATGCTGCCGTCGGCCGGGGTGCAGGACGCCCAGCGCTTCTCCATCGTCGAGACCCAGCGGACCGACTGCGGCCGGGCGTGCCCGCCGAGGTAGCGGGTGGAGAGGCGCGCGGCCCGCTCGGCGAGGGCGTCGTCGCTGACCGGCCGGCGGGCCTCCCCGCGCTCGAGCCGGGCGAGCATCCGCTCCACCCACCGGGCCTCCTCGGCGGCCGAGAAGGAGGCGGGGATGAGCACGACCGTGCGGCCGCCGTCGCGGTAGGCGCTGACCGTGCGGCGGCGCCTGCGGCTGCGGCGGACCTCGACGTCGGGGCTGGCCACGGGACCGACTCTACGGCCTGGGAGGCTGGTGTGACGGAAGGTACGGAAGTGGCCCCACCTGCGGCGATTCCCCCGCGTGGCGCCGCGTGGCCACGGGGCGTGGGGCCCCGGCGTGGCTACTGTGTGAACGTCCAGGCCGCCCTCGGGTGGCACCTCTGTCCGGCACCGGGGCCTCCGGCGGTCGGGTGACAAGGAGAGCGTCGATGGCTGACGAGACCTACAAGGGCGAGTTCTACTGCGTGAAGTGCAAGGAGAAGCGCGAGGCCGAGGGGAAGGTCGTCGTCTCCGAGAACGGGCGGCGGATGGCCAAGGGCCAGTGCCCGGTCTGCGGCACGAACCTCAACCGCATCCTCGGCAAGGCCTGAGCCGCCGAGACCCCACGACGACGGCCCCGGACCCGCAACGGTCCGGGGCCGTCGTCGTGCCCGGACACCGCCGGTCGAGGTGAAACCCGACCACGTCCGGGTCTCCCATCACCTCGACCCGGCCCAGCCCTCGAGCGGTCGAGGTGAAACCCGACCACCTCCGGGTCGCCCATCACCTCGACCCTCGGGGCGCCGGCGCTCCGCAGCCTGTGGACGACGCCCGCGGCCACGGTCGCCGTCCCGGCAGGATGACGGCAGCCACGGGACGGGAGGTCGGCATGGACGCGGCGCGCGGACCGGTCGTCGTCGACGGGTGGGGCCGGCTCGCCGACGAGGTCAGCGCCCAGCTGCGCCGCTGTCGGGTCGAGGTGCGGGCCGGGGCGCACGCCGCCGACGCCGCCGAGCTGGCCCTGGCCGCCGGCTCCCCCGCACCCTCAGCGGTGGTCCTCGTCAGCGACGGCCACCGGCCCGGGTGGGTCGACGCGCCCAGCCTCGCCGCGCCGTGGGAGTCCGCCGGGGTGCCGGTGCTCCCGCTCGCGGGCGGTGACGGGTCGGTGGTCGTCGGCCCGCTCGTCGTCCCGGGGCGTTCGCCCTGCCTCGGCTGCGCCGCCGGCGCGGTCCCCCGCCCGGGGCCCCGGGCCGCCGACCCGCCGACCGTCGTCCTCGCCGCCGCCGTGGCCGTCGTCGTCACCTTCGCGGTCGGGCGGGGCGACCTCTCGCTGGCCGGTGTCTCCACCGAGGTCGGCCCCCGTGGGACCTCGGTCCTGCACAGGGTCTGGACCTCCCGTCCCGGCTGTCGGTGCTCGTCGGTGAGAATGGCGGGGTGAGCGAGCGCGAGAGAGAGATCCCCGGCTCCTCGATCGCGCGCGCCGCGCGACTGGCCGGGCTCCCGCTCGGGCACGCCGGACGCGCCGCGCTCGGGGTCGGCAAGCGGGTCGGCGGCCGCCCGGCCGAGGCCGTCGCCGCCGAGCTCCAGGCCCGCACCGCCGAGCAGCTCTTCTCCGTGCTCGGGCAGCTCAAGGGTGGCGCGATGAAGTTCGGGCAGGCGCTGTCGGTCATGGAGGCCGCGATGCCCGAGGAGGTCGTCGGGCCCTACCGGGCGACCCTCACCCGCCTCCAGGAGTCCGGTCCGCCGATGGGCGCCGACCGCGTGCACGCCATCCTCGCCGAGGAGCTCGGGCCGCGGTGGGCCTCCACCAAGCTCGTGGAGTTCGACGACACCCCGGCGGCGGCGGCCTCCATCGGCCAGGTGCACCGCGGCGTGTGGCGCGACGGCCGCGAGGTCGCGGTGAAGATCCAGTACCCCGGCGCCGGCAAGGCCCTGCTCTCCGACCTCAACCAGATCGCCCGGGTGGCCCGGATGGCCGGGTCGATGGTGCCCGGCATCGACGTCAAGCCGATCATGGACGAGCTGCGGGCGCGGATGTCCGAGGAGCTCGACTACTCCCTCGAGGCCCGCCACCAGCGGCACTTCGCCCGGGCCTTCGCCGGCGACGACGACGTGCTGGTCCCCGACGTCCTCGTCGAGTCGCCCCAGGTGCTCGTCACCGAGTGGGTCGAGGGCACGCCGCTGGCCCGGGTCATCGCCGAGGGCACGCAGGAGCAGCGCGACGAGGCGGCCTCGCTCTACCTCGAGTTCCAGCTCCGGGCGCCCACGCGGGCCCGGCTGCTGCACGCCGACCCGCACCCGGGCAACTTCCGGGTCACCCCGGACGGCCGGCTCGGGGTCCTCGACTTCGGGGCCGTCAACCGGCTCCCCGACGGCCTGCCCCCGGAGATGGGCGGCATCCTCACGGCCGCCCTCGCCGGGGACGGTGACGAGCTCGTCCGGGTGCTGCGCCGGGCCGGGTTCATCCGCCCGGGCATCGAGATCGACCCGCAGGGGCTCGTCGAGTACCTCGAGCCCCTCGTCGAGCCGATCCTCCACGAGGAGTTCACCCCCAACCGGGCGTGGCTGCGCGGTGCCGCGGCCCAGATCCAGGACCCGCGACGGCCGCAGTTCCTCGTCGGGCTCAAGCTCAACCTGCCGCCCGAGTACCTGCTCATCCACCGGGTCTGGCTCGGCGGCATCGGCGTGCTCAGCCAGGTCGGCGGCACGGTGCCGCTGCGCGAGATGATCTGCGCCTACCTCCCCGGTGTCGACGAGTCCCGCCTGCCCCCGGACCCCGGCGCCTAGCTCACCACCAGGCCGAGTCGAGCTTGCCCTCGATGCTGCGCAGGTGGCGGCGGCTGCACGCCGCGCAGGTCCAGACCTCGCGGCCGTTCTCGGTGCCACGGCTCCACGTGAGGGCGGCGGTGGGGGCCTCGTCGGGGGTCGGGGTCGCGCCGCAGGTGGCGCAGACCATCGCGGCGGCCTCGGCGGACCCGCCGGGCATGCTCAGGCCTTGGCCTTCGCGGCGGCCTTGGCGGCCTTCTTGAAGTCGCGGACCTTCTGGAGCGACTCGGGGTCGACGACGTCGGCGACGCTGCGGAACGACCCGGCCTCGGCGTAGGCGCCGCAGGCGTCCTCCCAGCCGTCGGGACGGACACCGAGCTGCTTGCCGAGCAGGGCGGCGAAGATGCGGGCCTTCTGGTCGCCGAAGCCCGGGAGGGCGCGGATGCGGGTGACGAGCTCGGCGCCGGTGCTCGCGGTGCTCCAGAGCGTCGACGCGTCGCCGGCGTACTCGTCGCGGACGACGGCGGCCAGCGCCTGCACGCGGCCGGCCATCGAGCGGCCGTAGCGGTGGATGGCCGGCGGCGTCGCGCAGAGGTCGGCGAACGGCTCGGGGTCCGCGGCCGCGACCTCGGCGGGGTCGAGCGTGCCGAAGCGCTCGAGGATCTTGGCCGGACCGGCGAAGGCGCGCTCCATCGGGAACTGCTGGTCGAGCAGCATGCCGACGAGCAGCGCGAACGGGTCCTCGGAGAGCACCTGGTCGGCGGCGGGGTCCTGGGCGATCGTCAGCGCGGCCATGGGCTCAGCGTAGCCAGCACGGTCGACGCGACGGCGCGCCAGAAGTCACGCTCGCGCAGGGGTGGAACGGGCACCGCCCCCGACGCGGTGTCGGGGGCGGTGCGCGGTGCGGGCGCCGTGCTCATCGGACGATGGCGTGGACGACCGCACGCATCTGCTCGCGGTTCGCCGCCTCGCGCTCCCGGCGCTGCGTCTCGTGGACGTCGCGCTGGTGCACCATGCGGCGGATGCGCTGCATCCGGCGTGTGTACATCGTGGTTCTCCTCATCAGGTGTTCGGTTGCGGTGCACCGCCGTTCAGGCGGCGACCTCGGTCTTGCGGGGGCGGCCGCGGGGGCGCTTGCGCGCCACGACCTCGCCCTGGACGAAGTACTCCCCGCCCCAGACGCCCCAGGGCTCGCGACGGTCGAGCGCGCCGGCGAGGCAGGTCTCCCGCACCGGGCAGGTGCGGCAGAGCGCCTTGGCGAACTCGACGCCCTCGGGGGTGTCGGCGAACCACAGCTCGGCGTCGTTCTCGCGGCAGGGGATCCCCTCGCCGTCGATGACGGCCGTGTCGTGCAGGTCGAGAAGGTCGGTCAGCTGCATGGGGGTGTCACCTCCGTTCGTCGAGCGCCGGGTGTGGCGCGGGCTGGTACTCGGGGGGCGGTGCGGGTCGCGCCGCTCGCTGGTGGTCGTCATGTCTGCTGGTCCTCGCGTGGTGGTGGTCTGTGGTGCCCGGTCCCCCGGGGGTGCATACGAGAAAGGCCGCGGATCCCTGGGGGGATCCGCGGCCTCGAGGTGGTGGCTACCTGGTGCTAGACAGGTGGCCCCTCGAGGCGGAGACGAACGGATCCCGTGGTCGGGAGGGCGATGCCGAAGCCGGCGGTGCCACCGGCGACGACGCGGTCACGCATGCCGAGAGCGGCAGCGGACACGGTGCGCCCCTGGACCTGAGCCCGATCGACCGCGTGGGCGGTGTTGGAGCCGTACCAGACGGCATCGGAGGTCGTGCAGGCAGCAGCCATCGCCGGCGTGCCGTTCGTCGACATCGTCTTCTCCATCGGTTCCAACCCTCCTTCGCGGTCTCGGTGCTGGGTCCGTGCCCGGGCGGGCACGCGAGGTGTTCCCCGACACTGTAGGACCCGCCGCGAACGCGCGGCAACGCATTAATACCGGCGTGCGGTCGAACAGTGGCCGAACGTGAGGCGAACTGCCCTGCGGCTCAACCGTTCTGCGCCTCGGAAAAATTCTTCACAATCGTGAGGACATCGTCACCGAAGCGCTCGAGCTTGGCGGGACCGACACCGTTGATGCGCGACAGCTCGCGGGTGTCGGCGGGCTCACGCTCGGCGATGGCCGTCAGCGTGGCGTCGGTGAAGACGACGTAGGCCGGCACGTCGAGCTCGCGCGCGGTCTCGAGACGCCAGCCCCGCAGCTCGTCGAAGAGCTGCTCGTCCATCGTTGGGGGGCAGGCGGTGCACCGGCCGATGGTGCGCTCCTTGGCCGTCGCGAGCCCGCCGCCGCAGACGCGGCAGACGGTGGGGGCCGCGGCCCGTTCCTTGGCCGAGGCCTTCTTCCGGCGCGGCTGGCTGCGGGCACCCGCGCCGAGGACCGACTCGGTGCCGTCGAGGAAGCGCGAGGGCCGTCGGGTCCCCTTGGCGCCGGGCGTGCGGGCGCGGGCGTACGAGAGGACGAGGCGGTCGCGGGCCCGGGTGAGCCCGACGTACAGGAGCCGTCGCTCCTCCTCGATCTCCTCGGGAGTGTCGGCCATCGTGATGGGCATCAGCCCGTCGAAGCAGCCGACGAGGAACACCGTGTCCCACTCCAGGCCCTTGGCGGCGTGCAGCGAGGCGAGGGTGACCCCCTGAACCGTCGGCGCGTGCTGGGCGGCCGCCCGCTCGTCGAGCTCACGGACGAACACCGGCAGCCGCGCCTCGGGGTCGAGGGCCGCGACGTCGTCGGCGAGACCGGCCAGCGCGGCGAGCGACTCCCAGCGCTCGCGGGCCGCTCCCCCGGACGTCGGCGCCTCGCGGGTCCAGCCCGCGCCGAGCAGCACGTCGCGGACGAGGTCGGGCAGCGGCACCTCGCCGTCGTCGGACCGGGCCGCACCCCGCATGAGCACGATGGCGTCGCGCACCTCGCGACGCGAGAAGAACCGCTCGCCGCCGCGCACGAGGTACGGGATGCCTCGCTCGGCGAGGGCGGACTCGAACTGCTCGCTCTGCCCGTTCGTCCGGAAGAGCACCGCGATCTCGGACGGGGGGTGTCCCGCGGCGACGAGGTCGGCGATGCGGGCCGCGACCTGGTCGGCCTCGGCGGGGTCGTCGTCGGCGACGAGGAGCTCGGGCACGACGCCGTCGTCGCGCTGGGCCCGCAGCTCGACCGAGCCAGCCCGCCGCCCGCCCCCGGGGCTGCGCAGCACGAGGTTGGCCAGGCCGACGACCTGCGGGGTGGAGCGGTAGTTGCGTACGAGCTCGACGACCCGGGCCTGCGGGTGGGCCGAGCGGAAGCCGAGCAGGTGCTGCGGCGAGGCGCCGGTGAACGAGTAGATGGTCTGCGCGGGGTCGCCGACGACGCAGACGTCCTCGCGCCCGCCGAGCCAGAGGTCGAGGAGGGTCTGCTGGAGCCGGTTGACGTCCTGGTACTCGTCGACGACGAAGTGCCGGTACTGGCCGCGGACGGCGCGGGCCACCTGCTCGTGCTCGCCGATGATGCCGGCCGTGAGCAGCAGGACGTCCTCGAAGTCGATGACGCCGCGGTCGGACTTGACGTCCTCGTAGGTGGCGATCATCCGGGCCATCGCCGTGGCGTCAAGACCGGCGGGTGGCTCGCGACGGGCCCGGGCCGCGCCCGCGGGGTAGGTGTCGGCCGTGAGCATCGAGACCTTGGCCCACTCGATCTCGGAGGCGAGGTCGCGCACGGCCGGGGAGTCGAGGCGCAGGCGCAGCCGGCCCCCGGCCTCGGCGACCGCGCTCGCCTTGTGCGGCATCACCTCGGGGGCCGCCCCGCCGACGGCCTGCGGCCAGAAGTAGTGCAGCTGGCGCAGGGCCGCGGCGTGGAAGGTGCGGGCCTGCACACCGCCGACCCCGAGGTCGCGCAGGCGGGTGCGCATCTCGCCAGCGGCGCGGGCGGTGAAGGTGACGGCGAGCACGCGCTGCGGCTGGTAGGCGCCGGACAGGACGCCGTAGGCGATGCGGTGGGTGATGGCCCGGGTCTTGCCCGTGCCGGCACCCGCGAGGACGCACATCGGGCCGAGGGGGTGCGCGGCGACCTCGCGCTGCTCGGGGTCGAGCGCGTCGAGCACGTCGTCGGCGCCGGGGTGCACGGGGAGGAGGGACATCGGGTCGATCCTAGGTCGCGGTGCCGACGGTCCCGGCGCCCGGGAAGGCCGATGGCCGTTCCGCTGTTGACGACCCCATGAGCACCCCCGCAGCGCCCGCCGCCGGCACCGTGACGATGTTCTCGACGACGTGGTGCGGCTACTGCCGCCGCCTCAAGGCCCAGCTCGAGCGCGAGGGCATCGCCTTCACCGAGGTCGACATCGAGCGCAAGCCCGACGCCGCCGACTTCGTCATGCTCGTCAACGGCGGCAACCAGACCGTGCCGACCGTGCTCTTCCCGGACGGCTCCGCCGCGACGAACCCCTCGCTCGCCGAGGTCCGCGAGCGCCTCGGCTGAGCCGGGTCGTCGTCGCGAGGCGACCTCAGCGCAGGGCGACGTCCGGGGCCTCGGCCGGTCCGCCGTACCAGTGCTCGAGCAGGCGGCGCGAGATGGACACCCGCCCGGACACCGCGAGCGAGCCGTCGGCGACCGCCGCCGCCAGCTCGTCGCGGGTGAACCACCGGGCGGCCTCGATCTCGGTGTCCTGGAGGGTCAGTTCGGTGGAGAGGGCACGCGCCGTGAACCCCAGCATCAGCGAGGTCGGGAACGGCCAGGGCTGGTCGCCGAGGTAGGTCACGTCGGTGACCTCGACGCCCACCTCCTCGGCCACCTCGCGCGCGACGGCCGCGGCGAGCGTCTCGCCGGGCTCGACGAAGCCGGCCAGCACCGACATCCCGTTGCCGCGGAACCCCTTTCCCCGCGCGAGGAGGATGCGGTCGTCGGCGTCGACGACGGCCATGATGACCGCCATGTCGGTGCGCGGGTAGTGCTCGCTGTCGTCGGCGCGGCAGTGCCGGACCCACCCGGCGAGCACCGGGACGGTCGGGCGGCCGCAGCGCGGGCAGTACCCGTGGCTGCGGTGCCAGTTGGCCAGCGCCAGCGTCGTCACGAAGATCGCGGCGCCCAGGTCGTCGAGCCGGGCACCCGCCTGCCGCAGGGTCCGCAGCCCCTCCGGGGCGACCGCGCCCTCGGGCAGGTCCTCGGCCACCCCGAGGTGGTGGGTCCCGCCCGCCTCGCCGAGGTAGACGACGAGGTGGTCGGCGTCCACCGGCTCCGGGGGGCCGAGCCGGACGCGCAGGCCGCCGTCGCCGGCGTCGAGCACCTCGGCCGCATCCCCCCGGAGCCGGAAGACCCGGGTGGTCGGGTCGGCGAGCAGGCGGGTCAGCAGCGCGGGGTCGGTGCGCAGGTCGGCCCGACGGTCGAGGACCTGTCGGGTGAGGGCGACGTCGGGGAGGAGATGGTCGGCTCGGGCCACGCGTCCCAGCCTAGGCGGCGGTCACGGCCTACCGTGGGGGCGTGGACCGCAGCCCCTCATTCCTCGCGGCGCTGGCCAGTGCCGCCGTGCCGGGCCTCGACCCGGTGAGCGTCGAGGCCCTGCCCACCCTGCCCGGCCAGTCCTTCGACGTCGCCTTCGTCCAGGACCAGGAGCACCGGCGGTGGGTGGTGCGCGCGCCGCGCACCGACGTCGCCGGGGCCGAGATGGACCGTGCCGTCGCCCTGCTCGGGCTGCTCGCCCGGCGGCTGCCGTTCGCCGTGCCCGCGCCGCGCGGCTTCGTCGCCCTCGAGCAGGGGGGTCGCGCCGCCGTCTACCCCTTCCTCCCCGGGCACTCCCTCGAGCTCGGCGCGCTGCCGCCCGGCCCCGGGCTCGCCGCCGAGCTGGGGCGGGCGCTCGCCGCGCTGCACAACACCGACCCGGCGCTCTTCGAGGAGGCCGGCCTACCGAGCTACGACGCCGACGCCTACCGCACCCGCCGGCTCGCCGAGCTCGACCGGGCCGCCGAGACCGGCCGGGTGCCGACCAGCCTGCTCACCCGCTGGGAGAAGGCGCTCGAGGACGTCACGCTCTGGCGCTTCGCCGCCGTCCCCACCCACGGCGACCTCACCGGCGAGGAGGTGCTGGCCGTCTTCGACGACGACGCCGACTCCTCCACCGGCCGGATCAAGGCCGTCACCGGCTGGGAGGACGCCAAGGTCGCCGACCCCGCCGACGACTTCGCGGCCCTCGTCGCCGAGGCCTCCCCCGAGGCCGTCGAGACCGTCCTCGAGGCGTACGCCCACGCCCGCGTCGAGCGCCCCGACGCCAACCTCCTCGTCCGGGCCCGGCTGAGCGCCGAGCTGGGGATGCTCACCCGGCTCATGGACGCCCTGGCCCGCAAGGACGTCGCGGCGGTCGAGGTGCTGGCCACCCAGCTGCGCCGGCTCGACGACCAGGTGCACGCCACCGAGGACCTCGACGACGACGACTACCGCCGCACCTCGCTCGCCCCGGTCTCGGTGCGCACGCGGATGACGCCGCCGCCGGCCCTCGTCGTCGACGAGGACGACGACGAGCAGCTCCCGGAGGTGCCCGCCGAGCGGGCGGACGAGCCGGCTGTCGAGGACGAGCCTCCCGTCGACGAGGACGAGCCCGGCGTCGTCGAGCCGCCGTCGCCGGCCCGGGGGGCCCCGCCCGCGTGGCTCGAGATCGACCCCGAGGAGGCCGTGACCCCGGAGCCCTCCGGCGACGGGGACGAGGCCGCGGACGGCGACGACCCCGACGACATCAGCGAGCAGCGCCGAGGACTCGGCTGAGCTCGGCCTCGCCCGGCAGCTCGGGCCACACGGTCTCGCCGGTCGCCGCGTGGAAGAACGCGCCCCGCACCCGCTCGGGCCCGACCCCGCGCAGCCGGGCCCACGCGAGCCGGTAGGCCCCGAGCTGGAGGGCCCGGGCCCGCCCGCGCTCGCCGGTGGCCGGCGCCCCGGTCTTCCAGTCGACGACCGTCCACAGCGGCTCGCCGTCCTCGCCCTGCTCCTCGAAGACCGCGTCGACGCGGCCGCGCACCGCGATGCCGTCGAGGACGGTCTCGACGCTCGTCTCGACCTCGACCGGGGTCATCGCGGCCCACGGCGAGGCGAGGAACGCCGCCCGCAGCGTCGCGAGGTCGGCGCCGTCCGGGTCGTCGGCCGAGCCGGGCAGCGCGTCGACGTCGACGATCGCGGCCCGGGAGTAGTGCTCCTCGACCCAGGCGTGGAAGGCGGTGCCCCGGCGGGCGGCCAGCGTCGGCGGCTGCGGCATCGGGCGCCGCAGCCGGCTCGTGAAGGCCACCGGGTCCTCGGCGAGCGCGACGAGCGCGGAGGTGGACAGGTGCGGCGGCAGCGGCACGTCGACGTCGGCCCCGGCGCGGCGGCGGGCCCGCTCGTCGAGGAGCATCGCCAACTCGGTGTCCCACGGGCCGGCACCCGGTGCGGGGGCCGAGGCGGCGGCGTCGGCGACCGCCCGGGCCGGGGCCAGGAGGCGTTCGCGGCGCTCGAGGTGGTCGAGCGTCGGCCAGACGACGGTGGCGGTCTCGGCGGTGCGGGGGTTCTGCGGTGCCGGCTCGTCGACCGGCGGGAGGTCGACCCACGGCCCGGGGACGACGGCCGCGGCGGCGCGGACCTCCTCGAGGAAGCGGGACGTGACGCGCGGGGTCGACGCCGAGCCCCAGACGTGCGCGGTGAGCAGCAGGTCGGCGCGGGCGCGGGTCGTCGCGACGTAGGCGAGCCGGCGCTCCTCGGCGACCCCGTGCTCGGCGACCGCCCGGGTGAACCGCTCGTGGGCCTCCTGCACCGAGTCCCAGTCGTGCGGGTCGGCCCAGCCGAAACGTGGGAGGCCGTCGCGGTCGCCGCGCAGGTCGTAGGGCAGCGTCGCGAGACCGACGAGCCACCCCCTGTCGTTCGGCTCGGCGTGGCCCCAGGCGTCGCCGACGACCTTGCCCTGCGTCGCGGAGTGCGCGGGGAACGAGGACTCGACGAGGCCCGGTACCGCGACGACGTCCCACTCCAGGCCCTTGGCGGCGTGGACGGTCATCACCTGGACCGCGTCCGGGCGGGCCTCCACCCAGCCGAGGTCGAGGCCGCGCTCCTCGTCGACGGCCGCCTCGAGCCAGGCGAGGAAGCCACCGAGGCTCGCGCGGTCGGCGCTGGCCCCGAACGTCGCCGCGACGTCGGCGAAGGCGTCGAGGTGCGCGCGCGCCGCACCGGGGCTGTACCCGGGGCGGGCGAGGACCTCGATGTCGAGCCCGAGGGCCACCTCGGCCTCGGCGACCAGCTCGGGGAGGCCGAGGCCGGTGAGCGAGCGCAGGCGACGGACGGCGGCGCCGAGCCCGTCGAGTCGGGTGAGCGCGACCGGGGCGATCCGCTGGCCCTCGTCACCGACCCACGTGGCGGGCGGCAGGTCGTCGAGGGCCTCGATGATGCTCGCGCGCTCGCCGGCGTCGGGCGCGAGGTCGGCGCCGCGCCCGGGGCGGCGGATGCCCTGCCGCGCGCGCGACCACTCCCCCAGCCCGTCGAGGTCGGCCGCCCCGAGGCGGCAGGACGGCCCGGTGAGCAGGCGCATCAGCCGGTCACCGCGGGTGGGGTCCTGGACGACGTGGAGCAGCGCGACGAGGTCGGCGACCTCGGGGGTGTGCAGCAGCCCGCCGAGGCCGACGACCTCGAACGGGACGCCGGCGGCCTCGAGCGCCTCGACGACGGGGTCGAACTGGGATCGCTTGCGGCACAGCACCGCTGCCGTCGAGCGGCCGGGCCGGGCCATCCGCCGGGACACCCAGTCGACGACGTGCCGGGCCTCGTCCTCGAGCGTCGCGAGGCGGGCGACGGCGACGTGCCCCGGCCCGGCCCCCGGGCGCTCGGCGAGCTCGCGGACGTCGACCCGCGCGGCCGCGGCGAGCGGGGCGGCGACGACGTTGGCGGCAGCGAGGACCGACCGGTCGTTGCGCCAGCTCGTCGACAGGTGGAGGACCTGCGCCGGGCCGCCGTCGCGGAAGTCGGTGCGGAAGCGGTCGAGGGTCGTCGACGACGCACCGCGCCAGCCGTAGATCGACTGGTGGGGGTCGCCGACGGCGGTGACGGGCACCGGCTCGCCCTTGGCGACGAACAGCGAGCGGAGCAGCTGGAGCTGGGCCTCGGAGGTGTCCTGGAACTCGTCGAGGAAGACGGCCCGGAAGCGCCGGCGCTCGGCCGCCCCGACCTGTGGCACGAGGAGGGCGAGACGCGCGGCCAGCGCCATCTGGTCGGCGAAGTCCATCGCGTCGCGGGAGCGCTTGAGCGCGTGGTACGCCTCGACGAGCGGGACGACGGCGGCCCGCTGGCGCAGCACCGCGACGGTGTCGCGCATCGGGTTGGTGCGCTTGCGGGAGCCGTCGGGCTTGACGAGGGCGTCGAGGGTCGCGACGACCTCGGCGAGGT
This sequence comes from Phycicoccus sonneratiae, assembly GCF_016887965.1. Lineage (GTDB taxonomy): Bacteria > Actinomycetota > Actinomycetes > Actinomycetales > Dermatophilaceae > Phycicoccus > Phycicoccus sonneratiae. The sequence goes on from NZ_JAFDVD010000009.1 coordinate 212,954, forward strand.
GCGCGGCCACCTCCGCGGGCTCGACGAGGTGCTCGGCCAGCTCGCCGGCGAGGTCGACGACCGCGGTCGTCACCGTGGCCTCGGCCTTGTCGACCTCGTCCATCGGGCCGTCCCACGCGACGACGGCCTCGTGGGCGAACTGCCAGGCCGCCGCCTCGGTGAGGAGCCTGCTCTCGGGCTCGACCCCGAGGCGCAGCCCGTGCTCGCGCACGATCCGCCCGGCGTAGGCGTGGTAGGTGGAGACCGTCGGGGTGTCGTCGAGGACGGCGGCACCGTCCTCCTCGGCCGGGGTCCACAGCCCGGCCTCGCGCAGCGTGGCGAGCCGGGCGACGAGCCGCTCGGAGAGCTCACCGGCCGCCTTGCGGGTGAAGGTGAGGCCGAGGACCTCGTCGGGGCGCACCAGCCCGTTGGCCACGAGCCAGACGACCCGCGCCGCCATCGTCTCGGTCTTGCCGGACCCGGCGCCGGCGACGACGAGCAGCGGTTCGAGCGGGGCCTCGATGACGGCCGCCTGCTCGGGGGTCGGCGCGTACGGCTGGCCGAGCTCCTTGGCGAGCTCGACGGCCGACCACCGGTGTGCCGGAACGGTACTCACAGGCGTCGCCCCTCGGGCTGAGCCGGGCAGGAGTCCTTGACCTGACAGGTGCCGCACACCTCGCGGGCCGGGAGTGCCGTGAAGGTGGCGGCGGCCATGCCCTCTGCGGTGGCCTCCAGGAGGTCGCGCGCCCAGGTCGGGTCGACGGGGTCGTCGGCGAGGGGCACCTGCACCTGGAGCGTCGTCGCCTTGTTCGCGGCCCGGCCGAGCTGGAGGAGGGCCGCGCCGCCGGAGCCCGACCCGTGCTCGGCGAAGGCGCCCGCCTCGACCGCGAGCTGGTACGCGCCGAGCTGCCCGTGGCGGGCGAGGTCGTCTTTGGTCGGCTTGCGCGACCCGGTCTTGAGGTCGACGACGCGCACGCTGCCCCCCGGACCGACCTCGACGCGGTCGACCGTGCCGCCGACGACGGCGCGGCCGAGCGCCACCCGCATCGCCTGCTCGGACGCGGCCCGTCGCCACCCGCTTGCGTCGGCCTCGCGGTGGTACGTGGCGAGCCGGTCGGTCATCGCCGTGGCCCGGGCGAGGTCTCGCCGGGAGAGCCATCCGGGAGGCAACCCGAGCCTGCCCCACCGCTTCTCGAGCTCGGCGGCGTAGGCGGCGGTGTCGGTGTCGCCGAGGTCGTGGGCGACCTCGTGGACGAGCGTGCCGATGTCCTGGGCACCCATCGACGGGCCGTCGCCGCCGCTGGCCCGCAGCACCCACTGGAGACCGCACTGACCGAAGCGGTCGACCATCGAGGGCGAGACGCGGACGGGGACGCCCTCGGCGCGGCGCGGGCGGTCGTCGGTCGTCGCGCGCAGGGACCACCACTGCGCCGGGTCGGCGCCGGGCACCCCCTCGCGGGCGAGCCGGGCGAGGGTCGTGACGGCCGCGCCACGCAGGGCGGGGTCCGCGTGGAAGAGGGTGCGCCGCAGCTCGCCGACGAGCCCGGGGAGGGTCATCGGGCGCGGCACGTCGGTGAACGGCCGGGCGTCCGGACGGGGGTCGACGACGTCGAGGTACGGCGAGGGCTGCTCGTCCTCGCTGCGCACCGCGGTGACGACCAGCCGCCGCCGCGCGCGGCTGACCGCCACGTGGAAGAGCCGGGTCTCGTCGTGCCGGACGAGGGCCCGGGCGGCCCGCGGCGAGGTGTCGCGGCCGAGCACGGCGTCGACGAGGTCGGCGGAGCCGAGGAGCGAGCCGCGGAGCCGGAGGTCGGGCCAGATCCCCTCCTGCACACCGGAGACGACGACGAGGTCCCACTCGAGGCCGGCCGCTGCGGCCGGCGTGAGGAGCGCGACGGACTCGCCCTGCACGGTTCGGGCACCGAGGGTGTCGCCGGCGACGTCCTGCCCGAGCAGGTGGTCGAGGAAGGACGCGGGGGTGGAGCCGGGGAGCCGGTCGACGTAGCGGCCGGCCGCCTCGAAGAGCCCGAGGACGGCGTCGAGGTCACGGTCGGCACGTGCACCGGCCGGACCACCCGCGAGGGCGAGCTCCCGCCACGGGGTCGCGAGGCCGGACGCGCTCCACATCGCCCAGAGGACCTCCTCGACGCCGTCGCCGTCGCGCAGTCCCTCGACGGCGGCGGTGAGGACCCGGTGGACCCGGCGGGCGGGCGCGGCCTCCGGGCCGACGTGGTCGAGGGCCGCGGGCGTGAGCACCACCTCGGCGAGGAGCACGTCGCTGGGGCGCCCGCCACCGGCCTCGAGCTCGAGGCGGCGCAGCGACCTGCGCAGGCGTCGAAGGCTCACGGCGTCGGCCCCGCCCAGCGGGGAGGTGAGCACGTCGACGACGACCTCGGGGTCGAGGGCCTCGGCGCCGCCCAGCACCTCGAGCGCGCTGCCGAGGAGGGCGAGGAGCGGCCGGACGGCCACCTCGTCGCGCACGGGGAGGTCGGCGACCGCGGTGTCGAGCGGGACGCCGGCCGAGCGCAGCGCTCGCCGGAGGGTGGCCGTGCGCGAGCCGCCGCGCACGATGACCGCCATCCGCGACCACGGCGTCCCGTCGAGCAGGTGGGCCTCGCGGAGCAGGCCCGCGACGAACGCTCCCTCCTGCGCCCCGGTGCGGAGCAGGTGCGCCTCGGCGCGGGCACCCGGCTCTGCGTGGACCGGCCCTGGGCGACGGTGGCCGGCGCCGCCGACGACGCCGATGTGCGTGACGACCCGATGCACCGCCTCGGCCACCGGTGCGGCACACCGGTGTCCGGTGCCGAGGAGGTGCGTGGGCGCGTCGGGCCAGGCCGTGAGGAAGAGCCGGGGGTCGGCACCGCGGAAGGTCTGGGTGGCGGCGTCCGGGTCGCCGGCGAGCACGAGCGGGGCGCCCGTGCCGGCGGTGACGACGGCCAGCAGGCGCAGGGCGGCGGGGGTCAGCTCCTGGGCGTCGTCGACGACGACGAGCCGCAGGCGGCGGCGCAGCCGGTCGAGGGCCGCGTCGTCGGTCTCGAGCAGGTCGGCGGCCGCGGTGAGAATGGCGGCCGGGTCGAAGGCACCGGGTGCGCCGAGGGCGGTGACGTCCTCGTACTCGCGCAGCACGGCCGCGCCGGCCGACCACTCGGGACGGTCGTGGGCGGCGGCGAGGGCCTCGAGGTCGGCGGGGGTCAGGCCGAGCTCGAGGGCACGCATCAGCAGGTCGCGCAGCTCGGCACGGAAGCCGCGGGTGCCCAGGGCCGGCTCGACCGACGTGGGCCAGGGCGGTGCCGGGGTGTCACCGGAGGCGTGGCCGGCGAGCAGCTCGCGGAGGATGACGTCCTGCTCCGGGCCGCTGAGCAGGCGGGGGGTGTCGCCACCCTCGAGGGCCGCGGCCTCGCGGAGCAGCCCGAACCCGAACGACTGGTGGGTGCGCGCGAGCGGCGTCGTGGTCGTGCCGCCGACCCGCACGGTGACGAGGTCGCGCAGCCGGGCGGCCGCGAGCCGGGTGGGGGCGAGCAGCAGGCAGCCGTCGGCCGGCGCGCCGTCCTGCACCACCGCCCGGACGACCCGTTCGACGGCGACGGTGCTCGTGCCGGTGCCGGGGCCCCCGACGACGCGCACGACCGGGGCGTCGGCGTCGACGGCCGCCCGCTGGTCGGCGTCGAGGGGCGGTGCCGTCGCCGGACCGGGGGTGGGACGACGGAGGACGAGCACGACGCGATTCCACCACGCCGGGCCGACACCGGGCGTGACGACCCGGACGGCGGGCCAGGTGCGCTGGGTCGAGGTGATGTTCGACCGCCGACGGGTCCCGTTTCACCTCGACCCAGCCGGCGTCCCCGCGGGTCGAGGTGATGTTCGACCGCCGACGGGTCCAGTTTCACCTCGACCCGGCGGTGGCGTAGCCCGACTCAGGGTCGCAGCAGGGCGATCGTCGCCGGGTCCTCCTCGCCGCCGAAGTACCGCGCGAGGACAGCCCGGAACACCCCGCCGGCGCCCTCCCCGGAGGCCCGCGCGAACAGCGTCATCGACGACCGCAGCTTCAGGGCGTCGATGCCCCCGAGCACCGCCACCGGGTCCGAACCCGGCAGCCCCAGCAGCGCCTCGCAGCACTCGACGAGCCGGGCCCGCAGCACCGCATCGGCGAGGTACGCCCGCGCCTCCGCGAGCCCGTCGACCCCGAAGAACACCGCCGTCGGGCTCTGCCCGAGCCCCGCGACCTGCGGGAAGACGAACCACATCCAGTGCGACCGCTTCCGCCCCGCCCGCAGCTCGGCCAGCGCCGTCGCGTACGTGCCGCCCGAGTCCTGGGCGGTACGGAAGCGCGAGACATCCTGTGCCACAACAGGTCCTAGTACGTCGGCACCGACGGGTCGACGTCACGCGACCACGCGAGCACCCCGCCCAGCACGTCGACCGCGTCGACGCCCCGGGCGCGCAGCAGGTCGACCGCCTCCGCCGAGCGCCCACCCGACTTGCAGTGCACGTACACCCGGCCCCCGGACCCCGGCACGTCCTCGCCGCGCCGGACCCGCCCCACCGGCAGCAGCACCGACCCGGGGATGGCGGCCACGTCGCGCTCGCCCGGCTCGCGGACGTCGAGCAGCGTGAACGCGGCGCCGCCGGACTCCCGATCGCGCAGCAGTGCCGCCAGCTCGGACACCTCGACACCCGGCCGGCCGCCTTCCGCGACAGCAGGTTCCGTGCCCTCGGACGCCCGCTTGGTCGCCCAGCCGAGGGGCCGAGCGACCTCGGCGCCGGCGCCGCACACGCGGCACGCCGGGTCGCGGCGCACCGGCACGGCGTCCCACGTCTGGCGCAGCGCGTCGTGGACGAGCAACCGCCCGACGAGGACCTCGCCCACCCCGGTGACGAGCTTGACCGCCTCGGTCGCCATGACCGACCCGACCGACGCGCACACCGCCCCGAGCACCCCGCCGACCGCGCACGACGGCACGGCGTCCGGCGGCGGCTGCTGCGGGAAGACGCAGGCGTAGCAGGGACCCTCGCCGGCCCACCAGACCGACACCTGCCCGTCGAACCGGTACACCGACCCCCAGACGTGGGGGACGCCGAGCCGCGCGCAGGCGTCGCCGACGAGGTAGCGGGTCGGGAAGTTGTCGGCTCCGTCGAGGACGAGGTCGTAGTCGGCGAGGACGGCCAGCGCCGACCCCTCGTCGAGCCGCTCGCGGTGGCGCACCACCTCGGTGTCCGGCGAGACGGCGAGCACCGCCTCCGCCGCGGAGTCGACCTTGGCGCGGCCGACGTCGGCGACCCCGTGCACGACCTGGCGCTGGAGGTTGGTCACCTCGACGACGTCGTCGTCGACGACCCCGATGGTGCCCACCCCGGCGGCGGCGAGGTAGAGCAACGCCGGCGACCCCAGCCCCCCGGCGCCGACGACGAGCACGCGCGCGGCCCGCAGCCGGCGCTGGCCGTCGAGGCCGAGGGCGGGCAGCAGCAGGTGGCGGGCGAAGCGGCTCCGCTCGGCGGCGGTGAGCTCCGGACCCGGCGGCACCAGCGGGGGACGCGCCATGCCGGCGAACCTAACACCGACGTGGTCCGCTCCCCCGGTCCCGGGCTACCCGTCCGTAGGATGACGAGCCACGCCACCCGCCGGAGGACCCATGACCAGCAGCACCACGACCGCCCGCAGCCCGCGGATGCCGCGCAGCGAGCGCCGCGCCCAGCTGCTCGAGGCCGCGCAGGCCGTCTTCGTCCAGTCGGGGTACCACGCCGCCGCGATGGACGAGATCGCCGAGCGCGCGGGTGTCTCGAAGCCGGTGCTCTACCAGCACTTCCCGGGCAAGCTCGACCTCTACCTCGCCCTCCTCGACACGCACTGCGAGACCCTCGAGCAGCTCGTCCGGCGCGCCCTCGAGCACACCGACGGCGACAACGAGCAGCGTGTCCGGGCCACGGTGGCCGCCTACTTCGACTTCGTGAGCCGCGAGGACGCCGCCTTCCGGATGGTCTTCGAGTCCGACCTCACGAGCGTCCCGCAGGTCCGGGCCCGCCTCGACGCCGTCGAGCTCAGCTGCGCCGAGGCGATCAGCGAGGTCATCGCCGAGGACACCGGGGTCGACGACGAGCGCGCGCTCCTCCTCGGCTCGGCGCTGGCCGGGATGGCCCAGGTCGCGGCCCGGCACTGGCTGGCCCAGGACGGCGACATCCCCGAGGGCGAGGCGGCGCGCATCATCAGCCTCCTCGCCTGGCGCGGCCTCGGCTCGTTCCCGAAGGTCGGCGGCTGAGCCCTCGGCGAACACGCCCCCGGTCCCGGAACAGCCGCCGGGCGGCGCCCGTTAGCCTGAGCGCGAGATCCCACCCCGCGGGCCCGGCCCGCGACGAACCCGAAAGGTGTGTGCCCCGTGGAGGTCACCATCGGCGTCCAGAACGTCGCCCGCGAGCTCACCGTCGAGACCGACGCCGACGCCACCGAGGTGGGCAAGGCCGTCGACGCGGCGCTCGCCTCCCCCGACGCGGTGCTCCGGCTCACCGACACCAAGGGCCGCACCGTCCTCGTCCCGGGCCGCGCGGTCGGCTGGGTCCAGGTCGGCGAGTCCGAGAAGGGCCGGGTCGGCTTCGGCGCCATCTCCTGAACGTTTGGTCACCATCGCTGACCTGCACCGATAGCCCTCGGGACAGGCCGCGTCGAATGTTTGACGAACCTTCGTCGAAGGTCTAGCGTCGAGGACGCCCCGGGTCCCCCGGAGCCCGCGCCTCCGGTGCGGCCGGAGCAGTCCAGGGGCGTCCCGCCCCGAAAGGAGCCACCGTGGTCCTCGGCATCATCGGCACCATCATCTTCGGCGCCATCGTCGGCATCCTCGCCCGTCTCGTCCTGCCCGGCCGGCAGGCCATCAGCATGCTGATGACCGTCGTCCTCGGCATCGTCGGCGCGCTCATCGGCTACTGGATCTGGGGCGCCCCCAAGGACGACGGCAGCATCGACTGGCTGCGGTGGATCACCTCGATCGCCGTCGCCGCCCTGCTCGTCGTCGGCTACGAGCGGTTCGTCGCCTCGAAGAAGGCCTGACCCCTCCCGTCGAGCACGCACGAGGCCCCCACCACGCGGTGGGGGCCTCGTCGTGTGCGTCGGCCTAGGAGTCCAGACCCATCCGGGTCATCCGCCGCTGGTGGTTGTCGGTGAGCCGGGTGAACATCCGGCCGACCTCGCCGAGGTCGACGCCACCGCCGACGAGCAGGGCGGCCATCGCCTCCCGCTCGACGGCCACCGCCTGGGCCTGCGAGAGCGCCTCGCCGAGCAGCCGCCGCCCCCACAGCGCCAGCCGGCCCGCGGTGCTGCGGTCGGTGCGGATGGAGTCGCGGACGATCTGGACGACGAAGTCGGCGTGGCCGGCGTCCTCGAGCGCGCCCTGCATGACCCCCTGGGTCTCCTCGTCGACGAAGGCCGACATCTCGCGGTAGAAGTCCTTGGCGATCCCGTCGCCGACGTAGGCCTTGACGAGACCCTCGAGCCATCCCCGCGGACGGGTGCGCTCGTGGAAGGCGGCGATCGGGGCGACGAACGGCGCCATCGCCGCCTCGGGGTCGATGCCCCGGCCCACCATGTGCTCGCTCAGCTGCTGGTAGTGCAGGTAGTCCGTGGTCGCCAGCTGGCCCATCTGGGACTTGAGGGACAGGGTCGGCGCGACGTCGCAGTCGGCCGCCATCCGGATGAAGGCGGTCAGCTCGCCGTACGCGAGGACCCCGAGGAGGTCGACGACGGCGGCGTCGTAGCCGGGGGCCTCCGACGGGTCCTGGTCCATGTCACCGGAGCCTAACGGTAGGATGTGGGGGTCAACGGTGCCCGGTCGGCACGCAGAACAGTGACCATGACGGGCGAGCGCCACGAGTCCCCCGGGACGCCGCGACCGCCCTCGAAGACCTCCGATCGGCCCGCAGCTCCTGCGCTCGCGCGCACCCCGCGCGCCTGCCGATCCGGAAGAGAGTCCATGACCGACGTCGCCGACGCCCCGACCACCGAGACCCCCGCAGACCCCACCTTCGCCGACTTCCCCATCCACGAGGACATCGTCGGCGCGCTCGCCTCGCACGGCATCACGAGCCCCTTCCCCATCCAGGCGATGACCCTCCCGGTGGCCCTCGGCGGCCACGACATCATCGGCCAGGCCAAGACCGGCACCGGCAAGACCCTCGGCTTCGGCATCCCGATGCTCAACCGCGTCGTCGCCCCCGGCGACGAGGGCTTCGCCGACCTGCCGTCCGCCGGCAAGCCGCAGGCCCTGGCCGTCGCCCCCACCCGCGAGCTCGCCGTCCAGGTGGCCGGCGACCTCGAGCGGGCCGGCGCGACCCGCGGCATCCGCGTCCTCACCGTCTACGGCGGCCGCGCCTACGAGCCCCAGGTCGAGGCGCTCAAGCGGGGCGTCGAGGTCGTCGTCGGCACGCCGGGCCGGCTCATCGACCTCGCCCAGCAGGGCCACCTCCAGCTCGGCCACGCGCGCATCGTCGTCCTCGACGAGGCCGACGAGATGCTCGACCTCGGCTTCCTGCCCGACGTCGAGAAGATCCTCGCGATGACCCCCGCCGGCCGCCAGACGATGCTCTTCTCGGCGACGATGCCCGGCGCCGTCGTCACCCTGGCCCGCCGCTACATGAACCAGCCGACGCACATCCGCGCGATGGGCGACGACCAGGAGAACGCCCACACCGTCAAGGCCGTCGAGCAGTTCGTCTACCGCGCGCACGCGATGGACAAGGTCGAGATGCTCGCCCGGATGCTCCAGGCCGAGGGCCGCGGGCTGACCATCGTCTTCAGCCGCACCAAGCGCACCGCCGCCAAGGTCGCCGACGACCTCGTCGAGCGCGGCTTCGCGGCCGCCGCCATCCACGGCGACCTCGGCCAGGGCGCCCGCGAGCAGGCGCTGCGCGCGTTCCGCAACGGCAAGGTCGACGTCCTCGTCGCCACCGACGTCGCGGCCCGCGGCATCGACGTCGAGAACGTCACGCACGTCATCAACTACCAGTGCCCCGAGGACGAGAAGACCTACCTGCACCGCATCGGGCGCACCGCCCGCGCGGGCAACACCGGCACCGCGGTCACCTTCGTCGACTGGGACGACCTGCACCGCTGGGGGATGATCAACAAGGTCCTCGACCTCGGCATCCCCGAGCCGATGGAGACCTACTCCTCCTCCCCGCACCTGTACTCCGACCTCGGCATCCCCGAGGGCACAAAGGGCCGGCTCCCCCGCGCCCAGCGCACCCGCGAGGGCCTCGACGCCGAGGTGCTCGAGGACCTCGGCGAGACCGGTCGCTCCGGCGGCCGGGGCACCGGTCGCGGCGGCCGTGACGGCGGCCGGGGCGGTCAGGGCCGCGGCGGGCGCGACGGTGGCCGGGACGGTGGCCGTGGTGGACGCGACGGCGGCCGGGGCGAGCGCTCCGAGGGCGGCCAGCGCTCCGGCGAGGGCCAGGACCGACCGCGACGCAGCCGCAACCGGCGCCGCACCCGCGGCGGCAAGCCGGCCGGCGAGGGCGCCCAGGGCTGACGCCCGCTCCCCGGACGAGGGGGGGGGGGGGGGGGGGGGGGGGGGGGGGGGGGGGGGGCGGGGGGCGGGGGGGGGGGGGGGGCGGCGGGGCGGGGGGGGGGG
>NZ_JAFDVD010000010.1 GCF_016887965.1 Phycicoccus sonneratiae
CGGGGTCGGGCGCCCAGGGCTGACGCCCGCGCCCGGCACTCCGCGAGAGGGGCCGCATCCCGGGTGGGATGCGGCCCCTCTCGCGTGCCGGTCGGCTGCTCAGCCGCCGGTCAGGGTGCTCGTGTCGATGACTGCGCGGTAGCGCACGTCACCGTCGACGACCCGGTCCCAGACCGCGTCGACGTCGGCGGCGTCGACGACCTCGATGGTCGCGGCGATGCCGTGCTCGGCGCAGAAGTCGAGCATCTCCTGGGTCTCGGCGATGCCGCCGATCTGCGAGCCCGCGACCGCCTTGTTGCCGCCGATGAGCGAGCCCGGCGGGATCTCGTACGGGGCCGGCGGGAGGCCGACGTTGACGACGACGCCGGCCGGCTTGAGCAGAGCGACGTAGTCGGCGATCGGGATGTCGGCGCTCACCGTGTTGAGGACGATGTCGAAGGTGCCCTTCGCGGCCTTCATCGCCTCCTCGTCGGACGAGGCGATGTGGGCGCTCGAGCCGAGCGACTTCGCGTCCTCGGCCTTGGCGTCGCTGCGCGAGATGGTCGTCACCGTCGCGCCCATCGCCGCGGCGATCTTGACCCCCATGTGGCCGAGCCCGCCGACGCCGACGATCGCCACCTGCTTGCCGGTGCCCGCGCCCCAGCGGTGCAGCGGCGAGTACGTCGTGATGCCGGCGCACAGCAGCGGCGCGGCGACGTCGAGCTCCATGCCGTCCGGGATGCGCAGGACGAAGCGCTCGCTGACGACGACCTCCTGGGAGTAGCCGCCCATCGTCCACTCGCCGTCGTAGCCCTGGGCGTTGTACGTGCCGACGGAGGGCTTGGTGCAGAACTGCTCCATGCCGTCCTTGCACGGCTCGCACTGCCCGCACGAGTCGACGAGGCAGCCGACGCCGACCCGGTCGCCGACGGCGTGCCGCGTCACCTCGTCACCGACCTCGACGACAGTGCCGGCGATCTCGTGGCCGACGGTCAGCGGGAAGTGCGCCGGACCCCACTCCTCGCGGACGGTGTGGATGTCGGAGTGGCAGATGCCCGCGTAGGCGATGGCGATGCGGATGTCGTCGGGGCGCAGGTCGCGCCGCTCGATCGTGCCCTGGTGGAAGCCGGAGGTCGCCGAGTCGGCGATGAGTGCGGGGGTCGTGGTCGTCATGCACCCCACGCTAGGACCGCACCCCGGGGCGCGGTCAAACTCTCGACAGACATTCGACGACGAGGATTCTCACCCCCGACGGCGGAATACGCCTCAGAGCTGCTCGAGCAGGCCCGCCGCCACCTCGCGGTAGGCCTTCGCGCCCTTGGAGGAGCGGGCCGTCGCGAGGATCGAGCGCCCCACGGCCGGTGCCTCGGCGAAGCGCACCGTCTTGGGGATCGGCGGCGAGAGCACCGGCAGGTCGTAGCGCGACCCGACGTCCTCGAGCACCTCCCGGGCGTGGGTGCTGCGCCCGTCGTAGAGGGTCGGGAGGATGCCGACGACCCGCAGCTTCTTGTTGAGGATCTTCTTCACGTCGGCGACGGTGTCGAGCAGCTGGCCGACGCCGCGGTGGCTGAGCATCTCGCAGGGCATCGGCACGATGACCCCCGTCGCCGCGGTCAGGGCGTTGAGGGTGAGCACGCCGAGGCTCGGCGAGCAGTCGAGGACGATGACGTCGTAGTCGCGCCGCACGGGGTCGAGGGCCGACTGCAGCACGTACTCGCGGGCCGGGCGGCCGAGCAGCACCGCCTCGGCGCCGGCGAGCTCGATGGAGCTGGGGACGAGGTGCACACCGTCGTCGCACTCGTGGACCACGTCGGCGAGGGGGGTGCCGCCGACGAGCACGTCGTGCACCGAGGCCTCGACGGTGTCGGGGTCGATGCCGAGGCTGAAGGTGAGGCAGGCCTGGGGGTCGAGGTCGACGAGGAGCACGCGCTTCCCGGCCTCGGCGAAGGCCGCCCCGAGCGAGGCGACCGACGTGGTCTTCGCGACGCCGCCCTTCTGGTTGGCCAGGGCGAGGATGGGGGCCTTGGGCGTACGCGCCATCGAGCGGGGCCTTCCGTGGTGTGGGTCGGGTCGCGGCGATTCTCTCATCCGCTCAACCGGCGCCCGACGCAAGGACGAAGCGCCGGAAGGCCTCCGCCGACGGCAGCAGCGGGCGCCCGTCGACCCAGGCCAGGCCGACCTCGCGCTGGGCGCCGGCGTCGGTGAGCGGCAGGAGCCGCGTGCGGGCGAAGGTCGTCGGGCAGCGCAGGCCCTGGGCGGGGACGACGGCGACCCCGAGGCCGGCCGCGACGAAGCCGCGGATGGTCGGCAAGTCGTCGGCCTCGGTGGCGATCTCGGGCTCGAAGCCCGCGGCGCGGCACAGGTCGAGGGTCTGCTGGCGCATGCCGGACGGTGCCCCGCGCAGGACGAACGGCTCGTCCGCGACCTCGGCGAGCGCCACGTCGTCCCGCCCGGCGAGCGGGTGCCCGAGGGCGACGGCGAGCACCAGCGGCTCGACGAGCACCCGCTGCCACACCACGCCCTGGCCGGCGACGCGGGCCGCCGTCAGCTCGAGGTCGGCGCGCCGGGTCGCCAGCTGCGCCGAGATCCGGCCGTCCTCCCCCACCGCCGTGCGCTCGAGGGCGACCCGCACCCGGGGGTGATCGCGGCGGAAGGCGCCGACGAGGTTGGGGACGAGCCAGCTGCCGAGGCTCAGCGGGAAGGCGAGGGTGACGACCCCGCTCTCGGGGTCGACGAGCTCACCGACCGCGGCGAGGCCGTCGTCGAGGTTGTTGACGAGGGCGTCGACGTGGCGCTTGAAGGCCGCGCCCGCGTGGGTCATCCGCAGCACCCGGCCCTGGCGGTGCAGCAGCGGGGTGCCGACCTCGTCCTCGAGCCGGGCCAGCGCGCGAGAAACGCCCGGCTGGCTGACGCCGAAGACGTCGCTGACCTCGGTGACCGTGTAGCCGTCGGCGACGAGCTGGAACCAGCGCAGGGCGTCGGTCTCCATCCCATGACGATACCGCATGTGTCGTATGTGCCGTTTTCATTGGACGCATGGATGGTGACTCCGGACACTGGAGGCATGACGAACACCACCACCCTCTGGACCACCGTCAAGGACGAGCTGCGCGAGCGCCGCGAGCGTCGCGCCGCGGTCCGCACCCTGCGTGAGGACCTCTCGCACTACCGCACCCCGGCCGAGATCGAGGACCTCCTCGTCGCGGTCGACGCGCAGGAGGCGAGCGGCGAGGGCGCCGCCGAGGCGCCGGTCATCCGCGCCATCCTCCACGAGAACCTCCAGCGCTACCACGGCCAGCACACGACGCTGCGTCGCGCCGCCGGCCTCTGAACCGACCCCGCGGGCGCGCGCCTCAGCCGCGCGCCGAGGTGTCGGTGGCCGGCACCACCCGGAGGCCGATCGGCCCCGGGTTCCAGGCCACCTCCCAGCGGACCCCGTCCGGGTCCGCGAAGTACCCGGTGTAGCCGCCCCACTCGCGGTCGGTCGCCGGACCCACGTCGGCCCCCGCGGCGGCGGCGAGGTCGAGCACCTCGTCGACGCGCGCGGGGGTCTCGACGTTGTGGGCGAGGGTGAACGGCAGCACGCCCGGGCCCTGCACCGCCCGCTCACCGACCTCGGCCTCGAAGGCCGCGCGGTCCCACAGCGAGAGCACGAGCCGGTCGCCGACGTCGAACATCACGACCTCGCCGGGGACGTCGAGCTCGGGGACCCACCCCAGCCCGTCGACGTAGAACCGCCGCGACGCCTCGAGGTCGACGACGGCGAGGGTGACGAACGAGATCCGCTGGTCCATCGGGGCAGCCTCGCACGACCCGCCGACGGGCGGCTGCGCGGACGTGGACGCGCTCTGGCGCCGGCCCGGGTCCGACCCCTACGCTGGGCGGCGTTCGGTGCGTATCGCGAGACAGGTTGCCCCATGAGCAACGAGTTGCCCACCGTCGCCACGGCCCGCCTCCTCGAGGGTGCGCGCTACGAGGTGATGCCCACGGCATCCATCGCCGACGCCGTGACAACCCACGTACCCCGCTCGGTGGCCGTCACGGTCACCGCCGCCCCGGGCAAGGGGCTGGGAGCCACCCTCGACCTCGCGACGCTGCTCGCCGGGCGCGGCTACCAGGTCGTGCCCCACCTGGCGGCCCGGATGGTCACCGGTCGTTCCGAGCTCGAGGACGTCGTGGCGCGGCTGGCCGAGGCCGGCATCTCCGCGGTGTTCGTCCCCGGGGGCGACGCCGATCCGCCGGCCGGCGACTACACCGCCGCCCTCGACCTGCTCCAGGACCTCGCGACGATCGACCACCCGTTCACGCAGGTCGGCATCACCGGCTACCCCGAGTCGCACCCGACGATCGACGACGACGTCACCGTCCAGTCGATGTGGGACAAGCGCCGGTACGCCACCCACGTCGTCTCCAACATGACCTTCGACGCCGAGCACCTCGGCACGTGGTGCGAGCGCATCCGCCGCCGCGGGGTGACCCTCCCGCTGCTCGTCGGCGTGCCCGGCCCGGTCGAGCGGACCAAGCTGCTCGGGATGGCGACGAAGATCGGTGTCGGGGAGTCACTCCGGTTCCTGCGCAAGCAGAAGTCGGTCTTCGCCCGCATCGCCGCACCGGGGTTCTCCACCGACCGGTTCGTCAGCCGGGTCGCCGCGCTGTCGGCCAACCCGGCGCTGGCCATCGAGGGCCTGCACCTCTTCACGTTCAACCAGGTCGAGGTCGTCGAGACGTGGCGGCAGCGGATGCTCGAGGAGGCCGCGACGGCCCGGGTCCGCCCCCCGCGCTGAGCCGGGCGTCCGGGGCGCGGGACGCCGTGGCCGGCGTGCGCCCCGGCTCGTACCGTGGAACGGTGACGAACCGCCTGAGCACCCTCCTCGCCGGTCGGCCCGCCGTGTTCGACGGCGGCTACGGCTGGCTGCTCCAGGAGCGGGGCCTCCCGATGGGTGACTGCGCCGAGTCCTGGAACCTCACCAACCCCGCGGCCGTGGACGCCCTCCACGACGAGTACGCCTCCGCCGGAGCCGTCTTCATCACGACCAACACCTTCGGCGCCACCGAGCCCCGGCTCGCCCAGCACGGGCTCGCCGGCCGGGCCGAGGAGGTCAACAAGGCCGGCGCCACCGTCGCCCGCACCGTGGCCGACCGTCACGGTGCACTGGTGGCCGGCGACATCGGGCCCACCGGAGAGCTGCTCGAGCCGCTCGGGACCCTCACGCCGGAGGCGGCGACCGCGCTCTTCGCCGAGCAGGTCCGCGGGCTGCGTGACGGCGGGGCCGACCTGCTCCTCGTCGAGACGATGAGCGACCTCGGCGAGGCCCGGGCCGCCGTGGCCGCCGCGCGCGAGGTGGCGCCCGACCTCCCGGTGGTGGTCACCCTGTCCTTCGACACCAACCTGCGGACGATGATGGGCGTCGACCCCGCCTCCGCGCTGGCCGCCCTCGCCGGCGACGGCGTCGACGCCGTCGGCGCGAACTGCGGGCGCGGCCCCGACGAGATGCTCTCCATCGCGGGGCAGCTCGTGGCCGGTCGTCCGCAGGGGCTGCTGCTCGTGGCCCAGTCCAACGCGGGTCTCCCCGAGCTCGACGGCGACCGGTTCGTCTACACGGTCGGTCCGGAGGCGATGGCCGAGCACGCCCTCGAGCTGCGGGACCTCGGCATCGACGTCATCGGCGCCTGCTGCGGCTCCTCCCCCGAGCACACCCGGGCGATGGCCGCGGCCCTCGCCACCGGGTAGGCGGCGAGGGCCGGTCGGCCTCGCTACGGCTCAGGCGGCCCGGCGGGCCAGGGCGGCACCGGCGTCGACCGCAGCCTCCTCGGCCGTCTTGCGCATCAGCGTCCCGAGCTCGACCAGCTCGTCCATGGCCGGGTTGACCCCCGCGAGGGTCAGCTCGCGCTCGACGAGCGTCAGGTCGGCACCCCACACGTCGACGAGCACGCGGCGCAGGTAGTCGGTGCTGTGGTCCCAGCCCTCCTTGGGCGTCCCGGGAGCGTAGGAGCCACCCCGCGTCACGAGGGCGACGACCGGCGTGCCGTCGAGGAGGCGGGCGCCGTGCTCGGCGCCGGCGATCGCCAGGTCGAACCACGCCTTGACGTGCTGCGAGACCCCCCAGTTGTAGAGCGGCAGGGCGAGGACGGCGGCGTCCGCACCGCGCAGCTCGTCGGCGAGGGTGCGGGCCAGCCCGACGGCAGCGCGCTGCTCCTCGGTGCGCTGCTCCTCCGGAGTGAAGTTCCCGGCGACGGCCAGCGGCCACGCGGTCGACGGCAGCGGCTCCGCGCCGAGATGGCGGCGGACCACCTGCTCGTCCGGGCGGGCGGCGGTGAAGTGCTCCAGCACGAGGTCGGCGAGCGCGCTGCTCGCGGACCGGTCGCCCTGGATGCTGGCGTCGACGCGGAGGACGGTCATGGGGGTCTCCTCGGAGGGTGGGTTGAATGTTCAACTCCACCCTAGGCATGGATGACTTGAATGTTCAAGTCAGCGGTACGATGTTGTCATGACCCCCGAGCCGACGGCCACCGCCGACCCCGTCCCGTGGCTCGACGACGACCAGCTCCGCGACTGGAAGTCGCTCATGTCGCTGGTCGCCGCCCTCCCGAGCGCCCTCGACGTGCAGCTCAAGCGGGACTCCGGCCTCAACTCCTTCGAGTACCACGTCCTCGTGGCCCTGTCCGCGGCCCCCCACGCCACCCTCCAGCTCTCCGAGCTCGCGATGCTCTCCCGGGGGTCGCTCTCGCGGCTTTCCCACGCCGCCGGCCGGCTCGAGGCCGACGGCTGGATCACCCGGTCCACGTGCACCGGCGCCGGGCCTCGCCGGGTGGAGGCGCGGCTCACCGAGGCCGGTTGGGACAAGCTGCGCGAGAGCGCTCCGGGCCACGTGCGCGAGGCCCGCCGGCTCGTCGTCGACGTGCTGAGCGCGGAGGAGCTGCGCGCCCTCGGCGTCGCCGCCCGCAAGGTCGCGCGGGCCGCCGGCATGGACCTCGAGCCGGTCGACGAAAGTCCGCTCAGCGAGTGCTGAGCAGCCCGTCGAGGGCGCGCTCGAGGCCGCCGGTGCCGGTGTGCCGCACCACGAGCGGGAGCCCGATGCGGTCGGCGGCGTCCTGTGCGAGGGTGCACAGCTCGGCCCGCTCCCCCGGGTCGGTGGTCTGCACGAGCCACACGACGCGCGTGTAGTGCCGGAAGTAGTCGTCGCGCAGCTCGGGGTGTCGGTCCAGCCCGAGCTCGTGGACCACGGTGCGCGAGAAGGACCGCACGAGGAAGTCGGTGAGCAGGTAGGTGCCCGGCTCGTCGTCGGTGAGGGACTCGACCTCGCGCTGCCCGGCGAAGAGGTCGTAGCAGTGCAGCCCCGGCAGCCGCTCGACCCCGAGCCGGTCGCAGACCTCGTCGAGCTCACCGTAGGTGCCGCAGTCCGCGTAGCCCACGGCCACCCGGTCGTACCGGTTGCGGAGCTCGACGACCAGCTCCTCGACGGCGGCGGCGATTCGCTCGGGGCGGTTGTGCAGCAACGGGTTCAGCGGGTGGACGTCCACCGGCCACCCGTGGCGCTCGGCGGCCGCGGCGGCCGGCTGGGCGATCGCCCCGCACGCGACGAGGGCCACCCGGCCCGGCGCCCCGCGCTCAGACGGGGAAGGCGAGCTGGTCGACGAAGCGGTCGTTGAAGTCGGGACGGTCCGAGAGCTCGACATAGGCCACCTCCTCGAGCAGCGCGTCGGCGCCGGCCCGCTCGCGGGCCGACAGCAGGACCATCTTCGCGCCCTCCCCCGCGACGTTGCCGGCCGAGACGATGCGCAGCACCGACAGCTTCGGCACGAGACCGATGCGGACCGCCGACGCCGGCGACAGGTAGGAGCCGAACGAGCCCGCGAGCAGCACCTGCTGGACCTCGGAGGCCTCGAGCCCGAGCTCCTCGAGCAGCAGGGTCCACCCCGTGGAGATCGCGGCCTTGGCGAACTGCAGCTCGCGGACGTCGCGTTGCGAGAGGTAGACCGACTGGGCGGCCGGCGCGTCCGGAGCCGTCCGGTGCAGGACGAAGACCCGCTCGCCGTCGCGCACGGTCGTCAGCCGGTCCGCGAGGGCCGGCGCAGTGGTGGCGGCCACCTCCTCCGGGACGAAGCGGCCGGAGGCGTCGAGCAGCCCGACGCGCGCGAGCTCGGCGACCGCGTCGACGAGCCCGGAGCCGCACAGCCCGCGCGGCTCGACGTCGCCGATGACCCCCAACATCACTGCGGCGGAGGGGTCCTCGGCCGTCGGGTCGAGGCGGATGACCTCGATCGCGCCGTCGGCCGCGCGCATCCCGCACCGGATGGCACCCCCCTCGAACGCCGGCCCGGCCGGGGCGGCGGTCGTCACGATGCGCTCCCCGTCGGTGAGCGCGATCTCGCAGTTGGTGCCCACGTCGACGAACAGCCGCACCCGCTTGTCGCGGTCGAGGCCGCTCGCGAGCATCCCCGCGACGATGTCGCCGCCGACGTACGCGCCGAGCGCGGGGAAGACGACGGCCCGCGCCCCCGGGTGCAGGTCGAGCCCGAGGTCGCTCGCCCGCAGCACCGGCCAGTCGGCGGCCACCTGGATGAACGGCGCCACCCCGAGCGGCTCGGGGTCGACACCGAGCAGCAGCGCGGTCATCGTCGCGTTGCCGGCGAGGGCCACCTCGTACACCCCGGCCGGGTCGACGCCGCCCTCCTCGCACACCTCGGCGGCCAGCTCGGCGAGGGTGTCGCGGGCCAGCGCCGTGAGCCGCGGCAGCGCCTCGGGGTCCATCATCGTCGCGCTGATCCGCGTGATGACGTCGCCGCCGAAGGGCTGCTGCTTGTTGAGGATGCTCGCCACGGCGACCGGCGTCCCGGTCTCGAGGTCGAGCAGCGTGGCGACGACCGTCGTCGTGCCGAGGTCGTAAGCGATGGCGTGTCGGTGCCCCGAGGTGTCGCCGGGCTCGACGTCGATCAGCACCTCGTCGACGACGACCGCCGTCACCTTGAAGTCGCTCTCGCGCAACACCTTCGGCAGGCGTCGCAGCGCGTGGAGATCGGGCTCGAGGGTGAGGTCGTCGACCGCGTCACGCAGCCGCTGGAGGTCGGTCCGCTGGTCGGCGAGGGTCGGCTCGGTGAGCTCGACGTACCGCTTCTGCACCGACGGCCGGAGGATGACCTGCCGGCCGACCCCGACCGTCGAGGCCTTGGGGCGGGTGACGAGCGGGGGCACCTCGACCGCGAGGTCGTGCGTGGCCCGCACGAGGCAGGCCAGCCGCCATCCCTCGCCGAGCTGGTCGTCGGTGAAGGTGCGGCGGTCGTGCCGGGTGACCGGCGAGGTGCCGCGGGTCAGCCGGACGAGGCACTTGCGGCAGGTGCCGTGACCGCCGCACGTCGAGTCGACGGCGATGCCGTTCCACGACGCGGCGTCGAACACCGACACCCCCGGCGGCACGCGCACGGACCGTTCGGCAGGGCTGAACGACAACGTGACCCGTCCCGTGCCCTCGGGCACCTCGTCGGTCTCGCCGGCGGACGGCGGCGGTTCGAGCAGGCCCTCGCGGCGCAGGCCCTCGACGACGTCCTCGAACGGCTGGTCCGGCCCCCGGTCGTGGCTCACGCGGGGCTGGCCGCGGCCTCCGCCGCCTGTCGGGCCCGGTGCGCCGCGATCCACGACATCCCCCACTCGTCGTTGCCGAGCATCAGGTCCGAGGCGCGCACCGCGTCGACGATCTGCGGGGTGCGGGCGTCCATGATCGCGCTCGTCATGCCGGCGGACATCGCGAGCGGCAGCCACGCGGCGTTGAGCGCGTGCCGCCCGGGCATCCCGAAGCTGACGTTGGACGCACCGCACGTCGTGTTGAGGCCCCACCGCTCGCGGATGCCGCGGATCACCTCGAGCGTCGTGCGACCGACCGTGGAGTCGGCGCCGATGGGCATGGCGAGCGGGTCGATGACGATGTCGTCGATCGCGATGCCGTACTCCTCGGTGGCGACCCGGACGATCTTCTCGGTGAGGGCGAGGCGCTTCTCGGCCTCCATCGGGATCTCGTCCTCGTCGTTGGGCAGGGCCACGATCGCCGCGTCGTACTTCTTGACGAGCGGGAGGATGGCGGCGAGCCGGTCGTCCTCGGCGGTGCACGAGTTGACCAGGGCCCGGCCCTCGTACGCCTCGAGCCCGGCCTCGAGCGCCTCGACGACCGAGGAGTCGATGCACACCGGCAGGTCGGTGAGCCCCTGGACCATCCGGATCGCCGTGACGAGCAGCTCGGCCTCGTCGGTGAGCGGGACCCCCATGTTGATGTCGAGCACGTCGGCGCCGCCGGCGACCTGCGCCGCGACGTCCTTGGCGATGATCGAGAGGTCGCCCTCGCGAAGCGCGGCCTGGAGGACCGGCCGGCCGGTGGGGTTGATCCGCTCGCCGATGACGCAGAACGGCTTGTCGGCCCCGATGACGACCTCCTTGGTCGCCGACCGGAGCACCGTGTGCCGCAGCGGGGCGCTCATGCGAGCACCTTCGAACGGCGCTCCTGGAGAAGGGCCTTGGCGCGCTTGACGGTCGCCGACGCATCCGCCGCGTACCCGTCGGCGCCGACCGCGTCCGCGTACTCCTGGGTGACCGGCGCACCACCGACCATGACGATGACCGAGTCGCGCATGCCGGCCTTCTCGAGGGCGTTGATGTTGGCCTTGAACATCGGCATCGTCGTCGTGAGGAAGGCCGAGAAGCCGACGATGTCGGGCTGGTGCTCGTCGATGGCGGCGACGAACTTCTCCGGGGCGACCTGCACCCCGAGGTCGATGACCTCGAAGCCGGCACCCTCGAGCATGATGTTCACGAGGTTCTTCCCGATGTCGTGCACGTCGCCCTTGACGGTGCCCATGAGGAACTTGCCGATGGTCTCGACGCCGGTGTCGGCGAGCAGCGGTCGCAGCACCTCCATCGAACCGGCCATCGCGCGCCCGGCGATGAGCATTTCGGGGACGAAGAAGTCGCCGCGCTCGAAGCGCGCACCGACCTCCTCGAGCGCCGGGATGAGCGCGTCGAAGAGCAGGCTGCCGGGGGCCATGTCCATCCCGAGGGCCTGATGGGTCAGGTCGAGGACGGCCGGGCCGTTGCCGACGAGCGTCTCGTCGTACAGGCCCTTGAGGATGTCGTCGGGGGTCATGCCGCACCTTCCTGTGGGTGGTTCTCGAGCCGTGCGGAGAGCGCCGCGGCGTGGCCGGCGACCAGCGCACCCGTCGACGGGATCTGGTCGGACAGACGCGAGGTCGGCCCGGAGATGCCGAGCGCGGCGACGACAACGCCGCGTGCGCGGACGGGCGCGGCGATGCCGGTGAGGCCGGGCTCGAGCTCGTCGACGGTGGCGGCCCAGCCGGCGCGCCGGATGCCCGGCAGCTGCTCGGCGAGCTGGGCGCCGGAGGTGACCGAGGCCGGTGACGGCGCGTCGAGCCGGCCGGAGGGGACGGGCAGGGCGCCGTGCGCGTAGAGGACCTTGCCGAGCGCCGAGCAGTGCGCCGGCACGTCGGTGCCCACCCAGTCGCGCGAGCCGAGGAAGTACGCCGCGTCGACCTGCGCCACCTGGACGACGGTGCCGCGTCGGGGCACCCCGAGGTTGACGGTCTCGCCCGTCAGCTCGCCGAGCGCGCGCATCGACGGACCGGCGGCCTCGACGAGCACCTCGTCGTCGGCGCGGCGGGTGGCGTAGAGGTCGAAGAGCGGTCCCGGGGCCCAGCCGCCCGCCTCGTCGCGGGCGAGCAGCTCGGAGCGCTCGAGGGCGCCGAGCAGGCGCTGGGCCGTGGAGCGGGCCAGGCCGGTCGCCTCGGCGAGCGCGGTCGCGGTGACCGGTCCGTCGGCCCGCACGACGCGTCCCACGAGGTCGGCGGCCCGGTCGATCGACTGGGTCCCGGTGCTCGGGCTGGACGGCGTCACGGCCGGGTCCTCCTGGGGTGGTCAGGGTGTGGGCGAGAGGTGCTCATGATGTGGGCCTTGCCGGTCCACATCATGAGGCTAGGATGTGACCCCGCTCACCGTCAACGTCGTCCCGCCCCCGGAGGCCGCGCATGTTCACGAACCGGATGCCGCGCTACGAGATCCTCTCGGCCGACGCGATGTCCCAGCTCGACGCCGGCTGGCGCCGCCTCGTCACCGAGATCGGCGTCGAGTTCATGAGCGAGCGGGCCCTCGAGCTGTTCCGGCAGGCCGGCCAGAAGGTGGAGGAGAACACGGTCTTCCTCGACCCCGAGTTCGTCCTCGAGCAGGTGGCCAAGGCCCCGCGCGAGTTCGACGTGCAGGCCCGCAACGCGGAGCGGAACATCCACATCGGCGGCGACTCGATGGCCTTCGGCGCCGTGTACGGACCGCCGTTCGTCCGCGAGGGCGAGACGCGCCGCGACGGGACGATGGAGGACTACCGCAACTTCGCCCGTCTCTCGCAGTCCTTCTCGGTCCTCGACTCGGCGGGCGGCGTCGTCTGCGAGCCGAACGACACCCCCCTCGACTCGCGCCACCTCGACATGACCTACGCGCTGATGACGCTCACCGACAAGGTGTTCATGGGCAACGTCGTCTCCGGCGAGAACGCGCGCGACGTCATCGCGATGTCCGAGATCCTCTTCGGCGGGCGCGAGGCCATCGAGCGCACCCCCACCTCGATCAGCCTCGTCAACTGCAACAGCCCGCTGCGCTGGGACGACCGGATGCTCGACGCGCTCTTCGAGTACGCCGCCGCCGGCCAGCCGTGCGTGCTCACGCCGTTCATCCTCATGGGCGCGATGTCGCCGGTCACCATCCCGGCGGCCCTCGTCCAGCAGATCGCCGAGGCGCTGTCGGGCATCGCGCTCGCCCAGCTCATCCGGCCGGGCTGCCCGGTGATCTTCGGGTCGTTCCTCTCGAACATCGACATGCAGTCCGGCTCACCGACGTTCGGCACGCCGGAGTCGGGCATCGGCCTCCTCTGCACCGGCCAGATCGCCCGCCACTTCGGGCTGCCCTTCCGCACCGGCGGCGGGCTGACCTCCTCGCAGGTCCCCGACGCGCAGGCCGGCTACGAGGCGCTGATGACCCTGCTGCCGACCTTCCTCGCGGGCACCAACTGGGTGATGCACAGCGCCGGCTGGCTCGAGGGCGGCCTCGTCGCCGGCTTCGAGAAGTTCGTCGTCGACTGCCAGATCGTCGAGATGCTCCAGCACGAGTTCACGCCGCTCGAGATCGACGAGGGGTCGCTCGGGTTCGACGCGCACCAGGAGGTCGGGCACGGCGGGCACTTCCTCGGGTCGATGCACACGATGGAGCGCTTCCGCACCTGCTTCTACCGCCCGTTCCTCAACTCCTCCGAGAACTACGAGCGGTGGATGCGGAACGGGGCCCAGGACACCGCGACCCGCGCGGCGGCCATCTGGCGCAAGCGGCTCGAGGAGTACGAGCAACCGGCCCTCGACGAGGCCGTGCGGGCCGAGCTCGAGGAGTACGTCGTGCGCCGGCGCCGCGAGCTCGGCGACTGACCCCGGTGCACGCCGGCGGCTGCGCCTGCGGGGCCGTGCGGTACGAGGCGACCGGTGCGCTGCGCGACGTCGTGGACTGCCACTGCGACCGCTGTCGCCGCGTCACCGGACACTTCCTGGCCGCGACCTCCACCGCCGACGACGACCTCGCCGTCAGCGGCGACGAGGCCCTCCGGTGGTGGGAGGCGGCGCCGGGCGTGCGCTACGGGTTCTGCGCGACGTGCGGGTCCACGCTGTTCTGGCGGGTCGACGGCTCCGGGCGGACCTCGCTGGCCGCGGGCACCCTCGACCCGCCCACCGGCCTGCGGACGACGAGCGCCTGGTACGTGGCCGACGCCTCCGACTACCACCGCCTCGACGACACCCTGGAGCAGCGCGACCACGAGTGAGCCGGGGCCCGGCGGCCTACCCGAGGATCGCGGTCATCCGCACCGAGACGAGCACCCCGGGCAGCTCGGGACCGAGCCGGGCGACGTGACGCGCCGGCGGGGAGTCGCCGAAGTACTCGGCCCAGGCCTCGTTGAGACCGGCGAAGTCTTCGGGGTGGGCGAGGAGCACCCCCACCTCGACGACGTCCTCGGGGGCCCCGCCGCCCGCGGCGACCACCGCCTCGCAGTTCGCGAGCGCCTGCCGCAGCTGCTGCCGGATGGTCGGGCCGGCCATCTCGCCGGTGGCCGGGTCGACCGCGGTCATCCCGGAGACGTGGAGGTGGGACCCGACGCGCACCCCCTGGGCGAACAGCGGCGACGACGGGGCATCAGGGGTGCCGACGATCTGGCGGGTCACGGCGGACCTCCGGGGGGTGCGGTGCTCGGGACCCCGCGATCCTCCCAACCCCGGGGGCGCCTGACCAGCCCCGCCGCCGGGGCTCGACGCCGGGGGTTGCGCCATTCGCTACCGTTGCGCCATGCGCACCACCACGCGGGACGGAGCCAGCACCGTCCAGTCCGTCGACCGGGCCGTGACGATCCTCGAGCTGCTCGCCCTGCACGGCGCCGCCGGCATCACCCAGCTGGCCCGCGAGCTCGGCGTCCACAAGTCCACCGCCAGCCGGCTCGTCTCGGCCCTGGAGCGCCGGCGGCTCGTCGAGCAGGTGGAGGAACGCGGGCGCTACCGCCTCGGGGTCGGGGTGCTCAAGCTCGCCGGCGCGACCAACGCCCGCCTCGACCTCGTCCAGGAGGCGCGGCCGGTCGTGCGGCGGCTGGCCTCCGAGACCGGCGAGACGGTCAACCTCGCGGTGCTCTCCGGTGGCGCGGCGCTCTACGTCGACCAGGTCTCCGGCAGCACGAACCTCACCTCGTACAACTGGGTCGGCCAGCACATCCCGCTCCACGCGACGAGCAACGGCAAGGTCCTCGTCAGCGAGCTCCCCGAGGGCGAGCTCGGCCGGCTGCTCGGCGACCTGGTCCGCTACACCCCGGCGACGATCACCGACCGCGCGACGCTCGACCACCAGCTCGCCGAGGTGCGCGAGCGCGGCTGGGCCGTGGCCGTCGACGAGCTCGACGTCGGCCTCACCGCCGTCGCCGCGCCCGTCCGCGACGCGCACGGCGACGTCGTGGCCTCCGTCTCGGTCTCCGGGCCGACCTTCCGGTTCGCCGGCGGCCGGGTCGAGGAGCTGGTCCCCCTCGTGCGGGCGGCGACGGCCGAGATCTCGGGCCGGCTGGCCCACGGCCCCGGGGAGCGCTGACCCCGCGCCACCGCGGAAACGCTGTGACCACAGGGCGTCCACACCCTTGACCCCCGGGAGGCCGGGGTCCATCCTGTTGCGCAGAACACATGGTGTTGCACATGGCGCAACCACTGCGGAGGTGGACGGTGACCGACCTGGCCGTGGACCGGGCGAGGACGCCCCAGTCGGAGGCATCCTCGAGCGCGCTGTCGGTGCGCGGGCTGTGGAAGGTCTTCGGACCGAACGCCGAGAAGCTCGTCGGCACCCCCGACCTCGAGCTGAGCCGTCAGGAGCTGCAGGCCAAGAGCGGGCACGTCATCGGCGTGCGCGACGTCTCGTTCGACGTCGCGCCCGGAGAGGTGTTCGTCGTCATGGGCCTGTCGGGCTCCGGCAAGTCCACGCTCGTCCGGCTCGTCACCCGCCTCATCGAGCCGACGGCGGGCACCGTCCTCCTCGGGGGTGACGACCTCACCGCGATGGGCGAGGAGCAGCTGCGCGAGATCCGCCGCCGCAAGGTCTCGATGGTCTTCCAGCACTTCGGCCTGCTCCCCCACCGCAAGGTCATCGACAACATCGCCTTCGGCCTCGAGGTGCGCGGGGAGGACAAGGGCCCGCGACGCCACCGGGCCCAGGAGATGGTCGACCTCGTCGGGCTCTCGGGGTACGAGCAGAACTACCCCGACCAGCTGTCCGGCGGGATGCAGCAGCGGGTCGGCCTGGCCCGCGCGCTCGCCGGCGACCCCGCCGTCCTGATGTTCGACGAGCCGTTCAGCGCCCTCGACCCGCTGATCCGCCGCGACATGCAGAAGGAGGTCATCCGGCTGCACCACGAGGTCGGCAAGACGATGGTCTTCATCACCCACGACCTCGACGAGGCGCTCAAGCTCGGCGACCGCATCCTCATCATGCGCGACGGCGCGATCGTCCAGGTCGGCGCACCGGACGAGATCATCGGCGCCCCGGCCGACGAGTACGTGCGCGACTTCACCGCCGAGGTGCCGAAGTCGCACGTCCTGACGCTCAAGTGGGTGATGCGCGAGCCCGGCTCGGCCGACGAGGGTGCCGGCGCCCCGGCGCTGCCCGACACCACGGTCGTCCGCGAGGCCGCGCGGGCGGTGCTCGCGGCCGACGGCCCGGTGCGGGTCGTCGACTCCTCGGGCACCGTCGTCGGGGTCGTCGACGACGAGGACATCCTCCGTGTCGTCGTCGTCGAGCAGCACGGCGACCGTCCCGGGTCCGGCGCGTCGTGACGACGACGCTCGAACCGGCACCGGCGCCCGCCCCGCGGGCCACCAAGGAGGAGCAGCCGCACACCGTCGTCATGCCCTCACGGCACACGGGACGCAAGCTGCTCGTCGTCCTCGTCCTCTGGCTGGTCGCGTGGGCGACGTTGCGCGGCAAGCAGACCCTCGCCCTGGCCAACGCCGACACCACGGGCCTGCACGAGTGGCTCAACGAGGTCCGCGACCGCGTGCAGCTGCTCGGGCAGGACAACTGGTTCTTCCACGGGGTGCTCGGCAGCATCGCGAGCGTGCTCGACTCCTTCGTCGGGTTCCTCCAGTCCCACCTCAGCTCGGTGACGCCGGGGGCCTACCTCGGCTGGCTGGGCGTCCTCGCCCTCGCCGCGTGGGTGACCTACACGCTCGCCGGCCTCCGCTCGACCCTCCTCGTGACGGCCGTCCTCCTCTTCCTCGGCGTGGCCGGGCTGTGGACCGACGGCGTCGACACGCTGATCATCACCGTCGTCTCGGTGCTCATCTGCATCGTCATCGGGCTGCCGCTGGGGATCGCGATGTCCCGCAGCCACCGCACGTCCGCCCTCATGACCCCCGTCCTCGACGTCATGCAGACGATGCCGTCGTTCGCCTACCTCACCCCCATCGCGCTGTTCTTCGGCATCGGCCCGGCCTGCGCGATCGTCCTCACCCTCATCTACGCCCTGCCCCCGCTCGTGCGCATCACCGAGCACGGCCTGCGCTCGGTCGCGGCGAACACCGTCGAGGCCGGCCGCTCGCTCGGGGTGACGAAGGGCCAGCTGCTGCGCCAGGTCCAGCTGCCGATGGCCAAGCGCACCATCGTCGTCGGCATCAACCAGAGCACGATGGCCGCGCTGTCGATGGCGACGATCGCCGCGCTCGTCAACGGCCCGGGCCTCGGCAAGCCGGTCGTCGCGGCGCTCCAGAGCCTCAACGTCGGAGCCGCCTCGGTCGCCGGCCTCGGCATCGTCCTCATCGCGATCATGCTCGACCGCACGACGACCGCGGCGAGCGAGCGCTCCGCACCGGCCGGCCAGCGCGTGACGGCCGTCAGCTCGCCCGGGTTCTTCCGCGGACCGACCGTCGTCATGGAGAAGCTGCCCCGCTGGGCCACCGAGGAGGGCGGGCACGGCGAGCCGGCCAAGCGGCTCACCCCCGGCGGCCGGCGCCTGGTCCTCGGCCTGCTCCTCGTGCCGGCGCTCGTCGCCGCGTACTACTCCACCCTCTACCTCCAGCTCTCGCAGTTCCCGGACGTCTCGGCCGTCCCGCTGCTCGGCGAGCTGACCTCCGGGCCGCTGAGCACGCACATCAACGACCTGACGACCGCCGTCGTCGACGCGCTGTCCGGCCTGACCAACGGGTTCAAGGACCTCGTGACGCTCGGCA
This sequence comes from Phycicoccus sonneratiae, assembly GCF_016887965.1. Taxonomy (GTDB): domain Bacteria; phylum Actinomycetota; class Actinomycetes; order Actinomycetales; family Dermatophilaceae; genus Phycicoccus; species Phycicoccus sonneratiae. Next base: position 17,758 of record NZ_JAFDVD010000010.1, read on the forward strand.
TGCTCAACCCGCTCCAGTCGGTGATGTCCGACCTGCCGTGGTGGGTCATGGCGCTGGTGCTCCTCGCCGTCGCGTACCTCCTCGGCGGCTGGCGGCCCACCGTCGTCACCGCCGTCTGCGAGGCCGTCATCCTCGGCACCGGGCTCTGGTACGACGCGATGGTCACCCTGACGATGACGATCGTCGCGACCCTCCTCGTCATGCTCATCGCCGTCGTCCTCGGGGTGGCGATGGGCCGCGGCCGGCGCACCGACACCGTCATCCGGCCCTTCCTCGACGGCTTCCAGACCATCCCCGCCTTCGTCTACCTCGTGCCGGCGCTCGCCCTCTTCGCCGCGACCCGCTTCACGGCGATCATGGCCGCCGTCGCCTACGCCGTGCCGATCGCCACGAAGCTCGTCGCCGACGGCGTGCGGGGCGTCTCGCCGACCTCGGTCGAGGCGGCCCGCTCCACCGGCATCACCCGCTGGCAGATGATCTCCAAGGTCCAGCTGCCGATGGCCCGCGAGGCGCTCGTCCTCGCGACCAACCAGGGCCTGCTCTACGTGCTGTCGATGGTCGTCATCGGCGGCATGGTCGGTGGCGGCAGCCTCGGCTACCTCATCGTCCAGGGCTTCGTCCAGGGCCAGCTCTTCGGCAAGGGCCTGGCCGCCGGCATCGCCATCACCGCCCTGGGGATCATGCTCGACCGGATCGCGCGGTACGCCGCCGCGCGGTACGGACGGTGACGGGACCGCCCCGGACCCCGCGCACCATGCACCACCACCACGACCCCGCGCCAGGACGCGGACACAGAAGAGGGAGAAGTCAATGCCACGAGGAACCACCCGGCTCCCCCTGATCGCCGGCCTCGCCGCGGTGGCCCTCGGCCTCGCGGCCTGCGGCGGGGGCAACATCGAGCAGTCCGGCGGGTCGGACACCGCGGCCGGCGGGAAGGACTGCGGCGACCTGCGGATCGCGGTCAACCCGTGGACCGGCTACGTGAGCAACGCCCACGTCATCGGCTACGTCGCGAAGACCAAGCTCGGCTGCAACGTCACCTACCCCGACGTCAAGGAGGAGGTCGGCTGGCAGGGCATGGCCTCGGGGTCCATCGACACCATCGTCGAGAACTGGGGACACGCCGACCTCACGAAGAAGTACATCACCGAGCAGAAGACCGTCCAGGACGCCGGGCTCACCGGCAACCAGGGGATCATCGGCTGGTACGTGCCGCCGTGGATGGCCGAGAAGTACCCGGACATCACGAACTGGGAGAACCTCAACAAGTACGCCGACATGTTCAAGACCTCGGAGTCCGGCGGCAAGGGCCAGCTGCTCGACGGCGACCCGTCGTACGTCACGAACGACGAGGCGCTGGTGGCCAACCTCAAGCTCGACTACAAGGTCGTCACCGGCGGCTCGGAGGCGGCGCTCATCACGAGCTTCCGCCAGGCCGAGAAGAACAAGACCCCGTTGCTGGCCTACTTCTACGACCCGCAGTGGTTCTTCTCCGAGATGAAGCTCGTCAAGGTCGACCTGCCGAAGTACACCGACGGGTGCGACGCCGACGCCAAGAAGGTCGCCTGCGACTACCCGCCGTACGCGCTCAACAAGCTGATCGCCACGAAGTTCGCCGAGTCGGGTTCTCCCGCAGTGGACCTCATCAAGAAGTTCCAATGGACCAATGACGACCAGAACGCCGTGTCCGAGATGATCGCCAACCAGAACATGACCCCCGACGACGCCGCCAAGAAGTGGGTGGAGGCCAACCCGGACAAGGTCGCCGCCTGGCTCGGCTGACGCCCCGCCGGACTCCTCTAGGCCGGATCGTCCCCGCTCCCGCGGGTGACGGTCCGGCCTCGGCCGTTGACGCGTCGGGTGACCTGGATCACACTGCCTGTGTTGTGTGATGCGCACAGCGTTCCGTCCAGCGCAACGACGAAGGGACCACCCATGGCCACGAGCGCACCCGAGAGAGTCGAGCAGGAGCATCCCGACGGCCACCGCCCGCGCGGGCGCGTCGACACCGTCGTCTTCGGCACGGCGGCCGGACTGGCCCTCGTCTTCCTGCTGTACGGCGCGATCGACAACGAGGGCTTCGGCGAGTCCGGGGGCAACGTCCTCGGCTGGATCACCGAGAACTTCGGCTGGTTCTTCGTCCTGACCAGCGGCGGCTTCGTGCTCTTCAGCGCCTTCCTCGCCGCGACCCGGTACGGCAACATCAAGCTCGGCCCCGACGACTCCGAACCCGAGTTCTCGACGTTCTCGTGGGTCTCGATGATGTTCGCGACCGGCATGGGCATCGGTCTGATGTTCTACGGCGTCGCCGAGCCGCTGACCCACCTCAACACCCCGCCCCTCGGGCTCGCCGAGCCGGGGAGCGAGGAGGCGGCCCACCTCGCGATGGAGTACACGTTCTTCCACTGGGGCTTCCACCCCTGGGCGATGTACGCCGTCATCGGCCTGACCATCGCCTACTTCGCCTACCGCAAGGGCAGCGGCAACCTCATCAGCGCCGCCTTCCGGCCGCTCATCGGCCGCCACGCCGACGGACCGGCCGGCAAGGGCATCGACATCCTCGCGATCCTCGCGACGCTCTTCGGCTCGGCCACCTCGCTCGGGCTCGGCGCCCTGCAGATCACCGGCGGCCTGGCGAACGTCTTCGGCAAGAGCGGCTACGGCACGACCGCCGCGGCCGTCGTCATCGCGGTGCTCACCCTCTGCTTCGTCGTCTCGGCGGTCAGCGGCATCGACAAGGGCATCAAGTGGCTGTCGAACGCCAACGCGGTCGCGGCCGCCCTGCTCGTGTTCTTCCTCTTCGTCGTCGGCCCGACGGTCTTCATCCTCTCGACCTTCACCGAGTCGCTCGGCGGCTACCTCACCCACCTGCCGACGATGAGCTTCCGCACCGGCGTCTTCGGCGGCGCCGAGTGGCTCAACGGCTGGACGATCTTCTACTGGGCCTGGTGGGTCTCGTGGACCCCCTTCGTCGGGATGTTCATCGCCCGCATCTCCAAGGGCCGCACCATCCGCCAGTTCGTCGTCTTCGTCATCGCCATCCCCTCGCTCGTCTCCTTCGTGTGGTTCTCGATCCTCGGCGGCTCGGCCTTCGACCTGCAGCTGACCCAGGGCAAGGACATGAAGGCGCTCGTCGACGCGGGGCTCGAGACGACCCTGTTCGACACGCTGCGCTCGTTCCCGCTCTCGACGGTGACCGTCGTGCTCGCGGTCTTCCTCATCGCGATCTTCTTCGTCACCGGCGCCGACTCGGCCTCGATCGTCATGGGGATGCTCAGCCAGAACGGCGACGAGGAGCCGAACCGCGGCCTCGTCGTCTTCTGGGGCGTGGCCACCGGCGCGATCGCCGTCGTCCTGCTCTTCGCGGGCGGCCTGAGCGCGTTGCAGACCGGCGTCATCATCATCGGGTTCCCCTTCCTCATGGTGCTCATCGGCCTGTGCGTCTCGCTGTGGAAGTCGCTGCGCGAGGAGACCTTCGAGTCCACCCTGCGCGGCCCGATCCGTCGCCACCTGCGCGAGCACCCGGGCGAGCGCCCGGTCGTCGAGCCGGCGCGCACCGAGGGTTGAGGCACCCCCGCCGCCGACCACCCGTCCCGGTCGTGGACGGGTGGTTGGCAGCGGGCAGCGGGTCTGCCAGACTGTGACCTCGTGTTGCACCATGTGCGACCTGTTGCGTATCACGCACCACTTGGCACGCCCGGAAGGACCGTTCGATGGCCGCTCTCCCCTCCTCCGCCCGCTGCGTCGTCATCGGCGCGGGGATCGTCGGGAACTCGCTCGCGTACCACCTCGCCGAGCTCGGCTGGACCGACATCGTCCAGCTCGACAAGGGGCCGCTGCCCAACCCCGGCGGCTCCACCGGCCACGCGAGCAACTTCATCTTCCCGGTCGACCACTCGCGCGAGTTCGCCGACATCACCCTCGACTCGATGCGCCAGTACAAGGAGCTCGACGTCTTCACCGAGTCCGGCGGCTTCGAGGTCGCGCGCACCGAGGAGCGGATGGAGGAGCTGCGCCGCCGGATGAGCAGCGCCAAGGCCTGGGGCATCCCCGCCGAGCTGGTCACCCCCGAGCAGGTCGCCGAGAAGGTGCCCTTCCTCGACAAGGACGTCATCATCGGCGCCGCGTGGTTCCCGACCGTCGGCGTCGTCGACAGCCTGCGGGCCGGCACGATCATGCGCGAGCGCGCGGTCGAGAAGGGCGCGCTCACCACGGTGCCGAACGTCGAGGTCACCGGCATGGTCGTCGAGGGCGGTCGGATCCGCGCCGTCGAGACCAACCAGGGCACCATCGAGGCCGAGACCGTCGTCATCGCCTGCGGTGTGTGGAGCCCGAAGATCGCGCGGATGGCCGGCGCCCACATCCCGCTGACCCCGGCCGTGCACCAGATGATCTCGGTCGGTCCGTGCGAGGTGCTCGCCGAGCGGCCGGGAGAGATCAGCTTCCCGATCGTGCGCGACATGGACACCTTCTGCTACGAGCGCCAGCACGGCTCCGACATGGAGGTCGGCTCCTACGCCCACCGCGCGATCCTCTGGGACCCCGAGGACATCCCGTCCATCGAGCAGAGCAAGCTCTCCCCCACCGAGCTGCCGTTCACCGAGGACGACTTCGACCCCCAGCTCGAGCAGGCCCTCGAGCTGATGCCCGAGCTGCTCGGCGACGAGCGCGCCGAGATCCGCTACGCCATCAACGGCCTGCTCTCGCTGACCCCCGACGGCTACCCGATCCTCGGCGAGACCCCGGAGGTCAAGGGCCTCTGGTCGGCGGCCGCCGTGTGGATCAAGGAGGGCCCCGGCACCGCCCGGGCCGTCGCCGAGTGGATGACCCACGGCAACCCCGAGATCGACCTGGGGCACAGCGACATCGCGCGCTTCCACCCGCACCAGAAGACCCGCGCGCACGTCAAGGCGCGCACGTCGGAGTCGTTCATCAAGACCTACGGCATCGTGCACCCGGGCGAGCAGTACACGAGCAACCGCAACGTGCGCCTCGCGCCGATGCACGAGTCCCAGAAGGAGCTCGGCGCGGTGTTCTACGAGGCCGCCGGCTGGGAGCGCCCGCACTGGTACACCTCGAACGCCGGGCTCGTCGAGAAGTTCGGCCCCGAGCAGACGATGCCGCGCGAGCACGAGTGGGACGCCCGCTGGTGGAGCCCGATCATCAACGCCGAGCACCTCCAGATGCGCGAGACGGCCGGTCTCGTCGACCTCTCGGCGTTCGCGATCTTCGACGTCGTCGGGCCGAAGGCGCTCGAGGCCGTGCAGCGGATCATCGTCGCGCAGGCCGACGTCCGCATCGGCCGCGTCGTCTACACCCCCGTGCTCGACGAGACCGGCGGCTTCCGCTCCGACCTCACGGTGATGCGCCTGGCCCACGACCGGTTCCGGGTCGTCACCGGTGGCGCGCACGGCATGGCCGACAAGAAGTGGTTCTCCGACCGCATGCCCGAGGACGGCGGCGCCGTCGTCGTCGACCTCACCTCGGCCTGGACGACCATCGGCGTCTGGGGCCCGAAGGCCCGCGAGATCGTCTCGTCGGTCACCTCGGCGGACATGTCGCACACCGGGTTCCCGTTCGGCACCTGCCGCGAGGTCGAGGTCGGCACGCTGTCGGTGCTCGCCTCCCGCATCTCGTACGTCGGCGAGTACGGCTGGGAGCTGTACGTACCCATCGAGTCGGGAGCGGCCCTCTGGCAGAGGCTCCTCGAGGCCGGGACCCCGCTCGGGATGGTCCCCGTCGGCATCGGTGTCTACGGCACGACCGGCCGCATCGAGAAGGGCTACCGCGCGTACGGGTACGAGCTCGACACCGAGCGCACCCTGATGGAGACCGGCATGTCGCGCGCGAAGTGGAAGGAGCAGGACTTCATCGGCAAGGAGGCCGTCGTGGCCCAGGCCGGCGAGGCGCCGAAGGCCGTGCTCTGCTCCCTGACCGTCGACGACCACACGTCGGCGAGCGGCGTGAAGCGCTACATGCTCGGCGGCGAGCCGATCCTCACCCGCGAGGGCGGCACGCTCACCGACGGCCACGGCCACCACCCCTACGTCACGACGGCGGGGTCCGCCCCCAGCCTCGGCAAGCACGTGCTCATGGCCTTCCTCCCGCCGGACCAGGCGACCCTCGGCAACCAGCTCGCCGTGTCGTACATGGAGGAGCTCTACCCGGTCACCGTCGCCGCCGTCGACGCGACGCCGCTCTTCGACCCCGAGAACGCCCGGATCCGGGGGCTGGCGTGACCAACGTCCTCGTCTGCGTCAAGCGGGTCCCCGACCCGACCGGCGAGGTGGTGCTCACGCCCGACGGGCTGCGCGTCGACGGCCGGTTCGCCGGGTACACGACGAGCGCGCACGAGGAGGCTGCGGTCGCGCTGGCCGTACAGCTCGCCGAGCCGTCCGGCGGGACCGTCACCGTGCTCTCGGTCGGGTCCGAGGACAGCATCGAGCAGATCCGCTCGGGCATCGCCGTCGGCGCCACCGACGGCATCCTCGTCGAGGCCGACGCCGACCTGCTCGGTCCGGCCGACGTCGCGTCCGCGATCGCGGAGGCGGTGCAGGGCCGGGAGGCCGCCGGCACGGGGTACGACCTCGTCCTGCTCGGCAACGACGCCGCCGACACCGGCGACTTCCAGGTCGGGATCCGGCTGTCCTACCTCCTCGACCGGCCGGTCGTCGCCGGCATCCAGACCGTCGAGGTCGAGGGTGACCGGGCGACCCTGCGCGGGGAGGGGCCGGAGGGCACCGAGGTCTACGAGGTCGACCTGCCGGCGGTCGCCACCGTCCTCGAGGGCGGCGTCGCGCCGAGGTACCCGAGCGTCATGGGCCGGATGCGCGCCAAGAAGGCCGAGGTCGAGACCGTCGCCTGGTCGGGCACCGCGTCGGGCTCGGGCCGCGACGCCCTGACCGTGCCCGAGCCGCCACCCAGCGAGGTGACCGTCCTCGGCGAAGGACCCTCTGCCGCACCGGCCCTCGTGGCCGTGCTGCGCGAGCTCAAGGTGGTGCACGGATGAGCGTCGTCGTCCTCGTCGAGGTCGAGGAGGGCCGCGCCTCCCTCGTCTCCCGCGAGACCCTCACCTTCGCGCGCTCGCTCGGCGCCGGCGACCTGCACGCCGTCGTCGTCGGGGAGGCCGGCGAGGCGGTGGTCGCCGACTGCCGCGAGATGGGCGTCGTCGTCGTGCACGAGGCCGTCGACCCCGCCCTCGAGCGCTACGCCGCGGCGGCCTGGGCGGCGGTCGTCGAGGCCGCCGGTCGGGCCGCCCGGGCGAACGTCGTGCTCGCCCCCGGCACCGGGCGGGGCATGGAGGTGCTCGCCCACGTCGCGGCCCGCCGGAACCTGCGGATGGCCGCCAACGTCGTCGCCGTCGAGTCGCTGGACCCGCTCGTCGTCCAGCGCCAGGTGGTCGGTGGGGCCGCCCTCGAACGGGCCACCGTCGACAGCCGGGTGCGGCTGATGACGATGGCCGGTCACGCCGTCGACCCGAAGCCGGCCGACGCCGCGGGCGAGGCGACGGTCTCCCGGCTCGCCGTCGCCGTCGACCCCCGGGACCTGCGGGCCCAGGTGGCGCGGGTCGAGAAGCGCGAGCAGGCCGACACCTCGGGGCTCACGGGAGCGCGGGTCGTCGTCGGGGCGGGCCGCGGCGCCGGTGGGCCGGACGGCTTCTCGGCCGTCGACGCCCTCGCCACGCGGCTCGGCGGGGCCGTCGGGGTCTCGCGGGTCGTCACCTCGCTCGGCTGGCGGCCGCACCACGAGCAGGTCGGCCAGACCGGCTCGCGGATCGCCCCCGACCTCTACCTCGCGTGCGGCATCTCCGGGTCGATCCAGCACTGGGCGGGCTGCGCGTCGAGCCGGACGATCATCGCCGTCAACACCGACCCGGACGCCCCGATGGTCACCAAGGCCGACTACGCCGTCATCGGCGACATGCACGAGGTGCTGCCCGCCGTGCTCGAGGAGCTGGGCTGACCCGCCGGTCGCCCTCAGTCCTCGAGCGCGGCCCAGTCGGCCTTCTCGGGAGCCGCCGCCTGCCCCTCCGGGCAGTGGGCGCGCAGGTCGCACCAGCCGCAGAGCGGCCCGGTGACGGCGGGGAACATCGAGGACTGCGCACCGTGCCGGGCGAAGTCGGCGTCGGCCCGCCGGGCGTCGCGCATGATCGAGCGCGCCCGCTCGACGTGCCGGCCGACGGACTCGCCGGTGTGCTCGTGCGCGGCGACCGTGCCCGAGGGGACGTGGTGCAGCTCGACGCGGCGCACCGGGCGGCGGAACATCTTCCAGACCGCGGCCGCGTAGAGCGCCAGCGGCAGCGAGGTGCGCGCGTCGTCGTCGGTGGGCACCTGGCGCGAGGTCTTGTAGTCGACGACGACGAGCTCGCCGTCGCGGTCGTCGAGGCGGTCGATGCGGCCCTGGACGCGCAGGTCGTCGCTGACGAACGACACCGTGCGCTCGATGCCCACGGGACGCGGCAGCGGGCCGGCGGACTCGAGGTAGGCCGCCACGGCGTCGCGCATCCGCGCCCGCCAGCGGCCGGACTGCTCGGCGTCGCGGAAGCCGACGTCGATCCAGGCCTTCTCGACGAGCCGCCCACCGGCCTCGGGCGTGCGCTGCGGGGCGTCCCACCAGTCGCGCAGCGCGTTGTGCACGGAGTTGCCGAGCGAGGTGTGCGCCCGCTGCGCCCGTGCGGGTGGGCGCGGGGTGTCGAGGTACTGCATCCGGTAGCGGCGCGGGCAGTCGAGGAAGGCGAGCAGCTTGCTCGGGCTGCCGCCCCACAGCGGCTCGGGCATGCCCGGGAAGGCCGCCTGCTGCGGCCGCACCTGCTCCCCCGTCGTGCTCACCCCTCCGACGGTAGCCGCTGCCACCGACCCTCCTCCCGCGCCGTCCCCAGGACGCGCCGACGGATGACACACTGAGCCCGCCATGGCCATCTCCTCCTTCGACCTGTTCTCCGTCGGCATCGGGCCCTCGAGCTCGCACACCGTCGGCCCGATGCGCGCCGCGCACACCTTCGTCACCGGGCTGCGCGAGGCCGGCCTCCTCGACCGCGTGGGCCGGGTGCGCGCCGAGCTCTTCGGCTCGCTCGGGGCCACCGGCCACGGGCACGGGTCGGTCAAGGCGGTGCTCCTCGGTCTCGAGGGCGAGACCCCCGAGACCACCGACCCGCGCGCCGCCGAGGGCCGGGTCGACGAGGTGCGCTCGGCCGGCGTGCTCCACCTCGGCGGCACCCACGACGTCCGCTGCGACCCCGACGCCGACGTCGTCCTCCACCGCCGCGCCACCCTCCCCTTCCACTCCAACGGCATGCGCTTCACGGCGTGGGTCTCCCCGGAGCCCACCGAGGGCGAGCAGCCGCTGCGCACGCGCGAGTACTACTCCGTCGGAGGCGGATTCGTCCTCGACCAGGACGAGGTGGGTCAGGGCGAGATCGTCCCCGACCACACCCCCGTCCGGTACCCGTTCACCACCGGCGAGCAGCTGATGGCCCAGTGCGACGAGAGCGGCCTGCCGGTCAGCGGCGTCATGCTCGCCAACGAGCTGTCGTGGCGCACCGAGGCCGAGGTCCGCTCCGGGCTGCTGCACCTCTGGGAGGTCATGCAGGAGTGCGTCGACAACGGGTGCCGCACCGACGGCGTCCTGCCCGGCGGGCTGCGCGTGCAGCGCCGCGCCCCCCGGCTCGTGCGCCAGCTGCGGCGCGAGCACGCCGGCGACCCGCTCGCCGCGATGGACTGGGTCACGCTCTACGCCCTCGCCGTCAACGAGGAGAACGCCTCGGGCGGACGCATCGTCACCGCACCGACGAACGGTGCGGCGGGCATCATCCCGGCGGTCCTGCACTACTACACGCGCTTCGTCCCCGGCGCCGACGACGACGGCGTCGTGCGCTTCCTCCTCACCGCGGCCGCCATCGGCACGCTCTACAAGGAGAACGCCTCGATCTCCGGCGCCGAGGTCGGCTGCCAGGGCGAGGTCGGGTCGGCCTGCTCGATGGCCGCCGGAGCGCTGGCCGAGGTCCTCGGCGGCACCCCGCGCCAGGTCGAGAACGCCGCCGAGATCGGCATCGAGCACAACCTCGGCCTGACCTGCGACCCGGTCGGCGGCCTCGTGCAGATCCCCTGCATCGAGCGCAACGCCGTCGCCTCGGTCAAGGCGATCACCGCCGCCCGCCTGTCGCTGCGCGGCGACGGCCGCAGCGCGGTGGTCTCGCTCGACAAGGCCATCAAGACGATGCGCGACACCGGTCGTGACATGAAGGTCAAGTACAAGGAGACCGCGCGCGGCGGGCTGGCCGTCAACGTCATCGAGTGCTGACGGCCTCCCCTCCCCGCGCTCAGCCGGGAGGTGCCCCGGCCGCGAGGGCCCGCACGTCGGCCGTGGTCATCGGCTGACCACCGATGCCCCACTCGCCGCTCGGCACCTCCTGCACGACGCACCACGTGACCGGGCGCAGGTTCTCGCCCGCGACCGAGACCATGGCGTCGGTGACCCGGCGCACGACCTCCTGCTTCTGCTCCGGAGAGAAGACCCCGGCGATGACCTTGACGTCGATGAACGGCACGACGACCTCCTGCGGTGTGAGTGGTGGTGGGTGGCGCGGCGCTCAGGCGCCGACCGGGGTGGACACGACGACGACCCGCGGCTGGGTCAGCGCGGTCGTCGTCTCGTCGACGGCGAAGCGCCGGGCCTCGAGACCGGCGAAGTGCGGGTTCTCGGCGACCCCGCGGGCCAGGGCCGACCCGAGGAAGCCGTCGGCCGAGGCCGCGTCGGCGAAGAGGTAGAAGCCGCCGCGCCGGGCGTGCTCGACGTCCTCGAGCCACACCTTGGTGAGCAGGCCCGGGAGCGCCTCGAACGACGGTGCGAGCTCGGCGGCGACCCGGGCGTACTGCTCCGGGGACATGTCGACGAGGTCGAAGGTGATGACGACGGCGTGCACGGGAACCTCCTGGGGGTGCGACGAGCTGACCCCCACGACGCTACGAACGGGCCGCAGGTGGCCGCATCGGGCGATCACGTCGTCGTCGTGACCCGGATGTCGTAGGGCCGACGTCGGTGCTGCTCAGGACGGCGGTGCGGTGAGCCCGCCCTCCGCGGCGATGCGCGCCGCCTCGGCCCGGGTGCGCACGTCGAGCTTGTCGAAGATGTTCGACAGGTGGCGGCTGGCCGTCTTCGCGCTGATGAAGAGCAGCTCGCCGACCTCCCGGTTGGTGCGGCCCGCCGCGACGAGGCGGAGCACCTCGAGCTCGCGGCTGGTCAGCCCGGTGAGGAACGGACCGGGCGGGGGCGCGTCCGGGGCCGGCGTCGTCTCGGCGCCGACGAGCCGGGCCAGCCACCCGTCGACGCTCCCGGGGCCGAAGTCGAGGCAGACCGGCTGGGCGCGCACGCCGTCGAGCTCGACCGGCTCGCCGACGGGGGCGAAGCCGAGCGGCACGAAGATCGGCCCGAGCCGCCCGAGGTCGACGACGACGGAGTAGATGCGCCGCAGCCGCGGGCGCAGCTGCATGTAGACGCGCTTGACGTCGAGCCAGCAGGCCGAGACCGGCGGGGAGCGCAGCTCGCCGGAGTCGCGCCCGAGCCAGCGCCGCATCGCGAGGACGGTGGCGTCGGGTCCGAGCGGGTGGGCGTCGAGGTGCGCGCGCCACGCCGCGGCCACCGGGTCGGTGGCCAGCAGGTCCGGCGCGACGTCGGCGAGCTCGATGATCTGGACGAAGGCCTCGACCTGCCCGTCCGGCCTGCGCGCCACCGAGAACGAGCCGGGGTGCCGGTCCCACCACTGCGCGAGCAGGCGCGCCGAGCCCGCGGACTCGTGGGCGCCGGCGATGTCGAGGACGGCTGCACGCTCGCCCGGGCCGGCGGGCTCGACCGCGTGCTCGGGGCGCGCGCTCGGGAAGCAGGCGTCGCGCACCACCGGGTTCTCGATGAGGAACATGAGGTCGGCGGTGTGCCGCCACGGGTCCCCGCCGGACACCCGGGTCGTGAGGTGCTCGAGGGCCCGTCGGCGGTAGTCGCGGCGACGCGCGGGGTCGCGCACCGAGAGGTCCTGGCCGACGGTGTCGCGGACGACGTCGTGGAGGAGCAGGCCCTCCTCCGTCGTCTCGACGAACGGCAGCTCGCGGAGCCGGTGGAACCGCTCGCCGTCGTCGTCGAGGAGGGCGGCGAGCACGGGCAGGGTCACGCGGCGCACGGTGGCCGCTGCCTCGACGGCCTCGACCGTGGTGGCGGGCAGCCCACCGAGGAAGGACTCGAGGAGGCCGGCCGGCGCGCTCGGGGCGTCGCGCACCTCGCCGGGGTCGGCTCGGACGGCGGCCGCCGCGAGCTCGAGGGCGAGCGGATGGCCCCGCGCGAACTCGGCCGCCCGCGCCGCAGCGGCCGCGTCGAGCCCCCGCGAGCGCAGCAGCGCGGCGGCCTCGTCCGGGGTGAGGGGCCCGAGCGGCAGCTCGGTGACCAGACCGCCCCACCCGGGGGCCGAGTACCACGCGGCGGCCGGGCGGTCGCGGCCCGCGAGGACGGTCAGCGTGCTCGCCGGCAGCGCGGGCAGGAAGCGGGTGCGCAGCCAGGCGTCGAGCAGGCCGAGGACCTCGTAGGTGTCGACGACGAGCACGGTGCGGCCGTCGTCGAGGGCCCGCGCGAGCCGGGTCGGCGTCGGGTGCTCGTCGGGCAGACCGAGCGCCCGGCCGACGGCCCGGCAGAACCCCTCGGGGGTCGGCTCGACGTCGCGGCCGTCGAGCCGGAGGCAGCGGACGGCGGCGGGCAGGCCGTCGACGACGCGGCGCACGAGGCTGCTCTTGCCGATGCCCCCGGACCGTGGACGAACGCGACGAGGAAGGGCGGCTCGTCGGCGCGGACCGCGTCGCCGAGGAGGTCGAGCTCGCGGCGGCGCCCGACGAACTCGCGCGCGGCGGACTCACGGACCCGGTCGGCGATCGTGGACATGGCGCCACCTCCCACACCTGTGACCTCGGACGGTACCGCCGCGCGGCCCCGGTCCGGAAGGGTCCCGGGCCGCGTACCGTGGCGGCCGTGGGCCACCGGAACTACCTCGTCGAGGGCGTCTCCACGAGCGGCAAGACGAGCGTGTGCCACGAGCTGCGGCGCCGCGGGCACCACGCCGTCAACGGCGACACCGACCTCGCCTACGTCGGTGACCCGCTCACCGGCGAGCCCTGGACGGGCGAGCCGACGCACTGGACGCACCTCTGGGACGTCTCGGCCGTGCGGCGGCTGGTGGCCGACCCCGCGCACCCGGTGACCTTCCTCTGCGGCGGGTCGCGCAACGTCGCGGGCTTCGTCGACCTGCTCGACGGCGTCTTCGTCCTGACCGTGGACGAGGAGACCCTGCGCCGCCGGCTCGACGAGCGGCCGGCCGACGAGTTCGGCGCGGATCCCGAGGAGCGGGCGCTCGTGGAGCGCCTGCACCGCACCGGGGAGGGCGTCCCGGACGGGATCCGGATCGACGCGACGGCCCCGCTGGCCGAGGTCGTCGACGCGATCCTCGCTCACGTCCCGCGCGACGGCCGTACGTAGGCGAGCGCGCCCCGGCCGCGTCAGGACGCCGTCGCCGGGGAGCGCACCTCGAGCCGCAGGAAGGTCGTGACCCCCAGGCGACGGAAGCCCGCCCGGCGCGGACCGAGCTCCGGCGGCAGGCCGTCGAGCCCAACGAAGGACGGGGCCGCCACCTCGTGGCGCACGCCGTCGCGCTCGACGACGCACCCGCCGGCGGCCCGGACGTTGCGCACCCAGTCGGTCGTCGTGCCGTAGGGCAGCCCGACGTAGAACGCGTCCCCGACGCGGTGCGCCCACACGGGCGTGGCGTACGGCCGCCCCGTCCGCCGGCCCGTGTGGTGCACGGCGGCCAGCTCCCTCCCCGGCCGGCCTGCACTGCCCATCATCAGCGGGCGGACCCGGCGGTGGATGCGGCGCAGGAGGTCGAGGCCCGGCTGCCACCGCGCCCGCCAGGCGAGGACGTGGGCGACGGGCAGCAGGACGACGCCGGCGACCACCGCCCCGGCCACCCGGAGGGGCCACTGCACCCGTCGTCGGCCGCGCCCCCTCGATGGTGTGCAGCGTCGTGACGAGGGCTTCGTGGCGACCATGACCGACCTCCCGCCCTCGACGCTACGCGCCTCCGGGACAGCCGGACCCGGATCCGCGACGCGGGTCACAGGGGCGCTGCGGCCCGGGCACCGGGCCCCCCGGAGCAGCCGCTCGACCAGCGCTCCTTGACGGCCGGAGCGGCTCTCCGACAGGCTGGTCCATCCGTCCCCCACCCCGACAGTCAGGACGACCATGGCCGACCTGTACCTCGACGGCGCCTGGGTCGGCGCCGCTGCCGGAGGTCGTCGCACCATCGTCTGCCCCGCCGACGGCACCACCGTCGGCGAGGTCGACGAGGCCGACGAGACCGACACCCTGCGGGCCGTCGACGCCGCCCGCCGCGCCGCCGACGACGGCCGCTGGCGCGACACCCCGCCCACCGAGCGGGCCGCCCTCCTCGGCCGGGTCGCCGACCTGCTCGAGCGCGACACCGACGAGATCGCCCGGGCCGAGGCGCTCGACACCGGCAAGCGCTTCGAGGAGGCGAAGCTCGACGTCGCCGACGTCGTCAGCGTCTTCCGGTTCTACGCCGGCAAGGGCGAGGAGGTCGAGCGCGTCCGCGAGGTCGACCCCGGCCAGCCGCACGTGCGCAGCCGGGTCGTCCGCGAGCCGATCGGCGTCTGCTCGCTCATCACGCCGTGGAACTACCCGCTGCTGCAGGCCAGCTGGAAGGTCGCGCCGTGCCTGCTCGCGGGCAGCACGTTCGTCCTCAAGCCGAGCGAGATCACGCCGCACTCGACCATCCTCATGGTCCGCGCGATCGAGGAGGCCGGGGTGCCGGCCGGCGTCGCCAACCTCGTCCTCGGCACCGGCCCCGGGTGCGCCGGCCCGCTGTCCACCGACCCACGCGTCGACCTCGTGTCGTTCACCGGCAGCCTCGCCGTCGGCAAGCACCTCATGAAGCAGTCCGCCGACACCGTCAAGCGGGTCGCCCTCGAGCTCGGCGGCAAGAACCCGAACATCGTCTTCGCCGACGCCGACCGGGAGGCCGCGATCGACAACGCGATGACGGCGGTGTTCCTGCACTCCGGGCAGGTCTGCTCGGCCGGCGCCCGCCTCCTCGTCGAGGAGTCCATCGCGGAGGAGGTCGTCGACACGATCGTCGAGCGCGCCGGGGCCATCCGGATGGGCCCGCCGTTCGACGAGGACGCCCAGACCGGGTCCCTGACCAGCGCCGAGCACCTGAAGAAGGTCGAGGACTACGTCGCGACCGGGCTCGCCGAGGGCGCCCGGCTGCGCTGCGGCGGAGCCCGCCCCGACGACGAGCGACTCGCGAGCGGCTACTACTACCTGCCGACCGTCCTCGACCGGTGCAGCGTCGACATGCACGTCGTCCAGGAGGAGTCCTTCGGCCCGGTCCTCACCGTCGAGACCTTCCGCACCGAGGAGGAGGCGGTCCGCCTCGCCAACGCGACCCGCTACGGCCTCGCCGGTGCGGTGTGGACCGGCGACCCCGAGCGGGCCCGGCGCGTGGCCCGGGCGCTGCGGCTCGGCACGGTGTGGGTCAACGACTACCACCCCTACGTCGCCCCCGCCGAGTGGGGCGGGCACAAGCAGTCCGGCATCGGCCGCGAGCTCGGTGAGCTCGGCCTCGAGGAGTACCAGGAGACCAAGCACGTGTGGGAGAACACCGAGCCGGCACCGACGGGGTGGTTCTCGTGAGCATCACCGACCGCGTCACCGACACCGCCCGGCGGCTGCGCGACCGGACGACGATGGCCGAGGTCCCCGACCGGGTCGACTACGTCGTCGTCGGGGGCGGCAGCGCCGGATGCGTCCTCGCCAACCGCCTCTCGGCCGATCCGGGCACGAGCGTCCTCGTCCTCGAGGCCGGCCGCAACGACCTGAAGCTCGACCCGTTCATCCACATGCCGGCGGCCCTGCCCTTCCCCATCGGCAGCCGGTTCTACGACTGGAAGTACGAGTCCGAGCCGGAGCCGCACATGAACGGGCGGCGGGTCTACCACGCCCGCGGCAAGGTGCTCGGCGGGTCGAGCTCGATCAACGGGATGATCTTCCAGCGCGGCAACCCCAAGGACTACGAGCGCTGGGGCGCCGACCCGGGGATGGCCGACTGGGACTACGCCCACTGCCTGCCCTACTTCAAGCGGATGGAGAACTGCCTCGCCGGCGCCGACGAGTGGCGCGGCGGCGACGGGCCGCTCGTCCTCGAGCGCGGCCCGGCCACCAACCCCCTCTTCACCGCCTTCTTCGAGGCGACCGTCCAGGCCGGGTACCCGCGCACCACCGACGTCAACGGCTACCGGCAGGAGGGCTTCGCGCCCTTCGACCGCAACGTCCACCGCGGCCGGCGCCTCTCCGCCGCGCGCGCCTACCTGCACCCGGTGATGGACCGGCCGAACCTCCACGTCCGCACCCTCGCGCTGACGACGAAGGTGCTCTTCGAGGGCACCCGCGCGGTCGGTGTCGAGTACCTCGCGTTCGGTCGGCGCCACACGGTGCGGGCCGGCGAGGTCATCCTCTCCGGCGGGGCGATCAACACCCCACAGCTGCTCCAGCTCTCCGGCGTCGGCGACCCCGAGCTGCTCCGGCCGCTCGGCATCGACGTCGTCTCCGGGCTGCGCGGCGTCGGCGAGCACCTCCAGGACCACCTCGAGGTCTACATCCAGCACGCGTGCACGCAGCCGGTGTCGATCGCGCCCGGGCTCGCCTACCGCAACCGGCCGAAGCTGGCGGCGGAGTGGCTGTTCCTGCGCAAGGGCCTCGGGGCGACCAACCACTTCGAGGGCGGCGGCTTCGTCCGCAGCAACGACGACGTCGACTACCCGAACCTCATGTTCCACTTCCTGCCGATCGCGATCCGCTACGACGGCTCGAGCCCGGTCGAGGGCCACGGCTACCAGGTGCACATCGGGCCGATGTACTCCGACGCCCGGGGCTGGCTGCGCATCCGCAGCACCGACCCCCGGATGAAGCCGGCGATGCAGTTCAACTACCTCTCGACCGACCAGGACCGGCGCGAGTGGATCGAGGCGATCCGGGTCTCGCGCGACATCCTGTCCCAGCCCGCCCTCGCGCCCTACGACGGCGGCGAGATCTCTCCCGGGGCGACGGTCGAGACCGACGAGGAGATCCTCGACTGGGTCCGCGCCGACGCCGAGACCGCCCTCCACCCGAGCTGCACGGCCCGGATGGGCACCGACGACCTCTCGGTGCTCGACCCGACGTCGATGCGCGTGCACGGCACCGAGGGCCTGCGCGTCGTCGACGCCAGCGCGATGCCGTACGTGACGAACGGCAACATCTACGCGCCGGTCGTCATGCTCGCCGAGAAGGCCGCCGACCTCATCAGCGGCGCCACCCCGCTGCCGCCCTCGGACGCGCCCTGGTACGACGTGCGCGCCGGCAGCCCGCTCGACCCGCCCACGCCCTGACCGCCCCACCCAGGAGGACCCGATGAGCGCCGCCACCGACAGCCCGCCGACCGACGTCTCGCCGGAGGGGCCGCCGCCGGTGGGCTCCGGGACGACGGGAGTGCTCGGCGGGCCACCGGTGCGGATGCCGGTGTTCGCGGCCTCGCTCGTCGGCGTCCTCGTGGTGGCGCTCTGGGGGCTCCTCGCACCGTCGTCGGCCGAGAGTGCTCTCGGCGCCGTGACGACGTGGGCCACCGAGTGGTTCGGCTGGTTCTACGTGCTCCTCGCGACGGCGGTGCTCGGCTTCGTCGTCTGGCTCGGCCTGTCCCGCTACGGCGACGTCCGTCTGGGCCCCGACCACTCGCGCCCGGAGTTCTCGATTTTCGCCTGGGCCTCGATGCTCTTCGCCGCCGGCATCGGCACGGACGTGATGTTCTACTCCGTCGTCGAGCCGGCCACGCAGTACGTGGCCCCGCCGGAGGGCGGCCCCGCCCCCGAGAGCATCGAGGCGGCCCGGGACGCGACGGTCTGGACGCTCTTCCACTACGGCGTCACCGGCTGGGGCATGTACGCGCTGATGGGCCTGGCGCTCGGCTACTTCTGCTACCGCAAGGGGCTGCCGCTCGCCGTCCGCTCGGCCCTCGCCCCGGTGCTCGGCCGACGCATCGACGGACCGCTCGGGCACGCCGTCGACACCGCCGCCGTGCTCGGGACGATCTTCGGCGTGGCGACGTCGCTCGGCATCGGCGTCGTCTTCCTCAACGTCGGGCTCAACGTGCTCTTCGGGGTCGGCGTCGGCACCGGCGCCCAGATCGCGCTGGCCGCCCTCGCGGTGGTCATGGCGGCCGTCTCCGCGACCACCGGCGTCGACCGTGGCATCCGGTTCCTGTCCCAGCTCAACGTCCTCCTGGCGCTGGGGCTCGCGGCGTGGGTGCTCGTCACCGGCAACACCGCGCTGCTGCTCAACGGGGCCGTCGCCAACGTCGGCGACTTCCTCCGCACCTTCCCGGCCAAGACGATGGAGACCTTCCCGTTCGTCGACAACGCCACGTGGATGAGCACGTGGACGCTCTTCTTCTGGGCCTGGTGGGTCGCCTGGGCCTCGTTCGTCGGGCTGTTCCTCGCCCGCATCTCGCGCGGGCGGACCATCCGGCAGTTCGTGCTCGGCACCCTCGTCATCCCGTTCGCGTACATCGTCATGTGGATCTCGATCTTCGGGAACGCCGCGATCGAACGGATCCGCGGCGGCGACACCGGCTTCGCGGAGGCGGCGCAGGACTTCACGGGCATCGGGTTCTACGACCTGCTCTCGCAGTACCCGGCCGGCAAGGTCGTCATCGGCCTCGCGTTCTTCGTCGGGCTGCTCTTCTACGTCACCTCGGCCGACTCCGGCGCGCTCGTCATGGCCAACCTCACGAGCCGGCTCGGCGACCTCACCGAGGACGCCGCCGGCTGGCTGCGCATCACCTGGGCCGCGGCGACCGGGCTGCTGACCATCGCGATGCTCCTCGTCGGCGGCATCACGGCGCTGCAGTACGCGACGATCATCTTCGGGCTGCCGTTCGCCGCCGTCCTCGTCCTCGTCATGGTGGGGCTCGTCCGGGCCCTGCGGGTCGAGGGCCGTCGCGCGGACAGCCGGGCGCAGAGCATGTACGGCCTGCTGTCGGCACGGGCGGCGACCGCTCGGCGGGAGGACCGGGCCACCTCGTGGCGCGCCCGGCTGGCGCGCGCGACGAACTTCGTCGACCGCGACGACGCCGTCGGGCACCTGCACACCACGGTGGCCCCCGCCCTGGCCGAGGTCGCCGAGGAGCTCTGCCGGCACGAGGTCGAGGCGACCTGCGAGGTCGGGGCCGACGGCGAGGCGCCCTCGGTGACCCTCCGCACCCCGGCCGCCGAGCCGCCCTTCGTCTACCGGGTGGAGGTCGAGATCGCCCCGGTGCCGACCTACGGCGGCCGGATGATCCAGAGCCGCGACACCTACGCCCGGCTCGAGGTGCACCTCGCGGACGGCGGGCAGGGGTACGACGTCATGGGCTGGTCGGCGGCGCAGGTCATCCACGACTGCCTCGACCACTACGAACGACACCTCGAGTTCCTGCGGATGGCCGAGCCGACGACGAGCGGCTGAGGTCCGGGCGGGCCGGCCACGACGCGTGCCCGGTGGCCAGCACGACGGCCACCGCGGCGCAGGCCAGCCAGAGGGTGCGCTCGCCCTCGCCGAGGAGCGCGCCGCCGACGAGCGGCGCCAGCACCGAGGCGACCCCCCACGACAGGCCCTGCACGGTCATGACGGCGGCCTCCGAGCCCGGCACCGCGAGGCGGGAGGCGACCGCCATCTGGGGGCCGACGACGAGGCAGCCCGCCGCCCCCTCGAGCACCGCGCCCGCGACGAGCGCCCGCACCCCACCGACCGACCAGAGCGCGAGGGCCCCGGCGAACAGGAGGAACCCCGCGGCGAGGACGTGGTGGGTGGGGGCCCGCGCCTCGACCCGGGCGAGCAGTCGCTGGGTGCCGAGCGCGCTCGCGGCCCCGGCGACGAGCAGCCACGCGGTGAGCGTCGGCGGGTGCCCGGCCCGATCGACGACGACGGGCAGCAGCAGGACGACGACCATGACGACCGTCGCCGAGACGGTGCACAGGGCGCTCCACCCGAGCACCCGCGGCCGCAGGGCCGCCCGCCAGGCGCGGTGCACGCGGTGGACCGGGAGGCGTGGCAGGAGCAGGGCGACGAGGGCGGCCGCCGCGAGGCTGGTCGCCGCGTCGACGGCGAAGAGCGCGCCGACGCCCCACTGCGTGACGAAGGCCGCGAGGACGCCCGCGAGCACCCCGGCCACGGAGAGGCTCGCCCAGAGCAGCGAGAACCGCGACGCCCGGCGGGCCGGGTCGACGCCGGCCACGACCGCCGTCTGGGTCGCGGGCTCGATCACCTCGTAGGCGAGCCCGAGGAGGACCACCCCGGCGACGACGACGGCCACCGTGCTCCCGGCCGCGACGACGGCCTGGGCCACCCCGGCGGCGGCGAGGCCCGCGACGAGCGCCGGCCGCGGTCCCCACCGCGTCGTGAGCACTCCCCCGAGCACTCGGGAGGGGATGGTGGCCAGGCCGAAGGCGGCGAGGACGAGGGTGGTCGCCTCGAGGGGCATCCCGAGGTCGCGGGTCATCCGCACCCCGAGGAAGGCCATCCCGGCGCCCCCGAGGCGGTTGACGACCCGTGCGGCGACGAGGACACCCGTGACTGACGTAGGCTTGGTGAGCAGTGACACTCTCCCGAGCCTAGGTAACCTCAGACATGCGTTTCAACAGTCACGTCGACGCGGTGCTCGACGCCACGGTCGCGCTCGTCAACGCCGTCACGCCCGGCACGGACGGCGGCCGGCCCCACCCCGCGCCCACCGGGACGGCCCTGCGGGCGGCGGTCGTGGGGGCCGTGCGGTACGACGGGTACGAGCCCACCCCGTCCGGGCCGGAGGTGACGGCCCTCGTGGCCGAGGTGCACGAGGCCCGCCGCGTGCTCGAGGCCCTCGACCGCGAGGACGAGGACGCGGCCGCGGGGCTCGTCAACGCGATGCTGCGCCGGACCGACGCCCACCCCGAGCTCGACCGCGACGACGACGGCCGCTGGGCCATCCACTTCCACGGGCCCGACACGACGTTCGCGCGCGGGTGGGCCGCGGGCATCGCCGCCGGGCTCGCGATGGCCATCGGCGGGGACCTCGGCAGCCGGCTCGGGGTGTGCGGGGCGCCGGGGTGCGACCGGGTGTGGGTGGACCGCAGCCGCAACACCCACCGCCGGTTCTGCTCGACCCGCTGCCAGAACCGGGTCAAGGCGGCGGCCCACCGGCTCAGGACGCGAGACCGTCGACCGCGGTGAGCGGTGGCGGGAAGGAGCGCACGGTGGCCGGCGTCGCGAGGAACGCGCCGACGAGCCGCAGCTCCGCCCGCCGGCAGACGTCGAGCACGACCTCGTGCCACCGGCGGTCGGCATCGGTGACGAGGACCGACCCGTCGCGCCCGCGGGCGAACAGCATCCCGGCGAAGGGCAGCTGCCCGAACACCTCGACCAGGGAGTGCCGCAGCTCCCACGGGTCGCCGTCCGGAGGACCTCCCCCATGACGCAGGGCTGGGCGAGCCGCAGGTCCTCGTCGAGGAGGAGGAAGGCCGCACACCCGGCGACCCGGTCGGCGTGCGACACGAAGAGGTCGACGACGTCCGCGGCGAGGAGCGGGTCGGTGAGGGGCAGGTGGTCCCAGGGCTGGGGCAGGTCCTCGAAGCTCATGGCGTGAGGGTGGCGCAAACCGGCCGGACCGCCGCAGGCTTTTCCACAGCCCCGCCCCCGTAGCGTCGGCCCCATGGCCACGGACTCCGTCGACGACGCCCACTCCCGCCCCCGCGGCACGAGCGACGCCACCGTCGCGGCGCTCGGCAAGCTCTCCGAGGCGCTCGAGGTGGTCGAGGAGGCCCGCGGCCACCTCTACGCCTTCCACCGTCGCTGCGGCACGGCCGACCTCACCCTCGGCGAGGCGGTCGAGGCCCTGCGCGACGCCGGGCACGGCGACCTCGCCGACCGCCTCGAGACCGACCTCGTCGGGCGCAACGTCCTCGCCGGGCGCTGGTCCTTCCAGGTCGTCGAGGAGTACGACGACGGCTACTACGCGAGCTTCCGCGAGCACGAGCGGCGCGCCCGCGAGGAGCTGATGGAGGGCCGCCGGCACGTCTTCGAGGCGGAGATGAAGGAGGACCGCCGCACCGCGGGCCGCCCCGGCCACGCCGCGACCCCCGAGGACTCCGCCCGCGGCTAGCCCGCGACGTGCTCGACGACGAGCTCGGGCACGAGGTCGTCGTCGCCGCCGACCGACCACCGCGGGAAGTCGAACACGGCGACCATCAGCTGCATCGGATAGGTCGGCGGGTTCGGGCACCGGCGCACGACCTGGCCGTCGACGGTGAACACCGCCTCGTCGGCGTCCCAGTCGACCGCGTACGTGTGCGGGTCGGCGGGGTCGACGGGCAGCCGAGGGGCGTCGAAGTCCTGGGTGAGGGCGGGGTCGCGAAAGGCCTTGATGCCGACCCCGACCTCGCACGACCCGTCCCGCACCGACCCGCCGAAGATCTCGACGACGCACAGCTCGCCGCACCGCTCCTGGGCGGGGTCGTCCTCGAACCCGGAGAGCCAGAGGGCCGCCATCGACCTGGGGGACAACGCCATGCGGCAGCGGATCTCGACGCGCCCCGAGGACGGCAGCCAGCCCTCGAAACGCGGCTCCTCGGAGCGCACGACGAGCCCGTCGCGGAAGCGCTGCTGCCCGAGGGTGCTGCCGGCCGGACCCGACCAGCTGCCCGACTGGATGCCCGACACCCTAAGCGGCGGGTCGTGCTCACCCGGCATCCACACCGGGTGGTCCACCGGCACGTCGAGGACGAGCCCGTCTCGGCCGATGCGGTACGACGCGGCCGTCGCCCCGCGCGTGCTCCAGGCGGGCAGGTAGTGCGGCAGCCAGACCGAACGGTCGAGATCAGGCCCGGGGAAGTCGTCGCGGAAGCTCATGCGCCAGTTGTACCGACGGGCAGGACCGGACGCGAGGCCGACGCCGAGCACGTATCAGGAGCCGGCACCCGGCCTCCTCCGGTGCATGAGGATGATGACCCCCGGCCTGGCCCGCTCCGTCACGCCGTCCGACTGGACCACCGAGCAGCTCGCCCGCCGCGAGCACACCCCCCGGCAGCTCCACCTGCCCCGCATCCCCCGGCCGCAGGTTCCGGAGGTGCCGCAGCCGCCCCGGGTCCGGGTGTCGGGCCACCGGACCCCCTGAGCCTCAGTCGAAGACGACGGTCCGAGTGCCGTTGAGGAGGATCCGCGACTCGCAGTGCCAGCGGACCGCCCGGGCGAGCACCCGCGACTCGACCTCCTCGCCGGCCCGCACGAGGTCCTCGGGCGTCATCCGGTGGTCGGCGCGCACGACGTCCTGCTCGATGATCGGCCCCTCGTCGAGGTCGGGCGTCGCGTAGTGGGCCGTCGCCCCGACGAGCTTGACCCCGCGCTCGTGCGCCTGGTGGTAGGGCTTCGCGCCCTTGAACGAGGGCAGGAACGAGTGGTGGATGTTGATGACGCGCCCCTCGAGGTCGCGCGCCAGGGAGTCCGACAGCACCTGCATGTAGCGCGCGAGGACGACGAGGTCGACGTCGTGCTCGGCCACGACCTCGCGCAGCCGGGCCTCCGCCTCCGACTTGGTGTCGGCCGTCACCGGCAGGTGGACGAACCGGGTGCCGTACGAGGTGACGAGCGGCTCCAGGTCGCGGTGGTTCGAGACGACCGCGGGGATCTCGAGGTTGAGCTGCCCGCTGCGCCAGCGGAAGAGGAGGTCGTTGAGGCAGTGGCCGAAGCGGCTGACCATCATGAGGGCTCGGAACGGCTCCGCGGCCTCGCGCAGTGACCACTGCATCCCGAACCGCTCGGCGACGGGGGCGAGGAGGTCGCTCCAGCCGTCGCGCCCCGGGCCTCCGTCGGTCGCGGAGAACCGGATCCGCATGAAGAACTGGTCGGTGCGGACGTCGTCGTACTGCTGGCTCTCCTCGATGTTGGCGCCGTGCTCGAAGAGCACCGAGGACACCGCCGCGACGATGCCTGGCCGGTCGGGGCAGGACAGGAGCAGGACGTACTCGGGCACGCCCCCACGGTACGGAGGTCCGGCCCGGCGGCGCCGGGGCGGCCCCCCGGGCCGGCCCCCGGGCCCGGCCCCACCGGGGGGGGGGC
>NZ_JAFDVD010000011.1 GCF_016887965.1 Phycicoccus sonneratiae
CCCCCCCCCGGGCGGGTGCCGGGCCGGGGGGGGGCGGGGCGGCCGCCGGGCCCGCACGCCGGTCAGCTGCCCGACGGGGTCGAGGACGCCGACGGGGCCGGGGCGGGCGAGCAGTCCGCGCCACCGGCCGGCGGTGCCGGGGCCGCGGGGGCCTCGCCGGCCTTCGGCGCGGTCGGCGCGTCGCCGGCCTTGGGCGGGGTCGGCGCCTCGCCGGCCTTGGGCGGGGTGGGCGCCTCGCCCGCCTTCGGCGGGGTGGCGGCCGGTCCACCCGCGGGCGGCGCCGGTGCGGCACACCCGCACCCGGTCGTCGGGCTCGTCCCCGACCCGCCGTCGGAGGGAGCCGTGGTCGCCCCGTCCGTCGCCCCGGAGCCGTCACCCGACGGCACGGTGACCGAGGGAGCGCTCGAGCCGGTCGGGGTCGACGGGCCGTCGGCGTACGCGGCGCCCATCCACATCCCGCCGCCGAGGAGGGCGGCGGCGGCCACCCCGGCGGCGACGGTGAACCGGGTGCGGGTGCGCCCCACCGGTCGCTCCGCCACCGGGGTGGCCGAGGACGGGAGGGCGGCCATCTCGTGCGTGTCCCAGCGGCGGCCGTCGGGGTGCTGCGGGTCGGGGCCGGGCTGGTTGCGGTACAGGTTGTCGTCCACGGGGACTCCTCGGTGCCGGGCCCACCCCGGTGGCGGGCCGTCGGGACCGAGCCTGCGGACCCATCCTCAAGCCAGCCTCAAGCCGGCGGCCGGTGCGCATCCTTTGAGGAAACCTTGAGGTCGGCGACCCAGACTGGACCCATGGCCCCCGCCCGCATCCTCCTCGTCGAGGACGACGACGCCATCCGCGAGGCCGTCGCCGTGGCGCTGCGCGACGAGGGGTACGAGGTCGCCGCCCGGCGCGACGGCGACGCCCTCGAGGACCACCTCGAGGTCTTCCGCCCCGACCTCGTCGTCCTCGACTGGATGCTCCCCGGCCGCGACGGCCCGACCCTCGCCCGGGTGGTGCGCCGCTTCGGCGACGTCGGGGTCGTCATGCTCACCGCCCGCGACGAGGTGTCGTCGCGGCTGCGCGGGTTCGACTCCGGCGTCGACGACTACGTGACCAAGCCCTTCGCGATGGCCGAGCTCCTCGCCCGGCTGCGGGCGCTGCTGCGCCGGCTCGGGAGGGTCCCGTCGACCGTCGAGGTCGGTGACCTCGTCGTCGACCTCGACGCCGCCGTCGTCACCCGGGCGGGGCACCGGGTCGAGCTGACCGCCACCGAGCTGCGGCTCCTCGGCTTCCTCGTCGAGAACCGCGGCCGGACGATGTCGACGACCCAGATCCTCACCCAGGTCTGGGGCTACGAGGACGTCGCCGAGAACCTCGTGCAGGTCCACGTCTCGGCGCTACGGAAGAAGCTCGAGGCGCACGGTGGTCGCCTCGTCCACACCGTGCGCGGCATCGGCTACGTGGTGCGCGCGTGAGCCCCGGGGAACCCGGGCGCCTGCGCACCGGGTCGCTGCGCTGGCGGGTGACGGCCGCGGTGATGGTGCTGCTCGTCGCCCTGCTCCTCGTCCTGTCGGTCACCGTCGACCGGGTGCTGCGCTCACGCACCGAGGGCCAGCTCGAGCAGCGGCTCCTCGACCGGGTGGCGGTCGCCCAGGCCCTCGCCGACCAGGTGTCGGCGCAGGACCTCGTCGACCGCATCGGCGGCGAGGGCGTGTCGGTGCGGCTGACGACGGGCGACGGCGAGGTCCTGACGGCCGGCCCGCAGGCGGCCGCGCCGTCGCCGTCCGCCACCCCCGGGGGCCCGGCCCCGAAGCCCGGGCCGGCCGCCCCCGACCGGGTCCGGCGCAGCGGCGACGTGTACAGCGTCGAGCGCCGGCTGCCCGTCGGCGAGCTGGTGCTCACGACGGACGCCGGTGGTCTGCGCCAGACCCTCTCCCAGGTGCGGGTCGTCCTGGCGCTGTCCTCCCTCGGCGTCCTCGTCCTCGCGGCGCTGCTCGTCGGCCTCCTCACCGGCCGCCTCCTGCGACCGCTCGACACGATGACGACGACGGCCCGCTCCATCGCCGCCGGCGACCGCGGGCGGCGGCTGCGACCCGATCCCCCCGACACCGAGCTCGGACGGATGGCCGGCGCCTTCGACGACATGCTCGACGCCGTCGAGGGTGCGGAGGGCCGGGCCCGCGCCGCCGAGGCCCGGGTCCGCGACTTCGTCCTCGAGGCGGCCCACGAGCTGCGGACCCCGCTCGCCGGCGTGCAGGCCTCGGCCGAGGCGCTGCTGCTCGGGCACCCCGGCCGCGAGGAGCGGGAGCGGCTCCTCGCCGGGGTGGTGCGCGAGTCGCAGCGTGCCGGCCGGCTCGCCGACGACCTGCTGCTCATGGCCCGCATCGACCGCGGGGTCGAGCTCGAGCGCGGGCCGGTCGACCTGCGCCTCCTCGCCGAGGACGTCGCGGCCACGGCCACCCGGCGCCCGGGCGCGGCGGTCAGCGTGGGGTCCGCGCACGGGCCGTCGGTCGTCGAGGCCGACGCCGACCGCGTGACCCAGGTGCTGACCAACCTCGTCGACAACGCCCGCCGCGCCACCGGGCCGGACGGGCGCGTGCGCCTCGAGGTCGGACCGGGCGGGCGGGTGGTCGTCGCCGACGACGGCCCGGGCGTGCCCGCCGCGGACCGCGAGCGCATCTTCGAGCGGCTCGTCCGCCTGGACGCCGCCCGCTCGCGCGACCGCGGCGGTGCCGGCCTCGGGCTGCCGATCGCGCGCGGGCTGGCCCGGGCGCACGGCGGCGACCTGCGCCTCCTCGACACCGGCACGGGCGCGGCCTTCGAGCTGACCCTGCCCTGAGGCGGCCGCGCGCCCGGCGTCAGCCGCTCGCGCCCGCCCCGCGGACGAAGGCGGTGACGGCGTCGGCGACCATCTGCACGGCGATCGCCGAGAGCAGCAGGCCGGCGATCCGGGTGAGCAGGACGATGCCGCTGTCCTTGAGGAGCCGCGCCAGCGGGAGCGCGAACCGGAAGACGAGGAAGACGAGGAACAGCGCCGCGACGAGGGCCAGCCCGACGGCGAGCAGGCCGCCGGACCCGTCGGCGCCCTGCACGGCGAGCATCGTCGCGACGATGGCACCGGGCCCGGCGAGGAGCGGCGTCCCGAGCGGGACGAGGGCCACGTTCACTCCGGCGTCGGCGTGCTGCTCGGACTCGGCGCCGGTGAGCAGCTGGAGCGCGACGATGAGCAGCAGCAGCCCGCCGGACGCCTGGAGGGCCGGCAGCGAGATGTGCAGGTAGTCGAGGATGCGCTGGCCGAAGACCGCGAACGACGCGATGACCCCGAGCGCGACGAGGCTCGCCCGGCGGGCTGCCGCCACCTTCTGCTTCGGCGTCAGCGGACCGGTGAGGGCCAGGAAGATCGGGATCGCCCCGGGCGGGTCGAGGATGACGACGAGCGTGACGAACGTCGTCGTGAACGCGGAGAGGTCGAACCAGCTCACGCCCGGACCACCTCCGCGCCCGTGGCCGAGGCCTCGATGCGTTCGAGCACGTCGGGGTCGGTCGTGTTCTCGCCCAAGCGGTTCCGCTTGCCCTCGCCGTGGTAGTCGCTCGACCCCGTGACGAACAGGCCGAGCCGGGCCGCGAGGTCGGTGAGGTGCGTGACGTCGTGCGGCTCGTGGTCGCGGTGGTGCACCTCGAGGCCGGCGAGCCCGGCGGCGGCCAGCTCCTCGATGAGCGCGTCGCCCACCGTGCCGGTGCGCGTGCGCGAGGACGGGTGGGCGACGACGGGCACTCCCCCGGCGGCGCGGACGACCTCGACCGCGCGCACGGGGTCGGGTGCGTAGTGGGAGACGTAGAACGGGCTGTCGTCGGACAGCCAGCGGGCGAAGGCCTCGTCGCGGTGCGTCACGACGCCCGCCCGCACGAGCGCGTCGGCGATGTGCGGCCGGCCGGGCGTGGCCCCCTCGTCGACCTCGGCGCGGACCGCCTCGACCGTGACCGGGATGCCGGCGGCGGCCATCCTCCCCACCATCCGGTCGAGCCGGGAGTCGCGGCTGTCGCGGGCCTGCTCGAGCTCGGCGACGAGGTCCGGGTGGCTCGGGTCGGGCAGGTACGCGAGGAGGTGGAGCGAGCGGCCGCGGCGCCCGCAGGAGACCTCGATGCCCGGCACGAGCGCGACACCCGCGCGCCGGGCCGCCTCGGTGGCCTCGGCCCAGCCGAGCGTCGTGTCGTGGTCGGTGATCGCGACGACGCCCAGACCCGCCGCGGCGGCGGAGGCGACGAGGTCCGCGGGGGACTCCGTGCCGTCGCTCGCGGTGGAGTGGGCGTGCAGGTCGATCACCCGCAGATGCTACCGGCGTGCGGAGAGGGGGCCGACCGAGGCAACCTTTCCCCGGGTACCCCCGTAGAGAGGGTGTGACCGAGCACCTGGAGGGACCATGACCACACGGGTGAGGGCCGAGCGCGACGCCGCGTTCACGGCCTTCGTCGAGCAGGCGTCGCCGTCGCTGCTGCGCACGGCCTGGCTGCTCACCGGCGACCACCACGCGGCCCACGAGCTCGTGCAGGCCGCCCTCGTCAAGACCTACGTCGTCTGGCCGCGGGTGCGTCCGGAGGGGGCGCTCGCGTACGCGCGCAAGATCCTCGTCAACGAGCGGACCGATGCCTGGCGCCGCCGCCGCGGCGAGGTGGTCGTCGGGGAGGTGCCGGAGGCGGGCGTCGCCCCGTCGTCCACGAGCGAGGACCGCGACCTCGTCGTCCGGCTGCTCGCCGGCCTCCCGGACCAGCAGCGGCGCGTCGTCGTCCTGCGCTACTACACCGACCTCAGCGAGCAGGCCGTCGCCGACCTGCTCGACATCTCGCTCGGCTCCGTGAAGTCCGCCGCCTCGCGCGGGCTCGCCGCCCTGCGCACCCAGCTCGCCACGACCGACGGGAGTACCCGATGAGCCACGACGTCTTCGAGGACGAGCTGCGTGCTCGCCTGCTCGGCGCCACCGAGGCCGAGGCCCCGGCCTTCCACGACATCGACACCGCGGAGGTGCTCGGCACCGGCCGGCGCATCGTGCGGCGGCGGCGGATGGCCGCCGTCGGCGGGACGCTGGCCGCCGTGACCGTCCTCGGCGCGGGTTCCTGGGCCGTGCTGGACGGCACGACGAACCGCGCCGCCGACGAGATCCCGGCCACGCGCAGCAGCGGCCCGCAGGTCGCCCCCGACGTCGTGTCGGTCTCCCTGCCGGCCGGCGACGGGGGCGCGGTCCCGGTCTACACGGTCCACCTCGAGCGCAGGACGGGCCGGGTCACCGTCGCCTCGGTCTCCGCAGCCGGGACGGCCACCGACCTCGGTGACGTCGGCCGGGTGCCGGCCGACCGGCCGTCGGCCGTCTACGCCACGGTCTCGCACGACCCCTTCGTCGCCGTCGGGGTCGTCCCCGCCGACGCCGAGCAGCTGATGCCCCGCTTCACCGGGGGCGACCTCGGCGGGGTGAGCACCGAGGAGGGCGCACTCCCGACGACGACGTGGAAGGCCTTCCTCGTCCACTCGGAGAAGTCACCCGCGGACGCCGACCTCACGGGGCTCGACTGGGCCGGTGGCGGACGGGTCTTCGACGAGGGTGGGCGCCAGCTGCCGAGTGCCGGCCTCGGGGACCGGACGGTGTACCTCGACACCGCGGGCGGCGAGGTCGGCGTGGTCACGGCGGACGGCAGCGCCCGGTCGCCGTTGTCCTCGACGCCGGCCGGCGATCCCCCGCACGTCACGACGGCCGTGAAGCAGGACGGCAGGCCGACCGTCACGACGACCGCCCTCGTGCTGCCGATCGACGCGCAGGACGTCCTCGTCGAGGCCGCCCCGGGTGCCACCCTGCGCTCGAGCGACACCGCACCGCTGTTCGACGGGGCGGGCCTGGCGGTGGTGGCCGTGGTCGAGGGGCCGGACTCGGCCGTCCCGGCGGTGGCGCGGGTGCGCTGGACCGTCGACGGTGCGGCACGGGACTGGACGCCGAGCGGATGAGACGGTCGCGGGACGTCAGTCCTGCGTGGTGGCCGCCGGACCAGCCCAGTTCCGGTCCGGCTGCGGCGCGGGGCGGCCGGGCTGCTCGCCGCCACGGGCCTCGAGGTAGTTCTCCTTGGGCACCATGACCTTGCGGCGGAAGATGCAGACGACCGTGCCGTCCTGGTTGTAGCCGATCGTCTCGACGTGGACGACGCCGCGGTCGTCCTTGCTCGTGCTCTCCCACTTGTCGAGCACGGTCGTCTCGCCGTAGAGGGTGTCGCCGTGGAAGGTCGGCGCGACGTGGCGCAGGCTCTCGATCTCGAGGTTGGCGATCGCCTTGCCGCTGACGTCCGGGACGCTCATCCCGAGGAGGATCGAGTACACGTAGTTGCCGACGACGACGTTCTTCCCGAACTGCGTCGTCTCCTCGGCGTAGTGGGAGTCGAGGTGCAGCGGGTGGTGGTTCATCGTCAGGAGGCAGAACAGGTGGTCGTCGTACTCGGTGACCGTCTTGCCGGGCCAGTGCTTGTAGGTGGCACCGACCTCGAACTCCTCGTAGCTGCGGCCGAACTGCACGTCGTCTCCTCCGGTCGTGGGTCCGGCCATCCTCCCGTGCGGCGTCCGGCCGTGGCAGCCCCCGGCTGCGTGCCCTTCCCCACACCCGCGCGGGCCGGACGGGGTTGTCGGCTCAGGACGCGGACACGACCCCGCCCGGTGCCGACAACCCCGCCATCGCCCGGCGGATGCGCACCACGACGCGCTCCGGGTGGTCGAGGTCGGCCCAGGTGACCCGGACGACGACGTAGCCGAGCGCCCGCAACCGATCCTCACGGCGCTTCTCGGCGACCAGCGCGCCGCGACCGTCCGCGCCCGCGTACTTGACGGCGACGTCGAACTCGACGACGACCCGCTCTCCGACGAGCAGGTCGACGCGGGCGACGAGCCCCACCTCGTCCGCGATCGGCACCTGCGCCCGGACCTCGAAGCCGGCGTCGACGAGGAACAGGCGGGTCAGGCTCTCGCCAGGCGACTCCGACAAGGCGCTGCACCGCGCGAGGACCGACTGCGCCCGCTGCTGCTGCATCGGCCGACGCGCCAGGCCCAGGAGCACCTCGCCCACCTCCTCGCGCGACACGCGGCCCTCGTGCAGCGCCGCGTCCACCGGGACGAGCGCGGCCCGGACCCCGGAGCGCAGCGTGACCTGTGCGAGCGCGACGGCCAGCGGCACGCACCGGTAGCCGTCGGCCACCACGTGGTCGGCGGTCGCGCGCGGGTGCATCCGCAGGCCACCCGCGGTCCGGGTGCGCTCGACGTCGGCGAGCACGTCGACGACGTCGAGCGGCACGCCGACGAGCGGGAGTCCGTGGAGCGCCGGCGCCGACCGGTGCGATGCGACGTCGCCGCGCCGCGTCCGGAGGACCGCCCGGGTCCGCAGCGCGAGCCGCTCCTCGGGCCCGGCGGCATCCCACGCCTCCCCGAGCACGTAGGCGTCCCGACGCACGCGCACGAGCTCGCCCGACCGGCGACCGCGACGCAGGGTCGTCTCGTCGACGCCGAGGACGCCGGCCTCGCCACTCGTGAACACCGCGCCGCGCCCGAGCGCGAATGCCGTCAGCCGACCGTCCATCGGGTGATCGTCGCGGAGTCGGGCCGGCCGGCCGTGAGGTTCTCCACAGGCGCGGGCCAGGACGGGGTTGTCGGCGGCGGACGCGCAGACAACCCCGTCCCGCGCCGACAACCCCGTCGGCGGGCGGCGGTGCGGCGCAGGCAGCCGGAGTCCTAGGGTCGGGGCATGGCGGACTTCATCGGCGCGGTCGACCAGGGCACGACGAGCACCCGGTTCATGGTCTTCGACCACGACGGACGCGAGGTGGCTCGCCACCAGCTCGAGCACGAGCAGCTCCTCCCCCGCGCCGGGTGGGTCGAGCACAACCCGCTGGAGATCTGGGACCGCACCCAGACCGTCATCGGCTCGGCCCTCACCGGCGCCGGCCTCGCGACCTCCGACCTCGCCGCCATCGGCATCACCAACCAGCGCGAGACCGCGGTCGTCTGGGACCGCCGCACCGGCCGGCCGCTGCACAACGCCATCGTCTGGCAGGACACGCGCACCGCGTCCATCGCCAGGGCCCTCGACGCCGACGGCCGCGGCGACGTCGTCCGGCGCAAGGCCGGACTCCCGCCCGCCACGTACTTCAGCGCCGGCAAGGTCCAGTGGATGCTCGAGAACGTCGACGGCCTGCGCGACGCGGCCGAGCGCGGCGACGCGCTCTTCGGCACCCCGGACACCTGGGTGGTCTGGAACCTCACCGGCGGCCCGGACGGCGGCCGGCACGTCACCGACGTCACCAACGCGAGCCGCACGATGCTCATGGACCTCACGACGCTCGACTGGGACGACGAGCTGCTCGGCTTCTTCGGCATCCCGCGGGCGATGCTGCCGACCATCCACCCGAGCAGCCATGCCGAGGCCTACGGCACGACGAGCGGGGTCCGGGGCTCCACCCGTGTCCCCATCGCCGGCGTCCTCGGCGACCAGCAGGCGGCCACCGTGGGCCAGGTCTGCTTCGAGCCCGGAGAGGCCAAGAACACCTACGGCACAGGCAACTTCCTCCTGCTCAACACCGGCGAGGAGCTCGTCCGCAGCAAGAACGGCCTCCTGACGACCGTGGCCTACCAGCTCGGCGACGCCAAGCCGGTGTACGCCCTCGAGGGTTCGATCGCGGTCACCGGCAGCGCCGTCCAGTGGCTGCGCGACCAGCTCGGCATCATCAGCGGAGCGAGCGAGGTCGAACGGCTCGCGGCGCAGGTCGAGGACACCGGGGGCGTCTACTTCGTCCCCGCGTTCAGCGGCCTGTTCGCCCCCTACTGGCGCAGCGACGCCCGCGGCGCCATCGTCGGCCTCTCCCGCTTCAACACCAACGCGCACCTCGCCCGGGCCACCCTCGAGGCCATCTGCTACCAGTCCCGCGACGTCGCGGAGGCGATGGAGGCCGACTCCGGCGTCGAGATGACCTGCCTCAAGGTCGACGGCGGGGTCACGTCCAACCGCCTCTGCATGCAGCTGCAGGCCGACGTCCTCGGCGTGCCGGTGTCGCGTCCGGTCGTCGCCGAGACCACCGCGCTCGGCGCCGCCTACGCGGCCGGGCTCGCGACCGGCTTCTGGTCGGGCACCGACGAGCTGCGCGCCAACTGGGCCGAGGACGAGCGGTGGGAGCCGACGTGGTCCGAGGACCAGCGGCGCGACGGCTACGCCGGGTGGAAGAAGGCCGTCGAGCGGACCCTCGACTGGGTCGAGGACTGAGCGGCTCGGCTCACTCCGGGGCCAGCACCTCGCTGACGGCCTCGAGGACCTCGACCCGCCACCGCGCCGGGACGGTGTCGAGGAAGGCGAGGACGGTCGCGGTCAGCGACTCGCCCGCCCGGGGCGCCAGCCCGGGGGCGGACGGGGCGTCGTCGAGGTCGGCCGGGTCGCCGAGGTCCGCCGGACCGGTCGGGGCCGCCGCCGCCGCGGCCTCGAACACCGCGTCGAAGTGCGCGTCGAGGTCGGCAACCGTCGCGGCCCGGACGTCCTCGGGCAGCGCCGCGAGCGCGGCCACGGCCTCCTCGCCGAGCAGGTCCGCCGGCGGGACCCAGACCGTGTGCGCGGCGCCGGTGTCGTCGATCCACATGGTGTCCTCCTCCCGTCCGGCAGCCTAGGGGCCCTTGTAGATGAAGTGGCGGATGAGCTCGCGTCCACCCTTGACCGCGCGGACGGTGACGTCCGCCCAGCCGTACTTGCCGTAGCGCACCGGCGGCACGTCGGCGTCGAACCCCCGGGCCCGCATCCGGGCCGCCCACCGGTTCGCCTGGCCCTTGATGTCCGCCACGCTCTTCCCGTAGGTCCGGGTCCGGCTCGTGTTGTCGGTGTACCGCGGCGGGGGGTCCCCGCCCGAGCCACGACCACCGCCCCCGCCACCGTCGTTCGCCTGGTTCATGAGGACGCCGGACTCGGCGAGGATCGCCCCGGTCGTCAGGGTGAGGACGAAGGCCGACGACACCTCGAGCACCGGGACCAGCAGCCCACCGGCACCGACCGCGAAGAGCAGGGACGGCGGGAACATCACGAAGGACATGAGGACGAGGGCCAGCCCGGCAACGAGCAGGAGCGTCGACAGGGCGTCGAGCACGTGGAAGGTCGGCGCCACCCGGCCGTTCGGGTCACGCTCGACGACGGTCAGCGCGAGCATCAGCACCGCGACGCCCAGGGACGACAGCGCGGTCGCGAAGCGGGCGTCCCTCCGCAGTGCGACCTCGTGGAGGCTCGGTTGCGGTACCGCGCGGGTCGAGGTCCAGAGCCCCCGCAGCTGGGAGGCAGTGAGCAGGCCGCCCGCGAGCACACCAGCCGCGAGCAGCCACAGCCCGACCGTGCTCGTCAGGGCGCGCTGGACCGACGCCGTGAACGGGAAGGCACCGAGGACGAGGTAGAGCACGGCCGGCACGAGGGCCAGCGCCCAGAGGACGAGCCGCCAGGACCGCAGCGCCGACAGGTCGAGCCCGCCGAGCAGCCGCCGCCCCGCCCCCTGCCACGCTGCCGTGGCGCCCGGCGCCTCCAGGGCCCGGGCCACCGGTGCGATGCCGTCCGCGAGCCCCGGCTCCGGGGTACCCGCGGCCAGCGCCCGCAGGGCCGCGCGCCGGCTGAGGACGAACTGCCAGGTGACCAGGGTGCTCCAGGGTGGCGCCAGCGTGACGAGGCGGGCGAGCCGGCCGGCGTCGAGGCCCATGGTCCGCTCCCCCGCGAGGAGGACGTCCGGACGCTCCCGGCGCCCGCGGGCCAGGGCCAGGCGGTCGAGCACCACCGCGACGAGCAGGGCCGGGACGAGGAGGAGGTGCAGGTGGTCGCCGAACCAGGCGAGCAGGTCGCTGAGGACCCCGTCAGCGTGCGGCGGCAGCTCGAGCCGGGCGTTGTAGTTGGCGTGGTCGAGGGCGACGCCGAGCGTGGGCAGCAGGCCGAGCAGGCGCAGCGCGTCGCGGCGCCGCCCGAACCACGCGATGCCGAGGGCCGCGAAGGCCGTCCAGACGAGGTGCTGCGGGGTGTCGCCGGCGGAGGCGAAGAGCTCGCTGTACGCCGCCGGCACCGGGAGCCACGACGTCCCGGAGGTCCAGAGCGAGGGAACGGTGACCGTCCCCCCGAGGCCGGCCGAGACGAGGTAGCCGCCGTGGACGTGCGTCGCGGCGAGCCCGAGCCGCGAGAAGCGCAGGACCGCCTCGAGCAGCTCGAACCCCATGCCCAACGCAGCACCGAGCAGCAGGTGGTCGACGTACCCGAGCTGGCGGTACGCCCGGGGCCTGCGCCACGCGAGCCAGAGGAGCGGCAGGACCTTGGCGACCTCCTCGATGACCGGGTCGACGGTCCAGGCGGCGAACCGCTGCACGTCGGCCACGGTGGCGACCCCGAGCGCACCCACGGCTCGCGTCCAGCCCCACTGGAGGACGGCCGCCCCCACCCCGCACACGAGCGCCCCGACGGCGAGGGCCTGCACCACGGTGCTCCAGCGGACGGAGCGCGCCGGGGACCCGAGCACCGTCAGCTGGGTCACCGCGACGATGGCGGCGACGACCATGAGGAGCAGCATGGGACCTCCGCGTCAGGCCGCGACCAGACTAGGGAGCCGCCGTCGGGACGGCAAGGGTCCGGGGCCGGCACTGGCGGCCGGCCTCCCCGCCGGCGGTCAGGCCAGCGGCTGGTCGAGTGCGTCGAACACGATGCGGCACAACCGGTTCACTGTCTCCTGGCCGTACCCGTACCCGTTGTGCGACCGCGACATGAAGGCCAGCTGGAAGCTGCGACCCTGCCCCGACACGTGGCCGACGCCGTTGAGCCGGTAGCCGTCGGAGCGGGGACCCCAGCCGTTCTTCAGCTCGACGTGCACCGAGGACGGCAGCCCGTCGCCCAGTCCCCACGTCTGGCTGGGGGTGACCGACGCCATGAGCGACCGGGCGTAGGCCCGGCGGTCGGACGTCAGGTAGGTGCCGAGGACGAGCTGGTTCATCGTCTGCACGAGGTCGCGTGGCGACGACGTCGAGTGCCCCCACCAGGTCGGCGCGCGGAAGACCGTGCTGCCGTGGACCGTCGTCTCCCGCAACCCGATCTGGTCGGCGACGATGCGCAGCCGGCGCAGGGTCGCGAACCGCACGAGCGCGTCGGTGGCGTCGTTGTCCGAGCTCCGGATCATCCGCGAGGCGAGCGACTTCTGGCTGCTCGTGAGCCCCTGCCCACGGTCCTGCATGATCTTCAGCGTCGTGATGAGGACGAGCACCTTGATGGTGCTGTGCGTGTGCCGGTTCAACGGCGGACGCCAGGCGAAGTAGCGACCGGTGCGGTTGTCGCGCACCATGAGTCCGGCGTTGCCTGCGCGGGTCGCCATGTACCGGTCGAGGGCCGCGGTGAGCTGGGCGGGGGTGTCCACCCCGGCCGCGGCCGCCGGTGCCGCACCGAGCCCCAGGGCGCCGAGCGCGATCCCGACCGACCCGGCGCGCACGACCTCACGGCGTCCCGGTGCCGATGTCCCCATACCCCGCTCCTCCCGCTCCGTGGACGGCGATCGTCCCACGGGGCGGTGCGGCGCACCACCGTTCAGGAGTGCACGAGCTCCAGGGGCGGTCCGTGGTGGGCGCAGCCGGCGAGGACCTCGCCGTCGAGCTCGACGACCGGCAGGTGTCCGGGCGAGGTGTCGGGGCGGGTCCGGTCCGCCGTCCAGGGGTTCTCCATCGCGACGTGGGCGACGGGGATGCGGGAGCGGGCCTCCTCGACGGCCGACTCGAGGGCCTGCGACTCCTCGAGCGGCCAGTAGAGGCGGGTCACCGAGTGCCAGACGACCGTGAGCAGGTCGTCCTCGACGGGTTCGGCGAGCCGCTCGCGGACCCAGTCCGCCGCCCGGGCGCGGTCGAGGACGACGGGGGTGGTGGCCAGCGCGGCGAGCGCGCCCTCGAGCCGTGCGTGCCGGTCGAGCATCCACGGCCAGACGAAGGAGCGGAGGTGGGTCGCACCCTCCTCCCGCGTCGCGTCGACGGGCGCGACGTCGCAGCCCCGTCGCCCGACGACGGTGAACTCCTCGGGGCGCAGCCCACGGGCACCGCACCCGTCGACGACGAGTGGTGCGTCGAGGGGGCCGTGCGCCCATCCGTCACCGACGAACCGGTACCGGTCCACGAGCAGGCCGAGCCCCGCCGACGCCCCCGGCTCGAGCAGTCGCACCCGACGGATGCCGCTGCGCCGCACCGCCTCCGAGACGCCGACGAGCAGGGCGAGCGTGCGCGCCGGCTCGTTCGTCTGGGGTGCTTCGTCGAGCGAGGCCCGGAGCTCGTCGACGTGGGCGGACAGCACCGGACGGACCGCCGCCCACGCGTCGGACGGGTCCTCGTCGCCGCCGAGGCACGGGTAGAACGGCTCGAGCTGGGGTGCCTCGCCGCGCAGGACGAGCCGGAACAGCCCGGCGAGGAGGCGCAGCTGGGGGAACTGCCGGGCCTCGGCGTCCTCCCAGCCGTCGAAGAGCTCGCGGGTGACG
This sequence comes from Phycicoccus sonneratiae, assembly GCF_016887965.1. Lineage (GTDB taxonomy): Bacteria > Actinomycetota > Actinomycetes > Actinomycetales > Dermatophilaceae > Phycicoccus > Phycicoccus sonneratiae. The sequence goes on from NZ_JAFDVD010000011.1 coordinate 13,501, forward strand.
CCGCCGGCGTCCCAGTCGTCGGCCATCTCGGCGAGGAGGACGCCGTAGAGGTGCTCGCGGTGGCCGAAGTGCACGCGGAACCGCTCGGCGAGCGAGGGCTCCGCGGAGGTGGTCACGGGAGCAGTCCGCCGATGACGCCGGGGACGACGTCGAGCAGGCTGCCGCCCGGGGAGGGCGTCGAGGTCGGCGTCGGCGTGGCGCTCGGGGTGGCGGAGGGGCTCGACGACGATCCGGGAGTGGACGGGCTCGGGTCGGGCGTGCCCGACCGGGCCGCGCTCGGGGTCGCCGACGCGGTGGCGGACGGCGTCGGGGAGGGTGCCGGGTCGGCGGCGTCGGCGGCCGGGTCGGCGGCGTCGGCGGCCGGGGCCGAGGGCCGGCTCGGGGGCGCGCTGCGGGTGAAGCTGCGCGAGGCCCGGTTGAGGCCGTCTCCGCGCTCCGTCGTCGTCGTGGACGCGGGCTCGGTGGTGGTCGTCCCCGTGCTGTCGGGGGCGGCGGCCACCCGCGGGGCCTCGGCGCTGCCGTCGGCGAGGGTGGTGGCGAAGCCGCCGGTGGCGAGGAGCGCGACAGCCCCTGCGGCGACCGCGGCGGGGGTCCGTCGGCGTCGTGCGCTGTGCTTGCCCATCCGGCCAGTCTCGCAACGGCCGCACGCCGGTCGCAAACCGGTGCCCGCCTCCCGTGGCCGACCTCACCCCCGTGCCGTGGCAGCATGGACCGGTGAGCGAGGAGCAGAAGCAGGCCGACAACCGCGCCCGGGCGACCACCGACGAGCTGCGCGCCTTCATCCGCGAGGACTGGGCGCCGCGCCGCCCGACGGCCGAGGCGGCCGCGCCGGCCGCCGCCCCCGCGGCCGCCCGCCGGGCGGTCCTCAGCGCGGCCTACCCGAAGCAGCGGCTCGTCGTGCCTGCCGGGGGCCTGAAGGTCCGCAGCAACGACACCGACTACGTCTTCCGCCCGCACACGGCCTTCGCCTACCTCACCGGCCTCGGCGCCGACCGCGAGCCGGACGCCGTGCTCGTCCTCGAGCCGCTCGACGACGGCGGGCACGAGGCGGTGCTGTACTTCCGCCCGCTCGCCGAGCGCCACAGCGACGAGTTCTTCGCCGACGCCCGCTACGGCGAGTTCTGGGTCGGCGCGCGCCCGAGCATCGAGGACGTCGAGCTCGAGCTGGGCCTCACCGCCCGCCACGTCGACGGCCTCGTCGACGCCGTGGCCAAGGACGCCGGCGAGGTCGCGGTGCGGGTCGTCCGCGACGCCGACGCCGAGCTGACCGCCCGCCTCGACGCCGCCCGCGTGGCCAACGGCGCCGCCGAGGAGGGGCTCCAGGAGTCCGACGACGCGCTGGCCCACGAGGTCTCGCTCATGCGCCTGTGCAAGGACGAGCACGAGGTCGAGCAGATGCGCGCGGCCGTCGCCGCCACGCACGAGGGCTTCGAGGCGATGATCGCCGCCCTCCCGGAGGCGGTCGCCACGGGGCGCGGCGAGCGGTGGCTCGAGGGAACCTTCGGCCTCACCGCGCGCCACCGCGGCAACGGGGTCGGCTACGACTCGATCTGCGCCGCGGGCGACCACGCGAACACGCTGCACTGGATCAAGAACAGCGGTGAGGTCCACGAGGGCGAGCTCGTGCTCATCGACGCCGGCGTCGAGGTCGACAGCCTCTACACGGCCGACATCACGCGCACGCTGCCGGTCGACGGCACCTTCACCGACGCCCAGCGCGAGGTGTACGAGGCGGTGCACGCGGCCCAGGAGGCCGGGATGGCCGCCGTCCGGCCGGGCAACAAGTTCTCCGACGTGCACGCCGCCGCGATCCGCGTCATCGCCGAGCACCTCCACGCGTGGGGCCTTCTGCCGGAGGGCATCTCGGTCGAGGACACCCTCGACAAGGAGCACGGCCAGTACCACCGCCGCTGGATGGTCCACGGCACGTCGCACCACCTCGGCCTCGACGTCCACGACTGCGCGCTCGCGACGCGCGAGGAGTACATGGACGCCGAGCTCAAGCCCGGGATGGTGCTCACCGTCGAGCCCGGCCTCTACTTCAAGGCCGACGACCTCAAGGCCCCGGAGCGGTTCCGCGGCATCGGGGTCCGCATCGAGGACGACGTGCTCGTCACCGAGGACGGCTGCGAGAACCTCTCGGCCGCGATGCCCCGTGGCGCCGACGAGGTCGAGGCCTGGATGGCGCGGGTCCAGGGCCGCTGAGCGACCCCGGACCCCGCCGGCCGGTGTCCGGGGACCGGCCGGTCAGCAGCCGGCCGGGGTGGCGGGACGGCGCACCGGGTCGATCCGGTCGGCCCAGCGCCGCTCGACGGCCGCGGCCCGGCGCAGTGCCGCGGCGAGGGCCCGACGGCCGGGCGCCGCGGTGGGCACCTCGCGCCGGCCGGTGAGGTGCGCGCGGCCGTCGTCGACGACGGGGGCGTCGGGACGGGCGGAGAGGGCGTCGGAGTCGGCTCGCCGGATGATGGTGAGGGCGATGTGGTCCTGCATGGTTCCTCCTGTGGGAGTGGGTGGTCAGCGGGGTGCGGGTCCGGTGCTGGAGCGCACCACGAGCTCGGTGGGGAGCAGCACGCGCCGCTCGGTGTAGTCGGGGTCGAGGAGCATCCGGCCGAGCAGCCGGCCCTTCTCGGCGATCGGCTGGCGGACCGTGGTCAGGCCCACCGCCTCGGCGCGGGGGATGTCGTCGAAGCCGGTGAGCGAGACCTCGCGCCCGACCTCGAGCCCGCGCTGGTGCACGGCGTCGCGCGCCCCGAGGGCCAGCACGTCGCTGATGCACGCGATGGCGCTCGGGCGGTCCTGGCGATCGAGCAGGAAGGCCGCGCCCGCGGCGCCCGCCTCCTGCGAGTTGTGCCCGGCGAACACCGCCGTGACGGTGGCCTGCGGCCCGAGCGCGTCGCGCAGCGAGGTGAGCCGGGCGCGTGAGTCGACGAAGAGGTCGGCCTCGTCCTCGGGCCGCACGACCCGGGCCTCGCCGAGCGGGGCCCGGCCGTCGACGATGATGCCGACGCTGCGGTGCCCGAGGTCGCGCAGGTGCCGGCCGAGCGCGCGCCCGGCCCCCTCCTCGTCGATGAGGACGTAGCGCTGGCGCTCGTCGGCGTCGTCGATGGTCGAGACGAGCGGCAGCCCCCGCTCGAGGGCCACCTCCCGCGCCGGGTGGTCGGCGTCGACGCAGTACGCGACGACGCCGTCGACGACCGCCTGGCGCATCGCCTGGGCCGAGGGCTCGGCGTCCTGCGGACGGCTGGGGTCGAAGTGCTCGAGCGGGATGAGCAGCAGCCCGGTCCGGTGGGTCTCTGCCACCTGGGCCAGGCCGGCGAGCAGGCCGACCGAGTACGGGTCGGAGAAGGCGTAGGACAGCTGCTCGGTGAAGAGCAGGCCGATGGCGCCGGCCCGCTGCGAGCGCAGGCTGCGGGCGGCCGGGTCGGGCCCGGCGTACCCGAGCCGCTTGGCGGTGGCGAGCACGCGCTCGCGGACCGCCGTGGAGAGCTGGTCCGGCTTGTTGTAGGCGTTGGAGACCGTCGAGACCGAGACCCCGGCCTCCTCGGCGACCGTCTTGAGGGTGACCCGCACCATCGGGACCACCACCTCTCGCTCGTCGTCTGCATCGATCTACTAGATCGATCTAGTACAACGATACAGAAAGGGTCGCACTGGGGCAAGACGAAGGAGCGGCAGGCGTCAGCGGCGGTCGATCACGAGGTCGAGGGTCAGCGCGAAGTCGACGCCCGCCCGCCGACCGCCGTCGCCGAGGATCGACTCGACGAGGGCCCGCGGGGCCGGGAAGTCGTCCGGGAGGGCGGCGTTGTACGCGCCGTGGGCCTCGAGCGAGCGCACCGCCGCCTCGACGTCCTCGCGCGAGACCTCGACGTGGTGGGTGGGCTCGGGTGCCCCGGCGACGGCGAGCACGCCCACCCCGCCCCAGGGCTCGAGGCCCTCGTCGAGCAGCTCCCGGTGCAGCCAGCGGTTGCCGGCGTCGGCGACCGCGTCGACCGTCGCGAGCCCGACCGCCCGGTGGTCGGCCTGGTTGACGAAGCCGCCCGCGAAGCGCAGGTCCCACGGCTGGGCGACGACGACCTCCGGGCGGTGCCGCCGGATCGCCGCGGCGATCTCGCGGCGCAAGGGCACCCCCTCCTCGATCGCCCCGTCGACGAGCCCGCCGAACTCGACCACCTCGACCCCGACGCGGCGTGCGGCCTCCCGCTGCTCGGCCTCGCGGACCGGCCCGGCCTCCTCGGGGGCCATCGTGTCGATGCCCGCTTCGCCGCGGGTCAGGAGGAAGTAGGCGACCGAGGCGCCCTCCCCCACCCACCGGTGGACGGCGGCGGAGGTGCCGTACTCGATGTCGTCGGGGTGCGCGACGACGCAGAGGACGGAGCCGAAGCGGTCGTCGAGGCGCTCGAGCGCGGGTCGGTCGGCCATGGCCGCGACCCTACGCGCGGCTCAGGCCCGCGGGGGCTCCTGCTGCGGGGCCTGCGTCGTGCGCGCGTCGGCGGCCGTGCGGGCCCGCTCCTCCTCCTGGGCCCGGCGCACCTCCTCCTGGGCGGCGCGCATCGGGTCCATCTGGGCGAGCAGCTCGCGGCCCCGGGTGACGTGCCGGTGCTCGCAGAGGACCTCGTACTTGGCGGCGACGACCTGGCTCACCGAGGTGAAGTCGCGCTGGCCGCGGGTCAGCCGGTAGCCGAACCACGCCCAGACCGTGCCGAACACGGCACCGAAGAGCACGGTGGAGATGATCGAGACGATGTTGAAGCCGCTCGGGTCGAAGAGCGCGAGGATCGTCCCGACGAAGAGCCCGAGCCACATGCCCGACAGCGCGCCGGCCCCGATGACCCGGCCTTGGGTGAGCCGGCCGGTGACCCGCTCGAGCTGCTTGAGGTCGGTGCCGACGATGAGGACGTCCTGCACCGGGAACTCGTGGTCCGAGAGGTAGTCGACGGCCTTCTGCGCCTCCTCGTACGAGTCGTGGACCCCGAGGCTCATCGGGTACTCCAGCGACAGGGCGGCGCGCAGGCCCGGACGCATCGGCTGGTTGCTCATGCGACCAGTGTGTCACCGCGGGCTGGACGCGGGCTGGACGCCTCCTGTGGGGCGTCGGGACCGGGCTCAGCGGGCCTTGTAGTCCTCGAGCAGCCGGCGCCCGATGATCATCTTCTGGATCTCGGCCGTGCCCTCGCCGATGAGCAGCATCGGGGCCTCACGGTAGAGCCGCTCGATCTCGTACTCCTTGGAGTACCCGTAGCCGCCGTGGATGCGGAAGGACTGCTCGACGACGTCGGCGCAGTTCTCCGCGGCGAGGTACTTCGCCATCCCGGCCTCGAGGTCGTTGCGCTGGCCGGCGTCCTTGAGCCGCGCCGCCTTGACCATCATCTGGTGGCTCGCCTCGACCTTGGTCGCCATGTCGGCCAGCCGGAAGAGGATGCCCTGGTGCTCGGCGATCTTCTTGCCGAAGGTCTCGCGCTGCTGCGAGTAGGCGATGCCGAGCTCGAAGGCGCGCCGGGAGAGGCCGCAGGCGCGGGCGGCGACGTTGACGCGGCCCACCTCGACGCCGTCCATCATCTGGTAGAAGCCCTTGCCGGGGACGCCGCCGAGGACCTGCTCGTCGCTGGTGCGGTGGCCCTGGAAGACGAGCTCGGTCGTGTCGACGCCCTTGTAGCCCATCTTCTCGATCTTGCCGGGCACGGTGACGCCCTGCGCCGTCTCGCCGAAGCCGGACTCCTTCTCGACGAGGAAGGTCGTCATGTTCTTGTACGGGCTGTCGGACTCGCCGAGGTCGGTCCTGACGAGCACCGCGACGAGGTTGGCCGAGCCGCCGTTGGTCAGCCACATCTTCTGGCCGTCGATGGTCCAGCCGCCGTCCTCGCCCTTGACCGCCTTGGTGCGGATGGCCGAGACGTCGGAGCCGAGCCCCGGCTCGGACATCGAGAACGCCCCGCGGACCTCGCCGGTGGCCATCCGCGGCAGGTACCTCTGCTTCTGCTCGTCGGTGCCGTGCTGGAGGATCATGTACGCGACGATGAAGTGGGTGTTGATGATGCCGCTGACGCTCATCCAGCCGCGGGCGATCTCCTCGACGACGAGCGCGTAGGTGAGCAGGCTCTCCCCGAGGCCGCCGTACTCCTCGGGGATCATCAGCCCGAAGATCCCCATCTCCTTCATGCCCTCGACGATGTCGGTCGGGTACTCGTCGTTGTGCTCGAGCTGGGTGGCGACGGGGAGGATCTGCTCGTCGACGAACTCGCGCACCAGCTTGATGAGCTCGTGCTGCTCCTCGGAGAGGCCGTCGGTGGTCTGGAGGCGCGACATGGTGGCGAGTATGCCTGCGGCGGCGGGCGGCCGGAACGCGCGCACGGTGTGAGTCCCCCCACCGTGTGACCCGCCCCACGGACCACCACTTTCCCTCCGGCAGGTCGGGAAAACCGGTGGCGCCGGGTGCGCAGGCTCCGGCACGCTGGACCCGACGCACGGCGCCCGGCCGTGCCCTGAGCGCCTGGAGGTGGACCCGATGTCGACGACCGTCGCGGGCCGTACCCCGGTCCACCTCCCCTTCCTCGCTCAGGAGCACTCCGTTGGCACACATGCCGTTCCACCTGCCGGAGAAGCAGGCCTCCTTCTCCACCGACTCCTCCCCTGACGCCCCGCCCGAGGGCGAGCGCTGGTCCTCCTGGGACGGCGCCACGCACGGGCCGAAGCCCCGACCGGGCTGGGTGATCACCGCCCTCGGCGCCGTCGACGCCGACCTCGGTGTCCTCAAGACCGGCAAGGAGGCCGACGTCCATGTCGTCCGCCGCTGGGTCCCCGGCGCCGGCGACCCCGTGACGATGGCCGCCAAGCGCTACCGCTCGGGCGACCACCGTCTCTTCCACCGCGACTCCGGCTACCTCGAGGGTCGCCGCGTCCGCAAGAGCCGCGAGATGCGGGCGATGGCCCGGCGCACCGACTTCGGCAAGCAGGTCATCGCCGGCCAGTGGGCGATGGCCGAGTTCGACGCGCTCGGGAAGCTCTGGGAGCTCGACCTCCCGGTTCCCTACCCGGTCCAGCTCGACGAGTCCGAGATGCTCATGGAGTTCGTCGGGACGACCGACGGCGCCACCCCGGTCGCGGCCCCGCGCCTGGTGTCGATGCGCCCGGACCCCGAGCACCTCGCCGACCTCTTCGACCAGCTGCGCACGGCGATGCTCACCCTCGCCCACCACGGGTGGACCCACGGCGACCTCAGCCCGTACAACGTCCTCGTCCACGAGGGCCGGCTCGTGCTCATCGACTGGCCGCAGGTCGTCGACGTCATCGGCAACCCCCAGGGCTTCGACTTCCTCGAGCGCGACGCCACGACGATGGTGACGTGGTTCCGCCGCAAGGGGCTCGACGTCGACGCGGGCGAGCTCGTCGCCGACCTCGTGGCCGAGGCGACGACGCGCTTCTGACAGGCGGTGCGCAGCAGGTCCTGAGTCGTTCGGCGACCCTGACCCCAGACGTCGAATGAGGCTGAAATCATTTGCGCCACAGCAGTTTTGCTCACCCTGAACCCTTCTCTTTCGAACGCCTGTCCGGTACGATGGATCCGATGAGGGAGGGGGGTCCGATGGCCACGACGAGCACGCTGATGGAGGCCGCGAGAGCGGCCTTCGGGCTGCTGGTCGAGGCCCTCGATGCCGGCCCGGTCGGCGCGTCGCAGGCGGAGTGCGCCGAGCTGCTCGGTGAGCTGCAGGCGGTCCTCGACTTCGCGTCGGCGGCGCAGGACGTGGCGATCGTGGCGTTGGCTGCGGTCGAGTCGGAGTGGGCCGAGGACGGCACGCTGGTCGAGGTGCGGCGGGCGCCGGGGCACGTGGCCCTGGATGCGCCTGCGATCGTGTCGGGGGTGCTGAACGTGTCGGCGGTGCACGCCGAGCGGCGGGTGCGGGATGCGGTGCGCCGCGCCGCGGACGGGCCGGAGGGGTCGCTGCTGCGCACCGGTCTGGGTGGGTTGCACGTCGCGATGCACGCGGGGCGGCTCGATGCGTACCGAGCACAGGTCGTCGCTCACGAGCTGGAGGAGGTCCCCGCCACGGTCGCCGCGACGGTGGTGGACTCCCTGCAGGAGTGGTTCGACCGCGAGGACGGCGCTCACCTTCGCCGGAGGACGCGCCGCCACCTGGCTCGGATCAGCCCGGACCTGCTGCGGCAGCGCGCGGTCCGGGCACGGGCCGAGTCCCGGTTGGAGCGGTGGGTCGACGAGCCCGGCGTGGACACGTGGCACGGCACCTTCCCCTCCGAGGAAGCCTGCCCCGCGTGGGCCGCGATCGACGCCCTGGCCCAGCAGTACGTCACCGACGGGGTGTGCCAACACGTCGACCGGGCCCGCGCCAAGGCGCTGACGGACCTGGTCACCGGATCGGCGACCATCGACCTCCAGGTCGTCCTGACCACCGCCGCCGGGAGCACTGTCCAGCCTGCCGCTGAGCGTGCGCCGGGTGCGTCCGGTGACCTGGTCCTGTCGGCACCACCCGCGCCGGGGAGCCCCTGCTCGTCGAGCGCGGCTGGCTCGAGCAAGCGGTCGCCGCCACCACCGTGACCGGGCGTGATCGCGTCGGGCGGGTCCTGCTCCTGCCCTGCGACACCGGCAGCGGTGCCCCCGTCGACCCCCACGGCGAGCTCACCGCTCGCGCCTACCGCCCCTCCGCGCGATTGGCCGCGTTCGTCCGGGCCCGGGACCGACACTGCCGCTTCCCCGGCTGCTCCGTCGCGGCCCGCTTCTGCGATCTCGACCACGTCCGCCCGCTCCCGACCGGTCCCACCAGCGCCGGCAACCTGGCCTGCCTGTGCCGGCGCCACCACCGCGTCAAGCAACGACCCGGCTGGCGGGCCGAGCCGCACCCCGACGCCTCCGTGACCTGGACCGACCCCACCGGTCGGACCCGCACCAGCCACCCACCCGACCAGCTGCATCCGGTCACGCTGCCCGACAACGGGACCGACCCACCCCTGCCACCGCGCGGCAACCCGTCACTGGTGCTGCCCGACGGCCCCCACTCGACTCTCGAGCACCACCTCGAGCACCATCCCGCCGCGTGGACCTGCCGTGTCCACATCATCCGACCGCGGATCCACCTGGCCGTCGAAACACCTGCGCACACCCGCGGCCGACGACGGCCGGCGACCGCCCCGGAGGCGCCACCCTTCTGAGCGGGCCGCGAAGACATCTCGTCGGTGTCCAGGGCGTGCCACCTACGCTGGCACCGTGACCCGACCCGACCGCCGGACCGTGGTGGCTGGTGCCCTCGCGGCGGTCGCGGCGGCGGCGAGCGCCTGTTCGCGCCGACCGGAGGGGTCTGGCGGCGCGGGTGTCGAGGTGGAGCGCGGAACCCTGCGCTCGCGCCACCTGCCCGGCCGCGACCTGCCCTGGGTCATGGCGATCCCGCGCGACGCCGACCGCCACCGGCCTCCGGTCGTCGTCCTGCACGGCAAGGGCGGCCACGCCGAGCAGGCGCTCTCGCTCCTCCGCCTCGGTGACCACGTCGCCGCCACCGGCCTGGCCGTCGCCGCGGTCGACGGCGGCAACGGGTACTGGCACCGGCGGCACGACGGCACCGATGCCGGCCGGATGGTCCTCGACGACTTCCTGCCCCTCGTCGCCCGCGCGTACGGCGAGACCGAGCGGGTTGCGTTCCTCGGCTGGTCGATGGGCGGGTACGGGTCGATCCTCCTGGCCAGCGAGCTCGGGCCCGAGCGCGTCGTCGCCGTCGTCGGGTCGAGCGCGGCGCTGTGGACCTCGCCGGGCGACTCGGCCCCCGGTGCCTTCGACGACCGCGCGGACTTCCTCGCCCACGACGTCTTCGCCGACGACCGGCTCGCCACCCTCGCCCGGCTCCCCGTGCGGCTCGACTGCGGGCGCGACGACCCGTTCGCCGGGGCCAACCGGGCCTTCGCCCGGGTCCTCCCGAGCGCCGCGCTCACCGTCGACCCCGGCGGCCACAGCGGCACCTACTGGCGTGAGCACGGAGGTGCCCAGCTGCGCTGGATCCGCGACCGGCTCGACGGGGCCGCCAGCACCTAGGGTGCTCACCATGCCCGCCTCGCCCGCCCTGGCCGACCCCACGGTGCCCGACCCGATGGACGCCCCGCCGGTGCGCTGGGGCGTGCTCGGCCCCGGCGGCATCGCCCACACCTTCGCCGCCGCCGTCCGCGAGGGGACGCGCTCGAGCGTCGTCGCGGTCGGGTCGCGCTCGGCCGAGCGGGCCGCCGACTTCGCGCGCCGGCACGACGTCGCGTCCGCCCACGGGTCCTACGAGGACCTCGTCGCCGACCCCGCCGTCGACGCCGTGTACGTCGCCTCGCCGCACAGCGAGCACCACGAGCACGCCCTCCTCGCGCTGCGGGCCGGCAAGCCGGTGCTCGTCGAGAAGGCCTTCACCCGTAGCCTCGCCGAGACCGACGAGGTGCTCGACACGGCCCGCGCGAGCGGGCTGCTCGCGGCCGAGGCGATGTGGAGCCGCTACTCCCCGCAGTACGACGTCGTGCGGCGGACCGTCGAGGCGGGCACGCTCGGCGACGTCGTCCTCGTCGAGGCCGACCACGGCCAGCGCCTGTGGCCGGACGGGCCGCAGCGCCTCTCCGACCCCGCCCTCGCCGGCGGCTCCCTCCTCGACCTCGGCGTCTACCCGATCGCCTTCGCCGACCACGTGCTCGGCGGCCTCGACGACGTCGCCGCCCGGGGCACGCTGAGCCCCGAGGGCGTCGACGTCACCGTCGGCGTCACGGCCCGAGGCGGCGGGGCGCTCGCCCGGATGACGAGCACGATGGCCGCCACCACCCCGTGCCGGGCCCTCGTCGCCGGGTCGGCCGCCCGCCTCGAGCTGAGCGGCCCGGGCTTCTTCTACGGCGCCGCGACGACCGTCCGGCTCGTCGCGCCCGACGGCACCGACCTCGACACCTGGACACCGGACCTCCCCGAGCACGGCTTCCGCTTCCAGGCCGCCGAGGTCGCGCGGGCCCTGGCCGAGGGGCGCACCGAGCCGTGGTCGGTCCCGTGGGAGGCCACCCGCAGGGTCATGGCGGTCATGGACGAGGTCCGCCGTCAGGTCGGCGTCGTCTACCCGGGAGAATGAGCGCCATGAGCTCCGTCCACCTGTGGCTGCGCCACGAGACCCGCTCGACCGAACGCCGCGCCCCGCTCGTCCCGCACGACGCCGCGCGCCTCGTCGCCGACGGGGTGCGGGTCACCGTCGAGGAGTCGCCGCAGCGCGTCTTCGACGTCGAGGCCTACCGGGCCGGCGGCTGCCACGTCACGCCGGCCGGATCGTGGGTCGACGCTCCCGACGACGCCCACGTCCTCGGCATCAAGGAGCTGCCGGACGAGCCGGCGGCGTTGCGGCACACCCACATCTTCTTCGGGCACGCGTACAAGGGCCAGGACGGGGCGGGGTCGCTGCTCGCCCGGTTCGCGGCCGGGGGCGGCGAGCTGCTCGACCTCGAGTACCTCACCGTCGACGGCCGGCGGGTCATCGCCTTCGGCTACTGGGCGGGGTACGTCGGGGCCGCGCTCGGCGTGCTCGCGGCTCGGGGCGCGCTCGCCCCGCTGCACCCCATGGAGCGGGCCGAGCTCGACGCCCTCGTGCGCGCGGCCGGCGCCGACGGCATGTCGGCCCTCGTCGTCGGGGCGCAGGGACGCAGCGGCCGCGGCGCCCTCGACGCCCTCCTCGCGGCGAACACGGTGCTCGACGGCTGGGACCGCGAGGACACCCGCGTCCTCGACCGGGAGGCGCTCCTCGACCACGAGCTGCTCGTCAACTGCGTCCTCTCCACCACGCCGCAGCCGGCCTTCGTCCGCCCCGAGGACCTCACCGCACCGCGCGCCCTGCGGGTGGTCGCCGACGTCACGTGCGACGTCACGTCCGAGCACAACCTCGTGCCCGTCAACACGGCGATCACGTCCTGGGAGGAACCCGCCCGGCGGGTCGGCGACGACCCGCCGCTCGACGTCATCGCCGTCGACAACCTGCCCTCCCTCCTGCCCCGCGAGGCCAGCGTCGCCTTCTCGGCCGACCTCGTCCCGCTCGTGCCCACCCTCGCCGGACGCCGGGGCCCCTGGCGCGAGGCGCTGCGGGCCTTCGTGGCGGCGCAGGCCCACCGCGCCGGCGGCCCCCGCGCCGTCGCCCCCGGACCCAGCTGAGCGATGGTCCCGCCGCCCGGCACCCGCGTGCTCGTCCTCGACGACCACGCCGTCGTGCGGCGCGGGCTGCTCGCCCTGCTCGCGGACGTCACGTGGGCCGGCCCCGTGGTCGAGGCCGGCACCGTGGCGGAGGCCCGCGAGCTGGCGACGCGGCTGCAGCCCGGCCTGGCGGTCGTCGACGTCGGCCTCCCGGACGGCGACGGCATCGACTTCGTCACCGAGCTGGTCCGCATCGCGCCCGGCTGCCGGTCCCTGGTCCTCACGATGGACCGCTCCGTCGGCACCGCCGAGCGCGCGCTGGCCGCCGGCGCCGCAGGGCACCTCGCGAAGGACTCCGCCCCCGAGCTCGTCGTCGACGCCCTGGGCACCATCGCCTCCGGCGGCGTCGTCCTCGGCTGGGACCTCGTCGCCGGCCGGGTGAGGGTCGGCGGCGCCCCGCCCGCACCCGGAGCGCGGGGGCCGCTGGCGGCGTTGTCGCCGCGCGAGCTCGAGGTGGCCCGGCAGGTCGCGGCCGGCGTCGCCAACCCGGTCATCGCGCGGCACCTCGGCATCAGCGAGAAGACGGTCCGCAACGTGCTGTCGGGCGTGCTGCCGAAGGTCGGGGCGCGTGACCGCGTCCACCTCGCCCTGCTCGTCCGGGAGCACGACGGACCCGGCTGAGGTGGCCCGGTCCCGCTCCCGTTGTCGGCCGGGCGGGGTCGGAGGACACTGAGGGGTCGGCGGGGCCGGGCGGGCCCCGAGCAGAGGAGACCCGCGATGGCCGACCCCGACGACCTCGTCCTCGCCATCACGCCCGACGACCGGCTGCTCCACACCGGGACGCGGCGCTGGCTGCTCGACCACGTCTACGGCATCGACCCCGCGGTCGGCGTCCGCCGCGACCTGCACGACGCCGAACCCGGTGCCGGCGTGGGCGCGCTCGAGGTCTTCGACGACTCCGGGCACGCGCTCCGGGTCGCGGACGACGGCACCGACCTCGTACCGGTCGGGACCGGCGACGTCGACCCCGACGTGCTCGTGGGCCGGGTCGCCCACGTGCTCGACCTGGTCCGCGAGCACCTGGCGACCCATCCGGAGCTCGACGTCCCCCCGAGCGCCGTCCCGTGGGCGACGGGCCCGCTCCCCGAGGTGCTGGCCCTCCTCGAGCGGGCCGGCGCAGGCGCCCCGACCACCCGGCCCGCCCGACACGTGCCCGGGTCGGGGCTGCGCCAGCGCCTCGTCGCGGCGGGTGCGTGGGTGTGGGCCGCCTCCGTGCGCCGCGCCCCCACGGTCACGGCCCGGGTGGCGCGGGTCGTCGGACGGCTGCCCGGCCTCGGCGGCGCGGGTGACCTCACGGGCGACCCGACGACGCCTCCCGTCCCGCCGTACCTGCCGCCGGACGGCGTGCCGCACAACGGCAACTGGCTGCACAACCTCTGGCACCGGCTCAAGGGCTGACCCCGTGCGGCGCGGGCACCCCGTCGCGTTCGCCGGGACGGTCTCGGCGGCCGGCCTCGTCGTGCTGGGCCTCGCCGGTGTCCTCCTCGGCCCCGGCGGGCGGCTCGACCCGCCGATCGCCCTCACCGTCTCGGCCGCGGTCGGCTTCGTCCCGGTGGGGGTCTTCCTCCTGCGGCACCGGCCCCGGAGCCGCACCGCCCGCCTCACCGCCCTGACCGGGCTGGCCGCCCTCGTCGGCCTCGTGGCGGTGGCCTGGTCCGGGACGACCGCCGGCGCGTGGCTCGTCCAGTGGTCGTGGTGGCCCCCGCTCGCCGTGGCCCCGGCCGTGCTCCTCACCTTCCCCGACGGCGCCGCGGGCCCGCGCGCACGGCGCGCGTCGCGGCTCCTCGTCGCCACGGGTGCAGCGTCCTCCGCGGTGCTCGCCGCCGCCGCGGCCCTCGCCCCGCGGACGCTGCTCACCGACAGCCGCGTGCCCCTCCCCGATCCGTGCCTCCCACTGCTCGTCGCCTTCGCCGCGCTGGGCGCCGTGTCCGCCCTCGCGCTGCCGGTCGCGCTCGTCGTGCTCCTGCGCCGAGCGCGGGCGCGGGAGGGTGCCGTCCGGGCCCAGATCCTCTGGCTGACGCCGGCCGCGGGCCTGCTCTGCGTGGGGCTCGTGCTCGACGCCCTCGACGTGCCCCTCGCGCTGACCCCCGCCGTGCTCGCCCTCCCGCTCGGCATCGGCGCCGCCATCCTCGAGCACCGGCTGGACGACCTCGACCAGGTGGTGCCGCGGGGCGCCGTACGGCTCACCCTCGCGGTCGCGGTCCTCGCCGCGTACGCCGCGACCCTCCTGCTGGTCGAGCGGGTCACCGGCTCGGTCGGCGTCGGGTCCGTCCTCGTCCTCGCGGTCGTCGCGGTCCTCCTCGACCCGGCCCGGCGGTGGCTGCAGCAGCGGGTCGAACGGCTGCTCTTCGGGCGCCGGGACGACCCCTACGAGGTGCTCACCGCGCTCGGCCGCCGGATGGCGACGGCCGCCGCCCCCGAGGAGATGCTCCGGGCCGGCGCGCAGGCCATCGTCGAGACCCTGCGGCTCCCCCGCGCGACGGTGGGGGTCGACGTCGACGGGCGCGACCTCGTCGTCGCCGACGTCGGGCGGGCCGACACCGACGCCGTCACCTTCCCGCTGCGCCGGGAGGGGCGGCGCGTCGGCGAGCTGACGGTGTGGACGCGCCGTCGCGGCGACGGCCTCGGCCCGGCCGAGCGCGACCTGCTCGCCGAGGTGGCGCGGCAGGCGGCCGAGGCCGCCGAGGCGCACCGGCTGACCCTCGCCCTGCGCGCGGCCCGGGAGCACCTCGTCCTCACCCGCGAGGAGGAGCGGCTGCGCCTGCGTCGCGACTTCCACGACGGCGTCGGGCCGATGATCGCCGGCGTGCGCATGCAGCTGCACGCCGCCCGGCCGCGGGTCGAGGGCCGCGAGGGCGCCGTCCTCGACGACGTCCTCGCCGACCTCGGGGACCTCGGGCGGTCGGTGCGCGAGATCGTCGACGGCCTCCGGCCCGCCGCGCTCGACCTCGGCCTCGAGGCCGCCGTCCGCCGGGCGGCCGAGGCCGTGCTGGCCGGACGGGACGTCCGCGTCGAGGTGGCCGGACGGGTCGACGACCTGCCGCCGGCGGTCGAGGTCGCCGCCTACCGCATCCTCGCCGAGGCCCTGAACAACGTGGCCCGGCACAGCGGCGCGACCCGCGTCGACGTCTGCCTCCTGAGGTCCGAGGACCTCCGGGTCTCGGTGCGGGACAACGGGTCGTGGCTCGACCCCGCGGCACGGACCGGGGTGGGGACGACCTCGATGCGGGCCCGCGCCGAGGAGCTCGGGGGGCGGCTCGACGTGGTCGGTGGTCCGGAGGGGACGCACCTCGAGGCCGTCCTGCCGATCGGCCGACCGGTCGGCGCGCCGGCGGAGGATCCCGGGACACTGTCCCGCTGAGACCGGGACGCTGTCCGTGGCCGGCGGGACACGACCAGGCCGACGGTGGCGACGAGGCGATTCCGTCCTCACCAGACCGCCCCGGCCGTGACCGGGGCCGACCCGAAGGACCCGTCATGATCCACCTCGACAGCTACGCCGGCCAGAACTGGACCATCGTCCCCGTCACCACGCCCCCCAGGCTCCCCGTGACCGGGCCCACCGCGCCGTCCGGGCCGGTCGCCAACCTGCCCGACATCGACATCACCCCGGCGACGGACGTCGGGGTGCCCTACCCGAGCAACCAGCTCTGGGCCCTGACCCTCACCGGGGTCGTGTTCTGCGACGTCCAGGGCACGAGCGAGAGCGCCTGGCGCTACGAGACCGTCTCGTTCACCCCCGACTACACCCCGGCCCTCGAGCGGGCCGCTGCGTGGATGGGGGCCGCCACGGGTGGGCGGACCTGGCTGTTCGAGCTCGAGCAGTGGGCTCCGCACGTCACGACGGCGACGAACTTCAACCGCAACGTGGCCAACAACTCCGGCCACGGCGTCGACGCCTGGCGTCCCGCCCCCTTCCGGACGGAGACCGACGCCTTCGGGGTGGAGCGGAGCCACCTCTTCGACGGGGTCCTCGCCGACGTCGTCGTCCGCGACACCGACGCGATCATCCACCGCCTCGCCTACCACGTGACCCTCGTGGGACGGCTGGCCCTGTGGACGCCGCCGCCCATCCCGTGACGTCCGCTCGTGGCGCCGGCCCGGTCGAGGACCTCGGCCGGGCCGGCGTCAGCGCACGAGGACGCGGCTGCCGATCGGCATGAGGCCGCGCGACCAGATCATGTTCATCGCCGAGTTGCTGACCCGCGCGCACCCGTGCGAGGCCGGGTAGGGCGGGATGCTCGGCGAGCCGTGCACGGCCCAGCCCCGGTAGAAGTACTTCGGCCGCCAGAGGACCCCGAGCTTGCTGTCGTCCTGGCCGTCGACCTGCCGCTGGACGGCGAACGAGCCGCGCGGCGTCGTCGCGATCGCCGGGTTGCCGGCCGAGGAGGTGTACTCCTCGCCGCTGCCGGTGGAGGTGTTGAGGACCATCGACACCCGACCACCCCGCACGACCATGAGCAGCTGCCGGTCGAGGTCGATCTCGATACCGTTGCCGGAGAGCTGGTTCCGCGGACGGACACCGGCGGCGAGCGCCTTCTTGGTCTGCGGGCCGACCACCCCGTCGCGGGAGATGCCGGCCGCCTTCTGGAGCGCGAAGACCGCCTGCTGGGTGAGCGACCCGAAGCTGCCGTCGGGCTCGCCCAGCCAGTACCCGAGCCCGGACAAGCGCTTCTGCAGGGCGAGGACGTCCTTGCCGTGGTCGCCGTAGCGCATCGTCGTCCGGGGCTTCGTGGGTGTCGGGGACGGGCTCGGCGTCGGCGTCGTCGAGGGGGACGGGGCCGGGGTGTCGGTGGGCGTGGGGGTCGCGGTCGGCGTCCACGACGGCGTCGGCGTGTCCGCCGTGGGGGTCGGCGACGCGGCCGTGGACGACGTGCTCGGGGCGGCGATGCCGGTCGGCGCGTCCGTCGCGGAGCAGCCGGAGACCACCGTCGCCGCGGCGAGCGCGAGGGCGGTGAGGACCGTGGTGCGGGCGTGCGGCGTGCTCATCGCCTCACACGAGACGGCACGGAGGCCGGTCCGCGCAACCGACGCGCCCGCGCCGTGACCGCATCGTTGTGCGGACGCCTCCCGCGGTCGTCGTCAGGAGCGGGCGCGGACCGCCTCGTCGGTGGCCAGGACGCCCCGGGCCACCTCGACGTGGAGGTTCTCGACCATCCTCCCGTTGTAGGTGACGACACCGCTCCCGGCGCCGGCCTCCCAGGCCTCGAGCAGGCCCCGGGCGTCCTCGACCTCGGCCTCGCTCGGCGCGAACACCGTGTTGCACGGCTCGACCTGCCCCGGGTGGATGAGGGACTTGCCGTCGAAGCCGAGGTCGCGTCCCTGCCGGCACTCGTCCTCGAAGCCCGCGAGGTCCTTGACGTCGTTGTACACGCCGTCGAGCACCGCCACCCCGGCCTCGCGCGCCCCGAGGACGACGAGCGCCAGCGACGTGAGCAGCGGGGCGCGGCCCGGCACGAACCGCGCCCGCAGCTCCTTGACGAGGTCGTTGGTGCCGAGGACGAGGACGGCGAGCCGGTCGGACGCCGCGGCGATGGCCCGGGCGTCGAGGACGGCACCCGGGGTCTCGACCATCGCCCAGAGCCGGGTGCGGTCCGGGGCGCCGAAGCGCTCCATCGCGTCGACGAGCCGGTGGACCTCGTCGGCCGAGCCGACCTTGGGGACGACGATGCCGTCCGGGCCTGCGGCACAGGCGGCCTCGAGGTCGGCGTCGTGCCACTCGGTGCCGAGGCCGTTGACCCGGATGGTCACCTCGCGGTGGCCGTACTCCCCCGATGACGCTGCGGCACAGGCGTTCTCGCGCGCGCCGGGCTTGGCGTCGGGCGCGACGGCGTCCTCGAGGTCGAGGATGAGCCCGTCGACCGGGAGCGTCTTCGCCTTCGCGAGGGCTCGCTCGTTGCTGCTCGGCATGTAGAGGACCGAGCGGCGGGGGCGCAGGTCCTCGCTCACGCGCCGGCCTCCCCGTTGCTGGGGGCGTAGAGCTCGGCGAGCTCGGGGTCGTTGGCGGACAACCGGTCCGCCAGCTCGAGGATGACGAGGCACTGCTTGAGGCTCGCGTCGTCCTCCATCTTCCCGTCGAGCATCACGGCGCCCGTTCCGTCGCCCATGGCCTCCTTGACGCGGCGGGCGTGCGCGACGTCCTCGGCGCTCGGGCTGAAGACCTTCTTCGCGATGGCGATCTGCACCGGGTGCAGGGTCCAGGTGCCGACGCAGCCGAGGAGGAAGGCGTTGCGGAACTGGTCCTCGCACGCGACGACGTCCTTGATGTCGCCGAACGGCCCGTAGTACGGGAAGACCCCGTGCATCGCGCAGGCGTCGACCATCCGCGCGATCGTGTAGTGCCAGAGGTCCTGCTGGAAGACGGCGCGGGCTCCCTCGACGTCGCCGTCGACGGGGTCCTGGCGCACGAGGTAGCCGGGGTGACCGCCCCCGACGCGCGTGGTCTTCATCCGGCGGTCGGCGGCGAGGTCGGCCGGGCCGAGGCTGATCCCCTGCATCCGGGGGCTGGCCCCCGCGATGGCCTCGACGTTCGCGACGCCGCGGGCGGTCTCGAGGATGGCGTGGACGAGGATCGGGCGCTGCACACCGGCCTTCGCCTCGAGCTGGGCGAGCAGCCGGTCGACGTAGTGGATGTCCTCGGGGCCCTGGACCTTCGGGACCATGACGACGTCGAGCCGGTCGCCGATCTCGGTGACGAGCGTGGTCAGGTCGTCGAGCGCCCACGGGCTGTCGAGCGCGTTGACGCGCGTCCAGAGCTGGGTGTGCTCGCCGAGGTCGGTGGCCCGCGCGATGTCGACGAGCCCCTGCCGCGCGGCCTCCTTGTTCTCGGCCTTGACCGCGTCCTCGAGGTTGCCGAGGAGGACGTCGACCGTGCCGACCATGTCCGGGACCTTCGCGGCCATCTTCGGGTTGCTCGGGTCGAAGAAGTGGATCATCCGGCTCGGCCGGGCCGGCACCTCCCGGACCGGCGCCGGGGCCCCGACGGCGAGGGGGGCGAAGAAGTCCTTGGCGCTGCGCATCATCGAGCCTTCCGAGGCGGGTGCACGGTCGCGTCGGACGCTAGCAGCGGGTCCCGCCGCCCCCGCATGAGCCACGTCACGGTGTGACCCACGCCGCTAGCATCCGGCCCATGGACAGCGCGGAGCAGGTCGAGGCGCACCTCGCGGGTCTGCCCGCCCCCCGGCAGGCCGACCTCCGGACGATCCACGAGCGGGTGCTCGCCGAGCACCCGGGCTGCCCGGTGTCGTTCACCGACGGGCGCGACGCCAGCGGGAAGGTCGTCACCAACCCGACCATCGGCTACGGCGAGCGCACCATCACCCACGCGGACGGCTCGACGCGCGACTCCTTCCGGGTCGGCCTGACCGCGACCTCGAGGGGCATCTCCGTCTACGTCCTCGGCCTCGACGACGACACGCACCTGGCCCGCACGTACGCCCCCTCGATCGGTCGCGCCGACGTCACCGGCTACTGCATCCGCTTCCGGCGGCTGGCCGTCGTCGACCTCGACGTGCTCCTCGCAGCGGTCCGCGACGGGATGACGGCCGGTGCCGGCGCCCCACCCCGCCGCCCCGGCCGTTGACTCCCGACCCGGTGAGGTCGCAGGCTGTGCACCCACGGGCGGAGGAAGGGGCACCATGGGCAGGCTGATCTACGCGGCCAACGCCTCGCTCGACGGCTACCTCGAGGACGAGACCGGCGCCTTCGACTGGTCCGAGCCGGACGAGGCCGTGCACGCCTTCTGGAACGAGCACGAGCGCGGCGTCGGCACCTCGCTCTACGGCCGGCGCATGTACGAGACGATGCGCGTCTGGGCCGACGACGACTGGCTCGAGGGCGAGCCGCCGGTCGTCCGCGAGTACGCCGAGATCTGGCGGGCGGCGGACAAGGTCGTCTACTCCACCTCCCTGCCCGAGGTGACCACCCCGCGCACCACCCTCGAGCGGTCCTTCGACCCCGAGGCCGTGCGACGCCTCAAGGAGGCGTCCGACGCGGACCTGAGCATCGGGGGCGCGACGATCGCCGTCGAGGCCTTCCGCCACGGGCTCGTCGACGAGTGCGTGCTGCTCCTGCACCCCGTCGCCGTCGGCGGCGGGAAGCCGGCCCTGCCCCACGGGGTGCGACTCGACCTCGAGCTGCTCGAGCAGACGCGCTTCGACAGCGGCGTCGTGCACCTGCGCCACGCGGTGCGGCACCGGACCTGAGCCCGCTCAGGCGCTCGCCCGCAGGGCCTCCCGCGCGTCGTCGGGCACGGCCACGGCGGGCCGCCGGCTGCGCTGCTCGTGCCACGCGAGCCCGAGCACGGCGCCGAGGACGAGGACGAAGCCGCCCCACTGCGACGGGGTCGGCCGCGCGCCGAGGGCGACGATGCCGACGACGACGGCCGAGAGCGGGAAGGCCAGCTCGGCGAGCGTGGCCCGCGACGCCGGGGTGTGGCCGAGGGCGCGGTAGTAGAGCACGAGCGCGAGCAGGCCCGGCAGCAGGGCGAGCAGGAGGATCGGCACCACGGCGTCGGTGCCGACGGCGAGCGGGGTCGAGGTGAGGACCGCGGTGACGCCGAGGGTGAGGAACCCCAGCGCGAAGCGCAGCGCGGTGAGGTCGGCGAACCCCAGCTCGGCGCTCGCGGCCCGGCCGAGCACCGTGCCGGCCGCCCACAGGGCCGCAGCACCGAGGGCCAGCAGCGCGGCCTGCGCGCTCGTGACCCCGACCGAGGTGGGGTCGGGGAAGGCCAGCAGCCACGCGCCCACCACGGCGGGGACGACGAACCACAGGAAGCGCCGGCGGACCCGCTCCCCGAGCAGCAGCGCCGCGAGACCGACCGCGATGAGCGGCTGGAGCTTCTGCAGCACCTGGGGGGTGATGGGGTCGCCCAGCCGGAAGGCGGCGGTGAACATCACCGTCGCGAGCGCGGAGGAACCGGCCCCGATGACGAGTACCGACAGCTTGGTCCGCACCGACGACGCCGCGACCCGCCGCAGCGCCGGCCCCAGCCACCACAGGGTCAGGACGGTGAGCACGAGGTGCTCCCAGAAGACCACCGTCAGGCTGGGGTACTCACGCGCCAGCGGACCGCGCCAGAGCGAGGACAGCCCCCACAGCGTGGCGGCGAGCGCGACGAGCCAGGTGCGGTCGGCGCCGGGACGGGTGGTGCTCATGCGGGTCCTCCGGGACGGGTTGTCGCCCACCGGTTCCCGGGGGCCGGACGAGTCACCACCGTACGGCGGAGGGTGCGGCCGGAGCGCGGGTGGGCGAGCGAGAGCGCATCACCCACCCGCGCGTCCGGGGGTGCCTCGCGAGGCGGTCAGGACGCCTCGACCTTCGGCATGATGTCGTTCTTCAGGCGCTTGAGGTCATCGAGGGTCTTCGACACCGGCACGTCGGCGAAGGGCGGCCAGAGCAGCGGCATCGTCAGCCCGGCCTCCTGGTAGGCCTTGAGCCGGTCGGTGATCTGCTGCTCGGTGCCGACGAGGATGTTCGTCAGCTTCCGGTTGTCGGTCTGGTCGGTCTCGGTGTCGGTGATCGTGAACCAGATCATGCTGCTCATCTCGAGGTCGTCGATCGACTTGCCGAGCGCCTCGAGCTCCTGGGCGATGGCGGCGCGCCAGTCGGCGAGCTCGCGCGGGGTGTCCTGGATGCCGATCCAACCCGCGAGGCCGTACTTCGAGACCCGCCGCGCCGAGCGCTTGGGGTCCTTGAGGCCGCTGAAGAAGATCGGCGGCCCGGGGCGCTGCAGCGGCTGGTGGCCGAAGCCCGACGGCGCGAAGTCGGCGAACTCGCCGTGGTACTCGAAGGTCTCGTTGGCCCAGATGCCCTGGCAGATCTCGATCGTCTCGCGGACGTGGGCGTGCCGCCGCGGGAAGAGGTGCGTCGCGCTGGCGGCGTCGAACTCCTCGGGCATCCAGCCGGCGCCGATGCCGACGTTGAGGCGCCCGCCGGAGAGGTGGTCGATGGTCGCGCACTCGGCGGCGAAGACGCCCGGCGAGCGGTACGGGGTGTCGGTGATGCTCATCCCGATGCGCAGCTTCCGGGTGCGGGCGGCCAGCCACGGCAGCAGCGGCCAGCCCTGGAACCACTTGCCCCTGGACTCGACGGGCATCTGGGGCGGGAACTGCTCCATCATCCCGAACGGGTACTGCAGCTCACCGCGGTCGGAGGCCTCCGGGACGATGATGCGGTCGAGGGTCCAGACCGAGTCGAAGTCGAGCTCCTCGGCCAGGTCGGTGAGGTCCTCGAGCTCCTTGACGGTCACGTGGTTGCGGAAGTTGGGGAGGTAGAGGGCGAGCTTCATCGGTCAACTCCTCGGCAGCGGTCTCGGCCCGGGTGGCCGTCGCGGGTTCCGGGAGAACCGTTCCGGCCGTACGTCCAGAGAACACAGTCGGCCCGTCGTGCCACAAGGGGCGGCGTCCTCATGGTTTCCTCAACGCTGCGTCGCGGGTCAGCCCTCGCGCAGCCGCTCGCGCAGCTCGCGCTTGAGCACCTTGCCGTAGTTGTTCGTCGGCAGCCCGTCGACGAGGTGGTACTCCTTCGGCCGCTTGAACCGCGCGATCCGCTCGATGCACGTGCGGTCGAGCTCCTCGGACGTCGGGGCAGCTCCCTCGGCCGGCACGACGAAGGCCACGACCGACTCCCCCCACTCCGGGTCGGAACGGCCGACGACGGCCACGGCCTGCACGCCCGGGTGGGTGAGGAGCGCTTCCTCCACCTCGCGCGGGTAGATGTTCATCCCGCCGCTGATGATGAGGTCCTTCGACCGGTCGTGGAGGGTGAGGAAACCGTCGTCGTCGAGGCTGCCGACGTCGCCGGTGTGCAGCCAGCCGCCGCGCAGGGTCTCGGCGGTCTCCTCGGGCTGGTCCCAGTAGCCGGCCATGACCACCCCGCCGCGCACGAGCACCTCCCCCGGCTCGCCGGCCGGGAGCGGGCGGTCCTCGTCGTCGACGACCCGGACCTCGACGTCGGTGCGCGGAAACCCGACCGACTGCATCCGCTCGCGCCAGCGCGGGTGGTCGCGGTCGGCGTGGTCGGCGGCGGACAGGCCGGTGATGGTCATCGGCGTCTCGCCCTGGCCGTAGATCTGCGCGAGGCGGGGACCGAAGGTGGCCAGGGCGTCCTCGAGGTCGGCGAGGTACATCGGCGCCCCGCCGTAGATGATCGTCTTGAGGCCGGTGAGGTCGGCCCCCGCGAGGGCCTGGTCGTGGGCGAGGCGGCGCACCATGATCGGCGCGGCGAAGAACGACAGGCCCGGCCACCGGGCGAGCAGCGCCAGCAGCCCGGCACCGTCGAGGGCGCCGCCGGGCGGGAAGACGCTCACCGCGCCCCGGGCCACGTGCGGGAGCCCGTAGAGGCCCGAGCCGTGCGAGAGGGGCGCCGCGTGGAGGACGCTGTCGGTGGCGGCAACGGGGTCGATGTCGGCGAAGTAGCTGAGCGAGGCCATGAGCAGGTTGCCGTGGGTCAGCGTGGCGCCCTTCGGCCGGCCGGTCGTGCCGCTCGTGTAGAAGAGCCACGCGGGGTCGTCGCGTCCGCGGTCGGCGAGGGATCGCGGTGTGCCGGAGGTGAGTCGGTCCCAGTCGGGCCCGGGCGCGACGACCACCTGCTCGAGCGTGGCCACCGCGTCGAGCAGCGGACGGACGTCGGCCTCGTGCTCCTCGTCGGTGACGACCGCCCGGGTCCCGCTGTGCTCGAGGACGTAGGCGATCTCGTCGCGGTGCAGGCGCGCGTTGACCGGGACGGCGACCAGCCCGGCGTGCCAGGCGGCGAACTGCACCTCGAGGTACTCCGGGCGGTTGGCCATGACGATCGCGAGGCGGTCCCCCTCGTCGAGGCCGAGCCCGTCGCGCAGCCCGCCGGCGCCCGCGGCGACCCGCTCGGCCCACTGCCGCCAGGTCGCGTGCACGTGGTCGCCGACGGCCAGAGCCGCCGCGTCGCCGAGCCGGCGCCCGTTCCGCTCGACCCACGTCGCGAGGTTCATGCCGCCAACCTCTCCGCCGGCGCGGGGTCCGTCAAGGCACCGGCGGCCGCGTTGAGCGGACGATGATGCTCCGGTCCTAGCCTCGGGGCCACGGGCCGTCGTGGTGGCGTCCGAACCGAGCGGACGGGAGCACGACGATGCGGCTGACGAGCGAGACGGCCCGGGCCCGGCTGGCGGCCGAGGTGCACGGCGTCCTGTGCACCCTGCACCCCGAGCGCGGCCCCGACCCCCAGCCCGTCGTCTACGCCGTGAGCGCCGACGGCCACGTCGGGGTGCCGATCGACCGGGTCAAGCCCAAGTCCTCGTCCCGGCTGCGCCGCGAGGACAACCTCGAGGCCGACCCGCGCGGCTCGCTGCTCGTCGAGCACTGGGAGACCGAGGACTGGTCGCGGCTCTGGTGGGTGCGCGCGACGCTCGAGCACGTGCCCGATCCGCCCGCCGCGCTCACCGACGAGCTCGCCGACCGGCTGGCGAGCACCGTGCCGCAGTACGCGGACAAGCCGTTCCACCGGGTGCTCGTGTGCCGCATCACCGGCGTCACGGGCTGGGCCGCCTCCGAGGACGCCTGACCCGGGCACGGGGCAGCCGCAGGACCATCGAGGTGCCGGCGGCCGAGGTGGCCCCCACCGCGAGCTCGCCGTCCATCGCGACGGCGAGCCCGTGCGCGAGGCCGAGCCCCAGCCCGATGCTCCCCTCGTCGGGTGTCCTGCCGCCCTCCGGCGGGCCGGCCGCCCGCGCGGCGTGGACGTACGGCTGGAAGACCCGCGGGAGCAGGTCGGCGGGGATGCCCGGCCCGTCGTCGTCGACCGAGAGCACGACGACGCCCGGGTCCTCGCCGGGCCGGGTGCGGACCTCGACGGCGCCCCCCGTGCGTCCGTGCCGGACGGCGTTGCCCACGAGGTTGAGCAGGAGCTGGCGCAGCCGGCGCCGGTCGGCGAGGACGAGGTCGTCGGCGAGCGAGCGGCCGAGGGAGGTCCCGCGGCGCGCGGCGGCGTCGGACAGCAGCCCGAGCACCTCCTCGACGACCTCCCGCACCGCGACGGGCTCGAGGGCGAGGGGCAGCGCGCCGGCCTCGAGCCGGCTGAGGTCGAGGACGTCGGCGAGCAGCTCCATGACGTGGCCGGCGGCCGCGTCGATGCGCGCCAGGGCCTCCCGCCGCCGGTCCGGGTCGAGGTCCATCGTCCCGAGCAGCTCGGCGAAGCCGACGATGGCCTGGATCGGGGTCCGCGCCTCGTGCCCCACCGCGGCGAGCAGGGCCGAGCGCTCCCGCAGCAGCCGCTCGGCCGTCCGCCGGGCGGTCTCGGCCTCGGTCCGCGCCCGCCGGTGGCGCTCGGCCGCGTGGCGCTCGGTGAGGTCGAAGACGTTGACGACGTACTGCGCGGGTTCGCCGTCGCGCCCGTGGAGGAGCGAGACGGTGACCTCGACCTGCACCTCCGGCGCCGGGTCCCGGCGCAGCGCCGCCTCGAAGACGACCGGTGCGACGTCGTCGGCGTGCAGCGCGGCGAGGCGGGCCCCGAGCGTCGACCCCGACGGGACGAGGACGTCGGCGAGCGAGCGCCCGACGAGACCCCCGCGACCACCCGCGAGGGCGACGAGCGCGGTGTTGGCCGTGACGACCGTGCCGTCGAGGCCGATGATCGCCATGCCGAGGGAGTTGTCGTCGAACGAGCGACGGAACCGCTCCTCGCTCTCGACGAGCTCGCCGAGCGCCTCGGCGTGCTCGATCGCGACCGACGCGAGGTGGGTGTACCGGTCGACGAGCTGCTCCTCGCGCGGCGTCGGGCGGTGCGGGTGCGGGTGGTAGACGGCGAAGGTGCCGACCGGCAGCCCGTCCCGCCCGTCGATCGGGGTCGACCAGCAGGCCCGCAGGCCGGCCGCGTCCGCCGCCGGCCGGAAGTCGACCCACCGCCGGTCGGTGCGCACGTCCCTCGCGACGACGACCACGTCGAGGGCGGCGGCCGTGCCGCACGACCCCGCCCCGTCGCCGATCGGCAGCCCGTCGATGGCGGCGACGTAGCCCGCCGGCAGGCTCGGCGCGGCGCCGTGGTGGAGCGTCCCGCGCTCGCGGTCGAGGAGCAGCACCGAGCAGCAGGCCCCCGGGATGAGCCGCTCGAGGGAGCCGAGGATCTCGGTGAGCACCGCCGTCAGCGGCGCGCCACCCGCGATGAGCTCGAGGACCTCGGTCTGCCGCTCGAGCATCTCCTGCGCGTCGCCGGGACGCAGGGCCGACCCCGCGTCGTGCAGCCCGGCCGTGCTCATCCGCGGTCGCTCAGCTGGTAGCCGACGCCGCGCACGGTGAGCAGCAGCGCGGGTCGGGCGGGGTCGGCCTCGAGCTTGAGGCGCAGCCGGTGCACGTGCTCGGTGACGGTCGCCTCGCCGAGCCACTCCGACGAGGAGTTCCAGACGCGGTCGAGCAGCTGGCTGCGGCTGAACACCTGGCGCGGGTGGGTGACGAGGAAGGCGATGAGGTCGAACTCCTTCGGGGTCAGCTCGACCTCCTCGTCGTCGACGAGGACCCGGCGGGCGGCGGGCTCGACCCGGACCGCGCCGACGACGACCGCCTCCTCCGACAGCTCCGGGCTCGACCGCCGCAGGACCGAGCGGACGCGGGCGGCCAGCTCGCCGGGCGAGAACGGCTTCACGAGGTAGTCGTCGGCCCCGAGGTCGAGGCCGACGATGCGGTCGGTCTCGCCGCTGCGGCCGGAGAGGACGATGACCGGGGTGTCGGAGCGACCGGTCTCGCCGCTGCGCACCCTCCGGAGCACGTCGAGCCCGCCGAGGCCCGGGAGCGACAGGTCGAGGACGACGAGGGCCGGCCGGTCGTCGCGCAGCCGGCGCAGCGCCGTGGGACCGTCGTCGGCCTCGACCGTGCGGAAGCCGTCGTCGTCGAGCTGCCAGCGCACGACGGTGCGGATGGCCTCGTCGTCGTCGACGACGAGCACCACCGGCGCCCGCGCGTCCGCGGCCCGCTCCGTCGCGGCCCGGTCCATGAGGGGATGGCTACCACACCGCCGGGCCCCGCGTCACGCGATCGGCCGGGGCCGGGTGTGGGAGAGTCGGGCCATGTCCGAGCCCGCCACCCCGGCGTCGGACCCCGCCGCGGGGCCCGACGTCACCCGGCTGCTCCACGAGGCGGCGAGCCGGTCCGGGCTGATGTGGGTGCACGTGCCCGGTGGCACCACCCACCCGGTCTGGCACGCCTGGCACGACACCGGCGACGAGCGGGGCACCGGCCCGGCCGCGTACGTCGTCTCCGGACCCGGCGAGCAGACCCTGCCCTGGCTGCCGACCCAGGTCGAGGTCGTGCTCCGCAGCAAGGACACCGGCGGCCGCCTGCTGACGATGCGCGCCACCGCCGAGGAGCTGGCCCCCGGCTCGCCCGAGTGGGAGGCCGCCGCCGAGGTGCTGCGCCCCGAGCGCCTCAACGCCACCGGCGACGTCGTCGAGCGCTGGCGCCGGGGCTGCACCCTCCACAAGATCACGCCGCACGGCCGCCCGATCGAGTCCCCCGGGCACTACGAGGACGCCTCCGGCGCCGAGCCCGTCCGCCCGGCGCCGGCCACGACCGCGGCCTGGCGCCCGTGGCACTGGCGCGGCCGGGCCGGCGCCCGCCGCAACACGAGGCGCTGACCGGCTGCCGCCGCACCGACCCGGGCCCTGCCGGCGGCTAGCCTGTCAGCCGTGAGCACGCCGACCCGCGCCTTCGTCGGCCGCCTGTCCGAGCTGGACGTCTTCGACCCGCTCGGTGACAAGGTCGGCCGCGTCCGCGACGTCGTCGTCACCTTCAGCGCCGCCCGCACCCGACCCCGCGTCATCGGCCTCGTCGTCGAGGTCCCCGGCCGGCGCCGCGTCTTCGTCCCGATGACCCGCGTCACGAGCGTCGAGGGCGGTCAGGTCATCACCACCGGCCTGGTCAACATGCGCCGCTTCGAGCAGCGCCCCAACGAGACCCTCGTCGTCGCCGAGCTCTTCGAGCGCGAGGTGCAGGTACGGGTCGACTCCGGTGACGTCGTCGCGGCCACCGTGCAGGACGTCGGCATCGAGCAGCTCGGGCCACGCGGCTGGGGCGTCACCCGGGCCGCCGTCCGGCTCTCGGCCTCCCGCCCCGGTCGGCTCGGTATCGGCCGCCGTCGCGGCGAGACCTTCGTCGCCCCCATCGAGGACGTCCGGGGCATCCGCGACGCCAGCGAGGGCCAGGGCGCGGCGATGCTCCTCGAGACCTACGAGGACCTCAAGCCGGCCGACCTCGCCGAGGTCATCCACGACCTCACCCCGCAGCGGCGGGCCGAGGTCGCCGCGGCCCTCACCGACGAGCGGCTCGCCGACGTCATCGAGGAGCTGCCCGAGGACGACCAGGTCGAGATCCTCGTCGGCCTCGAGGTGGGCCGGGCCGCCGACGTCCTCGAGGCGATGGAGCCCGACGACGCCGCCGACCTGCTCTCCGAGCTCCCGCCGGAGCGCCAGGAGGAGCTGCTCCAGAAGATGGACGCCGACGAGGCCGCCGACCTGCGCCGCCTCCTCACCTACGACGAGAACACGGCCGGCGGCCTGATGACCACCGAGCCGGTCATCCTCGGGCCCGAGGCCTCGATCGCCGAGGCGCTGGCCGTCGTCCGCCGCCAGGAGCTCTCGACCGCGCTCGCGTGCACCGTCTTCGTCTGCCGGCCCCCGCTCGAGACGCCGACCGGCAAGTTCCTCGGCATCGTCCACATCCAGCGACTGCTCCGCGAGCCCCCGCACGCGCCGATCGGCGGCATCCTCGACAAGGACGTCGAGCCCCTGCTGCCGACGGCCAGCCTCGGCCAGGTCACGCGGATGCTCGCCACGTACGACCTCGTCGGCATGCCGATCGTCGACGAGGAGGGGCACCTGCTCGGCGCGGTGACGGTCGACGACGTCCTCGACCACATCCTTCCCGACGACTGGCGCGAGGAGCGCCACGACGTCGTCGCGCACACGGAGGTGACCCGTGGCTGAGCGCGAGCGCCGCCCCCGCATCGACCAGCCGCGCGAGAGCACCCGGCGGCGCTTCACGATGCCCAGCGCCTTCACCGAGGAGGCCTTCGGGGTCCTCTCCGAGAAGTTCGCCCGCTTCATGGGCACCGCGTACTTCCTCATCGGGATGACGGTGTTCGTCGCGGCCTGGCTGCTGTGGAACACCCTCGCGCCCGGTGACCTGCGCTTCGACCCCTACGCGTTCATCTTCCTCACCCTGATGCTCAGCCTCCAGGCGTCGTACGCGGCCCCGCTCATCCTCCTCGCGCAGAACCGGCAGGCCGACCGCGACCGCGTCGCGCTGGAGCAGGACCGCTCCCGCGACGAGCGCAACCTCGCCGACACCGAGTTCCTCACGCGCGAGGTCGCGGCCCTGCGCATCGCGCTGCGCGACATGGCCACCCGCGACTTCGTCCGCAGCGAGCTGCGCGACCTCCTCGACGAGATGGACGAGCGCGGGCTCGTCGTCTCCCGGGCGGTGCCGGCCGAGGACGGGGCCGAGGACGGCACTCCGGCCGAGCCGACCTAGACTCGGGGGCATGCCGCAGGTCAGCCCCGACGCCCTCCACGCCGCCCTCGAGACGGTCATCGACCCCGAGATCCGGCGACCCGTCACCGAGCTCGGGATGGTCGAGTCGGTCTCCTGCGACGACGACGGCCGGGTCGCGGTCACCATCCTGCTCACCGTCGCGGCCTGCCCGCTCAAGGACACGCTGACGAAGGACACGACGAACGCCCTCGCGGCGGTCGAGGGGGTCACCGACGTCACGGTCACGCTCGGGGTCATGAGCGACGACCAGCGGGCCGACCTCAAGACGAAGCTCCGGGGCGGCACGGCCGAGCGCGAGGTGCCGTTCGCGAAGCCGGGCTCGCTGACCCGCGTGTACGCCGTCGCGTCCGGCAAGGGCGGGGTGGGCAAGAGCTCGGTCACGGCCAACCTCGCGGCCGCGCTCGCGCAGCAGGGCCTGTCGGTGGGCGTCGTCGACGCCGACATCTACGGCTTCTCGATCCCCCGGATGCTCGGCGTCGAGCACAAGCCGACCCAGGTCGACGACATGATCATGCCGCCGGTCAGCCACGACGTGCGGGTCATCTCGATCGGCATGTTCGTCCCCGGCAACCAGCCGGTCGTGTGGCGCGGGCCGATGCTGCACCGCGCGCTCCAGCAGTTCCTCGCCGACGTCTTCTGGGGCGACCTCGACGTCCTGCTCCTCGACCTCCCCCCGGGCACCGGCGACATCGCCATCTCGGTCGCCCAGCTCGTGCCCGGTGCCGAGATCCTCGTCGTCACCACGCCGCAGCAGGCCGCGGCCGAGGTCGCCGAGCGGGCCGGCTCGATCGCCCTCCAGACCCACCAGCGGCTGGCCGGCGTCATCGAGAACATGAGCTGGCTCGAGCTGCCCGACGGCTCGCGCGAGGAGATCTTCGGCTCCGGCGGCGGCCGCGAGGTCGCCGAGTCGCTGTCGCGCTCGATCGGCGCCGAGGTCCCGCTGCTCGGCCAGATCCCGCTCGACACCCGGCTGCGGGTCGGCGCCGACCAGGGCACCCCGGTCGTGCTCGGTGAGCCGGACTCGCCTGCGGCCGTGGCTCTTCGGGGCATCGCCACCGGCCTGGCCACGCGCTCGCGGGGCCTCGCCGGACGCTCGCTCGGCCTCTCCCCCGTCGGCCGCTGACGTTCCTGACGGGCGCCCGCCGGGGTCAGGTGGCGTCGGTGTCGTACGGCGTGGGCCGTGACGGGTCGAACTCCTGGGGCGCCAGCCACGGCTCGTAGGCCGCGTCGTACCCGGGGTCGCCGTACCCGTCGGCCTCGGTGGGCAGCGGGTCGAGGACGTCGGCCGCGACGCCGTCGTCCGTACCGCTCCCGTCGACCGCCCCGGCCGCCCCGGCCGCCCCGACGGCACCGGCCGCGGCCGTGCTCCGGCGCAGCCGCCCGGCGTCGCGCACCGAGTCGATCTCGCCCCGGATCGGGGCCACGGCCTCGTCGAGCGGCTCGAGGAGCGCCTCGCGGACGATCCGGCGCGGGTCGTACTGGCGCGGGTCGTACTGGCGCCAGTTGATGTCCTCGTACTCCGGGCCGAGCTGGTCCTTCAGCTGGTCCTTGGCGCCCTCGGCCATGACGCGCAGCCGCCGGATGGCGTGCGCGAGCTTGGCCGCGTACTCGGGGAGCTTGTCCGGACCGAGCACGAAGACCGCGATGAGGGCGAGGAGCACGATCTCCCAGCCGTTCACGCCGAACACGGCGTCACATCCCTTCCGTCGGGCCCGGGAGGCCCCCGGTCACTCCGACCCCCCGAGGACCATGGTGACATCCCGCTCGTTGCCGTCGCGACGCACGGTGAGCTTCACCGAGTCGCCGACCTTGCGGGCCCGGATCTTCACGACGAGCTCGCCGTCGTCGGACACCGGCTTGCCCTCGAAGGCGACGATGACGTCGCCGGCCCGCAGCCCGGCCTTGTCGGCGGGACCACCACGGCTCACCGCGGGTGCGCCGTTCGGGCCGTCGTCGGCGATCCGCACGCCCTCGCCGTCGTACTGGCTGTCGAGGTAGACCCCGATGACCGGGTGCTCGGCCTTGCCCTTCTCGATGAGCTGCTCGACGGTGGTCGCCACCTGGTCGCTCGGGATGGCGAAACCGACGCCGATGTTGCCGCTCTGCCCCCCGATCGAGCTGCCGGGCACCCGCGCGATCGCCGAGTTGACCCCGATGACCTGCCCGCGCATGTCGAGCAGCGGGCCGCCCGAGTTGCCGGGGTTGATGGCCGCGTCGGTCTGGATGGCGTTGATGAAGGACTGGTCGTCCTGCTCGCCCGGCGTGACCGGACGGTCGAGGGCGCTGACGATGCCGCTGGTCACCGTGGAGTCCAGCCCGAGCGGGGCACCGACGGCGATCACCTCGTCGCCGACGACGACGTCGGCCGAGCGCCCGACGGGCAGGGCCTTGAGGGAGGCGCCCTCGACCGCGACGACGGCGAGGTCGTAGGAGGCGTCGCGCCCGACGACCTTGCCGGAGACCTGGCGTCCGTCGGAGAGGACGACGGTGATCTTCTCGGTCGAGCCGGCTCCGGCGACCACGTGGTTGTTCGTGACGACGTGCCCGGCGTCGTCGTAGACCCAGCCGGAGCCGGTGGCGCCGCCGTCGGCGCCCTCGACGCGCAGGGTGACGACGCTCGGCAGCGCGCTCGCCGCGATGTTGGCCACCGAGCCCTGCGGCCGGGTCGTGGCGCCCGCCCCGGGTGTGGGGGCGGCGACCGAGCGGCCGGTGGAGCCGGTGCCTCGGTCGGCGAGGTAGCCGCCGACGATGCCGCCGCCGGTGCCGGCGAGGAGCGCGGCGGCGACCGTCGCGCCGACGAGCGCACCCCAGCCGGGTCCGCGGCGACGGGCCGGTTCGGGGGCCGAGAGCGGGGCGCCGGCGGGAGGGCCGGTGGGCGGCACGGCGCCCCACGACCCGCTGATCGGTGGGTAGGCCTGCGTCGTGGCGGCGGTGGACGCCGACGCGGCGGGCGGCGGGGGCGGGCCGGCGGGGACGCCACCGGCCGTGGCCCACGTGGGCTCCGGTACGGGGACGGTCGCGTCGGGGCCGGGGCTCTCGGGCGCCGCGGGCTCGCTCGCCGGAGCCGCGGGTTCGGGCGCCTCGCGGTCACCCCGGTCCCACGGCTGCCAGTCGTCGGTCCCGGGCTGCCGTTCGCTCATGGGGTCGATTCTGCCCGCTGACCGCTCGGGCCGGGAGCGGAGCCCCCGGTCGTCCACCGGACGGGCACGACCGTGGTCGCCGCGAGCGGCGCCGACGGCCGGGTGCTGGACACCGCCGGCGTCGTGGGGCCGGCCACGACGCCCTGGCGCGGGGCGACGGGGACGCCGATGACGGTGAGGCTCCACGCGGCCGCGGCGGCCACCCCGCCGGCCGCGGCGGCGACGACCGTCGCCCGCAGGGCGCTGCGGTGGCACGGGGGGTCGGTCGGCGCGAGGAGCGGCAGCGGACCGGGACCGGCCGGGCGCGGCGCGGGGACCGGCCCGCGGCCGAGCGCGAGGAGGGTGACCCGCAGGTCACCGGGCATCGACGGGGCGCCGGCCAGCGCCTCGCGCAGCCGCCGCTCCTGGTGCACGGCCTGCCGGCAGAGCTCGCACGCGACGAGGTGGTGCTCCCAGGCGCCCTGCCGGGCGGCGTTCAGCCGGCCGGCGGCGTACTCGGAGAGCTCGTCGTCGAGGCAGTGCACAGCCGGCCGAGCGGTCATACCGCTCCCGCGGCGGGGCGCCGGACGATCGGGCCGCGTCGGGCCGGGACGGTGACCTCGGGGCGCGGCTTCGGGGCGCGGTGGGCGAGGGCCTCGCGCAGCTGGGCCCGGCCGCGGTGGATCCGCGAGCGCACCGTCCCGAGCTTGATGCCGAGCGTCGCGGCGACCTCCTCGTACGAGAGGCCCTCGATGTCGCAGAGGACGACGGCGGCCCGGAAGTCCGGCGAGAGGGCGTCGAGCGCGCGCTGGACGTCGTCGTCGAGGTGGGTGTCCTCGTAGGTCAGCTCGGGGCCGCGGTCCCGGCTGGGGAGGCGGGCCGCCGACTCGTCGGAGAGGGCGTCGAAGCGGATCCGCTGCTTGCGGCGCATCTTGTCGAGGAAGACGTTCGTCGTGATGCGGTGCAGCCAGCCCTCGAAGGTGCCGGGCTGGTAGGTGTGCAGCGAGCGGAAGACGCGGACGAAGACGTCCTGGGTGAGGTCCTCGGCGTCGTGGACGTTGCCGGTGAGCCGGTACGCGAGACGGTAGACGCGGGCCGAGTGCTGCTCGACGACCTCTTCCCAGGACGGCGGGACCCACGCCGGGGCGGCGTCCTGCTGCGTCGTCATCGCTTCGTCCCTCACCAGGCTGCTCATGTCACCCATCGATACGTGCCGTGGCCGTGAATTGTTCCCGGGAAGCCTGAACGCCCGCTGGGAATCGCCGGTCGCGCCGACCCCCGCCCGGCGCACTAGGGTTGCCGCCATGAGCGGACTGAAGCCGGCCAGCTGGGCCTACGCCGAGGAGTTCGTCCCCGAGCCGGAGGTCCACGAGGCCGCCCGCCGCCGGGGCGTCGAGCTCGGGGCCGCCTCCCCCGTCGGCACCGGCGCCGGGGCCGTGCTCCGGCTGCTCGCGGCCACGGTGGGCGCCCGGCACGTGCTCGAGGTGGGCACCGGCGCCGGCACCTCGGGGCTCTGGCTGCTCGCCGGGATGCCGGACGACGGCGTGCTGACGACCATCGACGTCTCGGCCGAGCACCAGCGCCTCGCCCGGCAGGCCTACACCGAGGCCGGCTACCCCCACCAGCGCACGCGGGTGATCACCGGCGCAGCGGCCGAGGTGCTGCCGCGGATGGCCGACGGCGGCTACGACATGGTCCACGTCGACGCGGACAAGGACACCTACCCCACGTACGTCGAGCACGCGGTGCGCCTGCTGCGGCCGGGCGGGGTCCTCGTCGTCGACAACATGCTCTGGCACGACCGGGTCGCCGACCCCGCCGCGCGCGACGAGACGACGACCACGCTGCGCGACCTCGGCAAGGCACTGCGCGACCACGACGACCTCGTCACCGCGCTGCTGCCGGTGAGCGACGGCGTGCTCGTCGCCGTCCGGCGCTGAGCCCCCCGGGCCCCGGCGTCAGCTGACCGACGGGCCGGCGCCGCGGCGGAAGCCGGCCGGCCCCTCGGCGATGGCCACGACCTCCCAGTCCTCGAGGAGGACCGGGGCCGAGCCGATGATCTCGCTGCCCGGCGAGCTCGCCGCCCCCGGCTCGAAGCCCTCGCGGAAGTGCTGGCGCTCCTGCTCGCTGTCGAAGACGTACGTCCCCTCGAACCACTCCCCCTCGCGCATCCGCCACACCTTGAAGGCGAGGCCGTCGAGGAACATGAAGCGGGCGATCGAGGTGCCGACGACGTACTCGCGCAGCTCGTCGGCGGCCCCGCGGGGAGCGTCCTCGAGCGACCAGCGCACCGTCAGTCCGTAGCCAGCGTTCATGCGGGCGACGCTAGGTGGGCCGCGCGGGGGGCGCCACCGCGTCTCACGACTCGTCCCCGCCCGGTCCGGACGCGACGGGACCCCCGCCGCGTGGTGCGGTGGGGGCCCCGTCGACGGGTGTCGGGCTCAGGTCAGGACAGGCCCTCGCAGTTGTCGATCGCCTCGCCGAGCGCCCGGACCTCCTCGGGGGTCATCTCGACGACGAGCCGTCCGCCGCCCTCGAGGGGCATGCGCAGCACGATGCCGCGACCTTCCTTGGTGACCTCGAGCGGGCCGTCGCCCGTCCTCGGCTTCATTGCCGCCATGGCGTGTATCCCTTCCTCGGCGCGGCAGCGGAGATCGCGCCGCGTGGCGGTCCGGCGCCGGACCGCCGGACGTAGGCACCCATTATCGCGTAGGCCTCCGACCTCACGAAATCCGAACCGCGGGAATCACGGCGGGAACGAGCCCCACGGGGTGTACGTGAGCAGGCTGCAGGTCCACCAGAGGATGCCGCCGACGAGGACGAGCACGACGACACCGACGCGCCGCTTCCAGTGCGGCACGACCTGCTGGCCGTTCGCCGTCCGCATCGCCACGGACGCGAGGAGCGCCGCGAGGGGCATGTCGAGGAGGAGGAAGCGCCACATCGAGGTGATCGGCCGGACGACGGCGAAGAGGTAGAGCGGGTAGGCCAGCGCCCACGCGCGCATCTCGACGCTCATCCAGCGCCCGTGCCGGCCGAGGACGAGCGCGACGTAGGTGCCGGCCAGGGCGACGAGCACGAGGACCCCGAGCGCCCCCTTGGACTGCCAGGCCCACTCGAACCACAGGACGAACGGGCCGTCGGCGGGCTTCTGGCCCCAGGCGGCCTGGACGTCGAAGAACGCGGTGGGGACCCCGGTGGCGAGGCCGGCGACCACCGGCCAGGCGATGCCGCTGACGCCGAGGGCGGCGAGCATCGTCACGACGGCGGCCCGCTGCCCGGCGAGCGGCCGCAGCCCGGCCGCGCGCTCCTCGCGCCACCGGACGACGAGGTGGATGAGGACGGCGATGCCGAGGGCGGGGGCCACCCCCCGGGTGAACCCGAGCGGCACGGCGAGCGCCGCGACGAGGAGGTAGTGGCGCCGGACGAGGACGAGCAGGGCCGCGGCGACGAGGGCCACGGCGAGGGCCTCGGTGTACGGCTTGAGCATCACCGACGTCGTGGGGTAGAAGCACCAGAGGCAGGCCGCGACGAGGGCGAGGCGCTCGCGCTGGGGCTGGCGGCCCGCGTGGTAGGTGCTGCGGAACAACGCGTGGATGAGCACCGCGGCGACCGCGCCGAGGACGAGGTTGACGACCGCCCCGGCCACCGCGAACGACATCCCGGTGAGCATGACGGCCTTCACCAGGTACGGGTAGAGCGGGTAGAACGCCCACGCGCTGTACGTGATCCGTCCGTTGTCGGCGTCGACGGGCAGCGGGACGGGGTAGCCGTCCTCGACGATCCGCTGGTACCAGACGCCGTCCCACAGCCCGATGAGGTCGCCGACGGTCGGGTCGGGGTGCCCGACCCCCGCGGGGTTCTGGAACCACGTCGCGGCGATCCACACGGCGAGGACGGAGACGACCCGCGAGAGCGCGTAGACGGCGAGGACGGTGAGGACGGGGCGGGCCAGCGCGCGGCCGGCGAGCTCGTGGCGGCCGCGGGAGGTGAGCAGCCGACGCAGCACCGAGCCGCCGACCGGCTCCTCGCCGGTGACCGGCTCCGCCGCCGGCGCCACCTCAGCCCTGGCCATCGGTCAGCTCCCTCACGTCCCACAGGTACACCCCGCCGACGCGCTGCGGCTCCCCGAACACCGAGGTGATCGAGGTCCGCAGCGCGGCGGCGGACGGCCGGTCCTCGGGCAGGACGACGGCGTCGACGCGGCCGGGCCGCCGGTCCTGCACCGAGTCGACGCGTCCGGCCCGCAGGTCCTGCACGAAGCCTGCCCGCTCGTCGGGCCCCACGGGGATCTCGGTGCCGTCCTGCGCGACCTCGGCGAGCCACGTCGTGAGACCCGTCGGGGTGGCACCGTACTGGCCGGTGCGCTCGGCCGTGGCGTCGGGGCCGACGAAGTAGCCCGCGACGACGGGGAAGCCCCAGCGCGCGGCGGCCTGCCACTCGAGGGCGCGGGCGTCGGCGACGTTGGGCGGCGGCGCCGCGAGCACCGACCCGCCGTCGTCGACGTGGTCGCGCCACAGGCCGTCGGTGAAGAAGGCGGGCACGACCGGGCGCGGGTCGACGACGAGCGGGGTCGGGACGACCGGGAGCAGGGCGAGGACGGCGGTGACCGTGGCGAGGGCCAGGCCCGGCCCGGGCGCGCCGACGTACCGGTCCACGGCCCGGCGCAGCCCCTCGGCGCCGAGGGCGAGGAGCAGGCCGAGGGCCGGGAGCGCGACGAGGGTGAAGCGGGTCGGCAGGACGTTCTCGACGACCGGGACGTGCTCGAGCAGCGCCCAGGGCCCGGGGATCCCGAGCGGCGTGCCGTGGAGGGTGGCCTCCTCGCCGAGCGAGAGCCAGCACGAGACGACGACGACCGCGGCGAGGCAGCGCACGACGACGCTGCGCCACAGCAGCAGCGTGGTCGCGCCGGCGGCCACGAGCAGCGGCACGCCGAAGAACGAGTTCTCCTCGGTGCGGTTCATCGACAGCGCCGCCGAGGCCCACGGGTCGGCGCCGACCGTGCGGGTGGCCCGGTTCCAGAGCTGCGCGAGGTCGTTGCCCGCCGGCGGGTGCCAGATGGAGGCGTAGGACTGCGGGCCCCGGAACTGCCACCAGAGCGGCACGGCGACGACGACGAGCGCGACGAGGCCGCCGACCCCGAGCCCGGTGAGGACCGGCCGCAGGGGCGGGCGGTGGTGCACGAGCCACACCGCGCCGGCGACGAGCACGCCGACCGCCGTGAGGAGCAGGACCTCCTCCCCGACGAACACCTGCCAGGCCGCGAGGAGGCCGAGCACGACGCCGTCACGCACCGGCCGGCGGCCGCCGAGCAGCCGGAGGAGGCGGTCGAGGATGACCGGCACGAGGGCCTGGACGACGAAGTTCGGGTGGCCGTTGGCGTGGCTGACCATGCCCGGCCCGAACCCGGCGAGGGCGCCGGCCAGGGCGGCGAGGACGGGGTGGACGGGGAGCCACCGGCGGGCCAGCCAGAACCACGCGGTGGCGGTGAGCGCGAGGCCGAGGAGCTCGACGAGGACGAAGGTGACCTGCGGTCCGGCGAGCAGGGTGAGGGGGGCGAGGGGCACCCCGAGGCCGAGGACCGCGGCGTTGGCCATGAGGTTGACCCCGGCCGGGTAGTTCTGCAGGTCGCTCGACAACGGGTTGGAGAGCGTCGCGAGGTTGTGCGCCGTGGCGCCGAAGTACCACTCGAAGGCCTGCTGGTCCTGGACGCCCTGGGAGAGGTACCCGGTGCGCACGGCGGCCAGCAGGTGCATCGTCACGTAGGCCGCGGCGGCGAGGTAGGCCAGCGGCGCGAGGAGGTCGAGGCGGGTCAGCGGCGCGGGGCGTCCGGCAACCGGGTCACGCCCGGCTGCCGGACCGGGTCGAGGGGGCGGATCGTCCTCCGGGTCGTCGGGCGTGACGGCGTGGCCGCTCGGCGTGGCGTCCGGTGCCGCGGCCGGGCGGTCGACCTCGGAGGCCTCGACGTCGAGACCCCGGAGGCGCGCGATCTCGGTGTCCCGGGCGGCGATCCGCGCCTCGAGGCGGTCGACGACCTCGTCGACCTGGTCCATCCGGTAGCCGCGGAAGGCGAGCCGGTAGCCAGGTGCGGCACCGTCCGGTGCGGGCGGGACGTCGGGGTCGACGGGTCCGGCGGCGATCGCGCCCGGGCGGTCGCGCCCGAGCCACCAGGCCCCGAGGACGAGCGCCCCGACGCCGACCACGGCGGCGAGCACCGACCACGTCACGGGCGCTCCCCCGCCTCGGCGCCGGCGACGAGCCCCTCGACGACCCGGCCGAAGAGCAGCGGACCGAGCCGGTCACCGACCGGCCGCGTGAGGCGGCGCAGCCCCGGCAGCCACAGCTCCTCGGTCCACACGACGTCGGTGGACCCGTCCGGCGCGGTGTCGACGGTGATGTCGGCCCAGCCGCGCAGGAACCACCCGGTCTTGACGAGGCGCAGCCGCCGGCCGGGCTCGAGCGCCGTGACGAGCATCCGGTCGGCGCCGGCGACCGGGCCGAGCCGGGTGACGGCGTTGACCTCGGCGCCGAGGACGAGCCCGCCCTCGGGCACCGCGACGTCGGTGAGCGGCACGTGCCGGGTGTGCTCGGGCAGGTCGGTGACCGCCGACCAGGCCACCGGGGCGGGGAGGGCGGTGCGGCGCCGGATCGTGAAGGCCATCAGCCCTGCGGCCCGCGCAGCTCGGCGGCCTCGCGCTCGCGCTCGGCGAGCGTCTCGCGCAGGGCGTCGAGGTGGGCGTCGACGTCGCGCATCGCGTAGCCGCGTGCGGCGGTGTCGAACCGGACGGTGTCGACGTCGGCGGCGTCCGGCTCGTCGGGGAGGCCGTGGTCGGGGGTGCTGGTCACGGCCTCGGCGAGCGGGTCGACGGGCAGGCGCCCGGTCGCGACACCGAGCACCGCCACGACGAGCGCGACGGCGACGAGCACGAGGAGGACGGCGACCACTCCCCGATCCTACGGCGGCGACCTGGGGCTACCCCGCGGGCGTCGTGGGCTCCGCGGTGCCCCGGGCCGAGGCGCGGTCGGCCTCGACGACGACCCGGACCGCCTCGTGGGGGTCGTCGGTGAGGGTGAGCAGGGAGAGGTCCTTCTCGCTGATCGTGCCGGCCGCGGCCGCGGTGTCGCGCAGCCAGCCGAGCAGACCGCCCCAGTACTCGCTGCCGACGAGGACGATCGGGAAGCTCGTGACCTTCTGCGTCTGCACGAGGGTCACCGCCTCGAACAGCTCGTCGAGGGTGCCGAAGCCGCCGGGCAGGACGATGAACCCGCAGGCGTACTTGACGAACATCGTCTTGCGGGCGAAGAAGTAGCGGAAGTTGACGCCGAGGTCGACGTGCGGGTTGAGGCCGGCCTCGAACGGCAGCTCGATGCCGAGGCCGACCGAGGTGCCGCCGGCCTCGCGCGCCCCCTTGTTCGCGGCCTCCATCGCACCCGGGCCGCCACCGGTGATCACCGCGTAGCCGGCCTCGACGAGGGCCCGCCCGACCTCCTCGCCGAGGCGGTAGGCCGGAGCGTCGGGCGCCGTGCGCGCCGAGCCGAAGACGCTGACCGCGGGACCGAGCTCGGTGAGCGCGCCGAAGCCGTTGACGAACTCGGACGTGATCCGCATGACGCGCCACGGGTCGGCGTGCAGCCAGTCGGTCGAGCCGCGGGAGTCGAGCAGCCGCTGGTCGGTGGTCGACACGGGCACCTGCGACCCGCGCATGACGACCGGGCCCTGGAAGTAGTCGCGGTCGCCCGGGCGCGGTGCGTCGGGGTCGGGCGTCGTCGGGGTCTCCACGTCGGTCACCCTAGCCGCGCGGGCCGGGGCCACCGCCCGCCCGCGGTCAGGCCAGCCAGCGCAGCAGCGCGGCCTCGCAGTCGACGTACTGGTGCACGGGGCACTGCTCGTCGTCCATGTGGGCGAGGTTGGGGTCGCCCGGGCCGAAGTTGACGGCCGGCACGCCCATCGCCGAGAACCGGGCGACGTCGGTCCACCCCTGCTTGGCGACGACGGGTAGCCCGAGCGCCTCGACGAAGGCCTGCGCGGCCGGCAGATGCAGACCGGGCCGGGCCCCGCCCGCGTTGTCGACGACCTCGACGTCGAAGCCGGCGAAGACCTGGCGCACGTGGGCGTCGGCGTCGGCCTCGGTGAGCGACGGCGCGTACCGGTAGTTGACGGTGACCACGCACCGGTCGGGGATGACGTTGCCGGCGATGCCGCCCTCGACCCTGACGGCGTTGAGCGCCTCGTGGAACTCGAGCCCGTCGACCTCGCGGGTCTGCGGCCGGTAGTCGACGAGCCGCGCGAGGACCTCGGCGGCGTCGTGGATCGCGTTGTGCCCCTTCCACGGTCGCGCCGAGTGGGCAGCGATTCCCTTGGTGGACACCTCGGCCCGCAGCGTGCCCTTGCAGCCGCCCTCGACGCGGGCGTCGGTGGGCTCGAGGAGCACCGCGAAGTCGGCGTCGCCGATGAGGTGGGGAGCCTGCTGCTGCACGTGGAGCAGGCCGTTGTACTGGGAGTCGATCTCCTCGCCCTCGTAGAAGACGTAGGTGACGTCGCGGCTCGGCTCGGCGAGCTCGTGGAGGACGCGGAGCATCACCGCGACCCCGCCCTTCATGTCGACGGTCCCACGGCCCCAGAGGACCTCGCCGTCGGCGCCCTCGACCCGGCGGGTCGGCAGGTTCACCGGGTCGGCGGTCAGCGGCACGGTGTCGAGGTGCCCGGCGAGGACGACGCGCTCGGCGCGGCCGAGGTCGGTGCGGGCGACGACGGTGTGGCCGATGCGGGTCACGTCGAGCCGCCCCGTGGCGCGCACCGCGGCCTCGACGGCGTCGGCCAGGACGGCCTCGTCGAGGCTGACCGACGGGATGTCGCAGACCGCCGCGGTGAGCGTGGTGACGTCGGCGGCGAGGTCGAGGGCGGGGGTGGTCGCGGGCATGCCGACCACCCTAGTGACGGCCCGAGGCACCGGCCGGGACCGACCTCCCTCCCCCGTACCCTTGGGGCCATGACGCGCACCGCCTGGGGCCACGGGCTCCTCACGAGAACCCACGACGGCACCGTCCTCGACGCCTGGTACCCGGCCCCCGCGCTCGGCGAGCCCGACGGCTCCGACCTGCCCGCCGAGCTCACGGCGCTCGTCGGCGCCGACGACGTGCGCGGCGTCGCGCGCGAGGCCGTCACCGTCTCGGTCGACCTCGACAGCGCCCCCGCGTCCACCGAGGACGCCTACCTGCGCCTCCACCTCCTCTCGCACCGGCTCGTCGCCCCCAACACGATCGACCTCGACGGCCTCTTCGGCGTCCTGCCCAACGTCGTGTGGACGACCCAGGGCCCGTGCGCCGTCGACGGCTTCGAGACCACCCGGGCCCGGATGCGCGCCCGCGGCCCGGTCCAGGTGCTGTCGGTCGACAAGTTCCCGCGGATGGTCGACTACGTCCTCCCGTCCGGGGTCCGCATCGGCGACGCCGACCGCGTGCGCCTCGGCGCCCACCTCGCGAGCGGCACGACGGTGATGCACGAGGGCTTCGTGAACTTCAACGCCGGCACGCTCGGCACCTCGATGGTCGAGGGCCGGATCAGCCAGGGCGTCGTCGTCGGCGACGGCTCCGACATCGGCGGTGGCGCCTCGACGATGGGCACCCTCTCGGGCGGCGGCACGGAACGCGTGAGCATCGGCGAGCGTTGCCTGCTCGGAGCCGAGGCCGGGCTCGGCATCGCCCTCGGTGACGACTGCGTCGTCGAGGCCGGGCTCTACCTCACGGCCGGGACGAAGGTGACGCTGCCCGACGGCACGGTCACCAAGGCCCGCGAGCTGTCCGGGCAGGGCAACCTGCTGTTCCTGCGGAACTCGGTCAGTGGCGCGGTCGAGGCCCGGCCGCGCGACGGGCACGGCATCGTGCTCAACTCGGCCCTGCACGCCAACGACTGACGCCGTCCCACCCCGTCCGCCCACCCCTGACCCCCGGAGGACCACCCGATGCCGCGCACGACCCGTGGCGCCGTCACCCTCGCCGAGGAGCGACCCCGCACGCGCCGTCGGCGCTGGGCCGCGGGCGTCGTCACGGTCGCCGTGCTCGGGGTGGTCGTCGCCGGCGGCTGGATCGGCGTCCAGCGCCTCGTGCACGCCGTCACGGGCGAGCAGTGTCGCGTGACGGCGGCCGGCGCGGCCTGGGACTGGGCGCCCGACCAGGCGAGCAACGCGGCCGCCATCACGGCCATCGCCGTCAAGCGCGACCTGCCGCCGCGCGCGGCCTCCATCGCCATCGCGACGGCCATGCAGGAGTCGAAGGTCCGCAACGTCCGCTTCGGCGACCGCGACTCCCTCGGCCTCTTCCAGCAGCGGCCGTCGCAGGGCTGGGGCAGCGCCGAGCAGATCCTCGACCCCGAGTACTCGACGAACAAGTTCTACGACGCCCTCGAGAAGGTCGACGGCTACGCCTCGATGGAGATCGCCGACGCCGCCCAGGCGGTGCAGCGCTCGGCGGCCGGCGAGGCCTACGCGCAGCACGAGGGCAAGGCGCGCGCCACCGCGTCCGTCCTCTCCGGCCAGACCCACGCCGGCATCGGCTGCGCCCTGCGCGACCCGGACACCGAGGGCTCGCCCCAGGACGTCGCCGCCCTGCTCACGAAGGACTTCGGGCTGAAGGGCACGGTCGACGGCTCGACGGTGCGGGTCTCGGCGCCCTCGCGCGACCTCGCGTGGGCGGTCGGGTCGTGGGCCGTGGCCCGCGCCACCGACACCGGGGTCGTCGGGGTCTCGACCGACGGGCGCACCTGGACCCGGTCGATGGAGGACGCGGCACTCTCCTGGTCCCGCGACGGCGACGCCGGGCAGCGCGAGGTCGTCATCCGCCTCGCCTGACCCCGGTGTTCCCGACTTTGTGGGGCCCCGTCCTCCCGACACGCCGTGCTCACCCGTCGTCGGCGGGCCGGCGCAGACAGAGTCGGGGCGCACACCGACAGTCGGGCAGCTCCTCGTGGCAGACCCCGCAGGCCAGCTCAGCGCGGGAGGGGCCGGTCGGCGCCGCGGCGGCCACCCGGGCGGCCAGCGCCTGCCCGCTCCGGAGGTCGTGAGTGCCCCAGCTCGCGACCCCGAGCCCGACCTCGCGCAGCCGGTCCGCACGCACCGCAGCCGCCACCAACCGCCGAGCCACGGCATCGGGCGACGGGTCTGCTCCGTCGAGACCGAGGAACTTGCCCACCCCGTCGGCCTCGCCCACGACCCGCAAGCCCTGCCAGAGGTTGTCGACCCGTCCGATGAACGCACCACTGGCGCGGTCGCGCACCTCGACCTGCGGCAGTGGTGTCGGGAGCCAGCCGGAGAGCACCGCGACCGACGCCGACTCGAACCACGACTCGCGCCGCCCGTCGACCAGCCCGATGCCCCACCGTGCCGTCCGGACGCCCGGCCAC
Source organism: Phycicoccus sonneratiae (assembly GCF_016887965.1). GTDB lineage: Bacteria > Actinomycetota > Actinomycetes > Actinomycetales > Dermatophilaceae > Phycicoccus > Phycicoccus sonneratiae. The sequence goes on from NZ_JAFDVD010000011.1 coordinate 57,712, forward strand.
CGGTGCTGCATCTGCCGGACGGCCACGAGCTCGCTCGGCGGCACGCCCCGGCGGACCACCGCGTCGGCGACCGCCAGCCCGTCGGTGCGTCGCAGGGTCCGCAGGCAGTCGACGGCCGTGCGGGCCAGGCCGGTGACGACGATGCCGTCGACGATGGTGACGTGCTCGTCGGGCAGCACGGACCGACGGACGTCGACCCACTCGGGGTCGTCGCTGGTCCGCCGGGCGCGGTCGATGGTGATGCTCACCGCGGCGGGGAGCCGCGAGGGCACCGGGAGGCCGTGGACCACGGCCGCCGAGACGTGGGTGACGACCCCTCCGGTCCAGCGGGTCTGCGCGTGCCGGGTCAGGGCGCGGTGACGCGTGACCTCGTCGGCGAGGTGCCACGCCACGGCGTCCGCGAAGACCCGCGGCGCCACCTCGAGGACGTCGTCGCGGCGCGACCGCAGGTGGAACTGGTGACGCGTCCATCCTCGACCCAGCGCGTCGGCCCGGTCGAAGGCCAGCGGCAGTCCGTCCAGTCCCCTCACCCGTGGACGGTCGCACCCCCTGCCGGTCCGTCGTCAGGCCCCGGCGTCACCCTGTGGACGACGCCACCCAGGGTCCTCCCTGTGGACGACGGGCGGGCAGCCCCCCCACACACACGCAGCGGACCTGCCCCACTGTGTGGGTGCAGGTCCGCTGGGGGGCGGTCGGAGCCGCGTGTCGGCCGGCTGGACCCCCACAAAGTCGGGGACAACCGGGGGGGAGGTGAGTGCCTCAGCGCTGGTCGATGGCCACGTAGTCGCGCTCGCCCTCGCCGGTGTAGACCTGCCGCGGGCGGCCGATCTTCGTCGTCGGGTCCTGGATCATCTCGCGCCACTGGGCGATCCAGCCGGGGAGGCGGCCGAGGGCGAAGAGGACGGTGAACATCCGCGTCGGGAAGCCCATCGACTTGTAGATCAGGCCCGTGTAGAAGTCGACGTTCGGGTAGAGCTTGCGCTCGACGAAGTAGTCGTCGGCGAGGGCGATCTCCTCGAGGCGCATCGCGATCTCGAGCAGCTCGTCACCGCCGCCGGTCTTCTCGAGGATCGTGTGCGCGGTGTCCTTGATGATCGCCGCGCGCGGGTCGTAGTTCTTGTAGACGCGGTGCCCGAAGCCCATGAGCCGGACGCCGTCCTCCTTGTTCTTCACCCGCTTCATGAACTCGTCGGTGGAGTACTCGGCGCTCTGGATGCGCTCGAGCATCTCGAGGACGGCCTGGTTGGCGCCGCCGTGCAGCGGGCCGAAGAGGGCGTTGATGCCCGCCGAGACCGACGCGAAGAGGTTGGCCTGCGAGGAGCCGACGAGCCGGACGGTGGAGGTCGAGCAGTTCTGCTCGTGGTCGGCGTGGAGGATGAGCAGGAGGTCGACGGCCTTGACGATGTCGGGGTCGATGTCGTAGGCCGTGGCGGGCACGCCGAAGGTCATCCGGAGGAAGTTCTCGACGAGGCTGAGGTCGTTGTCCGGGTAGAGGAACGGCTGGCCGATCGACTTCTTGTACGCGTACGCCGCGATGGTCGGCAGCTTCGCGAGGAGGCGGATGGTCGAGATCTCGACCTGCTCCTGGTCGAAGGGGTCGAGGCTGTCCTGGTAGAAGGTCGACAGCGCCGAGACCGCGGAGGAGAGCACGGGCATCGGGTGCGCGTCGCGCGGGAAGCCCTGGAAGAAGCCCTTGAGGTCCTCGTGGAGCATCGTGTGCTCGCGGATGCGGGCCTCGAAGTCGGCGAGCTCGGTGGGGGTCGGCAGCGACCCGTAGATGAGCAGGTACGACGTCTCGAGGAAGGTCGAGCTCTTCGCGAGCTGCTCGATGGGGTACCCGCGGTAGCGCAGGATGCCCGCGTCGCCGTCGATGTACGTGATGGCGCTGGTGCAGCTGGCCGTGTTCGTGAAGCCGGCGTCGAGGGTGACGTTGCCGGTCTCCTTGAGCAGGGCGGAGATGTCGTACCCGCTGTTCCCCTCGGTGGCGGGGACGAGGCTGAGGTCGAGCTGCTTGCCCGCGGCGTGGAGGGTTGCTCCGTCGGTCATGGCGCGATCCTTGGGTTCTGGGGGTTCTGGGGGGTCTGGGGCTTCTGGGCGTTCAGGGGGTTCTGGTAGGGCTCTCGGACTTCCTTCGACCCTACCCGCCGGTCAGGAACGCGAGAAACGCGGCCGACGTGAGATTCCCCGCTCCGGTCAGGCCAGCCGCCGAGCGGCTGCCGCGATGCGCTCGTCGGTCGCGGTGAGGGCGATGCGCACGTGCTCGCGGCCCGCGGGCCCGTAGAAGTCGCCGGGGGCCACGAGGACCCCCCGCCCGGCCAGCCGGTCGAGGGTGACCCGGGCCGGCTCCCCCGCCGTCGCCCAGAGGTAGAGACCGGCCTCGGAGTGCTCGACCCGCAGCCCGAAGGCCTCGACCGCCGGGCGCAGCACCGCCCGCCGGGCCGCGTAGCGCGCCTTCTGCTCGGTCACGTGCGCGATGTCGCCGAGGGCGGCGAGCAGGGCCCGCTGCACCGGCCAGGGGACGATCATCCCGGCGTGCTTGCGCACCTCGAGCAGCCGCCCGACGAGCGCGGGGTCACCGGCGACGAAGGCCGCCCGGTAGCCCGCGAGGTTGGACTGCTTGGAGAGCGAGTAGACGGCGAGCAGCCCCTCGTGCGACCCGTCGCAGACACGCGGGTCGAGGATGCTCGGTGTGGTGGGCGGTTCGGTCGAACCCGCCTCCCGCGGTCGCCAGTCGAGCTCGGCGTAGCACTCGTCGGACGCGACGACGACGTCGTGCTCACGCGCCCAGGCGACGACCTTCGCGAGGTGCTCGACGCCGAGGACCTGACCGGTGGGGTTGCCGGGAGTGTTGAGCCACAACAGCTTCGGCGTGGTGGCCGGGGTGAGCGGGCCGAGGGCGGCCAGCCCGTCGACCGCCATCGGCACGGCCTGCGCCAGCCGGGCGCCGACGTCGTAGGTCGGGTACGCGACGCGCGGGAACGCCACGACGTCGCCCTCACCGAGCCCGAGCAGGGTCGGCAGCCAGGCGACCAGCTCCTTGGACCCGATCGTCGGAAGCACGGCGGCCGGGTCGACGCCCGGGGCGCCGCGCCGTGTCTCGAACCACGCGGCCACCGCCTCGCGCAGGTCGGCGGTCCCGTGGGTCTGCGGGTAGCCCGGGGCGTCGGCCGCGGCGGCGAGGGCCTCCTGCACGAGCCGGGGCGTGGGGTCGACGGGCGTGCCGACCGACAGGTCGACGAGGCCGTGGCCCGCGTCGTCGCCGAGCGAGGGGTCGGAGAACGCGCTCGCCCGCTCCTTGGCGGGAGCGAGCGAGTCCCAGGGGAAGTCGGGGAGGGTCAGCACCCCGTCACTCGTCGTGCTCCTGCGGGGGGAGGTCGGCGATGATCGGGTGGTCCTTGGCGATGACGCCGAGCTTCGCGGCACCGCCCGGGCTGCCGAGGTCGTCGAAGAACTCGACGTTGGCCTTGTAGTAGTCGGCCCACTGCTCGGGCACGTCGTCCTCGTAGTAGATGGCCTCGACCGGGCACACCGGCTCGCAGGCACCGCAGTCGACGCACTCGTCCGGGTGGATGTAGAGGCTGCGCTCGCCCTCGTAGATGCAGTCGACGGGGCACTCCTCGATGCAGGCCTTGTCCTTCAGGTCCACACAGGGCTGCGCGATCACGTACGTCATGGCGCCCATACTATTCACGGCATGCAGACCCCGGAGGGCGGCCCGCCGCCGCACTCCCCGACCGTCCCGACGGCCGGGACGCGGGTCGTCGTGCGCCACCGGCTGCCCGCCCCCGACGCCCTCACCGGGGCCACGCTCACCGACGTCGTCGGCGTCCTCGTCCACGCCGACGACGAGCACCTCCTCGTGCGGACCCGCCGCGGCGAGGTGGGCGTGCCGCGGGCCGCGGTGACGGCCGTCAAGGAGGTCCCGCCGACCCCGTCGCGCCGTGGCGCCCCGCACCTCGCGCTGTCGGTCGAGGACCTCCAGCGGGTCATGGTCGGCGCCTGGCCGGCGGTCGAGACCGAGCACCTCGGCGACTGGCTGCTCCGCGCGGCCGACGGCTTCACCCACCGCGCCAACTCGGTGATGACCGCCGGCGACCCCGGCCGGACGCTGGCCGAGGCCGTCGACGTCGTCGAGGACTGGTACCGCGCCCGGTCCCTCCCCCCGGCGCTGACCCTCGCGGGACCTGTCGGCTTCGAGCTCGCGGGCGACCCGCTCGGCGCCCTGCTGCTGGCCCGCCGGTACCACCCCCGCGTACCGACGACCACCCTCACCGCGGCCGTCGCCACGGTGCTCGAGGTGGCTCCGACGTCCTCGGCGGTCGCGGTGACGACGTCGACCCGGTTGTCGGACACCTGGTTCGCGGCCTACGAGGGCTACCGCGAGGCGCCGGCGGGCCCGGCGCGGGCGGTCCTCACCGGGTCACCGGAACAGGTGTTCGCGACGGCCACGGACGGTGGGCGGGTCGTCGGCGTCGGGCGGCTCGGCGTCGCCGCCACCTGGGGCGGCGTCGCCGCGATGTGGGTGGACCTCTCGGCCCGGCGCCGGGGCGTCGCCCGCGCCCTGCTCACCGCCCTCGCCGACGAGGCGCACCGGCGCGGCATCCGGTCACTGCACCTGCAGACCGACACGGACAACGCTGCGGCACAGGCGCTCTACCGCGGTGCGGGCTTCGTGCCGCACCACGAGTACGTGACGCTCACCCTCGCCCGACACCGACCGGCCGGCCGGGTCAGGGAGCCTTCGTCGTGCAGGTGACGTCGTCCTCGGGGTCGTAGCGCGTCGTGAACGAGGAGGTCTTGACGACCTTCCCGCCCTGCTTGAGGATGCGGCCGATGTCGACCTTGAACCCGGGAACCGGGCTCTGCGGCTTGCAGGTCGGGCTGTCGTCGGTGATCTTCTTCGGCTGGACGATGTCGTAGCGGGCGCTCTTGGTGGCCTCGACGTCGTACTTCTTGGTCCCCCAGTACGACACGGTGATCGACGTGTCGGTCGTCGTCACCTCCATGAGGATGCCGCCGTCGGTGGTGTTGGTCCACTTGTTGTGCAGGTCCGGCCAGGAGATCGTCGCCTCGCGGCCCTCGGGGTAGCGCGAGATGTAGAACGAGTGCGCCTGCCACGCGTCGAGCTGCACGCCGGCGAAGAACGAGGCGTTGAAGATCGTCGTCGACACCTGCGAGATGCCGCCGCCGTAGCTCTCGGCGAGCCGGCCGTCGCGGATGATGCCGGCCTTGATGTAGCCCTTGTCCGGGGTCCGCTCGCCGAGGATCCCGTTCATGCTGAACTGCTCGCCCGGCGGCACGTAGGTGCCGTTGATGATCGACGCGGCGAGGCGGATGTTGTGCACGCGCGGTGCGCCGGCCTCGTAGAACGTCGTGAACGTCGAGATCTTCTCCTTCGGGAGGGTCTTCTTCGCGACGTCGGTCGTGAACTCGGGCTGGACCTCCTTGGTCGTCACCGTCGCGGTGCGCTGCGTCCCGGAGATGGCCGGCCAGACCGCGGCCGAGATCGACGCGTCGTCGAGCGCGGTGCCGACGGCGCTCGGCGCGACCGTGGGTTTGCGGTCCTTGAAGGTGACGACCGCGTCCTTGGCCTTCACCTCGACCTTCGCCTTCGTGGCCGCCGCGTGCACGATGGCGCGCAGCTTCTCGTCGTCGGCGCGCGGCGTGATGGTGCCGTCCTCGGCGGGCGTGAGGACCACGGCGGGTGCGAAGTCCTTCGGCGCGATCTGGAAGCTCTTGTCCCCCACCGCGACCGTGACCGGGCCCGAGACGGCGACGGCCGCGAACTCGTCACGGACGCGCTCGAGCTCCTTCGCCGCGACCTTCGTCGGGGTCTTCTGCGCCGCGACCTCCACCGACTCCTGCGCCGGCCACCACCGGCGCACGTTCGCCGCGGTGCCGGCGACGTCGGTGGTCGTGCCCTCGACCGGGGCCTTGTACGCGACCTTGCCGTCGGCGAGCGAGATGCTGCCCTCGGCGGGCTTCGCGTCGAGCTCGCCACGGGCCCCCTCGACGACCTTCTCGAAGGCGGCCTCGTCGACCCGGACGACGGCCGGCTGCTCGTCGCCGCCGACGACGTGGCGCCAGACGTCGGCGGGGGCGAGCGAGAACCCGGTGAGGGAGTCGACGGTGGCGGGCACGTCGACCGACAGCCCGGCGTCCGACGGCTCGACGCCGACCTTGCCGGCCGTCGAGGTGAGCGTGAGCGGGAGGGAGCCGGGGTCGCCGAGCGCGCGCTGGAGGGTGGCGCGGGCCTCGCCGCTGCCCTGGCCGCCGACGTCGACGCCCGCGACGGTCGTGCCGCGCGGGACCCGGTCTCCGGCCCACGCGGCGGTACCGGCGTACAGGGCGCCCGCGACGACGAGGCCGCCGAGGACCGCGAACGGCCAGCGCCGGGGACCCGGTGCGGGGTCGTCCCACGAGGGCTCGCGCTCCCACGACGCCTGGTCGAACAGCTCCTGGGTCATGCGATGCTCCCGTAGCGGCCGCGGTAGTGGACGAGGGCCGGCCCGACGGTGTCGGGCAGGCCGATGTCGAGGACCTCCCCGACGACGATGACATGGTCCCCCGCCGGGTGCACGGCGGCGGTGCGACACTCCAGGTGGGTCAGCGCGCCGTCGAGCAGCGCGACGCCGGTGTGCGTCCCCCGCGTGAAGGCGGCCCGGTCGAGCTGGCCGTGCAGCGGGCGTCCCCGGGTCGCGAACCACTCCGAGAGCGGCCGCTGGTCGGCGGCGAGCACGCTGACCCCCCAGACGCCGGCCGCGACGACGGCGTCGTGGAAACGGGCCTCGGTCTCGACGCAGGCGAGGACGAGCAGCGGCTCGAGCGACACCGACGTCACGGTGTCGGCGGTCATCGCGTGGTCGTGCCCGCCCTCGACGGTCGTGAGCACGCTGACGCCCTGGACGAGGCGGCCCATGGCCTGGCGGTAGAAGGCCGGGTCGAGGTCGCTCACGCTGCTCCTTCCGGGAGCGGCCGGCCCGTGGTCGGGTCGAGCCGCGCATACCCCTCCCGGCCGGCGAGCCGGAAGACGTGGTGGTTGGACAGGGCGTACCAGCCGTCGCCGACGACGACCTGGGTCTCGTGCGCCCGCAGCGCACGGGCCTGCCGGGGCACGACACCGGGGTCGACGACGGCGTGCGTGACGACCTCGTCCGGGACGACGTTCGCAGCGTAGGCGCTGTCCGGCCCGGGCAGGACCCACCCGGCGTCCGACGGGACGTGCGCGTGGAGCCAGCCGGTGTCCTCCTCCGCCCAGGAGAGGGGGGTGAGCGTCCCGTACAGGGGGACGGGGGACGCCGCGGCCGCGACCGCGGCCCGGGTCGCCTCGTGGGTGCGCACGTGGTCGGGGTGGCCGTAGCCGCCTCCGGCGTCGTAGGTCACGACGACGTCCGGCCCGACCGCGGCGAGGACCTCGCCGACGGCCTCGGCCGCCTCCGCGAGCGGCACCGCGGCCCAGGCCCGCGGGTGCCCGGCCGCGGCCGACCCGGCCATCCCGGAGTCCCGGAAGGCGGGCGGGTCACCGGCACCGGGCGCCCCGAGCAGGTGGTGCGTGACCCCCAGGGCGTCCATCGCCGCGGCGAGCTCGCGGCGCCGGTGCGCCGCGAGGGCCGGGCCGTCGCCCTCGAGGTGGGCCAGGGCCGGCGGGATGACCTCGCCCTCCTCGCCGAGCGTGCAGGTGAGGACGTGCACCTCGTCACCGCGCGCGACGTGGTGGGCGATCGCGACGCCGGTGGTCAGCGTCTCGTCGTCGGGATGGGCGTGCACGAGGAGGAGGCGGCCGGGGCGGTCGCCGGGACGCCCGTCCTCGAGCAGGCCCCTCACGGCACGACCGCGATGTCGGCGAACTCGACCACTCCCCCGAGCACCCCGTTCGCGGACAGGTTGCGGACGTCGGACCCGGCGACGTAGAGCGCCCGGCGCTCGGCGAGCCCGATGTAGGCACCTTGCTGGAGCAGCCGCCGGTCGACGTCGGCCCAACCGCGCTCGCGGGCCTCGTGGTCGGCGACCGAGGAGGTCTTCGCCATCTGCTCGTCGAGCTCCTTGTCGGCGAAGTAGCCGTAGTCACGGCCCGGCCCGGAGGCGGTGATGTTGATGGCGCTGTCGAAGAGCGGCGGGAGGACGGTCGAGCCCGAGGCCCACGCGGGTGCCCAGTTCGACCAGAACACGTCGACGCCCTCGGCGGTGCGCGGGTCGGCGATCGTCGAGAAGTAGTCCTCGGTGACGGGCTTGGTCTGCGGGTCGAAGCCGGCCTGGCGCCAGCCGGCGACGAGGGCCGCCATCGCCTTGTCGGCCGTCGGGTCGCTGCGGTAGGCGACCGTGAACGTCACCGGCGTCGTGACGCCGGCCTCCTCGAGGAGGGCGCGGGCCTTCGCCGCGTCGCCTCGGGTGCCGGCGGCGACGGGGTCGTCGTCGTGGGCGGCCGGCACCGCGCGCGGCAGCAGCGAGACGGCCGGGTCGGCGGCGGTGCCGCCGCCGATGGCCGTCACGTAGGCGTCGCGGTTGGTCGCGGCGGCGAGCGCGAGCCGCACCTTCTCGTCCTTGAACACCTCGCTGCGGGTGTTCGGCACGAGGTAGTCGACGACCCCGGTGAGGGGGTTCACCGAGCGCTCGCGCAGGCTCTCGACGGCGGTGATGTGCTGCTGGATCGCCGGTGGCGCCGACCCCAGGGACACCGACACCCGCCCGGTCGCGTTGTCGGCCATCACCTGCTGGGCCACGGCCTGGGTGTCGAGACCCTCCTGGTAGTGGATCTCATCCGGGTAGGCCTTGCGCACGGGGTCGCTGGCGGCCGACCAGTGCGGGTTGCGGACGAAGGTGCCCCCGCGGCCCTGCTCCCAGGTGCCGCGGAGCATGTACGGGCCGGCGCTGAAGACGTCGTAGGTGCCGTCGGCCCGGCGGTCGACCGACTTCTTCACGGGTCCGAACGCGGGCTGCGCGAGCATCTCGGCGAAGTCGCCGGTCGGGGTGCTCAGCGTGAAGGTGATGGTGCGGTCGTCGCAGGCCACGGCCTTGTCGAAGGCGGCCTGGCCCTTCTCGGCCGCCGCTCCGGTGGCGTACGGCCCGGCGTAGGTGCTCGTGCCGTCGGCGTTGCGGGGCACGGCGAGCACGGCGAGGGCGTCGGTGGGCCCGCCGGTGACCTCCTTGGTCGCGAAGGTCCGGGAGATGCCGTAGGCGACGTCCTCACAGGTGACCGGGCTGCCGTCCTGCCACTGGACGCCGTCGCGCAGGACGAAGGTCCAGGTCTTGAGGTCCTTGCTCGGGGTGCCGGCGTCGGTGGCGAGGTCGCCGACGACCCTCGACTGCGCGCGCGGGTCGGTCGAGGGGGCGTACGCGGTGAGCGTGCGCGCGAAGACCCGGCCGGCGAAGGCCATGTCCGCGCGGGCCGCGATGCGCTGCGGGTCCCACGCGCTGACCGGCCCGAGCGAGAGGGCGTTGAGCCGCCCGCCCCGGGTGTCGACGCGGTCGCCGACCGCCGAGGACGGGAGCGTCTCGGGGTTCGGCTCGCTCGAGCGCTGGCGGACGAGGACGACCCCACCCGCCACGAGGGCGGCGAGGACGACGCCGACGACGACCAGCAGGCGGACGGGTCGCCGCCGGGACCGCCGGCGCTGCGAGCGGCGGGTCGGGGTCTCGGGGGTCGCGTCGGGGGTACGGCGGTCTCTCCTGGCCATGCGGTGGGGGTCAGCTCCTCCTGGCCCGGGCGGCGGCGCGGGCGCGCAGGGTCTGGTCGAGCTCGACCTTGCGGATGCGCACGGCCTCCGGGGTCACCTCGACGCACTCGTCCTCGCGGCAGAACTCGAGCGACTGCTCGAGCGAGAGGGCCCGCGGCGGCGCGAGCCGCTCGAGCACCTCGGCGCCGGCGGAGCGCACGTTCGTGAGCTTCTTCTCCTTGGTGATGTTGACGTCCATGTCGTCGGCGCGCGAGTTCTCGCCGACGATCATCCCCTCGTAGACCTCGGTGGTCGGCGGGATGAACAGGGTCCCCCGCTCCTGGAGGTTCATCATCGCGTAGGCGGTCGCCGGCCCCGAGCGGTCGGCGACGAGCGAGCCGCTGATCCGCGTCGTGATCTCGCCGAGCCACGGCTCGTAGCCCTCGAACACGTGGTTCGCGATGCCCGTGCCGCGGGTGTCGGTGAGGAACTGGGTGCGGAAGCCGATGAGCCCGCGCGAGGGCACGAGGTACTCCATCCGGACCCACCCGGTGCCGTGGTTGGTCATCTGCTCCATCCGGCCCTTGCGGGACGCGAGCAGCTGGGTGATCGCGCCGAGGTACTCCTCGGGGGTGTCGATGGTCAGCCGCTCGACGGGCTCGTGGACCTTGCCGTTCTCCTCGCGGGTGACGACGACCGGCTTGCCGACGGTCAGCTCGTAGCCCTCGCGGCGCATCTGCTCGACGAGGATGGCCAGCGCGAGCTCGCCGCGGCCCTGGACCTCCCAGGCGTCCGGGCGCTCGGTGGCGAGCACGCGCATCGACACGTTGCCGATGAGCTCGCGGTCGAGGCGCTCCTTGACGAGGCGCGCGGTGACCTTGGCGCCCTTGACCCGGCCGGCCATCGGGCTGGTGTTGATGCCGATGGTCATCGAGATCGCCGGCTCGTCGACGGTGATGGGGGGCAGCGGGCGCGGGTCGTCGAGGTCGGCGAGGGTCTCGCCGATGGTGATGTCCGGGATCCCCGCGACGGCGATGATGTCGCCCGGGCCGGCGGACTCGGCCGGCTTGCGCTCGAGGGCCTGGGTCATGAGCAGCTCGGTGATCTTCACCGGGGTGATCGAGCCGTCCTTGCGGCACCAGGCGACCTGCTGGCCCTTGCGGATCGTGCCGTTGTGCACGCGCAGCAGGGCGAGGCGGCCGAGGAAGTTCGAGGCGTCGAGGTTCGTGACGTGCGCCTGGAGGGGCGCGTCGGAGTCGTACGAGGGCGCCGGGATGGTCTCGATGATCGTGCGGAACAGCGCCTCGAGGTCCTCGTCCTCGGGCAGCGCGCCGTCGGCGGGGCGGGTGAGCGAGGCGCGGCCGGCCTTGGCCGAGGCGTAGACGACCGGGAAGTCGAGCTGGTCCTGGTGGTGCTCGGCGTCGACGAGCAGGTCCATGAACAGCTCGTAGACCTCGTCGACGACCTCGGCGATGCGGGCGTCGGGACGGTCGACCTTGTTGATGCACAGGACGACGGGCATCTGCGCGGCGAGCGCCTTGCGCAGGACGAAGCGGGTCTGGGGCAGCGGCCCCTCGGAGGCGTCGACGAGGAGCACGACGCCGTCGACCATCGACAGGCCGCGCTCGACCTCGCCGCCGAAGTCGGCGTGGCCGGGGGTGTCGATGATGTTGATCGTCATGCCGTCGGTGAGCCCGGCGTCGGCCGCGGCCTTGCCGGCGTACCGGACGGCGGTGTTCTTCGCGAGGATGGTGATGCCCTTCTCGCGCTCGAGGTCGCCGCTGTCCATCGCCCGCTCGTCGACGTGGTCGTGCTCGCCGAAGGCCCCGGACTGCCACAGCATCTTGTCGACGAGCGTGGTCTTTCCGTGGTCGACGTGGGCGACGATGGCGACGTTGCGGAGGTCGTCGCGGCGGGAGGCAGACATGCCCACCAGTCTCTCAGGGATTGCGCCTGCCACCGAATCGGGTGTAACGCCGCACGGGCGACGGCGCCGGAAGGCTTCCGGTCGCCGTTCGGTCTCACTTGGGTAACCACTGGGATGGGAGCGTTCCCCCGAGCGGATTTGCTGGCTAGGGTCCGTGCAACCGCGGACGGGAGGGGCGACCCTGCCGTGCGTGGACCTCAGCCGCCCGACCCGGGCGGCCCGAGTGATCGCACACCCAAGCGAGGTTCACACTGATGACACTCAAGCGCACGGCGCCACTCGTGCTGCTCACGGTGGCTGCCCTGAGCATGTCCGCGTGTGCCCAGTCCGACCGGGACTCCGGTAGCGACGGCGGCACGAGCGGCGGCGACGTCAAGGACACGTTCACCTTCGGCGCCGCCGGCGCCCCCGACGTCTTCGACCCGCTGTACGCGACGGACGGCGAGACCTTCCGGATCACCCGGCAGATCCACTCGGGCCTGCTGGGCATCAAGCCGGGGACCGCCGACATCCAGCCCGAGCTCGCCGAGAGCTGGACCCCGTCCGAGGACGGCCTCAGCTGGACGTTCAAGCTGCGCCAGGGCGTCAAGTTCTCCGACGGCACCGCCTTCGACGGCAAGGCCGTCTGCTACAACATGGACCGGATGTACAACCAGAAGGGCGCCGGCCAGACCGCCGCCGAGTACTGGACGTACTTCTTCGGCACGTTCAGCGACGACCCGTCCGGTTCGCTGTACAAGTCGTGCGAGGCCCCCGACGACACCACGGCGGTCATCAACGTCACGCGCACCACCTCGAGCTTCCCGACGATCCTGTCGCTCGACTCGTTCTCGATGCAGTCGCCGACCGCGCTCGAGAAGGGCGACGCGAACAACGTGCAGTCGGCCGGTGAGGGCTTCACCTACCCGGAGTACTCGAAGAACCCGGTCGGCATCGGCCCGTACAAGATCTCGAAGTACGACGAGGCGAACAAGACCGTCGCCCTCGTGGCCAACGAGAGCTACTACGGCGAGCAGCCGAAGACCAAGAACCTCGTCTTCAAGATCATCCCCGACGAGAGCACCCGCCGCCAGGAGCTCCAGGCCGGCTCGATCGACGGCTACGACCTGCCGAACCCGGTCGACTGGAAGGGCCTCAAGGACGCCGGCAACAAGGTCGAGGTGCGCCCCGCGTTCAACATCCTCTACCTGGGCCTGAACCCCGAGCGGAACCCGAAGCTCAAGGACCTCAAGGTCCGCCAGGCCATCGCCTACGCCCTCAACCGGGACCAGATGGTCAAGAGCCAGCTGCCCGAGGGCGCCCAGGTCGCCTCGCAGTTCATGCCCGACACCGTGTCCGGCTACAACACCTCGCTCCAGCCGTACGCGTACGACCCGGAGAAGGCGAAGTCGCTGCTCAAGGAGGCCGGCGCCGAGGGCATGACCCTCAAGTTCGCCTTCCCGACCGAGGTGTCCCGGCCGTACATGCCGGACCCCCAGAAGATCCACGCCGCGTTCACCAAGGACCTCGAGGCCGTCGGCATCAAGGTCGAGCAGGTGAGCAAGCCGTGGAACGGCGGCTACCTCGACGACGTGTCCGCCAACGGCGCGTACGACGCGTGGCTGCTCGGCTGGACCGGTGACTACAACGCCGCGGACAACTTCCTCGGCACCTTCTTCAGCGACCTCAAGGGCAACGACTTCCACACGAGCGTCATGCCGTGGGGCAAGACCCTGTCCGAGGACCTCAAGAAGGCCGACGCCATCGTCGACGAGGGCGAGCGCGAGGCCGCCTACCAGGACATCAACAAGCGCATCGCCGAGGAGTACCTGCCGGGCATCCCGGTCAGCCACTCCCCGCCGGCGCTCGTGACCAGCGGCAAGGTGCAGGGCCTGACGGCCAGCCCGCTGACCGCCGAGATGTTCGACACCGTCACGGCCGGCAAGTGACCGCCCGCGGGTCACATCCCGCGAGCACATCCGTATAGGGTCGGTGGCCGCCCCGAACATCGAGGTTCGGGGCGGCCACTGCCGTCCACCGGAGACACCAGGAGCCCCCGTTGGCGAGATTCATCATCAGACGACTCCTCCAGATGGTCGGGGTGGTCTTCGTGCTCTCCCTGCTCCTCTTCTTCTGGCTGCGCTCCCTGCCGGGCGGCACCGTCTCGGCGATCCTCGGTGAGCGCGCCACCCCCGAGACCCGGGCCGCCCTCACCAAGGCGCTCGGGCTCGACCAGCCGATCTGGGTCCAGTACGGCAAGTTCCTCGGGCGCGCGGTCCGGGGCGACTTCGGCGCCTCGACCAAGGTGCTCCCGGGCGCCGACGCGTTCGACATCTTCCTCACCCGCTTCCCCGCCACCGTCGAGCTGAGCTTCTTCGCGCTGCTCATCGCCGTGGTCCTCGCGATCCCCCTCGGCTACCTCTCCGCCCGCCGGGCCAACAGCCCCCTCGACAGCGGGCTGGTCATCGTCTCGCTCGTCGGGGTCGCGGTGCCCGTGTTCTTCCTCGCCTTCCTCCTCAAGTACCAGCTGGCGGTCGAGCACAACGTCTTCCCGGTCTCCGGGCGCCAGGACAACCTCAACTGCACGCGGGTCACGAACTTCTTCGTCCTCGACGGGCTGCTGACGCGCGAGCTCGACTGCTCGGTGAGCGCCCTCAAGCACCTCGTCCTGCCGTCCGTGGCGCTCGCGACCATCCCGTTCGCGGTCATCTACCGCATCACCCGGGCCTCGGTCCTCGAGGTGCTCGGCGAGGACTACGTGCGCACGGCCGAGTCCAAGGGCCTGACCGCCCGGGTCATCCGCGGCCGGCACGTCCTGCGCAACGCGCTGCTGCCGGTCGTCACGACCATCGGCCTCCAGACCGGCGGCCTGCTCGCGGGCGCGGTGCTCACCGAGAAGGTCTTCAACTGGGGCGGCATCGGCAACGCGCTCGCCGACGCCTTCCAGTTCCGCGACTACTCGGTCCTCCAGGTCCTCATCCTCGCGGCGGCGGGCATCTACGTGATCATCAACCTGCTCGTCGACATCTCCTACGCCGTCATCGACCCGAGGGTGAGGACCCGATGAGCCCGGCCAACCCGATGAACCGCCGCAAGGACCGGATCGACGAGCTCGCCGCCACCTCCGGCGGCGGCACCGCCACGCTCGTCCGCGAGGCCGGGGCCGTCGACGAGAAACCCGGTGTCTCGCTCATCGCCAGCGCGTGGAAGCGGCTGCGGCGCAACCCGGTGTTCCTCATCGGGGCGACGATCAGCCTCCTCTTCGTCGTGCTCGCCCTCGTCTCGCCGTTCATCGCCCCGCACGACCCCGCGGTCGGCTACCTCCTCGACAAGGTGCGCCCCCAGAGCAACCCCGTGCCGGGCCCGGAGCCGGGCTTCCCGCTCGGTGCCGACGACGTCGGGCGCGACCTGCTCTCCCGCCTCATCGTCGGGAGCCAGCAGACCCTCCTCGTCGGCGTCGTGGCCACGCTCTTCGGCCTCGCCGGCGGGCTGGTCCTCGGCATCCTCGCGGGCGCGTTCGGCGGCTGGGTCGACGCGCTCGTCATGCGCGTCGTCGACGTCCTGCTCTCCATCCCGTCGCTGCTGCTCGCCTTCTCCATCGCCGCGCTCGCCACCCGCGCCACCCAGCTGACGGTCATCATCGCCGTCGCCGCGGTGCAGGTGCCGATCTTCGCCCGGCTGTTGCGCGGGTCGCTGCTCGCCCAGCGGCACAGCGACCACGTGCTCGCCGCCCGGGCCCTCGGGGTCACCGAGCGGGCGGTCGTCTTCCGGCACATGCTCCCGAACGCGCTCGGGCCGGTCATCGTCCAGTCCACCCTCGTGCTCGCGACGTCGATCATCGACGCCGCCGCGCTGTCCTTCCTCGGCCTCGGCAACCCCAACGACCGCCGGCCGGAGTGGGGCCAGATGCTCGGGCGCGCCCAGCAGTACATCTACGACTCCCCGCACCTCGCCGTGTACCCGGCGCTGTGCATCATCTTCGTCGCGCTCGGCTTCACGCTCATGGGCGAGTCGCTGCGCGAGGCCCTCGACCCCAAGAGCAGGAGGTGACCCGCCGATGACCGCCACGGCGACCACACCCCGCACGCACCGGCACGGCGACGAGCCGCTGCTCTCCGTCCGTGACCTGCGCGTCACGTTCACCCGCCAGGGCGAGGAGCCCTTCACCGCCGTCGACGGCGTCTCCTTCGACGTCCGGCCCGGTCAGACCGTCGGCCTCGTCGGCGAGTCCGGCTGCGGCAAGTCGGTCACCTCGCTGGCGATCATGGGGCTGCTCCCGACCCGCGGCAACCGGGTGGAGGGCACCGCCACCTTCGACGGCACCGACCTGCTGCGGCTCTCCGGGTCCGACATGCGCGACCGGCGCGGGCGCGACATCGCGATGATCTTCCAGGACCCGCTCTCCTCGCTGAACCCCGTCGTCCCCGTCGGACGGCAGGTCACCGAGGTCCTCGAGCGGCACCGCGGGATGTCGCGCAAGGCGGCCACGCCGCTGGCCCGCGACCTGCTCCAGCGGGTCGGCATCCCCGACCCCGACCGCCGGCTCAAGGACTACCCGCACCAGATGTCCGGCGGCATGCGCCAGCGCGCGCTCATCGCGATGGCCCTGGCCTGCGCACCGCGGCTGCTCATCGCCGACGAGCCGACGACGGCCCTCGACGTCACCATCCAGGCCCAGATCCTCAGCCTGCTCAAGGAGCTCGTCCAGGACACCGGCACGGCGCTCGTGATGATCACCCACGACCTCGGCGTCGTCGCCGGGCTGTGCGACGAGGTCAACGTCCTCTACGGCGGCCGGATCGTCGAGCGCGGCGAGCGTCACGAGCTCTTCGCCGAGCCCCGCCACCCGTACACGAACGGCCTGCTGGCCTCCATCCCGCGGCTGGACTCCGAGCGCGCGCCGCTGACGCCCATCCCCGGCTCGGTGTCCGACAACCTGCCGTGGACCAGCGCCTGTGCCTTCGCGCCGCGCTGCTCGCAGCCGGTCGAGGTGTGCACCCGGCAGACGCCGGCGCTCGAGGAGTCCGCCGGCCGGGCCCTGCGGTGCTTCAACCCCGTCGAGGTGACCCGATGACGACGACCACCGAGCCCACCGGCACCGCCCCCGAGGCCGACGAGCGCGAGCTGCTCGTCGACGCCCGCGGCGTCAAGGTGCACTTCCCGATCAAGCGCGGGGTGGTGTTCGACAAGGTCATCGGCTACGTCTACGCCGTCGACGGGGTCGACCTCCAGATCCGCAAGGGCGAGACGTACGGCCTCGTCGGCGAGTCCGGCTGCGGGAAGTCGACCCTCGGCAAGGCGATCCTCAACCTCGAGCCGCCCACCGACGGGTCGGTCGTCGTCGACGGCACCGAGATCGCCTCGCTCAAGGGCGCCGAGCTCCGGAAGCGCCGCAAGGACTTCCAGATGGTCTTCCAGGACCCGATGAGCAGCCTCGACCCGCGCCAGTCGGTCGAGTCCCTCCTCGTCGAGGGGATGAGGGCCCACGGCCTCGCGACCGACGACAAGGCCACGGCGAAGCGGCTGCGCGAGCTCTTGGCGGCCGTGGGCCTGCCGGCGGCGGCGCTCAAGAAGTACCCGCACGAGTTCTCCGGTGGCCAGCGCCAGCGCATCGGCATCGCGCGCGCCCTGGCGGTCGAGCCCAAGCTCATCGTCGCCGACGAGCCGGTCTCGGCCCTCGACGTGTCGGTGCAGGCCCAGGTCATCAACCTGCTCGAGCAGCTCCAGGACGAGTTCGACCTCACCTACCTCGTCGTCGCCCACGACCTCGCGGTCGTCCGGCACATCAGCGACCGGATCGGGGTCATGTACCTCGGCGGCCTCGTCGAGGAGGCCACCGCCGACGACCTCTACGCGCAGCCGCTGCACCCGTACACGCGGGCGCTGCTCTCGGCCGTGCCGCTGCCCGACCCGGCCGCCGAGGACACCCGCGAGCAGATCCTCCTCGTCGGCGACCTGCCCTCCCCCTCGCGCCCGCCGGCCGGGTGCCGGTTCCACACCCGGTGCCCGTGGCGCCAGGAGACCCGCTGCGACACCGAGCGCCCCGAGCTGCGCGTCGTCGAGGTCGACGGCGTGCCGGCGTCGCACCGGGTCGCCTGCCACTTCGCCGAGGAGATCGCGCGCGGCGAGATCCAGCCGCACGAGGTGGCGCCGACGGCGACGACGCAGGAGTGGCACGGCTCGGACGACGGCGACGCCATCGGCCCGGCGTCCCTCGCCGAGGCCCAGGCGATGGCCAAGCACACCGAGAACACGGCCGGTGCCGGCGGCTTCTGACGGGGTGAGGCTCACCTGACGTGCCAGCGGAGCGCGTGGTGGCCGATGATGGCGGGATGAGCCGACTCCTCACCGACGACGAGGTCACCCGCCAGCTCGCCGACCTGCCCGGCTGGGCGCGCGAGGGCGACGCCATCGTGGCCTCGATCGAGGCCCCCGACTTCCCGGCGGCGGTGCGCATCGTCGTCGCCGCGGCCGACGAGGCCGAACAGATGAACCACCACCCGGACATCGACATCCGGTGGCGCACGACGCGCTGGCTGCTGAGCACCCACGACGCCGGTGGGCTCACCCAGCTCGACATCGAGCTCGCGCACCGCATCTCGGCGGCCGCGCGGGCCGAGGGGGCCGAGCTCGGTGGCTGACGGCGCGACCCCGTCGACCGCCCCGCTGGACCCGGCGGCCGTCGACCCCGAGACCGCCGAGGCGCTCGACGGGCACCACGAGGCGCACGACGGGTCGATGGCCGCGCGCCTGAACTGGCTGCGGGCCGGCGTGCTCGGCGCGAACGACGGCATCGTCTCGACCGCCGGCCTCGTCATCGGCGTCGCCGCGGCCACGACGGACCGCGGCCCCGTCCTCACGGCCGGGCTCGCGGGGCTGGCGGCCGGCGCGATGAGCATGGCGGTCGGCGAGTACGTGTCGGTGAGCACCCAGCGGGACTCCGAGCGGGCCCTGATCGCCAAGGAGATCCGCGAGCTGCGCGACGAGCCGGACGCCGAGCTCGCCGAGCTCACCGGCATCTACGAGTCCAAGGGCCTCTCCCCCGCGCTGGCCCGCCAGGTCGCCGTCGAGCTGACCGCCCACGACGCCCTCGCCGCGCACGCCGAGGTCGAGCTCGGCATCGACCCGGAGAACCTCACCAACCCCTGGCACGCCGCGTGGGCCTCGATGGTCGCGTTCACGGTCGGTGCCCTGCTGCCGCTCGTCGCGATCCTCCTGCCGCCGCTCGGCTGGCGGGTGCCCGTCACCGTCGTGGCGGTCGTGCTGGCCCTCGCCGGTACCGGGCTGGTCAGCGCCCGGCTCGGGGACGCCGACGCCCGGCGCGCCACCGTCCGGGTGGTCCTCGGCGGGCTGCTCGCGATGGCCGTCACGTTCGCGATCGGGTCCCTCGTCGGGACCCAGGTCGGCTGATGGGTCGACGGCTCCTCGTCGTCCAGCACGAGCCCGACGACCCGCCCGGCTGGCTCGGCGAGTGGTGGGAGGCGCTCGGGGTCGAGCTGACCGTCGTCCGGGGCTTCCTCGGCGAGGCGGTGCCGACCCGGCTGGCCGGCACCGGGGCCGACGGGCTCGTCGTCCTCGGCGGCGCGATGGGCGCGAACGACGACGCCGAGCACCCGTGGCTGACACCGACCAAGGAGCTCGTCCGCGACTCGGTGCGGCGCGGGCTGCCGGTGCTCGGGGTCTGCCTCGGGCACCAGCTGGCGTCCGTGGCGCTCGGGGGCCGGGTGGGGCGCAACCCGTCGGGGCGCACGGTCGGGGCGGTGCCCGTGGCGCTGACGGCCGAGGGGATGGGCGACCCGCTGCTCGCGGGGCTCGGCGGGTCGCTCGCGGTGCACTTCAACGACGACGTCGTGCTCGACGTGCCGCCCGGCGCGAGCGTGCTGGCCCGGCTGCCCGACGGTCGGCCGCAGGCGCTCCGGCTCGGGCTGCGGGCGTGGGGCGTGCAGTTCCATCCCGAGACCTCGCCCGAGGTGTTCGCCGACTGGCTGCGCTGGGAGCGCCCCTCCGGGCTGACCGACGCCGACCGGGAGGTGCTCGCCTCGGTCGAGGCCGCCCGGGACGCGCTCCGGGAGGCCTGGGCCCCCGTCGCCGAGCGCTTCGTCGCCCAGCTCGCCTGACCCGCGCTCGCCCGCCACGCGAGCGGT
>NZ_JAFDVD010000012.1 GCF_016887965.1 Phycicoccus sonneratiae
CCGGCCGGGCCACTGCACGGTAGCCGAGCTCAGCCCTGGATGACGACGCTTTCGCCGTTCGCGGTGAGCTCCCAGTCCTGCGAGAAGAAGCTCGGCGGGTCGATCTGGCCCTTGGCGGTGACCCAGTCGATGAGCAGCTGGCGGATCTCGACCTGGCGGTTGTAGACCACCGGCGCGGTCTTGACGCCGGGGAAGTTGCCGCCACCGCTCTGCCGGTAGTTGTTGATCGCGATGACGAACTGGTCGCCGTCCGCGACGGGGGCGCCGTCGTAGGCGAGCCCGACGATCCGCGAGCCCGGGTCCTGCGCGATGTCGATCGCGTAGGTGAGCGGGGCGTCGAGGCCGCCCATGATGTCGTAGTTGTAGTCCGGGGTGCCGTTCGGGGCGGTGTCGGTGACGGCGTTGGTCACCTGGTCCGGAGTGAAGGGGCCGGCGTTCGGCACCGTCTTGAAGTAGCGCGCGGACCACTCGAGGTAGGCCTTGACCTCGGCCCCGGTCATCGTGATGCCGAGCAGCGTGTTGTCGAAGATGTAGAGCCCGGCGACGTCGCGCACGGTGACGTCACCCGCGGGGATGGCCGCGTCCTTGTTGAACGGCGCGGCGATCGAGAGCACCGGGAGGTCGGCCTGCGGCGTCCCGACGAGCGCGTCCTTGACCGCCTGGCCCTGCACGAGGTTGATGAAGTCCATGGCCGCGGTGTCCTCGTAGCGCGAGGTGGCCGCGGACATCGCCGCGGTGCTCGCGCCGATGACCGAGTTGACGTAGGTGAGGACCTTCTCGTGGGCCGGGCGGACGAGGGCCGCGATGCGCGCGTCCTCGGGCACGGTGTTGGCGTTGAGCAGCGAGGCCTGCGACCCCGTCACCCGCCAGCGCCCGCGGACCAGCTCGAGGTCGAGGTCCATGACGCTGACGCGCATGCCCCAGTAGAGGGGCTCGGAGAGCAGGACGTCGCGGCCGGTGACCGTGTTCTTGACGAGCTGCTGCGCGACCTCGAGGTGGGCGTGGCCGACGAGGATCGCGTCGATGTCCGGCACCTCCTGGGCGAGCTGGGTGCTCGCGTTCTCGGGGAACGGCAGCGCGTCGCCGTAGCTCGACCCGGGCACCGGGCCGGAGTGGCACGAGACGACGACGACGTCGGCACCCTCGCGCTTCATCCGCGGCACCATGACCTTGGCCTGCTCGACGATGCCGGGGAACTTCACCTTGCCCTCGACGTTGGCGGCGTCCCAGATCGCGACGCCCGGCGTGACGAGCCCGAGGATGCCGACGGTCACCGGCTTCTGCCCCCGGACCTTGATCCGCTTCATGACGTACGGGCGGAACACGGGACGTCCGGTGTTCCAGTCGACCGAGTTCGCCGAGAGCAGCGGGTGCCGGCACTGGCGCTCGAAGGCGCGCAGGGTGTCGAGCCCGTAGTTGTACTCGTGGTTGCCGAGGGCGGCCGCGTCGTAGCCGATGGCGTTCATCGCCACCGCCATCGGGTGCTTCGCGCCCTTCGTGATCGGGTCGATCTTCGCGTAGTAGTACGCGAGCGGCGTGCCCTGGATCGTGTCGCCGGCATCGAGCGTGATGCAGCGGTCCGCACCGCGCTCCTCGCGCACGGCCTTGATGAGGGTGGCGGCCTTGGCGACGCCGATCTGGTTGCCCTTGCTGTCGCTGTACGCGGTGTTGGCGAAGTAGTTCCAGTTGTAGACGTTGCCGTGCAGGTCGGTGGTGCCGAGCACCGTGACCCGGGTCCGGCAGCCGTGCGGGCCGTGGTGGCCGTGGCCGTGGCGGTCCTCGGCCGAGGCGGCAGGGGCGGAGAGGACCCCCGCCCCGCCGACGGCGGCGAGGGTGAGGAGCTGGCGGCGGGTGGCGGCGGAGAGCGTCGAGTCGGTCACGGACCGGGACCCTAGCCCGAGCCGCGCCGCCCCGCGCGTCGGGAGGACGGCCGGATGTCGACCTGCAGGTGAACGGCCTGAGAAGCCGCTCAGCGACGGCCGACGAACCAGCGGCGGATGCGCTCGATCCGTTCGGTCACCTGCTCGCTCGTCGCCGACGCGAGCTCGGGTCCGCCGCACGCGCGGCGCAGGTCCAGGTGGATGCTCGCGTGCGCCGCGCCGGTCTTGCTCGAGTACGCGGCGACGAGCTTGTTGAGCTCCTTGCGCTGCGCGGCGAGCGCGCGGTGCTGGGCGACCGGGCTCGGTCCGGCCGGTTCCGGGGAGCGGGTGCGACCGCCCTTGGCCTGCTTGGCCTGGCGCTCGTGGAGCAGCAGGGCGACCTGGTCGGGCTCGAGCAGCCCGGGCAGCCCGAGGTAGTCCTGCTCCTCCTCGGACCCGACCTCGGCGTGCAGCCCGAACTGCTTGGCGTCGAAGAGCACGTGGTCGAAGTGCGCGTCGGACTCCAGGGCCTCGAAGCGCGAGTCCTCGAGGTCGAGGGCCGACTCCGTGCGGTTGGCCGCCGCGATGAGGCCCTCCTCCTCGGCCCACAGCGACGCCTCGTCCTCGTCGCTGCTCGGGCGGTCGAGGGCGTGGTCGCGCTCCTCCTCCATCGTCGCGGCGAGCTGGAGGATGACCGGCACCGAGGGGAGGAACACCGAGGCCGTCTCGCCCCGGCGCCGGGCCCGGACGAACCGGCCGACCGCCTGGGCGAAGAAGAGCGGCGTCGAGGTCGAGGTCGCGTAGACGCCGACGGCCAGCCGGGGCACGTCGACGCCCTCGGACACCATCCGCACCGCGACCATCCACCGGCTCGTCGACCCGGCGAACTCCTCGATGCGCGAGCTGGCCCCGGCGTCGTCGGAGAGGACGACGGTCGTCTCCTGCCCCGTCACGGCGGTGAGGATGCGGGCGTAGGCGCGCGCGGCCGTCTGGTTCGAGGCGATGACGAGACCGCCGGCGTCGGGCACGTGCCGGCGCACCTCGGACAGGCGCTTGTCGGCGGCGGCGAGCACCGAGGGGATCCACTCCCCCTTCGGGTCCAACGCCGTGCGCCACGCGTGGGCGGTCTGGTCCTTGGTCAGTGGCTCGCCGAGCCGGGCGGCCACCTCGTCGCCGGCCTTGGTGCGCCAGCGCATCGCCCCGCCGTAGGCGAGGAACAGCACCGGCCGCACGACGCCGTCGCGCAGGGCGGCGGCGTAGCCGTAGGTGTAGTCGGACGCCGAGCGGAGGATGCCGTCCTGGCCCATCTCGTAGCGCACGAAGGGGATCGGGCTGGTGTCGGAGCGGAACGGGGTACCGGTGAGGGACAGGCGCCGCACCGCCGGCGTGAACGCCTCGCGGATGCCGTCGCCCCAGGAGCGGGCGTCGCCGCCGTGGTGGATCTCGTCGAGGATGACGAGGGTCGGCTCGTGCTCGGTGCGGCGGCGGTGCAGCCCCGGGTTGGCGGCGACCTGGGCGTAGGTGAGGGCGACGCCGTCGTACTCGCTGGAGTGCACGCCCGCGGAGTTCGAGAACCCCGGGTTCAGCTGGATGCCGACCCGGCCGGCGGCGTCGGCCCACTGGGTCTTGAGGTGCTCGGTGGGGGCGACGACGGTGACCGCGCGCACCACCCCGCGGTCGAGGAGCTCGGTGGCGATCCGCAGGGCGTACGTCGTCTTGCCGGCGCCGGGGGTCGCGACGGCGAGGAAGTCCTTGCCCTCGCGCCCGAGGTAGGCCTCGAGCGCCTCCTCCTGCCAGGCCCGCAGCTTCGCCGCGGTACCCCACGCGGCCCGCTCGGGATAGGCGGGAGGGAGGTGGCCGGCGGCAGAGGTACTCATGGGCGTCGGCCACGATAACCGGCGTCGCGGCGACACACCGAAGGCCCCGACGGAACTCGTCGGGGCCTTCGGGATGTGCTAGCGGACAACGGAGTCCGCGCGCCCGGTGGTCAGGCTCGGTAGGTCGTCCAGAGGCTCTGGGCACGGGCGACCTGGCCGGCCGAGAACGTGTTCATGCACGAGTCGTCGGTGTAGTCCATGAAGTTCTTGATCGGGTCGGTGCCGGCGGCCGTGCAGGTGTCGCGGCCGGTCGGGCAGCCGTACGCCGGCGAGGCCTCGGCCGGGGTGTCGTCGACGTAGTCGCCCTGCCCGCTGCAGCCACCCTGGAAGGTGTGGTAGAGCCCGAGCCAGTGGCCGATCTCGTGGGTCGCGGTGTCGCCCTGGTTGTACGGGGCGGCGCTGCCACCGGGCAGGCTCTCGTCGAGCATGACGACGCCGTCCATCGGGTCGACGGTCGACTTCGGGAAGGTGGCCCAGCCGAGCAGGCCGCCGCCGAGGCTCGCGGTGTAGAGGTTGAGGTCACCCTTGCCGCCGACGTGCAGCGCGTTCTTCATGTTGCGCTCGGCGGTCGTGCCGTCGGTGATGCCGTTGTACCAGGAGGCGTTGTTCGTGTAGTCGGTGCTGACCGTCTGGAAGGAGAAGCCGGTGCCCGCGTAGGCGCTGTTGAGGACCGAGATCTGCCCGGCGAGCTCGGAGGCGGTGAGGTTGCCGGCGCTGCCGTCGGTGATGACGTGCCAGTGGACGGGGATGACCGTGCTCGCGAAGGCGGCACTGGCCGGCTTCTTCGCGGCGCTGCGGTTGGCGGCCGAGACGCCCTTGGCGGCCATGTCCTTCTCGAAGCGGGCGTTGAGCGTCGCGGCCTCGGCAGCCGACATCTCGTGGGGGTCGAGACGGTTCGGGCCGCTCGCGTGGCGGCCACCGACGGCGTCGGAGTGCGTCCCGCACTGCGCCGTGGCGGCGGTGTCGGCCGACATCGGCCGGGCCTGGGAGGCGGAGGCGGGGAGGAGGGCACCGGCGACACCGAGGGTCAGTGCGGCCAGTGCGGTCAGGGAACGAGTGCGCATGGGCGTCCTTCCGGGGGAATGGCCCCACCGGTCGGCGAGGGCACCCGGAGGACGTTAGGCGCGGGCCACGGGGTCGTGGGTCTGTCCGTCGTCAGGGTTGGGTAAGACCTCGCCCTCGCGCGATACGCCCCCGGTCCCAACATCGGGTCAGTGCGACGTAAGAAGTCCGCAAAGGTCCGCGGGACCACCCGTGGCGCTCCGGGTGGATCGACGCGTGCGGGGCCGTCCAGGTTCCCGATCGGGTCGAGGTGACAGGCGACCGCCATCGGGTCGGGTTTCACCTCGACCCGGGCGCAGGCCGCCTGGTTCGAGGTGACAGGCGACCACCATCGGGTCGGGTTTCACCTCGACCCGAGCGGAGGACGTAGCGCGGTCGCTCAGTCGCCGTCCTCCGGCGGCCGGAGACCGTCGTAGATCTCCTTGCACGTCGGGCAGACGGGGAAGCGGTCGGGGTTGCGCCCCGGGATCCAGACCTTGCCGCACAGGGCGGTGACGGGCTCGCCCGACAGCGCGCTCTCGAGGATCTTCTCCTTGCGCACGTAGTGGGCGAAGCGCTCGTGGTCGCCGGGCTCGGCGACCTCGGGGACGGTCTCGGTGCGCTCGAGGACGGCCGTCTGCGTCTGCGGGCCGCCGGGCTCGCCCTGCGGGGCGTTCGGGTCGCTGGGCGGCGGCATCGTCTCGCTCATCCCCCGAGGGTACGCCGCGCCGGCCGGACCTCAGTTGAGCGAGGGGTCCGGCGGGAACCAGGCCATCCACCGCAGCGGGTCGCGCTGGCGCCGCAGCACCTGCTGCCAGAGGTCGTGCGGGTGGTCGGTGAAGGCGTCGTGGCTCTCCCCCTCGACGACGAACCACGACCCGGTCGCGATCTCCTCCTCGAGCTGCCCCGGCGACCAGCCGGCGTAGCCCGCGAAGATCCGCAGCCCGGACAGCTCGGGGGCGACGAGCACCGGCGGGGTGTCGAGGTCGACGAGGGCGACACCGCCGAAGAGCCGGCGCACGCCCGTGGGGTCCGGCGGGTCGCCGGGGACCGCGACGAGCCCGAGCGCGGAGTCGAGCTGCACCGGCCCGCCCTGGAACATCGTCGCCGGGCGGCTGGCGTGCTCCTCCCAGCCCGGGAGGACGGCCTCGATGCCGGCCTCGATCGGCCGGTTGAGCACGAGCCCCTGCGCGCCGTCGTCGCCGTGGTGCAGCACGAGGACGACGCTGCGCCGGAAGACGCCCTCCTCGATCTGCGGGGTCGCGACGAGGAGCTTCCCGGTGGTGTGGGACGCGCTCACGCGCCCATTCTGCCTCCGCGACCGCCACCGCGGCCGGACCTCGGCGCACCTCCGCCACGCTGCGGCCGACCACCGCGCGGACCACCCGGACGACCGCCGCGGCGACCCCGGGGCTGGCCCTCGAGGATCGGGCGCCACACCTCGTCGGGCACCGGGACGCCGGACGGCGTGACACCACCGAGCGCGCTCATCACGGAGTCGCCCGGGGCGACCTTGGCCGTGATGGCCTCGGCGCCGGCGTTCTCGATGATGCGGGTGACCATCTTGCGCTGGTGCGGCAGCGCGAGCATGACGACCGCGCCCTCCTCGCCCGCGCGGGCCGTGCGCCCGGCACGGTGGAGGTAGTCCTTGTGGTCGGTCGGCGGGTCGACCTGGATGACCATCCCGATGTCGTCGACGTGGATGCCGCGCGCGGCGACGTCGGTGGCGACGAGGACGGGCATCTTGCCGTCGCGGAACGCGCCGAGGACGCGGTTGCGGACGTTCTGCGACAGGCCGCCGTGCAGCGCCGCCGCGAGGACGCCCCGGCCGCGCAGCTCGCCGGCGATGCGCTCGGCGCCGAGCTGGGTCCGGGCGAAGACGACCGAGCGACCGGCGCGGCCGGCGAGCTCGGCGGTCAGGGCCTTCTTGTCCTGGGGGTCGATGAGGAGCACGTGGTGGCTCATCGTCGTGACCGCGGCCTGGGCGTCGTCGGTGGAGTGCGTCACCGGGTCGACGAGGTAGCGGTCGACGAGGGTGTCGACGCCGCGGTCGAGGGTCGCCGAGAACAGCAGGCGCTGCCCGCCGTCGGGCACGGCGTCGAGGATCGCGGTGACCTCGGGCACGAAGCCCATGTCGGCCATGTGGTCGGCCTCGTCGAGGATGGCGACCTCGACCCCACCGAGGTCGACGGCCCCGCGGTCCATGAGGTCGACGAGCCGCCCCGGCGTCGCGACGAGCAGGTGCACGCCCCGCTGAAGGCTCTTGATCTGCGGCTCGTACGACAGGCCGCCGGCGACGAGCCGGTGGGTGATGCCGGTGACGTGGACGAACGGCTCGAGCGCGTCGCTGACCTGCATCGCGAGCTCACGCGTCGGGACGAGGACGAGCGCCTTCGGGCGCTTGGGCTCCGGCCGCCCACCCGCGGCGAGGCGGGCGATGGTCGGCAGGCCGAACGCGAGCGTCTTGCCCGAGCCGGTGCGGCCCCGGCCGAGGACGTCGCGACCGCCCATGGCGTCCGGGATGGTCGCGGCCTGGATCGGGAAGGGGTCGGTGATGCCGTCGCGGGCCAGCCGCTCGACGATCCGCTCCGGCAGTCCGAGGGCGGCGAAGCCGTTGTCCTCGGTGACCTGCTTCGGACCGCCGGCCGCCGCCGAGCGGTAGGTGGTCCAGGTGTCGGCCTCGGCGCGCTCGGCCTCGGCGTCCTCGAAGGTGCGGGGGCGCTCGTCGCGCTCCCACGGGCGCTCGGCGTGCCGGCCCTCGTGGCGGTCGCGGCGCACGGGGTCGGCGACGCGCGGGGCGCGGTCGCGCACCGGGCGGTCACCGCGCTCGCGGCGGGGGCGGCCGTCGTGGGGACGGTGGACGTGGCGCTCGTCGCGCTCGCCGGAGACCCAGCGGCGCGGACGGTCCTCGCGCTGCTCGCGGGCGGGGCGGTCGTCGCGGTCGTCGCGACGCGGACGGTCGTCGCGGTCCTCGCGACGGAACCTCGGGCGGTCGTCGCGCTCGAACCGGGGCCGGTCGCCCCGGTCGTCCCGGCGCGGACGGTCGTCGCGGTCCGCGCGACGGAACCTCGGGCGGTCGTCGCGCTCGACGCGGGGACGGTCGCCGCGCTCGGGCCGCTCGGGCCGGCCCTCGCGACGCTCGGCGCGCGACGGCGTGCCGCCGCGGCGCGGGTCCTCGCGGTCCCAGCGGGGGGAGCGCTCGGAGCGCGGTCGCTTCGTGCGCTCCTCGCCGTCCCCGCCGCGGGCGGGCTTGGCGGCGGCGCCGGGGCGGCCGGCCTGGCCACGGTGCGGCTTCTTGGGACCCTTGCGGGCCTCCGCCTTCTGGGCAGCGGTCCAACGGGCCTTCGGCCCGGATGCCTTCTTGGGCATGGGGGTGTTCACCTGTGCTTCGTCGTGGGGAGGACGTTCGGACAGACACGTCGTCGGCCGGTGGCGAAACAGCGAGTACAACGAGTCTCCGGACCAGCAGTGGTCCTGGGCGGCCGGTTCGACCCGGGGGTGTCACCGGCGGCACCGGGTGGGAGTGGGGGGTGGTCGCGGGGTGCGACCCGGTGGACGCGGCCAGGCGTCCGCCACCTCGGTGGAGGGACGAGTCTACCAGCGCGCGGAGGTCGTCCCGGACGCCCGCCGGGCGACGCGGGGTCCGACGACCCGCGCGAGGAGCACCCCGAGGCCCACCCCGACGAGGTCGGCGACCGCATCGAGCGGGTCCCCGCTGCGCACCGGCAGCAGCGTCGCTTGGACCACCTCGCTGAGCACGGCGTGGGCCGCCAGGACCCCGACCACCCAGCGCGCCGGCAGCCCGGCGAGCAGCCCGAGGAGTGCCGGCAGGAGGAAGACCGTGAGGTGGACGACCTTGTCGGCCTGCGGGAACGGCAGCGGCCCGGGGTCGCGCGGCAGGTACAGGACGACGAGCTGGAGGACGACCGCGAGCACCAGTCCCGCGCGCAGCAGCCGCCGGGCGGCCGGACGGTCGCTCACGCGTCGGCGTCGCCGGCCTCGGCGGCGGGGTCCGCGGCCACGGCCCGTCGCACGGCGTCGGCGACGACGTGGGTGACGTCCGGGTGGAAGACGCTCGGGATGATGTACGTCGCGTTGAGCTCGTCCTCGGTGACGACACCGGCGAGGGCGTCGGCGGCGGCGAGCAGGACGTCCATCGTCACGTGCTTGCTCGCGGCGTCGATGAGGCCGCGGAAGACGCCCGGGAAGACGAGCACGTTGTTGATCTGGTTCGCGAAGTCCGAGCGCCCGGTGGCGACGACGGCCGCGTGCCGGGCGGCGAGCTCGGGGTCGATCTCGGGCACCGGGTTGGCCATCGCGAAGACGACCGAGTCCGGGGCCATCGACGCGACGGCCTTCTCGGAGAGGATGTTCGGCGCCGAGACGCCGAGGAACACGTCGGCACCCCGGACGGCATCGGCCAGTGTGCCACTGATGCCGTCGGGGTTGGTGTTCGCCGCGATCCAGGCGTGGTTCGGGTGGTCGCCGGAGAGGACGTCGGCCCGCTCGCGGTGGACGACGCCGTCGACGTCGGTGACGACGACGTGCCGCGCGCCGGCGTGCAGCATCAGCTTGAGGATGGCGGTGCCGGCGGCGCCCGCACCACTCATGACGAGGCGGACGTCCTCGAGCCGCTTGCCGACGACCCGCAGCGCGTTGCGCAGCGCGGCGAGCGCGACGATGGCCGTGCCGTGCTGGTCGTCGTGGAAGACCGGGATGTCGAGCTCCTCGCGCAGCCGGGCCTCGACCTCGAAGCAGCGCGGCGCGGAGATGTCCTCGAGGTTGATGCCGGCGAAGCCCGGGGCGATCGCCTTGACCGTGCTGATGATCCCCTCGACGTCGGTGGTGTCGAGGCAGATCGGAAAGGCGTCGATGTCGGCGAACCGCTTGAAGAGCGCCGCCTTGCCCTCCATGACCGGCAGCGCGGCGAGCGGGCCGATGTCGCCGAGCCCCAGCACGGCCGTGCCGTCCGTGACGACCGCGACGGTGTTGCGCTTGATGGTCAGCCGGCGGGCGTCCTCGGGGTTGTCGGCGATCGCCATGCAGACCCGGGCGACGCCGGGCGTGTAGATGAGCGAGAGGTCGTCGCGGGTGCGGATCGGCACCTTCGACTCGACGGTCAGCTTCCCGCCGAGGTGCATGAGGAAGGTGCGGTCGGAGACCTTGCCGATCTCGACGCCCTCGACCGTGCGCATCACGGCGACGATCTCGTCGGCGTGGCCGGGGTCACGGGTGAGCATCGTCATGTCGACGCGCATCCGCGCGTGGCCCGAGCCCGTGACGTCGAGGCCCGTGACGACGCCGCCGGCCTTCTCGATGAGGCTCGTCATCTCGCTGACCGCGGTGGGCCGGGCCGGCAGGACGAGACGGACGGTGACGCTGTTGGCGATCGAGGGCGCAGCGGGCATGGGGTCGATGAGACCACGTACCGGCAGGTAGCCCGAATCCGGTCCGTGGTGGGGCGGCCCGTCCGCGCCCTACAGTGACCCGCATGTCGGACCACGTGGAAGTCATCGGCACCGGGACCGCGAGCGCCTCCCCCGACGTCGTCGTCGTCGACGTGCGGGTCTCGGTCGAGGCGGCCGACGTCGCCGCCGCCCTCTCGGGCCTCGCCGCCCGGCTCGACGCCACGCTGACGGCCGCCGCCGACCACGGGGTGCACGAGCACGACCGCCGCACCACCGGGATGGGCGTCTCGCCCCGCTGGGACCGCGAGGGCCAGGGCATCACCGGCTACACGGCCCACCAGGCGCTCCGGCTGCGCGTGCGCGACCGTGAGCGGGTCGGCGACGTCATCTCCGCGCTGGCCGGCGCGGCCGGCGATGCGCTCGGGGTCGACAACGTCTCGCTCGAGGTGGCCGACCCCTCGCCCCTGCTCGTCCGGGCCCGGGCCGCGGCCTTCGCCGACGCCAGCACGCGCGCCCGCCAGTACGCCGACCTCGCGGGGCGCCACCTCGGACCGGTGCTCGAGCTCACCGAGGTCCCGGCCGGCGGCGGCCCGGTCCCGATGCCCAAGGCCCGCTTCGCCGCGATGGACGCCGGCGGCGTGCCGGTCGAGGGCGGGGAGTCCTCGATCACCGCGACCGTCGTCGTCCGCTTCGCGCTGGGTCCGGCGTGAGCTGGCTCGACGCGCTCGGCTGGTTCGGCTCGGCCCTGCTCGTCTTCTCCCTGCTCCAGGCGCGGATCCTGCGCCTGCGCGTCCTCAACACCGTCGCCTGCGCCATCCTCACCGTCTTCAACGCCCTGCTCGCGGTGTGGCCGATGGTCGCGATGAACATCGTCCTCGCCGCCATCAACCTCTGGTTCATCGCCCGGATGCTCCGCGAACGCGGCGACGAGCGGGCGTACGCCGTGCTCGCCGTCCGGGAGGACGACTCCTACCTCGGGCACTTCCTCGCGGTGCACGGTGCGGACATCGAGCGCTTCTTCCCCGGCTTCGCCGGCGCGCCGGCCGACGGGCGGTCCACCTACCTCGTGCAGCACGGCGACGAGACGGCCGGGGTCATCGCGGTGCGCGACGCGGGTGACGGGACGGCCCAGGTCGAGCTCGACTACGTGACACCGCGGTTCCGCGACTTCGCCCCCGGCGAGTTCGTCTTCCGGCGCTCGGGGCTGTTCCGTGAGCGCGGATTCACCCGGGTGCTCACGGCGCCCGGGATGGTCGCGCCGTACTACGACCGGCTCGGCTTCGCGCGGGACGGCGACCGGTACCGCCTCGAGCTCGCCTGAGACGCTCGCCACCCTTCGTCGGCAGATACCCCCTCGGGTACTACGCTCTTGTACTACACAGCGTAGTATGAGCGCACCGACAGCCCGAGGAGGCGAGCACCGTGACCGACTTCGTCCGGAGCTTCGAGACCGGTTCGATGGAGGACAAGGACCTGCTCGGCGGCAAGGGGGCGAACCTCGCCGAGATGACGCGGCTCGGCATCCCCGTCCCGCCGGGGTTCACGATCACCACGGACGCCTGCCGCCACTACCTGTCGACCGGTGAGGTGCCCCCCGGCCTCTGGGACGAGGTGGCCGAGCACGTCCGCGCCCTCGAGGCCCGCACCGGTCGCCGGCTCGGCGACCCGCACGACCCGCTGCTCGTGTCCGTGCGCTCGGGCGCGAAGTTCTCGATGCCGGGGATGATGGAGACCGTCCTCGACATCGGGCTCGGCGACGCGTCGGTCGAGGGGCTGGCCGCCCAGACCGGCGACGCCCGGTTCGCCTGGGACTCCTACCGCCGGCTCGTCCAGATGTTCGGCAAGACGGTGCTCGGCCTCGACGGCGAGCGCTTCGAGGACGCGATCGACGCGGCCAAGGCGGCCAAGGGCGTCCGCGCCGACGTCGACCTCGACGCCGACGACCTGCGCGCGCTCGTCGGCACCTTCCAGCGGCTCGTCGAGCAGGGCGCGGGCCGGCCCTTCCCGCAGGACCCCCGCGAGCAGCTCGAGGCGGCCGTCGTCGCCGTCCTCGACTCGTGGAACTCCGACCGGGCCGCGCTCTACCGGCGCCGCGAGCGCATCCCCGCCGACCTCGGCACGGCCGTCAACGTCCAGGCGATGGTGTTCGGCAACCGCGGCGCCACCTCCGGCTCGGGCGTGGCCTTCACCCGTGACCCGGCCACCGGGGCGTCCGGCGTCTACGGCGACTACCTGCCGGACGCCCAGGGCGAGGACGTCGTCGCCGGGGTGCGCAACACGCTCTCGCTCGCCGACCTCGAGCGCCTCGACCCCACGAGCCACGCCGAGCTGCTCGACATCATGCGCCGGCTCGAGGCGCACTACCGCGACATGTGCGACATCGAGTTCACCATCGAGCAGGGCCGGCTCTGGATGCTCCAGACCCGCGTCGGCAAGCGCACGGCCGAGGCCGCCTTCCGCATCGCCGTCGCCCTCGTCGACGAGGGCGTCATCACCGAGGAGGAGGCCCTGCTGCGGGTGACCGGCGACCAGCTGGCCCAGCTGATGTTCCCGCACTTCGACCCGTCGGGCGCGCGCTCCCTCCTCGCGACGGGGATGAGCGCCTCGCCCGGCGCGGCCGTCGGCGCGGCGGTCTTCGACTCCGACACCGCCGTCCGGATGGCCGCCGCGGGGACCCCGGTGATCCTCGTCCGGCGCGAGACGACGCCGGACGACCTCCACGGGATGGTCGCCGCCGCGGGCATCCTCACGAGCCGGGGCGGCAAGACCTCGCACGCGGCCGTCGTCGCGCGCGGCATAGGGCGCACCTGCGTCTGCGGCGCCGAGACCCTCGAGGTCGACACCCGCGCCGGCCGGTTCACCACGCACGGCGGCACGGTCGTCCACCAGGGCGACGTCGTCTCGATCGACGGCTCGACCGGCGAGGTGTTCGCCGGCGAGGTCGCCGTCCGCCCCTCCCCCGTCGTCCGGTACTTCGAGGGCAGCGCCTCCGTCGACGAGGGCGGCCCCGTCGTCGCCGCCGTCGACCGGCTCATGACGGTGGCCGACAAGCACCGGCGGATGGCGGTGCGCGCCAACGCCGACACCGCCGAGGACGCGGCCCGGGCCCGGCGCTTCGGGGCCGAGGGCATCGGCCTCTGCCGCACCGAGCACATGTTCCTCGGGACCCGCCGCACGCTCGTCGAGCGGCTCATCCTCGCCGAGGGACCGGACGAGCGGCAGGCCGTCCTCGACCAGCTGCTCCCCCTCCAGCGCGCCGACTTCGTCGAGATCTTCGAGGCGATGGACGGCCTGCCGGTCACCGTGCGGCTGCTCGACCCGCCGCTGCACGAGTTCCTGCCCGACTTCACCGAGCTGTCGGTGAAGGTCGCGGTGGCCGAGGCGACCGGCGCCGAGCACGACACCGAGTCGCTGCTCCTGCTCGCCGTGCACCGGCTGCACGAGGAGAACCCGATGCTCGGGCTGCGCGGCGTGCGGCTCGGCATCGCCATCCCCGGACTGTTCGAGATGCAGAGCCAGGCCGTCCTGGAGGCGGCGGCCGTCGTCAACGAGCGGGGCGGGCACGCGCGCCCCGAGATCATGGTCCCGCTCGTCGGCGCGGTCGAGGAGCTGCGGGCCATCCGCACCGAGATCGACGAGGCCGCCGAGCGCGCACGGCTCACGCACGACGTCCCGCTCGAGCACCTCGTCGGGACGATGATCGAGCTCCCGCGGGCCGCCCTCACGGCCGGCGCGATCGCCGAGGCCGCCGACTTCTTCTCGTTCGGCACCAACGACCTCACCCAGACGACGTGGGGCTTCTCGCGCGACGACGTCGAGTCGAGCTTCTTCTCGCGGTACATGGAGGCCGGCATCCTCGGGGTCTCCCCCTTCGAGACCATCGACCCGCTCGGGGTCGGCCGGCTCGTGCGGATCGGCACCGACGAGGGGCGGGCGACCAAGCCGGGCCTCAAGGTCGGTGTCTGCGGCGAGCACGGCGGCGACCCCGAGTCCGTCCGCTACTTCGAGGAGCGCGGGCTCGACTACGTGTCGTGCTCGCCGTTCCGCGTCCCCGTCGCCCGGCTCGAGGCCGGCCGCGCGGTGGTCGGCGGCTGACCCGCCGGACGACGCACGGCCCGGCCCCCACGAGGGGGGCCGGGCCGTGGCTCGGTGGCGTGGGAGTGCACCGCGATGGTGGAGGTGGCGGGAATCGAACCCGCGTCCACTGACCGCAGCCCAGGGCTTCTCCGGGTGCAGTGCGCTGAGGAGTTTCTCGGCCCCGGGGCTCGCGCGCACACGTTCCCCGACAGGCCCAGCCGAGGAGGAGTCCCGCGTCGCCTCTCGGCACGACGACGCAGCAAGATCTCTGGCTGACGCTGGTTACTGAGCCGAGATCGAGCTCAGGCCAACGGACTTCGGGCTCGCTCAGGCGGCGAGGGCGAAGTCGGTGCGCTTGGAATCGGCACCTGTTGTTTTGCACGGAGCGTTGTACGAGATGACCGTGCGTCCTCGACCCGCTTCCCACTGGACATCCGACCAATGTCGAAACCGATCACCCCCCTGAGGGGGTCACTCCCACGCTGTCGAGTTGTCAACCGGGCCGACCGTGTCGTCCCGGACCGCCAGTATGCCGTCCAACGCGCGCCCGGCCCAACCCCATTCCCCTCGGGGACGGTGGTCAGGCGCCGGACGCCTGCGCCGGGGACGAGGCGCCGTCGGTGCCCGTGGAGGCCTGGCCCTCGGGAGCCGACCCACCGGCGGGCGACGAGGCCCCACCGCCGTCGGTGCCGGAGGTGGAGCCGCCGGTCGAGCCACCCGTGCCGCCGTCCGGCGTGGGGGTCGGCGTCGGGGTGGGGTCGGGGGCGGGCGTGCGCGACGGCCTCGGGGCCGGGAGCGGCACCGACGGGGCGGACGTCCCCGAGGTGCCGGACGGGCCGGTGGGTGGGGCACCGACCGGTGCGTCGTCGGCCGGGGTCGGCGCGGGCGCGGTGGGCCCCGTCGTGGTCGGCCCGGGCGACGGCACGAGCAGCTCGGAGGCGCGCGGGGTGGCCGTGGGCGCGACCGGTGTGGGCGTGGGGCCCTCGCTCGGGCGGGCCATCGGCTCGTCGGCGGAGCCGCCGCGCGGGTGGACGAACGACGGGTCGTTCGGCGAGATGTGGAGGGTGCTCAGGCCGCCCGGCTGGAGGGCCACGACCCCGCCGACGGTGAGGACGCCGACGCACGCCACGGCAGCCACCTGGAGCGCCTTGGCGCGCTGTGAGGTGGCACGTCCCCTGCGATGACCGTGCACTCCTCCACCCTAGGTGACCGTTCCCGCAGGTGGAACGTCCGAACGGACGATGTGGAGGGCACGCTCCGGGAGGCTCGGCGGGTCGCACCGGGTCGCGTGGACGGGACCGCCGCAGGCCGCCGCCCCGTCACTAGGGTTGGGCCCGTCGCTGCGCCGCCGACCCGGAGGTCCGTCCGTGTTCCAGAAGATCCTCGTCGCCAACCGCGGGGAGATCGCCGTCCGGGCGTTCCGCGCCGCCACCGAGCTGGGCGCCAAGACGGTCGCCGTCTTCCCGCACGAGGACCGCACCTCCGAGCACCGGCTCAAGGCCGACGAGTCCTACGAGATCGGCGAGGAGGGACACCCGGTCCGCGCCTACCTCGACCACGAGAACATCGTGCGCGTCGCCGTCGAGTGCGGCGCCGACGCCGTCTACCCCGGGTACGGCTTCCTCTCCGAGAACCCGGACCTCGCCGAGGCCTGCGAGGCCGCAGGGATCACCTTCATCGGCCCGCCCGCCTCGGCCCTGCACCTCGCCGGCAACAAGGCGCGGGCCATCGCCGCGGCCCGCGAGGCCGGCCTGCCGACCCTGCGCGGCGCCGAGCCGACCACCGACCTCGACGCCCTCGCGGCGGCCGCCGACGACATCGGCTTCCCGGTCTTCGTCAAGGCGGTCTCCGGCGGCGGCGGACGCGGGATGCGCCGGGTCGACGACCCCTCCACCCTGCGCGACTCGCTGGAGTCGGCCCAGCGCGAGGCCGACGCGGCCTTCGGCGACCCCACCCTCTACCTCGAGCAGGCCGTCGTCCGCCCCCGGCACATCGAGGTCCAGGTGCTCGCCGACGGCACCGGCACGGTGCTGCACCTCTTCGAGCGCGACTGCTCGGTGCAGCGGCGGCACCAGAAGGTCGTCGAGATCGCGCCGGCACCCAACCTCGACCCCGAGCTGCGGGCCCGCATCTGCGCCGACGCGGTCCGGTTCGCCGAGGCCATCGGCTACAAGAACGCGGGCACCGTCGAGTTCCTCCTCGGCGAGGACGGCCGCTACGTCTTCATCGAGATGAACCCGCGGATCCAGGTCGAGCACACCGTCACCGAGGAGGTCACCGACGTCGACCTCGTCGTCGCGCAGATGCGCATCGCGAGCGGCGAGACCTTCGAGGACCTCGGGCTGCGCCAGGAGGACATCCGCACCCGTGGCGCCGCGCTCCAGTGCCGCATCACGACCGAGGACCCCGCCAACGGCTTCCGCCCGGACGCCGGGCAGATCACCGTCTACCGCTCGGCCGGCGGCGGCGGGGTGCGCCTCGACGGCGGCACCGTCTTCGTCGGCGCGCAGGTCAGCCCGCACTTCGACTCGATGCTCGTCAAGCTCACCTGCCGCGGCAGCGACTTCGGCGTCGCGGTGCGACGGGCCCGACGGGCGTTGGCGGAGTTCCGGATCCGCGGCGTCTCGACGAACATCCCGTTCCTCGAGGCGGTGCTCGCCGACCCGGTGTTCCAGCGCGGCGAGGCGACGACGAGCTTCATCGACGAGCGCCCCGAGCTGCTCGAGGCGCGGATGGGCGGCGACCGCGGCACCAAGCTGCTCCAGTACCTCGCCGACGTCACGGTCAACCAGCCGCACGGCGCGGCGACGACCCACCTCAAGCCACGCACCAAGCTGCCGGCCCTCGACCGCGAGGCGCCGCTGCCGCCGGGCACCCGCGACCTCCTGCAGCGGGTCGGCCCGGCCGAGTTCGCCCGCCGGCTGCGCGAGCGCACCGACGTGCCGGTCACCGACACGACCTTCCGCGACGCCCACCAGAGCCTGCTGGCCACCCGGATGCGCACCCGCGACCTCCTGCACGTCGCCGGCCACGTCTCGCGCACGACCCCGCAGCTGCTGTCGGTGGAGGCCTGGGGCGGGGCGACGTACGACGTCGCGCTGCGCTTCCTCCACGAGGACCCGTGGGAGCGGCTGGCCCTGCTGCGCGAGGCGATGCCCAACGTCCCGCTGCAGATGCTCCTGCGCGGGCGCAACACCGTCGGCTACACGCCCTACCCGACGAAGGTCACCGACGCGTTCGTCCACGAGGCGGCCCGCACCGGCCTCGACATCTTCCGGATCTTCGACTCGCTCAACGACGTCTCGCAGATGCGCCCCGCCGTCGACGCCGTCCTCGACACCGGCACGGCGGTCGCCGAGGTCTGCCTCTGCTACACCGGCAACCTCATGGACCCGGGTGAGAAGCTGTACACCCTCGACTACTACCTGCGCCTCGCCGAGGAGATCGTCGGCACCGGCGCGCACGTCCTCGCCATCAAGGACATGGCCGGGCTGCTGCGCGCGCCGGCAGCCCGTCGCCTCGTCACGGCGCTGCGCGAGAACTTCGACCTGCCGGTGCACCTGCACACCCACGACACCGCCGGCGGGCAGGTCGGCACGCTGCTCGCGGCCATCGACGCCGGGGTCGACGCCGTCGACGCCGCGACCGCGACGATGTCGGGCACGACGAGCCAGCCGAGCCTGTCGGCCCTCGTCGCCGCCACCGACGGCACCGAGCGCGAGACCGGCCTCGACATCGACGCCGTCTTCGCCCTCGAGCCGTACTGGGAGGCGGTGCGCCGGCTCTACCGGCCGTTCGAGTCCGGGCTCGCCTCCCCCACCGGGCGCGTGTACTTCCACGAGATCCCCGGCGGCCAGCTCTCGAACCTGCGCCAGCAGGCCATCGCCCTCGGCCTCGGCGACCGCTTCGAGGACGTCGAGGACATGTACGCCGCAGCCGACCGCATCCTCGGCCACCTCGTCAAGGTCACCCCGAGCAGCAAGGTCGTCGGCGACCTCGCCCTCGCGCTCGTCGGCGCCGGGGCCGACCCGGCGGACTTCGAGGAGAACCCGACCCGCTACGACATCCCGGACTCGGTCATCGGCTTCCTCGGCGGCGAGCTCGGCGACCCGCCCGGTGGGTGGCCCGAGCCGTTCCGCACCAAGGCGCTGCAGGGACGCACCGCGAAGCCGCGCGTCACCGAGCTCACGCCCGAGCAGGAGGAGGCGCTCGTCACCGACACCCGGCGGACCCTCAACCAGCTGCTCTTCCCCGGCCCGACGAGGGAGTTCGAGGAGACCCGCGAGCTCTACGGCGACCTCTCGGTCCTCGGCACGATCGAGTTCCTCCACGGGCTCGAGCACGGCGTCGAGTACGAGGCCGAGATCGAGGCCGGCAAGCGGCTCCTGCTCGGCATCAGCTCGGTCGGCGAGGCCGACCGCCAGGGCATGCGGACGGTCATGTGCACCCTCAACGGGCAGTTCCGCCCGGTCCAGGTGCGCGACCGGTCGGTCGAGGCCGAGACCAAGGCCGCCGAGAAGGCCGACCCCGGCACGCCGGGCCACGTCGCCGCGCCGTTCGCCGGCGTCGTCACGCCGACCGTCGCCGAGGGCGACACCGTCGAGCCCGGCGGGGTCGTCGCGACCATCGAGGCGATGAAGATGGAGGCCAACATCACCTCGCCGACGGGCGGCCGGGTCGAGCGGCTGGCCATCGCCGGGCACCAGCAGGTCGAGGGTGGTGACCTCGTCCTGGTCGTGTCACCCGGCTGAGCCGGACTCCCCCGCACGAGCGTCGAGGACGTCGAGGTCACGCAGGGCGTAGCGCAGGTGCTCCCACTCCTCCTCGAGGACGGTGTGCAGGCAGGACCGCACCGTCTCCGAGTACTCCGGCGCCCACGGGTTGGCGCGGGTCGCGTCGAGCTCGTCCGCGCTCGCCGCACCGAGGAGGTCGCGCACGAGGGCCGTCCGGTCCGCCCGGGCGGCGAGCACCTCGGACCACGGCGGCGTGCCCGGGGCGAATACCGACGGGTCGTGGCCGTCGGCGGCGTACTCGGCGTTCGGCATCCCCAGCGGGTGCCAGGGTCGCTCGACCCCGAGCACGGCGCCCCGCACCCACGTGTCGGTGGCCATGACGAGGTGCCGCACCGTCTGGGCGAAGGACCACTCTCCGTCGACGGAGGCATCGAGCGTGCCCTCGGGCATCGTCTCGGCCCGGGCCACCGCGCCGGCCCAGGCCTCCTCGACCGCGGCCCAGGCGGCGCGCAGGCCGTCAGGGTCCTCGGCCCGACGCAGGGCGCGCCCGGGCAGGCGCCGGTCGAGCTCGGCGTCGACGAAGCCGGTGACGTCGATGCCGTTGACGAGAAGGGTGCTCTCGCCGTCGAGAAGCCAGGGGGCGTCGATCTCCGCGCCGGCCACGTCGACCGCCCGCAGGACGGCGCGCGAGAGGTCGCAGCGCACGAAGCGCGCGCCGCGCAGGTCCCGGTCGACGAAGAGCGCGGACCGCTCGGCCCGCTCGGGGGAGGCGTCGGACGACTCGCTGGAGGTCACGGCGGGAGCATCCCACGGAGGTGCGCGGATCGACTGGCCACAGGCCGCGCGGGGTGGTCAACGATGGGCCCCGACCTGCGACGTTCAAGGTTCGTCGAAAGTTCGACGTCACGAAAGCCCCGGGCCGGCGACGGCCTGCATACGGTGGAGGAGTCAGCATCGTGGGGCACCGGACCGGTGCCACCGCGTCACCGGTGAAGGGAGAGCGCCATGGGACTCGGCGACAAGATCGAGAACATGAAGGACGACATCGTCGGCAAGGGCAAGGAGGCCACGGGCAAGGCGACCGACGACGAGCGCCTCGAGGCCGAGGGCCGCGCCGACCAGTCGAAGGCCGACCTCAAGCAGGCCGGCGAGAACGTCAAGGACGCCTTCAAGCACTGAGCCACGACTCCCGGGTCCTCCGGGGAACCACGACGGGCCGCCCCCACCGGGGGCGGCCCGTCGTCGTGCATCACCAGCTGCCGCCGGAGGACCCGCCGCCACCTCCGCCGGAGAAGCCGCCCCCGCCGCTGAAGCCCGAGGAGCCCGACGAGCCGGGCGTCGACACGAACGTCCCCGCGGCCACCGTGGAGAACGAGTCCATGCTCGAGGCGACGTCGTGGAACCCGCCGTCACCCCACGACCCGGCGTACCAGAGCGGGGGCGAGACGACGTGGCCGGCGGCGGTGGCGGCCGCCGCGACCTGCTCGAAGACCGCGGCCCAGCGGTCGGCCAGCCCGAAGACGATGGCGTAGGGCAGGAACCGGCTGAAGAGGTCCTGCGCCTCCTCCCACCGGATCTGGTTCGCCTCGGCCGTCGCGAGGTAGCGCTCGAAGCCGCGCGACTGGGCGAGGACGGCCGAGCCCTCCGCGGTGCGCGAGGCCATCCGCTTCCCGAGCGAGCGGGTGATCACGCCGGCGACGCCGAGGCCCCCGCCGAGCACGAAGACCGGGCTCACCGGGAAGCCCGAGTCGGCGAAGAGCCCGGAGGCCGGTCCGGCGAGGAAGAAGACGGTGATGGCCCCGAGCCCGACGAGCACGTTGCCGAGGCTGACCCATCCCGAGCGCTGCGACTCGGGGCTGCGCCGGAACCACCGGCGCTCGACGACCTCCTCGTACATGAGCCGCTGCACGGCGTCGAGGGTCGGCTTGAACCGGTTCTTCAGCGACGACAGCTCGGTGCGGTCGGACCCGGCGAACAGCGCGTCGAGGAGGAGCTGCTCGTACGGGGCCAACGGGGCCGAGCCGGCCGGCGGGGCCGTGCGCGTCAGCACCCAGTCGTCGCTGCGCAGGGCGCGGTCCTCCTTGGCCAGGGTGAGGTGGCCGCGGACCGCGAGGTCGATGATCGTCGCCGTGACGTCGGTGAGCCCGGCGTCCTCGTCGATGATCGTGCCGACCAGTCCCGGCTGGACGCCCGGCGGGGGCGTGAACTGCACGGCGACGGTCGGGGCGGGGCCTCCGTAGGTGACGGCGGCCTCCTGCCCGAGACCCGGCGAGAGCCCCGGCGTCAGGCCGGCGTACTGCTCGTCGCGCCCCCGCGTCCACACGAGCAGGCCCATGAGCGACCCGGCCGCCAGGGGTGCGAGCACCCCGGCGCCGATGGTCAGCGCACCGACCGTGCGCGACACCCCGGGGCTCACCGCGCTGCCGTCGCTGCTCTCGACGTCGCCCTCGCGCAGGTCGGGCGTGAGGTCCTCGAAGGCGTCGCGGGGGAAGGACGCGACGACCGAGGCACCCTCCTCGGCCCCGAGGTCCGGGACGTCGTACGTGGCCGTCTCGCCGGGGGTCGCCGGGCAGGCGTCCGTCGACCCGTAGGGCCCGGAGAAGCAGGCCGCCTTGGTGACGGCCGCCGGACCGCTCACCTCGGCGCGGACGTCCCTCTGCGGGAACCCGTTCGCCGTGCTGACGACGTCGTAGTAGACCTCGGCGGTGCCGTCGCCGATGTCGTTGACGAGGTGGGCGAGGCGGTAGCGCACGACGTAGCGAGCGGTGCCGCGGACCGTCTCGGACGGGCTGCCGATGCGGATGCGACGGTCGGCACCGTAGTCCTCGACGGTGATGTCGGTGGGCGCGCCCGACGGCGAGGACACCTCGATGCCGGACAGCTCGTAGTACCGGTACTGCGTGTCACTGTCCCGGTAACCGGCCCGGACGCGGACCAGCCGGTAGATGCCGTGGCGGTCCTCCCCGTCCGGGAAGCGCCACGTGATCTCCTCGGTGACGAGGACCGACCCGTCGGGCTGGGCCTCGATGCTCGTGTGCAGGCGGTCGGCCTGCTCCTCCGCGACGAGGGCGGCGGGCACCGCCCCGCCCCACGCCCCGACCCGCGGGACGGTGTCCGTGGCGCCGGAGGGCAGGGCCCACGCCGGCAGCACCGTGCCGACGGCGAGCAGCAGGGTGAGGACCGTGACGGCGGCCCCCCGCCGCCCCCGGGTGCCCACCGGGTCAGTCCTCGCCGCGACGACGTGCGGCGATCGCGCGGTCGGCCTCGCGGCGGTCCTGGCGCTCACGCAGGGCCTGCCGCTTGTCGTAGGCCTTCTTGCCCCGGACGACGGCGATCTCGACCTTGGCCCGGCCGTCGAGGAAGTACAGGCTCAGCGGCACGACGGAGTACCCGGTCTCGCGGGTGGCCTGGGCGATCTTGTCGAGCTCGCGACGGTGCAGGAGCAGCTTGCGGCGGCGGCGCGGCGTGTGGTTGGTCCAGGTGCCGTTGACGTACTCGGGGATGTGCACGCCCTCGAGCCAGAGCTCCTCGTCGCGGTCGAAGCCGGCCCAGCCGTCGACGAGGGAGGCCCGGCCCATCCGCAGCGCCTTGACCTCGGTGCCCATGAGGACCATGCCGGCCTCGTAGGTGTCCTCGACGAGGTAGTCGTGGCGGGCCTTGCGGTTGCTCGCCACGAGCTTCTTCCCCGGGTTCCGCCCGTTGTCCTTCGCCACGACAGGGAGGCTACCGTCCGGTCCCGCGGGGCGCGCCGGGGATTCCCGGCCGCCGGCTCAGGACAGGGTGTTGAGCCACTTCCGCGGGTTGGCGAAGTTGCCGTTCTCGAGGGTCTCGAAGTGCAGGTGGCAGCCCGTGGAGGTGCCGGTCGTCCCGCTGTAGGCGATGAGCTGCCCGCGGCTGACGTGCCCACCACCGACGACGATGCGCGAGAGGTGGTTGTACGTGCTCGCCAGCCCGACCCCGCGCTCGAGGCCGTGGTCGATGACGACGCGGTTGCCGTAGCCGCCGCCCCAGCCGGCCGAGATCACCGTGCCGCCGGCCGCCGCGTAGACGGGCGTGCCGCAGTTGACGGCGTAGTCGCGCCCGGAGTG
Organism: Phycicoccus sonneratiae; assembly: GCF_016887965.1. Taxonomy (GTDB): domain Bacteria; phylum Actinomycetota; class Actinomycetes; order Actinomycetales; family Dermatophilaceae; genus Phycicoccus; species Phycicoccus sonneratiae. The sequence continues at coordinate 23,084 of NZ_JAFDVD010000012.1, forward strand.
CAGCTTCCAGTAGTGGTAGATGGGGTGGAAGCGCATGCCGTACTCGGAGCTGACCCAACCGCTGCGGACCGGGCGGCTCAGCACGCCCGAGCCGGTCGAGCTGCCCCCACCGCCACCGCCCCCGCCGCCGTTCTTCGGGTGCTTCTTGGCCTCGGCGGCGGCCTTGGCGCGGGCCGCGGCGGCGCGCGCGGCGAGGATCTTGCGCAGCCGGGCGGCCTCGGCCTGCATCGAGGCCAGCTGCTTCTTGTCGGCGGCGAGCTGGTCCTCGTAGCCCTTGGCGGCCTTGGTCTGGGTGGCCGCGAGCGCCTCGAGGTCGGCCTGGGCCTTCGTCGCGGCCTGCCGGGCGGCCTGGGCGCGGGCGAGCGCCGCGGCGGCCGCCTTCTGCTTGCGGTCGGAGTCGACCCGCAGCGCCGAGAGGTGGTCCTCGAGCGCGGTGAGCCCGGCCTGCTCGGTCGAGAGCCGCTCCATCGTGCGGTTCTGGACGTCGAGGACGGTGTCGACCATCGCGAGCCGGTCGGCGAAGTCCTGCGGCTCGGTGCTCGAGAGGGCGACGTCGAGCTGGCCGAAACCCTGCTGCTGGTAGATCTGCGCGGCGAACTGGGCGAGCCGCTTGCGGCCGGTCGCGACCTCCTTGGTCGCCTTCGCGAGGTCACCCTGGGCCTTGGTCTCGTTGGCCTTGGCCACCTCGAGCTGCTGGGTGGCCTCGGCCTCGGCCTGGTCGGCCGCGACGGCGGCGGCCCGCGCCTTCTCGAGGGCGTCGCGCGCGGCGGGCAGCTTGTCCTGGGTGTCCTTGAGGCTGGAGTACGCCTTGCTCAGGGCCGCGCTCGTGTCGTCGAGGTGGTCCTTGAGCGCGTCGATCTTGCGGTCGACCGAGCGCTTCTGGTCCCCCGGGTCGGGGGCCGCCGGGGCCGAGGGGGCCGCGACCGTGACGGTGACGACGGCGCAGACCAGGGCCGCGAGTGCTCCCATCGCGCGACGGGGGGCGGAGGCGCGCGCGTGGTCAGGTCGTCCCATGATCACCATTGGTAACACGATTCACACGAGTCTGACCAGTCGACGGGCGGAAAAGCAGCCACACGGGTGACACCCCGCATCAGAAGTCTCTCAGGGCCACAGGGCCCCGCGCAGCCGTCCCGCGGGTCAGACGCGCAGGTAGCGGCGCAGCGTGACCAGGCTCGTGCCGACGGCGATGAGGACCACGCCGCCGAGCATCCAGGGCGCGAGCAGCCAGACGTCGGAGACGCCGATGAACGCCTGCGACAGCGCGATCTGGCTCGCCCCCTCGGTGAAGACGTACTTCGTCAGGCCGACGAGCAGGCCGACGGCCAGGGCCACGCCGGTGGCGGACACGATGACCATCTCGGAGACGAACGGCATGCGGATCGTCCAGTTCGACGCCCCGACGAGCCGCATGATGCCGATCTCGCGGCGCCGGATGAACGCCGCCTGCCGGATCGTCGTGGCCATGAGCAGCGCGGCGCAGGAGGCCATGAGCGCGGCGAGGAAGACCGCGAAGACGGTGATCCAGTTGATGATCGTGAAGAACTTCGAGAGGACCTTCTCCTGGTCCTGCACCGTGGCCACGCCCGGGGCGTCCTCGAACTGGCTCGTGACGACGGCGTACTTCGTCGGGTCGTTCAGCTGCACGCGCAGGCTCTGCGGGATGTCACCGACCTGGACGTTGCCGGCGATCGGGCTGTTGCGGAACTGCTCCTTGAACCGGTCGTAGGCCTCCTGCTCGGACTCGTAGAAGACCTGCTTGACCTCGGGGAGCGCCTCGAGCTGGGACTGCAGCGCCGACTTCTCGGCGTCGGTGACGGCCTTGTTCTCGCAGTTCGGCTGCAGCGAGTCGGCGGTGCACAGGTAGATCGAGACCTGGATGCGGTCGTACCAGTAGCCCTTCATCGTGTCGGCCTGGCGCTGCGCGAGCAGGCCGAGGCCGAGGAGGAAGATCGAGACCATCGTCACGAGGACGACGGAGACGGCCATCGAGACGTTGCGCCGGAGGCCGGAGCCGACCTCGGAGGCGAGGAAGCGGGTCTGCACGGCTCAGACCTCCTCGTCCGCGTGCTGGTGGTACGAGGCGTCCTGCTCGTCGCGCACGAGCTGCCCGTCCTCGAGCTGGATGACGCGGCGGCGCATCTCGTTGACGATGTCGTGGTCGTGGGTGGCCATGACGATGGTCGTCCCGGTGCGGTTGATCCGGTCGAGGAGGCGGACGATCTCGAGGCTGATCGCCTGGTCGAGGTTGCCGGTGGGCTCGTCGCACAGGAGGATCTGCGGCCGGTTGACGACCGCGCGGGCGATGGCCACGCGCTGCTGCTCACCGCCGGAGAGCTGGTGCGGGAAGCGCTTCTCCTTGCCGGCGAGGCCGACCATCTCGAGGGTCTCGGGGACGAGCTGGCGGATGGCGTGCCGCGGCTTGCCGATGACCTGGAGGGCGTAGGCGACGTTCTCGTGGACGGTCTTGTTCGGCAGCAGCCGGAAGTCCTGGAACACCGCGCCCATCTCGCGCCGCAGCCGGGGCACCTGCCGCATCGCCATCTGGCCGAGGTCGTGCCCGGCGACGAGGACGAGCCCGGAGGTCGCGGCCTCCTCGCGCAGGGCGAGGCGCAGCATCGTCGACTTCCCGGAGCCGGAGGGGCCGACGACGAAGACGAACTCGCCGCGGTCGATGTCGACGGTGATGTCGTCGACGGCCGGGCGGGTCGACCTCGGGTAGACCTTCGTGACGTTCTCGAAGCGGATCATGCGGTGGGGATGGCCTCACGGCTCGGGAGCAGGGACCGGCGGCGATGCGCGGCAGCATCGAGGATAGGTCGGTCCGCCGAGAATCCTCGTGAGCGCCCGGCCGTCGGCGTTTCCGCCCGGCACCCTCCGAACGACCAGGGCAGCTGCAGGACGGACGGCGCCCTTCCGCGGGACGATCTGGAACAACCCACGTATCACCGAGCGGGACGACGCCTCCTCCCCGCGTGGCCCCTGCCCACCCTGACGCGGGCCCCGTACCGATGACGAGGACACCCATGGCCGCATCCGAAACACCCCCGAGCTTCGTCTTCACCGAACCCTCCAGGGCCGTCCGGCTCACAGCGCTGGCGGCGAGCGCGATCACCACGCTCTTCCTCCGACCGGTGACCCGCCTCGCGTGGAGCGCCGCCGCGATCGTCGTCGTCACCCTCGCGGTGACCGTGCCGCTGCGCGCGGAGCGGCGCTGGTGGGTCCAGGTCCTGGTCGTCGTCGTGAGCGTGGTCGCCCTCGGCGCCCTGCGCGCGCTCATCGCCAACGTGGCCCGTCGGCCTCGGAGCCGCCGCCTGCTGGACGGCCCTCCCGCCTTCGAGCACCTCGACGTGATGCCGAGGCGTCTGCTCGTCTTCCTGCTGCGGTGCGCGGACGGCCTCCGGCTCGAGTTCGACCCGGTCGGGCGCGAGCTCTTGGGAGTGCAGGCTGCCGCCGCCGAGAAGGTCATGAGCGAGACCCTGCGACGCCAGTACGAGCAGCGACACGGGCGGGACGACTGGCCTCGCGCGTGGGCCGAGATCTCGTCGACCTCGCTCGGGCGCGCAACCCTCCTGGACGCCGTGCGATCCGGCCTGGCCGGTCTCATCACGTTGAACATGCGCTTCGTCGGCGACCTGCTCGCCGCGATGCTCAGCATCTTCGTCGCCGCCGTGGCCTGGGCCGGTGCGTCGGCAGCCCGTACCGGTGATCCCCTGGTGCCCCTCCAGGTCACCCTCGTCGCCGGCCTCGTCGTGTCCGGCCTGGCGTTCCTCCTGTGGACCGTCGGACTGAGGCAGGTCGTCCTCCTCGATCCGGACGACGTCGCCGGCCTCGAGCTCCCGAGCGAGATCCCGATGATGACGGACGAGGCCCGGCGCGCTCGGGAGGACGCGCATCGCATGCTGCGTGAGACCGAGGAGTACGAGGCGATCAGGTCCAACACCGGGCGGACCTTCCTGCCGAAGGTCGACATCGGCGCCTCCTACGTGCGCGCTGTGCGCGACCACACCCTGCGCCAGTGCCTGGCGGCGACGGCCGAGGCCGCGATGACCCTCGCGGTCCTGCTCGCGGCACAGTTCGCTATCGGCCGCGTCGTCTCCTCGTGGCCCGCTGACGACCATGCGGCGTGGACCCAGCGGTTCGTCGTGGGCGTCGCCCTCCTTCCCGTCGCCCTCTGCCTGGCGACGGCCTTCGGGTTCTGGATCTTCACGCAGTTCGACCGCGTCGTCGCGGTCGTCGTCGGGGCGACCCTGACCGCCGTCGTGCCCGCGGTGCTGGCCTACGCGCTCGGCCAGGGCTCCCCGCTCTCCGTCGGGGGCACGGCGATGCTGAGCGCTGCCGTCGGGAGCCTGCCGTTGGCCGTCGCCGAGCTCGTCAAGTGGCAGCCGACCACGAGGACGCCTCGGGAGGCTTCCACCGCCTGACGGCTCGCTTGGCCGACGTCCGCGAACAGGGTCAGGGGGTGCGCAGGACCGGCAGCTCGTCCTCGGTGACCCCGAGGACGGTGCGGAAGGTGTCGGCCACGGCCTCGGCGGCGCGCCGGGCGTCGGCCTCGGGCAGGTAGGGGTGCTCGGGGACGTCGTCGGGCCAGAACCGGACGAAGTCGTCGCCGTCGCCGGCGCTCGGGGCGTGCCAGCCGGCGGCGAGGACGGCGTCGGTCTCCTCGGCCGTCCACGGGAACGGTCCGCCGAGCCGCTCGGAGCCGACCCAGTGCCCGCGCAGGTGCTCCTCGACGCGCACGAGGCGCACCGAGGGGACGGTGGGCCGCTTCCGTCCGCCGAGGACCCGGCTGAGCCGGCCGGCGCCCGGCGGGCGGGCGTTGCGCGCGAACCGGCGCGGGGCGGCGACGACGAGCGCGCCGTCGTCGGGCAGCGCACGCACGGCGGTGGCGAGGGCGTCGGTCCAGGCGGCCCAGGTGGCCGGGGTGGGGCCGGCGGGCGCGGCGGCGGGGTCGGTGCTCATCGGGCGGGGGTGGGGCCTCAGCCCGCGGCGTCGGCCTTCTCCTGGGCCTTGCGCCACCGGATGCCGGCCTCGATGAAGCCGTCGATGTCGCCGTCGAAGACGCCGGAGGTGTTGCCGACCTCGTGCTCGGTGCGCAGGTCCTTGACCATCTGGTACGGGTGGAGGACGTAGGAGCGCATCTGGTCGCCCCAGCTGGCCTTGATGTCGCCGGCGAGCTCCTTGCGCTCGGCGGCCTCCTCGGCCTTCTTGATGAGCAGGAGGCGCGACTGCATGACGCGCAGCGCGGCGGCGCGGTTCTGGATCTGGCTCTTCTCGTTCTGCATCGAGACGACCGTGCCGGTGGGGATGTGCGTCATCCGGACCGCGGAGTCGGTGGTGTTGACCGACTGCCCACCGGGACCGCTGGAGCGGAAGACGTCGATCTTCAGCTCGTTCTCGGGGATGTCGATCGAGTCGGTGCCCTCGATGAGCGGTACGACCTCGACGGCCGCAAAGCTCGTCTGGCGGCGGCCCTGGTTGTCGAAGGGGCTGATCCGGACGAGCCGGTGGGTGCCGCCCTCGACCGAGAGGTTGCCGTAGGCGTAGGGCACGTCGACCTCGAAGGTCGCGGACTTCAGGCCCGCCTCCTCGGCGTAGCTCGTGTCCATGACCTTCGTCGGGTAGCCGTGGCGCTCGGCCCAGCGCAGGTACATCCGCAGGAGCATCTCGGCGAAGTCGGCGGCGTCGACGCCCCCCGCGCCGGAGCGGATGGTGACGACGGCGGCGCGCTCGTCGTACTCGCCGGAGAGCAGGGTGCGGACCTCGAGCTCGCCGACCGCCTTGCGCACCTTGACGAGCTCGCGCTCGGCCTCGGCGAGGGTGTCGGCGTCGTTCTCCTCCTGACCCATCTCGACGAGGACCTCGAGGTCGTCGATGCGCGCGTCCATGCCGGTGACGCGGTCGAACTCGGCCTTGGCGCGGGAGAGCCCGGAGGTCACCTGCTGGGCGCGCTCCTGGTCGTCCCAGAGGGCGGGGTCGGCGGCCTGCTGCTCGAGCTCGCCGATCTGCTGCTCGAGGGCGGCGAGGTCGGTGACCTCCCGGACCGACGCCATGGTGTTGCGCAGGTCCTTGATCTCCTGGGTGAAGTCGGTGGCCACGAGGGGCAAGCCTACGCGAGCAGGGGCGGGGCCTCGTCGCCCGCCGGTGCGTATCACCGCCCTGCGCGGCGCCTCCTCCTCGGCAGCATCCCCTGAGCGAGAGGCCGCGCCATGGTCAGCCTGTACGTGCGCACCCACTGGACCGACCAGCCGCCACCCGGTCTGCCGCAGCTGTCCCCACCCCCCGCCTGGACCGGCGGGTACCCGGGGCCCGTCCCGCTGCAGCCCTTCGACCCCACGCCCGCGGGCGGCACCGCCCCGCCACCGTGGACCGGTTCCGGGCCGGTGTCGACGAAGGAGGAGTACGCCGTCTGGTTCCCCGTCGTCGCCGAGAGCGACCTCGACGCCTCGGGATGGGTCGCGGGACCGGGCTGGGCCGGGTCGCCACCGCCGTACTGGGAGTCGGCGTCCGGCGCGCCGGCGAGCACGGCCGACCGGGGGTACGGCCCGACGGCGACGGGCTTCCGGGTGAACCGCCTCCGGCTCTGGGTACGCGGGGGCGCTGCCGGTTCGGCGACCGCGTTCACCTTCACCGTCCTCGACCCGACGGGCGCGGTGCTCGGCACGGTCACCTCGACGGCCGGCTGGACCGCGTGGATCCCGGTGCCCGCCGGGCTCGCCGACGGTCGGGGCATCTGGACGGTGCGGGTCAACCGCTCCCCCGGGGCGTCCGTGCCGGCACCGAGCCTCTACCCGGACGCGGCCTCGCCGGCCAACGCGGTGCGCGAGACGTTCGTCTCGCCGTACAACAGCCCGTTCGAGGGCATCCTCGGCGTCGAGCTCGACGGGGTCGAGATCACGACGACGCCGGCGCCGACCCCTTCGATGACGACGGTCATCGGCGCGTGCGACGCGGCCGGCCGGCGGCCGGTGACCCTCGAGGTCGACTTCGCCCCGCCGCTGCCGACCGGGTGGTCGTACTCGGTGAGCTGGGCGACGGCCCTGGCACCCCCGCCGCCGGCGCCCTCGACGGGGACGGTGACGGGTGCGCCGCTGCCCTCGGTGTCGACGGTCGTCACCTACCCGCAGGGGACGTTCTACCCGTCGGCGACGGTCGTGCTCACCTCACCGGCCGGGACCTCGACGACGACACCGCTCTACGTCCCCTCCCTCGTCGTGCCCACCTGTCCCACCGACCAGCCGTGCCCCGACGTGGTCGTCACGGCGAGCCGCAGCGGGCTGTGCGTCGACCCGGCCGGGACGACCGGCCCGGTGACCTTCACCGCCGAGGTGAGGGCGGGCACGCCCCCGGCGCCGGTGCCGTGGACGGGGCCGTTCACGTGGACGGTGCGCGACTCGGCAGGCCTCGTGGTGCCGCTCGCGCCGCCGGTCAGCACCGGCAGCACCCTGACCACGTCCTTCACCCGGGCCGACCGCTACGTCGTCACCGCGACCATCGTGCGCGACCCCGCGTGCGAGCCGCCCATCCTCGCCGGGGCGGTCGTCGTCGACGTCGCGACGTGCGGCTGCCCGACGATCCTCGGCGGGCTGACGGCCACCCGGGTCGACGGGTGCTCGTTCGACTTCTCCGCCACGGTCGTGGCCACCGGCGTGCCGGGCCTGACCTACTCGTGGGACTTCGGCGACGGCACGACGTCGGCCGCCGCGCCGCCGCTGCGGCACACCTACGCCTCGGGCAACGGCCCGCGGACGGTGACGCTCACCGTCACCGGCACGGACGGCTGCAGCACCTCGGCGAGCACCACCGTCACCCTCGACTGCGGCGGCGGGGGCGGCTGCCCCGAGCTCGCCTCCGGGGTCTCGGCCACCGCCACCGCCGCCGACCCGTGCACCTTCGACCTCGCCGTGTCGGTGAGCGGCGGCACGGCCGCGAGCCGGGTGACGTGGGACCTGCCGGGCAGCCCGACCGGCCCGACGGCCCGGGTGACGGTGCCGGCCGGGACCTCCCGGGTCGTCACGGCGACACTGTCCTCGCCGGGGTGCCCCGACCGCACGGCCTCCACGACGGTGTCGTGCGCTGCTCCGCCGGTCGTCGTCACCCCGCCCGTGACGATCTCGTGCGCCGCACTCCTGCTCGTCGCGCTCGCGCTGATGCTCATCGGCACGGTGCTGGCGATCATCGGTGCCTGCGCGAGCAACGTCTACGTGATCGTGGCCGGCGCGATCGTCGTCGCGGTCGGGCTGGTGCTCTTCGTCATCTGGGCATTGGTCTGCGCGGGACGCACCGCCTGCTCGCTGATGCGCGTGGTCCAGTGCGTCCTGTTCGTGCTCGTCAGTACCGTCTTCCCGGTGCTCGTGCTGCTGCTCGCGATCTTCGGGGGGATCCCCTGCGGCCTCGGTGCGGCGGCCAGCTGGGGCTACTGGGGCGCGATCCTCGCCTGGCTCTCGTTCATCATGCGGCGCGTGGGCTGCGCCCCGACGTGCTGACCGGCACGGCGCGGGCCGTCGCGCTCGACGTCCTCGTGCTCCTCGCGGGTGCCGTGTGGCTCTGGGCCGGGCTGGCCAAGCTGCGGACCCCGTTCTCGCGCACCGACGTCGACGACCTGGTCCCCGGGCTCGGCCGGTTCCACCCGGTCCTGCGGTGGGCGGTGCCGCTCCTCGAGGTGGCGGTCGGGGCGGCGCTGGTGCTGGGCGTGGCGACGCGTGCGGCCGGTGTCGTGGGCGTGATCCTCGCCGGGACCTTCGCGGCGCTGCACGTCGGCGCGATGCTGCGTGCCGGCCTGGCCGACGCGCCGCTGCGGGCCGGGTGCGGGTGCCTCGGGGGCTCGCGGGCCGCGGTGGCCGCCCCCGCGGGCGGCTCGCTCGACACCGCGACGGTCGGGGTGCGCGGGTGGGTGCTGGCCAGGGCGGCGGTCCTCGCCATGGTGACGTGGACCGCCGTCCTGCCCTGCGCCCTCTGCGCGTCCTAGACGACGAGCCCGACGAGCAGCACGACGACGAGGCCGGTCACCGAGAGCAGCGTCTCCATCGCCGACCACGACTTGATGGTCTGGCCGACCGAGAGGCCGAAGTACTCCTTGACCAGCCAGAAGCCGGCGTCGTTGACGTGGCTGAAGAACACCGACCCGGCGCCGATCGCGAGGACGAGCAGCGAGACCTCGGCGGCCGGCATCCCGGCGGCGAGCGGGGCGAGGATGCCCGACGCGGTGACGGTGGCGACGGTGGCCGACCCGGTCGCGAGGCGGATGAGGACCGCGACGACCCAGGCGAGGAGCAGCACCGAGATGCCGCTCGTGCGCACCCAGTCGGCGACGAGCTCGCCGATGCCGGTGTCGACGAGGGTCTGCTTGAAGCCACCGCCGGCGGCGACGATGAGGAGGATGCCGGCGATCGGCGGCAGCGAGGCCTCGAGGCTCTTGCTCATCTCCTTCATCCCCATGCCGGCGCCGCGGCCGAGGGTGGCCATCCCGACGAGCACGGCGATGAGCAGGGCGATGATCGGCGTACCGATGAAGTCGAGGACGGTGCGCACGGCGGTGTCCTCGGCGGCGAAGATGTCGGCGAGCGCCTTGCCCATCATCAGCACGACGGGGGTGAGGACGGCGAAGAGCGTGGTGCCGAAGGACGGTCGGCGGGACCGGGTCTCGCGCCCTTCGTCGTCGCCGCCGTCGGAACCGTCGGTGCCGTCCGCGTCGAACAGGTGCGGGGCGGGGACGTCGACCCAGCGGCCGGCGACGCGGGCGAAGAGCGGGCCGGCGACGGCGATGGTCGGCAGCGCGACGAGCACGCCGAGCCCGAGGGTGATGCCGAGGTTGGCCTTGAGCGCGTCGATGGCCACGAGCGGGCCGGGGTGCGGCGGCACGAGGCCGTGCATCGCCGAGAGGCCGGCGAGGGCGGGGATGCCGACCTTGACGATGGAGATCTGGGCGCGGCGGGCGACGAGGAAGATCACCGGCATCAGGAGGACGAGCCCGATCTCGAAGAACATCGGGAGGCCGATGAGCGCGCCGACCCCGGCCATCGCCCACGGCAGGGTGCGGGGCGAGGAGCGGCCGATGAGGGTGTCGACGATCTCGTCGGCGCCCCCGGAGTCGGCGAGCAGCTTGCCGAACATCGCGCCGAGGGCGATGAGGGTGCCGACCCCGGCGGCCGTCGACCCGAAGCCCTTGGTGAACGACTCGACGACGGCGGACATCTGCACGCCGGCGACCGCGCCGACGGTGAGCGAGCCGAGGGTCAGGCCGAGGAACGGATGGATCTTGAACTTCGTGATGAGCAGGACGATGACGGCGATGCCGAGCAGCGCGGCCGGGATCAGGCGGCCGGCCGGGATGGCCGCCGCGGCCTCGTCGGCGGCCCCGAGGGCCGGGAACAGCAGGCTGGTGAGGTCGGTGGTCATCGGAGGGTTCCGTCCTTCGGGGCGAGGGTGTGCAGGGACTGCTCGACGAGGTCGTCGACCGGGGCGCTGACGTCGAGGACGGCGCCGGTCTCGTCGGGCTCGAGCGGCTCGAGGGTGGCGAACTGGCTGTCGACGAGCGCGGCCGGCATGAAGTGGCCGGGGCGCCCGGCGACCCGGGCGGCGATGACGTCGCGGTCGCCGTGCAGGTGGAGGAAGAACGCGTGGGTGGCGTGCTCGCGCAGCACGTCGCGGTAGCTGCGGCGCAGGGCCGAGCAGGAGACGACTCCCCCGCCCGCGGTGTGGGTGTCGAGCCAGCCGGCGATGGTCCGCAGCCAGGGCTCGCGGTCCTCGTCGGTCAGCGGCACGCCGGCGGCCATCTTCGTGACGTTCTCGGGCGGGTGGAAGTCGTCGGCGTCGGCGAAGGGGACCCGGAGCCGCTGGGCGAGTGCAGCACCCACGGTGGTCTTGCCGGATCCGGACACCCCCATGACGACGACGAGGGGCGGGTGGGCGGTGGTGGTCATGCTGCACGACTCCTGTGTCGGCGGGCCCTCTCCTGCGAAGGCGGTCGTCGAACAGGATGGAGCATTAAGTCTGACTTATCAAGAGGTGGACGAAAGAAACTCCGAGTCAATGCTGGGGCTGCCGTGATACGTCGGCGTCTGGCACGCTGGGCGCATGGCACCCTCCGAGGCCCCCGCCGCCGGGCGCGGCGCGTCCTCCCCCGGCCTGCACGGCGACGTCCTCGAGGCGCTCGGGGCCGAGATCATCTCGGGGGCGGCACCGGTCGGGTCGGTGCTGCGCATCGACCGGCTCGACGAGCGGTTCGGGGTCTCGCGCTCGGTCGTCCGCGAGGCCGTGCGCGTCCTGTCGTCGATGGGGCTGGTCGAGACCCGCCGCCGGGTGGGGGTGCTCGTCCGCCCCCGCACCGAGTGGAACGTCTTCGACCCGCGGGTCATCCGCTGGCGTCTCGACGGGCCCGGCCGGGAGGAGCAGCTGCTCTCCCTCGGCGAGCTGCGGCGCGGGTTCGAGCCGGTGGCCGCGGGACTGGCCGCCGAGCGCGCCACCCCGGAGCAGTGCGCGCGGATGGCGGCCGCCGTCATGGAGATGCAGGTGCAGGCCCGGGCGCAGGACCTCGACGCCTACCTCGCGGCCGACCAGGTCTTCCACGCGACGATGCTCGAGGCGTCCGGCAACGAGATGCTCGCGGCGCTCGCCGGGGTCGTCGGTGAGGTGCTCGCCGGGCGCACCCACCACGACCTCATGCCGGCGCGGCCGAACCCCGTGGCGATCCGGCTGCACTCCGACGTCGCGCAGGCCATCGGGGCCGGCGACGCGGTGGCCGCCACCGCCGCGATGACGGGGATCATCGACGAGGCGAGCGCCGCGGTGCGCTCGGCCGCCGCCGACGACGCCTGACCCGGCGCCCTCCGGTGCGTGCGCAGGCCCGCGGAGAAGAAATCTGCACTCGGTGTATCAGGGGCTCCCTCGTGCGCTCTTGACCTGTGACGGCCCGGAACCGGGTCGGTCGGCACGAGGGTGGCCTCTGGCGGGGTTCATGTGCCGACGCGGTCCGACGGGGCAGGCGCGCAGGGGCGCCGGCGTCCGGGACGGTGGGGCGATCGGGAGCAGGGCCCGATCGCCCCACAACCGCGTCCGGGGTCAGTCGAGCGGGAGCAGCCGCGGACGAGCACGCGAGCTGCGGTGGGCGAGAACGGATCTCCGGCTCTGCGCGGACAGGAGGCTGGCGTCGCTCTGGTGGCTGAGGGCGGAGAGCCGGCTCATGTTCGAGAACGCCGACAGCAGGCTCATCGAGGACCCGATGCTGAAGGCGGAGGCGAACGAGCCGATGCTGCCGATGCTCAACGCCGACCCGATGCTCCCGATCGAGAGCACTGACCCGCGCGAGCCGATGCACAGGAAGCTGTCGGTGGAGGCGATGCACCACCGGCCGCGCAGGGATTCCGGGACGCTGCTCACGTCCTCGACGCTACGCGCGGAGCCGGCCGCGGGGAAGGGTGCCGGACGCCTGCTCCCGCTCACGGGACGACGAGGTCCGAGCGGGCCCGCGACGTGACGTGGATGGTGATGCTCACGCCGAGCTCGCGCAGCGCGCCCCCGACCATCGGCAGCTCGGCCTCGCCGGTGAGGTCGACGACCGCCGTGCGTCCGTCGGGGGTTCCGGTGCCGGCGCCGAGCCGCCAGCCGACGACGCCGGTGGGTCGCTCGCGGCCGCCCACGTACGCCGCGGCGCGCTCGCGGACCGAGGTGTTGCTCAGCGGGACCGACTCCCCCACCCCCTGCCGGTAGGCGGCGTCGTCGAGGCCGTTCGCGGCCGAGAGCGCGGCCGCGTCGGCGACGTCGAGGAGCCGCATCCTGGCGAGGTGGGCCGACGTCACCGCGACGGTGCCGGCGATGAGCAGCATCGCGACGACCGCGAGGCCGAGGACGTAGACGGTGATCGTGCCCTCCTCGTCTCGGCGGCCACCGACCGGCGCCGGCACCGGGCGCCCGCTCACGGAAACCCCCGGAACCGGTCGACGGTGGACACGTGGTCGGCCGAGACGGGCACGCTCAGGGGGACGACCTCGCGGACGAAGGCGGGGACGAGCGGGAGCGGCACGCGGACCGTCGCGGTGGTCCGGACCCGGCCGTCGGGCCGCAGGCAGGGGGTCCCGTCGCAGGCCAGCTCGAGGCGCCCGACACCCTCGAACCGCTGGTCGGCGAAGGCGAGGTCGGCCGCCGCCCGCGCCCGGGCCGCGGCGTCCTCGCCCGAGTCGGCCGTCACGTACGCGCGACCGGCCTCCCGGGCGGCCTGGCTCACCGCGTAGGCACCGGCCTGCACGCGGCCGAGCATGAGGACGAGGTAGACGAGCGGGATGAGCAGGAGCACGGCGAGGGTGACGAACTCGACGACGGCGCTGCCCCGCTCGTCGTGCCTGACGTCGCGCCGCGGCCCACGCGGCACGGTCCCGCTCACTGGTCCTCCGCGAAGGCCCGGCCCACGACGTCGATCGACCCCTCGGGACCCAGCAGCCCGAGGACGGGGACGGGTGCCACGACCCGGACCTCCACCACCCGCACGCCGTCGACGACGGCCGGACGCGACGTCACCGCACGGGCGTACCGGGGCGACAGGGACGCACTGATGAGCTCCTGGGTCCGCGCGACGGCCTGCCCGGGCACCGCGTCGGCCCGCGCCCCGGCCCGTGCCCCCTCGGACGCGCACGAGATCAGCGTGTTGCGGGCGTGCAGGGCCAGACCGAGCTGGAAGACGGCCAGCACGATGGCGAGCACGAGGACGGAGACCATCGCGAAGTCGGCGACGGCTGCGCCCTGCTCCCCGCGTCGGGCGCCGGGCACGACGCGCCTCAGCCGGTGACCGAGCTCAGGGCGCTCTTGAACATCGAGACGAGCTGGTCGCGCGCGACCGCCCAGAGCACCGTGACGAGCCCGGCGGTCATCAGGGTGATGAGCACCCAGCCCGGCACGTCACCGCGTTCGTCCCGGGCGGCGAGCCTGCGCTCGGCGCGACCCATCTGGTGGAACACCGCGACGTGCACCCGGGCGGCGGCTCTCGTGGGGGTCATGGTCGGTCCTTTCTCGGGGCTCGGGTCAGAGCGTGAAACGGAAGAAGCTGAAGCCGGGGTAGACGGCGAAGAGCACCGTCACGGGCAGGATGAGGAAGACGACCGGGACCATCATCGCGATCTCCTTCTTGCCCCCCGCCTCGAGCAGGGCCCGGCGTCCCTCCTCCCGGACGTCCTGGGCCTGGGCGCGCAGCACCTCGGCGAGGGGGGTGCCGCGCTGGACCGCGACCACGACCCCGTCGACGAAGCGACGTAGGCTCGGCAGGCCGGTGCGGTCGGCGAGGCCCTGGAGCGCGGTCGGCAGGTTGGCGCCGGCCCGGGCGTCGGCCAGGCACCGCCGCAGCTCGTCGGCGAGCTCACCGTGCGACAGGCGGCAGACCCGCTCGAGGGCACCGACGGCCCCCTCGCCCGCACCGACGGCCAACGCCAGCAGCTCGGCGACGGTGGGGAACTCCGCGAGCATCCGACGTTCCCGACGGACGGCCCGAGCCGTGAGGAGGTAGTCGGCGCCGGTGATGCCGAGCCCCAGCCCGATGACGGTGAGGAGCACGACGGGGGCCACCGACCCGTCGCGGAGCAGGGCCAGCACGGTGCCGACGACGCCGCCGAGCACCGCGGCGGCGATACCCCAGAGGACCTGCTCGGCCCGGAACCGGTCGACGTCCGGCGCGAGGCCGGCACGGAGCTGCCGGCTGCGCACCGAGGCCGACCCGCCGAGGACCCTTTCGACACCCTGGCCGAGCTCGCGGACGAGGGGCGCGGCCACCGTGAGCAGCACCCCGCGCGACCGCGAGTCGTCGAGCAGCCGCGACGGCCGCGGCGTGTCGCGGAGGTACGGCAGGACGCGCTCGGCCAACCCGTGACGGCGGTTGCGCGGCAACCCGGTCCAGACGAGCAGCAGGCCGACGCCCGCGACGAGGCCGAGCAGCGCGCCGTCGCGCACCAGCCCGGTCACCGCAGCACCCGCTGGTCCTCGGGCAGGCGCCCGATGCGCACCATGAGCGCGTACGCGATGCCCGTGACGACGGCTCCCGCGAGCAGGACCCCAGCCCCAACGCCCGTCGAGTAGGCCCGGACCGACTCGGGGTTGGTCGAGAGCATCGCGAGGACGAACCACGGGGCGGCGACCGCGAGGCGGGCCGCGTTGACCGTCCACGACTGGCGGGTCTCGAGCTCGGCCCGGGTGCGCGCGTCCTCGCGCAGGAAGCCGGACAGGGTGCGCAGGAGCCGCCCGAGGTCGCTGCCGCCGACCTCGCGGGCGATGCGCAGGCTCTCGACGAGCCGGTCGCCCACGGGGTCGGCCAGCCGGTCCTTCAGGCGGTCGAGACAGTCCGAGAACCGGCCGGTGAGGCGGTAGTCGTCGGCGAAGAGGCGGAACGGTTCGCGCAGCTCCTCGGGACCCCGCGACCCGAGCTGGGCGAGCGCCTCGGGCAGGGCCATGCCGGCGCGCACTCCGGAGGTGATGTTGTCGACGGCCTCCGGCCAGAGGTCGCGCAGCAGGGCGCGTCGGCGGCGGGCCCGGCGCCGGACCACGGCCACCGGGAGGGCGCCCGCGATGGCGGCGAAGCACACGGCGATCGGGAGGACCCCGACCGTCAGCTGCACGATGACGAGGACGAACCCGGCGGCGATGAGGCACGCGCCGACGAGGCCGCGCACGCTGAGCCCCGAGAATCCGGCCTGCACGACCTCGTCGTGGAGGCTGCCGAGCAGCCCGGAGCGACGGGCGCGGCGGCGGTCGCCGGGCGCCGGCACCCAGCAGCTCCACCAGACGAGGAACACCCCGACCCCGAAGGTCAGCCCCAGCAGCAGCCCGCTCACGAGGCACCCCGCGCGAGGAGCGCCGCGACGTCGTACCCGGCCCGCTCGTAGCGGTCGGCGTGGGGCGGGAACCCGTCGGCGCGCACGAGCTCGCCTCCGCGCCGCACGAAGAGGTCGGCGATCTCGACGACGTCCTCCTCGGCCCGCCCGGGCACCGCCGCGATCTCGCGCACCGTCCGCCGTCCGTCCCGCTCGAGGGCGGCGTGGACGACGAGGTCGATCGACGACGCGACGGTCGGGACGACGAACCGTGCCGAGACGTTCTCACCGGCGAGCAGCGGGAGGGTGCACATCTTCGTCACCGCCTCGCGCGCGCTGTTGGCGTGGATGGTGCACATCCCCGGGAGGCCGGAGTTGAGCGCGATGAGGAGGTCGAGGCTCTCGGCCTGGCGCACCTCGCCGACGATGATGCGCGAGGGGCGCATCCGCAGAGCCTCCTTGACGAGCCGGCGCAGCGGGATCTCCCCGGTGCCCTCGAGGGAGGGCTGCCGGCACTGCATGGCGGCGACGTCGCGGTGCGGAATGCGCAGCTCGAAGACCTCCTCGCAGGTGACGACTCGCTCGCGCGCGGGGACCGCCGCGGCGAGGCAGTTGAGGAGCGTCGTCTTGCCGGCCTGGGTGCCTCCGGCGACGAGGATGTTGAGGCCGGCGGCGACCGAGGCCTCGAGGAAGCGGGCGGCCTGGGGCGTGATGGTGCCGAGGCGCACGAGGTCGTCCATCGAGTCGGCCTTGACGACGAACTTGCGGATGTTGACGAACCAGTGCTCGCGTGTGATGTCGGGGATGACGACGTGCAGCCGACTGCCGTCGGGGAGAACGGCGTCGACGAAGGGTGAGCTGAGGTCGACCCGACGACCGGAGGACTTGAGCATCCGCTCGACGAGGTCGCGCACCTGCTCGTGGTCGAGGAGTGTGGTCGTCAGCTCGGCGACGCCGTCACGGGCCACGAAGACCCGGGACGGCTCGTTGACCCAGATCTCCTCGACGTGGGGGTCGTCGAAGTACTGCTGGAGCGGCCCGTACCCGACGACGCTGTCCCACACCGCTTTCGACGCGACGTCGAGGTCGGGGAGCACCGGCATCCCGCCATGCATCGAGCGCTCGTCGTAGTCGCTGACGGCCTCGCGGACCAGGCGCCGGACGGCGCCCTCGTCGCGCACGGGGTCGAGCCCCGAGCGACGGATGAGCTCGCGGACCTCCCCCTCGAGCGTGCGGACGGCATCCACGCGGCGACCCCCTTTCCCGTGGGCCGCCCCTGCGCGGCCCGGTGTGCCCGGGACAAGACAACCCCACCGGAGCGCCCGCGCGCACCCCGAACGTGACACCTGTGGATAACTCGGCGGGAGTGACGGACGGGCCGCCTACGGTCACCCGCATGCAGATCCGCCTGACGCTCCACGTGCCGAGGCGCCGGCCGCGCCCGGTCGAGCTCGTCGTGCGCTGGCGCCGTCCGGAGACCGTGGCCACGCTGCGGGAGGCGCTGGCCGACCATCTCGGCGAGCCGGTGGAGGCCCTCGTCGTCGACGGTCACGCCCTGCCCGACGACCACCCCGTCGGCGTCCCTCCGCTGCTCGACGGCGCGTCCGCCGCCGTGGCCGGGCCCGAGGTGGCCCGTGGACGGGGCGCTGGGCCGGCCGGCCCGGGCACCGTTCTGGAGGTCGTCTCGGTCGGCGGCCCGGACGCCGGTCGGGCCCTTCCCCTCACGCCGCCCGGGGTGGTCGTCGGCCGGTCCCCTGCTGCCGGACTCCGCCTCGACGACCCCTCGCTCAGCCGGTCGCACTGCCGCCTCGACGTCGGCCCGGACGGGGTCAGGGTCGTCGACCTCGGCTCGACCAACGGCGTCGAGGTCGACGGGGCGCGCGTCGCGGGGGCCGCCCTCGTCGACACCACCTCCCGGATGGTCATCGGCGCGACCGCCCTGCGCCTGCTTCGGACCGGGCCGCCCGGCGCGCCCGTGCGCCACCCGGGGGACGGCACGGTCGTCGTCTCCCCGGCGCCCGCGGCCTCAGCCGCGCCGCCGGTCACCGAGCTGGTGGCGCCCCGGGCCCCCGAGCCCCCGACGCGCGCCCGCGTGCCGTGGGTCGCCGCGCTCGCGCCCGTGCCGGTCGTGGCGGTGCTGGCCGTCTTCCTCGGACCGCAGGTGCTCGCGTTCGCGGTCCTCGGCCCCGTGGTCCTGCTCGCCACCGGTCTCGGCGACCGGTGGGGGTCCGGGCGACGGCACCGCCGGGCGGTGGCCGAGCACGCCGACGCCCTGGCCGAGCACGAGGCGCACGTGGAGGCCGCGCTCGCTGCGGAGCTCCGATGGCGCCACCTGCGCCACCCCGACCCGCACGAGGTGGGGAGCCGGGCGACACGGCGCGGGTCGGGGCTCTGGTCCGGTGGCGAGCGCACCGTCCGGCTCGGGCTCGGCGACGTCGCGGCGTCCTGTCGCGTGGTCGACGACCGCGGCGTGACGGCTCCCCGGCTGGTTCGCGGCGCACCCGTGGTCGTCGACCTCGCCGAGGCCGGGGGCCTGGGCCTCGTCGGACCCGAGAGCGGAACGAGGCGGCTGCTCGCCGCGCTCGTCGGCCAGCTCGTCGTCCGCAACCCGCCGTCCCGCCTCGTCGTCGACGTCGTCGGCGGGGGCGCCGAGTGGACGTGGCTCGACCTGCTGCCGCACCGCTCGACGTCGGAGGACGACGAGCGTGTCGTCCTCGTCGTCCCGGACGTCGAGGCGCCGGGGGTCACCGCCCGCGTCGCCGCGGTGCACGCCGCCGGTGGAGTGGTGCTCGCAGCGGCCACCGTCACGGCCCGGCTGCCGGAGGCGTGCGGAGCGCACGTCGAGCTCGTCGGTGGCGGACGGATCCGCTTGTCCGGCAACGGTGCCGACGACACGGCGGTCGCCGACGGCGTCGGGCCGGCATGGGCCGACCGGCTGGCACGCGCCCTCGCCCCCCTGCGCGAACAGGGCACGTCCGATGCGGACCTCCCCCGGGAGCTCGGTCTCGCCGACGTGCTGGGCGACGCGGCCCTCACCGTCGACGGGGTGGGCCGGCGCTGGGCCGCGGCGGAGCGCCCGACCGCGGTCGTGGGCGCCACCGCCACGGGTGCCTTCCGCCTCGACCTCGCCACCGACGGTCCCCACGTGCTCGTCGGGGGCACGACGGGCTCCGGGAAGTCCGAGTTCCTCCGCACGCTCGTCACGGGTCTGGCCCTCGACTCCCCGCCCGAGGACCTCACCCTGCTCCTCGTCGACTTCAAGGGCGGTGCGGCGTTCGGGCCGTGCGCCCGCCTGCCGCACGTCGTCGGGCTCGTCACCGACCTCGACGACTACCTCGTCCGCCGGGTGCTCACGTCGCTCGAGGCCGAACTCCGTCGCCGCGAGGAGATGCTCGCGGCGCACGGCTGCGCCGACCTCGACGACCACCGGAGGTCGGCCGACTCCGGCGACCGGATCCCCCGGCTCGTCGTCGTCGTCGACGAGCTGCGCGCCCTCGTCGACGGGCACCCGGAGGTGGCTGGCGCCCTGGCCCGGCTCGCGGCGCAGGGCCGCAGCCTCGGGATGCACCTCGTCCTCGCCACCCAGCGCCCGGCGGGGACGGTGACAGCCGAGGTGCAGGCCAACGTCAACCTCCGGCTCGCCTTCCGGGTCCGCGACCGCGCCGACTCCCACCACATCGTCGAGGACGACTCCGCCGCGCTGCTACCCGTCGACCGGCCCGGCAGGGGCGTGTCCCGGGGCGGCGACGGCACCTCGACGGCCTTCCAGGCTGCCCTCGTCGCACCGGCCGCCCCCGACGGCCCGTCCCTCGAGGTGGTCGCGGCCGAACCCGGGCGGCTGCGTGCCGGCTCGACCGGAGACCGGAGCGCCGAGCTGGCGGCCGTCGTCGACGTGGTGCGGGAGGCACACGCCGCCACCGGGGCGGCCCCACCTCGGCGGCCGTGGCTCCCCCCACTGCCTTCCGTCATCCCGGCCGCCGACCTGCCTGCGGGCACCCTGGCCCTCGTCGACGAACCCGAGGCCCAGCGCCACACGCCGTGGGCCTGGGACCCCGGGGTGCCGCTCTGGCGCGTGGTCGGCCGGCCCCGCTCCGGGCGGTCGACCGCGCTGCGTGCCCTCGTCCACGCCGCAGCCGCCCGCGAGGCGCCCGACCGGCTCCACGTGCACGTCCTCACCACCGACGTCACGGCCTGGCCGCGCGCCCTGCCGCACCTCGGGACGGTGGCCGGGGTGGGTGACGCGCGGGCCGTCGGCGCACTGCTCGACCACCTGGCCGCGCCGGTCGGCCCCGGCTCCCCGCGACGCCTGCTCGTCGTCGACGGATGGGACCAGCTCGTCGACGCCGAGGACCGCGGACCGCGCTGCCCCCCTCCGAGCGGGTCATGCGGCTCGTGCGCGACGGCGGCGAACGCGGCACCTCGTGCGCCGTCGCGGGTGGGCGCGACCTGCTGCGCCCGCGCTGGTCCGGCCTCGGCGGGGAGGTGCTGCTCCTCGGGCCGGGCGACCCGCTCGACCTCGCCCTTCTCGGCACCCACGCCCCCGGTCCGGGGCCCACGGCCGGCCCGGGTCGCGGGCTCCGGGTGCGCGACGGGCGGGAGGTGCAGGTCGTCGACCCCGGCTCGGCACCCGCGTCCCCCGCGCCGCTCGGCGAGGTCGCCCCCTGGACCTACCGACCCCTGCCCGCCCGCGTCGGCCGCCGGGACCTCGGCACCGACCCGGCAAGGGGCTGGCTCTTGGGCGCCCTCGCCCCCGACAGCACCCCGTGGACGTGGCGACCAGAGGCACACGGCCGGCGACTCCTCGTCCTCGGACCGACCGGCTCCGGCCGCAGCACCGCCCTCGCGACGCTCGCGCGCTCCGTGGCCGAGGGCGGGCGCCCCGTCGTCCTCGTCGGTGCCCACGGCCCGGCCGGAGGCACCGGCCGGTCCGGGGTGGAGCAGCTCGGGCCGGACGACGCCGACCGGCTCGTCGCGCTGCGGACGGCGCACCCCGACCTCGTGGTCCTCGTCGACGACGCCGACCGGCTCGACGACGCCCCGGTCCGGCCGGTCCTCGAGGAGGTCCTCGACCTCCTCGTCCGTGACGGCGGGGCAGCGGTCGTCGCGGCGAGCGCCACCGCGCTCGGCTCACGGTTCCGTGGCCTCGACGTCACCGTCGCCCGCTACGGCGCCGGCGTCCTCCTGCGGCCCCGAGCGGACGACCTGGCGCTGCTCGGCCTCCCCCGCGCCGACCTCGCCGCGTCACCCGACGACCCGCCGGGACGGGGGCTGCTCGTGCTCGACGGACGGGCGGCGCCCTTGCAGGTGGTCGTCGACGACCCGTCGGGCGCGGGCGTCGAACCGGCGGGTGGGCCGGAGGTCATTCCGGGTCGTCGAACTCCACGTCCGGAACCCGCGCGATGAGCGCCGCGCCGAGGGTGGCCAGGGCGAGGACGAGCACGAGCCAGCCGAGCCCGGTCCTCTCCGCCTGGAGCAGGCTGATGCCCACCGGCACGAGGAGCAGGTCCCAGACGATGGTCGGCGTCCGGGGCCAGCGGCGCTCGCCGAGCCACCCCCGGGCCAGCAGGCCGAGGCCCACCGCGCCGAGCGCGATGACCGCCGCCGACATCACGACCCGGGTCGCGTCGCTGCCCTCCCCGACGGCCAGCTCGTAGACGTAGAAGACGGCGAACCCGAGCAGCGCGAGGGCCTGGACGGCGCAGAGGACGGCGGCCGCCCGTCGGGGGCCGGCGGCCGGCGCGGGAGCGGCGTCGAAAGGCGGGAGCGGAACCACCGTCGCAGCGTAGGCGAGCGATACGATCGCGCGTCGCGTGGTCCTCCCCCCACCCCCGGGAACACGCGACCCCCGTCCACCCGTTGAGCCGGAGTGATCACCGACACCCGGAACGACGGGGGGTATCCCCTAGCCGCGATTGGGTAGGTCACGGTAGAGTAACGCCACGGACGTCTGTGCGTAACACGTCCGCCACAGGGGTGCAACGGCGCGCCCGTGCACCGCCAGACCCCACCCCTCCGGTCATCCGGTGCCCACGACTTCCCGACGTACCCCACACCAAGGAGCCCCATCCATGGACTGGCGCGACCGCGCTGCCTGCCTCGACGAGGACCCCGAGCTGTTCTTCCCGATCGGGAACACCGGCCCGGCGATCGCTCAGATCGAGGAGGCCAAGGCCGTCTGCCGTCGGTGCGAGGTCCTCGACACCTGCCTCAAGTGGGCCATCGAGTCCGGCCAGGACGCCGGCGTCTGGGGCGGCATGTCCGAGGACGAGCGCCGCGCCCTCAAGCGCCGTAACGCCCGCGCCCGCCGCGCCGGCTGACCGCTCCCCCGCTCCTCAGCGCGGCCCCACCGGCCGCAGCGTCGCGACGAACTCCACCCTCGTCCCCGAGGGCTCGTTCGGCTCCCACCGGATCCGTCCGCGCAGGTCCTGCACGAACGAGGTGACGATCCGCGTCCCGAGCCCGGCCATCCCCGGCCGGAACCCCGCCGGCAGCCCGGCACCGTCGTCGGTCACCGTCACCCGCAGCTCGTCCCCGGCGTCGGCCGGCCGCCGCTCCACCCCCACGGTGATCGTGCCGTCGCGGTCGGCGAGGCCGTGCTCGACGGCGTTCTGCACGAGCTCGGAGATGATCATCGCCAGCGCCGTCGCGTCCTCGGCCCGCACCCGCCCGAACGAGCCCTCGAACCGCGAGTCGACGTGGTGCTCGCGGGTGGCCACCTCGACGACCGCCCGCAACCCGCGGAGGGCGATCTCGTCGAAGCTCACCGTCTCGTCGAACCCGGTGCTCAGGGTCTCGTGGACGAGGGCGATCGTCGCCACCCGCCGCACCGCCTCCTCGAGCGCCGCCTTCGCGTGCTCCTCCGGCGCCCGCCGCGACTGCAGCCGCAGCAGCGCCGCCACCGTCTGGAGGTTGTTCTTCACCCGGTGGTGGATCTCGCGGATCGTCGCGTCCTTGGTGAGCAGCTCCTGCTCGCGCCGCCGCAGCTCGGAGACGTCGCGCAGGAGGATCATCGCCCCGGTCCGCACGCCGGCGATGGTCAGCGGGATGGCCCGCATCGTCACCGTCGCGTTCGCCGTCTCGACCTCGGTGCGCCACGACGCCCGGCCCATGACGACGACGGCGAGCGACTCGTCCACCGCCCGGCCGCTCTCGGTCGCCAGGTCGGCGACGACCTTCGCGAGGGTCTCCCCCACGACGTCGCCGACGTGCCCGAGCCGGTGCACCGCCGAGACCGCGTTCGGGCTCGCGTAGCGCACCACCCCGTCGCCGTCGAGGTGGATGACGCCGTCCCCGACCCGCGGCGCGCCGCGGCGCATCCCGGTCGGCGCCGACGGTGACGGGAACTCCCCCGTCGCGACCATCCGCAGGATCGAGTCGGCGAGGTCGCGGTAGGTCAGCTCGAGCCGGCTCGGGGTGCGACCGCCCGTGAGGTTCGTGTGCCGCGTGAGGACCGCGACGACCCGGTCGCCGCAGACCACGGGCACGGCGTCCTCGCGGATCGACATGTCCTCGCGCACCGTCGGCACCGGGGCGGCGACCATCCGGCGCTGCTTGGCCGCGTTGTCGAGCATCGCCGCCCGCGAGCGGGTCGAGGAGCGCCCGACGATGTCGTCGTAGAAGACCATCGGCCCGGTGTTCGGGCGGACGTGGGCCACGGCCCGCCAGCCGTCCATCCCGCCGCGCACCCACAGCACGAGGTCGGCGAAGGACAGGTCGGCGACGAGCTGCCAGTCGCCGACGAGCAGGTGCAGCCACTCGGACTCGGCCGGCTCGAGGTCGGTCGTCGTCCGCAGCATCTCGGCCAGCGTGCTCACGCGGCCGAGCCTAGGTCACCGGCCGGTCAGCTCGACGAGCCCACCCGGATGACGGAGCGCAGCGTGCGCAGGGCCACCGAGAGCGCCGCGATGTTCGGGGCGTCGAGCCGCTTGAAGCCCGAGAGCGCCGAGGCCGCCCGCTCGACCGACTCCGCGTTGGCCTGCCGCCACGCCGTGTACTGCGCCGCGGGGTCGCCGGCGTCGGCGCCGGTGCCCGCGCTCGTCTCGATGACCGAGCGGGTCAGCGCCTCGAGCACGGCGTACAGGTCGTCGCGCAGCGCGCCGCGGGCCAGGGCGTCCCACTGGTCCTCGCGCGGCAGGCGGGTGACCTTGCCGAGCATCGTGTCGATGCCGAAGCGCTCGGAGACGAGGTAGTACAGCGGCGCGACGTCGGTGGGCTCGCGCCCGGTGTCGGTGGCGATGTCGACGATGTCGAGCAGCGAGTACTGGTCGAGCAGCGAGGCGGCGTGCTGGGCGAGGTCGGCCGGCACCCCCGCCTTCTCGAGCTCGCCGGCCCGCCGGTCGAGGCGCGAGCGCTCCTCGCCGCGCAGCAGGTCGGGCACGGTCGGCGCGAGCTCGCGGACGACGCCGGCGAACCGCTCGATCTCGGCGCCGATGTCGAGCGTGGCCGGGCGCGCGGTGAGGAACCAGCGCACGGCCCGGTCGAGGAGCCGGCGGAACTCGAGGTAGAGCGCGGTCTGGGCGGCGGTGGGCACGACGTTGTCGAGCTCCTCGACGCGCCGGACGAAGTCGGCGAGCCCGAAGACCTCGCGGCAGACGACGAAGGCACGGGTGACCTGCTCGGGCGCCGCGCCGGCCTCCTCCTGGGACCGGTAGGCGAAGGTGATGCCGCCGCGGTTGACCATCGAGTTGACGACCGAGTTCGTGACGATCTCGCGGCGCAGCGGGTGCTCCTCGAGCTCGCCCGCGTACCGCTCGCGGATCGGCGGCGGGAAGTACTCGGCGAGGGTCGTCGCGAACCACGGGTCGTCGGGGATGGCGCTGGCGAGGATGTCCTCCTTGAGCGCGAGCTTGGCGTACGCGACGAGCACCGAGAACTCCGGGCTCTTCAGCCCGAGACCGTTCTGGGCGCGCTTCTCGAGCTCGGCGTCGGTGGGGAGGAACTCGAGCGCCCGGTCGAGCAGGCCGCGGTCCTCGAGCCAGTGCATGAAGCGCTCGTGGACGGTGACCATCGCGTGCTCCTGGGCACGCGCGTTGCCGAGCAGGACGTTCTGCTCGTAGTTGTCGCGCAGCACGTGGTCGGCGACGTCGTCGGTCATCGAGGCGAGCAGCTCGTTGCGCTCCTCGAGGGTCAGGGCGCCGTCGCGCACGACCTCGCCGAGGAGGATCTTGATGTTCACCTCGTGGTCGGAGGTGTCGACGCCGGCCGAGTTGTCGATGGCGTCGGTGTTGACGCGCACGCCGTGGAAGGCGGCCTCGATGCGACCCAGCTGCGAGAGACCGAGGTTGCCGCCCTCGCCGACGACCTTGACCCGCAGCTCGTGGCCGTCGACACGGATGCCGTCGTTGGCGCGGTCGCCGATGGACAGGTGGTCCTCGGTGGAGGCCTTGACGTAGGTGCCGATGCCGCCGTTCCACAGCAGGTCGACCGGCGCGAGGAGGATGGCGTGGATGAGCTCGGCGGGCGTCATCGTCGTGACGGACGCCGGCAGGCCGAGCGCCTCGCGCATCTGCGGCGTCACGGCGATCGACTTCAGCGAGCGCGGGAACACGCCCCCGCCCTCGGAGATCAGCGAGCGGTCGTAGTCGTCCCACGAGGAGCGCGGCAGGTCGAAGAGCCGGCGGCGCTCGGCGAACGACTGTGCCGCAAGGGGGTTCGGGTCGACGAAGACGTGCCGGTGGTCGAACGCCGCGACGAGCCGGATGCGCTCGGAGAGCAGCATCCCGTTGCCGAAGACGTCGCCGCTCATGTCGCCGACGCCGACGACGGTGAACTCCTCGGACTGGGTGTCGACGCCCATCTCGCGGAAGTGCCGCTTGACCGACTCCCAGGCGCCGCGGGCGGTGATGCCCATCGCCTTGTGGTCGTAGCCGGCCGAGCCGCCGGAGGCGAAGGCGTCGTCGAGCCAGAAGCCGTACGACTGCGCGACACCGTTGGCGATGTCGGAGAAGGTCGCCGTGCCCTTGTCGGCGGCGACGACGAGGTACGGGTCGTCGCCGTCGTGCCGCACGAGGTGCTCGGGCGGGACGATGGTGCCGGAGACGCGGTTGTCGGTGAGGTCGAGCAGGCCGGAGATGAACATCCGGTACGCCGCCTTGCCCTCCTCCATCCACGCCTCGCGGTCGGCGGCGGGGTCGGGCAGCTGCTTGGCGTAGAAGCCGCCCTTGGAGCCGGTGGGCACGATGACGGCGTTCTTGACCATCTGTGCCTTGACGAGGCCGAGGACCTCGGTGCGGAAGTCCTCGCGCCGGTCGCTCCAGCGCAGGCCGCCGCGGGCCACCGGGCCGAAGCGCAGGTGCACGCCCTCGACGCGCGGGCTGTAGACCCAGATCTCGAACTGCGGTCTGGGAGCGGGCAGGTCGGGCACCTTGCGCGGGTCGAGCTTGAGCGAGACGTACGCGTGGTGCTCGGCGCCGTCACGACCCGGCTGGTAGAAGTTCGTCCGCA
This sequence comes from Phycicoccus sonneratiae, assembly GCF_016887965.1. Lineage (GTDB taxonomy): Bacteria > Actinomycetota > Actinomycetes > Actinomycetales > Dermatophilaceae > Phycicoccus > Phycicoccus sonneratiae. The sequence goes on from NZ_JAFDVD010000012.1 coordinate 49,315, forward strand.
GCCCCGCCCGGATGACGCCGAGGAAGGCCCGGATGATGCGGTCGTGGTCGAGGCTCGACACGTCGTCGAGGGCGTCGAGGACGCGCTGCGCGGCCTCCTCCTCGGCGGTGGCCCGACCGTCGCGGCCGGCCTCGTCCTCCTGCCAGACCGTGGGGTCGAAGCGCGTCTCCCACACGTCGACGAGGTCGCGGGCGATGGCCGGGTGCGCCACGAGGGCGTCCTCGAGGTAGTCCTGCGAGTACGTGGCCCGGGTCTGGCGCAGGTACTTCGCCACGGTGCGCAGGATGACGACCTGGCGCCAGGTGAGGTGCGCCCCGAGGACGAGCTTGTTGAAGCCGTCGGACTCGGCCCGGCCGTCCCAGACCGCGGCGACCGCGCCCTCGAAGAGGTCGCGCAGCTGCTCGTGCGGGCAGGCGTCCCAGATGGCGCTGTCGGTGACCCGCAGCCCGAAGTCGTAGACGTGGAGGTCGGCGCCGTCGGCGCGCTCGACCGCGAACGGCTGCTCGTCGACGACCTCGACGCCCATGTGCGTGAAGATCGGGAGGATGTCGGTGAGCGACAACGGGTCGACGCGGAAGAGCTTGAAGCGGCGGATGTCGTCGGGGGCGTCGAGCGGCCGGTAGAGGGCGACGCTCGTGCCCTGGTCCGGGCCGAGCCGGTCGAGGTGGCTGATGTCGGCCATGCCCTGCACGACCGAGAACGACTCCTCGTACGCCGTGGGGAACGCGCGGCCGAAGCGGTCCATCAGGCGGTCGCCGGCCTCCTCGCCCTGGGCCTGGTCGAGGGCGTCGCCGAGCCGGTCGGACCACGTGCGGCTGGTCTCGACGAGGCGCTGCTCGAGAGCGTCTCGCTCGGCGCGGTCGAGGGTGCGCACACGCTTGCCCTTGGCGACCCGGACGACGAACTGCAGTCGGGCGAGGGCCGACTCGCTGACCCGGGCCGCGAACTCTACCTCCTCGCCGCCGAAGGTGTCCTTGAGGATGTCGGCCATCCGGGTGCGCACGGCCGTGTTGTAGCGGTCGCGCGGGATGAAGACGAGGCACGAGGCGTAGCGCCCGAAGTCGTCCTCGCGGATGAAGAGCTTCGTGCGCCGGCGCTCCTGGAGCTGGGTGATGGCCAGCGCGGTCTCGTAGAGCTGGTCGACGCTCGCCTGGAACAGCTCGTCGCGAGGGTAGGCCTCGAGGACACCGAGCAGGTCCTTGCCGGTGTGGCTGTCGGGGGCCAGCCCGGAGCGCTCGAGGACGGCCTCGACCTTCTCGGCGACGAGCGGGACGCGGGTGACCGACTCGGTGTACGCGGTGGAGGCGTAGAGCCCGAGGAAGCGCCGCTCGCCGACGACCGCGCCCGACGCGTCGTGGGTCTTGACGCCGACGTAGTCGAGGTGGGCCACCCGGTGCACCGTGGACTTCGAGTTGGCCTTCGTGAGCACGAGCAGGTCGGGGGCGTGCGCGATGGCCGACGCCTCGTCGGTGAGCACCTCGGGCGGCGCGCCGAGCGGCGGGTCGGCCCGCAGCAGGCCGAGGCCGGTGCCGGTGACGGGCGAGATGACCTCGCCCTCGGGGGTGCGGTCGAGCGTGTACTCGCGGTAGCCGAGGAAGGTGAAGTGGTTGTCGGCCATCCACCGCAGGAAGCGGGTGGTCAGCGCGACCTCGTCCGGGGAGGCGTCGGGCGGTGCGCTGCCCTCGAGCTCGGCAGCGAGCACGAGGCAGCGGCTGCGCATCTTCGGCCAGTCCTCGACCGACTGGCGCACGTCCTCGAGCACCGATCGCACGGTGCGCTCGAGCTCGGCGCGGCGCTCCTCGTCGCCCTCGCGGTCGACGGAGAGGAGCATCCACGACTCGGCGAGCTCGCCGACGGCGCCGCTGCGGAACGACTTCGTGATGTCGCGGTTCTCGACCGACTGCAGCTCACCGACGGCGTCGCGGACGACGACGAGCTGCGGGTGGATGATCAGGTGGATGTCGATGCCGGCCTGGACGAGGGCGCCGGTGACGGAGTCGACGAGGAAGGGCATGTCGTCGGTGACGACCTGGATGATCGTGCGCGGGTTGGACCAGCCGTCGGTCTCGGTGGAGGGGTTGTAGACCCGGACGTTGGCGGTGCCCGGGGGTCGGGTGCGCGCGAGGACGAGGTGGCTGTGCGCGACGCCCGCGAAGGTCTCGGCGTCGCGGGAGGTCAGCTCGTCGAGGGGGGTGTGCCGGTAGTACCGCTCGACGAACTCCCGCCCCCACCCGTCCGGCGCGAGCTCCTCGTACGCTGCCGCGATCGGGGCGAGGACGTCCTCGCGGGAGGTGGCCGGGGCGGTCGACATGGTGCGGTCGCACTCCTTCGTCGGGGGTCGCCGCGGTGGCGGCGGGCCACGTCCTCGTGGCCTCGACCGAGCCTATCGACCCGGGCCGCCCCGGTGGTCCGCGGGGACACCGCCGGGTGTCTCGTCCACGGGACGGTGGCGCCGGTCAGCGCGCGACGACGTCGAGCGTGGTCAGCGTGGGGTCGGCGGCGTAGGCGATGCGGCTGCCGGCGGCCCGGGCGGCCTCGAGTGCGTCGAGCGCCTCGGTCGTGACCAGCTCGCCGGGCGCGAGCACGGGGATGCCGGGCGGGTAGGGCGCCACGAGCTCGGCGGCGACCCGGCCGACCGCCGCGCGCAGCGCCACCCGCTCGCGGTCGGCGAAGAAGGCGTCGCGCGGTGAGCGGGCGGTGACCGGGTCGACCGACCACACCCCGGACGGGGAGGTCGGCCGGGGGCTCCCCCGGTGGCGGGCCAGCGACCGCTCGAGAGCCGTCGCCAGGGCGTCGAGCCCCTCGGGGGTGTCGGCGAGCGTGACCATCGCGACGAGGGTGTCGCGGTCGGCCATCTCGAGCGGCATCCCGGCCGCGACGAGGTCGGCCTCGACCCGCGTGCCGTCGGCCCCGGTGCCCGGGAGCACGAGCACCAGGCGGGTGGGGTCGACCCCCGGGCCGTCGAGGACGACCAGCCCCTCGACGCGGGCCAGCCGCCGCCGGACCGCGGCGACCGCGTCGACCACCCCACCGAGCAGGGCCGCGCCGTCGCGCTCGAGGAGGGCGCGGGCGGCGTCGGTGCTCGCGAGGATGGCGCCGGCCGGGCTCGTCGTCGCGGTGGCCTCGACCGCGGCGTCGAGGCGGGCGGGGTCGATGCGGCCCGAGCGCGCGAGCACGAGCGCCGCCTGCGACACCGCCGGGAGGGCCTTGTGCGCGCTCGTGACGAGGGCGTCGGCACCGGCGGCGAGGGCGTGCGGCGGCAGGTCCGGGTGCCAGCCGAGGTGGGCGCCCCAGGCGGCGTCGACGACGAGCGGGACGTCGTGGGCGTGGGCGACCTCGGCGAGCCCGGCGACGTCGCCGACGGTGCCGACGTAGGACGGGTCGCCGACGAGGACGGCGACGGCGTCCGGGGCGCGGCCGAGGGCCTCCTCGACGTCGGCCGGCGCGACGCCCGTCGGCAGGCCGTGGGCGGGGTCGACGCGGGGGCGGACCCAGACCGGCTCGAGTCCGGCGAGGACGAGCCCGAGCAGCATCGACCGGTGCAGCGTGCGCGCGACGACGACCCGCTGCCCCGGCCGCCCGACGGCGAGCGCGAGGGCCTGGTTGCCGTGCGTCGAGCCCCCGACCGAGAAGCGGCAGAGGTCGACGCCCCAGGCCCGCGCCGCCCGGGCCTCGGCGTCGGCCAGCACGCCGCGCGAGAGCTGCATCGTGTCGAGCCCGGCGTAGAGCGGCACGTCGCCGGCCACGACGTCGCCGACGAGGTCGAGCCGGCGCTTGTGGCCGGGGATGGTGAAGGGCGAGGGATCCTGCTCCTGGAAGCGCAGCCAGGCATCGAGCAGCGGTGCGTCGGACCGCAACCCGCGCGGGTCAGTGGCCACAGCCGACCGTCCAGCTCTCGACGGCGGCGACGACCGCCGTGGTGAACGCGCGCAGCTGGCGCAGGTCGAGCCACTCGTCGGCCGCGTGCAGCCCACCGCCCCCGGGCCCGCAGACGACCGTCGGCACCCCCGCCTCCTGCCAGAGCGGCGCCTCCACCCAGTAGGGCGCGTCGAGGGGGTCGGCCGGCGACGCGTCGCCGAGGGCGGCGTCGAGCGCGTCGGCGAGGTCGGCGGCCGGCCCGGAGCCGTCGAGACGCCACGGGGCGCGGGCCACGACCGGTCGCGCGGTCGCCGTGACGGACGGGTCGTCGGCACGGAGCCGGTCCAGCAGGACCTGCACCTCGGCGAGCGCGCCGGCGGGGTCCTCCCCCGGGACGGTCCGCCGCTCGACGACCGCCTCCGCGTGCTGCGCGAGGACGAACGGCGACTCGCCGCCCCGGACGACCGTGACCATGAGCGACCCGCCGGACGGGACCAGCGCGCGGTCGCGGTCCTCGACGGCCGCGAGCAGCCGACCGAGGTGGGCGACGGCGTTGACCCCCTCCGCGGGCTGCGACGAGTGCGCCGCCCGGCCGGTGAACCGCACCTCGACGAGCGCGTAGCCCCGCAGCGAGGTGGTGCGGGCCAGGCCGGTCGGCTCGGCGAGGAGCGCGACGTCGGGGTGCAGGTCGAGCCCGGGCAGCGCGGCGAGGACGGTCTCGGTGCCGAGGCTCGCGTCCTCCTCGTCGGCGACGAGCGCGAGGACGACCCGGCCGGGTGCACCCCGGCGGGCCAGCTCCTCAGCGGCGACGACGAGCCCGGCGACGCCACCCTTCATGTCGGCGGCGCCGCGGCCGGTCATCCGGTGCCCGTCGACGCGCGGGACGAACGGGTCGTCCATCCCGGCGACCCCGACCGTGTCGACGTGGCCGGTGAGCACGACCGTCGGGCCGGGCGGGCCCGCCGGGCCGACGGCCAGGAGGCTCGGGCGGTCGGGGTGCCCCGCGGGGTGGTGGACGGTGGTCTCGAACCCCGACGCCGCGAGCCGCGAGCGCAGGTGCTGGACGACGCCGGCCTCCCCCGCGGCGCCCGGCACGAGGCCGGGGTTGACCGAGTCGAGGGCGACGAGCGCGGCGGTGAGCTGCTCCGCCTCGGCGCCGAGGTCGATCGCTCCGGGGGCCACGGCGCCGACGCTACTGGGCCTGTGGGCAACCCGGCAGGCGGGCGCGCCATCCGGGCTACGGTGGCCGGGTGCCTCCCGGCCCCGACCCGCTGCGCGCCCGCGCCGCCACGAGCCGCCTCGACGCCCTGCGCGACACGCTCGCCGCGGCGGAGGACGACGTGCTCGCCAGCCTCGTCGTCACCGGCGAGCCCCGCCCGCAGCGGGTGCTCGACGACTGGCTCGACCAGGTCGTCGACACCCTGCGGGCCCTCGGGGAGGCCGCCGACGAGGTGGCCGCCGCGCTCGCCCCCTTCGCCGGCACGCCGGGGTCGTCGGGCGAGGACCTCGGGTCCACCGGCGGCGCCGCTCCCGTCGAGCGCGAGGTCCGGCCGTGACCACCGTCCCCGGCGACCCCGCCTCGCTCTCGGCCTGCGCGGCGACGACCGCCGCGGTCGGGCGCCGGCTCGACGCCCTCGCGCAGGCCCTCGGGCCCGAGGTCGCCGCGCTCGGCGAGGGCTGGCCGGGGCGCGCCTCCGTCGCCACCCGGCGGCGGGGCGGCGGGCTCGCCGACGCCGGAGCGGCCACCGCCGACGAGCTGGTCCGGGTCGCGGGCGTCCTCCAGGACCAGGCGAGCGACCTCGCCGACCTGCTCGCCCGGGCGCGGGCGGTCGAGGAACGCGCCGAGGCGGCCGGGCTGGTGGTGCGCGACGAGCGCGTCGTGCCCGCGTACGGGGTGCGGGGCGAGGCCGACGCCGCTGCCCAGCGGGCGCTCACCGAGCGGGCCACCGGGCTCCAGGCCGAGCTCGACCTCGTCCTCGCCCAGCACCGGCGCCGGCGCGACTTCGTCCTCGGCGTGCTGCGCGAGTCGACCGACCGGCTGGCCGCGCTCTCCCACGGCCTGCGCCACGGGTGAGAGGATCGCCCGGACCGGAACCCCCCGCGGAGAGGACGACCCGAGTGCGACTCACGAGGCGCGAGCAGCTGCCGGCCGGCCCGGAGGAGGTCTACGCGGTGCTCACGGACCCGGCCTTCCAGGAGGCCAAGTGCGCGGCGACGACCGACGGCGGGGCGTACTCCGCCGACGTGACGCCGACCGCGACGGGCCATCGGGTCCACACCTCCCGCGAGCTGCCCGCCGACGGCCTGCCCGACGTCGCCCGCTCCTTCGTCGGGGCGACCCTCACCGTCGTCGAGGACTACGAGTGGGGCGCTGCGGGTCCCGACGGGACGCGCGAGGCCGCGGTCGACCTCCACGTCAAGGGCGCCCCGCTGACCCTCAAGGGGGTGCTGCGCCTCGAGCCGGATGGATCGGGGTCGGTCGAGGTGCTCGACGCCGAGCTCAAGGCCAACGTCCCGTTCGTCGGCGGGAAGATCGAGAAGGCCGCGGCCGAGCCCATCGGGGCCGCCATCGGCGTCGAGGTCGAGCTGCTCCGCGAGCGCCTCGGCGGCTGACCCGTCCTCCTCAGCCCATGTGCGGGTAGCGGTGGTCGGTCGGGGGCACGAACGTCTCCTTGATCGAGCGCGTCGAGGTCCACCGCATGAGGTTGGCCGCCGAGCCCGCCTTGTCGTTCGTCCCGGACGCCCGGCCGCCGCCGAACGGCTGCTGGCCGACGACCGCGCCGGTCGGCTTGTCGTTGACGTAGAAGTTGCCCGCGGCGAACCGCAGCCGCTGCGTCGCGTCGGCGATCGCCGCCCGGTCCCGGGCGATGACCGCCCCGGTCAGCGCGTACGGGGCGATCGACTCCATCTGGTCGAGGACCTTGTCGTACTGGCGGTCCGGGAAGACGTGCACGGCGAGGATCGGGCCGAAGTACTCCGTCGAGAACATCTCGTCGGTCGGGTCGCTGCTCTCGACGACGGTCGGGCGGACGAACCATCCCTCGGAGTCGTCGTACCGACCGCCGGCGACGACGTCGAGGTGGCTCGTCGCGTGCGCCCGGTCGATGGCGGCCTGGTGCTTGGCGAAGGCCCGCTCGTCGATGACGGCGCCCATGAAGTTCGACAGGTCGGTGACGTCGCCCTGGGTCAGCGACTCGGTGACGGCGACGAGGTCGTCCTTGATGACCTTCCACACCGAGCGGGGCACGTAGGCCCGCGAGGCCGCCGAGCACTTCTGGCCCTGGAACTCGAAGGCGCCGCGGACGAGCGCGGTGCGCAGGACGTCGGGGTCGGCGCTCGGGTGCGCCAGCACGAAGTCCTTGCCGCCGGTCTCGCCGACGATGCGGGGGTGGTGCCGGTAGGACGTGAGGTTCTCGCCGATGGTCCGCCACAGGTGCTGGAAGGTGGCCGTCGAGCCGGTGAAGTGCAGGCCGGCGAAGTCGGGGTGCGAGAGCGCGACGTCGGAGACCGCGACGCCGTCGCCGGTGACGAGGTTGACGACGCCCGGCGGCATCCCGGCCTCCTCGAGCAGCTCCATCGTCAGCTGCGCGGCGAGCTGCTGGGTCGGCGACGGCTTCCAGACGACGGTGTTGCCCATGAGCGCCGGGGCGGTCGGCAGGTTGCCCGCGATGGCCGTGAAGTTGAACGGCGTGACGGCGTAGACGAAGCCCTCGAGGGAGCGGTGGTCGCTGCGGTTCCAGACCCCGCGCGAGTTGGCCGGCGGCTGCTCCTCCATGATCTGGCGGGCGAAGTGGACGTTGAAGCGCCAGAAGTCGATGAGCTCGCAGGCGGCGTCGATCTCGGCCTGGTAGGCGGTCTTGCTCTGGCCGAGCATCGTCGCGGCGTTGAGGCGGGCGCGCCACGGGCCGGCGAGCAGGTCGGCGGCCTTGAGGAGGATGCCGGCGCGGTCGTCGAAGGAGAGGTCGCGCCAGCCGGGGGCGGCGGCGCGGGCGGCCTCGACGGCGGCGGTGGCGTCGGCCTTCGTCGCGCCCTTCGAGACGCCGAGGACCTTCCGGCGGGCGTGCGGCTGGCGCACCTCGAACCGCTTGCCACCGCCCATGACGCGCTTCCCGCCGATGGTGTGCGGCAGCTCGTGGCGCACCGAGCCGAGCTCGGCGAGGGCCACCTCGAGGGACGCGCGCTCCGGGCTGCCGGGGGCGTACTCGAGGACGGTCTCGTTGGTGGGGGCGGGGACGTGGGTCACAGCGTCCATGGGGTGGGCACCTCGCTCGGGTCACGACGACGGATTCCCGCCCACTCTCGCGTCCGGCGCTCCCCGGACGCAACTCGCGCAGGTCGCCGCGGTGGCCTCAGCCGGTGACGAGCGCGCGGACGGCCCCGAGCTCGGTGACGTCGTACCAGAGCAGGTCGGCGGTGCCCGTGCCGCCGGGCTCCTCGTCGACGTGGAACGACACGACGCGGTTGCCGGCCACCGGCGCACCCACCTCGACCCGCGAGGGCACGTCGGGACGCTCCGGCACCGACACGACCGCCGCGTCGACGTCGGCGGCCGCGACGACCCGACGGGACCCCGCCGCCCGGAGCGAGGCCTCCTCGGTGGCGGCGACCCACGCGTGGTGCTCGAGCTCCTCCTCGTCGGTGGTCAGCCCCGGCCGGCCGAGCGCGGGGGTGACGCCGTGCGCGGCGAGCGGTGCCGGGCCGAGCCCCCGGCCGGCCGCGAGCGCGTCGAGGTCGTCCGTCGTGAGCGGGAGGTAGACGCGGGTCAGCGGCATCGGCGCATCCTTCGGTCGGTTCTCACGGGCGGCGTCCCCGGGGTCTCGGGGCGTCGAGGAGCTCCTGGAGCGCGTCGACGAGCCCGCGGCCGAGGACGTCGGCGTCGGGCATCGCGTCGCGGTCGGCGTAGAGCCCGTAGTAGACGCCGCCGTCGTAGGAGGTGAGGCCGATGGACAGCGCCTGCCCGGCGCCGAGCGGGGTGACCGGGTAGGTGGAGACCATCTGCGCGCCGTCGGCGAACAGCGGTGTCTGGGGCCCCGGCACGTTGGTGATGACGACGTTGTGCAGCCGCCGCGACACCATCCCGCCGAGCCGGGCGCCGAGCGCGTGCAGCGTCGGCGGGGCGAAGCCGCCGACTCCGGCGAGTGCCTCGGCGGACACCGCGCGGCGTCCGCCCCCCTCGGTCTGCTGGCGCATCGAGAAGGCGATCTGGTGCAGGCGCATCGACGGCTTCGGTTCTCCGACAGGCAGGTCGACGAAGCAGGCCGTGACCTCGGGGCCCGGAGGGGCGTCCTCGCCGACGTCGACCGAGCGCACCGAGACGGGCACGAGGGCGCGGACGGTGGTGCCGGGGTACACGGGCTCGCCGCGGGTGAGCAGCCACGAGCGGAACGCGCCGGCGACCGTGGCGAGCACGACGTCGTTGATCGTCACCTCGTCGGCGAACGAGCCCTGCCCGAGCCGCGAGCGGACCGAGCGGTAGTCGTCGAGGTCGGTGCCGACCATGACGTAGCGCCGCGCCCGCCCGACCGAGGCGTTGAGCGGGGACTCCGGTGCCGGACGGGTGGAGACCCGGGCCAGGGTCGAGAGCACGTCGCCGGCGACCGAGGCGACCTTCGAGGCGGTGCGGGTGACGTCGTCGACCCCGGAGCGCACGGTGTCGACGAGCTGGCTCGGCGTGCGCACGACGTCGGCGAGGGCCCCGACGAGCAGCTCGGCGGAGGTCGGCTCGGGCTTCGGGCGCCAGGTGGCGAGGACGCCGTCGGCTCCCCCGGGGTTGCCGTCGACGAGCACCCCGCCGATGTCGACGCCGTGCACGCCGTCGACGAGGCTGTGGTGGCTCTTGGTGATGATCGCGAACCGGTCCTCGGCGAGGCCCTCGACGAGGTAGAGCTCCCAGAGCGGGCGGGAGCGGTCGAGGGGGCGCGGCTGGATGCGCGCGACGAGCTCCTCGAGCTGCTCGTCCGAGCCCGGCCGCGGCAGCGCGCTGCGCCGCACGTGGTAGCCGATGTCGAAGGACTGGTCGTCGACCCAGACCGGGTTGCCGAGCCCGCCGGGCACGGTCTTGATCCGCTGCCGGTAGCGCGGGACGTAGGCGATCCGCTCGCTGATGAGGTCGACGAGCCGCGCGTAGTCGAAGCCGCCGTCCGGCACGTCGAAGACCATGACCGAGCCGACGTGCATCGGCGTCGTCGCGTCCTCGAGGCGGAGGAAGGACGTGTCGAGGGCGCTCAACCGGTCGGTCACGGGTCCATCGTGTCAGACCCGCACCCGCCGCCGACGGCCGTGGCGGTCGGCCGCGGAGGTGTCGGCGCACCGCTCGTCGAGCTCGGCGGCGACCGCGCCGAGCGCCGTGACGAGCGGTGAGCGGGGGCGCACCTCGGTGAGCGCCCGACCGGTGAGGACCGCCTCGTCGCAGTCGTCCGGCGCCCAGGGCAGCATCCGCACCTCCTCGAGCCCGGCGAACCGCCCGAGGACCTCGCGGATGGTGCGCTCGGGGCGCGGGCCGGCCGCCGAGGCGCGCACCTTGTTGACGAGGACGAGCGGGCGCGGGCACGGCAGGACCGCGACGTCCTGGACCCCGCGGACGAGGCGCTGGAGCCCGACGGGGTCGGCGGCGCCGACGACGACGAGCCGGTCCGCGGCCTCGAGCGCGGCGAGGGTGGCGGCGTTGCGCCGCGGCGCCGCGGTGTCGTAGCTGAGCTCCTCGTCGTCCTCGAGCGCGAACCCGGTGTCGACGACGACGTGGTCGACGACGCCGCGGGCCAGGCGCAGGACGTCCTCGACCGCAGCCGCGCGCAGCTCGGGCCAGCGGTCGGCGCGCGGCAGCCCGGTGAGGACGCGCAGGCCGGGCAGCGCCTCGGGCGCGAGCCGGGCCAGGCCGGGGACGTCGAGGCTCCCCTGCTCGGAGGCCCGGGCGGCCGCCGCGACGCCGGGTGCCTCGTCGACGAGCCCGAGCAGCTGGGCGACCGACGCGCCCCAGGTGTCGAGGTCGACGAGCAGGGTGCGCACCCCCGAGCCGGCCAGCCGGGCCGCGAGCGTGACGGCGACCGTGGTGCGGCCCGGCGCACCGGTGGGACCCCAGACGACGGTGACGGGGGTCGGGACGCGCGGGTCCGGGGGCGGCAGCGGCTCGTGGTCAACGGGGCCGGCGGTGCCGGCGGTGCCGGCGACCGGGCGCGAGGTCGTGGCGTCGGCGAGGGCGACGAGCGCCGCGGCGACGACGTCGGCGCCGTCCCCGGGGTGCAGCAGCGTCGCCACCCCGAGCTGGCGCAGCCGGCGCTCCCCCTCCTCGTCGTCGGGCGCGGCGAGCCCCGCGACCCGCACGCCGTGGCCGGCGAGGTGGCGCAGCGCGTCGCGGTCGAGGCCGCGCAGGTCGGGCGAGACGACGGCCACGCGGGCGACCCCGGCCGCCCCGGTGGAGAGGAGCTCGGCGAGGTCGGCGCACCGCCGGACGAGCTCGATGCCGGACGCGGCGCCGAGGACCTCGACGAACGCCGCCTCGTGGCGGTGGGTGAGCGCGGTGAGGACGGTGGTCACGAGCCGCCGCCCGGGACGGGGACGAGGGTGATGCGTGCCCCGACGTCGACGTCGGCAACGAGGCCGCGGACCGCGTCGCGCGGCACCATGACCCGCACGGCCCGGGTCTGCTCGGCCCCGGCGAGCACCGAGTCCTCCTCGGCGACGGCGACGACCGCCGCCCGCTCGAGCACGCGCTCGGGGCCCTGCAGCCTGACCACCCCCACCGTGGTGCCCTCGACGGGGCGGTTGACGTAGACGTCGACGAGCGCGCCGCGCCGCAGCGAGGCCGCGGAGGTGGCGTCGACCTGGAGCGCGACCTGCTGGCGGTCGACCGTCGCGGCGGTGCCGACGCTCGAGCGCGGCACGAGCTCGCCGGCCCGCAGGTCGCGCAGCGCGTAGGCGTCGGCGGGCAGCGGGGCGTCGGCCGGGAGGTAGGCCGCCGTGCCGTCACCGAGCTGGACGCGGACGACGGTGACGTCGTCGGCGGTGAGGGGCTGCCCGGGCGCGACCGCCCCCGCGGCCGCGTAGACCGGCACGCGGCGGTCGGCGCGGGCCACGACGAGGGCGCCGAGGACGGTGGAGACGACGACGAGGAGCACCCCGACGAGCAGCCGCGAGTCGCGCCAGGACGGGGCCCGCAGCCGGGAAGCGGTGGGTGTCGGGAGCTCGCTCATGGCCGCGATCCTGCCCGACCGCGCGGACCCCCGCCCGCCGAATCCGTGAGCCTGTGGATGACGCCTGCCGGACCCCCTGCCGTGGGTGGCACACTGTGCGCGTGCCGCGACGCTTCATCCCGCTCACCGAGGTCTCCGAGATCCTCGACGTGTCCGCCGCGCAGGCCTACGCGCTCGTCCGCAGCGGCGACCTGCCGGCCATCAAGGTCGGGGGCCGGGGGCAGTGGCGGGTCGAGACGAGCGAGCTCGAGAGCTACATCCAGCGGATGTACGCCGAGACCCGCGAGCTCGTCTCCACGCGCACCGACACCGAGGACCCCGCGGCCGGCGACGACACCGCGCCCGCCTGAGCCGGCGCCCGGCGTCGGGCCGGCTCAGCGCCGCGACTCCACCGCCCGCAGCGCGCCGAACGGCACGGTGAGCAGCCGGCGCACGTTCTCGCGCCGGCGCGGCTCGCCCTCGGGGTGCTCGGCGAGGACGAGGTGGTCGGCCCCGACGACGTCGACCGTGCCGACGATCGGCGGCCCGGCGGCGAGGTCGAGGGCCACCGTCGCCCGGTCCCGCGCGAGGGCCCGCAGCGCGTAGCCGAGTCCGAAGCGACGCGCCGACCGGGCCGGGTCGCCGTGCGCGGTGAGCCCCTCGACCGTGACGACGCCGGCGCGGGGGACGAGCACCTCCCGCAGCCCACCGGCCACGAGGAGCCACTCGTCCCCGACGTCGGTGAGGGTGCCGGTGACGACGCGGCCGCCCGTCAGCGCCACCGCGACCGGCGAGCCGACGCCGCCGGCCAGCCGCGCGGTGAGGTCGACGAGCGCGCGCTCCCTCCGGGTCCGCTCGGCGACCTCGCTGTCGAGCTCGCGGCGCTCCTCGGCGGCCAGCTGGCCCTCGAGGTCCGCGAACAACCCCTCCCACCTCATGGATGCACAGGGTACGCACGACCCTTGCCGGTGTCGGACCGACCGTCTAGTGTCCTCGTCATGCAAACCGCACCAAACAGCACCAAACGCATGTTTCTGCGATTCATCGTCTCCCTCGCCACGCTCGTGGCGGCGGGCGGGTGCGCCGCGGGTCTCTCCGTCGTGCTCGGGTCGACGCTCGCGGCGGCGCTGCGCGGGGCGCCGGTCGAGGCCGCCGACGTGCTGCTCGCCCTCGTGGCGGCGCTCGGCCTCCTCGGGCTGGCGTGGCTGGCGCTCGGGGTCCTCCTCGAGGCCCTCGCGCGGGTGCCGGGCGTGGTGGGCCGGTTCGCGCGCCGCGCCTCGGCCGCGCTCTCGCCGTTCGTCGTCCGCCGGGTCGCAGCCGTCGTGCTCGGGGTCGGCGTCGGCGCCACCGGGGTCGGCGCCGGGGGTGCGGTCGCCGCACCCGCCCGGGCCGTCGGTACGGTCGTCGCCGGGGCGCTCGCGCCGTCGGCCGGCCCGCCCGTGGTGCTCGCGGCGGCCGACCCCCTCCCCGACCCGGGGTGGCGGGTCGAGCCCGACCCCGGGTGGACGCCGCGGGCGCCCGCCGTGCGGCCTCAGCCGGACGTCTCGGTCGTCAGCGGACGCGGCCCGGCGGCCCGCGACGCCGACGGCGTGGTCGTCGTGCACCGCGGCGACACCCTGTGGTCGGTCGCCGCCCGGCACCTCGGCCCTGGCGCGTCCGACGCGGAGATCGCCGAGCAGTGGCCGCTCTGGTACGCCGCCAACCGCGACGTCGTCGGTCCCGACCCCGACCTGCTCCTGCCCGGTCAGGTGCTCCGGGCCCCGTCGGCGGTCGTGTCGTGAGCCGGGCGCCGCTGCACGTCGCGCCACCGGTGCGTCCCCTGCCCCCCGCCCTGCCGCTCCACGAGGCGGTCCGCCGGGCCCGGGCCGCCGACCCCGCGGCGCGGCGGGTGCCGGGCTACGTCCAGGACGCCCTCGCCGTCGACTTCTCGTGCGCCTCCGACGACCAGGTCTTCGGGCCGCAGCGCACCACCCGCTCGGACCTGCCCGACCCGGTCGAGTGGGCGGCGCGGATGGCGCACGCCCTCCTCGAGGTGATGACCGGCGCCCGGCCCGCGCCCCAGGTCGTCCGGTGGACCACCCCCGAGGTCTACGCGGTCGTCGCCCGCCGCGGCGCCCTCGTCGCCCGCCGCGCCGCCGACGGACGCTCCGGCCGGCGGCACCGGCTCACCGTGCGCCGGGTTCGGGTCTGCGAGCCGGTCGACGGGGTCGCCGAGGCCGCGGTCGTCGTCCAGGACGGCCCGCGGGTGCGCGCCGTGGCGCTGCGGCTCGTCGGCCAGGACGGCAAGTGGCGGGTCAGCGCCCTCCAGGTCGGCTGAGCCGCGCACGACCGCGGGCCGCACCCTCGCGTGGAGGGTGCGGCCCGCGGTCGTGCTGCCGGGAGCGCCGTCAGCGCCGGCCGTGGCACATCTTGAACTTCTTGCCCGACCCGCAGGGGCAGGGCGCGTTCTTCGGGGTGCCCGAGAGCTGCTCGTCGGTGAGCGTCGTGCCCGCGCCCCCGCGCTCGTCGCGGACCTCGACCTCGCCGGTCTCGGTCGGCGCCGAGTAGTGCAGGGCGCCGGTGCGCGGACGGCCGACCCCGACCCCCGACACCTCGACGTGCGGGTGCCCGTCGGCCTCCTCGGCTCCCGCCTCCGGCTCGGTCTCGACGACGACGTCGCCGGCCGGCTCCTCGGCGGCCGCCTTCGCCTCCCCGCTCATCGCGCCGAGCATCTGCGAGACGGTCACCGGCTGCACGGCCGGCGCCTCCTGCGGCTCGTCGACCTTGACGTCGACGTGGAAGAGCAGCCCGACCGACTCCTCCTTGACCGACTCGTTCATCGCCTGCCAGAGCTGGAAGCCCTCGCGCTGGTACTCGACGAGTGGGTCACGCTGGGCCATCGCGCGCAGGCCGATGCCCTCCTGCAGGTAGTCCATCTCGTAGAGGTGCTCACGCCACTTGCGGTCGAGGACCGAGAGCATGACCCGTCGCTCGACCTCGCGCATGACCTCCTCGCCGAGCGCCTTCTCGCGCTCGTCGTAGGCGTGGTGCGCGTCGGAGAGGATCTCCTCCTTGAGCACCTCGGCGGTCAGCGCGTTGCGCCCGCCGGCCGCCTCCTCGAGCTGCTCGGGCGTGATCGAGACCGGGTAGAGCGCGCGCAGCGCCCCCCAGAGCCGCTCGAGGTTCCAGTCCTCGGCGAAGCCCTCGGAGGTCTCGGCGTCGATGTAGCCCTCGACGACGTCGTTGACGAAGAACCGCAGCTGCTCGTGGAGGTCCTCGCCCTCGAGGACCCGGCGGCGCTCGTCGTAGATGACTGTGCGCTGGCGGTTGAGGACGTCGTCGTACTTGAGGACGTTCTTGCGGATCTCGAAGTTCTGCGCCTCGACCTGCGCCTGCGCCGACTGGATCGAGCGCGACACGAGCTTGGACTCGATCGGCTGGTCGTCGTCGAGCTTGGCGGTCGTCATCACCCGGTCGACGAGGCCGGCGTTGAACAGCCGCATGAGGTGGTCCTCGAGCGAGAGGTAGAACCGCGACTCGCCGGGGTCGCCCTGACGGCCCGAGCGGCCGCGCAGCTGGTTGTCGATGCGCCGCGACTCGTGCCGCTCGGTGCCGAGGACGTAGAGCCCGCCGAGCTCGGTGACCTCCTCGTGCTCGGCCGCGACCTCGGCCTCGGCCGCCTCGAGCGCGGCGTCCCAGGCCGCCTCGTACTCCTCGGGCGTCTCGTGCGGGTCCAGGCCCCGGTCCTTGAGCGTCGCGACGGCCCGGAACTCGGGGTTGCCGCCGAGCATGATGTCGGTGCCTCGACCGGCCATGTTCGTCGCGACGGTCACCGCGGCCTTGCGCCCGGCGTCGGCGACGATGGCCGCCTCCCGCTCGTGGTGCTTGGCGTTGAGGACCTCGTGCCGGATGCCCCGGCGGCGCAGCTGCTCGGAGAGGTACTCGGACTTCTCGACCGACACCGTGCCGACGAGCACCGGCTGGCCGGCCTCGTGCTTCTCGGCGATGTCGTCGACGACGGCCTTGTACTTGCTCTCCTCGGTGCGGTACACGAGGTCGGCCTGGTCGGCGCGGACCATCGGCCGGTTGGTCGGGATCGGCACGACCCCGAGCTTGTAGATCGAGTTGAGCTCGGCGGCCTCGGTCATGGCCGTACCGGTCATGCCCGAGAGCTTGTCGTACATGCGGAAGTAGTTCTGGAGGGTGATCGTCGCGAGGGTCTGGTTCTCGTTCTTGATCTCCACCCCCTCCTTGGCCTCGATGGCCTGGTGCATGCCCTCGTTGTAGCGACGGCCGGCGAGCATGCGCCCGGTGTGCTCGTCGACGATGAGGACCTCGCCGTTCATCACGACGTAGTCCTTGTCGCGCTGGAAGAGCTCCTTGGCCTTGATCGCGTTGTTGAGGTACCCGATGAGCGGGGTGTTCGCCGACTCGTAGAGGTTCTCGATGCCGAGGTGGTCCTCGACCTTGTCGATGCCGCGCTCGAGGACGCCGACGGTCTTCTTCTTCTCGTCGACCTCGTAGTCGCCGCGGCCGGACTCGAGCTCGCCGCGCTCGAGGCGCTGAGCGATGCGCGCGAACTCGGTGTACCACTTCGTCGGGGCATCGGCCGGGCCGCTGATGATGAGCGGGGTGCGGGCCTCGTCGATGAGGATGGAGTCGACCTCGTCGACGATGCAGAAGTTGTGGCCGCGCTGGACGAGCTCCTCGGTGGACCACGCCATGTTGTCGCGCAGGTAGTCGAAGCCGAACTCGTTGTTCGTGCCGTACGTGATGTCCTTCGCGTACTCGACGCGCCGCTGCTCGGGGGTCATCGAGGCGAGGATGCAGCCGGTCTCGAGGCCGAGGAAGCGGTGCACACGGCCCATCAGCTCGGACTGGTACTCGGCGAGGTAGTCGTTGACGGTGATGACGTGCACGCCCTTGCCCGACAGCGCGTTGAGGTAGCTCGGGAGGGTCGCGACGAGGGTCTTGCCCTCACCGGTGCGCATCTCGGCGACGTTGCCGAGGTGGAGCGCGGCCCCACCCATGATCTGCACGTCGAAGTGGCGCTTGCCGATGGTGCGCTTGCTCGCCTCGCGGACGGCCGCGAAGGCCTCCGGCAGGATGTCGTCGAGGGTCTCGCCGTCGGCGAGCCGGGCGCGGAACTTCTCGGTCTCCTCGCGCAGCTCGGCGTCCGAGAGCTTCTCGAAGTCCTCCTCGATGGCCCCGACCTGGGCCGCGATGCTGTCGAGCTTCTTGAGGATGCGTCCCTCACCGGCACGCAGCAGCTTCTCGACGATCTTCACGAGTGGGACTCCTTGGGAAAGACGGATGCGGGCGGCGTGGCCGCCGGACCCGCCTAGGGTAGTCGAGCCCCCCGGACCCGGCGGCGCGGCGGTGCCCGCCGAGGGGTCCAACGGGCCGGGCCCCGCGCCGAGTTCCCCCGGCACCGGCGACGGTGGTTGGCTGTCGCCATGACCGACGCGACCTTCCCCGGGTGCGTGCCCGAGCTCACCGACGGCCACGTCCGGCTGCGCGCGCACCGCCCGGACGACCTCGAGCGCATCGTCGAGCAGAGCGGGGACCCCGACTCGAAGCGCTGGACGCTCGTGCCCCGCCCCTACGGCGAGGAGCAGGGCCGCGAGTTCCTGGCCCTCATCGAGGCGGCCTGGAACGACCCCGGCGGGCACCGGTACTGGGCGATCACCGACGCCGAGGACGCCGACGGGCGCTACGCCGGCACCATCGACCTGCGACCGTCCGCGGCCGCCGGCGTCGCCGAGGTCGGGTTCGGCCTGCACCCCGACGCGCGGGGTCGGGGCCTCATGGCCGGTGCGCTGCGGCTCCTCGCCCAGCACTGGTTCGAGCAGGGCGGCCAGCGCCTGCACTGGCGGGCCCTGCGCGGCAACTTCGCCTCGTGGCGGGTGGCCTGGGCGTGCGGCTTCACCCACCACGGCACGCTGCCCGGCTCGCACCCGGACCCCGACGGTGGCCCGGCCGCCGACACCTGGATGGCCAGCCTCGGCGCCGACGACGTCCTCGAGGCCCGCACGCCGTGGCCCGAGCCGCTCGTCCTGCGCACCGAGGAGGCCGGCGGGCTCGTCCTGCGCCCGTGGCTCGACGAGGACGTCGACGCCCTCGAGCCGCGCGACCAGCCGGCGCACCACATGCCGGCGCGGGGCGTCCTCGAGCCGGACACCTTCCCCGAGTGGCTGATGACCCGCCGCGAGAAGATGGCCCTCGGCACGACCCTCAGCTGGTGCGTCGCCGACGCCGCCACCGGGCGGGCGCTCGGCGAGGCGCTCGTGTTCGTCCACGAGGGCACGCTCGACGACGACACCGCCGAGCTCGGGTACCAGGTCGTCCCGAGCGCCCGCGGGCGCGGCGTCGCGACGGCGGCGGCCCGGCTCGTCGCCGAGCACGCGCTCGCGCCGCGCGAGGACGGGGGCCTCGGCCTGCGCCGGCTCGTCGCCCAGACCGCGGAGGACAACACCGGCAGCAACAAGGTCCTCGACGCCCTCGGCTTCGACCTGTGGGGCCGCGAGAGCGCGGCCGACGTCCTCCCGGGCGGCCGGGAGGTGGCCGCCCTGCACTGGGAGCGGCTCAGGCGCTGACGCCGCCGGACAGGTCGAGCCAGCGGGCCAGCAGGGCCAGCTCCTCGCCCAGCTCGCGCGCGTCCTCGGGCCCTCCGCGACCGGCCTCCCAGGTACACCGGCGCACCCGCAGGACACCGGCCGCCCGGTCGCTCTTGAGGTCGACGCGGGCGACGAGCCGGTCGCCGAGGAGGAACGGCAGGACGTAGTAGCCGTGCACCCGCAGCTCCTCCGGCACGTAGATCTCGAGCCGGTAGTCGAACCCGAAGAGCGCCCGGGTGCGGTCGCGCTGCCAGACGAGGGAGTCGAACGGCGAGAGCAGCGCGCGGGCGTGCACCCGCCGGGGCCGCCGGGCCTCGCGGTGCAGGTAGGCCGGGCGGTGCCAGCCCTCGATCGTCGCGGGCACGAGCGTGCCGTCGGCGACGAGCGAGGCGATGGCCGGCCGCGCCTGCTCGGGCTTGAGCCGGAAGTAGTCGCGCAGGCACTGCTCGCTGCCGACGCCGTGGGCCCGTGCGGAGATCTCGACGAGCCGCCGGAACGCCTCCTCGTCGCCGGGGCGGGCGGCCGGGTCGAGCGCCACCGCGCGCAGCGCCGGCGGCAGCACCCGCGACGGGTGGGCGTACCGGCGCTCGAACTGCTGCGTGCGACCGGCGCTGGAGAGCTCGCCGCTCCAGAAGAGGTGCTCGAGCGCGTTCTTGACGAGCGACCAGTTCCAGCCCCAGTGCTCCCGCTCGCGCGGCAGGTCGTGGGCCAGCGCCGCCTCGACCTCGCGGCTGGTCATCGGGCCGCCGGCGCTCACCTCGGCGAGCACGCGGGCGACGAGGTCGGGGTGGTCGCGGGCGACGCGCTGCATCCCGCCCCACGCGTCGGAGCGGGCCCGGCGCATCCGGAAGTCGAGGAGCGGCCAGGTCGAGGGCGGCACGAGCGAGGCCTCGTGGGCCCAGTACTCGACGACGCGGCGCGGGGCGCGGTCGCGGGCCCGGTCGAGGAGCGAGCGGTCGTACGGGCCGAGGCGGGAGAAGAACGGCAGGTACTGGCTGCGGACGAGCACGTTGACGCTGTCGATCTGCACGATCCCGACCGTGTCGACCACCCGCTGGAGGTCGCGGGTGCCGGGGAGGTCGGGGCGGGGCCGGGCGAAGCCCTGGGCGGCGAGGGCGATGCGCCGCGCCGCGGGGACGCCGAGCCGGACCGGGTCCGGCTCAGGCATCCGGGGGGACGAGCCGCTGCTGGTGGGCGTAGACGGCCGCCTCGACCCGCGAGTGGAGGTGGAGCTTCTCGAGGATGCTGCGGACGTGGTTCTTCACGGTGTTCTCGGCGATGCCGAGGCTCTCGGCGATCTCGCGGTTGACCATCCCGCGGGCGACGAGGCGCAGCACCTCGACCTCGCGGTCGGTGAGGTGGGCGGCGGCGGGGTCGCCGGGCGCGGCGTCCTGGCTGAGCCGGGAGAACTCCTGGAGGAGGGTGGCGGCCATCCCCGGTGGGATGATCGCCTGCCCGTCGTGGACGCGGCGGATGGCGTCGGCGACCTCCTCGCCGGGCAGGTCCTTGAGGAGGTAGCCGCTGGCCCCGGCCTTGATCGCCTGGAACAGGTCGCTCTCGTCGTCGCTCATCGTCAGCATGAGGATGCGGGCGCCCGGGTCGGCGGCGTGGAGGCGGCCGGCCGCCTCGATGCCGCCGACCACGGGCATCCGCACGTCCATGAGGACGACGTCGGGGCGCAGCCGGGCGCAGACCTCGACGGCCTCGGCCCCGTTGCTCGCCTGGCCGACGACCTTGGCCGCGCCGTCGAGCTCGACGACGACGGCCATCCCCTGGCGGTAGAGCGCGTGGTCGTCGGCGATGACGACGCGGATGACCCCCGGCGGGGCGTCCCCGTCGTGGTCGTCGTTCACGCTCTCCTCCACGGGGGTCATGGTGTCAGGTCGGGGGCCGCCGACGAAGTCTCCACGCCCGGGGCCCGCCTAGGAGGCCGCGACCTCGACCACGTCCCCACCGGCGTCGGCGAGCGAGCCGTCGAGGTCGAGGTGGAGGACCCCGTAGGACCAGCCGCGCCGCCGGTAGACCACGCTCGCGCGGTCGGTGTCGACGTCGTGGAAGAGGTAGAAGTCGTGGCCGACGGCCTCCATCTCGCGCAGCGCGTCCGCGAGGGACATCGGCTCGGAGCGGTGGACCTTCTCGCGGACCTCGATCGGGGAGTCGCCGAAGGGGCGGCCGTCGACGCCGGCGTCGTCGGGCGCGGCCTCGGTGGGCGCCTCGATGCGCGCGGTCGCGGCGGCGACGGACTCGGGGGTGCGGCGCCCCCGGTGGACCTGGTGCTTGTCGCTGCGGCGCCTCAGCCGTTCCATCAGCTTGTCGAGGACGACGTCGAGGGCGGCGTACTTGTCATCGGCACACGCCTCGGCCCGGACGACGGGCCCCTTGGCGTAGCAGGTGATCTCGACCCGGTCGCAGGCCTTGGCCTGGCGGCGGTTGGGTTCGTGACTGACCATGACCTCGACCCGTCGGGTCCGGGGGGCGAGCTGGGTGATCTTGGCCAGCTTCTCCTCGATGTGGTCCCGGAAACGGTCGGAGACGGTCAGGTGCCGTCCGGTGACGACGATGTCCACGTGGTCCTCCTCGTGCTCGGTGGTGTTCGGGCTCAGCACTCGTCTGGCGTGGGACGCACCACCTCCCGAGGAATCGGGTCCATGCACAGACGCTAGCCGTCGGACCGGACCCTCACAACACCGACGGCCGAACCCGGGCCGTCGGCTGGGTCACCCTCCTCGTGGAGCCGCGGCCGGCCCGGTGGCGCGCCCGGTGTCGCGGCGACGGTGGCAGCCACGACGTGCGCCGCACCGGCGGCCCGCAGCGCCCGGGCGGCCTCGCCGAGCGTGGCCCCGGTCGTGACGACGTCGTCGACGACGACGCACGCCGCACCCACGACCCGCTCCGCCCCGCGGCCCGCGACCCCCAGGGCGCCGGCGAGGTTGGCGGCCCGCTCGGAGCGGCCGAGACGCGACTGGTCGGCGACCCGGCGGGTGTGCCGGAGGACGGGGACGAGGGCGACCCCCGGGTCGTCGAGCCGGCCGACCGCCGCGCCGGCCAGCCGACCGACGGGATCCTCGCCCCGGCGCCGGGCCGCCGACCGCGTCTCGGGGACCGGGACGACGAGCACCGGGCCCCCCGCGGCGACGGCGGCCCGGAGCACCGGGTCCTCGGCGAGGGCCCGGGCGAGCGCGGCGGCGAGGAGGTCGACGAGCACCGGGTGCAGGTCGCGGCGGCCACCGTCCTTGTGGGCCGAGACCGCACGGCGCACCGGGCCGACCAGCGGCGTGGCCGACCAGCACGGCGGGACCCCCGCCCCCACCGTCAGGCCGCCGGCCGGGCGGCGCGCCTCGTGCCGGCAGCGCGGGCACCACCCCTCGCCCGGGGCCCCGCACCCCGCGCAGCGCACGGGCAGGACGAGGCCGGCCGCGGCCCGCAGGCCCCCGCCCCACCGCCGCCTCGTCCCGCCCACGACGCGAGCCTGCCCCGGGACCCCGTGCGCGGGCGAGGGGTGCGGCGGGACCTGTGGACGAGGCCCGGTCCGGGGCGGCCTGTGGACGGGCGCACCGACGCGCCGTGGGTCAGCCGGCCGCCGCGGCGAGGTCGTCGGCGGGGCCGCTGTCGACCCAGCGCACCCCCGAGCGCGACAGCAGCCGCCCCTTGTCGGTGACGACGTAGAGGTCGCGCTCGCCGCCGGTGGCGGCGACCGCCCGGGCCCCGGGCGCGGCGGTGAGGGCGGTGACCGACCCGTCGACCGAGACGACGAGCGGGCGGGCGCCGACCGCGCGGGTCGCCGCGACGGTGACGACCTGCCGGTCGTCGAGCCAGGCCAGCCCGCGGGCCGAGGTGAGCCCGGACCCCAGGCGCAGCGGCGCCGCGAGCCGCTCGGGGCGCTGCGTGCTGCCCCGGACCACGCCGGCGAGGTCGAGCGTCGGTCCGGTGCCGTCGGGCTTCGTCGAGAGGACGACGACGCGGTCGCCGTCGGCGGCCACCCGGGCCTCGACGACGCGGCGCCCGGCGAGCCAGTCGGCCCGCACCGGTGTCGCGCGCGCGGCCTCGGGGTCGGCGGGGTCGACCCGGGTGTCGACGACGAAGAGGCGCTGGCCCTGTGTCCCGAGGCCCCCGACCCAGAGGAAGCCGCGCCGGTCGTAGGCCGGCGCACCGACGGCCCCGCCGACGCCCGGGACCTCGTAGCGGGTGTCACCGCGCCACCGCGAGACGCCGTCGCCGGACGGGTCGACGGCCGCGAGCTCCGTGCCGTCGGCCGAGAGCGCGAGGTGGGTGTACTCGGCGGGCACGTCGGGGTAGCCGCTCGACGGGGTCGCCGGACGACCCTGCTGACGGGCGCTGCCGCCCGGGTCGAAGACGCCGACGTCCGCCCCGCGCCGGACGACCGGCTTGGTCGTGGACGTCGACGAGGACGCGGCCGGGAAGCCGACACGGCTCAGCGAGTCGACGGGGCCGTCGACCCCGTCGAGGTCGACCGGGACGCCGTCGACGGCGAGCGAGACCGCGCCGACCGTCGGGTCCTGGGTGAGCGTCGTGAGGAACTGGGCCCAGAGGTTCTGCCGGGTGGCCTCGCCGGGCGCCAGCCGGCTCGCGACGAGGTTGACCGAGGCCACGCCGTCGGCGTCGACCGAGACCGCGTCACCGAGCAGCCGCGTCCCGGCCGGGACGGCGGTGGTGCCGGCGCCGACGAGGAAGTCGGGCACGGGGTCGAGCTGGGCGCGCGCCAACCGGGTGGCCAGCCGGTCGAGCGGGAACCAGCGGACGTCGGGAACCGTGGAGCGCCGGCTCGTCGACACGTAGTGGACGGCGAACGGCTGCACGAGCCGGGCGACGTAGCTCTGGGCGATCCACCGGCCGAAGTCCTTCGGGATGCCGTCGATGCGCCACTCGCCCCCGACGGTGCTCACCGTGAACGTCGCGGTGACGGTCGCGCCCGAGGCCGCCGGGGTGAGGCGCCCGCCGGAGTCGATGGTGGCCGAGGCCTTGGCCCGCACCTCGACGGTCGCCGAGTCGACGAGCCGGGTGCTGACCGGCGCGTCGTCGGCGAGCAGGACGATCGTCGCGTCGGGGTTCCACCGCTCGCTGACCTTCGAGGTGAGGAAGGCCCGGGCGTTGTCGTACTGCGCGTCGCTCGAGGCCCCGGCACTGAGGAAGCCGCTGACGATGCTCTCCTGGTCGGCGCCCGCCCCGGGACCGGGGAAGACGACCCCGAGCTCCGGGCCCTTGCCCGACCCGACCTCGAGGCCCTGCTCGACCTGCCCGGTGCCGCTGAGCCCGCCGCACCCGGTGAGCACCGCGACGAGCGCGACGCCGAGGAGCAGCCGGCCCCGCCGGCTCACGACTCGTCCGCGGGGCTGAGCGGCAGGGGCGAGGCGTGCAGGCTCGCGCCGGCGTGCCGGGGCAGGGTGAGCCGGAACCGCGACCCCTCCCCCGGCTCGCCCCAGGCCTGCAGCCAGCCGTTGTGGAGGCGGGCGTCCTCGAGCGAGATCGAGAGCCCGAGCCCGGTGCCGCCGGTGGTGCGGGCCCGGGCCGGGTCGGCGCGCCAGAAGCGGGTGAAGACGTTGGCCGCCTCCCCCGGGCGAAGACCCACCCCGTGGTCCTCGACGACGACCGCGACCGCGTCGGACCCGGAGGCGACGTGGACGTCGACCGGGCGCCCCTCCCCGTGCTCGACGGCGTTGACGACGAGGTTGCGCAGGATCCGCTCGACGCGCCGCTCGTCGACCTCGGCCTCGGCGGGCCCGCCCGCGGCGTGGACCCGGACGACGCTGCCGCGCCGGTCGGCGAGCGGCCGGGCCGCCTCGACGACCTTGGCGACGGTGCCGCACAGGTCGACCGGCTCGAGGTCGAGGGCCGCGGCTCCGGCGTCGAACCGGCTGATCTCGAGGAGGTCGGCGAGCAGGTCCTCGAACCGGTCGAGCTCGCCGGCGAGGAGCTCGGCGGAGCGCGAGACCGACGGCTCGAAGGCCTGCCGCGAGTCGTGGATGACGTCGACGGCCATCCGGATCGTGGTCAGCGGGGTGCGCAGCTCGTGGGAGACGTCGGAGACGAACCGCTGCTGCACCGCCGAGAGCCCCTCGAGCTGGCGGATCTGGCTCTGCAGGCTGTCGGCCATGTTGTTGAACGAGGTCGCGAGCAGCGCGAGGTCGTCCTCGCCGCGGGCCGGCATCCGCTCGTTGAGCCGGCCGGCGGACAGCCGCTGGGCGACCTCGCCGGCCCGGCGCACCGGCGTGACGACCTGCCGCGTGACGACCCACGCGACCGCCCCGACGAGGAGGGTGAGGATGACGCCGGCGACGAGGAAGGCGTTGCCGATGAGGTCCATCGTCGCGACCTCCTGCTCCATCGGGAAGATGAAGTAGAGGTCGTAGGGGCCGGCGTCGCCCGCCTGGACGACGCTGCCGACGATGACCGAGGGCACCTCCCGGGTGCCGATGCGCACCTCGGTGACCTGGGTCTGCTGCCGGCCGGGGGTGGCGGCGACCGCCTCCCGGAGCTCCTCGGTGACGACGTCGATGTCGACGGCCCGGCTGCTGGCCAGCTGGACGAGCGTGACGTCGGTGTCGTTGGCGGGCGAGCGGTCCATGACGACGTAGCGGCTGGGGTCGGGCCCGGGCGCGCTGAGGAACTTGGTCATGATGTCGTTCGCGGCGCGGTTGAGCTCGGCGACCGACGTCGAGGTCGAGGCGTCCCACTGCTTCTGGGCCTGCGCGGTGAGGGCCAGCGCCTCGTACTGCGAGCTCTGCATCCGGCTGCGCTCGAGCCCGCCCGCGATCTGCGCGTGGAGGACCGAGCCGAGCACGGTGACGACGACGAGGCCGAGGAGCATCGTCGTCGCGACGACCCGCAGCCGCAGCGACTGCCGCCAGCGCCGCCGCACCCCGGCGAACCCGGCCCGGACGGTGGGGAAGAAGGTCGCGAGCGACGCGCGCGCCCGGGCCCCGCGACCCGGGGCCGCGACCCGCTGCACGCCGACGCCGGCGGACCCGGCCATCGTCAGGCCTTGCCGGCCTTGTACCCCACGCCCCGGACGGTCACGACGATCTCGGGGTGCTCGGGGTCGTGCTCGATCTTCGAGCGCAGCCGCTGCACGTGGACGTTGACGAGGCGGGTGTCGCCGGCGTGCCGGTAGCCCCACACCTGCTCGAGGAGCACCTCGCGGGTGAAGACCTGCCACGGCTTGCGCGCCAGCGCCACGAGGAGGTCGAACTCGAGCGGGGTGAGGCCGAGGGGCGCGCCGTCGCGGACGACCGAGTGACCGGCGACGTCGATGGACAGGTCGCCGATGGTCAGCCGCTCGGGGGCGGGGTCGTCGCCGCGGCGCAGCCGGGCCCGGACCCGCGCGATGAGCTCCTGGGGCTTGAAGGGCTTGACGACGTAGTCGTCGGCGCCGGACTCGAGGCCGACGACGACGTCGACGGTGTCGGTCTTGGCCGTGAGCATGACGATGGGGACGCCGGACTCGGCGCGGATCTGGCGGCAGACCTCGAGGCCGTCGGTGCCCGGCAGCATGACGTCGAGGAGGACGAGGTCGGGACGGTAGCGCCGGAACGCCTCGAGCGCGGCGCCGCCCTCGGCGACGTGCTCGGTCTCGATCCCCTCTCCCCTCAGCACGATGCCGAGCATCTCGGCCAGTGCCAGGTCGTCGTCGACGACGAGCACACGACCCTTCACTCCGTCCCGTCCTTCCCCGAGCGATGACAGGGGCCAATCATCACACAAACGGCTGTCATCACCCACGAAACGCAGGAGTCCGCGGCGTCCCGGCCGTACCCTGTGGGCGTGGTTCGCACCCTCGGCCTGTCGCGTCTCGACGCGTCGGCCACCATCCGGCTCGCCTTCGTGGTCCTCAGCGTGTTCCTCGCCGTGGTCTCGGAGCAGGGCGTGCTGCCCGCGCTGCCCTGGCTCGTGGCCGTCATCGTCCTCGACCTCGTCGTCGGCGCCCTCGACCGGATGCCCATCTCGCGCCAGGGCGTGCTCGACACCGTCGTCCTCACGCTGCTCTGCCTGTCCGCCGGCGCGGCCGGGGCCGGGTACGCCCTCGTCGACCTCTCGGCGGCCCTGCTGATCCTCGTCCCGGCCTACCACGCGGGCACCCGCTTCGGCCGGATCGGTTACCTGCTCACCGGGGTCGTCGGCAGCCTCGTCTACCTCATGGCCAAGGCGAGCGTCGGCACCGACGACGGCCTCCAGGTCGGGCTCGTCGCGTGGCTCGCGGCGGCGCTCGTGCTCGGCGCGCTCGGCGCGTGGAACCAGCGGCTGGCCTCCGAGCAGGGCCACGAGCTGTCCGACCCCGCCGCGCGCGAGGCGATCCAGCTCATCCAGCGCCTCCACGACCTCTCCGAGGAGATGGCCACCGGCCTCGACGCCCCGGCCGGCGCGACCCTCGCCCTCGACCTGCTCGCCGCCGAGGTCCCCTCCGCGCGCAGCGCCGTCCTCGTCGCCTCCGACTCCGAGCACCTCGTGCCGGTGGCGCTGCGCGGCTCGACCCGCGCGCCCTGGCACCTCGCCGAGGCGGTCTCCGACCTCCTCGCGCAGAACTCCGCGAGCTGGCGGCCCACCGAGGTCCCGTTCAGCGACGAGATGGGCCGGCGCAGCGCGCTCGTCGTCCCCTTCGCCTACGGCACCGGCCCGACGACCGTCGTCGTCGTCGAGCGCGGGGTCGACCACCCCTTCACCGAGGCCGAGCGGGCGGCGGTCTCCGACGTCACGCGCCGCCTCGCCCCCACCGTCCAGGCCGGCCTGCTCTTCGGCAACCTCCGGCAGTACGCGAGCCTCGAGGAGCGCAACCGCATCGCCCGCGACATCCACGACGGCATCGCCCAGGAGCTCGCGGCCCTCGGCTACTCCGTCGACGCGCTGCGGATGCAGGCCGGCCCGCCCGGTCAGGGGATGCGCGACTCGCTCGACGCCCTGCGCGAGCAGCTGAGCGAGGCGATGGCCGACCTGCGCCTGCACATCACCGACCTGCGGGTCGCCGAGCGGCCCGGCACCGGGCTCGGGGCGGTCCTCGGGGCGGCGGTCCAGAGCTTCGGGTCGATGACCGGCGTCCGCACGACGATCACCGTCAGCGAGGGCCGGCGCCGCCTCGACCCCCGGGTCGAGATGTTCGTGCACCGCCTCGTCATGGACGTGCTCGCCGACGCGCAGGCCTCGGGGGCCCGCAACGCGTGGGTCAGCCTCACGACCTCGGTCGTCGGCCCGGCGGTCGTCGACGTGTCGCACGACGGCGACCCGCGGCGCGCGCGGCGGTCCTACCGGAACACCACGCTCGACGAACTCGACGGGACACTCGTGGTACGCAACGAGCCGAATGGGCGCACCACCGTTAACCTGACCGTCGAGGAGCCGTCCGCCGCGGGTGCGCTCCGGGCCACCTGACCCCCGAGGAGAAGCCGTGACGATCAGCGTGGTGCTCGTCGACGACCACGCGGTGGTCCGCGAGGCCGTCGCCGGCATGCTCGGCGCCCAGCCCGAGATCAGCGTCGTCGGCCAGGCCGGGTCGCTCGCCGAGGGCCGCGCCCTCTTCGACCGGCTCCTGCGCACCCCACCGCCCGGCAAGGTCGTCGCCGTCATCGACGTGACGATGCCCGACGGCAGCGGCCTCGCCCTCGTGCGCGCCGTTCGCGACCGGTCCAAGGACATCGGGCTCGTCGTCCTGACGATGCTCAGCGACGACTCCACGCTCCTCGAGGCCCTCGACGCCGGCGCCTCCGCGCTCGTGCGCAAGAGCGCGCCGGCCGACCAGGTCCTCTCGGCGGTGCGCCGCGCGGCCGACTTCCCGCTCGAGTTCTCCGCGAGCGGCCTCGCCGAGGCGATGCGCCGCCAGCACGAGACGCCGCAGACGACCCTGACCAGCCGTGAGACCGAGGTCCTCAAGCTGCTCGTCGAGGGTGCGTCGGTGGCCCAGGTCGGCCGTCAGCTCTTCATGAGCCCGTCGACGGTCAAGACCCACATCGGCAAGATCTACGAGAAGCTCGGCGCGCACAACCGCGCCAGCGCGGTCATCGCCGCGGTCCGGCTCGGCCTCGTCGCCGACGTCGACCGCACCTGACCTGCCGTCACCCCTGGCGTCGATCCGGCGTCACATGTTCGAGAAGGCGTCCATGATCTGGATCGCACCCGGGCCGATGATGACGATGAACAGCGCCGGGAAGATGCACAGGAGCAGCGGGAAGAGGATCTTGACGGTCACCTTCTGCGCCTGCTCCTCCGCGCGCTGACGGCGCACGACGCGCATCTCCTTGGTCTGCTCGCGCAGGACGCCGGCGATCGGGAGGCCGAGCCGGTCGGCCTGGACGAGCGTCGACACGAAGTTCTTCAGCTCGGGCGCGGTCGTGCGCTCGCCGAGGGAGGAGAACGCCTCGCCGCGCGACTTGCCGATCTGCATCTCGGACAGGACGCGGGCGAACTCGCCGGCGATCGGGCCGGTGACCGTCCGGGCCACCTGGAGGATCGCCGCGTCGAAGCCCTGACCGGCCTCGACGCAGACCGTGAGCATGTCGAGCGCGTCGGCCAGGCCCTTGCGCATGTCCTGCTGGCGCTTCATCCCGGCGTTGTAGACGAGCAGGTCCGGGAGGAAGAACCCGGCGGCGCCCGCCGCGAGCGCGATGAGCAGGCTCTTGACGCTGAAGCCCATGACGAGCAGCACGACGATCACGCCGAGGATGAGGCCGAGCCCCTTGGCGCCCATGACGCGCTCGACGGTCCACGCCTGCGGGTTGCCGGCCCGGTCGAGGTTGCGCGCGATCCGCCCGCCGGTGCCGGCCGGGGAGATCCGGGCCGAGAAGCCGCGCAGCCGCTCGAGCATCGGGGCGAGCAGCCGCTCCTGGACCCCGAGCTCGTTGCGGGCGACCTCGCGGACGGTCGGCTTGTGGTCGAGCAGCTCGAGGGAGCGGGCGACACCGGTCGAGCTGTTCGCGCCCAGGCCCACGGCGAGGACGAGGAGCACGAGCGCGAGGCCGATGAAGCAGACGGCGGCGAGCAGGAGGATCACGTCACACCTCGATCTTGACGATCTTGCGCATCCAGAGGATGCCGAGCCCGATGGCGACGATTCCCGCCGTGAGCATGAACAGGCCGATGGTGCGGGTCCACAGCAGGCTGACGTACGCGTGGTTGGCCCACGTGCTGTAGAAGAACAGGCCGATCGGCAGGCCGACGAGGGCGTAGGCCGAGAGCCGGCCCTCGGCGGAGAGCGCCTTGACCTGGCGGCGCAGCATCTCGCGCTCGCGGAGCGTGGCCGCGGTCGTGCGCAGGGTCTCGGCGAGGTTGCCGCCGACCTCGCGCTGGATGCGGATGGCCATCGTCGTCCAGCGCATGTTGTGGCTGTCCATGCGCAGCGCCATCTTGTCGAGCGCGTCGCTGACGTCGGCGCCGATGCGCGCCTCGGCCAGGGCCCGGCTGAACTCCTTGGCGGCCGGCTCGGGCGCGTCCTTGGCGACCGAGTCGAGGGCCTGGAGGAGGCTGAAGCCGGAGGCGAGCGAGGTCGCGACGAGCATCATGACGTCCGGCAGCACGGTCTCGAACTTGCGGGCCCGCCGCTTGGCGAGGAAGCGCAGGACGAACGGCGGGGCGATCGCGCCGAACACGAGGCCGAGGACGCCGCCGATGATCGGGTGCGAGCCGAGCAGGAGGATGCCGGCGGCCAGGCCGATGACGAGGGCGACGAGCCGCATGACGAGCCACTCCCCCGCGCGCCACGGCAGGTCGGCGCGGACGAGGAGCTCCATCGTCCGGGTGGTCGAGTCGCGACCCTCCATCAGCTGCTCGCCCATGCTGACGATGGACTCGCTGATGGCCGACGCGCTCGCGGCCTGCCGCTGCGGGGACCGGGCCTTGCCGAGGCCGTAGTCGTCGATGGCCGAGATCCGCTCGCTGCGCTTGCTCCGGAAGGTCGGGGCGGCGAAGGCGATCGAGAGGACGAAGACGCCGATGAACACGACGGCCACGGCCGGGACGAGGAGGGCGGGCGAGAGCGCGGTGAGCGACGCGAGGGCGGCCGGGGTCTCGTCGAGGTCCGGGGCGACGAGCGGGCCGTCGTCCTCCGGCACCTCGACGGGCGCGGTGTCGCCGAGGTTCAGCTCGGAGGTGTTGTGGAAGGCCTGCCCGGAGGCGGTGCCGTCGACCTTGAGGGTCTGGGCGCCGCCGACGTCCGCGGGCTTGGTGATGGTCAGCCGCACCTGCGAGTTGAGCGCGACGGCCGCGGCCGAGAACGCCGAGGCGACCGCGGCCCGGTCGGCGGCGTTGGCCACCGAGCCACCGCCGGCGTCCGCGAACTGCTGGAGCACGGCCGTGTTCGCCTCGCCGGAGTTGAACGAGACGACCTCGGCACGGACCTTGGCGCGGGTCAGGGCCCGCAGCGCGGCCTGGCGCTGGCTCTCGGCGCGGGCGTCGCCGCCCTCCATCGCCGCGACGGTGTCGCCACCGTCGCTCAGCAGCAGGAGGCTGCGCTCGCCCTTGGTGCCGAGGCCGCGGACCGCGTCCTGCACACCCTTGTAGAGGGAGGTCTCGCCGCCCGAGCGCAGCGAGTTGACCGCCCGCGACACCTTCCCGCGGTCGGTCGTCGGGGCGACGTCGATGCCCGAGGTCGAGGCGAACGAGACGACGCCGACCTTGACGTCCGACGGCGCCTCGGCGAGGAACTTCGCGACACCGGCGCGGACCGTGGCCATGCCGGAGGCGCCCATCGAGCCGCTCGTGTCGATGACGAGCATCGTCGAGCGCGGCTGCTTCGAGGGCTCGGAGACGGTCACCGGCACGAGCCGCGAGCCGAAGGTCGCCGTGA
This sequence comes from Phycicoccus sonneratiae, assembly GCF_016887965.1. Taxonomy (GTDB): domain Bacteria; phylum Actinomycetota; class Actinomycetes; order Actinomycetales; family Dermatophilaceae; genus Phycicoccus; species Phycicoccus sonneratiae. Next base: position 80,721 of record NZ_JAFDVD010000012.1, read on the forward strand.
CGGACTTCCAGTCGACCTTGACCGCGCTGCGCGGGCGGAGCACGAGCGTCGCCGTCACCGTGTCCTTGGCGACGCGCACGTCGCTGAGGGTCGACGGGATGCCGTCGGCCGCGACCGCGGCCGGGGCGCCGAGGGCGGGGACGAGGAGTGCGGCGAGGGTCGCGAGCGCGACCGGCGCCGCGGACAGCCGCCGGCGCACGGAGCGGGCGGGAGCAGGGCTCACGTCAGCCTCGCCCCGGTGACGAACAGCTGCGGGGCCACCTCGACGCCGAGGTCCTGGAGGTCGGTGAGGAACTTCGGCCGCAGACCGGTGGAGATGAGGGTGCCGCGGAAGCGGCCGTTCTCGTCACGGCCGGCGCCCCAGTCGAAGGTGAAGATGTCCTGGAGGGTGACGACGTCGCCTTCCATGCCGACCACCTCGGTGATCGCGACGATGCGCCGCGAGCCGTCCTTGAGGCGGGCCTGCTGGACGATGAGGTCGACCGCGCCGGCCACCTGCTCGCGGATGGCCCGGACCGGCAGCTCGACGCCGGCCATGAGGACCATCGTCTCGAGGCGGGAGAGCGAGTCGCGCGGGGTGTTGGCGTGGACGGTCGTGATCGAGCCGTCGTGGCCGGTGTTCATCGCCTGGAGCATGTCGAGCGCGGCGCCGTCACGGACCTCGCCGACGACGATGCGGTCGGGCCGCATGCGGAGGCTGTTCTTCACGAGGTCGCGGATCGCGATCGAGCCCTTGCCCTCGATGTTCGCCGGCCGGGACTCCAGGCGCAGCACGTGGTCCTGGTGCAGCTGGAGCTCGGCGGCGTCCTCGATGGTGACGATGCGCTCGTCCTCGGGGATGAACGAGGAGATGACGTTGAGGGTCGTCGTCTTCCCCGAGCCCGTACCGCCGGAGATGATGATGTTCCGCCGACCGATGACGCAGGCGCGCAGGAAGTCGCGGACGCTGGCCGTGATCGTCCCGAAGGCGATGAGGTCGGCGTCGGTGTAGGGGTCCTGGGAGAACTTCCGGATGGTGAGCATGGCGCCGTCGAGGGCGATCGGGTTGATCACCGCGTTGACGCGCGAGCCGTCGGGGAGGCGGGCGTCGACGAGCGGGCTGGCCTCGTCGACGCGGCGGCCGACCCGGCCGACGATCTTGTCGATGACGCGGCGCAGGTGCGCCTCGTTCGAGAAGTGCGTCTCGACCCGGTAGAGCTTGCCGGAGCGCTCGACGTAGATCATGTCGGCGCCGTTGACCATGATCTCGGAGATGTCCGGGTCGCGCAGCAGCGGCTCGAGCGGGCCGTGGCCGAGGATCTCGTCCGAGACCTCCTGGGCGATGCGGGTCCGGTCCGCGTGGCTGAGCGGCGTCTGCTCGGCGTCGATCGTCTCCTGGAGGGTGGTGCGCACCTGCTGGGCCAGCTCGGCCTCGGGCAGGTGGGGGTCGTAGAGGCGCGGCCCGAGGTGGTCGATGAGGGCCTGGTGCACGCGGCCCTTGACCTCCGAGAACGGGTCGAGGACCCGGCGCCGGGCCGCCGCGCCCTGCCGGGCGGTGCCGGTCGAGGCGGAGGGGTCGGTCGTGGCCGTGGCGGCCGCCTGGGCGCGGCGGACGCTGTCGAGACGGTCGGCGAGGCTCATCGACGGCTCCTGAAGAGGCCCTTGCGCGCGGCGGCGTCGCCGTGGTCCGGCTCCTCGCTCGCGCGCTGGGTGCGGATGTGGGACTCGACGAGCTCCTTGATGGCGACCGCGACCGGCGCCTTCGGCTCGTCGAGGACGATCGGCACACCCCGGTTGACCGACGCGGGGACGGTCAGCGAGTTCGGGATGTTGACGGCGATGCCGGTCTTGATGGCCGACTCGACGTCCTCGGGACGCAGCCCGACCTTCGTGTCGGCCTTGTTGAGCACGATGACGCGGGCGTCCTTCGGGCTGCCGATCATGTCGAGCGTGTCGAGCGCGACGCGCAGGTTCTTCACCGCGGGGATGTCGAGCGTGGCGATGAGCACGAGCGCGTCCGAGACGTCGATCGAGGCGAGCACGTGCTCGGTGAACGACGGCGGGGTGTCGATGAGGACGTAGTCGTAGCTGCGCCGGGCGACCTTGATGACCTCGGCCACGGTGGGCACCGGGATGCGGTCGGCGTCGCCGGGGTCGTTCGGCGCGCAGAGCACGTCGAGGCCGCTCGGCTCGTGACGGGTCACCAGGCTGCGCAGCGCCTCGTCGTCGAGGTTCCCCGACATCGAGACCGCGTCGAAGATCGACTGGTGCGGCACGAGCTGCAGGCTGATCGCGACGTCGCCGAAGGACAGGTCGAGGTCGACGAGCAGGGTGCGGTGCCCCTCGCTCGCGAGCGCCACGGCAGCGTTCGTCGAGAGGGTCGTCTTGCCGACGCCGCCCTTGGCAGAGAAGACCGTGACGACCTTGCCCTCGCGGGCGGCACCGCCACCGGCGTGGCCGATGAGGCGGGAGGTCAGCTCGCGGCTGCGCCGCAGCGCGTCCGCGATGGCCGTGTGGTCGTCGGCGCCGACGACCTCGCGCACACCGGCGCGCAGCGCCTGCGAGAGGGTCGTGACGTCGATCCGGCTGCGCAGGAGGATGACTCCGAGCTCCGGACGGTCGAGGCGGGCGGCCTCGGAGAGCTGGCAGGCCTCCTCCACCGGCACGTCCGCACCGATGACGACCTGCTCGACCTGGGGGTTGTCGTGCAGCGCGCGGGCCACCATGCCCGAGGAGTCGAGGGCCGTGGTGTCGGGACCCAGCGCGAAGCGGTAGCGCTCCAGGGCCGAGGGGTCGGGGTCCCAGAGGATGTTCACCGGACCTTGTCCTTCAACATCGTCATGTCGCTCACCGACAGGTTCGGGTCGATCTTCAGCTCGGAGCCGCGCAGGCCCGCGTAGAGCGTGAAGTTGTTGATTCCGTGGACGAGGCGTGCGGCCTGCTCGGGCGTGACCTCGAGGGTCACGAGGAAGCTCGCGGACTGCGCCGCGGCCTCTCCCCCCTCGCCCGTCGACTGCACCGGCGTGAGCGACGCGTCGCCCATCGCGATGACCTTGACGTTGTCGAGGAGGATCGAGGTGCCGGACCCGACGGCGGTCTTCTCGGTCTCGCCGCTGCTCTTCTTCTCGAGCGTGGCGAGGTCGTAGGTCATGAAGATCGTCAGCATCGACCCGGGGCGCACGAAGTTGCCGACCCGGGCGGGGTCCTGGAGCTGCACGGACACCGCGAGCTTGCCGGCGCCGACCTGGAGGGCCTTCTCGCCGACGGGGGTGTCGCCGAAGGCCGACCCGAGGACGTACTGCCCGGGCGCGATGTCGGTGAGCGCGACGAGGTCGCTGTTGTTCTCGTCGACCCCCTCGAGCGCGCCGACCGGCTTGGCCCGGGCGGCGACGTCGGTCTGCGTCAGCTGGCCGAGGCGGACCGCGTCCTTGAGCGTCGTGCCGGCGGGGACCACCGAGGTGCTGACGTACACCTTCGTGGGGCTGGCCGCGGCGACCGCGCGGGCGTCGGCTCCGCGGGCGTAGACGAGGACGAGGACCGCGCCGACGAGGGCGATGACCGCAGCCGCGAGGATGGCGAGGATTCGACGACCCATGGAAACCGTGTCCTAACAGAGGTATGGGGTGCTGGGCGGCGCGACCCGGTCGCGCGGAGGTCTGGTGGGCATCGGGTCGCGGGTGCGACCCGGTGTCCCGGGTCCTCGCTCCGCGCCGGGGGTGGCAGCGGTGCGCGAGGGGTGTGGCGCCGTCCGGCTGGAGCTCAGATGCTGGTCGCGGCGTCGCGGAAGAAGGTGGAGAGGTTGCGGCCGAGGATGAACACGGACGCGATGATCACGAGGGCGATGAGGGCGACCATGAGCGCGTACTCGACCGCGGTCGCGCCGCGCTCGCGGGGGAGGCGCAGGACGCGCTCGACGTGCGGACGGACGCGGAGGGTGGTCCGGGCCAGGAGGGAGGTCATCAGGGGTGTCACCTGTCCTTCGGAAGTGGTTCGGGGCGCCGGCCCTGTCGGTGACCCGACGGTGACCGACGCCCCGACTCGTTGGTGATCCGGCGGATCAGATGCTGTTGGACACCGTGTTGAACATGGTGGACAGGCGGGTGCCCAGGAGGGCGACGGCGACGATGATGACGACCGCGATGAGCGCGACCATCAGGCCGTACTCCACGGCGGTGGCGCCCTTCTCGGAGCGGATGTCGGCGAGCTTGGCCTGGAACTTGACGAGAGCCTTGGTCATGACGGGTGGTTCCTTTTCTGGTCTGGAGGGGTGCTGTCGAGCAAGGTCAACGCTGTCAGGTCGCGACCGGCCGCGACATACGCCGATGGGTCCGTGCTGGCCCGCCCGTACGGCGCAGCGGGGTCAACCGTTCGGCCGATCGCTCCGGAGCGGGCCGGCGACGCGGTTTCTGCGATAGTCGACACCGCCCCCGGCCCTGCGACGGAAGTGCCGCGATGACCGCCAGCCCGACCAGCGAGAGCGTCGGCATGCGCGAAAAGCGTTCTGCCACAGGCGCTCTGTGGATCGCCTGGGGCGTCTGCGTCGCGCTCGTGGCGGTCGTGGTCCGGTTGCGTGGGCAGCCGGACGTCGACCTCTGGCTGCACCTGCGGATCGGCACGGAGCTGCGGTCCGGGCGGTGGTTCGGGGTGCTCCCCGACCCGCTGGCCCTCGCGGCCGACCGCCCGTACCTGCCGACGCAGTGGCTCGCGGAGCGGGCGATGGTGCTCGTGCACGAGGTCGCCGGCGTCACGGGTCTGCACCTCGTCCGGGCGCTGCTCCTCGTGGCCCTCGCGGGCCTGCTCCACGCCGTCGCGCGGCTGTGGGCCGGCCCGGTGGCCGCGGCCGTCGTCGCGACGGCGGCCGTCCTCGCGACCTCCGCCGCTTGGGGCGAGCGGCCGCAGCTGGCCGGGGTCGTCGCGGCGGCCCTCGCGCTCCTGCTGTGGTGCCGCACCCTCGTCGACGGGCGGGCGCGCTGGGCCCTCGTCCCGCTCTCGTGGGTGTGGGCCACGGTCCACGGGTCGTGGCCGGTGGGGGTCGCGTTCGGCGGGCTCGTCCTCGTCGCCCTCGCGCTCGAGCGCCCGCGTCCCCCGGTCCGCTGGGGCCGGGTCACGGCGGTCCTCGGGGCCACCGCCGTCGTCCCGGCGCTCACCCCGCTCGGCCCGCGCCTGCTCCTCGAGCCGTTCGCCGTGGGCGCGGCCGCCCGGGCGGGCGTCAACGAGTGGCGCGCCCCGTCGCCCGGCAACCCGCTCCTCGTGCTCGTCCTGCTCCTCGCCGCCCTCGTCCTCGTCCGGCTGGCGCGGTCCCGGAGGCTCGACCCCGCCGCGCTGCTCCTCACGGCGGCCGGGGTGACCCTCGCGGCGACCTCGGTGCGCACCATCGCCCTCGGCGCCCTGCTCCTCGTGCCCGCCCTGGCCCGCGCGCACCGCGCCGCCATCCCCCGGGAGGCGGTCCGGCGCGAGTGGTGGCCGGCGGTGGCCGCGGGACTGGTGCTGCTCGTCGTGCCGGGGGTGGTCCTCGGCGGGCCGGCGGGCGGGCCGCTGCCCGCGTCCGTCGACGCCGCGGTGGACCGGCTGCCCGCCGGGACGCCCGTCGCGGTCGACGCGTACGCGTCCGGGTGGGTCCTCTGGGCGCACCCCGGCGTGCGGGTGCTGCGCGACCTGCGCGCGGAGGTCTACACCCCGGCCGCGGCCGCCGCGTACGAGGATTTCGAGCGGGCCCGGCCGGGGTGGCCGGCGTACGCGGACGCGCACGACGTCGGAGCCGTCGTGTGGCGCGCGGGCGAGCCGCTCGACCGCGCCCTCGCCGCGGACGGCGGCTGGACGCGCACGGCCGCCGGCGACGGCTGGGTGCTCTGGACCCGCTGAGCGTCCGGAGCCGGGCTCAGGACGGGACGCGCTCGAGGACGGTGAGGTCCCCGAGGTCGCGGGCGACCCGCCAGCCGCCGGCCTCGACGAGCCGCCCGGCATGGTCGGTGTCGAGCACGACGACGTCGACGTCGGCGTCTGGTGGCACCGTCCCGTCGTGGAGGAAGTCGAGGAAGGCCGCCTGCACCGCGCGCGGGAAGGCGTCGACGGGATTGGCCGCCCAGACCCGCACGCCGTCGCGCGCGAGGGTCTCGGCGAGCGGCTCGACGGCGAGCACGGGTCGGCCCTGCGCCACCTCGCGGACCGCCGGGACGAACCGCTCCCCCGGTGCGGCGGCCGCCGACCCGCGACCCGCGAGCACGACCCCCGCCGCGAGGGCGACCACGAGGGCGGTCACCGCGGGGAGCACGAGGCGCGCCGCCCCGGGTCGTGTGGCGGGGACCGTGGCGTCGTCGGCGTCCGGGCGCCGGTCCCGGGCCCGCATCGCCGCGCCGGCGAGGAAGAGGACCAGCCAGACGCCGTTGCGCGCCGCGGAGGCGGTCCCGACCGCCAGTCCGGCGACGGCGACCCACTCCCACAGCGGCATCCGGCCGCGGACGGCGAGGACGAGCAGCAGCGCCGCGGCGGCGAGCATCGCGACGTCGAGCGGGTGGCCGAGGTCGGGACGGGCCCAGAGGTCGGTGTGGCGGGCCGCGGCCTCGTTCCGCAGCGCCGACAGGTAGTACGCCGGCGTCCCGGTTCCGGCCGAGGTGAGCACGAGGGTGAGCGCGGCACCGGCCCCGACCCCGAGCCGCCTCACCAGCGGCCCGCCGCCGGGCGAGAGGACGAGGAAGACCCCGAGGACGGCCAGCCCGACGAGCACCGCGCCGTGGAGGTTGCCCCAGAGCAGCACGAGCGGCACGACCCACCAGAGACCGCGGTCGGGGCGGTCGTGCTGACGGCGCAGGAGGAGCACGACGAGGACGAAGGGCACGAGGGAGAGGGACGGCAGCCGGGTGACGGCGAACGCGGACGCGGCCCCCACGACGACGAGGGACACGACGAGCGCCCCGCGCCCCTCCCCGCCGCCGAGCCGCCGCCCGTCGGCGAGGACGACGAGGAGGGTCGCGGCGACGAGCACGAGCTGGAGGGCGGCGAGGGCGGAGGTCCCCAGCCCGTCGACGACGGAGAGCAGGACCTGGGCGAGGACGATCGGGTTGTGCCAGCCGGCCTGCGGTGCCGTGACGAACGGGACGCCGTCGGGGACCGCTCCGGTGGCTCGGACCGCGTCGCCGAGCGCGACGACCCACAGCAGGTCGGACCCGAGGACGACGAAGACGGCGAGCCCCACCACCCAGGCGCCCACGGCGACGGTCGCCAGCGGCAGGGCACGGGCGGGTGCGGGGGTCCGCGACATGACGGGAATCCTCGAGCTGCCGGGGTCGGGGCGGCGGCTCGACCATAATCGACGACCATGGCCGCCGGGACCGCGACACGAGCTCGACGGACGCGTGAGGTGCCGTGGCTCGCGGCCACGGTCCTCGTCGCGTTCGCCGTCGGTGCGTGGTCCCTGCGCCTCTGGGAGTGGGACCCCCGCAACCCCATCGCCATCGGCTGGGACCACACCCAGATCTCGATGCAGCTCAAGGACATCCACGACCACGGCTGGTACTGGCGCAACCCCGACCTCGGGTTCCCGTTCGGGCAGGTGGGCTCGTTCTTCCCCGAGCTCAACGTCGTGCACATGCTCGCCATCAAGGCCCTCGACCTCGTCCTGCCCGGCACCTTCACCGCCGGCAGCGTCTACTTCGTCCTGTCCTTCCCCCTGACCGGCGCCACCGGCTACCTGCTGGCGCGCAGCCAGGGGCTCTCGCGGGCGGCGGGCTTCGTCCTCGGCGTGCTGTTCGCCAACGCCCCCGGGCACGCCGAGCGCTTCGGCCACCTCTACCTCGCCCAGTACTGGGTGGTCCCCGTCGCGATGTGGCTCGTCCTCGAGGTGGCCCGGGGTCGGGCCCTGCTCTCGCCGGCCGGCACCGGCACCCCCCGCTGGCGAGGCGGACGGACCCTCGTCACGGTCGCGGCGGTGCTCGTCGTGGGGCTGAGCGGCGTGTACTACGTCGCGTTCACCCTGATCCTCCTGCTCGTCGCCGCCCTCGCGCGACGCTTCGGCGGCGGGTCCCCCGTCGACCTCCTGCGGGGCGTGGCGGTCATGGCCGGCCTCGTCGTGTGCATCGGCCTGCCGCTGGCCGCGGCCCGCCTCGGCCTGCGGGGCGAGCTCGTCACGGGCCGGGTCCCGGCGCAGCGGAACCCGGGCGAGTCCGAGCTCTTCGCGGGCAAGCTGATGGACCTCCTGCTGCCGTGGCCGGGGCACCGCCTGCCGGCCCTCGAGTACCTCACCTTCGCCTACCGCACCGCCACGCACGCGACGGTCGAGACCTCCGCCCTCGGGGTCGTCGGCGTCGCCGGCCTCGTCGGGCTCTCGCTCCTCGGCCTCCTCACCCTGCTCTCCGGCCGGCGGACCGACCCCCAGCTGTCCCGGTGGTCCGGGCTGACCCTCGTCTCCTTCCTCGTGTACACCGTCGGCGGGCTCGGGTCGTTCATCGCCGTCTTCGCGACCCCACAGGTGCGCACCTGGTCGCGGATGTCGCTCTACGTCCTCGTCCTCGCGCTCCTCGCCGTCGGCGCCTGGCTGACCCGCCTCGAGCGCCGGCGCGGGGTCCTCACCGCGGGGCTCGTCGCGGTGCTGCTCGTCGTCGTCGGCAGCCTCGACCAGACCAACCCCGCGCTCGCGCCCGACCACCGGGCCGTCGCCCGCGAGATGGACGGCCTGCGGTCCTACACCTCCGCGCTCCAGCAGCGGGTGGGCCCCGGGTGCGGCGTCTTCCAGGTGCCGGTGCTGCCCTATCCCGAGACGCTGGGCCCGGAGCGGATGGAGGGCTACGACCAGCTCAAGCCCTACCTCGCGGGCAGCGACCTGCGCTTCAGCGTCGCGGCGATGCGCGGCACGGCGGCGGCCACGTGGCAGTCGGCGGTCGACACCCGCGACCTCGACGGCCTGGCCGCCGACCTGCGCTCGGCCGGCTTCTGCGCGCTCGAGGTCGACACCGAGGGCTTCTCCGCCAAGCAGGACCCGACCGGCCGGCTCACCGAGGCGTGGGGCGACCCCGTCGCGCGCACGCCCGACGGCACGTTCCTCGCGTGGGACCTGCGGGCCGCGGGTGCTGCGGGCGAGGGCGACACCGCCCGCCGCACCCGGGTGCTCGAACCGCTGCTCGTGTCGGTCGGCGGCTACGAGCCCGAGGAGGTCGACGGCACGCTCGGGCAGTACCTCGGACCGCTCGGCGGCATCTCCGTCGCCAACCCCGGCGCACCCGCGCGGGTCACGGTGCAGATGGAGGTGCGCGGGGTCGGCACGTCCCGGCGCGAGGTCACCGTGAGCCACGGTGACGAGGTGCTCGCCCGGGTCACCGCCTCCGCCGACGTCTCCACCCGGCTCGCCCTCACCGTCGACGCACCCCGGGGGGCCACCGACCTCGTCGTCCGGGTGTCCGGTCCGACCGAGAAGGAGTCCGACGGCGACCGCGTCACCACCCTCTTCGTCAGTGACGTCGAGGTCACGGCCGACGGCGGGCGCCGCGCGGTCTCCCTCCTCGACCAGGTCGCGACCGGCTGGGTCCTCCCGTGACGCCGGCGCCGGCGCGGCGCGGGTGGCTGCTCCCGTGGCTGGCGCTGGCCGCCCTCGCCATCGTGCGGGCCGGGGTCGTCGACGAGCGGGACCCGTACTGGCAGGTGCGGGCCGGGCTCGAGAACCTGCGCGGCGCACCCCTGTCGCGACCGGACTCCTGGAGCTGGGCGCCGGTCGACCGGCTCTTCACCCAGACCTCCCCGGCGTGGAACGACGCGCTCGCCCTCGGCTGGCGCACGGCCCGCTCCGCCGGCCTCTTCACGGTCTCGCTCGCCTCCATGCTGCTCTTCACGACCCTCGTGCTCGTCGCCGCGCGACGGCTCGGGGCACGCCCGCTCCCGGCCCTCGGCGGGGTGCTCGCCGTGCTCCTCCTCGCCCTGCCGATGGTCTCGCCGCGGGCCACGCTCGTCGCGCAGTCACTCTTCCTCGCGGCGGTCCTCGGCACCGACCGGCTCCGGGTGCCGGCGCAGCGGGTCCCGGCCGTCGTCGTCGGGGCCCTGGCGCTGCTCGGCGGGGTCGTCGTCGCCGGCGCCGGGAGCTGGGTGCACCTGTCCTGGCTGCTCCTCGCCCCGGCGCTCTGGCTGGCCGTGCTCGTCCTCTGCCTCGCGACGCCGGACCTCGGTCGTGCGCGGACCGTCGCCGCGACGCTGGGCGCCGGGGCCGGCCTGCTCCTGGGAGTGCTGGTGGGCCCGTACGGCACGCGCGCCTGGGAGGTCACGCGCACCGTGCAGGACGCCGCCGACGGGGTCATCCTCGAGTGGATGCCGCCGACCGCCGCCGGGCTCGCCGCGCGCTGGGTGCCGACGGCGGTCGTCGCCCTCGTGCTCGCCGGGGCCGGCGCGGTGCACACCGCCCGCCGCTGGGGTGGGCGGGCGGGCGACCCCCGGGTCGGGCTCGCCGCCGCCCTCCTCGTGCTCGCGATGCCGGCCGCGGTCGGCGGGTTCCTCGGCGTGCGGTTCGTCGGCCTCGCGCTGCTCACCCTCGCGCCGCTCGCCGGGGTGGGTGCGACCCGGCTGGCAGGTCGGGCCGGTGCCCGGGCCCGGGCGGAGGTGCCGACCGGTGCCTTCCGCAGCCCGGTCGTCCGGCGCTGGTCGGTCGGCGGGCCGTGGCGCGTCGTCGGGTGGCTGACGCTCGCGCTGCTCAGCCCGCTCGTCCTGCTCGCGGGCGCCCGGCTCGGCCGGCCCGCGGAGGCCGCCGTCCTCGACGCCCTCCCGCGCGGCTGCCGGCTGGTGTCCGACCCGGCCTCGGCCGGTCCGGTGCTCCTCCTGCGGCCCGACGTCCGGGTGTGGATCGACACCCGGGCCGACTACTGGGGAGCCGCCCGCAACCGGGAGGCGCTCGAGGTGCTCGCCGGGCGCTCCACCGACGTGCCGGCCGTCACGGGGGCGACCTGCGCGATGCTCTCGGCCGCCGACCTGCCGACCGGTGACCTCGCCGCGGCGTTCGACGCCGACCCGCGGTGGCGCGCGACGGCGAGCGCGCCCGGCCTGCGCACGTGGGTGCGGCGCTGACCGCGGGGGACCTGCCGGTTCGAGGTGATGCACGACCGGATGCTGGTCGGGTTTCACCTCGACTCCGCGGGGGTGCCGGCCGGTCGAGGTGATGTACGACCGGATGCTGGTCGGGTTTCACCTCGACTCCGCGGGGGACCTGCCGGTTCGAGAGTGGCGGTGGGCCCGTCAGGCGCCGGGACGGCGGAAGGTCACCCGCAGGTGGCCGAGGAACGAGAAGCCCACGACGACGACGAGGACGAGCAGCTGCGCGACGAACGGGTGCAACCCGAACGCCTCGACGCACAGCGGGACGCCGACGAGGCTCAGCGCCGCCCCCGTCCACCAGACGCCGAGGAAGGTGGCGAACTGCCGGCCGAGCGGGCCCTCGGCCGCGAAGACGAGGCCGCGGTAGGCCGGGAACGCGAAGGCGATGGCGCTCAGCTGCGCGGCCGCGAGCCCGACGAGGTAGTGCGCGCCGAGCGCGAGGGCCGCGCCGAGCACGGAGAGGTAGACGACCTGGGTGACCCCGCCGACGACGCCGTAGCGCACGACGACGGGCAGCGCGGTCCACGCGCGGCGGACCCGGCCGAGGTCGGCGGCGACCGGCACGGGGGCCAGGGTCGGCTGGGCCATCGGGCTCCTTCGGGTCGCGTCGGACGGGCGCCGGTCACGCTACGGGCCGGGCCGGTGCGCGGTCACGGGCGCGAGCCGCGAACGGGCCGTTCGGCCGACCGGGGCCGACCCGAAAGACCCGAACGGTCGATGCGGCCGGCGGGCGGGGCGCGGCCCGCGCGGGCTATCTTCGCTGCGGCGGGACCCCTGCCCGCAGCCGACGGCGAGGAGCAAGACGTGGACCAGGCCCGGCCCGCCCGCGTCCCGGTCGCCGACCGGCCGGGCCCGGAGACCGGCGGACGCGTCGAGGGGTCGCGGCGCGCGTCGGGGCTCCCCCTCACCGGTCGCCTGGCCCCCGCCGTCCTCCTCGTCGTCGTGGCCGCCGTCCAGACCCTGCACGCGGTCGACGACCCCGACACGTGGTGGCACCTGCGGACCGGTGCCGACCTGCGCCGCTCCTTCGAGCTCGTCGGACCCGACCCGTGGAGCCCGTTCACCACCCATGAGTGGATCCGCCACCAGTGGCTCGGCGACCTGCTCATGGTGACGGTGCACGACGTCGCCGGCCTGCCCGGCATCGCCTGGCTGGTCACCGCGTTCTCCGTCGTCACCGTCCTCGCCGTCTACGCGGTGGCCCGGCGGCGCGCCTCGGTGCTCGTCGCGACGGCGGTGGCCGTCGCCGCCCTCGTCGGCGCCTCGATGACCCTCTCGGCCCGGCCACAGTCGATCTCGTTGCCGCTCACCGTGATCGCTGCGGGTGCGTGGCTCTCGACGGTCCGCGACCTGCGCGCGCGGTGGTGGCTCGTGCCGCTCACCTGGGTGTGGGCCTGCTGCCACGGCTTCTGGTTCCTCGTCCCCGCCCTCGGCGTGGTGGTCGCCGTCGGGCTCGTCCTCGAGCGGGCGCCGTGGCGGGCCGTCGGGCGGGCCGTGGCCCTGGCCGGGGCCTGCCTCGCGGCGGCGGCGCTCACCCCGGTGGGCCCGCGTCTGCTCGTCGCGCCCTTCGAGGTCGGCCCGATCACCGGCTTCATCGAGGAGTGGCGGCCGCCGCCCGCCGGCGCGCCCGCGTTCGTCGCGGTGTGCGTCATGGCCGGGCTCGTCGTCCTGCTCCGCACGGTCGGCGAGCCCCCGCACTGGGCCGAGGTCGGCGTCCTCGTCGTCGCGGGGTACCTCGCCGTCGCCCACGGCCGGACCGTCTCGCTCGCCGCGCTGCTCCTCGTGCCGCCGCTGGCAAGCGCCCTCCAGGAGCGCCTTCCGTTCGTGCGCGAGAGGGTCGGCCGCGGCGAGGTCGCGGCCCTCGCCGCCGCGAGCGCGGTCGGCCTCGGCCTCACCGCCGTGCTCGCCCCCGCGCAGGGCGGCACCCCCGACGGCTTCCCGACGGCCCTCTCCCCCCGGCTGTCGGCCCTGCCAGCCGGCACGGTCGTCTGCGACGACTACGACGCCGGTGGCTGGCTGTGGTGGGCGCACCCGGACCTCGTCCCCGTCATCGACGGTCGCACCGAGCTCTACACCCCGGCCGACCTGCGCGCCTACGCAGGCTTCGCCGCGGGCGGGCCGGGGACCGAGGCCGAGGTCCGCCGCCGCGGGTGCACGGCGGCCCTGCTGCGCGACCCCTCCCCCGCCGCGGACTCGTTGCAGGACCTCGGCTGGCGCCTCGACGGCCGCGCCGACGGGTGGCAGCTGCTCCGCCCCGGCGGCTGACCCCGCTGCGTCAGCCGCAGCCGAGGGCCGCGGCGACCCCGGGACCGGGACGCAGGACGAGGTGCTCCGTGCCGGCCGTCGCCGCGTACCCGGTGTACCGGTGGGCGACGACGTAGGCCTCGGCGACGCGGGCCCAGTCCGCCGACCACGCCTCGGCGAGCGACGGTGTGCCGGAGGCGGGGACGACGAGCCAGGCCCGGGCCCGCTCGGTGCACGGGACCCGGCCGAGGGCCGCCCGCGCCGAGTCCACGCCCCCGTTCCACGACGTGTAGAAGTGCGCGCGGCCCAACGGCGGCCCGCCGAGCGCGAGCGCGACCGAGGCCTGCGTGCCCGTGAGGTCGACGACCGGCGTCCGGTCGTCGATCCCGCCACGCCGGGCGACCTCGTGGAGGGGTCCGAGCACCGCCGCGGCCTCCGGCGTGACGTCGAGCGTCCCGTCGAGGATGCCGACCGGCCGGTCGGCGCGGCTGACCTGCGCGCTGCGCGGCCCGTCCCACCACAGCGGCGCGACCATGAGGACGACGCACGAGCAGGCCGCGACGAGCAGGCCGGGCGCGACCGGCGGGAGGTCGTCCACCACCTGCGGACCCGGACCGGCGACGGGACCGGCGGAGCGGACGACGAGCAGGCCGACGAGGAGGACCCACGCGGCAGCGGTCTGACCCGTCGTCGTCAGCAGCTCGCGGTTCGAGCCCACCGCGTAGAGGTAGGGCACGAGCGCGACGAGGACGAGGACGGGCAGGACGCGCCGGCGCTGCTCGCCGGTCCAGCCGCGCAGGACCGGCACGGCCAGCCCGAGCAGGACGACCCCGACCCCGAGCGTCCGGTAGCCGTTCGTCGACCCGGACAGCAGGCCGACGGCCAGCCATGCCGTCCCGACCCCCACGAGCACGAGCAGGGGGGCGACGATCGCGTCGACCCGCGTGGCGCCGTCGTCGGCGTGGCGGCGCCCGACGAGCCACGCACCGAGCACGACGACGAGCGGCACCGCGAAGAGGAGGGCCACGACGTCGACCGGGCCGAGGCCCAGCAGCTGCGGAACGCTCGGGTAGGCACCGGTCCGGCGCACGACGTCCAGGCCCCCGGCGAGGTAGCGCCCCGCGTCGCCCGGCGTCATCCGGGCCAGGGCCAGCACGAGCACGGAGCCGGCGAGCAGCGCACCGGCCGCGGTGAGCAGCGAGCGCAGCGGCGGTCGGACCCACAGCCCGAGCGCGACGACGACGAGCAGCAGGGCCACCGCCGAGGTCGGCTTGGCGACGAAGACGAGGCACGCGCCCGCCCCGAGGAGGGCGCCGCCACCGAGCGGGCGGCCGCGCTGCACGCGGGCGACGCCCCAGGCGGCGAGGAGCAGGCCGACGAGGGCGAGCGACCGGTAGCTGAGGACACGGACCTCGAGGAGGAACACCAGCTGTGCGGCGGCGGCCGTGGTCAGCGCGCCGACGGCGAGCGCCAGTCGCTGCGGGCGCGAGGCGACCAGCCGCGCTCCCTCGACGAAGCAGCCCGCGGCCACCGCGCCGACGACGAGGTCGCCGACGAGCCTGAAGAGCCCGACGTCGTTGCCGCAGAGGGCGAGCAGGGGGTGGAGGAGGAACGGGAAGAGGTAGACCTCGCCGGCGGCGACCGACGACCGGGGGTGGCGCACGAGCCGTAGGACGTAGCTCTCGTCGATCGGGTCCAGGCCGCGCCACGCCGACCCGAGGAGGAGGACGAGCAGCCCCACGGACACGACGCCCGCGACGACGAGCGGGACCCGGGCGGACCTGCCGACGTCGTGCTGTGCGGCGGCCTCAGCCACGACGCAGGTGCACGGTGGTCCACGCCGACACCGGTCGGAGCCCGAGGCCGCACCACGCGCGCTGCACGGCGGTGTTCGAGGCCTGCGTGGAGATGACGAGCCGCTGGCTGCCGGCGGCGCAGGCCGCGCCCAGCACGCCGGTGAGCAGCGCCCGGTAGACGCCCCGGCCGCGGTGGTCCGGGTGGGTGCCGGCGAGCAGCACCTCGGTGGCCCGCCCGCCGTCGACGCGGGCCGTCGTCGCGACCGCCGCGGGGGCGCCGTCGACGAGCCGGAGGAGGACCTCCTCCGGGTGCTCCCCGGCGGTGCGACGGGCCCAGTCGACGTAGCCGGCGAGGACGAGGTCGGGCCGGAAGGCGCGGCTCGCGAGGTAGTGCGTCGGGTAGTCGGCGAAGGTGGCCGCGACGAGGTCCCCCACGGCGCCCGCGAGGTGGGGTGCCTCGGCCAGCGGCACGACGTCGTCGGCGCCGTCACCGCTCGCCGCGGCCGCGTCGCCCTCCCAGTACACGAGGGTGTCGGCGGGCAGGACCTCGAGGCCGTGCCGCGTGAGCGCGCCGGCGAGCCGCACCCGGTCCGCCGGCCAGCGGGCGACGAGGACGTCGGGGCGCAGCCGCTCGAACGCCTCGAGGACACCGGCCACGGCCTCGTCGTCGGTGCTCCTCCGACCGACCCGGACCCTGGCCACGGGGAACCCGAAGCGCCGCGTGTCGACCTCGCTCGCGCTCGCGTCGACCCCGGCCCCCTCGAGGTCGTCCCAGCTCATGCCACCGGACGATAGGCGAGAACCGCCGCGACCACCCGGTCGACGTCCTGGCGGGTCAGGCCCGCGTGCAGCGGCAGCCGCACGAGCCGCGCGGCGACGTCCGCGGTCACCGGGCAGGGGAACGGCGTGCGGCCGAGCGCCCGGCCGCCCGGCGAGGAGTCGAGCGGCTGGTAGTGGAAGACCGCCGACACCTCCTGCATCCCGAGGTGGCGGATGAGGCCACCCTGGTCGGCGGCCGACGGGAGGAGGAGGTAGTAGAGGTGGGCCGGGTGCTCCGCGCCGTCCGGCACGACCATCTGCCGCACGCCGTGCGCGGCCGCCCACGGGGCGAGCTCGGCGGCGTACCGGTCCCAGACGTGGTGCCGGCGGGCCTGGATGTCGTCGAAGGCCTCGAGCTGGGCGACGAGCACCGCCGACTGCAGCTCGCTCGGCAGGTACGAGGACCCCTGGTCCTGCCACGTGTACTTGTCGACCTCGCCGCGGAGGAACCGGGAGCGGTCGGTGCCCTTCTCCCGGACCACCTCGGCCCGCGCGCGGAAGGCGGGGTCGTTGACGACGAGGGCGCCGCCCTCCCCGCTCGTGACGTTCTTCGTGTCGTGGAAGCTCTGCGTCGCGAAGGTGCCGAACGACCCGAGCGGTTGGCCGCGCCACGCCCCGCCGAGGCCGTGCGCGTTGTCCTCGACGAGGGCCAGGCCCCGCGCGTCGCAGAGGGCACGGAGCCGGTCGACGTCGGCGGCGACCCCGCCGTAGTGGACGACGAACACCGCCCGCGTGCGCTCGGTGAGGGCGGCCTCGACGGCGTCGACGTCGAGGTTGAGGGTGTCCGGGCGGACGTCGACGAAGACCGGGGTCGCGCCCCGGATGGCGATCGCCGTCGCGGTCGAGGTGAAGGTGAAGCTCGGGCAGACGACCTCGTCGCCGGGGCCGAGGTCGAGGAGCACCGCGGCCAGCTCGAGGGCGTGCGTGCACGAGGGGGTCAGGTGCACGCACCCGCCGCCGAGCCGTTCGCGCAGCAGGGCCTCGGCCGTCCGGGTGTGGACGCCGTCGCCGTGCCACATCGGCGAGGCGAGCACCTGGGCGAGCAGCTCCTGCTCGCGGCCGGTGCGGAAGGGGGCGGTGAACCGGACCGGGGCGACGGGGGGCGCGACGGGGGCCGCGGGCCGTAGCCGGGTCCGGGTCGTCCGGGTGGTCACGGATGCTCCGAGAGCGCGGCGGACGCCGGCCGGGCCGGGACGTCGAGGAGGGCGGAGGTGGCCAGCGGCTCGGGCCGCACGACGTAGGCGGGGCGCTGCATCGAGCGCACGTGGAGGCGGCCGAGGTACTCGCCGACGATGCCGATCGAGAGCATGAGCGCGCCGGAGAGGATGCCGAGCATCGCGACGACGGTCGTGAAGCCGGCGACCTGGATCCGGCCGGTCCAGTACATGCCGAGGACGGCGACGAGCGCGACCGCCCCGAGGACGGAGACGGCGAGGCCGAGCATCGTCACGAGGCGCAGCGGCAGGACGCTGTAGCCGGTCGCCATGTTCGCGGCGTGCTTGAGCAGGCCGCGGACGGTGTAGTTCGAGGTGCCGACGCTGCGGTGGTCCATCCGGACGGGCACGCGCTCGACCGAGGTCGTCGCCCAGGACAGGACGACGTCGAGCGAGACGAACGGGTCGGTGACGTGGCTGAAGGCCTCGCGCAGGTCGGTGCGGAAGGCGCGGAAGGCGCTGACGTCGCGCGCGTTCGGGACCCCGGCGATGGCCAGCGCGGACTTGACGACGCGGGAGGCGAGCGAGCGGGCCGCGCCGTGCTCCTCGTCGACGGCGACGCCGTACACGAGGTCGGTGCGGGGGTCGGCGAGCGGCGCCAGCAGGGTGGCGAGCTGGTCGGGCCGGTGCTGGAGGTCGTCGTCCATCGTCACCGTGACGGCGTAGCGGGCCCGGGCCACCCCGGCGAGCAGGGCGTTGTGCTGGCCGTAGTTGCGCCGCAGCTCGACGACCCGGACGACCTGGGCGGGGTGCTCGGCGGCGACCGCGCGGGCGACGGTGGCGGTGTCGTCGGGCGAGCCGTCGACGACGAGGAGGACCTCGTGGTGGGGGGTGAGCGCGGCGAGGGCCGGCACGACGGCGCGGACGAGGTCGGCGAGCGTGCCCTCGGAGCGGTAGCAGGGGACGACGACGGAGACGCCGCCCGACCACGGGGAGGCGCCCGAGGGAGCGTCTCCGGCCGCGTGGGCGCGGGGGTGCGTGTCCGACACCGAGTACCTCCGCCGAGCCGTCCGACTGTGACGGGTCGACGCTAGGAGCGGGCCGGCGCGGCGGGCGAGGGGACGCCGGGACAACTGGACGTTCGGCCGACCCGGGTCCGGGCGGACGACCGAGGGCGCCGCCGGGTGGTCCCGACGGCGCCCTCGTGGCGTGCTGTGAGCCGGTGGCTCAGTAGCGGTAGTGCTCCGGCTTGTACGGGCCGGCGACGTCGACGCCGAGGTACTCGGCCTGCTCCTTGGTGAGCTCGGTGAGCTCGACCCCGAGGGCCTCGAGGTGCAGCTCGGCGACCTTCTCGTCGAGGTGCTTCGGGAGGGTCTTGACCTCCGGCTTGCCGTCCTCGTCGATGTACTCGTCGGTCTTCGTGAACAGCTCGACCTGGGCGATGGTCTGGTTCGAGAAGGAGTTCGACATGACGAAGCTCGGGTGGCCGGTGGCGTTGCCGAGGTTCATGAGGCGGCCCTCGGACAGGACGATGATCGAGTCGCCGTCCTCGAAGGTCCACTCGTGCACCTGCGGCTTGATCTCCTGCTTCTGCACGCCGGGGACCTTCGCGAGGCCGGCCATGTCGAGCTCGTTGTCGAAGTGGCCGATGTTGGCGAGGATCGCCTTGTTCTTCATCTGCTGCATGTGGTCGGCGGTGACGACGTTGAAGCAGCCGGTGGAGGTGACGACGATGTCGGCCTGCTCGAGCACGGACTCGAGCTTGGCGACCTGGTAGCCGTCCATCGCGGCCTGGAGCGCGCAGATCGGGTCGATCTCGGTGACGATGACGCGGGCGCCCTGACCGCGCAGCGACTCGGCGCAGCCCTTGCCCACGTCGCCGTAGCCGGCGACGACGGCGACCTTGCCGCCGATGAGCACGTCGGTGGCGCGGTTGAGGCCGTCGATGAGCGAGTGGCGGCAGCCGTACTTGTTGTCGAACTTGGACTTGGTGACCGAGTCGTTGACGTTGATCGCCGGGAAGAGCAGCTCGCCGGCCTCGGCCAGCTGGTACAGGCGGTGGACGCCGGTGGTGGTCTCCTCGGTGACGCCCTTGATCTCGGCGGCGACCTTCGTCCACTTCTGCGGGTCCTGGTCCATCGTGCGACGGACGACGGCCTTGAAGACGCCGAACTCCTCGGAGTCGTCCTCGTCGGTGGGCGGCACCTGGCCGGCCGCCTCCCACTCCTTGCCCTTGTGGACGAGCATCGTGGCGTCGCCGCCGTCGTCGAGGATCATGTTGGCGCCGGCGCCGCCGGGCCAGGTGAGGATCTGCTCGGTGCAGTCCCAGTACTCCTCGAGGGTCTCGCCCTTCCAGGCGAAGACCGGGACGCCCTGCGGGTCCTCGGGGGTGCCCTGCCCGACGACGATGGCCGCGGCGGCCTCGTCCTGGGTCGAGTAGATGTTGCAGGAGGCCCAGCGGACCTCGGCGCCGAGCGCGGTGAGCGTCTCGATGAGCACGGCGGTCTGCACGGTCATGTGCAGCGAGCCGGCGATGCGCGCGCCCTTGAGCGGCTGGCTGTCGCCGAACTCGGCGCGCAGGGACATCAGGCCGGGCATCTCGTGCTCGGCGAGGCGGATCTGGTGGCGACCGGACTCGGCGAGCGAGAGGTCGCGGACCTTGTGGTCAACGGACATGCGTGAGCTCCTCAGGAGGTCGTTGCGTTCGATTGACCGGCATCGCCCATCTGGGCCGCGCAGTGCGAGGGTCATCACCCAGGCCGGTGGTGCAGCGCAACAGGTTACCGCAGCCGCCCGGTCATCTCGAAGTCCGCGCTCCCTGCTTCGACACTCCCCGGGGACCCCGCGCCGCTCGACGTCGGCCCTAGGGACGTGGTGAGCAACCTCGGGACAGCGGCCAGGAGGAGCAGGACTCCCGAGGACCAGAGCGGCATCGCGACGACCATCCCGACGGCCAGCAGCCAGCGGCGGTCCCGCGCGGCACCCCAGGCCACGAGTCCCGCCGCGAGCGGCAGCCGCACCCACAGGGGAAGGTCGCGGACCTGCGTGGTCTCCTCGCTCTCGACGAGGTACCGCACCCACCGCACCCAGGCGTCGGGATCCGCCGCCGCCGAGGCGCCGACGATCGCCGCGGTCCACAGGGCCACGGCGGCGAGCCGCCCCCACTCGCGACGCACCGCGAACCACACGACACCGAGCGCGGGAGTGATCTTCGTCAGGAGCGGGAAGGCCCAGGCGCCGGGACGGGTCGAGCCCACGACCACCGCCACCGCGACCAGCGGTTCGATGTTGCCGATGGCCACGGCGGGAGGAAGGGCGTACCCGAGGGCGAGCCAGCGCCAGGCGCCGGGCAGTGGCCACAGCAGCCACGCCAGGGCCGCCGCGAGCAGGAGGGACCACACGACGAGGAACACCGACCACGGCACGCCCGCCAAGGGGTGGATGACCTGCGCGAAGACGGGCGCGTAGCTGTACGCGTCGAACGACCCGGGGGAAGGTCCGTAGAGGTCCTGCTGCCAGGCGTGCCAGTAGGCGTGGGCCGAGTCCAGGCCGATGACGTGGCGCCGGCTCCCGAGGAAGACCCAGGCGGCCGGGAGCAGCCCGATCCAGAGCGCGTGCCGGGCGGCGCGCGGCACCTCGTCCACGTCGATCCGGAGAAGCCCCACGCGCACCGCCATGACCCGTCCCGCGCTTCCCCGCTGACCGTCCCTCGGCCACCGACCGGTCCCCCCGGGCGCGGTGGCACCCTACCCGGCACGACAGCCGGGCGTGCCTGATCGGCACTTTCCCACGCGTCCTACCTGGTCTGCGTGATGAAGTGCCGCCATCTCGACCGTCTCGACCGGCCGAACGGCCGAGGGGTCTCTCCACGCCGCGACAGCGTCTCGACCCGGCGGCTAACGTGCGCCACGTGGCCCTGACCGACCAGCGACCCTCCACCGAGCCCGCGCAGACGGCGCGACGCCGTGTCGGCGACCTCCTGCTGCCCCTGGTCGTGTTCGCCGTGGCCCGCGTCGTCTCCGGGGCGATGCTCACCGTCGCGGCCCGGCGTCAGCCGGACCTCACCGACTACCCGTTCTGGCACGTCGAGGGCACGCGTCCCGCGGGGCCCTCCTACCTCGAGATCCTGTCGAACTGGGACGGGCAGTGGTTCAAGACGATCGCGTTGCACGGGTACGGCGGGGTCGAGGCAGCGGAGGCCTCTGGGCAGAGCGCCCTCGCCTTCTCACCCGTCTACCCCGCGGTCGTCCGCGCGGTGATGGCGGTCACCGGGCTCGGCTTCGAGGCCGCGGCGACGACGGTCTCCCTCCTCGCGTCGGCCGCCGCCGTCGTGCTGCTCTTCCGCTGGCTGCTCGTGACGCGGGGTCGCGGCCCGGCGGTCGCCGCGGTCGCCGTCCTGTCCTTCTTCCCCGCCGCCCCGGTGCTCCAGGCCGCGTACAGCGACGGGCTCGCGCTGCTCCTCGTCGTCGTCCTCCTGCGAGCGGTCGCCGAGGACCGGTGGCGGGTCGCGTGGGCCGTCGCCCCCCTCCTCGCCCTGACCCGTCCGGTCCTGCTCCCCGTCGCGCTGCTGATGCTCGTCGTCCGCTGGCGTGCCGAGGGGGGCCGGCTGCGGGCCGTGCTCGCCGACCGGCGCTTCCTCGCGCGGGTCGCCGGCATCGGGGCCCTGGCCTTCCTCTGGCCGGTGCTCGCCGGGGTGATCTCCGGGTCGGCGGCCGCCTACTCCGAGACGCTCAAGGCCTGGCGCTCCGACGGGCTCTCGGTGGGCGGCTGGTTCAGCGGCCTGTGGACCAACGGGCTGCAGGTGCCGGCCGTCCTCGCCGCCGTGCTCCTCGTGGCGCTCGTCGCCCTCCGGCTGCGCCGCCGCGTCCCGGACGGGCCCGCCGACCACCTCGGCACCTGGGCGGGCGCCTACCTCGTCTTCGTGCTCGCCACCGCACCGCCGAACGCGGGGATCATCCGGCACACCCTGCTGACCCTCGTCCCGCTCGGCACCGTCGGCCCGATGGCCGCCGACCTCCCGCCGCGGCGGCGGGCCGTGCTGCTGGGCGTGGTCGTGGTCCTCGAGGTGGTCCTCATGTGGCTCTGGGTGCGGTACGTGTTCGTCGTCGCCGACCCCGACGCCGCGCGCATCCCCTGACCGACGTGCGGGCTCAGCCCCGGGAGGCGTCCTCGACGGCCGACTCCGAGGCCTCGTCGGCGCCCTCCGGCACCCCGGGGCCGTCGACGCTCGGGCTGCCGGGCGTGAGGTCGACGTCGGGCTCGAGGTAGATGACGAGGCGCAGCTGCGGGACGCTCTCGCGCGCGGCCCGCTCGGCCTCGTTGATGGCTGCGACCACCTCGGCCGCGCTGTCGGTCTCCCCCACCGCGAGCTTGGCGGCGACGAGCAGCTCATCGGGCCCGAGGTGCATCGTGCGGCTGTTGATGACGCGGTCGACGACCTCCGGGGACTCCAGGGCCGCGAGGATGCCCTTCCGCACCGGCAGGGACGCCGACTCGCCGACGAGCAGCGAGCTCATCTCGACCGCCAGCACGGCGGCGAGGACGACGAGCAGGACGCCGATGGCCCCGGACCCCAGGCCGTCCCACACCGGGTTGCCGGTGAGCAGCGTCAGCCCCACGCCGGCCAGCGCGAACGAGAGGCCGAGGAGGGCCCCGAAGTCCTCGAGGAGGACGACGGGCAGCTCCGGCGACTTCGTCGTGCGGATGAAGCGCACCCACGAGCGGCCGCGGCGGATGGCGTTGGACTCGCGGACGGCGGTGCGCAGGCTGAAGCCCTCGAGGACCATCGCGACGAGCAGCACGGCGACCGGCACCCACCACCACTGCGACTCGAAGGGGTCGTAGTCGGTGTCCTGCACCGCTTCCCGCACCTTCTCGTACGACTCGTAGAGCGCGAAGACCCCACCGAGGACGAAGAGCATGATCGCGACGATGAACGAGTAGACGTAGCGCTGCTGACCGAAGCCGAAGGGGTGCTCGAGGGTGGCGTCGCGGCTGGCGCGCCGGCTGCCGACGAGGAGGAGCACCTGGTTGCCGGTGTCGGCGAGCGAGTGCACCGACTCGGCGAGCATCGAGGAGAAGCCGGTGAGGAGGAAGGCGACGAGCTTGGTGACCGCGACCCCGAGGTTCGCCAGCAGCGCCGCGATGATCGCCGTCCGTCCACCCTCGCTCGCCATGGGCCCGATCCTAGGGACCGCTCGTCGGTTAGCGTCGGTCGCATGCCGACCTCTCGCGGAACCCTCGACTGGGCGCCGGCCACCGACCGGCCCGAGCTGCTGGCGGCGCCGGTGGCCGGGGCGGTGGTGTCGGTGCCGGGCGCGCTCGTCGCCCCCATCGACGCCGACCTCGCCGACACGGCCGCGTTCTGCGCGGCCTACGACGTCGCCCTCGGGGCCAGCGCGAACTGCGTCGTCGTCGCGGGGCGGCGGGGCGGCGTCACGACCCACGCGGCGGTCATGGTGCTCGCGACGCACCGCGCCGACGTCAACGGCGTCGTCCGCCGCCACCTCGACGTCCGCAAGATCTCCTTCGCCCCGATGGACGAGGCGGTCGGGCTGACCGGCATGGAGTACGGCGGCATCACGCCCGTCGGGCTGCCGGCCGACTGGCCGGTGCTCGTCGACGAGGCCGTCGTGGCCGCCGGCGAGGTCGTGGTCGGCAGCGGCCTGCGCCGCAGCAAGCTGCTGCTCACCGGTGAGGACCTGCTGCGGCTGCCGGGCGCCCAGGCCCTGGCGCTGGCCCAGCCGAGCCCCTGACCGGGCGCTCCGGCGTCCGCCGCGGGCGGGGGTGGGGGGGGGGGGGGCGGGGGGGTGGGGGGCCCCCCCCCCCCCCCCCACCCCCGGCCGTCCCCCGGCTCCTCGCGACGTGGGGATTGGGCCGAGACGCCGACGGGTACCCCCCACCCATGGACATCGAACCGAGCGAGCGGGCCCGGCAGGACGCCGCACACGCCCAAGCGGCCGAGGACGAGGAGCGCACGGGCAAGGCCGCTCGCCAGTGGCGGGCCGAGGCCGAGGACATCGCCGCGATCCACCGGGACGCGGTCGAGCGGGCCGAGGAGATGGGTGACGAGGTCGAGGCCTCGATCCCCGTCCCCGACCCCGGGCACGACCCCGGTGTCGTGCAGGAGCGCAGCCTCGGGGAGGCCCGGGAGGCGCAGACCGGCCGGCACCACGCCGAGAACGGCTGACGGCGGGTCGCGCCAACGGACGGCCCCCGACCGCCGGACCGGCTCAGGAGGTGCGGTCGCGCAGGTCGGTGACGTGGCGCGACACCGAGGGGTCGAGCCCGAGGCCGAGGGCCAGGTAGGTGGCCGCGAAGTCCGTGAGGCCGACGAGCGAGGCGAACCGCTCGACCGGGTGACCCGCCCGCGCCTCGTGCTCGAGGACGACGGCGCCCGACTCGCGGGCCGACCCGAGCACCGCCTCGGCGAGCGCGGCGCCGGCGGGCTCGAGGGCGGGGTCGCGCAGGGCGAGCAGCCCGAGCCGCGGCAGCGCGGGGCCGTCGAGGTAGGGGTCGGCGAAGATGTCGCGCTCGCCGGTGGGAGCCGCGCCCAACCCGCTGCCGAACGGTCCGTCGAGGGTCGCGACGACCGACGCGGCGGCGTCCGGCAGCGCGCCGTGGGTCGCGGGCACCCGGGCCGTGCGCGAGAGCATCTGGGCGGCCCGGCAGGCCGCGACACCGGTGAGCGCCCCGTCGCCGAGGACGACGGGCACCGTGCCGTCGAGGCCGGTGGCGAGCACCTTGGCCGGGTTGACGAAGGCGTCGGACGAGGGCCGGCACTCCTCGGCGACCTCGTCGAGGACGTCGGCGACGGCGTCGAGGACGGCCGGCGGGGCGGCCGCCAGCCCGAGCGCGTCGGCGGCCACGAGCACCGGGGTGAGGAGCGACCACAGCGCCGTGCGCGACGACGGCGCGGCGAGCGCCACCTCGACGTGCACCCCCCGCGCCCGGGCGCAGACCTCGGCGAGCGGCGAGTCGGCCGCGCCTACGGTCAGCAGCGAGGCGCCCCGGCGGGCCGCCTCCGCGGCCAGGGCCAGCGGGCCGGCCGCCCGGCCCGACTGCGAGACGGCGATGACGAGGTCGAGCGGGCCGACCCATCCCGGCAGCGGTGCGTCGCGGCGGGCCGACACCGGCACCGGCGACCCCGGTTCGGCGAGCAGGTCGAGGACGTCGCCGACGATCCCCGAGCCACCGAGGGCCGCGACGAGGACCGAGCGCGGACGCTCACCGCCGGCGACCCGCTCGACGCCGGCCTCCTGCGCGGCGACCACCGCGCGACGCACCTGCGCGCCGGCCGAGGCCAGCCAGCGCAGCGTGTCGCGGGTGTCGAGCGCCGCGAGCGCGGCGACGTCGTCCAGCCGGTTCTCGTCGACCCAGGGCATCGCGGGCGGCTCCTCGGGGGGAGGGTCAGGAGGGGTGGCGGGCCTCGTCGACGAGCAGCACGGGCACGCCCTCGTCGATGCGGTAGGCCAGCCCGCACGAGGCGTTCGTGCAGACCAGCTCGGGGCCGGCGGGGCCGTCGGCGTCGCGCAGCTCGCTGCGGCACGCGGGGCAGCGGAGGATCTCGCGGAGCCAGGGCTCGAGGTGGGAGCTGGGGCCGGCCGGCTCGCTCATGGGGTCCTCTCGGGGGGTGGTTCGGGGACGGCCCCGATCCTTCCACACGCCGACCGCGGCGGGGAGTGCTCCCCGGCCTCCCGTGTTGTGACCTGCGGATCCCGTGCCTAGGGTCCCCTGTGACGACACGTGCGGAGGGACGGACCTGGTGCAGCTCGAGATCCTCGGCAGGGTGCGCCTGTCCACCGACGCCGGGCCCGTGCGGCTCACCGAGCTCGAGCACGGGCTGCTCGCCTCGGCGGCCCTCCACGGCCACGTCGGCGTCGACACCCTCGCCGAGTGGCTCTGGGACGGGGAGCCGCCGTCGTCGGTGCGCAACCGCGTCCAGTCGCTCGTCTCCGGCATCCGCCGCAAGGCCGGCGCCGAGCTGCCGGTCATCGTCACCGAGGGGCGCGGCTACCGCCTCGGGGAGGGCGTCGCCGTCGACCTCGCCCTCTGGGGCGATGCCGTCGCCGAGGCCCGCGCCCTGCGCCCGGAGGACCCCGTCGCCGCCCTCGGCCGCTACGACGCCGCGCTCGCCGTCTTCGGGCACGAGCCCCTCCAGGGCGCCCCGGAGACGGCCGCGGTCGAGGTCGAGCGCAACCGCCTCGTCCAGGAGCGCCTCTCGGTGCTCGAGGAGCGCCACGACGCCGCGCTGCGCTCCGGGGCCCACGACGGGCTCGTCGCCGAGCTCGACGCCCTGTGCGCCCGGCACCCGTACCACGAGGGCTTCGTCGCGCTGTTCATGCTCGCCCTCGCCGCCACCGGCCAGCAGGGCCGGGCGCTCGAGGTGTTCCAGGAGGCCCGGGCCCGCCTCGACGACGAGCTCGGGGTGCGTCCCTCGGACCAGCTGACCGAGGCCCAGCGCATCGTCCTCTCGGGAGTGCCCGTCGGGCGCCGCCCCGAGCCGCTCGACGACGCCATCCCCGCCCCCGAGGCACCGGAGCACCCGAGCACTCCGCCGGCCCAGCCCACGGTGCTCGGCCTGCCGGTGCCGCGCACGCTGCCCCGTCGACCCGACCCGTTCGTCGGGCGGGTCACCGAGCTCGCGGAGGTGCGACGGGCCGCCGAGGGCCTCGACGACGGACCCGTCGTCGTCGCCGTCACCGGGCTCCCCGGGTCGGGGACCTCGGCCCTCGCCCTCGAGGCCGGCCACGCGCTGCGTGACCTGTTCCCCGACGGCACGCTCTACCACGACGGCGCCAACAGCCCCGGTGGCGTGCCGGTCGAGGCCGTCGTCACCTCGTTCCTCCCGCTGCTCGGTGTGCACCCCGAGGCCGTCCCGGCGTCACCGCGCGCCCGGGCCGGCCTCTTCCGCTCGCTGCTCGACGGCCGCCGGGTGCTCGTCGTCCTCGACAACGTCACCGGCGGCGAGGACGTCACCGACCTGCTCCCGGCCGGTCCGGGCTCGATGGCCCTCGTCACCTCGCGCCGGCCCGTCGAGGGGCTCGGGGCGGGGCACCGGGTCCGGCTGCGCAGCCTCGACCCCGCCGCCGCGCGCACGCTGCTCGAGGCCCTCGTCGGCGCGGACCGGGTCGCCGAGGCCCCGGACGCCGTCGACGACGTCGTCCGGCTCACCGGGGCCGTGCCACTCGCGCTGCGCCTCGCGGCCGCCCGGCTGAGCCAGCGTCCCGACCTCGGGCTCGACGACGTCGTCGAGCGCCTCGAGCGGCTCGGCCGCACCCCCGGCACCGACGAGATCGCCGTCCTCCGCGAGAGCCTCGACGAGCTCCTCGAGGGCCTCGACGCCACGGCGCAGCGCTGCGTGGCGGCGCTGGCGCACCTGCCCGCCGACGCGTTCAGCGGATGGGTGGCCGGCGCGGTGCTCGGCGACCCCGCCGCGGGTGACGCCGCCCTCGACGCCATGCTCGAGGCCAGCCTCGTCGAGCCGGTCGTCCGCGAGGACCACGACACCCAGTACCGGCTCCACGACCTCGTCCGGGCCCAGGTGCGCGCCGGCGCCGCCCGGGGCGCGGGGGCCGGCACCGCCGCCCACCCGGACACCCGGCGCGAGACGGAGGCGGCCGCCGCGGCGGCGCTGGCGCGGTCGGCGGCGTTCCTCGAGGACCGGCCCCACCGCTTCCTCCCCGTCGCGCCCCGCTCCCCCGAGCTCGGCACCCCCGAGCCGCGACCACGCACCCGGCGGCGGTCGCGCCGCTTCTTCCGTACCGAGACACCGCTGTTCGTCGCCCTCGCCCGGTCCGTGGCGAGCCAACGCCCCGACCTCGCCTGGCGGCTGCTCGACGACTGCGCCCTCGGCACCGACGCGGCGAGCGACCTGCACGCGTGGTTCGAGGCCGAGGCGGAGGTCGCCCGCGCCCTGAGCGGGGCCGACGACGACAGCCGCCTCGGCGCCGCCCACCTCCTCCTCTGCCGGGCCTGGCTGCTCCAGGACCGCCGGTCGGCCTCCCGCGAGGCCCACGACCTCGCCGAGGGGGCCCGGCCCCGGCTGCTGCTGCTCGGTGCGCACGGCGCCGCGGCGGCCGCGTCCCTCGTCAGCGCCCAGGCCTCGACCTCGCTCGGCCGGCGCGACGAGGCGGAGGCCGCGATCGCGACGGCCGAGTCCTCGATCGGCCGGGTGTCCGACCACACGCTCGCGGCCTGGGCGGCCATCGCCCGCGGCACCGTCCACAACGACTACGACGAGCTCTCCGACGCGGCCCGCGAGTTCACCCGCGCCCGCGAGATCCTCCGCGACACGCCGCGCACCGTCGCGTACGCGCTCGCGACCCTCGAGCTCTCCCGCGCGCGCCGCCGCACCGGCGAGCTCGGGCCGGCGACCCTGCTCGTCGACGAGTCGCTCGAGATCCTCTCCGGCGTCGGGGCCGTCCACATGTACTCGTACGCGCTGGACGCCCGGGCCGAGGTGAGCCTCGCGGGTGGGCACGCCACCGAGGCCCTCGACGAGGCCGGCACCGCGCTCGAGCGGGCCTCGGCCTCCCGCGACGCCTTCCTCACCGCCCGGGCCCGCCGGACCCGGGCGCGGGCGCTGCTCGCGCTCGGCCGGCTCGGCGAGGCGGAGGCCGAGCTGCGGAGGGCGGTCGAGGAGTTCACCGCCCTCGACCGCCCGCTGAGCGTCGCCTTCACCTACCAGGTGCTCGCGGCCGCCCTCGACGCCGCCGGGGACGCGGTGGGCGCGAGCGAGGCGCTGCGGCTGGAGCAGACGGCGCTGCGACGGGCCACCGCCTCGCGCGTGGCCGCCCCGCAGCGGCGCTCCCCGGGCCCCGCCTGACGCGCCGTCACCGCGGACCTCACTCCCGCGAGGTGTACCCGCGGAAGGTCTTCCCGGCCCGCTGCGGGCCGCCGGTGCCCCACGTGTAGCTCTTCCGGGCGATCTCGTCGCCGTCGACGTTGCCCTCGACGGTGAGGATGGTGCGCGTGCTCGCGGTGACCTTGACGACGAGCCCGACGTGGCCGGCCCGGCTCGAGCCGTCGTCGCTCCAGACGAGCACGTCTCCGGGCGCCGGGAGGGCCTGTCGCGCCCCGGTGTACGGATGCCACCGGTCGGCGACGCGCGGGTCGGTGCGCCAGGCCTGCGAGCTCTCGTAGCTCGTCGGGATGCGCGGGAAGGCCGCGGGGTCGGGCATCGTGTGGCCGGTCCACATCGCCGCGATGAACGAGCCGCACCACGAGTTGCCGTTGTAGTCGTTGTAGACCACCCGGTTGTCGTTGCTGCCGGACAGCTCGAGGACGTTGCGGTTCTGGGCCTTCTTGACCGTGCTGCTGTGCAGCGTGTTCGAGCCGGCGAGCTTGAACGACCGGGGGTTGTTGAGGGCGGCGTCGGCGCGGTCGACCGTGGCCTGCCGCAGCCCGGACAGGCCGGTCGTGGACGGCAGCGGGTCGGCGAGGGCCGGGACGGCGGCCAGGGCGGTGAGGACCGACGCGGCGGCGAGGGCGAGGGCTGGACGGTGGTGCACGGCGACCTCCTGCGGGTGGCGTCTCGCGGACGTCCCGAGCCTGCCGCGGGCCGCTGCGAGGACGCTGCGGCGCGGCTGCGCGGCCGTCAGCCCCGGACGATGCCGAGCACGGCGTCGCGCACCCGGGCCATCGTCACGGCGTCCTCGGCCTCGACGTTGAGGCGCAGCAGGGGCTCGGTGTTCGAGGCCCGCAGGTTGAGCCACCACATCGGGTCGTCCGCTCCACCCTCGTGGACGAGGGTCAGCCCGTCGAGCCGGTCGACGGTGACCCCCTCCCCCTGCGCCCAGGCGAGGACCGCGTCGGTCGCGGCACCGGCGTCGGCGACCGTCGAGTTGACCTCGCCGGACGCGGGGTAGCGGCTGAGGTCGGCCATGAGCGCGCTCAGCGGCTCGTCCTGCTCGCCGAGCGCCGCGAGCACGTGCATCGCGGCGAGCATCCCGGTGTCGGCGAACCAGAAGTCGCGGAAGTAGTAGTGCGCGCTGTGCTCGCCGCCGAAGACCGCCCGGTGCCGGGCCATCTCGCCCTTGATGAACGAGTGACCGACGCGGGTGCGGACGGCCCGGGCGCCGGTGGCCGCGATGACCTCGGGGACCTGCGCCGAGGTGATGACGTTGTGCACGACCGCGACGTCGGCGGGGTCCGCGCCCTCGGCGACGGCGCGGGCGACCTCGCGGCGGGCGATGAGCGCGGTGATCGCGCTCGGGCTGACCGGCTCACCGCGCTCGTCGACGACGAAGCAGCGGTCGGCGTCGCCGTCGAAGGCCAGCCCGAGGTCGGCGCCGTGGGCCGTGACCGCGGCCTGCAGGTCGCGCAGGTTCTCGGGCTCGAGCGGGTTCGCCTCGTGGTTCGGGAAGGTGCCGTCGAGCTCGAAGTACAGCGGCTCGACGGTGAGTGGCAGGGCGGTCAGGCCGGCCCCCGTGCCGAGGACGGCGGGGACGGTGAAGCCGCCCATCCCGTTGCCGGCGTCGACGACGACCCGCAGCGGCCGGATGCCCGAGAGGTCGACGAGGCCGCGGAGGAAGCCGGCGTAGTCGGCGAGCACGTCGCGCTCGACGAGGGTCCCGGTGGGTTCGTCGGCGGGGACGCCGTCGGCGAGCATCCGCTCCGCGAGGGTGCGGATGTCGGCGAGTCCGGAGTCCTGGCCGACCGGCCGGGCTCCGCTGCGGCACAGCTTGATCCCGTTGTAGCGCGCCGGGTTGTGGCTCGCGGTGAACATCGCGCCCGGCAGGTCGAGCGCCCCGCTGGCGTAGTAGAGCCCGTCGGTGCTGCACAGCCCGACGAGCGTGACGTCGAGCCCGCGTGCACGGACGCCGTCCGCGAAGGCCGCGACGAGCGCGGGTCCGCTGTCGCGCATGTCGTGGCCGAGCACGCAGCCCGCGGCACCGTCCGGCACGAGGACGACGTCGGCGAACGCCGTGCCGAGGGCGCGGGCGACCTCGGGGTCGAGCTGGTCGGGCACGGTGCCGCGCACGTCGTAGGCCTTGACGACGTCGGCGAGGGAACGGGCGGTCATGGCCGACGAGCCTACGGGAGGCGTCGCCGGCGGCCCCGGGACCCCGCCGTCACTCGACGAGCCGGATCGGGTCGCCGTCGAGGGTTGCCGTCCACGACGTCGTGTCCGCCGGGCTCGAGCTCGGGCCGTAGTAGAACTCCAGCCGGACCCAGCACCCCGTCGGCGAGGAGTCGGTGCACGAGTACGTCGACGGGATGGGGACCGTGATCGTCTGCCATCGTCCGTTGTACGTGCTGCTCACCGAGATCTGGCAGGTCGGCAGCGACCCGTTGACGCGGCCCTTGCCGGTGCACCCGGTGAACGACCCGCCGCTCTCGATCGGCGGCACCACCGTGACCGTGCTGCCGGCCGTCGCGCCGTCGCCGATGTCGTAGAGGTTGACGTTGAGGAACTGCCCGCTGGAGTTCGTCGGCACCCGCGCGAGGAAGAACTTCGAGGTGCCGTTCGGGGTGTTGCCGTACATCACCATCTTCGAGAAGCCGGCGATGGAGATCTTGTCCTTGTCCGAGCTGTTGGTCCCGTAGGCCCGCAGGGCGAAGCGGTTGTGCCCGTCCTCGGTGTCGGCCCCGAGGCCGTTGGTGTGGATCTGCACCGCGTAGGTGCCGGCGGGCACCGGGCCGCTGATCCGGCACAGCCGCACCCAGCGCCGGAAGTTGTCGGCGACGTCGGGGCGCGCCGCGTACTGGGTGGTGCGCTTGTCGAGCACCTTGTTGAGGTCCCCGTAGTACCCGTCGAAGGTCTTCGGGGCGCAGCTGCCGCCGAGCTGCGGCCAGGCCGTCGGCTCCCACGGGTTGCCGGCCGGCCCGCGGAGGATGAACTCGGTGTCCGGTGCCGACGCCGAGGAGAACGGCTGGTCGCCGGTGCACCACGAGGTCGTCCCGCCGGCGTACCGCGTGGACGGGTTCGAGACGAGGGCGGCGTCCGGGTAGGGCAGGTTCTTCGCGTTGTTGAGGTTCGCGGCGCCGAGGGTGCAGTAGTCACCGACCGCGACGAACGCCGGGTCGAAGGCCTCGATGGTGAGGTTGCTGACGGCCTGCCGGAGGGTGATCGTGTAGACGTGGCCCAGCGGGTCGTAGTCGACGTTGTCGTTGCCCGGGCAGCCGTCCGAGGTCGCCGCGGTGCACGTGTCGTTCTGGAAGGCGTCGCCGCTCTGCTTGTTCGCCGCCGGGCTCCCGATGTTGGCCCAGAACTGGCCGGTGTTGTCGCAGTTGCTGCTCGCCGTGCTGCCGGCCTCCGGGTCGTCCCCGAAGCGGTTGCACGGGCTGCCCAGCGGCACCGGACCCGCGAACTCGGCGACGGCGTGCCGGGACACCGCGGTGCTCGGCAGCCCGAGGAACCCGCCGAAGATGTTCTGCACCTGGGTGGTCACGTCGACCCGCAGGCGCGTCGAGCCGCCGGCGAGCGCCGCGGAGACCGTGGTCCCGCCGCCGTTGGTGAAGCCGTTGCCCGTCGCGTAGTCGCGCGCCGTCTGGTAGGCGGCGGTCCGGTCACCCGGCAGCTTGGTCACGCCGGCGAGGGCGGCGGCGTCGGCGGCCCGCTGCGCCCGTTGGCCCTCGAGGTACCAGTGCCCGACGTCGACCGCGAACGCCGAGAAGCCGAGCAGCACGACGAGCAGCAGGGCGGACGTGACCGCCACGTAGCCGCGCTCGTCGCGGCGGCGTGGACGGCGACGGGCGCGCGCGCTCAGCGCGAGGGGGACGGAGGGACGGGTCCGGGGACGGGGACGAGCCACGGGGACTCCTGGGGGTGAGGCGGGTGCGAGAGAGGGGTGGTGCTGCCGACCGCCGGGTGCCCGCACCGCGCCGCCGCCGACACCCGGGGTGTCGGTCGCTGCGGCGCCGCGGTGCTCATGTCACTCGACCAGTCGGATCGGGTCGCCGTCGAGGCTGGCGCTCCACGACGTCGTGTCGGTCGGGCTGGACCCGCTGCCGTAGTTGAACTCCAGGCGGACCCAGCAGCCGGTCGGCGAGGAGTCGGTGCAGGAGTAGGTGGACGGAATCGGCACGGTGATGGTCTGCCACTTGCCGTCGAAGCCGCTGTTCACCGTCACCTTGCAGTCGATGAGCGCGCCGTTGTACTTGCCCTTGCCGGTGCAGC
The DNA here is from genome assembly GCF_016887965.1 of Phycicoccus sonneratiae. Lineage (GTDB taxonomy): Bacteria > Actinomycetota > Actinomycetes > Actinomycetales > Dermatophilaceae > Phycicoccus > Phycicoccus sonneratiae. Next base: position 113,900 of record NZ_JAFDVD010000012.1, read on the forward strand.
CGGAGAACTTCGCGCTCGAGCCGTTCTCGGCGGGGGGCACGACGCGCACGTAGCTGCCCGTGCCGGCCCCCTCGCCGATGTCGAAGAGGTTGACGTTGAAGAACTGCCCGTCGGAGTTGCCCGGGATGCGGGCGAGGTAGAAGGTCGAGGTGCCGTTCGGGGTGTTGGCGAAGAGGGCCATCTTCGTGAACCCCGCGACCGCGATGTTGTCCTTGTCGTTGGCTCCGGAGCCGCGGGCCCGGAGCGCGAAGCGGTTGTGACCCTCCTGGGCGTCGGTGCCCTGCCCGTTGGTCTTCACCTGGATCGAGTAGGTGCCGGCCGGCGTCAAGCCCGGGACCTTGCAGAGCTGGACCCAGCGCCGGAAGTTCAGCGCCACGTCCTTGCGCGCGTTGTACTGGCTCGTCGTCTTGTCGAGCACCTTCGAGAGGTCCTCGTTGAACCCGTCGAAGGTCTTCGGGGCGCAGGTCCCGGTCATCACCGGCCAGGCGGTCGGCTCCCACGGGTTCGCCCCCGGCGAGCGGATGGTGAACTCGGTCGTCAGCAGGCCGATGTTCTTGGTGTTGGAGTTCGGGAATGCCGAGTCGCCGGGGCACCAGTCCCCCGGGCCGGTCTGGTAGCGGGTGGCGGGGTCGGTGACGAGGGTCTTGCTCGTGTTGAGGCCCGCCGCGCCGCTCAGCTGGGGGTTGTCGCACTTGGCCCCGGTGACGACCTGGGCCGGGTCGAATGCCTCGATGGTCAGGTCCGTGACCGCCTGACGGAGGGTGACCGTGTAGACGTACCCGTTCTCGTCGTAGTCGGTGTTGGTGCTCCCCGAGCACCCGTCGACGCCGCTGGTGCAGGTGCCGTTCTGGAAGGCGTCGCCCTGGGTCTTGTCGGTGCCGTAGTTGCCGACCATCGCGAAGAAGTTGCCGGCCGCGTTGCAGCTCGTGCTGTTGTAGGTGGTGCTGTTCTCGGGGTCGTCGCCGAACCGGTTGCACGGGCTGCCGAGCGGAACGGGGGCGGCGAACTCGGCGACGGCGTGCCGGCTGACGGCGGTGGTCGGCAGGCCGAGGAAGCCACCGAAGATGTTCGCCACCTGGGTGCTGACGTCGACCCGCAGGCGCGTCGAGCCGCCGGCGAGCGCGGACGAGACGGTCGTCCCGCCGCCGTTGGTGTAGCCGTTGCCCGTCGCGTAGTCGCGCGCCGTCTGGAACGCGGCGGGGCGGTCGCCGGGGAGCTTCGTCACGCCGGCGAGGGCCGCGGCGTCGGCCGCCCGCTGGGCCCGCTGGCCCTCGAGGTACCAGTGCCCGACGTCGACCGCGAACGCCGAGAAGCCGAGCAGCACGATGAGCAGCAGGCCGGACACGACGGCGACGTAGCCGCCCTCGTCGCGGGTCCGGCGGGAGGCGGCGCGGCTCACGGCTGGCACGTCTGGGTCGACGGCTTGGGCTCGAAGCTGAGAACGGCGGACTCCTCGATGGTGATGTTCGTGAAGACGAACTTGGTGAAGGCGCTGTGGCGCACCCGCATGTAGACGCCGACGCGGTCCGGGCCGGCGGTGTTCGTCGCCGACTTGGCGCAGGCCTTCTGGTCTGCCGCGGCCCAGTTCGAGTAGGTGGGGGCGAACGACGTGCCGTTCCACGTGAACTTCACGCAGGTCGTGCAGTCCGCGAAGCTGCTGGCCCCCGACGGGAACTTGTTGGCGGCGTTGGCCTTGTACACCCAGAGCTGCTGGACCTGCCCGCGGTTGAAGGCCGACCCCTCGGCCATGACGCTGTTGACCGCGTCCTGGGCGTAGGTGCTCATCCGCGGTTCGGCCGAGGCGGTGCGCACACCGGCGCGCACGGCGCTGGCGACCGAGAGGTAGTCCTTGAAGAACATGCCGAACTCGATGATGCCGACGAGCAGCATGATGAAGAACGGGGTGACGAGGGCGGCCTCGACGGCCACGGCTCCTCGTTCCCGGTGGGGGCGGCGGGTCCTCGTCATAGCACCGAGGCGCAGGCCTGGGTCGTGGGGATCTGCTCGAGACGCATGGACACCCGTTCCGTGACGACCTTGTTGTTGGCGAACATCACCGGCGCCTTGTGCGTGTAGCGCACCTGCACGCCGACCGAGTCGACGATGGTCCCGGCGCAGGCGTTGCGGACCAGCCAGGTGCCCGCGGGGGCGCTCAGCGCGCCGGTGGCGTTGACGGTGTACTTGACGCAGGTCACGCCGGGGCAGGCCGGCGGGGAGACGAGGTTGCCGGCGACGTCGTTGGCCTCGTACACCCAGATGTCGACGACCCGCGTGTAGTCGAGGTCCGACATCGCGCTGACCGCCTGGCCCGCCGCGCTGGCGGCGAAGGTGGTGCTCATCGGGTCGGCCGAGCCCATCCGGGCGCCGGCCCGGGCGGCGGAGGAGACCGAGTAGGTGTCCTTGAAGAACATCGAGATGTCGATGACGCCCGCGAGCAGGAAGAACAGGAACATGAAGACGAGGGCGGCCTCGAGGGCCACGGCGCCTTGTTCGTCGCGCCGTGCCGCGCGGGAGACCGTACGCAGGGGACGCGGACGCAGCCGGTGCACGGCGGACCCCTTTCCCTGCGCGACGATTCTGGGCGGAACCGACGCTAGGGCGGGGTGACGAGGGGTGGCGACGGGTCCGAGGGGTGAATCGTCCGAACGGCCGAGCAGGAACGGCCGTGTGGCCGCGGGCGGTTCAGGCCTCGGCGCTGCCCCGCAGGACGCGCAGGTGACCCCGGCGGGCGACCTCGCCGGTGACCTCGGGGTGGGACGGCGGGGGCTCGGCGGCCGGGCGGGGGCGGCCGGCCTCGCGGACCGCGTCGGCGAGGGCCAGGAGGTCGTCGGAGCTGGGCTCGGGGTCCGGGTACTCGGTGGCGAGGCGCAGGACGTCCCAGCCGCGGGGGGCGGTGAGGCGCGTCGCGTGGTCGGCGCACAGGTCGTAGGTGTGCGGCTCGGCGTAGGTGGCCAGCGGACCGAGGACGGCCGCCCGGTCGGAGTACGCGTAGGTGAGCGTCGCCACCGCCGGCTGCCGGCAGCCGGTCTTGGTGCACTTCCGCGACAGGTTCACGCACGTGACTCTAGGCGGCGGGTACGACGTCCCCTCGGAGGCACGCCGTAGCATCGGCCGGGTGACCGCCCGCCGCCGCGACCGCCACGGCCGGGGCCACCGGGGACCCCTCGCGTGGCCCACGGTCCCCGCGATGACCACCCGCCGCGAGCGCTTCGACGACCTCGTCCTCGACGCCGCCGACCGGTTGCGCCCCCATCTCGGGACCCGGTACGCCGGAACCGAGTTCGCGGTTCAGGACGTCCCCCCCACCGACCCGGCGCCGTGGGAGGAGCAGGTCGCCCCGCTCGGTCGGCTGCTGCGGGCGACCGCGTCGCGCACCGACCGGGTCGTCGTCTACCGGCGGCCGGTGGAGGCCCGGGCCCAGGACGACCAGGACCTCGCCGACATCGTCCGCGAGGTCGTCACCGAGCAGGTGGCGGCCCTCCTCGGCGTGCCGCCGCACGAGCTCGACCCGGACGCCGACCCCGACCGCTGAGGGGCCGGCCCCCGCTCGTCGCGGGGCCGGTCAGGGCAGCGGGAAGGCCCGGCTGACCGGCGAGGTGACGGCGACCGGCTCGAGCGGGATCTCGGACAGCACGAGCCCCGCACCCGAGCCGGCGACGGACACGATCCCGCCGCGCAGGCTCCCCGACCCCCCGGTGCGCTCGACCCAGACCGCCGAGGCGCCGGCGAGGTCGACGTCGGCGGCGCGGTCGGCGAGCAGGCTGACGGTGCGGGTGCGCTGCTCCCCGTCGACCACGAGGGTGAGGTCGGCGGTCGAGGCGCCGCCGGTGCTCACCAGCCGCAGTGACCTCGAGACCCCCTTGGTCGACGGGAGCGCGGCCCCGCCGAGGCCGTCGAGGGCCGGCGCGGACGTGGCCCAGCCGATGTCGCCCGCGGCCTTGGCGTCACCCGGCACGCTGAGCACCGCGGCGGCGACGGGGACGTCGGACCGGACGACGACCGAGTAGGCACCCGGCGGCACGGTGGGCAGCGCGAGCTCGGCGACGCCCTCACCGGGGACGGTGACGACGGTGTCCTCCGTCGTGGCGACCGGTCCGTCGCGGCCGAGGAGGGTGACGCTGGCGACGGCGTCCTCACCGCCCGTGGACACGACGCGCACGGTGGCCCGGCCCGAGCCGAGGACCGCGGCGGGCACGACCTGCACCGACGAAGGCGCGTCGGCGGGGACGACGGTCTCGGCGCCGCGCGGGGTGCTGCCGACCAGCCAGGTGTCGGTGAGGGTGGCGTGCAGGCCGCCGCCGTCGGCGACGACGTGCACCGCGGGCGTGCCCTCCTCCCCCGCCACCGCGTCGAGGAGCAGGGTGCTCCGGCCCCCGGGGGGCACCGTCTCGGTGCGTGCGGGGGCGACGGGGCCGGCCGTGCCGTGGACGGTGACGTCGGCGGTGACAGGGTTGCCACCGGGGTTGACGAGGACGAGGCGCTCCTGGCGCCCGGCCCCGGACCCGCCGCCGAGCAGCCAGAGGTCGGAGCCGGCCGCGAGGCACGGGGTGGTGACCAGTCCGCGGAGGTCGCTGCGGCCGCTGATCCACTCCTGGGTCGCGGTGACCGCGGGGGCGAGGGACCCGGTGGCGCGCACCGCGACCGGGCCGGTGCGCGGCAGCGGTGACTGTGCGGCGGTGGGGCGCCCGGACAGCTCCTCGAGGGTGGCCGAGCCGCCGGTGAGCCGCGCCCGTCCGTCGCCGGTGGCCGGCACGGGCAGGAGGGACTCCGGGCCGGACGCGGCGGCGACGAGGCCGCCGACGCCGACGTCGTCGACCCCGCCGATGCCGCTCAGCTCGTTGCCGGGGCACATCGTGTCGGTGCTCGTCGCGAGGCTCGTCGGCGCGACGGGGGCCTCCTCGGCACCGCTCGCCGCGGCGAGGTCGAGGGTGTCGGCGTGCGTGGCGGCGACCCAGACGAGGGCCGCGGCGAGGCCGCCACCGACGACGACGCGGGTGGCCGCGGGGAGGCCGGGGCGCAGGCGGGCGAGGCGGCTCATCGGGCCACCACCCGGGTCTCGCGCCGGCCGAAGGGCACGGCGAGGAAGGCGAGCACCGCGAGGGCGAGGACCTGGCCGAGGTGCCACCAGCGCTGCGGGTCGGTGAGCGTCACCGTGAGGGTGCCGCGGCCCGGGGGCAGCTCGTAGGTGGGCGACGCGGCGTCGGCGACCGGTGGGAGGACGCGCCGGTCGACCTCGACGACGGCGTGCTCGGCCCAGCCGGCCGGCTCGGCGACGACGAGGCGCGCACCCTCGGGGACGTCAACGGTGGTCGACGTGGCCCCGTGCGCGCCCGTCGTGACGACGAGGGTGGTCGCGCCCTTGCTCTCCATCCGGAGCCGGGGCGGCGCGACGAGGGACTCCGAGGCCCGGCCGGTGGGGCTGAGCCGCCACAGCTCCCAGCCGTCGCGCGGCGAGATGCGCTGGAGGCCGTCGGTGGCGTCGAGGCGACGCACCACCTCGGGGACCTGGCCGCCGCGGACGGCGAGCAGGTCGGCGGCGGTGGCCCCGACGAGCGCGCCGCTGCCGGGGACCGCCCCGAGCAGGCCCGTGACGTCGGCGGCGACGGCGGCGTCCGCTCCGGGCTCGCCGGGCAGGGTGCGCACGAGCGTGGCGTCCTCGCGGCCGACGAAGCGGTAGGCGGCGCCACGGTCCCCCGGGACGACGAACAGCGAGCGGGTCGCGAACGCCCCACCGGCCTGGTCGACGGCGACGGCCGGGCGCGGGTCGCGCCACGGGGCGAGGCCGCTGCCGAGGGTGCCGACGACGACCCCGCCGACGAGCACGGCGACCGCGGCGGCGGCCGTGCCCGCGACGAGCCGCAGGAGCACCTGCGAGCGGCGTCGGGCGGCGAGCACCGGGAGCACGTCGAGCCCGTGGGCCAGCGCGAGGACGAGGACGAGGACGACCGGGAGGAGCATCGTGCCCGCCCACGGCGTGATGGCCTCGCCGGCCGGCTCGACGCCGGCGGGGACCGTGCCGAGGCGCAGCCGCGGCGCGACGAGGGCGAGGGCGAGGAGCACGGTCAGGAGCGCGGCGAGCACGGCCGGCGCGCCGCGCCAGGTGCGCCCGCGGGCCAGTCCGGCGAGGCCGAGCGCGACGAGCGGCACGGCCGTCCAGACGAGCGGCGACCCCGCGCCGCCGGGGTCGAGGAGGGCCAGGCGCCACGCCGCCGGGGCGTCCCCACCCCACTGGGCGAGACCCGTGCCGGCGACGACCGCGGGCCACGACACCGACCCGGCGACGAGCACCCACGGCGCGAGGACGGCCGACGGGACGAGCGCGGCGACGAGCGCGTGCCCGCGGACCCCGCGGCGCACCACCGCGAGGACGAGGGCGAGCACGACCGCGAGACCCGCGAGGACCGGCGCGAAGGCGCCGAGGACGGTGGTGGCCAGGGCCGTCGCGAAGGCGCTCGTCGCGGTGGACCGGCGCGCGGCGACGAGCCACAGCCCCGCGGCGACGGCCGGGAGGAGGACGAGCGCGACGACGGCGCCGAGCCGGCCCTGGGCGACGGCCGCCGCCGCCGGGCCCGAGCAGGCCCACGCCACCGCGCCGAGGGTGCGGACCCAGCGCCGGGAGGCCGCGACGCGCAGCGCGAGGTAGGCGGAGAGGGCCGCGGCGGGCATCGCGAGGAGGACGACGAGGGCGACGACGACGCCCCCGGGCGAGACCGGGTCGGGGACGAGCGGCAGGTGGTCGACGAGCCAGGCGGGGGCGGCGAGCAGCGCGCTCGCCGGGCCGGCCTGCTCGGGGCCGCCGAGCCCCGGTCCGGACCAGCCGTCGCGCCAGGCGTGCCAGAGGCCGCCGGCGTCGGCCCGGGCGCCGACGAGCTCGCCGCCGGTGAGGCCGTTGCCGAGGCCGGTGACGACGCCGAACCCGAGCGAGCGGCCGGCCGCGACCGTCGTCGCGAGGGCGAGGAGGACGGCGACGACGCCGGGATGGCGGACGACCTTGACGAGCCAGGAGCGCGGGTTGAGGTCGGCGGCCTCGTCGCCGATCGGCGGCGTCGGCGGGACGAGGGCGTGGTGCACCGAGTCGCCCCACGAGGTGAGGACGGCGCGGCGCGGCTCGAAGACCGCGTGGAGGTCGCGGCGGCGCACCTGCGGGCGGTGCCGGGTGCGCCAGCGGGCCCGCCAGCCGCGGACCGGGTCGAGGGAGGTGAGCGAGGCGACCTCGGCCCACGCGCTGCGCGGGCGCTTGAGGAGGAGCAGGCCGAGGGCGGCGAGCACCGAGCTGACCGCGACCCACGCGGCGAGGAACGGGGTGGCCCACCACGGGGCGCGCGCCATCGCGACCCGGCGGGCGGCGCGGCGCCGGGCGCCGGTGGTGGCGGTGGCGACGGCGACGCCGGGGCGCGAGCGCACGCGCGAGGCCGGCACGACGACGACCCGCCGGCCGCTGGACTGGGCGCGCCAGCCGAGGTCGAGGTCGGCGCCGACGTCGCCGAAGCTCGTCTCCCAGCCGCGCAGCCCGACGAGCAGGCCCCGCTCGACGAGCGAGCCGGCGAAGGGCACGGCGAGGACGTCGGTGGTCGTGTCGTACTGGCCCTGGTCGGGCTCGCCCGGCACCGGGCGGGCGAGCAGCCGCCCGCCCCGGGTCGTGCGGATGGACACCGCGCGCAGCCGGTGCGGCGCGTCGACGTCGACGTGCTTGGGGCCGACGACACCCGTGGACGGCGAGCGCCGCCACGCGTCGACGAGGCGGACGAGGGCGGCGGGCTCCGGGTGCGTGCCGACCGGGAGGAACCACAGGAGGGCCGGGGCGGCGGGGTCGGGCTCGTGGTCGAGGACCGCCCGGTAGGCCGCCCGCCGGGCCGAGGAGCGCGGGTCGGCCGCCACGACGGAGACCGGCAGGTCGCGGGCGGCGCGGCCGACGACCTCGGGCAGCGTGCGCCCGGCGTCGGGGTCGCCCTCGGGCAGGACGGCACCGGAGGTGCGGTCGAGGACGAGGACTTCGTCCGGTCGCAGGGTCTGGGCGGCCAGGGCCTCGAGGACCTCGCGGACGCCGCCGGGGTCGCGGTGGGTCACGACCAGCGCCGTGACGACGGGAGCGGCCGCACCGGCGGAGGAGGCCGGTGCGGTGTCGACGGGGCGCGGCGGGGCCAGCGTCATCAGCAGGGGGCGGTCGGCAGGGGGAGCCCCCGCGTCAGACCGCGCGCTTCTTCAGCTTGCGGCGCTCCCGCTCGGACAGCCCACCCCAGATGCCGAAGCGCTCGTCGTTGGCCAGCGCGTACTCGAGGCACTCGGACCGGACCTCGCACCCGACGCAGACCTTCTTGGCCTCGCGGGTGGAGCCCCCCTTCTCCGGGAAGAACGCCTCCGGGTCGGTCTGCGCGCAGAGGGAGCGCTCCTGCCAGGACAGGGCACCCTCCTCGGGCTCGACGTTCCCGAGCATCCCCTCGACCAGAAAGAGCTCGTGCATGGTTCCTCCTCGACCTCGACCCGTGCACCCCGGCCGGTCGCTCCGGAGGTACATGCATGGAATTACACGCGTGTCATGCCACGCTCGTCAAGCCGTTCGGTGTTATCGGGTGGATTTCACCCGAACGGTCACCTGTGGTACGCGAGTGACGAAGGTGCCGGATTCGGTCCCCGCCGGTCGGGCTGGGAGACTGCGGCCATGCGCATCACGGCCCTCGCCGGGGGCGTCGGGGGCGCCCGGTTCGTCCGGGGCCTGCGGCACCACCTCGACTCCTCCCCCGCCCTCGCCGACTCCGAGGTCACCGTCGTCGCGAACACCGGCGACGACATCAGCCTCTTCGGGCTGCGGGTCTCCCCCGACGTCGACACCCTCCTCTACACCCTCGGCGGCGGCGTCGAGGAGTCGCAGGGCTGGGGCCGGGCCGACGAGTCCCACGTCGTGCAGTCCGAGCTCGCCGCGTACGGCGCGCTCCCCCAGTGGTTCGCGCTCGGCGACCGCGACCTCGGGACGCACGTCGTCCGCTCGCAGTGGCTCGCGCAGGGGGTGCCGCCGTCGGAGGTCACCGCGCGGCTCGCGGCCCGCTGGGGGCTGCCGGAGCGGCGCATCCGGCTGCTGCCGATGACCGACACCCCGGTCGAGACCCACGTCGTCGTCGACGACGAGGACGGCGGCGAGCGCGCCGTCCACTTCCAGGAGTGGTGGGTCCGGCACCAGGCCTCGCTGCCCGCGAAGCGTTTCGTCGTCGCCGGTCTGGACCGCGCGGCGGCGGCGCCGGGCGTCCTCGACGCCATTCGGCAGGCCGACGTCGTGCTGCTGCCCCCGAGCAACCCGGTGGTCTCCATCGGCATCGTGCTGGGGGTGCCGGGAGTGCGGGACGCGTTGCGGGGCACCGCTGCTCCCGTCGTCGGGGTCTCGCCGCTCATCTCGGGCCGCCCGGTGCGGGGCCACGCCGACGCCTGCCTGCGCACGGTCGGGGTGCCGGTGACCGCTGCCGGGGTCGCCGGGCTGTACGAGGACTTCCTCGACGCCTGGCTCGTCGACCCCGCCGACGCCGGCACCACGCTGCCCCGGGCCCGGGTCGAGGCCTTCGACGGCCCGCTGCTCATGACCGACGTCGAGGCGACGGCGCGCATCGCCGCCCACGCGCTGCGGCTCGCGACCGCGGTCTCGGCGTGACGTCGGGCGCCGCGGTGGAGGTGCACGCGCTCGCCGGGGTGCCCGAGGTCGTGGCCGGTGACGACCTCGCCGGTCTGCTCCTCGCGGCGCTGGCGGCGGCCGGGCGGCGGCTCGAGGACGGCGACTGCCTCGTCGTCTCGAGCAAGGTCGTCTCCAAGGCACGCGGGCTGACGTGGGACGGCGAGCGGGCGGGCGCGGTCGATGCCCACACGCGCCGGGTCGTGGCGGAGCGGGGTTCGGCCTCGGGGGTCACGCGGGTCGTCGAGTCGGTGTCCGGACCGGTGATGGCCGCCGCGGGCGTCGACGCCTCGAACACCGGGCCCTCGGGCGCCGTGCTGCTGCTGCCGGAGGACCCGGACGCCGAGGCGGCCGGCCTGCGGGCCGCGCTGCTCGCCGCGGCCGGGCTCGACCCGGGCTCGCGGTGCGGGGTCGTGCTCTCCGACACCGCGGGTCGCCCGTGGCGGGCCGGGCTCACCGACTTCGCGCTCGGGGCCGCCGGCCTCGTCGTCCTCGACGACCTGCGCGGCGGGGTCGACCACGACGGCCGGCCGCTGGCCGTCACCGCCCGGGCCGTCGCCGACGAGGTGGCGGCCGCCGCGGACCTCGTCAAGGGCAAGGCCGACGGGGTACCGGCGGCGCTCGTGCGCGGGCTGCCGGCGGAGTGGTTCGCGCCCTCGCCGGCCGCCGCGGGTGCGCGCTCGCTCGTGCGCACCGGCGCGGGCGACTGGTTCGCCACCGGCCACGTCGAGGCGCTGCGGGCGGCGCTCGGGGTGGCGCCGGGGTCGGCGGAGTCGGCGGCGGTGGGCATCCGGTCCGTGGCGCCCGAGCCGCTCGCCGAGCGCGTGGCCCGGGTCGTGGCGCTCGCCCTGCACGATGTCGAGGACGGCTCGGCGGACGTGTCGGTCGGTGCGGACGCGGCCGAGGTCGTCCTCGCCGCGGAGGACCCCTACGACCTCGGGCGGCTCGTCGTGCGCGCCGAGGTGGCGGCGGCGTCCGAGGACCTCGTCGCCGAGCTCGCCTCCCGCACACCGACGTCCGCCACCCTGCGCCTCACCTGACCCGCGCCGCCTGACGTCCGGTCCGAGCCCGGTGGGAGTCTCGACCGGGTCCGGACCCGTTCATCTCTCCCATCGCGGCACTCAGCCGCGGACTGCGCAGCCCGCCCGCCGGCAGGGCCCGGGACGGCCCGGCCACCCCCGGGCCGCGAGCACTGCGCCGACCTCGATGGCGGTGCGGCACGGCGTCAGGGCGACGTCCGGCCAGAACACCCGAGTGGTGAACTCGCCCTCCCCGGCCGCCAGCCGGTCACGACGTCCGTCGCGCACCCGCTCGGACCACCGCTCGTGTCCGAGGCGGCCGTCGACCTCGACCACCGTCGCGTACGCCTCGTACACCGTGTCGTGGGTGGCGCCGCGATCTCGAGCCACCTGACGGCGCCCCCCGGGGAGCCCGTGCGCGCGCTCGACGTCACGGACGTAGCGGATCTCGGCGGCACTGTGCGTCCCGTCCCCGACGTCCCCGAGGACCTCGCGCAGCAGGCCGCCGTGGCGGTGACCTCGGCGTCGCGCCAGCTCGGTGGCGAGGGAGGTGGACGACACGAGGCCGGACTGGACGGCGCGACCCACCAGCGCCAGCGCGGCGTCCTCGTCGCCCTGGCCCGCGCAGTCGACCACGGTGACGGCGGTCGCCGTCCTCCACGGGTAGGCGGTGTCGTCGAGGGCGTCGTGGAAGCGGGTCATGCGACGGATGCGGGTGCCCGGTGGCGCGTCGACCCGACGACGGTGCGGCACACCGATCTCGATCACCGGAGGGGCCGCCCGGACCAGCCCCCGGACGTGTGCTGCCGACCGGCCGACGAGGGCAGCGTCGACCTCGGTTCCCGGTGACTGCACGGCGAGGAACGCCGCGCAGGCCCGGACGTCCCAGCCGGTCCGGCCAGGGGTGGTCTGGTACACGCCGCGATGGAGGGGGTGCCAGCGGCCCGAGGTGACGCGCCAGTCGATCGCGTCCCGGGTCAGCCCGGCATCGCGAGCCTGGCTCCGCGTGACCAGGCCGCACTGCGCAGCCGCCCAGACCCGGAGGGCACTCCCCGGGGCCGGCTGCCCTCGTTCGTCGAGCATCGTTCCTCCCCCGACAGGATGCCCGCCCCGCGAGACGGGCCCGAGCGGTCATCCACAGGCAGGCCGACGGGAGGGTTCACCGGGTCCCGACCCGGTGAACCCTCCCATCCGGCGGCCCGCGCTCGCGCGGGTCAGCGGCCGCGGGTCGGGAGGTGGGTCGGCAGCGACATCCGGGCGCCGCGGCGGGGCCGGTGGTGCCCACCGAGCTCGAGGAGCCGCTGCACCCGGTACCGGTGCCCCCGCCACGGCTCGAGCAGCGCCTCGAGGGCGTCGTCGTCCTGCGGGGTGCCCGTGAGCGCCCAGGTGATGTCCTTCGCGACGTGGTAGTCGCCGAAGCTCACCTCGTCGGGGAGCCCGAGCGCCCGCTGGGCCACCTCGGCCCAGGTCCACCGCCCGATGCCCGGCAGCGCCGTGAGCCGGGCCCGCGCGGCCTCCGGCGACATCCCCACGCACTCCTCGAGGCGCCCCGCGTACCGGACGACCGCCGACACGGTGCGCGAGCGCCCGGGGTCGACCCCCGCCTCGAGCCACTCCCACGAGGGCACGGCCGCCCAGTCCGCCGGAGTGGGCGGCACGGCGAGGTGCAGCTCCTCCCCCGGCCCGGGCGCCGGCTCGCCGAAGCGCCGCACGAGGCGCCGGTAGCCGGCGAACGCCTCCTTGCCGGTGACCTTCTGCTCGATGACCGACGCGACGAGGTTCTGCACGACCAGCCCCGAGCGCGGCACCCGCCAGCCCGGCCGGCGCCGCCACTCGTCCCGGACGAGCGGGTGGAGCGAGGGGTCGAAGCCCGAGGGGTCGTCACCCTCGCCGAGCAGCGCCGGCACCTGCTCGAGCATCCAGCCGGTGCCGGGACCCCACGCCTGCGCCGTGACCTCGTCGGCGACCCCGCCGGGTGCCGTGAGCCGCAGGGTGACCGGGCCGTCGGGGGTCCGCCAGGCGAACCACCAGCCGGCGTCGTCGCGCCGGCTGGTGGGGTCGCCGCCGCCGCGCCGGAAGGTCGAGAGCACGGCATCGAGCGGCACCGGGCGCGAGGCGCGGACGACCCGCTCGGCCCCGCCCCCGACCTCCATCAGCCGACGTGGCGCGGGGGCACCCGCAGCGCCGGTCCGGCGGGTGCGGCCGCGCCCTTGAACGCCGCCCAGACGTACGTGGGGACGAGCGGCAGGCCGGCGGCCAGCACCCGCCCGGGGACGCGGGCCGCCCACGCCGGGACGTTGTCGCCGGCCGAGAAGGCCGCGGGGTCGGCGAGCACCGGCAGCGTGTAGTCCCAGACGTCGTAGGCCGCGAAGAGGCGGCGCAGCCCGCGCGGCGTGTAGTAGTGCTCGTAGTACTCGGTGCCCTTGCCGGTGAGCCGCATGTACCGGTCGGCGGCGCGCTGGGGCAGCCACGACAGGAACGGCAGCCGGTGGTGTGGCTCGATGACCTGGAACCGGTGTCCGACACCGAGGTACAGCAACCCACCCGGTCGCAGCACCCGGTGGATGTCGGCGACGACGGCCTCGGGGTCGACGACGTGCTCGTAGATGTGGTTGAGGACGACGACGTCGACCGACTCGTCGCCGAACGGGAGGTCCTCGCCCCGGGCGAGCCGGAAGTCGACGCGCTCGCCGAACCGGGCACGCGCCTTCGCCAGGCCCGGCTCGTCGATGTCGACGCCGGTGGTGGCGGCCCCGGCCAGCGCCAGCTCGTCGGCGATGAAGCCCGCCGAGCAGCCGACGTCGACGGCCGTCAGGCCCTCGAGGCTCTCCACGCCCAGCGCGTGCCGCACGACGGCGATCAGCTTGGCCGCCTTCTGGCGGCGCGCCTGCTCGTCGAGCATCTTCGCCATCGACTCCGAGTAGGCGAGCTGCTCCTCGCGCTCCGGTCGCTCGCTCATCCTCCGGATCCTAGGAGGTGGTGCCGACGTCCCCACGTCCAGCCCGCGCCGGCGACGACGAGGTCGGCCACGATCGCGAGGAACCGGGCGACGACGACGACCGCCGTCGCGGCCGAGACGGGCATGAAGGTGACGAGCAGGAGGGCCAGGACGCCGTCGCGCACCCCCACGCCGGCCGGCACGAGCACGGACAGCTGCCCGACCGCCGACGCGAGCGCGAACCCGCAGACCACGCCGACGACGAGGTCGGCCGCGGTGACGTCGGTGGCGAGCGACAGGACGAGCACCGCGACCCCGATGCCGGCGAGGACCCACGCCGCCGCGAACCACAGGCAGGTGAGGACGATCGCCCGTCCGGACAGCGCGTGCTCGAGGGGCTCGCGGCGCAGGATGCGCAGCCCGAGCGCGAGCAGGGCGTTGAGCAGCCGCGGCCAGAGGAGCAGACCGCCGAGCAGGGCCGCCGCGACGAGCACCCACAGCGTGACCGGCGAGCCGCCGCGGGCCAGCAGCCGGGGCAGCGCGACGACGCCGAGCAGGCTGCCGACGAGGATGGCCAGGAGGATCGACAGCAGGCCGGTGACCGCCATCCGGCGCCGCGGCACCTCGAGCCGGGCCCCCATCTCGGCCTGGGCGAGGACGGTCCACACCGACCCGGGGACGTACTTGCCGAGCTGGCCGACGAAGAAGACGCTGGCCGCCGGTGCCATCGGCAGCCGGGTGCCGAGGTCGGCGAGCAGCACCCGCCAGCCGACGAGCGTGGCGACAGGTGCCGCCGTCGTGAGGACGAGCGCGGCGAGCACGGCCGGCCAGCTCATCCGGCCGAGCTCGCGCGAGACCTCGTCCCAGTTGCGCGCCAGGGCCCAGACGACGGCGACGAGCACGAGCGCGAGCAACCCGTAGCGCACGACGACGAGGATGCGGGAGCGGGTCATCGGTGAGCGTCCGTCACCGGCGGCGGAACGTGAGCCGGAGCACGGCGTAGGCCGGGGAGTCGGTGCCGCCGAACGCGATCCGCGCGTCGCGCATCCGCCCGAGGACGTCGCCGTCGACGTCGCCGACGAGGGTGAGCCCGAGGTCGTCGGCGCGGGCGAGGATGCCGCGCACGTCGGCGGGCCGCACCGCGAACTCGGGGTCGTCGTCGCCGATGGGCACGGTGAGGAGCAGCAGGCCTCCCGAGCGCAGGGCCCACGACGCCTGGCCGACGACGTGGTCGACGTCGGTGGCGGTGCAGCCGCCGGGGTGCAGGCGGGCGACGACGTCGAGGCTGGCGGTGTCGACGTCGAGGACCTCGATGGCGGCGCGCGGGCCGGTGAGCTCGAGCTCGACGGGGGCGAACCCGAGCGCCCGGGCCCAGCGCGAGAACGGGCTGGCACTGCCGGACTCGTCGACGACGACCGCCGCGCGGGCCCGGTCGTCGAGGACGCGGACGAGGGCGGCGACGGCCCCGAGCGCGGCCCACGCCGCGACGGGGTCCTTGGCGCGCGGCAGCCCGAGGGCACGGGCGACGTCGGTGGCCTCGACGGCCTCGGCGTCGACGGTGAGCAGGTCGGTGGCGCGCACGCCCTCGGGGAGGTCGGCGGGGCCGAGGTCGAGGACGGGTCCGCGCCGCGCGCGCCACACGGCCGCCATCGTGCGCACGCGGGCGACGGGGTTGAGCGGCACGACGGGGACGGGCGGGTCGTCGTCGAGCACCGCCGAGGGCTCGGCGGCGAGCGCCTCGATCGCGCCGACGTAGTTCGCCCAGGGTCCGGTGAGGTCGGGCTCGCGGACCGCGGTGGCGAGCGCCCGGACCGTGGCGGGGTCGGTGAGGCGGCGCAGCGCCTCGACGAGCGCTGCCCTGTCGGACGGGGGCACGAGCAGCCCGTCGACGCCGTCGCGCACCTGGACGGGGAAGGTGCCGACCGCCGTGGCCAGCACCGGCACGCCGTGGCGCCGGGCGAGGAGGACGTTCTGCGAGGCCGTCGCCGACCGGTACGGCAGCGCGACGACGTCGTGACGGGCCATCAGTCCGGCGATGCGGTCGGCGGGCACGTAGCCGCCGTGCACCTCGACCCGGTCGCGCAGCCGCGGGTCGGCGGCGAGCTCGCGGACGCGGCGGCCGGCATCGCCCCACAGCTCGCCCGCGACGGTGAGGGTGGGACCCTCGACCTCGCGCAGCGCCTCGAGGAGCAGGTCGACGCCCTTGTAGTCGCGGACGATGCCGAGGCTGAGCAGGCGCACGGGGCCGTCGTGGTCGGGCCGCGGCTCCGGGTCCCCGCCGGGCAGGTGCGGGGGCAGGTCGACCTCGCGGACCCGGCGGGCGCCGAGGTCGGCGGCGACCCGCGCCTGCTCGTCGGAGTGGACGACGACGGCGTCGGCGCGGCGGAGAAGGGCGGCGACGAGCTGCCGGTCGCCGGGGTTGGTCTCGTGCGGGAGGACGTTGTGGGCGACGACGACCGCGCGCGGGCCCCGGCCTCCCCCACCGGCACCCGCGGCCCGGAGCAGGGCGAGGTGGGCGGGCACGACGGCCGGGACGACGTGGACGAGCACGACGACGTCGACGTCGCGCAGCCGCCGGCCGGCGCGCAGCCAGGTGTCGGGGCGGGCCCACGACAGGACCCGCAGGGTGCGCGGGAACGGGTCGACGTCCGGGGCGCCGCCGGGGACGGCCTGCTCGCCCGGGTAGAGGAACGACGGGTAGAGGTGGCTCCACGACACGAGGGTGACGTCGTGGCCGGCGTCGGCGAGCTCGTGGGCGAGGGTCGTCGTGTGCGCCGCGACCCCTCCCTTGAACGGGTGCGTCGGGCCGACGAGTGCGACGCGCAGGGCGGCGCCCGATGCCGCGGAGGCGTCCTCGCCCGTCCCCCCGTCGACACCGGTCACGGTGTCAGACACCGTCCCTGGACCGGACGACGAGGTCGGACAGGAGGGCCAGCGACCCGATCATGATGCCGCTGACGACGAGGAGGACGGTGCTCGCCGGGAAGTAGAACGGGTGGCGCACCATGTCGACGACGGCCTTGACGACCCCGATGACGACGAGCCAGAGCGCCGGCGGCATGAGCACCTTGAGCGGGTCGAAGTACATGACCATCCGCAGCACCTGGAGGATGTAGCGGTAGGCGTCGTTGACGAAGTGGAACTTGCTGACCCCGGCGCGCTTGGCGTAGCTCGTCTCGACGTACCTGATGTCGTGCTGGTTCGACAGGAACGCGATGGTGATCGTCGTGACGCACGAGAAGCCGGCCGGCAGCAGCCGGAGGTAGGGCAGCGAGACGTCGCGGCGGAACGCGCGCAGGCCCGAGTTGAGGTCGGGGATGCGGGTCTTGGTCAGCCACTCGGCGATCTTGCGGATGAGCCACTTGGCCGGCACCCGGGCCCACTTGTGCGTGCCCTCCTCGGTGGTGCGGGCGCCGACGACCTGGTCGTACGTGGGGTCGTCGCGCAGGATCCGGACGAGGTCGGGGATCTTCTCGTTCTCGTAGGTCATGTCGGCGTCGGTCCAGACGACGATCTCGCCGCGGGCCTGCTGGGTGCCGATGCGCCGGGCGGTGCCGGAGCCGCCGTTGCGGCGGAAGGGCAGCACGCGCAGGTGGGGGTAGCGCTGCTGGGCGGAGCGCAGGACCTCGAGGGTGTCGTCGGTGCTCGCGTCGTCGATGCAGAGGATCTCGTAGGTGAAGTCCGCGGCCTCGAGGACGCGGGAGCAGCGGTCGAGCTCCTGGAGGACGTGCGCGCCCTCGTTGTAGCAGGGCAGGACGAGCGTGACGTAGGGGGCGGGCCCGGGGCCGTCCGGGCCGTCCTCGATGACGTGGCCGCCGGCCGCGCGGGGGCGCACGGTGCCCGCGGTGCCCGCGGTGGACGGGTCGGTGCTGCGCCCGGCCAGCTCGCCGGTGCGGACGTCGATCTGCTCGGTGGGTGCCGCGTGGACGGCGTCGTGGTCGGCGTGGGCGGCCGCGGCCTCGGGGTGCTCGTTCATCGCCCGCGAGCCTACCGGCGGGGCGACGGGTCACCGCACCGGCGGGCGCCCAGCACCCGGAGGGACACCGTGTGCCTCCAGCCCTCCATGCCGCTCGCAAGGGATCCCGTGCGCCCCGCAAGGGATCCCTTGCCAAGCGCAAGGGTTCCCTGACGTCCGGCAAGGGATCCCTTGCGCTCGGCAAGGATCTCCGGAGCGCACACCGTCACCTCGGCCTCGCCTGGGTCCTCTCGGCCTCACCCCCGCGCGCGCCACGTCGGGCCGCTCGCCCCGCGCCGACTCACGCCCCGTCGATGAGCCGCGCCACCGCCTTCTCGATGGCCGCCTGCCGCTTGGCGTCCTCCCGGTACCGCTTCGCCAGCGTGCCGGCGATCGTCACGCCGTCCTCGTACTGGTCGATGACCCGCGGGTCGATGTAGGACTTGCGCGCGATCGTCGGGGTGTTGCCGAGGTAGGCCGACACCTCCTCGACCGCCGCCTTGACCGCCCGCTTCCGCGAGGCGACCGTGTCACCCTTCTCCGGCGACTCGGCGAGCGCCACCGCCGCCAGCACCGTCGCGTGCCACGTCCGGAAGTCCTTGGCCGTGAGGTCCTCGGCGACCATCTGCGAGATGTACTCGTTGACCGCCGACGCCTGCAGGTCGGCCCACTTCGCCTCGCCGCGGTAGGCGAGCAGCCGTTTCGACCCACCCCGCCGGCGCCGCATGTAGTTCAGCGAGTCGATGACCTGCGGATCGCTCACCGAGATCGAGTGCTCGATGCCGGACTTGCCGACGAAGGAGAAGACGAGGTCGGTGCCCTGCCGCCGGACGTGCCGCCGCTCGAGCGTCGTCAGCCCGAACGACCCGTTGGCGTCGGTGTAGGCGTCCGACCCGATCCGGAAGTACCCGAGGTCGAGCAGCCGGGTGGCCGTCGCCGCCGCGCGGGCCAGCGGCATCCCCTCCCCCGCGAGGTCCTCGATGATGCGCTCGCGCGCCTTGGCCAGCCGGGTGCCGGCGGCCTTGACGCGGTCGAACTTCAGCTCGTCGCGGGCGGTGCGCCAGTCCGGGTGGTAGAGGTACTGGCGCCGGCCCGCGGCATCGGTGCCGATGGCCTGGATGTGACCGTTGGGGTGTGGGCAGATCCACACGTCCTGCCACGCGGGCGGGATGGCGAGCGAGCGGATCCGCTCGACCTCCTCCTTCGGGAGCGCGTCCCCCCCGGCGTCGCGGTACGAGAAACCCTTCCCGGCCCGCTTCCGCGTCCACCCCGCCGACCGCGGGGACACCCGCCGCAACCTCGCCATGCCCGGACCCTACCCACGACCGGACGGGGCCAAGCCCGCAGGTCAGCACAGGTTCGACGGCGCGGGTCCGACGGCGCGGTTTGGGCGGCGGACCCGCCGTGTGGGACCGTGACCCCCATGCCCGGCCTCTCGACCGACGCCGTCGCCGACCTCCTGCGCGAGGTCGCCGCCGAGGTCATCACCCCCCGGTTCCGCTCGCTCTCCGAGGGCGAGGTCATGGAGAAGAACCCCGGCGACCTCGTCACCGTCGCCGACCGCGAGGCCGAGGTCGTCATCACCCGGCGCCTCACCGAGGCCTACCCGGACGCCGTCGTCCTCGGCGAGGAGGCCTTCGCCGGCGACCACGCCCTGATGGACCGCTACCTCGCGGCCGACCACGCCTTCACGGTCGACCCCGTGGACGGCACGAAGAACTTCGTCCACGGCTCCCCCGACCACGCGGTGATGGTCGCCGAGGTGGTCCGCGGCGAGACGGTCCGCGCGTGGGTCCACCAGCCCGAGCACGGCCGGACCTGGGTGGCGGAGAGGGGATCCGGCACGTTCCGCGACGGAGAGCGGATGCGCACCACCCCCGTCCCCGACGACCGCGCACCGCAGGGCGTCACCTCGATGTGGTCCCTGCGCGACCAGTCCCTCGGCGACCTGCCCGCGATGCGCCTCTCGTGGGTCTGCTGCGGCGTCGACTACCCGAAGCTCGTCGAGGGCGCCACCGACTACATCGTCTACTCGCGCTCCAACCCCTGGGACCACGCGCCCGGCACGCTGCTCGTCACCGAGGCCGGCGGCGCCGTCGTGCACCCCGACGGCTCGCCCTACGGCCCGCGGTCGACCCGGCCCGGGCTCGTGGTCGCCGTCGACGCCCACACCTGCCGCGCGGTGCAACGGCGCGCGGCCGACCAGTTCAGCCGGGCCTGAGCGCGACTCAGCCGGCCGGCACCTCGGCCACCGACACCCGCACCCCACCCCGGTCGGTCTTCCGGGGCGGACGGTCGAGCGCGTGCTCCTCCTCGGGGAACCGGATGTCGACGACCGATCGCGGCGCCAGCCCCAACCCCTCGATCGCCTCGGGCCCGTCGGCGGCGAGCACGACGAGCCGGCGTCCCGACGCGGACGCCCCGCGCGCCATCTCGGCGACGACGTCGGCCAGCCGTGCCGGGTCCTGGCGCACCGGCGTCGTCGCGACGAGGTAGGGCACGCCGCACATCCCGCGCACGGTCTGCGGCCACTCCGAGGACGCGCGGCTGTCGATGCCGAGCACGACGTCGTCGGGGCGCAGCACCCCGCACACGTCGTCGACGGCGGCCAGCGACCCGCGCTCGACCCCGACACCGCGGAACGGCCACGTCGCCAGCACCGCGGGCACCCCCACGGCCAGAACCGTCAGCACGGCGACCACCGGTGTGCCCCAACGCTTCCCGGAGGACGACAACCGACGCGCCGACCACGCCGCCGCCACCACGACGAGGAGGACGACGAACGGCAGCGCGACGAGCAGCCGCCGGTCGGCCCACGGGTGGTCGGGCGTGATGCCCGGGCGCAGCAGCGTGAGCACGGTGGACGCGGCCGCGACGAACAGCGCCGGAGCCCACGGTTCGAGGCGCCCACCACCGAGCCCGGCCAGCGCCCGACGCAGCAGCAGCGCCAGCGCGACGAGGGCCACGACGAGCGCCACCCACCCGACGTACCAGGACAGCCAGTCGACGGTGTGCTCGGCGTAGGTGCGTCCGCCGTCAACGGGCAGGCCCTGCCGGCGCTGCATCCCCGCGACGTAGCGCGACCCCGGGTCGTCCGGGTCCTGGCGCACGGTCATCCACCACGGCCGGCTCCACAGGACGAGCCCGGTGAGGACGACCAGCCCGGCCAGCACGTCCGGGGCCCGCCGGACGACCGGACCCGGCAGCCGCCGCCCCCGCCGCCACAGCCACAGGCCCCCGAGCGAGCCCGCGAGCACGACGACCGCGATGGCCACGAGCGGCAGCAGGCTCGCGTGGATGTCCCCGAGGTACCGGTACGAGAGCCCGACCGCGAGGGCCCACGCCACCACTGTCGAGCCCGCGATCCCGAGGACCGCCGGACGCACCCAGCGTCGCCCCAGCGCCGCGCCGACCGCGAGGAACGGCACGAGGAGCAGCACCTCGCGCAGCGCGTCGACCCGCGCGAGGGCCGTGCCCCCGACGAGCACCCCACCGAGCAGCGCGAGCCGCCGGGTGGCCGGGTCGTCGTCCTCGCCCCCCACCGCGAGGGTGAGCGCCAGCAGCCCGCCGAGGAGCGTGAGCAGCGCGAGCTGCTCGGAGTAGGTGCCGCGGGCGACGTTGAGCACCGGGAAGAGCACCGCCGTGAGCCCGGCGGCGGCCACCCCCCACCACGACCCCGCGAGGTGCGCGCCGAGCAGCCCGACGAGGAGCACCCCGAGGGCCATGACGACCGCCGGCAGGAGCTGGGCGAGCGACGGCCCGCCGGCCCACACCCCGAAGCCGTAGACGACCGCCGGCGCCATGAGGAACTGCGGCTGCACGGCCGGCTCGTCCACCGACCCCACCTGGTAGAACGCCGCGCTGGCCAGCGTCACGTCACCGCGCGCCAAGGCCGCCCCCGCCCCGAGCGCCGCGACGTCGACCGGCACCACCCGCTCGTGCGTGCGCGCCAGGCTCACCGCCGCCTGGAGGTTGCTCGCGGCGTCCCGCCGGGGCAGCACGTGCTCGGAGTGGGTGACCCCCGCGTACACGGCGAACCCGACGACCAGCGCGACGAGCGCCGCCCCGGCCGCCGGCCCGAGACGCACCCCCGGGACCCCCCGCACGAGCACGGCCGCCCCCGCCGCGACGAGCACCGCCACCGGCCAGGCCACCCACGGCGACCACCAGCCGAGCGCCGCCAGCACCCCGCCGACGGTCGTGACGCCGACGACCCACAGGCCCGCGGCGAGGGCCGAGGCCGTGACGGCCCGGCCGGTCACGACCCGAGGCCGGCGATGTGCTCGATGATGCCCGTCGTCGAGACCGAGGGGGTGCGCGGCAGGTAGACGACCTCGCACACGTCGGAGACCCAGTCGAACTTGCCGGCCCAGTCGTCGCCCATGACGAGGACGTCGGCGCCGTGCCCGACGACGTAGTCGCGCTTGGCCTCGAGCGACTCCTCGACGAACACCTCGTCGACGACGCGCAGGGCCCGGACGATCTCCATCCGCTCGTCCTGCGTGTACACCGGCGGACGGCCCTTCTTGCTGACGTTGAGGGCGTCGGCGGAGACACCGACGACGAGCCGGTCGCCGAGCGCGGCGGCGCGCTCGAGCACGCGGACGTGTCCGACGTGGAAGACGTCGAAGGTCCCGAACGTGATGACGGTGCGCCCACTCATGGTCAGCGAGCCTAGTCGGTGGCCGCGTTGCTACCGTGCGGGCGATGGCCCCCTCCGCCCGCACCCCCGCCGCCCTGCTCGCCGACCTCGTCGCGGCCGACCCGGGCCGCCCGCGGGTCACCGTCTACGACGACACCGACGGCCCGACCCGGGGCGAGCGCGTCGAGCTGTCGGCCCGGGTGCTCGCCAACTGGGTCGCCAAGGCCGGCAACCTCCTCCAGGACGAGCTCGACGCCGGGCCGGGCACCGTCGTGCGGCTCGCGCTGCCGCCGCACTGGCGCACCCTCTACTGGGCGCTCGCGGCGTGGTCGGTCGGCGCCTGTGTCGAGGTGGCCGGGCCGGACGAGGACGGCAGCGGCGCCGACGTCGTCGTCACCGACGACCCCGCGCGCGGGGCCGGCGCGGGCGACCTCGTCGTCGTCACGCTCGCGGCGCTGGCCCGTCAGGCCGCGGTCGAGGTGCCCGCCGGAGCGGTCGACGAGGCCCGCCAGCTGGCCACCCACGGCGACGTGCTCGTCGCCCACGAGGAGCCGGACGCGGACGACGTCGCCCTGCGCACCGGCAGCACGCGGCTCACCTTCGCCGGGGTCGTCCCGACGGACGCCACGGGCGGCCGGGTGCACACGCAGACCACGGACCCCGCCGGGCTGCTGCGCACCGCGCTCGCCGCCTGGGCGGGCGACGGGTCGGTCGTGCTCACCCGGGGCACGCCGCAGCCGGACGCCCTCGCCGCGAGGCTCGCGAGCGAGGGCGTCACCGCCACGGCCTGAGCCGCCGCGGTCAGCGGGAGCGGGCCTCCACGGCCTTCCACGTGAGGGTCGCGACGACGCCGGTCTGCGCGAGGTGCGAGGCCTTCTGGGCCGCCTTGACCGCGGCCTCGGTCGCGGGGCCGTAGGAGCCGTCGGCGGTGATGCGCAGGGCCTTCTGGAGGGCGACGACTCCGGCTCCGTGCGAGCCGCGCCGCAGGACGGTGTTCCAGTACGGCAGCAGCGGGTGGGCGCTGCGCTCGACCGCGTCCCACGTCGCCCGGTCGACGACACCGGTCGCCTTGAGGCCGGCCGCGCGCTGGAACGAGACGACGCGGGCCTGGGTCGCCGAGGAGTACCGGCCGTCGACCGCGAGCCCGCCGAGGGCCTGCTGGAGCACCTTCACCGCGCTGCCGGTGGAGCCGGTGCGCAGCGTCGTGCCCTTGACGGGCGTGAACTCGGTCGCCGTGACGGCGGACGAGGAGGCGGGGGCGGCCGTGGCCGGCGCCACGGTCTTCGCCGCGGACGAGCCGCCCGCGAGGACCTTCCAGTCCTTGGCGTCGATCACCCCGTCGACCGCCAGACCCTTCGACTTCTGCCAGGTCTTGACCCGGGCGAGGGTCTTCGGGCCGAACGACCCGTCGACGACGAGCCCGCCGACCGCCTTCTGGAGGGCCTTGACCGCCTCGCCCCGGCTGTGCAGCCGCAGGACGACGCCGGAGTACTTGGCGAGCGGGCTGGTGGTCGTGCTCGAGCCCGAGGCCTTCTTGCCCATGAGCGCGTTCCAGACCCGGCTGTCGACGACGCCGTTCTGGGTCAGGCCCTTGGACTTCTGGTACGCCTTGACCCGCGCCTCGGTGGCCGGCCCGAACGACCCGTCGACCGCGAGCTTGCCGATCGCCTTCTGCAGGGCCTTGACGGCCTCGCCGCGCGAGCCGCGGCGCAGCACGGTGCCGGCGTACTTGGCGAGCGAGGACGAGGTCGAGGAGCCCGACCCGGCCGGCCCGGTCGTCCCCGGTGCCGCGATGAGCGCGTTCCAGACGCGGCTGTCGACGATGCCGTTCTCGGAGAGGCCCTTGGACTTCTGGTACGCCTTGACCCGCGCCTCGGTGGCCGGCCCGAACGAGCCGTCGACCGCGAGGCCGCCGATCGTCTTCTGGAGCACCTCGACGGGCTTGCCGCGCGAGCCGCGCCGCAGCGTGACCTTGACGTAGTCCTTGGGGTCGTTCGACATCTGCTGCGGCGTGCTCGGCGGGCCGGTGAGGTAGGTCGTCACGGCCGTGCCGGTCCACCACGAGGTGCGCTTGACCGCGCCGTCCCAGGTGAACGAGATGTGGATGTGGTCGGTGTGCGGCGAGGAGCCGGTGTACTTCGTCCAGCCGCGCTCGGGCGCCCACGCCTTCCACTGCTGCCGGTTCCAGATGAGGTAGTTGACGCCGAGCCGGCGGGCCATCGCGCCGGGACGGCCCTGGGCGTCGGGGGCGGCCAGCCAGCGGGTGATGGCGTTGCCGAGGGCGAGGTCGGAGGCCTTGTTCGCGTTGAGCATCCAGTCCAGCGCCCGGCCCTCCCCGTGCTCCTGGTCGCACTTGCGGAGGACGCCCCAGACGTGCTTGCCGTAGGTGGCGTCGAGGAGCTTGGCGAACGCCACCGGGCCGACCTGGTTCTCGGTGAGGCAGAGCGTGCCCGGCTGGTACGGCGGTGCGACGTCGAGCGCGCTCGGCAGGGTCCGGTCCGGCTTCGGCAGCGGGATGGTGGCCGCCTCGGCCGTGCCCCCCGCGAGGGGGAGGACGATGACGGACGCCGAGAGCGCACCGAGGGTGCGCACGGGGACCCGTCGCAGCGGCGACGGGTCGGGGCTGGGCAGGGTCACGCAGGGCTCCTCCGACGAGCGGGCGCGCCCGGGGCAGGGGGCCGGGCGCACCCGGAATCCGTCGTCACAGACGTCACATCCGTCACCACTGGATCACCGGGCACACCTGTTCTCTCATCGAGCGTGGCGCCTGCGCAACCGTTTCCGTCGAATTACACACGTGTACTTGTGCGGGTCGGACCGTTCGGACGATGCCGCAGGTCAGCGGCCCGCGGGCGACCCCGGAGCCGCCCCGGGTGTCGCCCCGACCCGCTCCCCCGGCGCCCCTGTGTGGCCGGCACCCGTCGCCGGGGCCCGGTGGCCCCGCGCTAGGGTGCCGAGCATGGACAAGGTCGTCACCACGCCAGCCGAGGCCGTGGCCGGGATCTCCGACGGGGCCACCCTCGCCGTCGGTGGGTTCGGGCTCTGCGGCATCCCCTCGGTCCTCATCGCCGAGCTCCACCGGGCCGGCACGACGGACCTCGAGGTCGTCTCCAACAACTGCGGGGTCGACGAGTGGGGGCTCGGCATCCTCCTGGCGAGCAAGCAGATCCGCCGGATGGTCTCCTCCTACGTCGGGGAGAACAAGGAGTTCGCCCGCCAGTACCTCGAGGGCGAGCTCGAGGTCGAGCTGACGCCGCAGGGCACGCTCGCCGAGCGGCTGCGGGCCGGCGGCGCCGGCATCCCCGCGTTCTTCACCCCGACCGGCGTCGGGTCCCAGGTCGCCGACGGCGGCCTGCCGTGGAAGTACGACGGCTCCGGCGGGGTCGAGAAGGCCTCCCCCGCCAAGGAGGTCCGCGTCTTCGCCGGCGCCGACGGCACCGAGCGCGAGTACGTCCTCGAGCACGCCATCGTCGCCGACTTCGGCCTCGTGCGCGCCTGGAAGGGCGACCGCCACGGCAACCTCGTCTTCAACAAGTCCTCCCGCAACTTCAACCCGCTGTGCGCGATGTCCGGCCGGGTCACCGTCGCCGAGGTCGAGGAGCTCGTCGAGCCCGGCGAGCTCGACCCCGACGAGGTGCACCTGCCCGGCATCTACGTCCAGCGCGTCCTGCCGCTCACCCCAGAGCAGGCCGCCGACAAGCACATCGAGAAGCGCACCGTCCGCGCGACCCAGGAGGCCTGAGCATGCCGCTGACCCGTGAGCAGATGGCCGCCCGTGCCGCCGCCGAGCTCGAGGACGGCGCCTACGTCAACCTCGGCATCGGCCTGCCGACCCTCGTGCCGAACTACGTGCCCGACGACGTCGAGATCGTCCTGCAGTCCGAGAACGGCATCCTCGGCGTGGGCGCCTACCCCACCGAGGACGCCGTCGACCCCGACCTCATCAACGCCGGCAAGGAGACCGTCACGGTCCGCCGCGGCGCCTCCTACTTCGACTCCGCCCTGTCCTTCGGGATGATCCGCGGCGGCAAGGTCGACGCCGCCATCCTCGGTGCCATGCAGGTCAGCGCCACCGGCGACATCGCGAACTGGATGATCCCCGGCAAGATGGTCAAGGGGATGGGCGGCGCGATGGACCTCGTCCACGGCGCCAAGAAGGTCGTCGTCCTCATGGAGCACGTCGCCAAGGACGGCTCGCACAAGATCGTCGCCGAGTGCAGCCTGCCGCTCACCGGCAAGCAGGTCGTCCAGCGGATCATCACCGACCTCGCCGTCATCGACGTCACCGACGACGGCCTCGTCCTGCGCGAGCTCGCGCCCGACGTCACCGAGGAGCAGGTCCGCGAGGCCACCGGCGCCCCGCTGGCCGTCGACCTCGCCTGAGGTCGACGGCCCGGCGGGTCCGGGGCAGGACGACCCCCGGGGCCCGCTGCCCCCGGGCGCGGTGCCCGGGACGTCCGACGGCGCGGCGGAGAAGTGGCCCGCCCCGTCCCCGACGAGCACGACGAGCGCCCCGTTGGCGCGGCGCCCGACCATGTCGTTCCGGCCGTCGCCCGTCACGTCACCGGGCCCGAGGATGTCGGTGAAGCCGGCGACCGACGGGGCCACCACGACCGGCGCGGACAGCCGTCCGTCGCCGGTGGAGGCCGCCGCGTAGAGCAGCATCGCGTTGTCGCTCGAGCGGACGGCGACGACGTCGGGCAGGCCGTCGCCGGTCACGTCGCCGGGCGAGACGAGGAGCCGGTACGCGCCGAACCCCGTGCCGATGAGCTGGGTGCCGACGACCCCGCCGCGCCCGTTGCCCCGGTAGATCTTCAGCTGGCCGTTGACCTGGCGGGCGAGGAAGTCGGTGTGCCCGTCCTGGTCCATGTCGCCGACGCCGCCGACCCAGTCCACGCCCTCCCAGCCGGAGCTGATCGGCAGCCGGGGGAAGAGCCCGGAGTCGCCGTCGCCCGGGTGGTAGTAGAGCGTGCCGCCGTCGCGCTCGACGACGTCGTGCCGGTTGTCGCCGTCCCACGAGCCGACGTTCGCGACGAGCGAGACCTTCGACCAGTCGGTGCCGGCGAGCGGCGAGCTCGAGAAGCCGCCCGCGCCGTTGCCCGCGACGATGGTCAGCCGGCGCGAGGCGTCGACGGCGAGCAGGTCGCCACGTCCGTCGCCGGTGAGGTCCTTGGGGAAGGACGCGGCCGACTGCGACGGGGCCGAGGTGACGGTCCACCAGGTGCTGCGCAGGCCGAGCTTGCCCCGGAAGGAGTCACCCGAGACCGTGCTCGTGCCCGAGAGCCCCTCGACCGTCACCGACTCGATGCGACCGCCCCACGTGGACACCCCGTTGCGGCCGTTGATGCGCAGCGAGGTCAGCCGGCCGACGCTCGGGAAGGCCTTCTCGACCGCGGCGATCGACATGCTCGTCGTCCACTGGTTCGGGCTGCCCGACGGCACGCCGTCGTACGGGTCCTTCGTCGACACCTGGTAGGCGAGCGAGGAGGCGACGGTGTAGCCGCCGTTCGAGGACGAGAACTCGGTGAGCGCGGGCGCACCGCCGTAGTACACGGCCCGACCGCTCGTCGCCCCGACCGCCGCGGTCGTCGCGGGGTTCTCGAAGGGGATGACGCCACCGCTCGAGGTGTAGCCGTGCAGGCCCTTGAAGACCTGGCAGGACGTGCTGTCGCAGACGTCGTAGAGCGACCCGCTCGGCCGGTGCGCCTTCTGGTAGAGCGCGTAGGTGCGCGCCGCGACGGCCTGGGACCGCAGGGCGGCCGCGGACCACGAGGCGGGCATCTCCGACGGCACGACGCTCTGGAGGTAGTAGTCGAGCGACAGCACGTTGGTCGTCAGGGCCCCCGAGCCGTTCCGCGTCGTCTCGACGGTGCGCCGGTAGGCCCGCTCCTCGCCGCCCGGCAGGACGACGTGGACCTTGCCGGCCTTGGCGTCGCTCAGCTGGACGCCGCCGGTCATGCCCTTCCACGACGAGGTGCTGCGCCACGTGCCGTTCTCGAGCCACTGGAGGACCAGCCCGGTCGAGTCCGGGACGAGGCGCCAGCGGTCGCGGACGCTGCCGTCGGCGTTGCGGCCGTAGACCGTGGCCGTGCGGCTGCCGTACCTCATGACGAGATCGGGCGTCGAGCGCACCGAGGTCCCACCGCTGCCCGCCACCGACAGCCACACCCGGAGCGTGGGGTTGCCGACCGTCGAGACGAGCGAGGTCTTCGGGTAGTAGAACGCGAGGATCGACTCGGTCGACAGGCCCTTGAGCGCGGCACCGTAGGCGCCGTACTGGCTCATCCCGCGGCCGTGGCCGAAGCCCTTGCCGGACAGGGAGAACGACGAGGTCTCCGGGCGTCCGTACACCTCGTCACCGGCCGTGCCGGCCACGGTGTTGCCCGTGCTCGCGAGGTAGTCCTGGTAGCGCGTGGCCACCGAGGACCGCAGCGAGGGCAGGAGGTCGTAGTAGAGGTTGCCGGGGCAGGAGGTGAGGCTGAAGTCCTGGTGCCCCGACACCCGGTTGCGGGTGATCTTCGTGCCCGGCGAGTACTTGTCGGCGCCCGAGCCGGCGACGAAGGTCGTCGAGGTGCGCGGGTCCCAGCCGTTGAGCCAGGCCTTCCACGCGATGACGTTCGTGACGGTCTTGAGGACCGCGCTCGACGGCTTGGTCGCCCCCGACTCGGAGCTCGCGTGCGTGCCGATCGACGCGATGCCGACCGTCTGGGAGTTGAACCCGCCGGTCTGCGCGCCCTGGACGTTGCGGCCGACACCGCCGTAGCGGCCCTCGTAGAGCCGGCCGAACCGGTCGACGAGGAAGTTGTACCCGATGTCGCACCAGCCGTTGGAGCGCGTGTGGTACGCGTAGATGCCGCGCACGAGACCGGCCGCCTGCGACGACGAGTAGTCGTTGGCGTTGACGGTGTGGTGGACGACCGCGCCCTCGATCTCGTCGTTGTAGGTCGGCGAGCAGCCGCGCAGGCTCTCGTCGGCTCCCCACTGCTTGCGGGTGATCATGGCCGGGGCGAGGCCCGCGGCGTTCGCGGCGCCGAGCGGCTGCTGCCCCACCGAGGCGTCCGCCGGGCTGTCGCCCGCGTCGACGAGGGCGGCGGTGGCCTTGCGCAGGTCGACCCCGCGCGGCGCGCGCACCCGGATCTGCACGTCGTCGGAGCCGGACACCGCGACCGGCTCGGTCGCGACCCGGGCCCGGCGGGCCTCCTCGGTGCCACCGTCCGGGCCGTGGGCGTCGAGCTCGGCCTCGACCCAGGCGTTCCAGCGGCCGTCGACCCGGGTCCGCACCTCGACGGTGGTCCGCGCCGCCGAGGCCTCGTCCGGGAAGCTGACGCCGACGACGTCGAGGTCCGCGCCGTCGCGCTCGAGGAGGCTCTGCTGCTCGCCCGTCGCCGCGGACGGCGTGGCCGTCGTCGGCGTCGGCGAGGCCACGGCGGCCGACCGGCTCGGCGTCGCGTCCGGGGTGGCCGAGGCCGTCGGGGTCGGGGCCGTGGGCTCCGCGGACGGGGTCGGCGTGGCCGTCGGCATCGGCACGTCCTCGACCCGCGGCGGGACGGCCCGCGCGACCACCGGCGCCGCGATCGGCGCGACGACGGCGACACCGGAGAGGAGGGTGGACGCGGCGAGGATTCGGAGAGTTCTCATGGGGGATCCACAGAGGTGACTAGAGGGTCCCCGGTGGCGCGACGAGGCCCACCGAGGGATGGCAGGGTGCTTCGCAGTGTGTCACACCCGTCACTCGCGTACCGGGGTTTCGGTGAGGTCCACAGCACCCGCGCGGGTATGCTGCGCCGGTGTCGTCCGCGCCCCCGCAGCCGGAGCCGCCGTCCGGGGGACCGCCCGCCGGCGGGCTGCGCGACCACGCCGCGCTGAGCACCTACGCCACCGCCGTCCAGGGCGCCGCCCGGCTCGCCTACAGCGTCGTCATCGGCCGTCTCGGGTCCCGCGAGCTGCTCGGCCAGGCGAACAGCGCCCTGTCGATCTCGGTCCTCACGAGCCTGGCCTGGGCCGCCCCCGCCGCCAACGCCGGCACCCGCTTCGTCGCCCTCCGTCGCTCGCTCGACGACGAGGAGGGTGCCCTGCGGGTCGCCCGCCACATCGCGCTGCGCTCCCTCCTCGTCGCCACCGTCCTCCCGACGACCACCGGCCTGCTCGGCGCCCGGTGGCTCGGCCTGGCACCGGTCCAGGTCGTCGCGAGCGTCGTCCTCTGCTGGGCGTACTCGGTCTACGTGACGACCCGCGGCATCCGCTTCGGGCTCTTCGGCTTCCGGCAGGTCGCGCTCTGGGACACCATCGCCGCGGCGACGTCGCTCTCGGTGCTGGCCGTCGTCCTCGTGCTCGACCTCGACCTGCTGACCCTCCTGCCGCTCGCCGTCGGCTACGCGCTGTTCGCGGTCGCGACCTGGCCGGCCCGCGCGCACGGCCGGCTCGAGAAGGCCGCGCGGCGCGAGGTCGACCAGTGGATCGCCTTCTCCGC
The DNA here is from genome assembly GCF_016887965.1 of Phycicoccus sonneratiae. GTDB lineage: Bacteria > Actinomycetota > Actinomycetes > Actinomycetales > Dermatophilaceae > Phycicoccus > Phycicoccus sonneratiae. The sequence continues at coordinate 144,579 of NZ_JAFDVD010000012.1, forward strand.
GGTCGGCGTCCTCGCGAGCGGGGGCCTGCTCCAGGCCTCCCAGCTCGCGGCCCACCACTGGGGCGGCGAGGCCGGCGCGGGCGACTTCGCGGCCGCGCTCTCCCTCGCGACCCCGATGTCGATGTTCTCCATCGCGCTCATCACCGCCCTCGTGCCCCCGCTCGTCGCCGCGGCCGGCCGCGAGGACCACGCCGCCGTCACGCGCCACAGCGACGCCATCGCCCGCCGGCTCGTCGCGATCTTCGTCGGCGCCATCGGCGTCCTCGTCATCGTCAGCCCGCTCGGCATCTCCGTCGTCTACGGCGCCTCCTTCACCCGCTCGGCGACCGTCCTGCCCGTCCTCCTCGGCGCGGTGATGCTCACCTCCGTGGCCCTCGGCGGCGCGACCGCCCTCCAGTCCACCCGGCGGCGCGGGCCGCAGGTCGTCGCCGCGATCAACCTCGGCGGCCTCGTCCTCGGTGTCGCGACGTGGTTCGTCCTCGCCCCCTCCCTCGGGGTCGACGGCGTCGCCCTCGGGTACCTCGTCGGCGCGGGCTGTGCGTCGCTCGGCACGATGGGCGCCGTGTGGTGGCTCGAGCGCCAGTCCTGGGCCGACCTCGTCGCCCGGCTCGTCGCCGGGGTCGTCCTCGTCGCCGTCCTCGCGGTCGCCACCCGCGGCCTCGACGGCGTCGTCGGGGCGGTGGCCCAGCTCGGGGCGGCGGCGGTCTTCGCCGCGGCGTGGTGGTGGCTCAACCGGCGCGAGGTGGCCAGCCTCTGGGCGACGCTGCGCGGCGGCGGTGGGGACGCCCCTCCCTCCTAGACTGCTCGCCGTGCCCCCCACCGTCACCGTCCTCATGACGACCTACCACGGGACCTCCGTCGCCGACTTCGAGCGCTCGGTCGACTCCGTCGTCGGGCAGACCCGGCCGCCCGAGGAGTTCCTCGTCGTCGTCGACGGACCCGTGCCCGACGCCCTCGACGCGGCCATCGGCCGCGCGCAGGAGGCGCACCCCGCGCTGCGGGTCGAGCGCCTGCCGCGCAACGTCGGCAGCGGGCTGGCCTCGGCGCGCGGCCTCGAGCTCGCCACCCAGGACTTCGTGGCCCGCCACGACAGCGACGACGTGTCGCTGCCGACCCGCCTCGAGCGCCAGCTCGAGCGCGTCGAGGCCCACGGCCTCGACCTCGTGGGCTCCTCGATGCTCGAGTTCCGCGGCGACCCCGAGCACGTGCTCGGCCTGCGCGCGGTACCCACCTCGCACGCGGCGATCGTCCGTCGGCTCCCGATGAACAACCCGGTGAACAACCCGACGTCGGTGTTCCGCCGCGAGCTGGCCCTCGGCGTCGGCGGGTACGCCGACCTGCGCTACATGCAGGACTACGACCTCTTCGCCCGGATGCTCGCCGCCGGTGCGCGGGCCGAGAACCTCGACGAGCCGCTCGTGCTCTTCAACGCCGGCGACGAGATGATCTCCCGGCGGGGCGGCTGGCGGATGCTGCGGCACGAGTGGGCGATCCAGCGCCGGCTGCGCGAGGCCGGCGTCATCGGCACCCCGCGGCTGGCGCTCAACCTCGTGCTCCGCGGGGCCTTCCGGCTCGTCCCCGGGCGGCTGCTCGGACCGGTGTACGCGCTGCTCTTCCGGCGCCGGGCGAGCGAGGTCGGCGCGTGAGCACCCCACCGGCCCTCACCTGGGTGGTCGTCTCGTACGGCGGGGTCGACGACGCCCGCGGCCTCGTCGCCTCGCTCGGCGCCGACGCGCCCGTCGACGTCGTCCTCTGCGCCAACAAGCCCGGCGACGCGGCGGCCGCCCGCACGGCCTTCGCCGACGACACCCGGGTGCGCGTCCTCGACTTCGAGGACAACCCGGGCTACCTGCCGGCGCTGCACCGGGCGCTGCCCGAGCTCGACCCCGCCCTCCCCCTCGTGCTGTCGAACTGCGACCTCGTCGCCGACCCCGGCTGCGTCGACGCCCTCCTCGCGGGCGTCGCCGAGTTCCCCGACGCCGGGTGGCTGGCCCCCTCGGTCATCGGCTCGCTCGGGCAGGACCAGAACCCCAACCTGCTCTCCCCGCCGGGCGCCCGGTGGCTGCGGATGCTCGCCGCCGTGCACCGCGTCCCCGCCGTCGCCGACGTCATGCTCCTGCGCCGCGAGGGCCACAGCTCGCGCACCGTCGACGGCGTGGCCCCGGGCACGGCGGTCTTCGCCGGCCACGGGTCGTGCGTCGTCCTCACCCCCCGCTACCTCGCCGAGGGCGGACGCACCGACTACCCCTTCGCGCTCTTCGGCGAGGAGCTGTGGTTCGGCAGCGAGTGCGCCCGGCTCGGGCTCACCGTCCGCTACCTCCCGAGCGCGGTGCTGCGGCACGCCGAGCACGTCGCCACCGGGCGCCGGCGGCGGGGGCACGTGGCCCGCGTCAAGTACGAGGGCCTGCGCTGGTGGGCCCGCCGGGCCGCGGACGCCGGGTGGTGAGGCCGGCGGGCCGGGCCCCGTACGCTGGTCCCCGATGAACACCACACGGCAGGTCGACACCGCGGGCGTCTGGCTGGTGATCCCGCTCTTCAACGAGGCCTCGGTCATCGGGGACGTCGTCGCCCAGGCCCGCACGGTCTTCCCCGACGTCGTCGTCGTCGACGACGGCTCGTCCGACGGCGGGGCCGACGCCGCCCGGGCCGCCGGGGCGGTGGTCGTCCGCCACCCGGTCAACCTCGGCCAGGGCGCGGCCCTGCAGACCGGCTTCGAGTTCGTCCGCACCCGCCCGGACATGCGGTGGGCGGTCACCTTCGACGCCGACGGCCAGCACCAGACCGACGACGTCCTCGCGATGCTCGACAAGGCCCGCGCCGAGGACCTCCAGGTCGTCTTCGGCTCGCGCTTCCTCGACGACCGCACCAGCCCGAGCCTCGCGAAGAAGCTCGTCCTGCGGGCCGCGGTCGGGTACACGAACCTCACGACCCACACCCGGCTCACCGACGCCCACAACGGCCTGCGCCTGCTGCGCCGCGACGTCGTCGAGCGCCTCGACATCACCCAGAACCGGATGGCCCACGCCTCCGAGCTCGTCGCGCAGATCGGGTCGATGGACGTGCGCTACGGCGAGAGCCCGGTGCACATCCTCTACACCGACTACTCGCGCTCCAAGGGCCAGTCGCTGTGGAACTCGGTCAACATCCTCGTGGAGCTGATCCTCCGATGAAGGTGCTGCTCATCCAGGTCATCCTCGTCGCCGTCATCGGCGCCGTCGTCGCCCGGCTCTTCCGCTCCCGGGGCGCGCGCTCGCAGGCCATCCGGCGCCTCGGGCTGCTCGTCTTCGCGGCCTTCGCGGTCGTCTCGGTCTTCTTCCCCGACCTCTGGAGCCGCATCGCCCGGGCGGTCGGCGTCGGTCGTGGCACCGACCTCGTGCTCTACGCGCTCGTCGTCGCGTTCCTCAGCTACACGGTGACGAGCTACCTGCGCTTCCGCGACCTCGAGAGCCGGTACACGCGCCTCGCCCGGCGGATCGCCCTCGACGAGGTGGCCGGCACGCTGCCGACCCCCGAGCCGCCGGCCCGCGACGAGCAGGACCCCGGGCGGGCCTGAGCGCTGCGCTCAGCCGGCCTCGAGGTCGGCGTTGTACCGGTCGAGGACCTCGCCCATCGGGCCGTCCATGACCAGCTCGCCGGAGCGCAGGTACAGGGCCCGGTCGCCGAAGCGGCGCAGGTCCTTCTCGCTGTGGCTCACGAGGAAGAGCGTGCGCCCCTCGGCGAGCAGCCCCTCCATCCGGTCGTAGCACTTGTCGCGGAAGGCCTTGTCCCCCACCGCGAGCACCTCGTCGACGAGGACGATGGGCTCGTCGAGCGTCGTGACGACGGCGAAGCCGAGCCGGACCTTCATGCCCGAGGAGAAGTGCCGGTACGGGGTGTCGAGCCCGGCCCGCACCTGGGGCCCCGCGAAGTCGACGATCTCGTCGAAGCGCTCGTCGATGGTGCTCTTGGGCAGGCCGTGCAGCCCGCCCATGAGGTAGACGTTGTCGCGGGCGGTCAGCTCGCCGACGAACCCGCCGGTGAGCTCGATGAGCGGGGCGACACCGCCGCGGACGGTGACCGTGCCCTCGTCGGGGAGCAGCACCCCGGCGAGCATCTTGAGCAGGGTCGACTTGCCGCCGCCGTTGCCCCCGACGACGCCGACCGCCTCGCCGGGCATGATGTCGAACGAGACGTCGCGCAGCGCCCAGAAGGTCTCGCGCGGGGCGCCGGTGCGCCCGCGGAACAGCATCTCGCGCAGCTGCATCCGCCGCCGACGCGAGCGGTAGAACTCGACGCCGAGGCCCTCGACGGAGATGACCGGCTCGGACATCAGATCTCCTTGAGGACGGGCCGCTCGAGCCGGCGGAAGACCGCCACGCCGACGAAGAGCAGGACGACCGAGACGACGACCGAGGTGCCGATCGCGCCCCAGACGATCGGGTACCTGTCGTGGCGGAAGAAGCCGGCACGCATCAGCTCGAGGATGCCGGTCATCGGGTTGAGCCAGAAGATCTTGTCGTACGGCGCGTCGACGAGGTGCGTCGTGTAGATGACCGGGGTGGCGTAGAAGAGCATCCGCAGGACGATGCGCACGACCCGCTGCATGTCGGTGACGAGGACCGTGACCGGCGCGAGGATGAGCCCCAGCCCGAGCAGCGCGACGGCCTGGAGGACGAGCGCGAGCGGGAAGAGCACGAGCCACCCGTTGAGGTGCGCGTGCCCGCGCACGAGGTAGAAGACGAGGAAGACGAGCAGCACGGGCAGGGAGAGGACGAACTCGACGCCTTTGCTCGCGATGACCCGCACGACCCAGATCTCGCGCGGCAGGTTCGTCGAGCGGACGAGCTTGGCCTCGGAGATCAGCGCCCTGCTGGTGTCGGTGAGCGAGGCGGAGAACCACTGCCAGCTGAGCAGGCCGATGACGAGGAAGAGGAAGTACGGCTGGTGCCCGAGGTCGCCCCGCTTGAGGATGAGGACGAAGACCACGTAGTAGATGAGCGACATGAGCAGCGGGTCGAGGACCGTCCAGACGTACCCGAGGGCGCTCTGCGCGTAGCGGACCCGCAGGTCACGGGTCACGAGGGTCGACAGGACGCCACGACGGGCCCACAGCGCGCGCGTGCGGCGGACGAGTTCCATGGCTCCTCGGGTGGTCGGTGGCCGGCTGCCAGCGGTACACGCTACCCGGCGGGGGGCCCGCGCCCGTGACGGACCGGCGGCGCGCTCCCGTCTACGATCGACATCGGCTTCCCGTCCGTCCCCGCCGAGAGGTGCCCGCCGCATGCAGTCCCTGCGCGACCCCGCCGTCCGCACCGCCGCCCTCGGTGCCCTCGGGTGGTTCGTCGCCGTCGGGCTCGCCGTCGTCGCAGCCGTCCTCGGCCTGCCGTGGCTCGGCTTCGTCGCCGTGGCCCTCTTCTACGCCGGCGAGGCGGCGCTCGCGGCCGGCGACCCGCGCGTCGACCTCTGGCTCGGCGAGCGCGAGATGGCGCCGCTCCAGCGGGCGATGCTCCGCGACGCGGTCTCGGTGCTGGCCTGGCTGCTCACCGTCGAGCCGGCGATCCGGCTCGTCGTCCCCGTCGTCGTCACCGTCCTCGCCGTGCCGGCCGCCCACCTCGGGTACCGGGTGCTCACGGCGCACCACGCGTCGGTGCGCCGCGGCCGGCTGGCCTGGCAGCGCCTCGACGTCGAGGGCGAGCTCGAGGGCCCGCTGCGGCTGCCGCCGATCCTCCCCGTCGTCGGCCCGTTCAGCGGCCGGCTCGTCCTGCTCCTCTGCGACGTGTTCGTCGTCGTCGGGCTGTGGGCCGTCGTCGCGGGCGCGGGGTCGGTGGTCCTCGCCGTCGGGGCCGCGCTCACCCTCCTCGCCCTCGCCGCCTGCATCCTGGCCGGCGTGCGTCGCAGCGCGGTCGTCCGCCACCTGCCCTCGGCGACCGAGGACAACGAGCGGCTGCGCCGGGCGGTCGAGGACTTCGCCCCCGAGGTCGTCGTGTACTTCAGCGGCCCGATCGGCACCACCTACCAGCTCAACGTGTGGCTCGAGGCCCTCGAGCGCGTCCGCCGCCGGACCCTGCTCGTCGTCCGCGAGCGCCACCACCTCGACGACCTCCTGCCGACGACGCTGCCCCTCGTCATCGCACCGAGCGCCGTGCACGTCGAGTTCGTCCACACCGACTCCGTGCTCGTCGCGCTCTACCCGACGACGGTCATCCGCAACAACCACATGATCCGGCTGCCCGGCGTCCGGCACGTGTTCATCAACCACGGCGACGGCGACAAGGCGGTCACGTACAGCCCGCTGCACCGGGTCTTCGACGAGATCTGGGTCGCCGGGCGCGCGGCGTGCGACCGGTACCTCACGAAGGGCGAGGGGGTGCGCCTCGACCAGCTCGTCGTCGTCGGTCGCCCGCAGCTCGCGCACGTCGGACTGCGGTCCGGCGCACCGGTGGAGCAGCCCCCGACCGTCCTCTACGCCCCGACGTGGGAAGGCAACTTCGACGACGTCGACTACTCCTCGGTCGCCTCGATGGGCGTCGGGCTGGTCCGCGAGCTGCTGCGCGCCGAGCCGCCCGTCCGGGTCCTCTTCAAGCCGCACCCGGCCACCGGCAACCGGCGCTCGGACGCCGCGGGCGCGCTCGCCGAGGTCACCGAGATGGTCCGCCGCTCGCCGCGCGGCACGCTCGTCGCCCCGGGCCCGGACGCCCTCTACGACGCCTTCAACGCCTGCGACGTCCTCGTCGCCGACGTCTCGAGCGTCGTCGCCGACTTCCTCGCCTCCCGCAAGCCGTACGTCGTGACGAACCCGCGGCGCCGCGACACCGCGGCGATGCAGCGCGACTTCCCCTCGACCTCGGGCGGCCCGGTCCTCTCTCCCGGCGACCGCGTCGTCGACCTCGTCCGCGAGGCCGTGACGACGGACCCGTACCGCGAGCGCCGCGAACGGCTCGCGGAGTACTTCCTCGGGGAACCGTCCCCGGACCCGATCGGCCGCTTCGCCGACGAGGTCGAGGCCGCGTGCCTGCGGGCCGCCGAGCGCCACGACCACGTCCTCGAGACGAACCGGGAGGCCCCCCGGTGAGGCGCGACGTCCTGCCCGTCCTCGGGGTCACCGGCGTCGGCCTGGCCCTCGGCCTGCTCGCGGTGCTCCTCTCCGGCACCACCTCGGTCGCCGGGCCGCTGCTCGCGCTGGCCGCGCTCATCGCGGTGCTCGCCGAGGTCCTCCTCGAGCGCAGCCCCCGCGTCGCCCGGTCGCTGGAGTCCGCTCAGGTCGGCGCCACCGTGCGGGCCGGGGCGCGTGACGCGCTGCTCGTCGGCTTCGCCGCCTCGTGGCTGCGCGACGACCGCTCCGCCTTCCTCGTCGTCGCCGGCGCGGTCGGCCTCGTCTGGCTGCTGCGTGGCGGCACCGAGGTGCTCCGGCACGACACCGTCCTGCGGCGCGAGGTGCGCGTGTCGTGGCGCAACCTCGACGTGCCGGCGGCCGGGGTGTCCCGCCCGCTCGCCCCGCGCCTGCTCGCCCGGCGCGACGTCGCCCTCTCCGTCGTCCTCCTCGTGCTCTCGGTCATCGCGGCGGCCCGCGAGCTCGGCGCCCCGGACGCGGTGCTGTGGACCGGTGCCGCGGTGGCCGTCGCCGTCGCCGCCGGGCTCGCCGCCCTGGCCGCCCTCGACGCCCTCCGCGTGCGCCGCGAGCCCGGCCCCGAGCGGCTGGCCTCCCTCGTCGGCGAGCGCCTCGCCGCCCTCGAGGCCGAGGTCGTCCTCTACTACAGCCGCCCCGAGGCGATCGGCTACATCGCCAACGTCTGGATGCCGGTGCTCGAGCAGCTCGACCGCTCGGTCGTCGTCATCGCCCGCGAGCAGTACAACGCCGACCTCGTCGAGACCTCGACGATCCCCGTCGTCTGCGTCACGAACGCCACCGACATCGAGCGCGTCGTCCCGCCGTCGGTGCGCCTCGCGATGTACCCCTCGAACGTCGCGAAGAACAACCACCTCATCCGGATGCCCGGCATCGTCGACGTCTTCATCGGGCACGGCGACAGCGACAAGGGCGGGAGCGCGACGACCCTCACCCGCATCTTCGACGAGGCCTGGGTCAGCGGACCGGCGGCCCGCGAGCGGTACCACGTCGAGCAGGTCGGGGTCCGCGACGACCAGATCCGCGAGATCGGGCGTCCGCAGCTCGCCGAGATCGAGCGGGTCGTGGCCCGCGAGGCCGTCGCCGACGAACCCGTCCTCGAGGACGTGCCCGACGACGTGACGACCGTGCTCTACGCCCCGACCCGTGAGGGCTTCTTCGCCACCTGGCAGTACTCGTCGATCCTCGCCCAGGGCGCCACGATCCTCGAGAGCCTGCTCGCGATGCCGCGGGTGCGCGTGCTCTTCAAGCCCCACCCGGGCACCGGCACCGACGACCCGGCGTTCGGCGCCGAGGTCGAGCGCCTGCTCGCGCTCGTGCGGGCGGCTGGCGAGCCGCACGAGGTCGTCGAGTCCACCGAGGGGCTCTACACCGCGTTCAACCGGGCCGACGTGCTCGTCAGCGACATCTCGAGCGTCATCACCGACTTCCTCGCCTCCGGCAAGCCGTACGTCGTCACCGACCCGAGCGACGGCGACGTCGACGAGTTCCGCGCCGCGTTCCCGTCGGCCGCGGGCGCGTGGGTGCTGGCCGGCGACGGGTCGGGTGTCGTCGAGGCCGTCGAGGACGCGCGCGGCCCCGACCGCCACGCGAGCGAGCGCGCCCGCACGGCCGTGCACCTGCTCGGCGAGAGCACGGCCGACCCGGTGGCCCGGTTCGACGCCGCCATCGACGAGGCCGTCGTCGCCGTCGCCGAGCGACAGCGACTCACCTCCGAGGAGGCCTCGGCGGCCGGACGCCCCTGAGCGTCAGCGCCCGAGGGCGCGCTTGAGCCGCGAGAGCGCCCGGCGCCACGCCGGCCGCCCGGTCGGCCGGGCGGCCGGCGTCGCGGCGGCGGGGGCCTGGACGGTGACCCGTCCGCGACCGTCGACGGCGAGGGTCGTCTCGAGGACGACCTCGGCACCGCCGAACCCGACGACGAGACGGTGCGTCCCGGTCGGCAGCGCCGGACCGGTGGCCCGCAGCCGTCCGTCGGCGCCCGCGGCGCTGGTCCAGCCCTCCCCCGCGGACCCGCGGGGTCGCAGGGTCGGCCCGGGGCCCGACGCGGCGGCCAGGACGACCTCCGTGGGCGTCGCGGACGCGACCCGCAGCAGGCGGACCCGCTCGCGCAGGCCGCCCTCGCCGGGCGCGACGTCGAGGCTGAGGTTGCCGTGCGGGTCGGTGTCGTACGCGAGCACGACCCGGCCCGAGGAGTCGGTGGACGGACCGGCCGCGACGAGCCCGCCGGCGCGGTCGGCGCCGAGCCGCTGGCTGCGCGCCCAGGCGAAGGCCCCGACCCGGACGTAGAGGTCCTGGACCCCGTCGCGCAGCGGGTGCCCGAGCGCGGCCGTCGCGGCGTCGAGGAGGACGCTGCCGCGCAGCACGACCTCGGGGCCGGACGGGCCGTCCTCGATGCCGCCGGTGAGCCGGGGCCCGACGAACCACTCGTCGAGGGAGGACCGGTGCTTGACGACGACGTCGCCCGCGATGGTGTCGAGCTGGTCGTCGACCCGGCGCTCGTCGTCGGTGGGGAGCGACCCGACGACCGAGCGCGGCAGGGCCAGCCGGTCGCCGACGCGGTCGAGGACGAGCGGGTCGCCGCGGAAGGTCCAGCGGACCTCGACGTCGATGCGCTGCGCGCTGCCCTCGACCCGCTGGTCGACGAGCATGGCGACGGCCTTGACGGCGTTGTAGCGGCGGGCGAGGTCGCGGACGTCGTCGCGCGTGCCGCGCCGGACGACACCGGTGCGCGAGCGCATCGCCGCCCCCATCCCGGCGGCGACCGAGTCGGCGAACCGGCCGTCGAGGAGGCCCCGGACCTCGCGCAGCAGCGCGTCGAGGTACTCGTCGTCGTGCCTGAGCGCCTTCTTGCCCCCGAGCCGGCCGAGCAGCTCGACCCGCAGGAAGCGCCGGTAGAAGTCGTCGCGCTCGCGGCCCGGCGGCACGTGGGCGTCGACGACGTCGAGGACCTCGGCGAGGTTGGCGTAGTAGACGGCCGGGTCGAACCGCTTGGAGCCGGCGTTGCCGCCGTCGGGCCGGCGCAGGTACCGGTAGCAGACCCGGTCCGAGACGATGGTCGCCGCACCGGCCGCGAAGTAGGCCTGGGCCATGAACAGCTGGTCCTCGAGCCGGCGCGGGCCCTCGGGGTAGCGGATGCCGTGCTCGCGCAGGAAGTCGCGGCGGAAGGCCTTGTGCGGCGTCAGGCTCTCCATGAGCGGCGCGTCGTGCACGGTGCACGAGGGCCGGTCCTCGCGGTAGACCTCGTGGTTGACGCCGCGGAAGTCGCTGATGACCTTGCCGATGACGACGTCGCTGCCGTGGGCGGCGCCGACCGAGGTCATCCGCTCGAGGGCGTCGGGCTCGACCCGGTCGTCCTGGTCGACGTACATGACGTACTCGCCGCGCGCCTCGTCGGTACCGATGTTGCGCGGCTTGCCCGGCCAGCCCGAGTTGGGGATCGGGATGACCCGGACGTTGGCGTGCGCGGCCTCGAAGGCCCGGGCCCGCTCGAGCGTGTCGTCGGTGGAGCCGTCGTCGACGAGGAGGATCTCGAGGTCCTCCGGCGCCATCGTCTGGGCCGCGAGCGACTCGAGGCACGGGTCGAGGTACTCGCCCGGGTTGTAGAGGGGGACGACGACGGTGACCCTGGGCCGCGGGCCGGCGGTGCCGGGCGTGGTCGTGCTCATCGGTCGGCCGCCGCGTCGGCGCCCTCGGGCATCTCGTCGTGCGGCTCGGTCTGGTGCATGTCGTCGGCGACCTGCGCGGAGAGCTCGTGGCTCGCGAACGGGTCGGCGCGCCGGACGTCGATGACGTAGCCGGTCTGCGGGGAGAGCATGACCCGCAGGGCCGCCCGCGCGACCGTCCGCGAGTCGAGGAGGGTGTCGGGCGACTCCGCGCCGAAGGCCTTGGTGCGCATGGGAGTCCCCGTGCGCTCCGGGTTGACGCAGTTGACGCGGACGCCCTCCTTGGCCCACTCGTCGGCGAGCGCCTGGGTGAGGTTGACCGTCGCCGCCTTCGCCGAGGAGTAGAGGCTGTAGCCGGAGCGACCGCGGGTGTACGAGCTGGACGTGAAGAGCAGCAGCGACCCGGAGGTCTCGCGCAGCCAGGGGTAGAACTCCTGGGCGATGAGGATCGGCGCGATGTAGTTGATCTCGGTGGCGGCGTAGATCGTGTCCTCGCTCGTCTCCTCGAGCGTGCCGCGCGGGAGGACGCCCGCGGTGTTGACGACGAAGTCGACGCGCCCGGTCTCCTCGAGGACCTCCTCGCGCGCCCGCCGGATGTCGGAGCGGCGCTCGACGTGCGTGCGCGTCGAGGAGCGGCTGAACGAGCGGACCGTGGCCCCGAGCTCGGTGGCCAGCTCGACGATGTCGGCGCCGATGCCGTAGCTGCCGCCGAAGACGACGACCGTGCGCCCCTCGAGCGCGGCCCGCAGCTCGTCGTCGGTGCGGTCCTGGGGCAGGTCGTGGCTCGTCAGCTGGAAGAGCTTGTCGGCGAGGTAGACGTCGATCGGCTCGGTGACCTTCATGTTCCGCTCGTCGCCGGCGACGACGTAGATCGGCACGTCCGGCTGGTAGCGCAGGACGACCGTGCAGTCGTCGGTGGCGGTGAAGTCGGGGTCCTGCGCGGCGATCTCGTAGGCCCGGGAGATGACCGAGCGCCGGAAGCCCTGCGGCGTCTGGCCGCGGCGCAGCATCGCGCGCGGTGGGACGTCGCGGATCACCTCGCGCTCGTCGACCTCGATGATCGTGTCGGCCGAGGGGATGGCGGTGTCGACGGCCTCGTAGGTGGCCAGGGCCGCGACGCACTCCTCGATGATCCGCTGGCTGAGCAGCGGGCGGACGGCGTCGTGGAAGAGGACGTTGCACTCCTCGTCGCCGATCGCCTCGAGGGCCCGCACGGTGGTGCCGTTGCGGGTGTCGGCGCCGGGCAGGACCTTCGTGACCTTGGCGTACCCGCCGCGGTCGACGAGCTCCTGGACCGGGTCGAGGTGGCCCGGCGTCATCATGACGATGATCTCGTCGACGAGCGGGCTCGCGTCGAGGGTCTCGATCGTGTGCTCGATGATCGGGCGGCCGGCGATCTTGATCAGCTGCTTGGGGATGCTCAGGCCCACGCGGCTGCCCACTCCACCGGCCAGGACGACGGCCACGGTCCGCAGTTCGCTCACCCGGCCGACCCTACCGGGGCCCGTCGCGGCCAGCACCCACGCCCTCGGGCGGCCGAGCGGCCCACCCTAGAATCCCTGCCATGCGAGACCAGGTGACCCCGCGGCGCTCCACGGGGCCGGTCCCGTGATCTCACCCGACGTCCAGTCGTGGTCCGGCGCCGCCCCCGTGCTGCTCGCGACGCTCGCGCTGCTCCTCCTCCCGGGAGGGGTGGCGCTGCGGCTGGCCCGGGCCGACCGGGTGGTCGTGCTCGGCGCCGCGGGGCCGCTGACCGTCGGGGTCCTCACCCTCGCGGGGGTCCTCTCCTCGGTGGCCGGCCTCGCGTGGTCACCGCTCGTCCTCGTCGTCGTCACCCTCCTCGCGTGGGGTGCGGGCGCCGCGGTCGGCCGGGCCCGCCGGTCCGTGCCGCCGCCGGCCACCGCCCCCACCCCGTGGGCCCTCGTGGCGGGCAGCGGCGTCGCCGCCGTCCTCGCGGCGTGGCCGCTGCTCACCGTCACGGGGGCCGCCGACGCGCTGCCCCAGCAGCCCGACACGATCTTCCACCTCGAGACGATCCGGGCCATGGTCGAGCAGCACGACGTCTCGACCCTGCACGCGCAGTCCTTCGTCCGACCGGACCAGACCGGCTTCTACCCGGCGGCCTTCCACGCGGTCGCGGCCACCGTCGTCCAGCTGACCGGGTGCGACGTCGCGGTCGCCGCGGGCTCGCTCGCCGTCGTGTCGGCGGCCCTGCTCTGGCCGGCGGCCATGACGCACCTCGCGACGACGGTGCTCGGCCGCCGCGACGCCGTGGCCCTCCTCGCCCCGGTCGTCTCCGTGGCCTTCACCGCCTTCCCGACCTGGCTGGCCGGGTACGGGGTGCTCTGGCCCAACCTCCTCGGCCAGGCCCTGCTGCCCGCCGCGCTCGCCGTCGGTCTCGGGCTGCTGCGCTCGCCCCGCTCGCCGGCCGGGTGGGTCCTGCTCGTCCTCCTCGTCGGGGGCCTGGGCGCGGCGCACCCCAACGCCGTCGCCGGGCTCGCCGTGCTCGGCGGGGCGGCGCTCGGCTGGACGCTCGTCGTCCTCGCCGTGCGCGCCCCGCGGCCGGGACACCGGCTGCTCGCGGCCGCGGCGGCCGTCGTCCTCGTCGCCGGGGGCGGCGCGGCGTGGTACCTCGGGGGACGGCTCGCCCCGTCGATGCGCGAGTCCAACCCGCCCGGCCCGGAGATGTCGTGGCGCAGCGGACTCGTCGACGTCCTCTTCTCGGCCCCGCGCTCCTCCCCCGCCCTGTGGGTCACCGGCGCGCTCGTCCTCCTCGGGCTGGTGCTCGCCCTGCGCCGGGCCCGCACCGCCTGGGTGCCGCTCGCCTGGCTGGTCGTCGGCGCGCTCTACCTCGCGGTCGCCGTCGTCGACTCCCCGCGGACCCGGCTGCTCACCTGGCCGTGGTTCAACAACTCCCCGCGGCTGGCCGTCCTCCTCGTCGTGCCGATGGCCCTGCTCGTCACGGCGGCCCTCGTCGCGCTCGCCGGGGCGGGACGCCGCGTCGCGCGCGAGGACGGCCGCCGAGGCCTCGTCCGGGCCGCCGCCGTCGGCGCCGCCTTCCTCCTCGTGACGCTCGGGGCCAACGCCTCCGCACGCGCCGAGGTCCTGCGGCCCTACTTCCCGGCCGACGACCGCGCGACGTGGGTCAGCCGGGCCGAGCTGCGCGCCCTCGACGACCTCGGCGCCGACCTGCCGGCGGGCGCGGTCGTCGCCGCCAACCCCTGGCGCGGCGGCTCCTACCTCGGGCTCCTGCACGACGTCCGGATGCTCTTCCCCAACGAGAAGACGCTGCCGACCGACCCGGTGCAGCAGCTCCTCGGGCGGCGGCTCGACGAGGCGGCCTCCGACCCGGAGGTCTGCGCCGCGGCCACCCGGCTCGACGTCGGCTGGGCGATCACCGGCGGCGAGCCGGCGAGCAGCTCGCGGGGGGCCACCCGGCCCTACGAGGGGGTCGACGGCGTCGACGGCGCCCAGGGCTGGGAGCGGGTGCGCACCGCGGGGCCGTACACCCTGTACCGGTTCGCCGGCTGCGCCGACGGCTGACCGGCGGCCTCCGACCGGCCGCCCCGTGCCCGCGGGTCAGGACCGCAGGGCCTCGAGCACCGCCGCCCGGAAGCGGGCCGTCGCGGCGCCGGGCGTCGTGTCCCCGACGTAGTGCTCGACGACCTCGGACCACCCGGCGGGCATCTCCTCGCCGAGCGAGCGCAGCAGGGCGGGGGCCCTCGACGCCTCGGAGGCGGCGAGCCGTGGCACCGCGTCGAGCAGGCGTGAGCCGTCGGTGGGGGTGGCCGCGGCGCCGGGGAGGGTGACGACGAGCGGCTTGCCGGTGGCCGCCCAGTCGTAGGCGACCGAGGAGACGTCGGTGACGCAGACGTCGGCGAAGGCCCGCTGCCACCCGTACGGACCGGTGTCGACGAGGTGGTCCGGCGACTCGAGCAGCGCGCGCACCTCGTGGTCGGCGCGCCGGTAGGCGTCGGAGGTCGTCCCGGACCGCGGGTGCGGGCGGTACACCACCCGGAAGCCGCCGTCCTCGACGAGCGCCCGGACCAGCGCCACGCCGTGGGTCGCGACCGAGCCGTAGGACATCGCCGGCCGGTCCCCCTCCCACGTCGGGGCGTAGAGGACGCGGGTGCGGCCGTCGCGCTCCCAGGAGGGTGCGCCCGGCGAGTCGTGGTCCAGCTGGGGGCGCCCGACCATCGGCGCCCGGACGGCGGCGTCGTAGCCGCGCAGGACCCGCTGCAGCCGGTCGCGGCCGGCGGGCCCGGCGACGAACGAGTAGTCGTAGGCCTTGTTCTGGTTCGAGATGCTCGAGTCCTTGTCGCTCTCGCCGTGGCCGAGGTAGACGTGGACCGGCTCGGCGAAGCGGAGCATCCGGAAGTTGCGCTCGAGGTGGTTGACGTAGAGCACACCGCGGACCCCGTCGGAGCGGACGAGCCGCTCGAGGTCCGGGGCACCCTTGGCGAGGCGCACCGGGAGGCGGGTGGCCGCCATCGCCGCGCGGGCGCCGTCGGGGCGGGTGCAGACGACGACGAGCGGCACGACCTCGTCGAGGTCCTCGAGCACGGGCAGCCAGTCGGCGAGCTGGTAGAGCTCGACCGGGCCCCCGGCGAAGAACACGGCGACGGGGGCGTCGGGCAGCGGCGTGGCGGCGGTGGCCGCCCGGGCCGTGGAGTCGGCGCGCCACCAGTTGCTCGCCTGGACCCGCAGCTGGCGGATGACGTGGCCGATCGTGCTCATCGAGGGGGAGCATACGGGTCCGGTAGCGTGACCTGCCCGCTCCCCCGCTCCCGTCGACAGGTGCCCGGTGTCCAGCCCGTCCGTCTCCTACCTCGTCCCCGTGCTCAACGAGGCCTCCCGGCTGGCCGAGGCCGTTCAGGCCGCTCTGGGCCAGGAGTACGCCGGGGAGCAGGAGGTCGTCGTGGCGGTCGCCCCCTCGAGCGACGGCACCGAGGAGGTCGCCGCCGCGCTCGCCGCCGCCGACCCCCGGGTGAGGGTCGTCGACAACCCGGCCACCGACATCCCGGCCGGCCTCAACCGCGCGCTCGCGGCCTCGACCGGCGAGGTCGTCGTCCGCGTCGACGCGCACTCGGCGCTGCCCGAGGGCTACACGCGGCGGATGGTCGAGGTGCTCGTCGAGACGGGGGCGGCCAACGCCGGGGGCATCATGCGGGCCGAGGGTCGCACGCCGCTCCAGGAGTCCATCGCCCGCGCGTACAACAGCGGGCTGGGCCTGGGCGGCGGCGTGCACCACGCCGGGTCCGCCGCCGGGCCGGCCGAGACCGCCTACCTCGGGGTCTTCCGGCGCTCGGCGCTGCTCGCCGTCGGCGGCTACGACGAGACGCTGCGCCGCGGCGAGGACTACGACCTCAACGAGCGCCTGCGCTCGGCCGGGTACGAGGTGTGGTTCGTCCCCGACGTCGAGGTCACGTACTGGCCGCGCGAGGACTGGCGGCCGCTCGTGCGGCAGATGTGGGCCACCGGCGTGTGGCGCGGCGAGATGGTCCGCCGCAACGGCCGCACCCGGCTGCGCTACCTCGCCGCGCCGGCCGTCGTCGCCGGGCTCGGGACGAGCGCCGCGGTCGCCCTCTCCGGGCTCGACCGGCGCCACCCCCTGCCCTTCGCGCTGGCCCACCTCGCGCCGGTCGCCTACGCCGGCTTCCTCGGCTGGGTCGCCGCCACCGCCGGGGCCACCGCCCCCCGCGACCGGGCCCGGGACGCCGCCGTCGTCGCCACCATCCAGGCCAGCTGGGGCGCGGGGTTCCTCAAGGGCGTCACCCGCGGGGCGGGGACCACGGTCGACCGCAGCCGGGTCCGTCGCCGCTGACGCCTCCCCCGGAGGTCGTCGTCAGCGGCGCGGCAGGGCGCCGAGCGCCAGCAGCCGGGCGACGACCCGCTCCGAGGCGCGGCCGTCGTCGAACGGGTTGAAGTCGGCGCGCCACTGCGCGTACCGCGTCGCCCAGCGCTCGCGCTCGTCGGGGTCGTCGGCCCGGGCCACGGCGTCGGCCACCTCCTCGGTGGTCCGCACGAGCGGACCGGGGGCCCGCTCCGCGAGGTCCCACGCGAACCCGCGGACCTCCTGCTCGTAGCGCTCGGCGTCGGCGACGTGGAAGACCATCGGCCGGCCGGTGGCGCTGAAGTCGAACATCACCGACGAGTAGTCCGTGACGAGCACGTCGGCCAGGGCCAGCAGGTCACTGACGTCCGGGTGGGCGGTGACGTCGAGGACGCGGTCGGCGGCCACCTCGGCCCGCAGCCCGAGGGTGCGGGCGTGGCCGCGGACGAGGACGGTCCAGTCCGGGCCGAGCCGCTCGGCGAGGGCCGTCGGGTCGAGGGGGTCGGGCGCCTCGAGGGCGTCGTCGCGCCAGGTCGGGGCGTAGAGGACGACCCGGGAGGTGGCGACGCCGAGCTCGCGACGGGTCTGCTCGCCCGACGAGGTGACGACGACGTCGTTGCGCGGGTAGCCGAGGGTCCACATCGGGCGCACGACGGCGTAGCTGCGGCGCAGGGCGCGGGCGCCGAAGTCGTTCTGCGCCAACATCGCCGACCACCGGCTCGACTGCTTGACGACCGCCGCGAACAGGCGCGGCGTGCGGTCGCGCCGGCCGAGGGCGATGCGCTTGAGGGGCGTGCCGTGCCACGTCTGGAGGACGAACTGGTCGCGGCGCGGGCGCCACGAGTCCTCGATCCAGTCGTTGAGGACGAGGAGGTCGGCGCGGTCGCGCGCGGCCCGCCACTCCGGGGTGCCGACCCGGACCGCGGTGGCGCCGGCCGGCACCTCGACGCCGTCGCGCGAGACCGACCACACCCGCTCGACGTGGGGCGCCACCCGGGCCAGCTCGCGGTCGATGGCCGCGGGGTTGCACGAGACGTTGCGGCCGTGGAAGGACTCGAAGAACGCGGTGCCGCCGACGGACCCCTGCGCCGCGGTGGCCGGGGCGGCGCCGAGCAGCGCGTCGACCCGCTCGACGACGCGCGCGGCGGCCCGCCCGTCGCGGCGCTCGTGGTACCGGTCGGCGAGGGCCCGCGTGTGGGCGAGGGCCGCCTCCCGTGCCGGCCCCCCGGGCCACGTGGCGGACAGCCGCTCGAGCGCCTGTGCCCACGAGCGTTCGACGTGCCCGCCCGTCGTCTCCTCGTACGGCGCGTAGAGCCCGTGCCGGCGGGTGTACTGCTCGAGGTCGGGGGCGAGGAAGACGAGCGGGACCCCGGTGACCGCGGCGTCGAGGACGACCGAGCTGTAGTCGCTGACGACGGCGTCGGTGGCCCAGAGGACGCGCATCACCTCCGGCTCACCGGCTGCGTCGAGCAGCCGGACGGCGTCCGAGCGGTACGACCAGTCCCCGACGGCCAGGGGGTGGGGGCGCACGAGGAGCACGGCGTCGTGGTCGGCCAGCCACTGCTCGATCTCCGCCCACTCGGCGGGCGTCGGGACCACGGGGTCGGCCGCGCCGTCGCGCCAGGTCGGGGCGAGCAGGACGACGCGCCGCCCGCCGAGGTCGCCCACGGCCGCCTCGACACGGGCGCGGGCGGTTCTCCGCCGGTCCTCCTCGGTGCCGCGGAAGAGGACGTCGGCACGGGGCTCGCCGAGCACCTCGACCCGCTGCGGGTCGGCCCCGAGCGCGCTCGCCATCAGCGGGGCGACCGTCGTCGACGACACCGGCAGCAGCCCGATGCGCTGCCCCCCGCGCCGGTACATCGAGGCGAGCAGCCGGGGCACCGGGCCGCGGTCGCCGACGACCGGCAGGCGCATCGCCGCCGGGCTGTCGAGGTGCATCCGCTTGAGCGGACTGCCGTGCCAGAGCTGGACGACGAGCGCTCCACCGGTGCCGAACCGGCTCGCGTCGCCGTACCCGTGGGTGAGGACGACGACCGCCGCCCGGGTCGCCGCGCGGAACGCTGCCCACGAGCCGTGCTCGAGGACGCGGACGCCGAGGGCCCGCGCGTCGGCCGCCTCCCGGGGGCTGCGGGCCAGCCACGTGACGCGGTCGGCCCGGCCGCGGGCGACGAGCTCCTCGACGAGGGCCCGCGCCCCGTCGTGCACGCCGTACGCGCTGCCGACGACCCAGGTGTCCCGCCGGCGCGGCACGAGGCGCGTCACGAGGTCGCCGAGGGCGTAGCGCGGGAGCCAGAGGACCTTCTCGACGTTGCGTCGGGCGAAGGCGGTGTCGGGCACGGGCGTCAGTATCGCGCACCGGGCCCGCCGGCCGGCCGCGCCACCCACCGGTCGAGGTGAAACCCGACCGCGAGAAGGTCCCCTTTCACCTCGACCCCCGGCATCCTCCTCCCGTTGAGGTGAAACCCGACCGCCAGAGGGTCCTCTTTCACCTCGACCCGGAGCGGGGGACCGACGTCAGCCGGCCGAGCAGACGCTCGCGAGGTCGCCGGTGTTGGCGTCCGGGTCGGTGCCGGGTCGCTCCATGACCGCCGGCGTCGAGGCCTCGGGCTTCGGCGTGCTCTTGGCCGTCGGCGCGGCCTTCGCGGTGGAGGCGGCGGTGGGCTTCGGTGCGGCCGGGCCTTTCTCGGACGCCGCGATGGCCGCGCTGACCGTCGAGCGCACGACCGCCGGGTCGTAGTCCCACGGCTTGATGAGCGGCGGGACGAAGTTCACCGAGGTGATCTTCTCCTGCTTGGTCTTCACCGCGACGTCGGCGAGGCCCGCGAGCGCGTCCTGCGGGATGTCGGTGCGGAACACGCCCTTGGTGGCCGCCGCGAGGTCGCCGAAGTGCAGGAGGACGGTCTGCGGGTCGAGCTGCTTGACGAGCGCGGTGACGACGCAGCGCTGGCGGGCCATCCGCTCGTAGTTCGTCGACTTGGTCCGGCTCCGGGCGTACCAGAGCGCGTGGTAGCCGTCGAGGTGCTGGGCGCCGGGCTCGATCCAGTCGAAGATCTCGCGCGACCCCCCGCCCATCGGGGTCCGGCGCTGGACGGTGATGTCGAGGCCGCCGACGGCGTCGACGACGCTGCTGAAGCCCTTGAGGTCGACCATGACGTAGTACTGGATGTCGAGGCCGGTGAGGCTCTCGACCGCCTCGCGGGTCGCGAGCAGGCCGGGGTCCTTCGTACCCGCCGGGAACCGGTCGGCGTGGTCGTGGCCCCAGGTGTAGAGCGCGTTGAGCAGGCACTCGTCGCCGCAGGTCCAGCCCTCGGGCATGAGGCCGGCCATCACCGAGCCGGGGCGGAAGTGGATGTTCTCGGTCTCGCGGGAGAAGCCGAAGAGGACGGCGCGGCCGGTGTCGGCATCGACGCTCGCGAGCTGGATGGAGTCCGGACGCATCCCGATGCGGCCCGCCCCGCTGTCGCCGCCGAGGAGGAGGACGTTGTAGCGCCCGTCGACGGCGCCCGCGGCCTCGCCGGTGCCGAAGACCGAGGTCATCGCGGCCCGGGCGGTGCCGACGGTCGAGCCGAGCCAGCCGACCAGCCCCGGGACGAGGAGCAGGACGAGCAGGAGGACGAGCAGCCGCCGCCGGTCGCGCGAGGGCAGCCGGTCGGGACGGCCGAGCCGCCAGGCGTCGACGAGGAGGACGACCCAGAGGACGGCGAGCCCGACGAGGAGGACCTGGAGGAGGACGAGGCTGACGCGGTGGGTGAGCAGGGTGAGCAGCGCGGTCCGGCTCGCGAGGCCGACGAGACCGAGCACGAGGGCCAGCGCGACGGCCCCGCCGAAGGCGCGCAGCGCGACGCGGCCGAGGGCCCGGTTGCCGGCGGCCACCTGGGCGCTGCCGGGCAGGACGAGGGTGAGGAGCAGGAGGGTGACGGCGCGCCGGCGGTCACGGCCGCCGCCGCGGCGCTGGCGCGTGTCGACGCGCACGGTGTCCTCGGCGACGTCGCGCTCGAGCACGCCGGTCCCACGTGGCTCTCCCATGGTCAGCCAGTATCGACACGGGTGTCCCGGTCGTCGTCGAGGCGCGCCGGGGCCGCCGGGGCCGGCTCGCCGCCGGTCCCCACCCCGGGCCGTCATACTGGGTGGCCGCACCGAGCCGGAGGTGGAGCGTCCATGAGCGACGACGAACGAGCCCGCCCGATCCCCCAGGGGTCCGGGCGGGACGACGACGTCTACGTCGTCGACACCCGCCGGCGCGTCCGCCCGTCCGCCGCCGGGCGCGCCCCGCAGCCCGTCACGGCTCCCCCGCCCGCGCCGGCCGGGGGCTACGACGAGTACGGCCGCCCGTTGCCGGCCGGTGGCGGCACCGGCGCCCGTCCGCCACGCGGCGGACGCCCCGCCCGGGAGCCCCGCGGGCCGCGCGAGCCCACCGGCCGCCCGCGCCGCCGGGGCCGACGCGTCGCGAGCCTGCTCGTCCTGCTCCTCGTCGGGTGGGTGGCGTTCACGGCCGTCGCACCGTGGCACGCGTGGTCCACCGTCAGCCGCGAGGACACCGAGCCCTCCGGCGAGCGCCCGGCCGCCGGCGACGGCCACACCTACCTGCTCGTCGGCTCGGACAGCCGCGAGGGCCTGACGGCGGCCCAGAAGAAGGCCCTCGGCACCGGCAGCGCCGAGGGCCGGCGCACCGACTCGATCATCCTCGTCCACGTGCCGTCGGGCTCGGGCAAGCCGGCCCTCATCTCCATCCCCCGCGACAGCTACCTCCCGATCCCCGGCAAGGGCAAGAACAAGGTCAACGCCTCGTTCGCGTTCGGCGGCCCGAAGCTGCTCGTCCAGACCCTCGAGCAGGCCACCGGGCTACGCATCGACGGGTACGTCGAGATCGGCTTCGGGGGCTTCGCCACCGTCGTCGACAGCCTCGGCGGCGTCGACATCTGCGTCCCGCGGAACATCACGGACAAGAAGGCGCACCTCAAGGTCACGAAGGGGTGCCAGACCCTCGACGGCCCGACCGCGCTCGGGTACGTCCGCGCCCGCTACTCCGACCCCAAGGGCGACCTCGGCCGCGCCGAGCGCCAGCGCCAGTTCCTCGGCGCGGTGATGAAGAAGGCGGCGACCCCCGGCACGGTCCTCGTCCCCTGGCGCTGGTGGTCCTTCACCCACGCGGCCGCCTCGAGCGTCTTCGTCGGCGAGGACACCTCGCTCCTCGACGCGTACCGGATCCTGTCGACGATGCGGAAGGTGTCCTCCGACGAGGCCCTGAGCCTCGTCGTGCCCGTCTCGGACCTCAACGCGACGACCTCGGCCGGCTCCTCGGTCCTCTGGGACGACCAGCGGGCGAAGGACCTCTTCGGGATGCTGCGCGACGGCACCCCGCTCGAGGCCCCGCCCGAGGGCACCGACGGCAAGCCCACCGGGGGCTGAGGCCCCCCACCTGCACTCTCAGGGAGCACCCAGACCGGGCCGTTAGACTCGCCCGGTCCCGCGCCCGCGGGGCCTCGACGAGCACGTTGACAGGGAGGGCCGGTGGACGGCGCCGCACCCCGCGGGGACGAGCACGACCTCGGCCCCGACGACGCCTTTCCCAGCCGCCGCGAGGTGCACGGCAAGGAGCGCCGGCCGTGGCGCCGCCGGCTCGTCGTCGCGCTCGTGCTCGTGCTCGCCCTCGGCGGCGCCGGCGCGGCGTGGGCCACGTGGCACCTCAACGCGAACATCACGAAGGTCGACGTCTCGCAGGCCGTGGGCACCGACCGCCCGACGCAGGCCCCGCAGGCCCGCGGCGCCGTGAACATCCTGCTCGTCGGCTCCGACACCCGCGAGGGTGACGGGAACGACGCCATCGGCAAGGTCGTCGAGGACCCGGGGCAGCACTCCGACACCAACCTCCTCGTCCACCTCTCCAAGGACCGCACCTGGGCGACGGTCGTCTCGATCCCCCGCGACTCGATGACCAAGGCGCCCCCGGAGTGCTCGCCGAAGGCCCCGAAGGACCAGTGGGTCACGCGGCAGTGGAACCACAACTACAAGATCGGTGGCATCGGCTGCCTCATCCGCACCCTCGAGGGCAACACCGGCGTGCGTGTCGACCACTACGCCGTCGTCGACTTCCGCGGCTTCCAGTCGATGGTCGACGCGCTCGACGGCGTCAAGGTCTGCACGAGCGAGCCCATCGACGACCGCGAGTCGGGCCTGCGCCTCTCCGCCGGGACGCACACCCTCAAGGGCAAGCAGGCGCTCGCGTACGTGCGCACCCGCAAGTCGGTCGGTGACGGCTCCGACCTCGGCCGCATCCAGCGCCAGCAGGCCTTCCTCTCCTCGATCGCCCAGAAGGCCACCTCGAGCAAGCTGCTCTTCCAGCCGACGGCCCTCTTCGGCTTCCTCGACGCGGCGACGAAGTCGCTGACCACCGACCCCGACTTCGGGCTCGGCACGATGAAGGACCTCGCCGAGAGCGTCCGGGGCATCGGGCTCGACAAGATCGAGTTCGTCACCGTCCCTAACGAGTCCTACGCCCCCGACCCCAACCGGGTGCAGTGGCAGCCCTCGGCCGACGTCATCTGGGAGGCCTTCCGCGAGGACCACCGGCTCGGCGAGAAGCCGTCCGCGTCGGCGTCGCCCTCCCCCACCGCGAGCCCGCTCACCGTCTCCCCCGCCGACGTCTCCGTCGACGTCCGCAACGGCGCGGGGGTCTCGGGGCTGGCCAGCCAGGCGGGGGCCGCGCTCGAGGTGCAGGGCTTCACGGTCGCGGGCACGGGCAACGGCGAGTCGCGCACCGGCACGCTCGTCGAGTACTCCGCCGGTCAGGAGGAGGCCGCCCGCACCGTCGCCGCGGCCTTCCCCGGCGCGACGCTCGAGGAGGCCACCGGGCTCGGGAAGACCGTCCGGGTCACCCTCGGCGCCGGCTCGAAGAACGTCGTCGAGGTCGAGAACCGCACCGGCACCCAGGCGCTGCCGAAGCAGCCGGTCAAGGCCCCGACGCCCGCCCCCACCCCGACGCCGACCATCGAGGCGCGCGCGGCCGACGCCGACATCTGCTCGGCCTCCTCCTGACCCCGGCAGCGCCGGAGGGTCAGTCCGCCGCGCGCAAACCCGCCTCGAGGCGGTCGACGAACGCCTCGTCGAAGACCCCGAGGTCACCGGTCGCGATGTCCCGCTCGACGAGCTCGAGGACGACGGTGTCCGACTCGACCATCTCGTGGAGCACGAGGTCGGGCTCGGTCTTGACCCAGTGCCGGGTCGTCGAGCGCTCGAACCACGGCGTCCACGCCGCCCGCGAGTTGAAGGTGAACGAGTCGCCGATGATCGCCGTGCGCCCGCGGACCAACGCGCCGGGGTCGTCGGAGGACTGCTGGGTGCGGAAGGTGAAGTCGCCGCTGCGCGACTCGGAGTCCAGCCGCACCTCGGGGCGCACGACGTCCCACCCGGGCACCTCGTCGACCCGGTCCTCCAGGAGGACGCTCGCGAGGTCGCCCTGCTTGCGGAACGGCGCCCCGGCGCGCACCTCCGACTGCTCCCACGTGCCGGGGGCGACGTGGTCGACGACCGCGCGGGCGTAGACGAGTGCTCCCGCCGGGGTCCAGTGCGAGTCCGAGCGCAGGTAGGCGCGCCCGGGGCCGGCGTCGGCCTCCTCGAGGGCGGGGCGCAGGTCGAGGAAGTCGGGGTCCCGACCGGTGTACGCGGACCAGAAGGCGTCCTTGCGCTCCGCGGCACAGGCCCGCCCCAGGTACCGCGCCGGGAGACCGTCGTCGACGACGGTCGACTTGTCCGGGACGACGACGACCGCGACCGTCCGGCCGTGCTCGCGCAGCAGCGTCGTCATCCGCTCCAGCCGCTCGACCGTCTCCTCGACCCCGAGCTGCGGGTGGCAGGCGTTGACGAAGTCGCCGCCCGCGTAGAGCCACCGGTCCCGCCCCTCGACGACCGAGGGCCACGCGACGCCGTCGACGACCCGCGTCGGCTCGACCGCGTGGTCGCCGAAGACCCCGCGCACGACCTCGCTGCGGGCCTGCACGGCCGCGGTCCGGACGGGCAGGTGGTCGCTGACCCACAACGACGCCTCGTCGAAGACCTTCCAGCCGGCCGAGAGCGACGGCCGGTCGGCGAGCGGGCGGTTCTCCAGGGCCGTGGCGCGCGCGCCGGCCAGCCCGGCGACGAGCGGCCCGAACACGAAGACCCCTCCCGCGACGACGACGGGCAGGAGGCGGCGGTGCTGGCCGGGGCGGGTCACGGTCACGCTCCTAGAACTGGAAGTAGAGGAAGGGGCTGAGGGTGCCGACGGCGACGAGCACCCCGGCGGCGGGAGCGGCGACCCAGCTGGCGATGGCGCGGGCGGCGGCGGCCCCGACGCCGCGACCGGTGTCGAGGACCCGGCCGAGGACGAGGTCGCGCGGCATGAGCACGACGAGGGCCGCGAGGGCGAGGACGACGACGCGCTGGTTGGTCAGCGACACCGCGACGACGTCGGAGAGGCCCTCACCGGTCGGTACGACCATGACGCGCAGCACCTCGAGCGCCTGCTCCATCGACCCGGACCGGAAGAACACCCAGCCGACCATGACGAGGAGGAAGGTGACCGCGCGCGGCAGGACCGTCGCGAGCCCGCTCCACTCCCGGCGCCCGAGCCCGGTGAGCCGCTCGACGACGAGGAGCATCCCGTGGAAGAGGCCCCAGACGAGGAAGGTCCACGCGGCCCCGTGCCAGAACCCGGTGAGCACGAAGACGGTCAGCAGGTTGAGGTACGTGCGCCCGGTCCCGGACCGGTTGCCGCCGAGCGGGATGTAGACGTAGTCACGGAACCACCGGGACAGCGACATGTGCCACCGGCGCCAGAAGTCGGTCACGGACACCGCGGAGTACGGGCGGGCGAAGTTCTCGGGGAACCGGAAGCCGAGCATCCGGGCCAGCCCGATCGCCATGTCGGAGTACCCGGAGAAGTCGAAGTAGATCTGGATCGTGTACGCGAGGACGCCGACCCACGCCGCCGTCGTCGTCAGCGGCTGCCCCGAGAAGGCGGCGTCGGCGACCGGTGCCACCGTGTCGGCGACGACGACCTTCTTCGCCAGCCCCATGCCGAAGCGAGGGAAGCCGGCCGCGAAGTCGGCGAACCGGTCCTTGCGCACCTCGTGGAGCTGGTCGGCGATCTCGTGGTAGCGGACGATCGGGCCGGCGATGAGCTGGGGGAACATCGCGATG
The DNA here is from genome assembly GCF_016887965.1 of Phycicoccus sonneratiae. GTDB lineage: Bacteria > Actinomycetota > Actinomycetes > Actinomycetales > Dermatophilaceae > Phycicoccus > Phycicoccus sonneratiae. The sequence continues at coordinate 170,356 of NZ_JAFDVD010000012.1, forward strand.
TACGTGACGAAGGTCAGCAGGTTGCGCTGCGCGCGCTTGCTGCCGCGGTAGACGTCGACGACGTACGAGATGTGGTGGAAGGTGAAGAACGAGATGCCGATCGGCAGCCCGAGGGTGATGACCGGGCTGCTCCCGCCGAACAGCTCGGCGAGCGCGTCGACCTGCCGGGAGGCGAAGCCGGCGTACTTCCAGACCCCGAGGAGGCCGAGGTCGAGGGCGACGACCGTGACGAGCGCCACCCGGCGGGCCCGCGGTCCGAGCCCGCGCTCGGTGTCGACGAGCAGGCCCCCGACGAAGTTGGCGACGATGCAGGCCAGCAGGCCGAGGACGAAGGGTCCGCCGCCCCAGGTGTAGAAGACGAGGCTGGCGAGCGCGACGACCCCGTTGCGCCACCGGGCCGGCAGCGTCCAGACGAGGACGAGGACGACCGGGAGGAAGACCCACAGGAACATGGGGGTGGCGAAGGACATGCCTCGGACTTCGTGCAGGGTGCGGGGGACGGTGGCCGACGGGGCCGCCGAGCACGCTAGCAGGGCCGGGGTGGTGCCCCGGCCGCGGGGAGCGGACCGTCCGCGGGGTCAGCCCTTGAGCAGCTGGCGGGCCATGACGATGCGCTGCACCTGGTTGGTGCCCTCGTAGATCTGGGTGATCTTCGCGTCGCGCATCATCCGCTCGAGCGGGAAGTCGCGGGTGTACCCGGCGCCCCCGAGGAGCTGGACGGCGTCGGTGGTCACCTGCATCGCGACGTCGGAGGCGTAGGCCTTGGCCGCGGCGCCGAAGAACGGCAGGTCGGCGTCGCCGCGCTCGGACTTGGCCGCCGCGACGTAGACGAGCTGGCGGGCGGCCTCGAGCTGCATCGCCATGTCGGCGAGCATGAACTGCACGCCCTGGAACTCGGCCACGCTCCTGCCGAACTGCCGGCGCTCCTTGACGTAGGCGACGGCCTGGTCGAGGGCGCCCTGGGCGATGCCGACGGCCTGCGCGCCGATCGTCACGCGGGTGTGGTCGAGGGTGGCCAGCGCGATCTTCAGGCCCGCGCCGACCTCGCCGACGACGCGGTCGCCGGGGATGCGGCAGCGGTCGAAGTGGAGCTCACGCGTCGGGGAGCCCTTGATGCCGAGCTTGCGCTCCTTCTCGCCGAACGAGAACCCCTCGTCCGACTTCTCGACGACGAACGCCGTGATGTTGTTGCCGCGCGGGCCGTCGGGGTCGGTGACCGCGAGCACGGTGTAGTACTCGGAGACACCGGCGTTGGTGATCCACGACTTCTGCCCGGTGAGCACCCAGTCGTCGCCGTCACGCACGGCCTTGCACTTCATTGCCGCGGTGTCCGAGCCGGCCTCGCGCTCGGAGAGCCCGTAGGAGAAGGTCGACTCCCCCGCCGCGAGCGGCGTGAGGTAGCGCTTCTTGACGTCGTCGGACGCGGCGAGCAGCAGCGGCATCGACCCGAGCTTGTTGACGGCGGGGATGAGCGAGGAGGACGCACACACCCGGGCGACCTCCTCGATGACGATGCACGTCGCGAGGGCGTCGGCCCCGACCCCGCCGTACTCCTCCGGCACGTGCGGCGCGAAGAAGTCGGAGGCCACGAGCGCGTCGTGGGCCTCCTGGGGGTAGCGCGACTCCTCGTCGACCGCGGCCGCGTAGGGCGCGATCTTGTCCTCGGCCACCGCGCGGACCGCCTCGCGGATCGCCTCGTGGTCCTCGGGGAGCCGGTAGATGTCGAAGTCCGGGTTGCCGCTCATGCCGGGCATGTTACTCGCCGGTACCGACGGGCGCTCAGGCGGTGATGTTCCCGCCCTCGAAGCGCCCGGTGGAGGTGCCGTCGCCGTTGTCGGCGACGTGGGCCAGCGGGAAGCCGTACCGGCCCGCCGGCCCACCGGCCGCCTGCCACTGCTCGAGCACCGGGCCCCACACCCCGTAGCAGGGGGCACCGGCGAGGCTCCAGAGACCACCGTGCTCGAAGCCCTGGGTGGTGCCGCGGGCGATGTCCTGCCGGTCCCCCGTCGGGAAGCCGAGGACCCCGCCCTCGCGGCCGAGCTCGAGCCACGCCGTCCACGCCCAGTTGTGCACGAGGGCGCGCGGCGTCGTGATGCCGCTGACGATCGCGCCCTTCTGGAAGCGCTGGATCCAGCCGCCGGCCGGGAAGTTCTCGACGAGCGCCACCGGCCAGCGCAGCGGCCCGTTCTCGCGTCCGCTCTGGTTCCACATCGTCCAGCGCCAGCCCCAGACGCACTGGGTGGCCGTGACCGTGCTGTCGACGATGGCGCCGTTCTGGAAGCGCTGCACCCACCCGCCGTCGCGCAGGCCCTCGAGGCGGGGGCCGGTGGGAAAGCCGATGACGTCGGGGCCGCCGTACTCGGCGTACTTCGAGAGCACGAAGCTCGTCATCGCCGCGGCTCCGGTGGCGCTGGTCCACCAGATGCGTCCGCCCTGGTAGTTCACGTACTTCGCCCGGCCGTCGATGGTGTTCTTGATCGGCGAGGTCGAGGCCTTGAGGTAGGAGCGCTGGCCGCCCATCGCGGTGTAGAGCTGCTCCATCGGTCCCCACTGCGGCAGGTACGGCGAGCTGTGCTCGGCGGTGGCGTCGGAGCGCAGCGACGTCGTCGAGCAGTTGTCCCACCGGTACGGCGGGACGCAGGACACGACGCGGCAGTGCACGCCCCCGCTGCACTTGACCTGGGTGTTGCACTGGCCGTAGCGGAAGTCGTTGCAGCACACGCGCCGCTGGTCGCAGGTGGCCTTCGAGCCCGCGCCGCACGAGCAGTTCCAGCACTTGCTGTCGCAGATGTGGTCCGAGCATCCGCTCGTGCACCTCGTGCACTTGGCGTTGCAGTCGACGATGTACCGGTACCCGCCACCGCACCACGACGAGTCGGCGGCCTTCCACCAGCCGGCGGTGAAGCTGCCGGGCGGGCAGCCGTTGACGCCCTTGTTGATCGTGGCGCAGAAGATCGTCCACCCGCCGGCGGCGGTGTTCGACGGGCCGCAGATCGTCGCGTACGCGGACTGGGGACGCAGGGCGTAGGCCTTGGGATCGGTGGCCAGGGCCGAGCCGGCCACGGCCGCACCGACGAGGACGCCGCGCCGGCTGACGCCCCGACCGCGGGCCAGCCGGTCGACGAGCCCGGCGAGACCGCGGGGGCGGGTGAGGACCTCGTCGAGGGTCGTGCGGTTCGTCGTCGTCACAGGACCACTCCCTTGCGGCGCATCGCGACCGCGGACTCGACACCCATCGAGCGGACGACCCCGGCCGCCCGCGGGACGGTGGCCATCCGGCGGCTGTGGCTGCCGATGACCGTGTACAGGCAGAAGGCGCGCCCCCCGACGCTGAAGAAGTGCTGGCTCGCCGAGCGGCCGGGCAGCTGCCGGGGCATCCGGCCGGGCGAGAACTGCGAGGGCGCGAGCCGGGGCCAGCCGGAGCGGGCGAAGAGGCCGGTGCCGGCGAGGTCGGAGCCGTACTCGACGAGCGCGACGAAGACGTCCTCGGAGGCCAGCTCCTCGACGAGCCCGGAGCCGAAGTCACCGGTGCCGGTGGGGATGGCGCGCGAGCAGACGTGGAGCACCGGGAGCGTGCGCTCGACGGGCCCGCCGTCCGCGGCGTCCGGCGGGGCGATGCCCCGCGCGGCGGCGTCGGCCCCGGCGTCCGTGGGTCGGCGGGCGATGCTCGAGGCCCAGCCGGCCGGCACGTCGAGGGTGATGCCGTACCCGGTCCGCCTCATGACACTCCACCCATGGCCGTCCACACGAGGGCCGCGGCCCCCGTCGAGAGGCCCACCCTAGCCACGACCTCGGCGGCCCGCGCGCCGAGCTCGACGCGGCGCAGCACCGCCCACAGCTGCTCGCGCGAGTGCACGCCCGCCATGCCGACGAGCGGCAGGGCGCGGACGAGCCCGAAGACCAGCCCGAGCAGCGCCCCGGCCCACGGCGTGCCGCCGAGGGCGGCGAGGACGAGCACGGCGTAGGTCGTCGAGCTGGTGACGATGGTGACCACGCCGAGCCCCAGCTGGGCACCGAACCCGACCCCGACGACCCAGCCCCGGTACCGCCCGATCCACGCCTCGTCGACCTGCCGGCGCCACGACGGGAGCCGTGCGCCGCCGACGCCCAGGTCGAGCAGCAGGCCGACGACGAGGAGCAGCGCGGCGAGCCCGAACCCGGCCCCGGACCAGCGCCACCGCTCGGGGACGAGGGTGCCGAGGAGGGCGGCGAGCAGCCCGACGGCGGTGCCGCCGAGGGCGGAGGACAGGACGTAGGCCGTGGTGGTCAGCCACCAGCGGGAGGCGCGGGCCCGCTCACCGAACGGGCTGATGCTCGTGAGCATCGACTCGCCTCAAGGGCTCCAGGTGGCCCGGACCGCCGCGAGCACCGCCATCGGCACCCCGACGGCGAGCACGACGGCGAGCGCGGTCACGACCGGGGGTCCGCCGCGTCGTCGGGGTCCGGCGGGGTGTGCAGGCTCGGGTGGCCGGGCGTGATGCCGGCCGCGAGGAGCTCGGTGTCGATCCGGCTGAGGTCGTCGCGCTCGCCGCGGTCGACGATGCCCGCCGCCCCGGCCGCACCCACCGAGCCGGGGCCGCTGCGCCCGGCCGCGGCGCGGGCGTGCGCGCTCTCGGCGACGGCCTGCGCGAGCAGGTCGCTGACGGCCGGCCACGAGGTCGCCGACCCCTCGCCGGTGACGGTGCCGTCCTCGACGAGGACGAAGTACGGGGAGCCCGGGATGTCGTAGTCGGCCCACGCGGCGCTCGACGCGACGACCCGGGTGCCGGGACGGGCCAGCCGCGCGAGGGTGGCCGGCGACTCGTCGGGGGTGTCCTTGACGACGACGACGACCCGCGCACCGGCCGGGGCCTCGGTGTCGCCGTCGAGCTCGTTCCAGAAGGTCAGGCAGACGCTGCACCCCGAGGTGAGGAACGCGAAGAGGGTGGCCGGCGCCCCCGACCCGGACACCTCGACGACCGAGTGCCGGCCCTCGAGGTCGGTGCCGACGACGTCGTGCGAGGTGCTCGAGGAGGACCGGGTCGCCGGGACCACACCCGGCTCGATCTGCACGGGGACGGCGCCGGGCGGGCCGTCGTGGCCCCCGCCGTCCGCGGCCGCCTCGCGCTCGAGGTCGAGGCCCGCACCCAGCTCGTGGAGCGCCTTGAGGATGAGGGCGTGGCTGCGCAGGAGCCCGAGGACGAGGACCCCGAGCAGCGCGATGGCCACCCCCTCGGCGACGACGACCCAGACCATCTCAGACCCTCCTCGTGCTCGCGCTGCGGACCGCCCGGACGTCGACCGACGGCAGGACCGCCATCACCTGCCACGCGAGGAAGCCGACGAGGGCGGCGAGCCCCGCGACCCCCGCGGCGGTGCCCGGACCGACACCCTGCCACGGGTCGGTGGGAGGCGCGACGGCGAGGACCGCACCGACGAGGGCGGCGAGCCCGGTGAGGAGGGCGTGCACCCGGGTCGGCGGGGTGTCGGCCTTCCCGAAGCAGCCGCAGCTCGAGAGCACGCCCCCGCGGCCGAGCGCCCGGACGACGAACGCGGTGAAGCCGGCGTAGAGCAGCGCGACGAGCACGGCCGTCGAACGACCCGGGACGAGCAGCGCCGCGAGCCCGACGGCCACCTCGACGGCCGCGAAGGCCCGGACCCCGGCCGCCGGGGCGGGCAGGCCGGCCGAGCGCAGCGCCCGCCGGAGGTCCCCGGGTCGCACCACCTTGGGGGCGCCGGCGAGGACGAGCAGGGCCGCCGCCGCGAGGAACGGCACGCCGAGGACGCCCCAGGCGCCGCCCGTCACGTCACTCCCCGCGCAGCAGGTGCCACAGGTGGCCGTGCTGCTCGCGGTCGCCGAGCTCGGGGAGCACCTCGCGCTCGAAGAGCTGGACGCCACTGAGGTCGTAGGCCTGCTCGACGAAGTACGTGATGGCGTAGGTCATGCCGCGCGACTCGAGGTCCTTCAGCCGCTCGAGCACCTGCTCCGGCGTGCCGACGAGCGGCCCGGTCTCGAACGAGCGCACCGTCTCCTCGACGACGTCGGCGGGCAGCCCCGCGGACTCGTAGTGGTTGCGGATCCAGGCCAGCCGCTCCCGGACCTCGCGCTCGTCGCGCCCGATGACGACGTTGTAGTTGGCGCTGCGGACGATCTCGCCGAACTCGCGGCCGACGTCGCGGCAGTGCTGCTCGAGGATCGCGCTCTTGGCGCTGAACCCCTCCGGGCTGCCGTCGAAGTTCGTGTAGTCGGCGTACTCGGCCGCGATGCGCAGCGTCTTCTTCTCGCCGCCGCCCGCGACCCACATCGGGATGCCGTTGGCCCGGCTGCCGGGGAGCGAGGTCCCCTGGAGCGGCTGCGGGAAGCACATCGCGCCGTCGACCGTGTAGTGGTCGCCGTCGAGCGTCGCCCGCCCGGTGGTCCACATCTGGCGCATGACCTCGACGCCCTCGCGCAGCCGGGCGAGGCGCTCGCCGGCCCGCGGGAAGCCGTAGCCGTACGCGCGCCACTCGTGCTCGTACCAGCCGGCGCCGATGCCCATTTCGAGCCGCCCCTCGGAGACGACGTCGACGGTGGCGGCGACCTTCGCGAGGTAGGTCGGCTCGCGGTAGGACATGCAGGTGCACATCTGGCCGAGCCGCACCCGGCCGGTCACCCCCGCGAACGCGGCCATGAGCGACCACGCCTCGTGCACACCGGCCTCCGTGGGCCGCGGCACCGGGTGGAAGTGGTCGTACACCCAGATCGACGTCCAGTCCTCGATCCCGTCGGCGCGGCGGGCCAGGCCGGCCATGACGCCCCAGTGCTGGGCCGGGTCGATGCCGACGAGGTCGTGGCGCCAGCCCTGCGGGATGAACAGTCCGAACTTCATGCGCGCTCCTTGCGGTGGTGGTGCCACCGATCATGCCCCAGCGGGCCCCGCCCGGCTCCGGCGCGGTGCAGGGCCACCGTAGGCTGGGCCGGTGGCACACACGATCTGCGTCGTCGGCACCTCCTACGTCGGCCTCTCCCTCGCCGTGCTCCTCGCCCGGCAGCACGACGTCGTCGCCTACGACATCGACGAGTCGCGCGTCGCGACCCTGCGCGAGGGACGCAGCCCCATCTCCGACCCCGACATCGAGAGCCACCTCGCCGCGGGTGGGCTGCGGCTCACCGTGACGACGGACAAGGAGGAGGCCTACCGCGGGGCCGAGTTCGTCGTCGTCGCCACCCCGACGAACTACGACGAGCGGACCAACTACTTCGACACGAGCAGCGTCGAGCAGGTCGTCGGCGACGTCCGGCGCATCGCGCCCGAGGCCACGGCGGTCGTCAAGTCCACGGTCCCCGTCGGCTTCACCCGCGCCCTGCGCGAGCGGCTCGGCACCGACCGGGTCGTCTTCAGCCCCGAGTTCCTCCGCGAGGGCAAGGCGCTGCACGACAACCTCCACCCCTCGCGCATCGTCGTCGGCGACCGCGGGCCGGCCGGGGAGCGCTTCGCCCGCCTCCTCGCCGACGCCGCCCTCGACGACGACGTGCCCGTGCTCCTCACCGACAGCACCGAGGCCGAGGCGATCAAGCTCTTCGCCAACACCTACCTCGCGATGCGGGTGGCCTACTTCAACGAGCTCGACACCTACGCCGCGACGCACGGGCTCGACACGCGCCAGATCATCGACGGCGTCGGCCTCGACCCGCGCATCGGCACCCACTACAACAACCCGAGCTTCGGCTACGGCGGCTACTGCCTGCCCAAGGACACCAAGCAGCTGCTCGCCAACTACGCCGACGTGCCGCAGACCCTCATCCAGGCCATCGTCGACGCCAACACGACGCGCAAGGACTTCGTGGCGAGCGACATCCTCGCCCGCGAGCCGAGGGTCGTCGGCATCCACCGGCTCATCATGAAGGCGGGCTCGGACAACTTCCGCAGCAGCAGCGTGCAGGGCGTCATGAAGCGGCTCAAGGCCAAGGGCGTCCAGGTCATCGTCCACGAGCCCGAGCTGCACGAGGACTCCTTCTACGGCTCCCCCATCGTCTCGCTCGCGGAGCTCAAGGAACGCTCGGACGTCATCGTCGCCAACCGGCTCGTCGACGAGCTCGCCGACGTCGCCGACCGCGTGTACACGCGCGACCTCTTCGGCGGCGACTGACCCCAGGCCCCCGCCGACGGGTCCAACCCCTCGGATTCTCGAAAGTCTTGCGCTGCAGCAGAATTCCGCAGTCTTCTCTTGTCATTCGAACGTCGGTTCGATACGATTGAGCCCTCGCAGGGGAGGGGGAGCCGATGGCCAGGACAGTGCAACTGGTGGACGTCGCGCGGGCGGCCCGCACGCTCCTCGCGGAGTCCACGGACACCCCTCCGCCCACCGGCTCGCTCGCCGAGTGCGCCGAGCTGCTCGGTGAGCTTCAGGCCCTCGTGAACGTGGCGACCGCCCTCCAGGACACCGCGGTCGTGGCCCTGGCCGCGGTGGAGACGGAGGTCGCCGAGGACGGCACCCTGGCCGAGGTGCGGCACAGCAACGGTCACGTCGCGCTCGATGCGCCCGCGGTCGTCTCCGGGGTGATGTGCGTGTCGGCCGTCCACGCGGAGCGGCGGGTGCGGGACGCGGTCCGGCGGGCCGCCGACGGTCCGGAGGGGACCGGAACCTGTACGGGGCTCGGTGGTCTGCATGCGGCGATGGCGGCGGGGCGTCTCGATCCCTACCGCGCGGGGGTCGTGGCCTTCGAGCTGGAGGAGGTCCCGGCCGAGATCGCCGCCACCATCGTGGTCTCGCTCTCGGAGTGGTTCGACAGGGAGGACGCGAGCCACCTGCGTCGGAGGACGCGCCGGCTGCTGGCCCGGATCAGCCCGGACCTGTTGCGCCAGCGAGCGGTCCGCGCCCGGGAGGCCTCCGGGCTGCGGCGGTGGGTCGACGAACCCGGAGTCGACACCTGGCTGGGGACCTTCCCCTCCGAGGAGGCGTGCACCGCGTGGGCCGCGATCGACGCCCTCGCCCAGCAGTACCTCACCGACGGGACCTGCGAGCGGGTCGACCGGGCGCGCGCCAAGGCCCTGACCGACCTCGTCACGAGCAACGCCACCATCGACCTCCAGGTCGTCCTCACCACCGCGGCCGGGGACCCAGTACCCGGCGCGGAGGCCGGCCGCCCCGCCGACCTCGTCGAGGTCAGCGGCGCACGGGCCGGGGAACCGGTCCTCGTCCACCGCGCCTGGCTCGACCGGGCGATCGAGCGCACCGTCGTCTCCGGTCGCGACCCGCTCGGGCGGCCCCGGCTCCTGCCCTGCGATCCCGGCACCGGTGCCCCCGTCGATCCCACCGGCGAGCTGAGCACCACCGCCTACCGGCCGTCGGCCCGGCTCGTCGCGTTCGTCCGCGCCCGCGACCAGCACTGCCGCTTCCCCGGCTGCTCGGTCGCCGCCCGCTTCTGCGATCTCGACCACGTCCGCCCCTCCCCGGCCGGCCCGACCAGTGTGGCGAACCTGGCCTGCCTCTGCCGCCGCCACCACCGCGTCAAGCAACGCCCCGCCTGGCGAGCCACCCTCCACCCCGACGCCACGATGACCTGGACCGACCCCACCGGCCGCACCCGGATCACCCACCCACCCGACGCCCTCCATCCGATCTCTCTCCCCGACACCGGAACCAACCGTCCACCACCGCCGACGAACCACTCGCTCGTCGTGCCCGACGGGCCGCACTCCGCCCTCGAGCACCACCTCGAGCACGAGGCCGCCGGCCCCACCACCTGCCGCGCCCACGTCGTCCGCCCCTCCGTCCCGGTTGCCCATGACGCCCGACCCCACCCGCCGCCCCGGTGCCGGACGAGCACGAGCGGCCGGCCTCCCTTCTGATCCGACGCGTCAGCTCACCGCGTAGCGGCAGATGAGGCCGCCGTCGACCGCGTCAGTGGCGGTCGAGGACCTTCGTGACGAGGTAGATCAGGACACCAACAGCGACCGACACGGCAACGGTCGCTGCGCCCGCAAGGGTCGACTCCCCCTCGGAGAACATCCTGACGACACCGATGACCACGCCCGCAGCAGCGGCCAGCAGACCGATCCACCCGATCCCGTACACCCGGATGTCCTCAGGCTCGTCGACGTCGACACGCACACTCCGATGAGAGTCAGCCATGCGGCGATGGTAGGGCTCGCTGGACGCGCTGCCACCCGACATGGGGCTGCTGTGAGCGTGCGGACTGCCCGAACATCCGTGCCGTCACGGGGCCGACGCTCCGCCGTCCCCGGTCGACCTGCCGTCCTCCCCCCGGCGCGCGCACCGGAGGAGCATGATGGCCGCCATGGGAGCCCTCACGCACCAGAACGACCCGGACCTCGTCCGCGAGCTGCTCATGGACCCCGGCATCTGGGTCGTCGTCGGGCTCTCGGGCAACCAGCAGCGCCCGGCGTGGGGGGTCTCGCGCTGGCTCACCTACGAGCTCGGCAAGCCGATCATCCCCGTGCACCCCAAGGCCGAGACGGTGCACGGCGCGCAGGGCTACGCCTCGATCGCCGACATCCCGGACCAGGACCTCAAGGTCGTCGACTGCTTCGTCAACTCCTCCCGGGTCGGCGCGGTCGTCGACGAGGCGATCGAGCACAAGGACCGGCTGATGCTCGACGCGATCTGGATGCAGCTCGGCGTCGTCGACCAGGCGGCGGCCGAGCGGGCCCGGGCGGCGGGGCTCGACGTCGTCATGGACACCTGCCCGAAGATCGAGTGGCCGAAGATCCGCAGCGACGGCATGCAGCGCTGAGCCGCCGGCGGGCTGGTCCGCGGCGGGCTCAGCCCCGCCGCTCGCGCAGGGCCGCCCCCTTGCGGTGGGCCTCGTCGCGCAGCCCCTCGCGGAAGGTCGCGAGCGCGGCGCGCAGCCGCTGCGCCTCGGCGCCCTCTCCCGCCCCGAGGATGCGGGCCGCCAGCAGCCCGGCGTTGCGCGCACCGCCGACCGAGACCGTCGCCACGGGCACGCCGGCCGGCATCTGGACGATGGAGAGCAGCGAGTCCATCCCGTCGAGGTACTTCAGGGGCACCGGGACGCCGACGACCGGCAGCGAGGTGACCGAGGCGAGCATCCCCGGCAGGTGGGCGGCCCCGCCCGCGCCGGCGACGAGGACCCGCAGCCCCCGCTCCTCGGCGGTGCGGCCGTACTCGACCATCTCCTCGGGCATCCGGTGGGCCGAGACGACGTCGACCTCGCAGGCCACCCCGAGCTCGTCGAGAACGGTGACGGCGGCCTCCATGACCGGCCAGTCGGAGTCCGACCCCATGACGACGCCGACGACGGGCGTGCTGCTGCTGCTCATTCGGTGACCACTCCCTGGATGTAGTCGGCGGCGTGGCCGGCCCGCTCGCGCAGGTCGGCGAGGTCGTCGCCGGAGACGTTGACGTGGCCGATCTTGCGGCCGGGGCGCACGTCCTTGCCGTACAGGTGCACCTTGGCCCCGGGGTCTCGCGCCATGACGTGCCGGTAGGTCGGGTAGAGGTCCGGGTACTCGCCGCCGAGGACGTTGGCCATGACGGTCCAGGGGGCGCGGGGGGTCGGGTCGCCGAGCGGCAGGTCGAGGACGGCCCGCAGGTGCTGCTCGAACTGCCCGGTGACGGCGCCGTCCATTGTCCAGTGCCCGGAGTTGTGCGGCCGCATCGCGAGCTCGTTGACGACGAACGAGGCCTCGCCGTCGGCGCCTACGACCTCGAAGAGCTCCACGGCCAGCACGCCGGTGACCCCGAGCTCGCCGGCGACCCGAAGGCCGGCCTCGACGGCCCGCGCCGAGAGGTCGGGGTCGAGGTCGGGCGCCGGGGCGAGCACCTCGGTGCAGATGCCGTCGGTCTGGACGGTCTCGACGACCGGCCACGCGGCGGCCTGCCCGGAGGGACTGCGGGCGAGCAGCACCGCGAGCTCGCGGCGGAACGGCACCTTCTCCTCGAGGAGCAGCCCGGTGCCGGCCTCCTGCGCGCGGGCCAGCCAGCCGGTGAGCTCGGCGGCCGACGCCACGACGGCGACACCCTTGCCGTCGTACCCGCCGCGGGGGGTCTTCGCGACGAGTGGCCAGCCGACCTGGGCCGCGAAGGCCTCGACGTCGGCCGCGGTGTCGGCGCGCACCCATCGGGGGCACGGCACGCCGAGCGCGGTCAGCCGCTCGCGCATCGCGAGCTTGTCCTGGGCGAACCGCAGCGCCTCGGGGGTCGGGTGCACCGGCACGCCGCTCGCGACGAGCTCGGCGAGCACGTCGGCCGGGACGTGCTCGTGGTCGAAGGTGACGACGTCGCAGGCGGCGGCGAAGGCGAGCACGGCCTCGGCGTCGGTGTGCTCGCCCACCGGCGAGCTCGGCACGACGAGGGCGGCGCTGGCGTCCGGGCCCTCGGCGAGCACGCTGAGGGTCAGGCCGAGCTCGGCGGCGGGGCCGGCGCACATGCGGGCGAGCTGGCCACCGCCGACGATGCCGACGACGGGGAATCCTCCGGGGGCGCGGCGAGGGGTCGTCACCGGGCGAGGATATCGACAGGGGTGCGTGGGTAGGCTGCGTGGGTGACCGCCCAGGACGCCCCGAGCCGGGGACGCGTGAGCCGGGCCCTCGACGGGGTCCGGGGCGCGGTCGACGTCCTGTACCGCGAGGCCATCAAGTTCGGCGTCGTCGGCGCGGTCGCGTTCGTCATCGACCTCGGCCTCGCCAACCTCCTCTGGCACGGCCCGCTCGCCGACAAGGTCACGACCGCCAAGATCATCTCCGGCGCGGTCGCCACCCTCGTCGCGTGGCTCGGCAACCGGCAGTGGACCTTCCGGCACCGGCGCAGCCGGCCCGTGCACCACGAGGTCGGGCTGTTCTTCGGCGTCAACCTCATCGCCCTCGGCATCTCGGCGGTCACCCTCGCGGTGTCGCACTACGGGCTGGGCTTCACGACCCGGCTGGCCGACAACATCGCCACCGTCGTCGGCATCGGCCTCGGCACGCTGTTCCGGTTCTGGGCCTACCGGCGCTGGGTCTTCTCGCACGAGCCGCTCTGAGCCGATCGAGCCTCCTGCAGGAGGCTCGTCCGGCGCGAGGCGGCTCGTCGGCGTCGTTGCCCGGCGCCCTCAGGTCTGGCTGACCGACAGGAAGAGCGCGAAGACCGGCGGGGTGGCCCGGGCCAGCTCGAGGCGCCCACCGGCGGCCTCGGCGAGGTCGCGCGCCAGCGAGAGCCCGAGCCCGGACCCCGACGACGACACCGACCGCTCGAAGATGTGCGGCGCCATCGTCGCCGGCACACCGTCGCCCTCGTCGGTGACCTCGATGACGACCGACGGCCCGGCCCGGCGGGCGTTGACCTCGACCGTGCCGCGCCCGTAGGCGAGCGAGTTCTCGAGCAGCGTCGTGAGGATCTGGCCGAGGGCCACCGGGGTCGCCCGCACGACGAGGCCGCGCTCGCCGCTGACCTTGACGCTGCGGCGCGCGCCCGCGAAGGCGGGCTGCCACTCGCGCTGGAGCGAGGCGAGGACCGAGTCGAGCGAGACCGACGGGTTGGCCTCGGCGCCGTGCCGGGTGCGGGTCATGAGGTCGTCGACGACCTTGCTCAGCCGCTCGACCTGCCCGATGGCGATCGTCGACTCCTCGGCGACGACGGCGAGGTCGTCGGTGAGGTTGATCTCCTCGAGGCGCATGAGCAGCGCCGTCAGCGGCGTGCGCAGCTGGTGCGAGGCGTCGGCCGCGAAGTCGCGCTCGGAGGCCAGCCGCTTGGCGCCCTGCTGCGCGCCCCGGATGAGGGCGGCGTCGAGGGTGTCGACCTCCTCGATGCCCGAGCCGAGGGGCACCGGCCGGTCGCCCTGGTTGAGCCGCTCGACCCGCTGGCGCAGCGTGCCGAGCAGCTCGGCGAGGCGGGCGGCGAACCGGTCGGCGATCCAGACCGTGCCGAGGCCGGCGACGCCGAGCGCCGCGAGCAGGGCGATCCCGGGGACGACCCAGGTCTGCGGGTCGTCGGCCCGGGCCCGGGGACCGAAGACGATGACGACCGCCGCGGTGGCCGCGCAGACGGCCGTGAGGACGGCCACCCGTCCCGCGACCTCGAGGACGATGCGACGCACCGGCGCTCAGTCCTCCGGTGCGTCGAACCGGAAGCCGAGACCGCGGATCGTCGTGATGTACCGCGGGTGCGCGGCGTCGTCGCCGAGCTTCCGGCGCAGCACCGAGATGTGCATGTCGAGGGTCTTCGTCGAGCCGTACCAGGCGCTGTCCCAGACGTCGCGCATGAGCTTCTCGCGGGAGACGACCTTGCCGGCGTTGGCGACGAGGACGCGCAGCAGCTCGAACTCCTTCCCGGTGAGCTGCACCTCCTCGCCGCGCAGGAAGACGCGCCGGCCGTCGGGGTCGATGTCGAGGAGCGGGTCCTCCTCGTTCTCGGTGGGCTCGACGACGCCGCGCCGCAGCAGCGCCCGGGCCCGGGCGAGCAGCTCGGCGAGCCGGAACGGCTTGGTGACGTAGTCGTCGGCGCCGGCGTCCAGCCCGACGACGGTGTCGACCTCGTCGGCCCGGGCGGTGAGGACGAGCACCGGCACGGTGCTGCCCTCCTGGCGGAGCCGGCGGCAGACCTCGAGGCCGTCCATCTTCGGCAGCCCGAGGTCGAGGACCAGCAGGTCCGGGGAGCGCAGGGCGTGCTCGAGGGCGGACTCGCCGTCGGTGCACACCTCGACCTCGTAGCCCTCGCGCCGCAGGGCGCGGGCGAGCGGGTCGGAGATGGCGGGGTCGTCCTCGGCCAGCAGCACCTTCGTCATGCGGCGATCGTAGTCACGAAGAGGCGTTCGGCACGGCGGGACGCCGCCCGAGGGGCGCGCGTCGCAGCTCGTGGAGCGTGACGACCCCGATGCCGCGCAGCATCCGGCGCCGCCGCTCGACCGCCGTGAACCCCGACACCGAGCCGAGCGCCCGCGCCATGTCCTCGTCGACGTAGACCGTCCCGGACGGGGTGACGGCGGTGATCCGGCTGGCCTTGTTGACGGTGACCCCGAAGACGTCGCCGAGCCGGGAGATGACCCGGCCGTGGGCCATCCCGACCCGCACCGGGGGCAGCAGGTCGTCGCCGGCCATCGCGTCGACGAGGTCGAGGGCGATGGCCGAGGCCGCCGCGACCTCGGTGTGGACGAAGAGGACCTCGTCACCCACGGTCTTGATGACCCGTCCGCCGTGCTCGGCGACGACGTCGCTCGCGAGCAGCTCGAAGTGCTGCACCAGCCGGGCGAGCTGGCGCTCGCTCATCCGGCGCACGAAGGAGGTGAAGGACACGAGGTCGGCGAACCCCACCGCCCGGAAGGGCGCCGAGGGGTCCGAGCGCAGCGCGGGGTCGGCGTCGGCGAGCATGCGCTGGATGGCGTTGGTGAGGTGCCGCCGCCACACGTAGACGAGGAGCGGCTCGATCTCGTCGACGGTGCGGGCGAGGAGGTTCGCGGCGTCGGCGGCGATGCGCGGCTCGGGCACCGACCGGGTGTCCTTGCCCTCGAGCTCGTCGGGCGTGTCGGCGGTCAGCGACTCGGCGACGAGCTGGGTCTGCCACACGGCGAGCCGGTCGGCGGTGCGGGCGAAGGCCCGGGTCATCCCGAGCGCGAGCTCCTCGCTGACCCGGCCCCGGCGGACCAGCTCGGTGACCCGGGCGAGGGCCTCGCGGTCGGCGTCGGTGAACATCGCCTCGTCGTCCTCGACGACCTGGAAGCCCATCGCGTGCCAGAACCGGCGGGCCTCGGTGGGGTCGACGCCGGCACCCTCGCTGACCTCGGCCCGGGCCATCGAGGCGGAGCGGCCGAGGAGGGCGCGCTCGACGCGGCCGGCGAGGTCGTCGGCGTCGTCGGCCGCCGGGGTGGTGGCCGGGACGTCCTCGTCGCCCGGGGCGGTCCCGCCCGGCTGCTCGTCCGACATCCCACCTCCTCGGTCAGCGCGGCCGGACGTGGACGACGTCCCCGGCGGAGACGCTCGTGCTCGCGCCGTCGGTGCGCACGGTCAGTCTGCCCTCCGCGTCGACCCCTGTCGCCCTCCCCCGTCGGACGGTTCCGTCCGGGGCGTGCACCTCGACGTCGCGCCCGACGGTGGAGCACGCGTCGCGGTAGGCGGCGACCGCCGGCCCGGCCGGGCCGGTGTCCTCGCGCAGCACGAGGGCGAGGTGGTGCAGGTAGGCCTCGAGCAGGGCGGTGCGCTCGACGCCGGGGGCGCCCGCGGCCCGCAGCGAGGTCGCGGTGTCGAGCGGCAGGTCCGCGCGCTCGGTGTCGACGTTGACGCCGCAGCCGACGACGCCCCCCTCCGGCGTCCACTCGCAGAGCAGGCCGGCCAGCTTGCGGTCGCCGTCGCCGGGGACGAGGACGTCGTTCGGCCACTTGAGGGCCGTCCGGGTGCCGGAGACCTCGGTGACGGCGCGGTGCAGCGCCAGGCCGGCGAGGAGCGGCACCCATCCGGCCCCGGACGCCGGCACCGGGACGAGCACCGACACCGCGAGCGCCGTGCCCGGTGTCGTCGTCCACGCCCGGCCGAGGCGTCCGCGCCCGGCCTCCTGGACGTCGGCGACGACGACGCGGCCGGGGCGCGGGTCGCGCCGCAGCTCGTCGTTCGTCGAGCCGAGCCGGTCGAAGACCTCGACGGGCAGCCACGGGTCTCCGGGTGTGACGGACGCCGCGTCCAGCGGGCGCCGTGGGGGCTTTTCGCTCACGGCGCCAAGGCTAGGCTCGGAGCATGGCGACGAGCGACCTGCACGGCATCGGCGGGACGGACGTCCCCGCCGACATCGACACCACCTCCACCGCCGGCAAGCTGGCCGACCTCAAGCGCCGCGTGGCGGAGGTCGCGAACGCCGGCTCCGAGCGGGCGGTCGAGAAGCAGCACGCGCGCGGGAAGAAGACCGCCCGCGAGCGCCTCGAGCTGCTGCTCGACGAGGGGTCGTTCGTCGAGATGGACAAGTACGCCCGGCACCGGTCGGTCTCCTTCGGGCAGGACAAGAACCGGCCGTACGGCGACGGCGTCGTCACCGGCTACGGCACGGTCGACGGCCGCACGGTCGCCGTCTTCGCCCAGGACTTCACCGTCTTCGGCGGCTCGCTCGGTGAGGTCTTCGGCGAGAAGATCGTCAAGATCATGGACTTCGCGATGAAGGTCGGCTGCCCGGTCGTCGGACTCAACGACTCGGGCGGGGCGCGCATCCAGGAGGGTGTCGTCTCGCTCGGCCTGTACGGCGAGATCTTCCGGCGCAACGTCCACGCGTCCGGGGTCGTCCCGCAGATCTCGCTGATCATGGGCCCGTGCGCCGGCGGCGCGGTGTACTCCCCCGCGGTCACCGACTTCACGGTGATGGTCGACCAGACGTCGCACATGTTCATCACCGGCCCCGACGTCATCAAGACCGTCACCGGCGAGGACGTCGGCTTCGAGGAGCTCGGCGGCGCGCGCACGCACAACACGAAGTCCGGTGTGGCGCACTACATGGGCACCGACGAGGAGGACGCCGTCGAGTACGTCAAGGCGCTCCTGTCGTACCTGCCGAGCAACAACATGGAGGACCCGCCGGTCTTCGGCGACGAGCTCGACCTCGAGGTCACCGACGACGACAGGTTCCTCGACACCGTCATCCCGGACAGCCCGAACGTGCCGTACGACATGCACGCGGTCATCGAGAAGATCGTCGACGACGGCGAGTTCCTCGAGGTCGCACCGCTGTTCGCGCCGAACATCATCACCGGGTTCGGGCGCGTCGAGGGCCGCTCGGTCGGCGTCGTCGCGAACAACCCGATGCAGTTCGCCGGCACGCTCGACATCGACGCCTCCGAGAAGGCCGCCCGGTTCGTCCGCACCTGCGACGCGTTCAACGTGCCGGTGCTCACCCTCGTCGACGTCCCGGGCTTCCTCCCGGGCACCGACCAGGAGTGGGACGGCATCATCCGCCGCGGCGCCAAGCTCATCTACGCCTACTCCGAGGCGACCGTCCCGCTCGTCACCGTCATCACCCGCAAGGCGTACGGCGGGGCGTACGACGTCATGGGCTCCAAGCACCTCGGCGCCGACATCAACCTCGCCTGGCCGACCGCGCAGATCGCGGTCATGGGCGCGCAGGGGGCGGTGAACATCCTCTACCGCAAGGAGCTGAAGAAGGCTGCCGAGAAGGGCGACTCGGTCGAGGAGGCGCGCGCGGCGTTCATCAAGCAGTACGAGGACGCGCTGGCCAACCCGTACGTCGCCGCCGAGCGCGGGTACATCGACACCGTCATCACCCCGTCGAACACGCGGATGAACGTCACGAAGGCGCTGCGGGCGCTGCGCACCAAGCGCGAGTCGCTGCCGCCGAAGAAGCACGGGAACATCCCGCTCTGATGGCCGCCGACGAGCCGGTGACCCCGGCCATCCGCATCACGGGTCCGGCGAGCGCCGAGGACGTCGCGGCGATCGTCGCCGTGCTCGCGGCGGCCGGCGGTGGGGGCGACCCCGAGCCGGCCCCCGCCACCTCGACGTGGGCGTCCCGGGTGGCGGCCACCCGCGGCCCGCTCCCCCACGGCCGCGGCGCCTGGCAGTCCACCTACCGCCACTGACCCCCTCCCGGCTCCTCGCCACCTGACGCCCCGGGGACGACATCAATCGACGAAAGTGTCGATTGATGCTCCCCGACCACCCGGGACACGACATCAATCGACGAAAGTGTCGATCGATGCTCCCCCACCACCCGGGACACGACATCAATCGACGAAGGTGTCACTTGTCGTCGTCCACAAGACCCTTGACCGGGCGAATGGACCTGTGGATGACCCGGGCCGACCCCCGGCGGAGTGCCACAGTGCTCGGATGGAGGACCCGACTCGGCCGACCTGGCCCTTCCTCGGCACCGAGGCGCCGGCGTTCGCGATCACTCCCGGTCAGCTCCGAGGGACGCGGTTCAGAGCGATCTTCCGGGGGGTCTTCGTCGATGCCCGCGTCCCCGACACCGTCGTGACCCGGGCCCGCGCCGCCCTGTTGCTTGCCCCCGAGGGGGCCGTCGTCAGCCACTGGACCGCCGCGCGCCTCTGGGGAGGGCGTGTCCCCGACAACGACTTCGTCCACGTGTCGTTCATGCGCCGGGTGAGGTGGCGAGTTCGGGGCATCAAGCCCCACTGCTTCACCCACCGACTCGACGTCCTCCGGCGGCACGGACTGCCCGTGACCTCCCCGGGTCAGACCTTCTGTCACCTGGCGCGCTTCCTCGGTCTCGTCGACCTCGTCGCCCTCGGCGACAGCCTCGTGCGCAAGAGCCGCATCACCACCGAGGAGCTGGTCGCGTACGCCGAGGACTGGCCGGGTCAGTGCCGGGCCGAGGCCCTCGACGCCGCGCGCCTGGTGCGTGCGGGCGTCGACTCCTCACCCGAGACCGCGCTCCGTCTGCTCCTGATGCTCGCCGGTCTCCCCGAACCGACCGTGGACGTCCGGATCCGGCGTGCGGACGGGAGCGTGCGGTTCAGGATCGAGCTCGCCTTCGAGGAGGTCCTGGTGGCCATCGAGTACGACGGACGCTGGCACGCCGACCCGGAGCAGAGGGTGCGCGACGCGGCCAGACGCGACGAGCTGACCCGGTCGCAGGGCTGGACCTTCGTCGTGGTCACGTCGGACGAGCTGTACGGCGACCCCGAGGAGCTGCTGGTTCGCGTGTGGGACGAGCTGCGAGCCGCCGGGATGGCCGTGCCGCCTCGGCCGTCGGATGCCTGGCGCGCTCACTTCCGTGTGCAACGCGTCGCGGCGTGAGGGCTCCCGGCCGCGCCGTGTCCGCGTTGCGGTGACCCTGGCTCCGGTTGTTCCCGAGGACCGACGACGACAACTGACACATTCGTCGAATACTGCGGTCCGGTCAGGGGGTGCGGCGGCGGGCGACGACGCGTTCGAGCTCGGCGAGGTCCGGGCCCTCCAGGGCCCCGGAGTCCAGCGCCGCGCGCGCGGCCGCGACGTCTCCGAACCACGCCGCGAGGACGACCGGCACCGCCAGGCCGTGCCCGGGTCGGTGCACGACCTCCACCCCGTCGCCGGGCCGGATGGTCCCCGGCTCGACGACCGCGAGGTAGGCCCCGGAGCGCCCGTGCGCGACGAACCGCTTGACCCAGCCCTTCTCGCCCATCCACGCCGCGAAGTTCGCGCAGGGGACGCGCGGCCCGGTCACCTCGAGCAGCGTCTCCCCGACGCGCCAGCGTTCGCCGACGAGCGCGGCGTCGACGTCGAGCCCCTCGGTGGTGAGGTTCTCGCCGAAGCAGCCGTCGGGCAGCTCGCGCCCGAGCTCGCGCGACCAGTGGTCGAGCTCCTCGCGCGCCACCGCGTAGAGCGCCTGCCGACTGCCCCCGTGGTGCCGACCGTTGAGGACGTCGTCGCCGACGACGCCGCTGCCGAGCCCGGTGCCCTTGGGTCCGGGGTCGCGGACCTCGACCGACCCGACCGGTCGCTTGTCGATGCCGGTCCTCCGCCCCTTGACCCCGATCCCCGTCCGCCCCGCCCCGACGTTGACCGACCGCACCTGCGCACCCATCCCCCGAGGGTAGACATCCCGCGGAGGAATCCGGAGGAGAGCGACGGGGCCCTCCGGTAGCGTCCCGCGGGTGAGTGAGACCACCAGCCGCCAGCCCACCGCCGTCGACGCCGTGGCCGACGCCCACTTCGACGCCGTCGTCGCCCTGAGCCCCATCGAGGCCACCTACCTCGGCGTCCCGGGGCACGACCACGAGCTCGACGACCTCTCCCCCGAGGGCTACGCCGCCCACGCCGCGCTGGCCCGCGACACCCTCGCCCGGCTCGACGCCGCCGAGCCGGTCGACGCCGTCGACCGGGTCACGGTCGCCGCGATGCGCGAGCGGCTCGGCCTCGTCGTCGAGACCCACGAGGCCGGCTACGACCGGATGGAGCTCAACGTCATCGCCTCCCCGCTCCAGGGCTGCCGCGACGTCGTCGACCTCATGCCCACCGACACCCAGGAGCAGTGGGCGACCATCGCCGCCCGCCTCGCCGAGGTGCCCCGCGCCCTCGGGCAGTACGCCGCCACGCTGCGCGAGTCGGCCGAGCGCGGGATGGTCACGCCGCGCCGCCAGGTCGAGTCGTGCATCCGGCAGTGCGAGGACCTCACGACCCCCGACGGCTACTTCGCGACCTTCCTCGCCGGGGCCCGCGCCGGCGACGCCCCGCTCGACGACGCCGTCGCCGCCGACCTGCGCCGGGGGGTCGAGGCCGCGGCCGCCGCGTACGCCGACGCCGCGCAGTGGCTGGCGCGCGACCTCCTCGACCGCGCGCCGGAGTCCGACGCCGCCGGCCGCGAGCGGTACCAGCTGGCGTCGCGGTCCTTCCTCGGGGCCACGGTCGACCTCGAGGAGACCTACGCCTGGGGCCAGGCCGAACTGGCCCGCATCACCGGCGAGATGGAGGCCACCGCGCGCCGCATCGTCCCCGACGGCACGGTCGCCGACGCCGTCGCCCACCTCGACCGCGACGAGGCCTACCTCCTGCACGGCACGGACGCCCTCCGCGAGTGGATGCAGGTCAAGGCCGACGAGGTCATCGCCGACATGGCCGGCCGGCACTTCGACATCCCCGACCCCGTGCGCGCCATCGAGTGCCGCATCGCCCCGACCCAGACCGGCGGCATCTACTACACCGGCCCGAGCGACGACTTCTCCCGACCCGGGCGGATGTGGTGGTCGGTGCCCAAGGGCGTCACCGAGTTCGGCACCTGGAAGGAGCTGACCACCGTCTACCACGAGGGCGTCCCGGGCCACCACCTCCAGGTCGCGCAGACGGTCTACCGCCGCGAGCTGCTCAACCGGTGGCGCCGGATGATGTGCTGGGTCAGCGGCCACGGCGAGGGCTGGGCGCTCTACGCCGAGCGCCTCATGGGCGAGCTGGGCTACCTCGACGACCCCGGCAACCTCCTCGGGATGCTCGACGCGCAGTCGCTGCGGGCCACCCGGGTCGTCATCGACATCGGGGTGCACTGCGGCTTCGAGGCCCCCGCCGAGGTCGGTGGCGGCGCGTGGACGTACGACAAGGCCTGGGAGCTGCTCACCCGTCACGCGAGCAACGACGAGGCGACGCTGCGGTTCGAGCTCGACCGCTACCTCGGCTGGCCGGGGCAGGCCCCGAGCTACAAGGTCGGCGAGCGGCTCTGGCTGCAGATGCGCGACGAGGTCGCCGCTCGCGACGGAGATGCGTTCTCGCTCAAGGACTTCCACCGCCGAGCTCTCGACGTGGGGTCTGTGGGTCTCGACGTCCTCCGCGAGGCCGTGCTCGCCGAGGACTGACCCGGCCGGCGCGCCGGACGCCATGTCCCCACTCGGGCCCGCGGGGCATCCCGAGGCCCTAGGGTGGTGCCCGGCGCAGGGGGGTGACGCCGGACCGTCGCGGGAGGATACTCGTCCCGGGAGCCGTGGCCGGATCGGACACGGAGGAGGACGGGTGCCGAGAGCACGAGGCCGACGACCCGCGGGCAGCAACACGCGGGAGGCGATCGTCGCCGCCGCGAAGCACCAGTTCGCCGAGCACGGGTACCCCCGCACCACGCTGCGCGCCGTGGCCCGCGAGGCCGACGTCGACACCCGGCTGGTCACCCACTACTTCGGCACCAAGCAGAACCTGTTCATCAGCGTCGTCGACTTCCCGTTCGACCCCGACACCCTCGCCGAGGGCGTCCTCGCCCAGGGCCCGGACCACGCCGGGCGGCGCCTGGCCGACCTCACGATCCGCACCCTCGAGGACGCCGCCACCCGCCAGCCGATGACCGGGCTGCTGCGGGCCGCGGCCTCCGAGGACGAGGCGGCCGTGCTCGTCCAGCGGATCCTCACCGAGCGGATGCTCAGCCCGCTCGCCCGCCTGCTCGGTGGCGACCGACCCGACCTGCGGGCCGCCCTCATCGGCGCGCAGCTCACCGGCTACCTCTTCGCGCGGTACGTCGTGGCCCTCCCCGGGCTGGCCGACGCCGACACCGACGAGCTCGGCGAGGTGGTCGGACCGGTGCTGCAGCACTACCTCACGGGGCGCCTCGGGTCGTCCGGACCCGTCTGACCGGCGCCCGGCCCCCGTCCGACCTCGGGGGTGGGACACAATCGGCCACGTGCAGCCCGCCGCGCTCGTCGTCGCCCTCGTGCTCGTCGTCATCGTCGTCAGCCGACTCGCCGCCCCCCGCGGTGTGCCGGTCCCCATCGCCCTGCTCGGTGTCGGCGCCGTCCTGTCGGTCATCCCGCAGGTCCCGGAGGTCCGCCTCTCCCCCGACGTGGTCCTCTACGGCCTGCTCCCCCCGTTGCTCTACTCCGCGGCGCTGTCGAGCTCGCTCGTCGACATCCGCACCTACCGCTCGAAGATCCTCAGCCTGTCCGTCGGCCTGGTGCTCTTCACGGCCGTCGGGGTGGCCCTCGTCGTCTCGGCCCTCATGGACGTCGACTTCGCCCTCGCCCTCGCGCTCGGGGCCATCGTCGCCCCGCCGGACGCCGTCGCCGCCACCGCGGTCGCCCGGCGGATCGGCCTGCCCCGCAAGATCACGACGATCCTCGAGGGCGAGTCGCTCCTCAACGACGCGACCGCGCTCGTCACCCTCCGGACCGCGCTCGCCGCCGCCGGCCTCGCCGCCCACGGTGCCGGCGCACCGGCGGCGGGCATCAGCCTCGGCTCGGTCGGGCTCGACCTCCTCGTCGCCGCCGTCGGCGGGGTGGCGGTCGGGGTCGTGGCCTACCTCGTCGTCGGGTGGCTGCGACGCCGCCTCACCGAGGTGCCGGCCGACACCGCCCTGTCCTTCATCGCCCCCTTCGTCGCGTACGCACCCGCCGAGGTCGTCGGCGCCTCGGGCGTCCTCGCCGTCGTCACCGCCGGCCTGCTGCTCGCCTACCGCGCGCCGGTCCTCCAGTCCGCCCCGTCGCGCCTCGCCGAGCGGATCAACTGGTCGAGCGTCACTTTCGTCCTCGAGAACGCCGTCTTCCTCCTCATCGGCCTCCAGGTGTGGAGCCTCGTCGGCGACACCCGCGACGGCGAGCTCGGCACCGGGCGCACGCTGGCGGTCGCCGGGGCCGTCCTCCTCACCGTCCTCGTGCTGCGCCCGGTGTGGCTCGTGGCGCAGTCCGCCCTCCAGGTGCTGCGCGGGAAGGCCGACCGCCGGGCGATGCTCGGGTGGTCGCTCGTCAGCGGCTGGGCCGGGATGCGGGGCGTCGTCACGCTCGCCGCCGCCCTCACCCTCCCCGAGGACACCCCGATGCGCCCCGAGCTCGTCCTCATCGCGCTCGTCGTCACGGTCGGCACCCTCGTGCTCCAGGGCACGACGCTCCCGGCCCTGGCCCGGTGGCTCGACGTCCGCGGACCGGACCCGCGCGAGGACGCCCTCCAGGAGGCTACGGTGCTCGGCGCGACGACCGGCGCCGGCCTGCGGGCCCTCGAGGACGACCCCGACGCCGACCCCGACGTCGTCCGGGTCATCCGTCAGCAGGCCGACGACCGGGTCAACCGCAGCTGGGAGCGGCTCGGCACCCTCGGCCCCGGCGACCGGGAGAGCCCGGCGGAGGCCCGGGCCCGGCTGCGGGTCGAGATGATCCACCACGAGCGCGAGGAGCTGCTGCGCATCCGGGCCGCCGGCCAGGTCGACCACGCGGTCCTCACGAGCGTGCTCGGGCAGCTGGACGCCGAGGAGACCGCGCTCGCGTGGTCGGCGACCCGGACGGCCGGCGTCCGCGAGTCCGAGCTGCGACCCCCCGAGCGGGTGGCCGGCGCGTGCGACCACCTCGCCGACGACGGTGCACCCCATCCGCCCTCGGAGACCGACGGCTGCCCCGAGTGCCGGGCGGAGGGCCTCACCTGGGTGCACCTGCGCTCGTGCACGACGTGCGGTCACGTCGGCTGCTGCGACTCCTCGGTCGGCAAGCACGCGACCGCCCACTTCCACGGGTCCGGCCACCCGGTGATGCGCTCGATCGAACCGGGCGAGGCCTGGCGCTGGTGCTTCGTCGACGAGGTCCTCGGCTGACGCGCCCGGCCGCCGTCTACGGTGACGCCATGCCGCCGGTCACCCTGCTCCTCGCCTCCGCCTCCCCCGCCCGCCTCGCCACCCTGCGCTCGGCCGGGGTCGAACCGGTCGTCGTCGTCTCCCGGGTCGACGAGGACGCGGCCGTGGCCGCCGCCGAGGCCGAGCACGGGTCGCTGGCGCCCGAGGACGTCGCGCTGCTCCTCGCCCGCGCCAAGGCCGACGACGTCGCCGCGCGGGTCGGGTCGGAGGACGGGCCGGACACCGACCTGCTCCTCGGGTGCGACTCCGTCCTCGAGCTCGACGGCGAGGTGCACGGCAAGCCCGCGGACGCGGCCGAGGCGGTCGCCCGCTGGCGCCGGATGCGGGGACGGTCGGGGGTCCTCCACACCGGCCACTGGCTGCTCGACCTGCGGGGGCCCGACAACGGCGGCACCGGCGGGATGGTCGGGGGGACGGCCTCGACGACCGTGCACTTCGCCGACCTCTCCGACGCCGAGGTCGCGTCCTACGTCGCGACGGGTGAGCCGCTGCGGGTCGCCGGCGCCTTCACGATCGACGGGCTCGGGGGTCCGTACGTCCGGGGCATCGAGGGCGACCCGGGGACGGTCGTCGGCGTCTCCCTGCCGCTGCTGCGCGAGCTCGTCGGCGAGCTGGGGGTGGCGTGGCACGACCTGCGGACCGACTGAGCTCAGCGCGCGACTGGCAAGTACTTGACACTATGGAAAGTACTTGCCTACGGTAGGGGTATGGACACCACCGAGGGGACCACGACCGACGACCTGACGCCGCAGGAGGCCCGCGAGCGCCTGGCCCGGGCCGAGGAGGCGAGGGAGCGCCGCAGCGGCGACCGCCACGTGCACGGCCTCGCCACGGCCGGGTTCGGGCTGCTCATGGGCGCCTACCTCACCCTCTCGCGACTCGGGCAGGGAACCGGTTGGGAGACACCACTGCTCGCGGCCTACGCGGGATTCCTCGTGCTGCTGACCCTCTGGCAGACGCGGGCGACCCGCAGCTGGCCGCGCCGGGCCCGGGCCGTCTGCTACAGCGGCCTCGCCGGCTCCGTCGTCCTCTTCATGGCCGGGATCATGACCTTCAACTACCGCGAGCACCAGCGCGAGCTGGCCGGGCTCGCGGCCGGTGAGGACCCGGTCCTCCTCGTGCTGGCCGGCGTGCTGGCCGCGCTGCCGATGGTCCTCGCCGGCATCGTCGTCCGCCGCGGGCCGCGGGCATGAGCGCTGACGGCGCGACCCGTCCGGTCCACGCGCGGCACCGGCTCGACGAGGTGATCCACGCACCCGTGCGGTTCAGCATCGTCGCCACCCTCGCCGCCGTCGACGAGGCCGAGTTCGCCCTCGTGCGTGACGAGGTCGAGGTCTCCGACTCGGTGCTCTCCAAGCAGGTCTCGACCCTCGAGCAGGCCGGCTACGTCCGGGTCCGCAAGGGGTACGTCGGCAAGCGTCCGCGCACGTGGCTGTCGCTGACCCGGCCCGGCCGCGCGGCGTACGACGCGCACCTGGCGGCGCTGCGCGAGATCGCCGGCGCCTGACCCCGTCGAGAGTACAGAACACGCCGTGCGAGCCAGGGCCCGACGGCGTGTTCTGTACCTTCGACGGGTTCAGACCGGGGGGACGTCCCGGCGCTTGGTCGCGAAGTGCCGGTCGCGCCGGGCCGCGTACCGCAGCCGGTGCAGCAGCTCGGCACGCAGCTCCTCGGGCTCGACGACGTGGTCGACGACGAGGTCGGCGGCCAGCCGCTCGAGGTCGACGTCCTCGAGGTACTCGGCGCGGCGCGCCGCCACAAACGCGTCGCGCGCCTCGGCTCCCTCGGCGGCCTCGACCTCGGCGATCTTGTTGGCGTACACCGCGTTCACCGCGGCCTCCGGACCCATGACCGCGATCCGGGCCGTGGGCAGCGCGATCGTGGCGTCCGGCGCGAACCCCGGTCCGCCCATCGCGTACAGCCCTGCGCCGTAGGCCTTCCGGACGACGACGCAGAACTGCGGGACGGTGGCGGAGGCGACGGCGGACACCATCTTCGCCCCGTGCCGGATGATGCCGCCGCGCTCGACCTCGGAGCCGATCATGAAGCCCGGGACGTCGGCAAGGTAGACGAGCGGGATGGAGAAGGCGTCACACAGCCAGATGAAGCGGGCGGCCTTGTCGGCGGAGTCGGTGAACAGCACCCCTCCCTTGACCGCCGAGTTGTTCGCGACGACGCCGACCGTCTCGCCCGCCATCCGGCCGAAGCCGACGACGAGCTCAGGGGCGAAGAGCGGCTTGAGCTCAAAGAAGCTGTCGTCGTCGACGAGCCCCTCGATGAGGTCGTGGACGTCGAACGGCTGGCTCTCGCGCTCGGGGACGCTGGCCCGGGTGAGCGGCTCGGCCGGCTCCTCGGCGTGGTAGCTCGGCGGGGTGCTGCGCCACGAGTCCGGGACGTACGAGAAGTACAGGCGGGCCAGCTCGATGGCCTCGGTGTCGTCGGCGGCGAGCAGGTCGCCGACGCCGGAGACGGTGCAGTGCATCCGCGCGCCGCCCATCTCCTCGAGCGAGACCTTCTCGCCGACGACCATCTCGGCCATCCGGGGGCTGCCCAGGTACATCGACGCGTTGCCCTCGACCATGATGACGAGGTCGCAGAAGCTCGGGATGTACGCGCCGCCGGCCGCCGACGGGCCGAAGAGGCAGCAGATCTGGGGCACCTTGCCGGACAGCGCCACCTGGTTGTGGAAGATGTGCCCGGCGCCGCGCCGGCCGGGGAACATCTCGACCTGGTCGGTGATGCGGGCTCCCGCCGAGTCGACGAGCCAGAAGACCGGCAGCTCCTCGCGCAGGGCGGTCTCGGTGGCCCGGACGATCTTCTCGACGGTGCGCGCACCCCACGACCCGGCCTTGACGGTGGGGTCGTTGGCGATGACGACGACCGGTCGGTCGTCGACCGTCCCGCGGCCGGTGACGACGCCGTCGGCGGGCAGGCCGGCGGCCAGCGCGCTGGCGTACCGGCCGTCCTCGACGAACGAGCCCTCGTCGAGCAGGAGGGCGAGGCGGTCGCGGACGTAGAGCTTGCCCTGGCTCGCGAGCTTCGCCGCGGCCTTCTCGGTGGGTGCGGCCGAGGCGGCCCGGGCCGCCTCGAGGCGGGCGCGGACGTCGGCGACGCGCGGGTCGGTGCCCTGGGCGTCCGGGGTCACGGAGTCGGTGGTCATGCCGGGAGGCCGAGGCCCTTCGCGAGGACCATCCGCTGCACCTCGGAGGTGCCCTCGCCGATCTCGAGGATCTTCGCGTCGCGGTAGAACCGGGCCACGGGGTACTCCTCCATGAAGCCGTTGCCCCCGAAGACCTGGGTGGCGATTCGGGTGGCGGTCACGGCGGCCTCGGAGGTGTACAGCTTGGCCTTCGCGGCGGCCTGCTTGACCTCCTCGACCGAGCGGCGGCCGGCCTCGTGCTCGTCCTTGAGCCAGGCGGCGCGGTAGGTGAGCAGCCGCGCGGCGTCCTCCATGACGGCGAGGTCGGCGACGGGGAACGCGACCCCCTGGTTCACGCCGATGGGGCGGCCGAACGCGGTGCGCGTCTTCGCGTAGGCGGCGGCCTCCTCGCGCATCCGGGTGATGAGGCCGAGGGCGAGCGCGCTGATCGCGATGCGCCCGTCGTCGAGGGTCTTGAGGAACTGGTGGAAGCCCCGCCCACGCTCGCCGAGGAGGTTGGCCTCCGGGACGCGGCACCCGGCGAACGAGAGCCCGTGGGTGTCGGAGATGTTCCAGCCCATCTTCCGGTAGGCCGGCTCGACCGTGAAACCCGCTGTGCCGGACGGGATCATGATGGCGCTGATCTCGGGGCGGCCGTTCTCGAGGGTGCCGGTGCGCGCCGTGACCGTGACGACCGAGGTGATGTCGGTGCCGGAGTTCGTGATGAACGCCTTCGCCCCGTCGACGACCCAGTCGCCGCCGTCGAGCACCGCCTTGGTGCGGGTGGCGCCCGCGTCCGACCCGGCGTCCGGCTCGGTGAGGCCGAAGCCGGCGAGCGCGCGACCGGCGACGAGGTCGGGCAGGAAGCGCTCCTTCTGCTCCTCGCTGCCGTAGGTGAGGATCGGGTTGATGCCGAGGCCGACGCCGGCCGAGAGCGTGATGCCGATGGACTGGTCGACCCGGCCGAGCTCCTCGATGGCGATGCACAGGCTGGTGAACGCGCCGCCGTCGGCGTCCTCGAGCGAGCCGCCGAAGGCCTCCGGCACGACGAGCCCGAAGAGCCCGAGCTCGCCCATCCGCGGCACGAGGTCGGCCGGGAAGTGGTGGTCCTCGTCCCACTGCGCGACGTGCGGCTCGACGGCCTCGGTGGCGAACTCGCGGACGACCGACCGGAAGTCCTCGTGGTCCTTGCTCAGCTCGTACATGGGCGCCCCTTCGCGCTCGTGGCTCCGGCCCCGGGTCGCGGTGGCCGGCTGGTGGTCACGTTCTTGACGTTGACGTCAACGTAAAGCAATACTCGGCCCCGTGACAAGCCCGAGCACCACCGCCGCACCCGGCGCCGTCGACCCCGCGAGCCCCACGTGGACCATCGCCGAGGTCGCCGAGGAGTTCGGGGTCACCCACCGCACGGTCCGCCACTACGAGGACCTCGGGCTCATCTCCCCCGAGCGCCGCGGCACCACCCGGGTCTACCACCGCCGCGACCGCACCCGGCTGGGGCTCATCCTGCGCGGCAAGCGGCTCGGCTTCCCGCTCGAGGAGATCCGCACGATCATCGACCTCTACGACGCCCCGCGCGGCCGGCGCAGCCAGCTCGAGTACGTCCTGGCGCAGATCGACGAGCGCCGCGAGGACCTCGAGCAGCGGCGTCGCGACCTCGAGGCGGCCCTCTCCGAGCTCACCGAGTTCGAGCGCCGCTGCCGCTCCGACCTCGAGCGGATGGCCTGACCGTCCCGGGACCGCTCAGGACGGGGCGCCGAGGAAGGCGTCGATCTCGGCGCGGGTCGGGGCGGTGTCGGGGCCGCGCCGGGTGACCTTGAGGGCCCCCGCGGCGTTGGCCCGGGCCGCGGCGTCGGCCCACGGGAGCCCCGCCGCCCGCTCGGCGAGGAGCACGCCGGTGTGCGTGTCGCCCGCCCCGTTGGTGTCGACCGGTCGGCGCGGGTGGCCGGGGACGAAGACCTGCTCGTCCCCCTCGCGCACGAGGCATCCGCGCGGTCCGTCGCGGACGATGGTGACGGCGCCCGGCCGGAGCATCGCCGCGACGACCTGGGCGGCCTCGCGGATGCCACGGACGCCGGCGAGTGCGTCGGCCTCGTCGGCGTTGCCGGTCCACACGTCGGTACGGTCGAGGACGGCGTCGCGCACCCGCGCCTCGACCTCGACGAGGGCCGCTCCGGGGTCGAGCACGACGACCACCTCAGGGCCGAGGGCGCCGAGCCACTCGACGAGGGGGTCCCGCGTCCGGCCGAGGAGGCTGTAGCCGCTGACGCACACGAGGTCGCCGGGGCCGGGGTCGCTCGTGGCGAGCGAGGCGATGCTGATCTCGCGCTCGGCGCCCTGCGTCGTCACGAAGGTCCGCTCGGCCGTCGGCTCGACGAGGACGACGCAGACGCCGGTGTCGAGGTCGGGCACCGGCGGTGCGGAGAGCTCGACGCCCTCGGCGGCCAGGGCGGCCCGGACGAGGTCCCCGTTCGGGCCGGTACCGACCGCGCCGGCGTGCACGGCACGGGCCCCCGAGCGGGCGGCCGCGAGGAGGATGGTGACCGCTCCCCCGGCGTACCGGTGGTACGAGCCGGCCATGACGTTGCCGCCACGAGCGGGCAGCACCGGCACCTCGAGCACCGCGTCGACGAGCGCCTGGGCGGTGTGGATGACGCGGGGGGCGGCCATGCGCCGACCCTAGTGCCGCTCGGTCAGCCCACCGCCGTGCGGACCTCGTAGAGCTCGGGGAAGAAGGTGAGGTCGAGCGCCCTGCGGAGGAAGTCGACCCCGCTCGAACCGCCGGTACCGGTCTTGTGCCCGATGGTGCGCGTGACGACCTGCAGGTGCCGGAACCGCCACTGCTGGAACAGGTCCTCGACGTCGACGAGCTCCTCGCAGGTCTCGTACACGCCCCAGTGCTCGTCGGGCGCGGCGTACACCGAGGCGATCACCTCGACGAGCTCGGGCACCAGCCGGTAGGGCTGGCGGACGTCCCGCTCGAGGACCGCGGCCGGCACCGGGTAGCCGCGTCGCGCCAGCAGCCGGAGGAACTCGTCGTAGAGCGTGGGCTCGGCGAGCAGCGTCTCCAGCCCCGTCCTCGCGCGCTCGTCGTGCTCGAAGACCCGCACCATCTCGGCGTTCTTGTTGCCGAGGAGGAACTCGACCGCGCGGTACTGGTCGCTCTGGAACCCCGAGCTCGTCGCGAGGAACGGCCGGATGAGCGCGTACTCGCTGGGCGTCAGGGTGGCCAGCACGTCCCACATCTCGACGAGCTGGCGCTGCACGTGCTTGACCCGGGCCAGCCGCTTGAGGGCCGGCGCCAGCTCGTCGGCGGCGAGCAGCGCACGGGCCGACCGCAGCTCGTGGAGCAGCAGCTTGAGCCACAGCTCCGACACCTGGTGCTGGACGATGAACAACAGCTCGTCGTGCTGCACCGGCTCGCTGCGCGGGTGCTGCGCCGACAGCAGCGTGTCGAGGTCGAGGTAGGCGCCGTAGGACATCGCCGACCCGAAGTCGCGCGAGATGCCCTCCTCCAGCGCCCGCTGGGCCCGGTCGACCGCGTCGTCGCTCATGGCGGCCATCGTGCCACCGCCCCTCAGGGACGCGCCGACCACCCGGCGAGCACCCGCGCGACGAGGTCGTCCGGGCCCGCGCCCGCCGCGTCGACGAGCAGGTCCACGGACGCGGGGGCCACCGTGGCGGCGGGGACCGGCGCGCCGGCCTTGGCGAGGTCACGGGCCAGACCCCTCGCCCGGACCCGCGTGGCGAGCAGGTCCGCCGGCACGTGGAGCCAGCAGGTCGTGACCGAGGTCGCGCCGGCCGCCGCGCCCCACGCCGACCACGACCCGTCCGCGGCCTCGCGGGTGAACGGCGCGACGGCCACGACGTCGACCCCGGACCGGACGCAGTCGGCGACCACCGCTGCGAGACAGGCGTACCGGGCCTCGCGCAGTGCAGCGAACCGGGGGGAGTCGAGGTCGACCGGCAGGCCGTCCGCAGCGGCCACGGCCTCGAGGAGCGGCGTCGTCACGCTGTCGAGGTCGACGAGCGCGACGCCGGCCGCCCGCGCGACGAGGGCGCCGACGGTGGTCTTCCCCGACCCCGGAGGGCCGCCCACGCAGAGCAGCCGCCCCGGTCCGTCGGCGGCCATCACCGGCTCACGAGGGCGAGCCGACCGCGCCCCGGTACCAGTCGGGGCCGACGAGTGCGGCGACCTCACCGGGGTCGACCGGCGTCCACGCCGGCGCCCCACGCCCCTCGAGGACCTCGGCGAGCTCG
This sequence comes from Phycicoccus sonneratiae, assembly GCF_016887965.1. Lineage (GTDB taxonomy): Bacteria > Actinomycetota > Actinomycetes > Actinomycetales > Dermatophilaceae > Phycicoccus > Phycicoccus sonneratiae. The sequence goes on from NZ_JAFDVD010000012.1 coordinate 202,691, forward strand.
TCGAGGCGGCGGGCGGCGAGCTCGGCACCTGCGGCGCGGGCGGCGGCGTCCATCCGGCCGACGGCGTCGCCCCAGATGGCCCGGCCGGCCATGAAGCCGCTGCAGCCGTGGTCGGCGGCGACGTCGAGCTGGGTGCGGAAGCCCTCGAAGGTGACCCCCGCCGAGAGCAGCACCCACGGTCCGTCGATGGCGGAGTCCAGTGCGGCACAGGCCTCGTGGGCCGCGTCGAGGTCGTCGAGGTCGAGCACGGGGAACTCGACCTTCATGATGTCGGCGCCCGCCTGGCGGAACGACCGGGCCGACGCCAGCACGCTGCTCCGACGCACCGCCCGCACGGCGGGGTCGGCGGTGTCCTCGTCCCCGACCGGGAACCACAGTGGCTCGACGACGAGGGGCATCTGCTGGGCGCGGCACTGCGCGGCCGCCTCGGCGACGACGGCGTGCTGCTGGGCGACGACCGCCTCGTCCTGGTCCTCGCGGTGGAAGACGACGAGCTTGGCGGCGTCGACCCCCAGCGTGGCGAGGACCGCGGGGTCCCAGCCCTCCTTGAGCCGCAGCCCGGTGTCGAAGCCGACGGCGCTGTCGGGCCGGTAGTAGAGGTCCTCGATTCCGCTGATCACCCCGACGTCGCCGGGCACCGCTCCGGCGGCGACGGACTGGCCGAGGCTCCAGATCGGGTCGAGGAGAACGGAGGTCGCGTGCCGCGACAGGACGCGCACCATGTCGAGCTTGGACTCGACGACCTCCTCGAAGGAGACGGCGTCGAGGTCGGCGTCGAAGAGTTTCAGGTAGTTCTCGGGGTGGTCGATGGCCATGGTACGGATGTGGCCGGCGGCGTCGCACAGGCGGGACATCCGCCGGTGCAGGCCGATCGTGGACGGAGTCGGGACTCGGGGTGTTGACAGCGCTGTCATACCGCCATACCTTACGAGACAGCAGGTTCGCCGACAAGAGTCGGCATGAGTTGACAGCGCTGTCGCAGGGCGAGGAGGCCCCCGTTGCTGGTCGTGACCCCCAACACGTGCATCGACGTGACGACGTGGCTCGCCACGCTCGCGCCGGGCACCGTGAGTCGCTCGACCCGCACGCTCTCGACCGCCGGCGGCAAGGGCGTCAACGTCTGCCGCACGCTGCGGACCCTCGGCGGGACGCCCCGCCTCGTCGGCCTCTCGCCCGTCGAGGACGGTCGCCTCGAGCAGCTGCTCGCCGCCGAGGGCACCGCCTTCGTCCCCGTCGCGCACCGCGGCCAGGGCCGGATCGCGATGATCTTCCTCGAGGAGGGCGGTCGGGTCACCGTCGTCAACGGCCGCGGCCCCTCCCCCGAGGACTGGGACCCCACGACCCTCCTCCCCCGGGTGCGTGCCGAGCTCGACGGCGCCCCGGCCGTCGCCTGCTCGGGCTCGCTGCCCCCCGGGCTCCCGGACACCACCTACGCCGAGGTCGTCGCGGCGGCCCACGAGCACGGTGTCGAGGCCTACGTCGACGCCGCCCCCGCCGTGCTCGCCGCCACCCTGTCGAGCGGCCCGGACCTCGTGAGCCCCAACGTCGGCGAGGCCGAGGCGCTGCTCCACGGCCGCACCGACGAGCACGTCGAGGAGTCCGGCGACGACCTCGCCGAGCGCTGCCTCGGGGCCGCCCTCGAGCTGCACGCCCGCGGCGCCCGGCGCGCCGTCGTCACCGCCGGCTCGCACGGCGCGGCCCTGGCCACCGCCGACGGCACCTGGTGGCTGGGGGCCGCCCGGGTCCCCGTCGCCAACCCGATCGGGGCGGGCGACTCGTTCCTCGCCGGCACCTCCTCCGCCCTCGTCGGGGGCGCCACCGACGTCGACGCCGTCCGCTACGGGATGGCCGTCGCCGCGGCGGCCGTCCAGCACGAGCAGGGCGGAATGCTCGACCCCGCGCTCGTCGCGCCCGCCCTCGCGGCCCTCCCCGAGGCGGTGCCCGCATGAGCCGCCCGACGATCTACGACGTCGCCCGCGAGTCCGGCTTCTCCATCAAGACCGTCTCGCGCGTCATCAACGAGGCGCCGAACGTCCGCAAGGAGACCGTCGACCGGGTCCGGGCCGCCATCGAGCTGCTCCAGTACCACCCGGACCCCGCGGCGCAGCGCCTCGGCGGCGGCAAGCTGCCGACCATCGGCGTCCTCGTCGACTCCATCGACGACCCGTTCTTCGCCCAGGTCGTCGCGGTCATCGAGGCCCGCGCGATGGACGTCGGGATGGACGTCCTCGTCGCCTCCACCGGCATGGACGAGACGCGCATGCGGATGCAGATCCAGCGCCTCGCCCGCCGCGGCGTCGCCGGCCTCGTCGTCGCACCGTTCGGCGACCCCGGGACCGTCGCGGCCGCGCTGCCCGACGACGTCCCGGTCGTCGTCGTCGACCGCAAGTGCGGCGTCACCGACAAGGACGTCGTCCGGGTCACCGACGAGCAGGGGGCCACCGACGCCGTGCGCCACCTCGTCGCGCGGGGCCACCGGCGCATCGGGTTCCTCGGCAAGACCTCGGCGTTCAACACCCTCCAGGACCGGTACACCGGCTACGAGAAGGCGCTCGCCGAGGCCGGCATCGAGGTCGACGCCCGGCTCGTCGAGACGCGCGCGTGGACCGCCGACGAGGCCTACCCCTACGCCCTCGCGATGCTCGCCACCGCCGACGCCCCCACCGCCGTCTTCGCCGCCAGCCCGATGATGGGCCTCGGGGTGCTGCGCGCCCAGCAGCGGCTGCACCGCCAGGACGTCGCCCTCGTCATCTTCGGCGACTACCCCGTCGCCGAGCTGATGACCCCGCCGACCACGGTCATCGACCAGCGGCCGACCGCGTTGGCGGACACCGCCTTCGACCTGCTGGCGCGTCGCATCCAGGACCCGGGCGCCGAGGTCCTCGACACCGTCCTGCCCACCCTGCTCGTGCCGCGCGGCTCGGGCGAGCTCGCCCCGAGGGCCGAGTCGTGAGCGTCGTCGACCTCGGGTTCGACCTCGGCACGACGGTCACCAAGGTCAGCGCGGTCGCCGACGACGGCCGGCGGCTGGCCGACCACTCCGTCGCCACCGACTGGCGCGAGACCGGCGAGGGCCGCGTCGACCGGAGCCCGGCATCCGTCGTCGAGGCCGTCGAGCTCCTCCTCGCCCGGGCCGTCGCCGACCTCGGACCGGGCACGACCGTCCGCTCCGTCGGCTTCACCTCGATGGCCGAGGCCGGCGTCCTCGTCGACGCCGCCGGCCGCGAGCAGTCGCCCGTCATCGCCTGGTACGACCCCCGCGGCACCGAGCAGGCCGCAGCCCTCCCCGCCGCCCTGCGCGACGAGTTCCCCGCCCGCACAGGGCTCCCGGTCAGCCACGTCGCCTCCCTCTTCAAGCTGCTGCACCTGCGCGACGCAGGCCTCGACCTGCGCGGGCTCCAGTGGCTCTCGGTGCCCGAGTTCGTCGTCCTGCGCCTCGGTGGCCGGCGGGTCGCCGAGCTCTCCCTCCTCGGGCGCACCGGCCTCCTCGACGTCCACACGAACCGCCCGTGGCTCCCGGCCCTCGAGCACCTCGGGGTCGGCCCCGACCTCCTCCCCGAGGTCGTGGCCGCCGGCTCCCCCGCCGGCACGGTCCGCGCCGACCACCCGGTCGCCGCCCTGCGCGGCGCCGTGCTCACCGTCGCCGGTCACGACCACGCGGTCGCGGCCGCCGCGACCGGTTGCGGCGCACCGGGATCCGCGCTCGACAGCTTCGGCACCGCCGAGGCCTACCTCGCGTCCGCGTCCCACGTCCCCGACCCCGCCGTCGTGCGCGACCTCGCGGTGCGCGGCATCTCCGTGTACCCGCACACCGTGCGGGGGGCCACCGGGTTCATCGGCGGCACGCGCACCGGCCTGGTCCTCAAGCGCGTCCAGCAGGTGCTCGGCGCCGAGCACGACCCCGCCCGCTCCGCCCTCGACGCCGCCACGCTGGCCCTCGCCCCCGGCGACACCGCCGACGTCAGCGTCACGGGCTACGCGATGGAGGACCACGCGGTCGACATCCACCTCGGGTCCGAGGCCCACACGCCCGCCCACGTCTGGCGCGCGGCCATCGACGGCGGCACGGCCCGCGGCCGGGCCCTGCTCGGCACGCTCCGCGAGGCGGGCGTTCCCGTCGAGCGGCTCGTCGTGGCGGGCGGCTGGACCCGGATGCGCTCGGTCCTCGCCGCCCGCCAGGACCTCGCCCCCGTCGTCGAGGTGTCGGCCGTCGACCAGCCCGGCACGTGGGGCGCGGCCCGCTTCGGCGCCTGGGCGGCCCAGCACGCCGACCCCACCGACCCCGACCCCCGACCCCCCGCGGGGTGGTTCACCGCCCACCTCGCCCCCGTCCCCCCGCAGCCCACCCAGGAGGCACCCGCATGACCACCACCGGACTCGACGCCATCGCCACCGACGCAGGGACCTTCGCCGTCCTCGCGATGGACCAGCGCGGCACCCTGCGCCGCATGCTCGCCGCGGTCGACCGCGCCGACACCCCCGACGAGGAGATCGTCGCCTTCAAGCGCGACAAGATCGCCTCGCTCGCCGGCAGCGCCTCGGCCTTCCTCGTCGACCCGACCTTCGGCCTCCCGGGCGCCCGCGCCGCGGAGACCACCGAGCACTTCGGCCTGCTCCTCGCGGCCGAGCCGCCGAACCGGCTCACCCACGACGGCGAGCCGGTCGTCACCCTCGACCCCGCCCAGGACGCGGCGTGGGTGCGCGACAGCGGCGCCCACGCGATGAAGTTCCTCGTCCAGGTGCGGGCCGACCGCCCCGCCGGCGCCGACGGCCGGGACACGACGGCCGAGGCCGTCGAGGTGATGCGCACCCTCGTCGCCGACTGCGCCTCGGTCGGCATCCCGTCGGTCGTCGAGAACCTCGTCTTCCCGCTGTCCGGCGAGGAGCCCCTCTCCCCCGAGGCCCGGGCCGACGCCATCATCGAGGCCGCGGTGCTCATCGACCAGCTGAACCCGAGCCTGCTGAAGCTCGAGTACCCGGGCAGTCCCGAGGCGTGCCGCCGTCTGGCCGAACGCATCTCGGCCCCCTGGGCGGTGCTGTCGGCCGGCGTCTCCTCCGACGAGTTCGCAGACGTCCTGCGCGTCAGCTGCGACGAGGGAGGCGCCAGCGGCTTCATCGCCGGCCGCTCCGTGTGGCGCGAGGCCGTCGCGATGGACCACGCCGAGCGCGTCGCCTTCCTCTCCGACACCGGGCGCCGCCGCCTCGACGAGTACCGCTCGATCATCGAGGGCCGGGCCCGCTCGTACCGGGAGGCGGCGGCATGAGCCCCCGCTTCGAGGCCACCGGCCTGAGCCGGAGGTTCGGCCGGGTGCAGGCCCTCGACAACGCCGACTTCGACGTCGACGCCGGCGAGGTCGTCGCCCTCATCGGCGACAACGGCGCCGGCAAGTCCACGCTCGTCAAGGCGCTCACCGGCAACCTCGACCTCGACGCGGGCGAGGTCCGCTTCGAGGGCGAGCCGGTGCACTTCGCCACGCCGCAGGACGCCTCGCGGCTCGGCATCGAGGTCGTCCACCAGGACCTCGCGCTCGCCCCCCACCTCGACGCGGCGCAGAACATGTTCCTCGGCCGCGAGGTGATGCGCCCCGGCGTGCTCGGTCACCTCGGTTTCATGGACACCCCGCAGATGCGCAGGCGCTCGGCCCAGGCCTTCACCGAGCTCGGGTCCGCGGTGCGCAGCGTCGTCGTCCCCGTCGGGTCGATGTCCGGCGGCCAGAAGCAGACGGTGGCCATCGCCCGGGCCGTCGCGTGGGCCGACAAGGTGCTCTTCCTCGACGAGCCCACCGCCGCCCTCGGTGTCGTGCAGACCCGCAACGTCCTCGACACCATCAAGAAGGTCCGCGACCGGGGCATCGCGGTCGTCCTCATCTCGCACTCGATGCCCCACGTGCTCGAGGTCGCCGACCGGGTCCAGGTGCTCCGCCTCGGCCGGCGCGTCGCGACCTACCGCGGCGCCGACACCAGCGTCGAGGAGCTCGTGGGCGCCATGACCGGAGCCCTGGACCCGAAGGAGGGAGCCGCATGAGCACCAGCACCGGAGCCGGTACCGGCACCAGCACCGCCCCGACGGCGTCGACCATCGAGACGACGGCCGCCCACGGCAACCTCACCGACCGCGTCAAGGCGATGCAGTCGGTGTGGATCCTCGGGGTCCTCGTCGTCATCGTCGCCGTCTTCGGGGTGATGTCGCCGAGCACGTTCCTCACGACCGGCAACCTGACGAACATCGCGCAGAACGTGTCCATCTGGGCCGTGCTCGCCGTCGGGATGACGTTCGTCATCATCACCTCCGGCATCGACCTGTCGGTCGGCTCGGTCCTCGTCGTCTCGTCCGTCGTCTCGGCCAAGGTCATGGAGTCGATGGGCGACAGCGGGTGGACGACGGCGCTCGTCGGGCTCGCGCTCGCGGTCGTCGTCGGCATCTTCTGGGGCGCCCTCAACGGCTTCCTCGTCGCCAGGGCCAAGGTGCCGCCGCTCATCGTCACGCTCGGCACCCTGTCGGTCGCGCTCGGCGTGGCCCAGATCCTCACCGGCGGGCTCGACATCCGCTCGGCGCCGCAGGTCCTCCAGGACAACATCGGCTACGGACGGCTCGCGGGCATCCCGGCCATCACGATCATCGCGCTCGTGGTCGTCGTGCTCGGCGGGATCATGCTGCACCGCACCCGGTTCGGTCGCTACACCTACGCGATCGGGTCGAACGAGACCTCGGCGCGCCGGGTCGGCATCAACGTCGACCGCAAGCTCGTCCAGATCTACGCGCTGTCCGGCTTCCTCGCCGGCATCGCCGGCATCCTCTCCCTCGCCCAGTACGGGACGACGACGATCGCCGGCCAGTCCCTGACCAACCTCAACGTCATCGCGGCGGTCGTCATCGGCGGCACGTCCATCTTCGGCGGCCAGGGGTCGATGTTCGGCTCCATGGTCGGTCTCTTCATCCCCGCGGTCCTGCAGTCCGGGTTCGTCATCGTCGGCGTCTCCCCGTACTGGCAGACCGTGGCGGTCGGCTCGATCCTCATCACCGCCGTCTACGTCGACCAGCACCGGCGGGCCGCCGCCGTGCGGGGCGGCTGACGGTCCTCTCGACCCTGCACCACCCGACAACGAAGTCACCCAGAAAGGCACGACCCATGCGAAGCAACCTCAGGTTCACCGCTGCCGGGCTCGGAGCGGCGCTGGCCCTCGCGGCCTGCTCCACCGGAGCGCCGTCGTCCGACTCCTCGGGCGGCTCCAGCGGCGGCGGCAACGACAACAAGAACATCGCCTTCGTCCAGGGCGTCGCCGGCGACGAGTTCTACATCACCATGCAGTGCGGCATCGAGGCCAAGGCCAAGGAGCTCGGGTACACGGTGACGACGCAGGGCCCGCAGAAGTTCGACCCGACCCTGCAGAAGCCGATCGTCGACTCGGTCACCGCCTCCAAGCCCGCCGCGCTGCTCGTCGCCCCCACCGACGTCCAGGCGATGCAGGCCCCGCTGCAGCAGGCGGCCGCGGCGGGCATCAAGGTCGTCCTCGTCGACACCACCGTCAACGACCCGTCCTTCGCCGTCTCCGAGATCAGCTCGGACAACGTCGGCGGCGGGAAGGCCGCCTTCGACGCCATCAAGCAGGCCAAGCCCAGCGGCGGCAAGGTGCTCGTCATCTCGACCGACCCGGGTGTCTCCACCGTCGACGCGCGCGTCAAGGGCTTCGAGGACGCCGCCAAGGCCGACAGCGCGTTCAACTACCTCGGCGTGCAGTACAGCCACAACGACCCGGCGACCGCGGCGAACCTCGTCTCCTCGGCCCTCCAGAAGGACCCGGACATCGTCGGCATCTTCGCGACGAACCTGTTCTCCGCCGAGGGCTCGGCGACCGGTGTGCGCCAGGCCGGGGCCAAGGACCTGACCATCGTCGGCTTCGACGCCGGTCCCAACCAGATCAAGGCCCTTGAGGACGGCACCGTCCAGGCCCTCGTCGCCCAGCAGCCGGGCACCATCGGCACCGACGGTGTCGAGCAGGCCGTCGCCGCCCTGACCGGCGGCTCGGTGGAGAAGAAGATCCAGACCGGCTTCACCATCATCACCAAGGACAACCTGTCCGGTGAGGGTGGCCAGGCGGCCTACAAGTCGACCTGCTGACGCGGGTCCCCCGACCGCGGGGCCGCCACGTGCCGTGAGGGGCCGTGGCGGCCCCGCTGCGCGTCCGGGGTCAGCCGGTGGCGACGCCGACGAGGGCCGCGTTCCCGCGGGCGTCCACGCGCACGGTCGCGACCGCCGTCCCGGCCTGCACCGCGGAGGTCACCGCGGCCGCCTCGTCCTGCGGGAGCCAGAGGCTCTCGATGCCGCAGCGCAGCCGCCATCCGGAGTCGTCGCAGCGCAGGTACGTCCCCCCGGTCGGCGCGCGGCGCAGCACCTCGCCGCCGACCCAGACCGCACCCTGCCGGGTGAGCGGGACGTAGGCGGTACCGCGCTCGTCCTCCCCCACCGGCACCGAGTCCCCGGTGCCGGAGCTGCCGGGCAGGTCGGGGTAGGACAGGTCGACGTAGGCACCGCGCCCGGGGTCCACGGGGTCGACGGCGGCCACCCGCAGCCGCACCTCCTCGCCGGTGAGCCGGGCCGACAGCGGTGCCCAGACGGCCACGCCGACGAGGACGAGCTGGGCCGCCGCCGCGGCGACGACACGGGTGGTGCGGGGCGTCATGACGCGCCCTCCTCCCGCTCGGCGAGCAGCCGGCGGCGACCGCGGTCGGCGAGCACGCCCGTGCCGAGGAGCACCACGCCGACCGCGAGGAAGAGCACGGCGCCGGAGAGGATCGGAACGAAAACCGCGAAGGCCTGGGTCGTCGTGAAGAGGACGAGGGCTGCGGTGGCCGCCCAGGTGAGCCGGTCGGAGTCGCGCGCGCCGCCGAGCACGGCGTACCCGCTCGCGACGCCGAGGTAGACGGCGACCGCCACGACGGCCCGGACCCAGTCCCCGGGGGCGAGGTCGGACGCGACGCTCGGGTCGGCCTCCGGTCGCCACAGCGCCAGCAGGACGACGAGGACCAGACCGAGCGCGGCCAGGCCAACCTCGAGCCGGTCGAGGCGGTGCCCCGTGACCACCGCGGCGGCGGCCAGCACGACGGCCAGGCCCAGCACGACCCACAGCAGCGGGCTGCCCGCCCGGGTCTCCTGCGCGAACGGCAGGGCGGCCCCGAAGAGCGCCCCGAGGGTCAGCAGCCCGCCGACCTCGCGCCACGGGACGCCGAGGGGTCGCCAGGCGTCGGCACGGGCGCGCAGCCGCAGGTGGAGCACGCCGACGGAGACCGCGGCGAGGGCGGCGGTCGCGAAGGCCAGGGTGACCGAGAGGACGTCGTTCGAGGCGTCGGCGGTGTGCCGGACGAGCCAGGAGGCCCCGAGGGCGATGCCGACGACGGCGGGTCCGACCCCCGCGACGGCGTAGGCGTAGAGGAGCGCGCCGAGGGCCCAGACGCCGAGCAGCGCGGGCTCGTAGGCCGCCACCTGGAGGCTCTGGGCCGCCTGGAAGACGACCGCACCGAACGCGGCCGCGACGAGCAGCCGGACGGCGCCCACCACGGGCGAGGCGACGTCGCCGAGCCGCTCACGCCGGGTCGCCAGCACCTCGGCGGTGACGAGCAGCCCGACCCAGAGCGCCACGACGACGACGAACCGCACGAGGGGCGACAGCTCGTCGAGGTTGGCGGCGACGGTCCACAGCAGGCCGACGCCGACGAAGAGCGCCCCGAGGGTGAGGACGATGCTGGCCAGCGTGACGCGGCGGTGTGCGACGTAGCGCGCGCGGACCGCCGCGGCCGTGGCGTCGTCGAGGAGGCCCTCCGCCCGCCAGGCCTCGATCTGGGCGTCGAGCCAGGCGAGCTGGCCGGGCGTGGCCGGGATCGGGACGGCGGGGGGAGGTCCGTCAGGAGCGGGCGAGGGGTGGGAGGGGGCGGAGGTGGGTGGCGCGGACATCGCGTCCTCCTCGGTGCGAGAGGGCACCCCGGTGGGGCCACCTCCAGTCTCCCGCAGCGGTGCCCGGCACGCCATGAGCACCGCTACCCAGGTCCGCCACGCGCGCGGCGGAACGACGACGCCACCGGACCCGTCGCCTCCTCAGCCGCGGCGCGCGGCCGCCGTCGAGGTCGCGAGGCGTGCGGACGGAGGGGGCGCGACCTCCGCGTGCCGCGGGATCTCGTCCGGCGCCGATGTCCGCACGGTGGGCGGCCGGAGCCGTCCGAGGACGGCTCCGCGGACCGGGGCCTGCGCGGCGAGGACGCTGCCGAGCACGAGCATCATCGCGACGAGGTGCACCGGGCCGAACGTCTCCCCCAGGAGGACGACGCCGAGCACGGTGCCGACGACCGGGTTGAGGAGACCGACGACGGCGACGGCGCCGGCGTCCATGCGGGTCAGGCCCCGGAACCAGACGACGTACCCGACGACCGAGCCCACGAGCCCGAGGTAGGCCAGGGCGAGGACGGCGGGCAGGTCGAGCGCGGGCGGCCCGCCCTCGGCCACGGCCGCGACCGGCACGAGCAGCACGCCGCCGACGACCAGCTGCCAGGCCGTCGTCACGAGCACCCGGCCGGGCTCGGTCCAGCGCTTGACGAGCACGAAGCCGACCGATGCCGACACGACGGCGCCGACCGACGCCGCGACCCCGACCGGGTCGACCGGGCCGGAGCGGTCGTTCTGCCAGACGAGCAGGACGACCCCGCCGATGCCGACGACCGCGGCCAGCACGGTGACCAGCGGCTGGCGCTCGCCGAGCGCCATACGGGCGACCGCCATGACGACGAGCGGCGAGACGGCGGTCAGGGTCGCTCCTAGGCCGCTCGGGAGGCGGTAGGCGGCGACGTACAGGAGCCCGAAGAAGACCGCGTGGTTGAGCGTGCCGAGGACGAGGGACCGGCCCCACCAGCGGCCGCACGGGAGCTCGCGGAGCCAGAGCAGCATGAGCAGCCCGGCCGGCAGGATGCGCATCGCGGCGCTGAACAGCGGTCGACCCGGCGGCAGCGAGAGCTGGGTCACGGCGTAGGTCGACCCCCAGGCGACCGGGGCGACCGCGGTGAGGAGGACGGTCCGCACGGTGGTGGAGTTGGCTTCCATGGAAGACATATTATCTTCCGAGGAAGATATAGTTCAGCCATGGACCACGTGAGCACCGTCCACGAGCAGTGGCTCGCCGAGAGGCCGGACCTCGACACCACGCCTGTCCTCGTCATCGGGCGCATCCACCGACTGGCCGCGGCCCTCACCCCGGAGCTGACCGCCGTGTACGCCGAGTTCGGCCTCGGAGAGGGCGAGTTCGACGTCCTGGCCACGCTCCGGCGCCACGGCGAGCCCTTCACCCTGACGCCCGGCGAGCTGTCCGAGCGGACGATGGTCACCTCGGGCGCGGTGAGCAAGCGGCTCGACCGCCTCGAGGCGCGGGGCCTCGTCGCGCGTCACGCGAGCGCTGCCGACGGGCGCTCCCGTCCGGTGACCCTGACCGCGGCGGGGCGCGAGCTCATCGACCGCGCGATGACCGCGCACGCGGCGAACGAGGCGCGGCTGCTGGCCGGCCTCCCGGGGCGCGACCGCGACACCCTCGCCCGCCTCCTGGGACGGCTGGCCGGCTCGCTCGGGGTGTGAGCGAGGACTCGCCGCGGCGCGGGCGGCCCCCCGGGGCGGACCGATAGGCTCGAAGCATGCCGATCAGCAAGGTCCTCATCGCGAACCGCGGCGAGATCGCCGTTCGCATCGCCCGCGCCTGCAAGGACTCGGGCATCGCGTCCGTCGCCGTCTACGCCGACCCCGACCGCGACGCCCTACACGTCAAGGTCGCCGACGAGGCACACGCCCTCGGCGGCTCGACCCCGGGCGAGTCCTATCTGCTGCAGGACAAGCTCATCGAGGTCGCGAAGGCCGCCGGAGCCGACGCCGTCCACCCGGGCTACGGCTTCCTCGCCGAGAACGCCGACTTCGCGCAGAAGGTCATCGACGCCGGCCTCACCTGGATCGGCCCGGGTCCCGAGGCCATCGACTCGCTCGGCGACAAGGTCAAGGCGCGCCACATCGCCCTCGCCGCCGACGCGCCGCTCGTCCCCGGCACCAAGGACCCCGTCGAGGGCCCCAACGAGGTCGTCGCCTTCGCGCAGGAGCACGGCCTCCCGGTCGCCATCAAGGCCGCGTACGGCGGCGGCGGTCGCGGTCTCAAGGTCGCCCGCACGCTCGAGGAGATCCCCGAGCTCTTCGACTCCGCCGTCCGCGAGGCGGTCACGGCGTTCGGCCGCGGCGAGTGCTTCGTCGAGCGCTTCCTCGACCACCCGCGGCACGTCGAGACCCAGTGCCTCGCCGACCAGCACGGCAACGTCGTCGTCGTCTCGACCCGCGACTGCTCGCTCCAGCGCCGCAACCAGAAGCTCGTCGAGGAGGCGCCGGCGCCGTTCCTCACCGAGGAGCAGCACACCGAGCTGCTCCGGGCCTCCAAGGAGATCCTCCGCAAGGCCGGCTACGTCGGTGCCGGCACCTGCGAGTTCCTCGTCGGTCCGCAGGGCGACATCAGCTTCCTCGAGGTCAACACCCGCCTCCAGGTCGAGCACCCGGTCTCCGAGGAGGTCACCGGCATCGACCTCGTCCGCGAGCAGTTCCGCATCGCGAACGGCGAGACCCTCGACTACCCGGACCCCGAGCCGCACGCGCACTCCATCGAGTTCCGCATCAACGGCGAGGACGCCGGCCGGGGCTTCCTCCCGGCGCCGGGCACGGTCAGCCGGCTCGAGGTGCCCCACGGCCCCGGCGTGCGCTGGGACTCCGGCATGGTCGAGGGCGACACCGTCGCCGGGGCCTTCGACTCGATGATCGCCAAGCTCGTCGTCACCGGGCGGACGCGGCAGCAGGCGCTCGAGCGTTCGCGCCGCGCCCTCGCCGAGCTCGTCATCGAGGGCATGCCCACGGTCGTGCCGTTCCACCGCAAGGTCGTCGCCGACCCGGCCTTCGCCCCGGCCGACCCCGCCGAGGCGTTCACCGTCCACACCCGCTGGATCGAGACCGAGTTCGACAACGACATCGAGGCCTACTCGGGCCCGTCCGGCGACGCCCCCGAGGCCGAGGAGCGCCAGACCGTCGTCGTCGAGGTCGGCGGCAAGCGCCTCGAGGTCTCCGTCCCCGGAGGCCTCTCCTTCGGAGGTGGCGGTGGCGGCCACGCGACGAAGAAGAAGGCCCCGCGCCGCTCCGGTGGCGGGGGCGGCGGCGCCGCGGCGTCCGGCGACTCCCTCACCGCCCCGATGCAGGGCACGATCGTCAAGGTCAGCGTCGAGGAGGGCGCCACCGTCGCGGCCGGCGACCAGGTCGTCGTCCTCGAGGCGATGAAGATGGAGCAGCCGATCACCGCGCACAAGGCGGGCGTCGTCACCGGGCTCAAGGCCGAGGTCGGCGCGACCGTCACCAACGGCGCGGTCATCTGCGACATCACGGACGCCGAGGCCCCCGCGGAGGCCTGAGCGACCGCGACGAGCCGTCGAGAGTACAGAACACGCCGCGTGAGCACTGGGGGGCCCCGCGGGGGGGGGTGTCGCGCCCGGGGTGTGCCCCCGCCGAGGTCGCGGCGGGGCTGGGGGTCGTCGCCCGTCCCGGGGGCCGGGTTCGGCGCGACCGGCGACGGGTCGGCGGGGTCGTGGGGGTGCCACGGCTCGACGGGGTCGGGGTCGAGGGTGTCGGGCGCGTCCGGGTCCACGGGGTCGGGGACCTCGGGCGAGCGCGGCAGGTCCTCGTCGGGGGGCTGTGGCCGGTCGGGTCCCGGCTCGCTGTCGGTCGTGCTCATGACGTCGGCCCCGACGACGGCGGCGGCGGGGGCGGCGGCACCTGGCCACCGCCGGACGTGCCCGATGCGCCGGTCGAGCCACCCGACGGGGGCAGACCGAGGCCCTTGCGCAGCGCGGCCCCGCCCTTGCCGACCTTGTCGGCGTGCTGCGGTCCGGCCTTGGAGCGCACGAAGCCCTCGACCTTCCCGATGGCGTCCGCCGCCCTGTCCGGGTTCTCGCGCACGTACTTCTTCAGCGTGGTGGCCGCCGCGACGAGCGCGGCAGCGCGGCCCTTGGCCATGTCGTCTCCTCGAGTCGGTGTCCGGTGAAGGGACAACCCACTCTGCCCCGCCGAGGTTCCCGACGGGGCCGCAGCAGTCAGGCGATGGGGTGCAACCGGCGGGCGGCCTCGGCGATGGAGCCGGACAGCGACGGGTAGACGGTGAAGGTCGAGGCGACCTGGTCGACGTTGAGCCGGTGCTGCACCGCGAGGGTCACCGGGAAGATCAGCTCGGAGGCCCGGGGCGCCACGACCACTCCGCCGACGACGGCCCCGGAACCCTTCTGCGCGAACAGCTTGACGAACCCGTCGGTGATGCCGAGCATCTTGGCCCGCGGGTTGCGCGAGAGCGGCAGCATCAGCACCTCGGCGTCGACCCGCTCCTCGTCGACGTCCTTCTGGGTGATGCCCACGGTCGCGATCTCGGGGTCGGTGAAGATGTTGGCCGACACGACCCCGAGCTGCAGCGGGGCCACGGCGTCGCCGAGCGCGTGCGACATCGCGATGCGTCCCTGCATGGCCGCGACGGAGGCGAGCGGCAGCACCCCGGTGCAGTCGCCCGCCGCGTAGACGCCGCGGACCGACGTGCGCGACACCCGGTCGACGGCGACGTGCCCGGACGGCTGCAGGTCGACCCCGACCTCCTCGAGCCCGATGCCCCGGGTCAGCGGAACCGACCCGACGGCGAGCAGCGCGTGGGTGCCGGTGACCTCGCGGCCGTCCTCGAGCCGGACGACGACGCCGTCGGCGGTGCGCTCGACGGCCGCCATCCGCGAACGCCCGAGCACCTCCATCCCGCGCTTGCGGAAGACGTCCTCGATGACGGCGGCGGCGTCGGGGTCCTCGCCGGGCAGCACCCGGTCGCGCGAGGAGACGAGGACGACCTCGGAGCCGAGCCCGAGGTAGGCCTGGGCGAGCTCGGCACCCGTGACGCCCGACCCGACGACGACGAGCCGCTGCGGCAGCTCGCGCAGGTCGTAGATCTGCTGCCAGGTGAGGATGCGCTCGCCGTCGGGGACCGCGGTGTCCATCACCCGTGGCGAGGCGCCGGTGGCGACGAGCACGACGTCGGCGGTCAGCTCCTCGGCCGCGCCGGCGCCCTCGACCCGCACCGACGTCGGAGACACGAGGGAGCCGGCACCGTCGAGCACCCGGACCCCGACCTCTCCGAGCCGGGTGCGGATGTCTGCGCTCTGCGCGCGGGCGAGCGTGAGGACCCGGCGGTTGACCTCGGGGAGGTCGGCGACCGCGTCGGAGACCTCGTCGCCCTCGTGGTCCTCGAGGTGCACGCCGAGGTCGGCGGCGGTCTCGAAGTCGCTCATGTAGTCGGCGGTCGAGATGAGGGCCTTGCTCGGGACGCAGTCGGTGAGGACAGCCGCCCCGCCGATGCCGGTGCGCTCGACGACGGTGACGTCGGCCCCGAGGTGGGCGGCGACGAGGGCCGCCTCGTAGCCCCCGGGACCCCCGCCGAGGATAACGACTCTGCTCGACCGCGCGTTCACGGCCCCCATCCAACCACCCACCGACCGGCGGCCTCCGACGCACCCGCAGGTCACGGTGTGGCAAAGGTCCCTTTCCGAACCACATGGGTTGCGCCTAGGGTGCGACCGGAGCCGTCATCGGCCCCCGGCGCACGCCGTCCCTCGTCGAGGAGGTCCTCATGTCCCGTCCCTTCGGCAGCCGAGCCGGTGTGCTCGCCGCGGCCGGCCTGACCGCTCTCGCCCTCGTCGCCTGCTCCCCGCCCTCCGACAGCGGGTCGGACGACTCCTCGTCGAGCGGTGGGTCGTCGGCCAAGACGGCCACCAGCGCCGAGGACCTGGGCGGCATGGACGCCCTCGTTGCGGCGGCGAAGAAGGAGGGTGCGCTCAACGTCATCGCGCTCCCGCCGGACTGGGCGAACTACGGCGAGGTCATCAAGGCCTTCCAGGCCAAGTACCCGGAGATCAAGGTGACGAGCGACCAGCCGGACGCCAGCAGCGCCGACGAGATCGCCACCGCCAAGCGGCTCAAGGGCCAGTCCGGCGCCCCGGACGTCTTCGACCTCGGGGCGGCGGTCGCCCTCGCGAACACCGACATGTACGCCAAGTACAAGGTCGCGACGTGGGGCGACATCGGCGACGACTTCAAGGACGCCGACGGCGCGTGGGTCAACGACTACGGCGGCTACATGAGCATCGGCTACGACTCGGCCAAGGTGCCGGCCCCCACGAGCGTCAAGGACCTCATGAAGGCCGACTACAAGGGCAAGGTCGCGCTCAACGGCAACCCCACCGAGGCCGGCGCCGCGTTCGCGGGCGTCCAGATGGTCTCGATCGCCGAGGGCGGCAGCGCCGGTGACCTCACCAAGGGCGTCGACTTCTTCAAGCAGCTCAAGGCGGCCGGCAACTTCCTGCCCGTCGACCCCACCGCGGCCACCGTCGAGTCGGGGCAGACCCCGCTCGTCATCGACTGGGACTACCTCAACGCCGCCTACTCGGCGAAGCTGCCGTCCTGGAAGGTCGTCGTGCCGAAGGAGGCGGTCGTCGCGGGCTACTACTACCAGGCGATCAACGCCGACGCCCCGCACCCGGCCGCGGCCCGCCTCTGGCAGGAGTTCCTCTACGGCGACGACGGCCAGAACCTCTGGCTCAAGGGCGGCGCCCGCCCGGTGCGCTTCGACGCGATGAAGACCGCCGGCACGCTCGACGAGGCCGCCGCCGCAGCCCTGCCGGCCGTCGAGGGCACCCCGGTCGTCCCGACCCAGGCCGACTCCGACAGCGGCAAGAAGTACCTCGCCGACAACTGGGCCAACGCCGTTGGCTGACACGGCGGACGCACGCCCCACGGGGGCGTCGCGACGGCTGCGGCCGTCCGGCGCCCTCCTGGGGGTCGTGCCGTTCTTCGCCTACACGACCGTCTTCCTGCTGATCCCGACGCTCGTCGTCGTCATCGGCGCCTTCCTCGACGGCGACAACCGGTTCACGCTCGGCAACCTCGACGGCCTCACCTCGCCGTCGGTCGTGCGGGGCCTCGTGCAGTCGCTCGTCCTCTCGGCCGTCACGGCGGTCGGCGGGGCGGTGCTCGGCGGCCTGCTCGCCTACGCCGTGAGCACCGCGCGCGACGGGTCGGTCACGAAGCGGTTCGTCACCTCGCTGTGCGGTGTGCTCGCCCAGTTCGGCGGTGTCGCACTGGCGTTCGCGTTCATCGCCTCCTTCGGCGGCACCGGGCTGCTCACCCTGCTGCTCGGGAAGGTCGGCATCAGCACCGGTACCGGGTTCTGGCTCTACGAGTGGGACCGCGGGCTGATGCTCGTCTACCTCTACTTCCAGATCCCGCTGATGCTCATCGTCTTCCTCCCGGCGGTCGAGGGGCTGCGCCCGCAGTGGCGCGAGGCCACCGAGACCCTCGGCGGCACGACGTGGACCTACTGGCGCCGGGTCGCGGCCCCCATCCTCCTCCCGTCGTTCGTCGGCGCGATGCTCCTGCTCTTCACGAACGCGTTCTCCGCGTACGCGACCGCGAAGGCGCTCGTCTCGCAGGGCTCGCCGCTCATCCCGCTGCAGATCGGCGGCACCTTCACCTCCGAGGTGCTCCTCGGCCAGGAGAACCTCGGCAAGGCGATGGCCCTCGAGATGGTCGTCGTCGTCGCGGTCGTCATGGCGCTCTACGCCTGGCTCGACAAGCGGGCCAGCCGCTGGATGCAGCGATGACCGGCCAGCGCGCCCGGTTCCGGCGCCGGCAGCGGCTGCTGCGCTGGGTCGTCCTCACCGTGGTCCTCGTCTTCTTCGTCCTCCCGCTGCTGGGCATGCTCGACTTCACGACCCAGGGCCCGGGCGGCCAGGGCCGCACCCTCGAGACCTGGCGCACGCTCGCGAACGTCGACACGATCTCCACCGACTACCCGGCGCTGCGCGAGGGCTTCCTCGCCTCGGTCGGGCTGGCCGTCATCACGCCCGTCGTCATGCTGCTCGTCCTCGTGCCGACGATGACGTGGGTGCGGCTGCGGCTGCCGGGCCTGTCCCGCACCGTCGAGTTCATCTGCCTCCTGCCGCTCACCGTGCCGGCCATCGTCCTCGTCGTCGGCCTGACGCCGGTGTACGCGTGGGTGTACTACCTGCTCGGCTCCTCGACGCTGTGGCTCTCGCTGGCCTACGTCGTCCTCGTCCTCCCGTACGCGTACCGCTCGCTCGACGCCGGGCTGCGCGCCATCGACGTCCGGACCCTGTCCGAGGCCGCGCGTTCGCTCGGGGCGTCGTGGTTCACGGTGATGTGGCGGGTCGTGCTGCCCAACCTGCGCACCGCCGTGCTGTCGGCCTCGTTCCTCTCCGTCGCGCTCGTCCTCGGCGAGTTCACCATCGCGAACCTGTTCTCCAAGAAGAACCTCCAGGTCGCGATGTACGAGCTCGGCAAGTCCGACGCGAAGATCTCGGTCGCCGTCGGACTCGCCTCGCTCGTGTTCGCCTTCGTCGTCCTCTTCGCGATGTCCTTCGTCGGCAGCGGTCGGGCCGGCACCTCCCCCCTCGCCCGCCTCCGCCGCCGCAAGGAGCCGTCCGCATGAGCGCCACCGCCACCGCGCAGGGCACGCCCGTCCAGCTGACCGACCTGCGCCGGGTCTACGGGGGCGTCGCCGCCCTCGACGGCCTGACCCTGCACCTCGAGCCCGGCGAGCTCGTCGCCCTGCTCGGTCCCTCGGGGTGCGGCAAGACCACCGCCCTGCGCTGCCTCGCCGGTCTCGAGGACCCCGACTCCGGCACCATCGAGGTCGGCGGCCGCGACGTCACGGGCGTCCCGACGAACAAGCGCGACATGGGGATGGTCTTCCAGGCCTACAGCCTCTTCCCGCACATGACCGCCCGGCAGAACGTCGAGTTCGGCCTCGAGCTGCGGGGCCGCGACAGGGCGGCCCGCCGGGCCCGGGCCGCCGAGATGCTCGACCTCGTCGGCCTCTCCCAGCACGCCGACAAGTACGCGCACCAGATGTCCGGCGGCCAGCAGCAGCGCGTCGCCCTGGCCCGCGCGCTGGCCATCGAGCCGCAGGTGCTGCTCCTCGACGAGCCGCTCTCGGCGCTCGACGCCAAGGTCCGCGTGCAGCTGCGCGACGAGATCCGGCGCATCCAGCTCGAGGTCGGCACGACGACCCTCTTCGTCACCCACGACCAGGAGGAGGCACTCGCCGTCGCCGACCGGGTCGGGGTGATGTCGGTCGGACGCCTCGAGCAGCTCGCCGCGCCCGCCGACCTCTACACCTCGCCGCGCACCCCGTTCGTCGCCGACTTCGTCGGGCTGACCAACCGCCTGCGGGCCACGGTGTCGGAGGGGCGGGCGCAGGTGCTCGGGGGCAGCGTCCCGCTCCTCGAGGGCTCGGCGGGTGGGCCGGAGGTCGTCGTGCTCGTCCGTCCCGAGGGGGTCACCGTGGGGCCGGCCGGCGACGCCGAGTCGGGCGCCGGCTCGGCGACGGTGGTCAGCGCGAGCTTCCTCGGCGGGCACGGGCGGGTCGTCGCGCGCACCGGGTCCGACGAGCTGGTCACCGTGCAGGTGCCGAACACCGACGTCACCCGGTACCGCCCCGGTGACCGGGTCGTCCTCGGACCCCGAGGGGACGCCGCGCTCGCCGTCTCGGCCGACTGAGGGTCCCTCGCACGCCGATCCCGCCCTCAGGGCACGTCGACGTCGTGGCTCGTCCCGCTCCGGTCGGTCCACGTGAGCCCGGTCAACGGGCGCACGCTGCTGTCGTCCATCCCGGTCAGCTGGACGGCCGTCGCCCACAGGCCCTCGTCGAGCCGGACCGTCGCGAACTCCCAGCCGCCGGCGAACCGGGACGCGGTGTCGCCGTGCGGGGTCACCGACACCGGCTCGCTCGTCGTCAGCCCGTACACGGCGGCATAGTTGCCTCCGTCGCCCTGCACGAAGGCCTGGGTGGCGCCGCGACCGAGGGTCAGCGTCGCCGACGGGCGCATGCCGCCCTCGGCGTGCTCGACGGTGACGACCGACCCACCCGCGCTCGGTCGTGAGGTGAAGCGGACGTGGATCGGCGCCCACCCCTGGTCGCCATCCTTGGCCGGCACGTCCGTGGTCACGGACACCGGGGCCGGCGCGTGGCCCGGCGTGCCCTGCGGCCCGGTCCAGTACAGGTCCGGCCAGGGGTCGAGCCAGTCGGGGGAGAGCAGCGCGAGGGTCATCCACCGGTCCGTGCCCGGGACCCGCGCCGACGCGCTGTCCGCGAGGAGGGGCCCGCCCTCGCCCAGCCGGAGGTCGTAGGCCGGTGCCGTGGTCAGGAGCACCGCGAGCGGCCCGCCGGTGTCGACGACGTCGACCACGGGACCGGCCCCGTCCACCGGGAGGCCGGAGACGACGAGACCGTCGGACGAGAAGAGCACGGCGAAGGATCGTCCGCTGATGTCCCTCCCGCGCACGGTGTACGCCACGTCGCCCCCGGTCGGCCGGACGGTCGCCGCGGAGCCGAAGGTCCCCGGGTCGTCGGTGGGCGTCGCCGACGGTGCGCTGCTCGCGTTCGTCCGGAGCGGGCCGGCCGGGAGGCTCGTGGGGCCGGCGTCGTCGCGCAGGCCGACACCGACACCGACGGCCAGCGCCACCGTGCACAGTCCCGCCAGCGTCGTCGCGCGCCGCCGCCGACGGCGGCGCGCCGCCCGCTCGGCGGCACCGATGGCCGCGGCGGTGTCGAACCAGTCGCCCGTCTCCCCCGCCACGGCGGCGTGCAGCTCGGCCCGCAGGGTGTCCTCGAAGGCGGTGCTCATCGCAGGCTCTCCTCGCTGGGGTCCGGGCTGGGGTGGGCGGCACGCAGCGTCGCCAGGCCGCGCGAGGCCGCGCTCTTGACCGTGCCGACCGAGATACCGAGCAGCTCGGCGACGGCCTGCTCGGAGAGGTCGTGGTAGTACCGCAGGACGACGACGTACCGCTGGCGCTCGGGCAGGGTCGCGAGGAGCCGCACGATCTGGTCGCGGTCGTCGGACCCGGTGCCGTCGTCGTGCACGCGGTCCGGCGGCTCGGCGACGACCACCTCGCCCCGCGTCCGGCGCCAGCGGTCGGTGCGCTGGTTGACGAGGATGCGTCGCGCGTAGGGCAGGGCGTCCTCGTCGCGCACCCGGTGCCACGCGAGGTAGGTCTTGACGAGCGTGGCCTGGACCAGCTCCTGCGCCGCATCCCTCGACCCCGTCAGCAGCCGCGCGGTGCGCAGGAGTGACGGGGTCGAGGCCGCGACGAACCGCGCGAAGTCGGCGTCACGCCGTGCCTTGCCCTCGCTACCCATCGGCACCCCTCCGGTCGACGGCACATGGTCTCACCGGGAAGTACGCAGCGCGGGGCCGGAAGGTTGCCTCGGGGGTGTCGGCGGATGGGGGTCAGGCCGGGACGGCGGCCGCCCGCCGGGCGAGCCGGTCGCCGACGAGCACGAGGACGACCACCGTGGCGGCGACGCAGGCGAGGGCCAGGGCGGCACCGAGGGGCTCGTCCACCGCGAACGTCGGGAGCATCCGGGACGGCACCGCGAGCGCGAAGACCATCGCGATCGCCGACCCGAGCCAGCTGCCGACCATGTTGCCGCGGTGCCCCTGGACGTCGCCGCTGCGGATCCGCCAGACGCCGAGGGAGACGGTGACGAGCGTGACGAGGCTGAGGATGTGCAGCCAGCTGAACGCGCCGTCGCGCAGGTGACGGATCCAGAACGAGGAGAACGCGGTCCAGAGCATGAGGACGACCCAGACGCGGCCGAGCAGCCGGTGGCGGGCGTCGCCCTTGCGGCGGACGAGCTGGACGACGCCGAGCGACACGGAGACGAGGGCGGCGACGACGTGCGAGGCGATGAGGAGGGTCCAGGCGTGCACGGTCAGTCCTTCCGGAGAGCGGTCGTGAGGGTGGTGACGGTGTGCAGGAGGTCGGCCGGGTCGGCGCCGACGGACCGCACGGCACGGTCGAAGCGGTCGCCGAGGACGTGGCCGGCCTCGGCCAGCCGGCGTCCGCCCTCGGCGGTGAGCCGCAGCTCGCGGCGGTTGCCGACGCCGCGCCCGACGTCGAGCAGGCCGTCGGCGGCGAGCCCGGCGACCATCCGGCTCGTGGCGGCCTCGCTGCCCCCGGCCCGGTCGGCGAGCTCGCGCTGGGTCGGGCCGTCGAGGTCGGAGACGTGGAGGAGGACGAGGAAGCGGCGGTAGGTCAGGCCCACGCCGGAGGCGGCGAGCAGCGCCTCGGCGCGGCGGTCCATCAGGGCGACGAGGACGTGGAGCTCGTGGGCGAGGCTGGGCACGTCCCCATACTTGCACCTGCAACTTGCAGATGCAACCTGCGCCCCTCGCGCTCCGATCGCGCACGTGCGGGGTTATCGCTGTCGCAACCGAGAACGGACAGCGATAACCCCGCACGTGCGCGGAACAGGCCGGGGCGGGGGCCGTGCACGCCTGCCGCGGCCGTCGCTAGGCTGCGCGCGTGACCGACACCGCCGCCGCCCACGACCTGTCCGACCCCGCGACCGACCCGTTCGAGGTCGCCCGTGCCGCCGCCGCCGTCATCGCCGAGCGCACCGGGGTCGAGCGCCACGACGTCGCCCTCGTCCTCGGCAGCGGCTGGGGCCAGGCCGGCGACCTCATCGGCGAGACCCTGGCGACCATCGAGAACACCGACGTCCCCGGGTTCGGGAGGGCCGCGGTCGCCGGGCACAGCGGCTCGATGCGCTCGGTCGCGATCGGTGACACCGGTCGCCGGGCGCTCGTCTACGGCACGCGCACCCACTTCTACGAGGGCCGCGGCGTGCGGGCCGTCGTCCACGGCGTGCGCACCGCCGCGGCGGCCGGCTGCTCGACGATCGTCATCACCAACGGCTGCGGCGGGCTGAACCCCGACTGGGCGCCGGGTACCCCGGTGCTCATCAGCGACCACATCAACCTCACGGCGCACTCCCCCATCGAGGGCGCGAACTTCGTCGACCTCACCGACCTCTACAGCCCCCGGCTGCGCGCGCTCGCCCAGGAGGTCGACCCGACCCTCGACGAGGGCGTCTACGTCCAGTTCCGCGGCCCGCACTACGAGACCCCGGCCGAGGTCCGGATGGCCAAGGTGCTCGGCGGCGACCTCGTCGGGATGTCGACCTCGCTCGAGGCGATCGCCGCCCGGCAGAGCGGGCTCGAGGTGCTCGGCGTCTCGCTCGTGACGAACGCGGCGGCCGGCATCTCGCCCGACCCGCTGAGCCACGAGGAGGTCCTCGAGGCCGGGCGCGCCGCTGCCGAGCGCTGCGGACGCCTCCTCGCCGACGTCGTCGGGCGCATCTGAGGACTCCCGCGATGAGCACGACGACCGACCTCGACACCCTCCTCGCCGCCGCCCGGGCCTGGGCCGCCGACGACCCCGACCCCGTCACCCGTGCCGAGCTCGAGGGCCTCGTGGAGGGTGCCGTCGCCGGGGACGCCGCGGCCGCCGACGAGCTCGCCGACGCGATGTCGGGGATGCTCGCGTTCGGCACCGCCGGCCTGCGCGGCAGGCTCGGGGGTGGCCCGAACCGGATGAACCGGGCCGTCGTCATCCGGGCCGCGGCGGGCCTCACCGCGTACCTGAAGACCCTCGACCCCGAGCCGTTCGTCGTCGTCGGGTACGACGCCCGGACCAACTCCGACGTCTTCGCCCACGACACCTGCGCGGTCGTCGTCGGGATGGGCGGGCGCGCCGTCGTCCTGCCCCATCCCCTGCCGACCCCGGTGCTGGCGTACGCGATCCGGTACCTCGGAGCCGACGCGGGCGTCATGGTCACCGCCTCGCACAACCCGCCGCAGGACAACGGGTACAAGGTCTACGTCGGCGACGGGTCGCAGATCGTGCCGCCGGTCGACGGCCTCATCGCCGCCGAGATCGCCGGCGTGGCGTCCGTGGCCGAGGTGCCGCGCGCCGACGACGGCTGGGACACCCTCGGCGACGACGTCCTCGAGGCCTACCTCGCCGACGTCGTCACCGTCGTGTCCGCCGACGCCCCGCGCGAGCTGACCGTCGTCCACACCGCGCTGCACGGCGTCGGGTCCGAGACGGTCCGGCGGGCGTTCGCGGCGGCCGGCTTCGCCGAGCCGCTGCCCGTCCCGTCGCAGGCCGAGCCCGACCCGATGTTCCCCACCGTCTCGTTCCCGAACCCCGAGGAGCCCGGCGCGATGGACGCCGCCCTCGAGCTCGCCGAGCAGACCGGGCCCGACCTCGTCGTCGCCAACGACCCCGACGCCGACCGCTGCGCCGTCGCCGTCCCCGGCCCGGGCGGCTGGCGGATGCTGCGCGGCGACGAGGTCGGTGCGCTGCTCGGCTCGTACGTCCTCGAGCGCGGTGTCGAGCCGGACTCCCCCGACGCGGTCTTCGCCAACTCCATCGTGTCCTCGCGCCTGCTCGCGGCGATGTGCCGGGCGGCCGGGGTCCGCCACGAGGAGACGCTCACCGGCTTCAAGTGGATCGGCCGCGTCCCGGGGCTGCGCTACGGCTACGAGGAGGCGCTCGGCTACTGCGTCGACCCCGGCCACGTCCGCGACAAGGACGGCGTCTCGGCCGCCCTGCTCGTCGCCGAGCTCGCCGCGACCCTCAGGGCGCAGGGCCGCACCCTCGTCGACCGGCTCGACGACCTCGCCCGCGCGCACGGCGTGCACGCCACGGACGCCCTCTCGGTGCGCGTCGAGGACCTCTCGCTCATCGGACGCGTCATGGAGCGGCTGCGCTCGGCCCCGCCGTCGACGGTCGCCGGGGTCGAGGTCACCCGCGTCGACGACCTCGCGCGCGGTGACGGCGGACTGCCGCCGACGGAGGGCCTGCGCTGGTACCTCGCCGACGACTCGCGCGTCATCGTCCGGCCGTCCGGCACCGAGCCGAAGCTCAAGGTCTACCTCGAGGTCGTCGAGCCGGTGACCGGCGAGGACCTGCGCGGCGCCCGCGAGCGCGCGGCGACCCGGCTCGCGGCCCTCAAGGCCGACCTCGAGGTCGCGACCCGCCCCTGACCTGTGCTTTCCTCGGGGCGTGACCTCGCAGGGTGGCACCACCCCGGCGAACCGCGCCCCGCGCCCGGTCAGCTGGCGGACCCTCGCGGCCGGGGCGGCGTGGAGCGTCCCGGTCATCGCCGTCGGTGCGGCAGCCCCCGCGATGGCCGCCTCGATCTGCGGTCCGCTGCCCGCCTTCGCCGCCCCCGCCTGGACGATCACGACGAGCGGCTCGAGCGTCACGGGCACCGGTGCCGCCTCGTTCGGCGGCGGCAACTTCGAGCAGACCCACGACGCCTCTCGCGGGTCGACCTTCGTCGCGACGGCCTCCTCGTCGCTCGCCGTCGTCGCCGGTGTTGTCTACACCTTCGTCCTCAGCTTCCGGGCGTACGTCACGAACACCCAGCCGATGCGCACCTACCTCGACGTGGGCGGCTCGCCCCTCACCGGCCTGCCCCTCGTGGACACCTCCCTGCTCGCCGTCAACTCCGGGTCGACCTACCACGTGTCGTCCCGCACGGCGGCCTACGTGGCGACGAGCACCGGGACGGTGGCCGTCGCGGTGCGCACGAGCATCAGCACCCCCGTCGGCGGGGTCACGAGCGGCGACGACATGCTCGTACACCCGCTCGTCCTCACCTGCGCGTGACCCGGAAGACCGGGAACTCCGGCGCGACCGCGGCGAAGTCCGCGAGCGGGGCGCCGACCCGCACGGGCACGTGCGGGCGTCCGCCCGGCACCTTCTCGACGTAGCGCCGCAGCACCGGCGCGCGCTCGGCCACCGGCACCTCGACGAACCGGACCGGCCCCCAGCCCCGCCCGCGGAGGACGACCTCACCGCTCGCGGCCCGGACGTTGCGGGTCCAGGCGCACTCCCCGAGCATCGAGACGGCGTACCAGTCCTCCCCCACGTCGGCGAGCCCGAGCGGGAAGCGGCGGACCTCGCCGGACCGCCGGCCGAGCACCTCGAGGGTGGCCCAGCGCCGGGGTCCGAGGCCGCTCCCGATGAGCCGGACCCAGGCGCGGGACCAGCGTCGGGCGGCCGCGTTGCCGCGTCCGCCGACGTACATCGCCCGTAGTCGGCGGGCCTGCCGTTCCTGCCACCGGCCCACGTCCCCAGCGTCCCGCAGGCCCTGCGGGGCGGTGGCAGAACGTGACAGGGCTCGCGTCCCGGAGTCGTCCGGAGGTGCCCGCTCCGGGGTCGGTCGGCCCCCCGCGACGCCCGTACACTCTCGGGGTGAGCACCGCGACCGACCTCGACCCCACGGCGCGCGCCCGCGACATCCTCGGGGTGTCCCGCCTGACGAACTCCGCCCTCACCGGCTGGCTGCACGGCCTGCCCGGGGTGGACCAGGTCGGCTGCGAGGCCCGCGCGGCGGCGCTGTCCACCCGCTCGATCAAGACGACGAGCAAGGCGTGGGCCATCGACACCGCCATCTCGATGATCGACCTGACGACCCTCGAGGGCGCCGACACCCCGGGCAAGGTCCGCGGCCTGGCCACGCGCGCCCTCGTCCCCGACCCCAGCGACCTGTCGACCCCCAGCCCGGCCGCGGTCTGCGTCTACGGCGACATGGTGCCGTTCGCCCGCGAGGTCATCGGCGACCGGGGCGTCAACATCGCCGCCGTCGCCACGGCGTTCCCGAGCGGGCGCGCCAGCCGGGCCGTCAAGCTCGCCGACACCCGCGACGCGGTCGAGAACGGCGCCGACGAGATCGACATGGTCATCGACCGCGGGGCCTTCCTCGCCGGCGACTACCTCTCGGTGTTCCGCGAGATCGCCGAGACCAAGGAGGCCTGCGGCGACGCGCGCCTCAAGGTGATCATGGAGACCGGCGAGCTCGTCACCTACGACAACGTCCGCCGCGCCTCGTGGCTCTCGATGCTCGCCGGCGGCGACTTCATCAAGACCTCGACCGGCAAGATCTCCCCCGCGGCGACCCTGCCCGTCACGCTCGTCATGCTCGAGGCGGTCCGCGACTGGCGCGACGCCACGGGCGAGATGGTCGGCGTCAAGCCGGCGGGCGGCATCCGCACGAGCAAGGACGCCATCAAGTTCCTCGTCACCGTCTCGGAGGTCGCCGGCGAGGACTGGCTGACCAACGAGTGGTTCCGGTTCGGTGCCTCGAGCCTGCTCAACGACCTCGTGCTCCAGCGCCAGAAGATGACGACCGGCGCCTACTCCGGCGCCGACTACGTCGCCGACGACGCCCCCAGCGGCTACTGACCCACCCCGACCGGCAAGGACATCCGATGCCCACCTTCGAGTACGCGCCGGCCCCCGAGTCCCGGGCGGTCGTCGACATCGCGAGCAGCCACGGCCTGTTCATCGGCGGCGAGTTCGTCGAGGCCACCGGCGGCAAGCCGTTCAAGACGGTGAACCCCGCCACCGAGGAGGTCCTCTCCGAGGTCTCCGAGGCGACCGCCGACGACGTCGACGCCGCCGTCCGCGCGGCCCGCAGCGCCTACACCCGCGTCTGGTCGCGGATGAGCGGCGCCGACCGCGGCAAGTACCTCTACCGGATCGCCCGCATCCTCCAGGAGCGGGCCCGCGAGTTCGCCGTCCTCGAGACGCTCGACAACGGCAAGCCGATCAAGGAGAGCCGCGACGTCGACATCCCGCTCGTCGCAGCGCACTTCTTCTACCACGCAGGCTGGGCCGACAAGCTCGGCTACGCAGCGCTCGGCGAGAACCCCCGCCCGCTCGGGGTGGTCGGGCAGGTCATCCCGTGGAACTTCCCGCTCCTCATGCTCGCGTGGAAGGTCGCGCCGGCCCTCGCGTGCGGGAACACGGTCGTGCTCAAGCCCGCCGAGACCACGCCGCTCACCGCGCTGCTCTTCGCCGAGGTCTGCCAGCAGGCCGAGCTGCCCCCGGGTGTCGTCAACATCGTCACCGGCGCCGGCGCCACCGGGCAGGCCATCGTCGACCACCCCGGCATCGACAAGCTCGCCTTCACCGGGTCGACCAACGTCGGCAAGATGATCGCCCGCTCGATCGCCGGCACGCGCAAGAAGGCCACCCTCGAGCTCGGCGGCAAGGGCGCCAACATCATCTTCGACGACGCCCCGGTCGACCAGGCCGTCGAGGGCATCGTCAACGGCATCTTCTTCAACCAGGGCCACGTGTGCTGCGCCGGCAGCCGGATCCTGGTGCAGGAGAACGTCGCCGACGAGGTCGTGCGCCGCCTGAAGCGCCGCCTCACGACGCTGCGCGTCGGCGACCCGATGGACAAGAACACCGACGTCGGGGCCATCAACAGCCGTGCGCAGCTGACCCGCATCGAGGAGCTGACGGCGGCGGGTGCGGCCGAGGGCGCCGAGCGCTGGGACTCGGGCTGCGAGCTCCCGGGCACCGGCTTCTGGTTCCGCCCCACCGTGTTCACCGACGTGTCGCAGTCGCACCGCATCGCCCAGGAGGAGATCTTCGGGCCGGTCGTGTCGGTCCTGACCTTCCGCACGCCCGGCGAGGCGGTGGCCAAGGCGAACAACACGCCGTACGGGCTGTCGGCCGGCATCTGGACCGAGAAGGGCAGCCGCATCCTCTGGATGGCCGACCAGCTGCGCGCCGGTGTGGTGTGGGCCAACACGTTCAACAAGTTCGACCCCACCTCGCCGTTCGGCGGGTACAAGGAGTCCGGGTACGGCCGCGAGGGCGGCCGCCACGGGCTCGAGGCCTACGTGAAGACCGGTGGTGACCAGTGAGCGCCCGCGTGGACGTCCGCAAGACGTACAAGCTCTACATCGGCGGGAAGTTCCCGCGCTCCGAGAGCGGCCGTTCCTACGAGGTGATGGCCGCGCCGTCGGGGCGTCGCGCCACCCCGCGCTTCCTCGCCAACGCGGCGATGGGCTCGCGCAAGGACGCCCGCGACGCCGTCGTGGCCGCGCGCAAGGCGCAGCCCGGGTGGGCCGGCGCGACCGCCTACAACCGCGGTCAGGTGCTGTACCGCGTCGCCGAGGTGATGGAGGGCCGCCGCGCGCAGCTCGTCCAGGACGTCCGCGACTCCGAGGGCCTGACGCCCGCGCGCGCCGAGGCCGTCGTGTCCGCCGCCATCGACCGGTGGGTCTGGTACGCGGGCTGGTCCGACAAGTACGCGCAGGTGCTCGGCGGGCTGAACCCCGTCGCCGGGCCGTACTTCGACATCTCCGCGCCGGAGCCGACCGGGGTCGTGGCCGTGCTCGCGCCGCAGGCGTCCTCGCTGCTCGGGCTGGTGTCGGTCGTCGCGCCGGTCGTGGTGTCCGGCAACACGTGCGTGGTGCTGGCGTCGGAGGACCGGCCGCTGCCGGCCATCGATCTCGCCGAGTGCCTGGCGACGTCCGACGTGCCGGGTGGCGTGGTCAACGTCGTCACCGGGCGCACCGCCGAGGTCGCCCCGTGGCTGGCCTCGCACCGCGACGTCAACGCCATCGACCTCACCGGCGCTGCCGGTGCCGACGGGGTCGAGTGGGGCGACCTCGAGCTCGCCGCCGCCGACAACCTCAAGCGGGTGCTGCGGCCGGGCGGGTCGGGGACCGAGGCGGTCGAGCCCGACTTCGAGGCCACGCCGGACCTGGGCCGGATGACCGCCTTCCTCGAGACCAAAACCGTCTGGCACCCCAAGGGCCGCTGACCCGACCGCTCGCCGCGCAGGCCGATTGCTAACCCCTCGAGGGGGGTCGTCCGGTTGTACGGTCCGAGGATGGCTGACACCGGCACCCTCTCGACCGCCCTCGACCAGCTCGTCGACCTCGTGGGCGAGGTCGACGACGACACCGCCGCCCGCCCGACCCCGTGCGCGGACTGGACCGTCTCCGAGCTCGTCGACCACGTCGTCGGCGGGGTGGGCAACTTCGCCCGTGGGGTCCGGGGCGAGGAGGTCGACTGGTCGGCCGCTCGCGCGCCCGTCGAAGGTGACCGGGCCGCGGCGCTGCGGTCGGCCGCCGACGACCTGCTCGCGGCCTGGGCCGAGGCGCCCGAGGACGCCGAGGCACCGCCTCCGGAGTGGCAGTGCTCGGAGCTCGCCGTGCACACGTGGGACCTCGCGACCGCCCTCGGCAAGGACACCGCCGACCTCGACCAGTCGGTGGCCGAGAAGGGCGCGGCGTTCATGGAGCAGGGCCTGACCGACGAGAACCGCGGCGCGGCGTTCGGCCCGGCGCGGGAGGCCCCCGAGGGCGCCGACGCCTACACCCGGCTGGCCGCGTTCGCCGGCCGTGAGGTCTGAATCGTCTGCTAATTCTTTGCGCCGCAGCCGAATTGGTCTCTGGTGACTCTTGATGATCGTACGCCTGTTCGGTAGGATGAGGCATGGACAGGGGGACGATCTCGAGCCGCATCGCGGTACTGCGTGAGGAGTGCGCTGCGCTGGGTCGTGAGCTCGCCGACGGGGGTCGGGGGCTGTCGGCGGAGGAGGCGTTCGGGCTCGCGGGTGAGGCGCAGGGGTTGGCGAACGCTGCTGATGCGCTGGTGGCCGTGGCGGGGGCGTGGGGTGCGCGGGTGGAGACGACGCTGCGGGAACCGGGGCCGTGGGAGCGGGTGCACCCGGTCGGGTTCGTCGACGCGATGGCCGGCACCGAGATGAGCCTGGCGTGCGGCCTGACCGAGGGTGTGGCGGGGCGCAAGGGCGCGCTCGGTGCGGCCCTGGGTGAGCGCTTCCCGGCGATCCGCGACCTGCTGGTCTCCGGTGAGGTGGCAGCGGTGACCGCGCAGAAGGTCGTCGACGCGTGCGCCGGCCTCGACGTCGACGCGTGTGTCCGGGTCGATGCCGAGCTCGCGGGCCGGCTTCCCGCGATGGACCCGGCTCGGGTCACCGGGGAGGCACGCCGGGTCGCGGGGCGGGTGGCCGCGGACCAGGTGGCCGCGCACGCCGCGAGGACCCGCCGTGGTCGGTGCGTCGAGACCCGGGCCGGGGTGGACGGGCTGACCGACTGGTTCGCGTCCCTGCCGACCGCCACCAGTGCGGCGATGTGGTCCGCGGTCGAGCAGCTCGCGGGCGAGTACCGAGGCCTCGACGACACCCTGACGACGGCCGAGTCCCGCGCTGATGCGCTGACCGACCTCGTCCTGCGCAACGTCACCGTGTCGGCGCAGGTCACCCTCGGGGTGCCGGTCGTCGCCGACCGGCTGACACCCGAGGTGCCCGGGGAGCGGTTCCGGGTCGAGTGGGACGACGACGACACCCTGTTCGACGCGGTCACCGGTGAGGAGGTCCGCTACGGCGACCTCGACCCCGCCTCCCGCGAGGAGCTGTCCTGGATCGAGGAGCCGCCCGAGCTCCATGGTGACTGCGCCGACATGGCCGAGGTGACCCCCGGCTGGGCGGTCTCCGGCACCCACCTTCCCGGCCTCGGCTGGGTCGACCCGGCCACCCTCGCCAACCTCCTGAATCTGTTGCCCTTCGAGGTCTCCCGGGCCGTGCTCGCGGCCGACACCGGCACCCTCGCCAGCCTGACCACCAGTGCCTACCGCCCACCCAAGACCATCAGCGACTTCGTCAAGACCCGCGACGGCACCTGCCGCATGTGGGGCTGCACCAGACCCGCTGAACGCTGCGACCTCGACCACGCCAGACCCTGGCCCGACGGCACCACCACGGCGGACAACCTCGAGTCGCTCTGCCGGCACCACCACCGCTTCAAGCAGACCCAACGCTGGCGACCCGCCCTGTCACCTGACGGCACCCTCACCTGGCACGGCCCCGACGGTCAGACCCGCACCACCGAACCCCAGCACCGCATCGACCCACCGGGAGCGCCATGAAGCTGCTGCTCACCTCGGGCGGCGTCACGAACGCCTCCCTCCATGCGTCCCTCGTCGAGCTGCTGGGCAAGCCCGTCGAGGAGTCCCGCGCCCTCTGCATCCCGACTGCGCAGTGGGGCCACCCGCTGTGCGGTCCCGCCTCGCTGCAGCGGGTCGTGTCCGGTGGAGCGGGGTCGCCGCACCTCACCGGGCTCGGCTGGGGGTCGCTCGGCGTCCTCGAGCTCACCGCCCTGCCGACCGTCGCTGGGCAGCGGTGGGTGCCGTGGGTGCGAGAGGCCGACGTGCTCCTCGTCGACGGCGGCGACGCCACGTACCTCGCCCACTGGCTGCGCGAGTCCGGGCTGGCCGACCTCCTGCCGACGCTCACCGACACGGTCTGGGTCGGCGTCAGCGCCGGGAGCATGGTGCTGACGCCACGGATCGGGGACCTGTTCGTCGAGTGGCCCGGCGCCGCGGACGACCGCACCCTCGGCCTCGTCGACGTCGCGATCTTCCCGCACCTCGACGCGTTCCCGTCCAACACGATGGCCGACGCCGAGCGCTGGGCGGCGTCGATCGACGTCCCCGCCTACGCCCTCGACGAGCAGAGCGCCCTGCGCGTCGTCGACGGAGAGGTCGAGGTCGTGTCCGAGGGCCGCTGGCGGTTTTTCGAGCGCTGACCCGCGCGCGGACCTGCGACCCGGTCGACCGCGTCGACGGTCAGCGCCGCAGGGCGTCGACCCCGGGGCCGGTCAGCTCGTCGAGGACCACCGCGCGCCCGGTGACACCGAGGGTGAGCGCCTCGAGCGTCCCGACGACCTCGGCGCCGTCCCCCCATCGCCACTCGGCGTCGGTCGCACGCAACGAGACATCGGACAGCCGGCTCCCGGAGAGGAGGCCCGGGGTCGGAGCCGGACCGGTGAGGTGGTCGAGCACCGCCACCCAGTCCTCGCGGGGGACGTCCGCCTCCAGCCCGAGCGGCCGGGCGAGGTCGCGCAGGTGGATGCAGGTGTCCGCGAACGGGCCGACCGGACCGACCCGCGGCGGGTCGACCTCGTCGCCGGCGTGCGAGCGGAGCAGTCGGACGAGCTCGTCCGGCTCGCGGCGGGCCAGCCGGCGGGCGACGGCGTCGACGGTGGCGTCGGTGTCGCCGCGGTGGCGCAGGGCGACGAGCAGGAAGCGACCGAAGCCGACGAGCATCGGCTGGAGGAGGTGGCCCGCGAGGTCGCGCACCGTCCATCCCTCGCAGAGGGTGTCGGCCTCCCACTGGGCCGGGGTCAGGCCATCGAGCACGTCGGCGAGGAGGAGCCGGTTGCGCGTGGTCCGTCCGAAGAGGTCGCGGCGGTCCATGGCTCTCCTCCTCGTCGCGGCACCGGGTCCGGCGCTTGATGACACCCAAGGTGTCACATGCCGGTGAGGATGACAACTGGGGTGTCAGAATGGGCGAGTGACCACCCCCCTGCCGCCCGACCGCCTCGGCTCCCGCCTCGCCGAGGTCTACCACCTGCTCGGCACCGTGTACCGGCAGGTGCACCGCCGGGTCGAGACCGA
The DNA here is from genome assembly GCF_016887965.1 of Phycicoccus sonneratiae. GTDB lineage: Bacteria > Actinomycetota > Actinomycetes > Actinomycetales > Dermatophilaceae > Phycicoccus > Phycicoccus sonneratiae. The sequence continues at coordinate 235,921 of NZ_JAFDVD010000012.1, forward strand.
CGAGCCCGCGATGGGGATGTCGGTCGGCATCCGGGCGGTCCTCGACGCCCTGCACCGGCGCGACCGACCGTCCACGGTGCCCCGGCTCGCCACCGACCTCGAGCTCAGTCGACAGTTCGTCCAGCGGATGGTCAACGACGCGCTCGACCGGGGATGGGTCGAGCGGCGGGACAACCCGGAGCACCGCCGCTCGGTCCTCCTCGTGCTGACGCCGGCGGGGCGCGCGGCCATCGACGCGGTCGTCGCTCGCGAGCACGCGCTGATGGGTGCCACACCCGGCGGGCTGACCGAGGACGACGTGACGACGACGCTGCGGGTCCTCGGCGCCATGCGCACCGCCCTCGACCGGCTGGACCGGGCTCCGTCCTGACCCTTCCGGCCGCGTCGCCGGGCACCGCACCGCGCGCCTAGGATGGTCGCCCGTGGAGGACCCGGACGACGCCCGCGCGGCCACCGGCCTCCCCGCGACCCGGCGCCGCGTCGTCGTCCTCGCCGGTCCGAGCGGTTCCGGCAAGTCGCGCCTCGCCGACCGGGTGCACGCGGCCCGGGGCTGGCCGGTCTTCCGGCTCGACGACTTCTACCGCGACGAGGACGACCCCGCGATGCCCCGCCAGGCCGACCTCGGGATCGTCGACTGGGACCACCCCGACAGCTGGGACGCCGAGCGCGCCCTCGCGGCGCTGCGCGACCTACTCGACACCGGCCGGGCGGAGCTGCCCGTCTACGACATCTCCCGCAGCCGGGCCGTCGGCACCCACGAGGTGACCGCCCGGCCGGACGACCTCGTGCTCGCCGAGGGGATCTTCGCCGCGGAGGTCGTGGGCCGGCTCGACGCCGAGGGGATGCTGCACAGCGCCTGGTGCGTCCACCACCGACCCGCGGTCACCTTCGTCCGCCGGCTGCTCCGTGACCTGCGCGAACGTCGCAAGCCGCCGACCGTCCTGCTCCGCCGCGGCTGGGGGCTGATGCGCGAGGAGCCCGGCATCGTCGCCCGGCAGACCGCCCTCGGGGCCGTGGGTTCCCGCGCCTCGGCCGTGGAGCGGGACCTGCTCGGTTAGGGTGGCGCCGTGGTGAGCACGGGGGTACGCGGATGACCGACCAGCCGTGGGTGGCCCCCGGTTCGCAGCCGGCCGGCCCCCCGCCGGGCCCTCCCCCGCCCCCCACCGCACCGCCGGGTGGCGCACCGCCGGCCGGCGGGCCTCCCCCGACCCCGCCGCCCCCGGGCGTCCCGCCGGCCCCGTACCGCTCGATGGAGTTCCGGCCGGGCATCATCGCCCTGCGCCCGCAGCAGATCGGTGACGTCTACGGCGCCGTCCTCAAGGCGGTGCGCGGCAACCCCGCGGCCACCATCGGCCTCGCCGCGCTGACCACCTTCGCCTTCCTCCTCCCGACGACCGCGCTCGGCGCCTGGCTCTCGGGGCAGAGCGCGCTGACGGTCGTCGAGAACTCCGCGTCGAGCTCCGACACCCTGCCCGACGGCCTCGGCGTCGGCATCATCGGTGTCTACCTGCCGACCATCGGGCAGCTGCTCTCGGCCATCCTCCTCGCGGGCTTCCTCGCGCAGGTCGTCGGGCAGGCCGTCCTCGGGCGCAAGGTGTCGATGGGCGAGACGTGGCGTGCCACCCGCGGTCGGGTGCCGGCGCTCGCCGGGGCCGTGCTGCTCACCGCCCTGGCCTTCCTCCTCGTCCTGCTCGTGACGGCGGGCATCCCGACGGGGCTCATCGTCTACTCGTACGAGGCCGGCGGCGACAGCATCGGGCTCACCGTGCTGCTCGTCCTCGTCGCCGTGCTCGCCACCGTCGTGGCCCTCGTCCTCCTCGCGACGAAGTGGGCCTTCGCGACCCCGGCCATCGTCCTCGAGCGGGTCGGGGTCATCGGCGGCCTCCGGCGGTCGTGGACCCTCGTCGGCAGCCCCCTGCGCGGGCCGTTCTGGCGCATCTTCGGCATCCGCGCGCTCACCGGGCTCATCGTCGGCGTCGCGTCGTACGTCATCACGCTGCCGATCACCCTCGTGCTCTTCCTCGTCGGCATCGCCTCCATCGGCGACTCCTCGAGCGGGGCGGAGGCACTCGTCCTCCAGACCGTCAGCGCGGGCATCGCCGGGCTCATCACCGGGGCCCTCACCACGCCGTTCACCGCCGGCGTCGACGCACTGCTCTACGTCGACGCCCGCATCCGCACCGAGGGCCTCGACGTCCGCCTCATCCAGGCCACGCAGGGAGCCGCGCCGCCGCCGTGGCCGCTCACCACGCCGTGACCCCGTTCGACGCACCGCTGGACCCCTCGTCGGACGAGGCCCGCCGCTGGCTCGAGGACGAGCTGAGCAGCCCGCGCTACCACGCCCAGCCGAGCCTCATCGAGCGGCTGCGCGAGTTCCTCGACGACCTGCTCAACTCCTCGCCCTCGGGCGGGCTGCCCTCGTTCGTCGTGCCGATCGCCGTCGGGCTGGTCCTCGCCGTCCTCGCCCTCGTGCTCTGGCGCGTGCTGCGGCGCGAGGTCGGCCGCACCGGCGGCGGGCCCGGCACCGGCGTCCTCGACGTCCCCGACGTCCCGGCCGCCACCCTGAGGGCCTCGGCGCGCGCCGCCCTCGCCCGCGGCGACTGGGACACCGCGGTGCTCGACGGTGTCCGGGCGGTGGCCCGCGGGGCCGTCGAACGCGTCGTGCTCGACGACGCCCCCGGGCGCACGGCGCACGAGGTGGCGGTGGCGCTGGCCGTCTCGTTCCCGGCGGAGGATGCCGCCCTGCTCGCGGCCGCCGACGCCTTCGACGCCGTCCGCTACGGGCACCGCGGCGCCGGCGAGGAGACCGCCCGCGCCGTCCTCGCGCTCGACGACCGCCTCGTGGCCGCCCGGCCGGCCCGCCCGGGCGCGCCCGCCGAGCCGGCGGCCGACCCCACCCCGGAGCCGGTGGCATGACGACGACGGTCGCGACCAGCGCCACGGATGCCTCCCCCGTCTCGGCCTCCGGTGTCGACGGCCGCCGGGCCCTGCGCCGCGGACGCACGGTCGTCCTCTGGGTCGTGGCGCTCGTCGTCGGGGGCGCGCTCATCGCCGTCGCCGCGGGGAGCCCGCCGCCCGAGGACTACCTCCACCCCGACGGCACCGGCCAGTCGGGCACCCGGGCCCTCGTCGAGGTCCTGAGAGAGCAGGGCGTCGACGTCGACGTCGTGAGCACCGCGCAGGAGGCCGTCGACGCGGCGGGCGACGGCCGGGGCGCCACCGTGGTCGTCGGCAACTCCGACCTGCTCACCGACTCGGCCGGCCGCCGGCTCCTCGAGGGCACGCGGCGCGCGGACCGGGTCGTCCTCCTCGACGGCGCCCCGGGGATGCTCGACGCGCTCGGGCTCGGCCTCACGCTGGGGGTGCCCGCGAAGGAACCGGCCGCCGCCGACTGCTCGCTGCCCTGGGTCGAGGGCGGCGACCGCGTCTCCCGGCTCTCGTGGTCCGTCGTCCCCTCGGCCGCGGCCCGGGCCTCCGGCGCCCGGGGGTGCTTCCCCACCGGCTCGGCCGGGCCCGACCTCCCCGCGGGCTTCGCCGCGGTCGAGCTGCCCGCCACCTCCGACCACACCGTCGTCACCGTGCTCGGCATCCCCGACGCCGCGACGAACCGGTTCGTCACCGAGGCCGACCACGCCGGCCTCGTCGTCCGCCTGCTCGGGGGCTCCCCGCACCTCGTCTGGTACCACCCGGACTACGAGGACGCCGCCGCCAACCCGCCGACCACCGACGACTCGGTGTGGCCCGAGTCAGTCGGCCCGGGCCTCGTCGTCCTCGCCCTGGCCTTCGTCGCGTTCGCCCTCGCGCGCGGCCGCCGCCTCGGCCGGCTCGTCCCCGAACCCCTGCCCGTCGTCGTCCGCGCCGCCGAGACCACCGAGAGCCGCGCCGAGCTCTACCGCGCCGCGGCCGACCGGCACCGCGCGGCCGCCGTCCTGCGCCGCGCGTCGGCGGCCCGCCTCGCCACGCGCGTCGGCCTGCCGCCCACCGCCTCCGTCGACGCGCTGGCTCCCGCCGTCGCCGACGCGGCCGGCGTCCCCGCCGTCGACGTCGACCTGCTCCTGCAGGGCGGGGTCCCCGCCGACGACGCCGGCCTCGTCACGCTCGCCCAGCAGCTCGCCCACCTCGAGGAGAAGGTCCGCACGTCATGACAGACACCCCCACCACGCCCGCACCCCCGGCCGGAGACGCCCGCGCCGGAGACGCCCGCGCCGCGCTCGTCCGGGTCCGCGAGGAGGTCGGCAAGGCCGTCGTCGGCCAGGACGCCGCCGTCGCCGGGATGCTCGTCGCGCTCCTCTGCCGCGGGCACATCCTCCTCGAAGGCGTTCCGGGAGTGGCGAAGACGCTGCTGGTGCGCTCGCTCGCGGCGTCGCTCGACGTCGGCACCAAGCGGGTCCAGTTCACCCCCGACCTCATGCCGGGCGACCTCACCGGCTCGCTCGTCTACGACGCGCGCGAGAGCGACTTCTCCTTCCGGCCGGGCCCGGTGTTCACGAACCTGCTGCTCGCCGACGAGATCAACCGGACGCCGCCGAAGACCCAGTCCGCCCTCCTCGAGGCGATGGAGGAGCGGCAGGTGTCGGTCGACGGCACCGCCCACGACCTGCCGTCCCCGTTCCTCGTCGCCGCCACCCAGAACCCCGTGGAGTACGAGGGCACCTACCCGCTGCCCGAGGCCCAGCTCGACCGCTTCCTCCTCAAGGTCGTCCTCCCGGTGCCCGAGCGGGCCGACGAGGTGTCGGTGCTGCGGCGCCACGCCTCCGGCTTCGACCCCCGCGACCTCGCCGCGGCCGGCATCCGCCCGGTCGCGTCGGCCGCCGACGTCGAGGCCGGCGCCGCCGCCGTGCGCTCCGTGGAGGTGTCCGACGAGGTCATCGGCTACGTCGTCGACATCGCCCGGGCGACCCGGCACTCCCCGTCGCTCGCCCTCGGCGTCTCGCCGCGCGGGGCCACCGCGCTCCTCGCGACGAGCCGGGCGTGGGCCTGGCTCAGCGGGCGCGACTACGTCACCCCGGACGACGTCAAGGCGCTCGCCGTCGCGACGCTCGCCCACCGGCTGATGCTGCGCCCCGAGGCCGAGCTCGAGGGCACCTCGGTCACCTCGGTGCTGCACAGCGTGCTGGCCTCGGTCCCCGTCCCCCGCTGATGGCCCTGACGACGCGCGCCGCCGCGCTGCTGCTCCTCGGCCTCGTCCCCGTCGTGCTGCGGCCGGCGGGGTCGACGGTCTGGGCGTGGCTGCTCGTGTGGCTCGTCGTCGTCGGGGCCGACCTGCTGCTCGCGGCCTCGCCCAGCCAGGTCCGGATGACCCGGGAGGGCGAGGCGCTCCAGGTGCGGCTCGGCGAGTCGGTGCCGACGTCGCTGGTGCTCGAGAACACCTCGGGGCGGACCGCCCGCGGGCTGGTGCGTGACGGCTGGCCGCCCTCTGCCGGAACGCGACCCGCGAGGCACCGGGTGTCGGTCCCGGGCCACGAGCGACGACGGGTCACCACCACGCTCGTCCCCACCCGCCGCGGCGACCGCGTCGCCGACCGGGTGACGCTGCGGCTCGCCGGCCCGCTGGGGGTCGCCGCCCGGCAGCGCTCGGTCGAGGTGCCGGGTCGGGTCCGGGTGCTGCACGCCTTCCCGTCGCGCAAGCACCTGCCGAGCCGGCTCGCCGTGCTCCGCGAGCTCGACGGCCGGGCCGCCGTGCGCACCCGCGGGCAAGGAACCGAGTTCGACAGCCTCCGCGACTACGTCGACGGCGACGACGTCCGCTCCATCGACTGGCGGGCCACCGCCCGGCGCCGCCACCTCGTCGTGCGCACCTGGCAGCCCGAGCAGCACCGGCGCATCGTCATCGTCGTCGACACCGGGCGCACGAGCGCCGGCCGGGTCGACGACGCCCCGCGCCTCGACGCCGCGATGGACGCCGCCCTCCTCCTCACCGCGCTCGCCGGGCACGCGCGCGACCGGGTGCAGGTCGTCGCGGGCGACCGGCGCGTGCACGCGCGCATCACCGGCGCCGACCGGGCGACGCTGCTGCACGACGTCATCAGCACGTTGGCGCCGGTGGACCCGCAGGTCGTCGAGACCGACTGGGGCGTGCTGGCGTCGGAGGTCACCCGCTCGACGCACCGCTCGCTCGTCGTCCTGCTCACGCCTCTGGAGCCGGCCGCCGTCGAGGAGGGGCTGGTGCCCGTCCTCCCGGCCCTCGTCGCGCACCACCGGGTCGTCGTGGCGTCGGTGTCCGACCCCGCGCTGGAGCGGATGCGCACCTCGCGCGACGGGTCCGAGGAGGTGTGGGGCGCGGTCGCCGCCGAGCGCACGACGGCGCTGCGCCGCGGCGCGGCCGACGCGCTGGGCCGCCTCGGCGTCGACGTCCTCGACGCCCCGCCCGAGGACCTGCCCGTCCGGCTCGCCGACCACTACCTCGCCCTCAAGCGCGAGGGCCTGCTCTGAGCCGCCCAGGCCGTCGGAGGGGTCGCGCGTGAGCTCGTGGACCGGTGCCGCAGAGGCCTACCGGCGTTCCTTCGGCACCCTCTGCGCAGGGCCGGTCGACCGGATGCTGGCCGATCTTCCGGAGGGGCGCCACCTCGACGTCGGGTGCGGGCCGGGCGTGCTGGCCCGTCGTGCCGTGGACCGGGGACGGGCCGTGGTCGCCGTCGACTCCGACCCCGGGATGGTGGCCCTGTCGAGCACCGCCGTCCCGGGTCGGACCGTGCGCGCGGAGCTGCCGGCGCTGCCGTTCGGCGACGGGGTGTTCGACGCCGTGACGGCCAACTTCGTCGTCAACCACGTGGGCGACCCGCGGGCCACCGTGCGTGAGCTCGCGCGGGTGCTCGGGCCCGGCGGGTCCGTGGCCCTCACCGTGTGGCCGGCCGGGCCGACCGCGTGGGCCCGCCTCGTGGCGACGGCCTTCACCGCAGCCGGCGTCGACCCCCCGGTGGGGCGGCCGCTGCCCTCCGACCTGGACTTCGACCGGTCCGTGGTGGGGCTGAGCAGCCTCGTGACGGACGCCGGACTGGCCGTCAGCGCCGCGACGCAGCTCGGGTGGGACTGGGAGGTCGACCCCGACGACCTCTGGGCCGGCGTCACCGGCGGCGTGGCCACGGCGGGACGCGCCTACCGGTCACACCCCCGGTCCGTCCGCCTCCGCATCGACGACGCGTTCCGGTCGGCAGCCCGGGCCGCGACTCACGACGGCCTGCTCCGGCTGCCCAGTGTCGCGGCGTACGTGGTCGCGGGGCGCGGCGCGCGGTCATCCTGACTGCGCCTCCGTCCGATGAGTCCGGCCGCCTCCGGCAGTCTGTCGGGGTATGGCAACGGTGATCATGCACGCAGTGGTGTCGGTCGACGGCTACATCGCCGACGAGCACGACGAGGTCGGCCCGCTCTTCAACGGCGAGCACCCGCTCGTCGACGAACCCGGCGAGGAGCAGCACGCGCCCTTCCGCGTCGGGAGCGCGTCGGTCGACTACGTCCGGACCTTCTGGGGCCGCATCGGGGCCACCATCCAGGGCCGGCACCTCTTCGACCTGACGAACGGCTGGGAGGCGAGGCCGCCGGCGGGCGACCACCTGCTCGTCGTGTCGCACCGCCCGAAGCCGGACGGCTGGCACCCCGAGGCCGACGTGCCGTTCTTCGACGACGTGGCGGCCGCGGTCGAGGAGGCGAAGCGCCGGGCGGGTGACCGGGTCGTCGCCGTGTGCGCGGGCGAGGTCGGGGGGCAGGCGCTCGCGCTGGGGCTCGTCAACGTCGTCGCGATGGACGTCGTCCCCGTCGTGTTCGGTTCGGGGAAGCGCTACTTCGGCTCGACCGACGGGCAGCGGCTGCTCGAGGACCCGGAGGTCGTCATCGCCGGCGACCGGGTGCTGCACCTGCGCTACCCCGTCCGGCGCGACGAGTCGGCGTCGTCGTGACCCGGCCGTTCCGCTTCGGCGTCGTCACCCCGGTGTCGACCGACGTCGCCGCCTGGCGCGACGACGTCCGTCGGGTCGCCGACGCGGGCTTCGACACGGTCCTCGTCCCCGACGTCCCGCAGTGGCAGCCGTCGCCGACCGCCCTCCTGGCGACCGCCGCCGCGCTGGCCGACGTCCGGGTCGGCAGCTGGGTGCACGCCACGCCGTTCCGCCCGGCGTGGGAGCTGGCCTGGGAGGCGCACTCGCTGACGGTCGTCACCGAGGGCCGCTTCGAGCTGGGCATCGGCACCGGGCGCCCCGGCCTCGAGGACGAGCTCGCCTCCTACGGGATGCCCGCCGTCCCGGCCGGCGAGCGCCTCGACCGGGCGCGCGAGACGGTCGCGCGCCTGCGCGAGCTCGACGGGCCGTCGGTGCACACCCCGGTCGTCATGGCCGTGCGCGGTCCGCGCGCCCGGGCCCTCGCCGCCGAGGTCGCCGACACCGTCACCATCGCCTCCTTCGCCACCGACACCCGTGCCGACGTCGTGGCGCTGGCCCGCTCGGTCCTCGACGTGCGGGACGTCGAGATCGCCCTGCACGTCCCCGTCGTCGGCGACGAGGTCGCGCCGTTCATGGCCTCGGCCCGCGAGACCGACCCCGTCGCGCTGCGCGAGGCGGACTCACTCCTGGTCCTCCCCGGCGACCCCGCCGCGGCGGTCGAGGAATTGCTCCGCCGGCGCGAGGAGCTCGGGGCGACGTACGCGGTCGTCGGCCTGCACTCCGTCGACCGGCTCGCCCCGGTCGTCGCCGAGCTCGCCGGTCGCTGACCCGGGCGTCGACTGGCGGCGCGTCCACGCCGTCCAGAGCCGCGCCAGCACACCGAGGACGCCGACGAGCACCCAGAGCCGCACGAGGATGATGCTCAGCCCGACGAGGGGGCTCGACGAGCGGGCCGGTCGGGTCCAGCCCAGTGACCCCGGGATGTCGAGCCCGGGCACGACGTCGGCCGCGTTCCACGCGAGCAGCCCGAGGACGTCCCGCCCCACCGCCACCCCCGAGCACACCGCGCCACGGCACGCCTCGATGCGGACACCCCAGTCCCGCGACACGTCGAGCATCGCGGTCAGGAGGATCACCAGGAATCCGAAGAGCAACAAGCTGCGGGAGACCACCCAGGTGACCGGCATTCCCTCCCATCGTCGCAGCAGGACCCACAGCCCGAAGCCCAGCCACACCACGAACCCCACCGTGAGGGCCCCGACGTAGGAGAGGCTCAGGGCCCCGTCACCTGGGCCCGTGGCCGGCAGGCTCTGGTCGAGGACCCCGAGGGTTGTCAGACCTGCGAGCACGACCCAACCGACGGCGTGCATGACGATGCTGACGGCCAGCTGCTGCCCCTCGGGCGGCTGCGTGCCCACCTTCTCGCGGTACTGCCCGATCCCGGAGGCCTGGCCACTCGACACGCCTCGATGGTGCTCCCGTCATCGGGGCGGGGGGAAGGCCCGATCGAGCCCCTCAGCCGTCGACGGCCTCGAAGGCGGGGTGCCGGCTGCCGACGTCGCGCGCCGTCGAGAGGTGCCCCCCGAGGTAGGCCGCGACGCCCATCGCCGAGGCACCTGCGAGCCCGAGCCCGGCACCGGCCGCGTGCCGGCCACGCCGCCGGGCGAGCCAGGACGCCGCGTAGAGACCGATCGCCGCGCCGTTGGTCACCGCGTGCACGAGGCCGACCCGCTGCTCGCGCGGCCCCGAGTCCGACCACTCCGCCCAGCCGCTCCAGGCCGTCGGCCCCACCGCCGCGAGGCCCACCCCGACCAACGTGCGGGCGGCCCCGCGGCCCTCCTCGCCGCCGACGACGTCGAGCACGGACGCCGAGGTCCACGAGCCGATGACGACGTCGGTGAGCAGCGGGTGCAGGGCGTGGCCGAGCCACTCGCCGCGCAGCAGCCGGCCCCGCCACCCGGTGGCGAAGGCCGCGCCGACGACGGGCGCGACCGCGGCGACGGCGCCGTCGAGGGCGTCCAGCTCCTCGAGGCGCAGCGTCCAGGCCACCTGCGGCGGCACGTTCTCGATCGAGCTCATCGTGGTCCCCTCTCGACGGCGGCGCCGTGGCTCCCGGCTACCCGCTCGATCCTCGCCCCAACCCGGTGCCGCGGCAACCGGCACGACGGCCCGTGCGCCGGCTACGGGTCGGCCAGCCCGCCGGCGACGAGGAACCGCCGGACGAACGGTGTGACCTCGACCGGGGCCGGGACGAGGATGGCCACCGACGCCTTCCGGTCCGGGAGGACGGCCAGCACCGTGCGGTAGACGATCGCGTCCCCCAGGTGGCCGACTCCCTGGAGGCCGCGGCGTCCGCCCTCGACCGCCGCGAGGTCCATCGTCCCGAGGCCGTAGCCGTCGCCGTCGGAGAAGTCGGTCATCTGCGCCACGGACTCCGGCGACAGCACCTGCGCGCCGTACAGCGCGTACCCCCAGCGCGCGACGGTCTCGGCGTCACCGGCCATCCCCCCGGCCGCCCCGAGGTAGGTGGACACCGCCCGGCACGGGAGGTAGGGGCCGGGACCGGAGCAGCGGTCGAGGTCGGCCTGTCCGGTGTCCGGCGCGGGGGCGATGGCCAGCGGGGGCGGGAGGCCGTCGGTGCGCTGGGCGGACAGGCGCGCCAGCCCGGCCGGTCGCCAGAGGTCCGCGGCCATCGCCTCGTCGATGCTGCGCCCCCCGGCCACCTCGACGATCCGCCCGAGCAGGACGAAGTTCGTGTTGTCGTACCGGTACGTGTCCCCGGGTGGGTCAGTTGCCGGCCGCACGAGGTCGAGGTACCGGTCCGGGGTCCAGGCCGAGTCCGGGTCGCCGAGCGTCGCGTCCCGTCCGAGGCCGACGCTGCTGCGCTGGGCGAGCAGCTGGCGGACCGTCACCCCGTTGGCGACCTGCGGGATGTCGAGGTAGGTCGACGCCGGTGCGTCGAGGTCGACCTTCCCCTGCTCGGCGAGCAGCATCACCTCGGCCGCCGTGAACGTCTTCGTGATGCTGGCCAGCGCCATCCCCGACGTGGGCACGAGCCGCGTGCCGCGTCCGTCGGCACCGGCCGCTCCGGCCCACGCGCCCTGCGGCGTGACGACCGCGGCCGTGACGCCCGACATGAGGCCGGACGAGACCCAGCCGTCGATCTCCCGCTGGAGACCCGTCACCTGCTCCGCGGGCAGCGCGGCGTCCGGCACGGCCGGCCAGACCCTCGGGTCCGACGCGCTCGTGGCAGGGGACGGCGACCCCGTGGGCTCGACGGGCGGGTCGGACGAGCATCCCACCACGAGGACGAGCGCCACCGGGACCCACGCGACCCGACGCAGCACCGACATGGAGGCCTCCGGTCCTCGACGGTACGCCCGTCACACCTCGCCCGACCAGCCCCGACGGACGACTCGCGCCGGACCGGCTAGGACGCCGGGGCGCCGGCCTCGGCGGGGACGAGGTCGACCGGGCAGGCGCGCTGCAGCCCGCCGCCCGGGAACCGCACCAGCCGGCCACGGCGCGACCCGGCGCGCAGGGCCTCCAGGGGAGCAGTCCGCGCGAGCATCAGCCCGGCCTCCAGGTGCAGCACGTCGTCGGCGACGAACGAGCGGAGGGTCCGGCCGTCGGGGTACTCGGTCGCGACGACGGCCGCGAGGCACCCGGCCACCAGGAGGACGAAGAGCACCAGGGACGCGAGGGTCAGACCCACCTGCCACGTCCACGGAGCCGCACGGGTCAGGGCGAGGTCGGCCGCCGCCAGCAGCACCCCCGCGAGGACCACCCGGACCCCGAGCAGCTGTCGCAGGGCGTGACGCCGCACGTCGCGACGGAGCCGGGCGTCGACGACCGTCTCCCGGGCCGGACCCGTCCGTGCGGGGTGGCCCAGCAGGAAGTCCTCGTCGTCGACGGTCACGAGGTCCCCCACGACGACGACCACCCCTGCTCGAGCCCGGCGTGGATGGAGCCGCACGACCCCGTCGCGGCGGACGGCGCGTCGGGCCCAGCCCCGACCCATCGGACGCGCACCCGCCCCCGCGACGACGAAGGAGCCGGAGACGTCGTACCCCGTCGCCCGCTCGGCGCCCGGGACCACCGGCCGGCGGATCCGCAGGATCGCGGTGACCACGCGGCCCCCGAGGACGACGGCCAGGAGCAGGCCCACGACGCACCCGGTCGCGGGCCCGACGGCCCAGCCGACCGCGACCCCGGCCGCCAGGGCCAGGACGAGCGAGGCCACGACGACCGGTCGGAGCGCGGAGGACACCGCGGCACGCACCGCGATCGCCTGGGCCTGCGTGAGGCGGACGGTCCGTGGCGGCCGCGGCGACTCGGCCCACCCGCTGGGCGGCTCGAGGGGCGCCGTCGGGTGGTCCGCGCCGGACGTCATCGCGCGTCCCTCACGCGGCGACGGGGAGGGCGTCCCCGGCGTCGCGTGAGGCGACGTCGCCGGTCGCGCCGCGGGCGGCCGCCGCACGGCCGACGACGAACACGTAGAGGAGGAAGGCCGTCTCGGCGGTGATGCCGATGGTGATGCGCGCCCACGTGGGCAGCCCCGAGGGCGTGACGAACCCCTCGATGACGCCGCTGACGAAGAGCACGACGACGAGCCCGAGGGCCACCCCGACGGCCGTCCGCGCCTCGCGGGCGAGCGACTGGCCGCGCGGCACCGGACCCGGGCTGATCCACGCCCAGCAGATGCGCAGACCGACGGCGCCGGCGACGAAGATCGCGGTCAGCTCGAGGAGCCCGTGCGGCAGGATCAGCCCGAAGAACAGGGCCGTCCGGTCGTGGTAGGCCATGAGGGCTCCGGAGATCCCGACGTTGAGCACGTTCTGGGCGAGGATGTAGATGACCGGCAGCCCGAGGATCCCGAGCGCGATGACCTGCGCCGACACCCACGCGTTGTTCGTCCAGACGAGCCCGGTGAAGTCGAGGTGCGCGTACTCGGAGTAGTACCGCTCGAAGTCGGTGCCGACGAAGGAGTCGATCTCCTCGGGCGTCATCCGGCTCGTCCAGACCTGCGGGTGCCGGTACGCGTACCAGCCGACGACGAACGCGACCGCGACGTTGGCCAGGGCGGTGCTCACCCACCACCAGCGCAGGCGGTAGAGCGCCGCCGGGAAGGTCGTGGTGAAGAACCCGAGCAGCGCCGTCCACGTGCCGGTGCGGCGCCCCGCCGTCGCGAGCCGGGCTCGCGCCACGAGCGAGGACAGGTGCGCGACGACGGCCGGGTCCGGGCTCGAGGACCGCACGACGGACAGGTGGGTGGAGACCCGCTGGTAGAGGTCGAGGAGCTCGTCGGCCTCCGCCCCGGTGTGCCGCCGCTGGCCGACGAGGGTCTCCAGGCGGTTCCACTGCGCCTGGTGGGCGGCCACGTAGGCGTCGAGGTCCACGGGAAGCAGCCTAGGCGACCCGCGCGGCCGGGGTCGCCGGTTAGCCTGTGCCCGTGGACAGCACCGGGGGCACCGCCTACCGCGCCTACGCCTCCGAGGACGTCGTCACCGGGGAGGGCGTGGCCGTCGAGCTGCCGGTCGCCGGCACGATGGTGCGGGCCGCCGGCGGGATCATCGACCTCGTCGTCGCCGTCGTCCTGCTCATCGCGTCCGTGTGGGGGGTCGGGTTCCTCGTCGCGGAGTCGAACGAGGCCGTCGCGACCGCCCTGTCCCTCGTCGTGGTCGTCGCCGTCACGGTCGGCGTCCCCGCCACCGTCGAGACCCTCACCCGAGGCCGCACGCTCGGCAAGCTCGCCCTCGGGTTGCGGGTCGTCCGCGACGACGGCGGGCCGATCACCGCCCGGCACGCCATCACCCGCGCCCTCGTCGGGTTCGTCGAGCTCTGGCTGCCGCCGTTCGTCGGCATCCCGGCCCTCGTCAGCTCGGTCGTCAGCTCGCGCAGCAAGCGGCTCGGCGACTACGCGGCCGGCACGTACGTCATCAGCCAGCGCTCGCGGATGCGCCTGCTGCCCCCGCCGCAGATGCCGCCGCCGCTCGCCGCGTGGGCCGTGTCCGCCGACGTCGCCGCCCTTCCCGCGGGGCTGACGGTCGCTGTGCGCCAGTTCCTCTCCCGCGCAGGCTCGCTCGTGCCCTCCTCGCGCGAGCCCCTCGGCCGCGAGCTGCTCGGCGAGGTGCTGCGCCACGTGGCGCCGGCTCCCCCGCCGGGCTTCCACGCCGAGTACGTCCTCTCGGCCGTCATCGCCGAGCGCCGCCGACGCGACACCGAGCGGCTCGCCCGCGAGGACGCCCTGCGCCGCCGGGTCGTCGGCCCCGACCCCCTGGCCTGAGGCCGCGGCCGGTCAGGCGCCGAGGGCCGCGTACCCCGGCTTGACGACGTGCTCGATGAGCTCGAGCCGCTCGTCGAAGGGCAGGAACGCCGACTTCATCGCGTTGATGGTCACCCAGCGCAGGTCCTCGAGCGTCCACCCGGCCTCGTCGACGAGCAGCTGCATCTCCCGCGACATCGAGGTGCCGCTCATCAGCCGGTTGTCGGTGTTGACCGTCACGCGGAACCGGAGCCGCTTGAGCAGCGAGATCGGGTGCGCCGCAACGGACTCGGCGGCACCGGTCTGGATGTTCGAGCTGGGGCACATCTCGAGCGGGATGCGCCGGTCGCGCACGTAGTCGGCGAGCCGGCCCAGCACCGCCACGCCGTCGTCACCGACCTGCACGTCGTCGACGATGCGCACGCCGTGGCCGAGCCGGTCGGCGCCGCACCACTGGATCGCCTCCCAGATCGACGGCAGCCCGAAGGCCTCGCCGGCGTGGATCGTGAAGTGCGCGTTCTCGCGGCGCAGGTACTCGAAGGCGTCGAGGTGCCGGGTGGGAGGGAAGCCGGCCTCGGCCCCGGCGATGTCGAAGCCGCCGACGCCGCTGTCGCGGTAGGTGACGGCCAGCTCGGCGATCTCGCGCGAGCGCGCGGCGTGCCGCATCGCGGTGAGCAGGGCCCGCATCCGGATGGGTGTCCCGGCGGCGGCCGCCTCGGCCTCCCCCTCGCGGAAGCCGGCGAGCACCGCCTCGACGACCTGCTCGAGGGACAGGCCGCCGTCGATGTGCAGCTCCGGGGCGAAGCGCGACTCGGCGTACACGACACCGTCGGCGGCGAGGTCGAGGGCGCACTCGCGGGCGACGCGGGTCAGCTGCTCCTCGGTCTGCATGACGGCGACGGTGTGCGAGAACGTCTCGAGGTAGCGCACGAGCGAGCCGGAGTCGGCGGCGTCGCGGAACCACGTGCCGAGCGCGGCGGGGTCGGTGGTCGGCAGGCCGTCGTACCCGGACGCCTCGGCGAGCTCGACGACGGTGGCCGGCCGCAGCCCGCCGTCGAGGTGGTCGTGCAGCAGGGCCTTCGGTGCGCGGCGGACGACCTCCGCGGTGGGGGCGGCCATCACGCGATCCGGTCGATGACGACGGAGCCGGCGGCGGGGCGTGACCCCTCGGGGGCGACGAACACCGCTCCCTCGAGGGCCTCCTCGGCCCGGGCGAACCGGTCGGGGGTGTCGGTGTGCAGGGTCATCATCCGCTCCCCCGCGCGCACCGTGGCGCCCGGCTTGACGTGCAGCTCGACGCCGGCGCCGGCCTGCACCGGGTCCTCCTTGCGGGCCCGGCCGGCCCCGAGGCGCCAGGCCGCGACCCCGACGGCGTAGGCGTCCATCTGGGTGATGACGCCGTCCGCCGGCGCGAGCACCTCCTGGGTGTGCTGCGCGACGGGCAGCGGGGCGTCCGGGTCGCCGCCCTGGGCCGCGATCATCCGGCGCCAGGCGTCCATCGCCCGCCCGTCGGAGAGGGCCGCGCGGACGTCCTGGCCCCCGCGCCCGGCCGCCTCGAGCATCTCCTCGGCGAGCCGGACGGTGAGCTCGACGACGTCCTCGGGCCCACCGCCGGCGAGGACCTCGACCGACTCGCGCACCTCGAGGGCGTTGCCGGCGGTGAGGCCGAGCGGGGTGGACATGTCGGTGAGCAGCGCGACCGTCGTGACGCCGGCGTCGGTGCCGAGGTCGACCATCGTGCGGGCCAGCTCGGTGGCGTCCTCGCGGGTCTTCATGAAGGCTCCGCTGCCGACCTTGACGTCGAGCACGAGCGCGCCGGTCCCCTCGGCGATCTTCTTGCTCATGATCGAGCTCGCGATGAGCGGGATGGCCTCGACCGTGCCGGTGACGTCGCGCAGGGCGTAGAGCTTCTTGTCGGCGGGGGCCAGACCCGAGCCGGCCGCGCAGATGACGGCGCCGACGTCCTCGAGCTGGCGCATCATCGCCTCGTTGGAGAGGGAGGCCTGCCAGCCGGCGACCGACTCGAGCTTGTCGAGCGTGCCGCCGGTGTGGCCGAGCCCGCGGCCGGAGAGCTGCGGCACCGCGACGCCGAAGACCGCGACGAGCGGCGCGAGCGGGAGGGTGATCTTGTCTCCCACGCCGCCGGTGGAGTGCTTGTCGGCGGTCGGGCGGGAGAGGCCCGAGAAGTCCATCCGCTCGCCGCTGGCGATCATCGCGCCGGTCCAGGTCGCGATCTCGCGGCGGGTCATCCCGTTGAGGAGGATGGCCATCGCGAGCGAGCTCATCTGCTCCTCGGCGACGACCCCGCGCGTGTAGGCGTCGACGACCCAGCGGATCTGGTCGTCGGACAGCTCGTGGCGGTCGCGCTTGGCGAGGATGACGTCGACGGCGTCGAAGGCTTCGGTCATCCGCACATCATGGCAGGGGTCCCACCCCGACCTTGTGGGGGCTGGTCCGCTCCCAGGTCCGCTCCACCGCGTGTCGGGCGGGCGGCCCCCCACAAAGTCGGGGAAGGCGGAGGTCAGGGGCGGCGGGTCTCGAGGTCCTCGGGGCCGAAGGCCTGCGGCAGCACCTCGCGCATCGTCAGCACGCCCTCCGGCGTCCGGAGCAGGGTGTCGGGGGTCCCGTTCTCCCACAGCAGCTGTCGGCACCGGCCGCACGGCATGAGGGTGTCGCCGCGGCCGTCGACGCACCACACGGCGACGAGTGTGCCGCCGCCGGTGGCGTGCAGGGTCGAGACCATCCCGCACTCGGCGCACAGCGTGACGCCGTAGCCGGCGTTCTCGACGTTGCAGCCGGAGACGACCCGGCCGTCGTCGACGAGGCCCGCGACCCCGACGGGGAAGCCGCTGTACGGGCAGTACGCGAGCGTGGTCATCCGCACCGCCTCGGCGCGCAGCGCCTCCCAGTCGACCTCGGGGGCGCTCACGCGTCACCCACCGGCGTCACGCGCCGGGCATCGAGCCCGCGGACCACCGCCGCGGTCGCGAGCAGCCGCGCCCCGAGGGCGATGGCCCGCTCGTCGACGACGAGGTCGCCCTGGTGCAGGTCGTAGGTCGGGCCCCCGGGCGTGCGGGTGCCGAGGCGCGCCATCGCCCCGGTGCAGTGGTCGAGGTACCAGGAGAAGTCCTCGCCGCCGAGCGACTGGGCCGTCGGCACCGGGGAGACCCGGCAGGCGAGCGCGGCCCGGCGCAGCGCCGAGATGCCGTCGGCGGTGTTGACCACCGGCGGGACCCCCTTGAGCCGCTCGACCTTGGCCTGCACGCCGTACGGCTGGACGACGCCGTGGACGATCTCCTCGAGCAGCGGCCCGACGGTGAGCCACGACTCGGCGTCGAGCATCCGCAGCGTGCCGCGGCACTCGCCGGTGGACGGGATGACGTTCGCGACCCGGCCGGCCTCGATCTTGCCCCAGACGAGCGCCGCGCCGGTGCGCGGGTCGAGCCGGCGCCCGAGCGCACCGGGCACGTCCGTGACGACCTTGGCGAGCGCGTAGACGAGGTCCTCGGTGAGCTGCGGGCGCGAGGTGTGCCCGCCGCGGCCGTGCAGCGTGACGGCGATCTGGTCTGCGGCGGCGGTGAGCGCCCCCTCGCGCAGGCCGACCTCGCCGACGTCGATGCTCGGGTCGCAGTGCACCGCGAAGATGCTGTCGACGCCGTCGAGCGCGCCGGCGGTGATGGCCTCGAGGGCGCCGCCGGGCATGACCTCCTCGGCGGCCTGGAAGATCGCGCGCACCGCGATGCCCCGCTCGGCGAGCGAGTCCTCGACCGCGCGCAGGGCGAGGACGGCGCCGACGAGCGCGGCGACGTGCACGTCGTGGCCGCAGGCGTGGCAGACCCCGGGCTCGGTGGAGGAGAACTCGAGGCCGGAGCGCTCGCGCACCGGCAGGGCGTCCATGTCGGCGCGCAGCGCGACGCGGTAGAGCGGTTCGGGCGCACCGAGATCGGCGAGGACGCCGGTGCCCGGCATCAGCCGGACGGCGACCCCCGCCGCGTCGAGTCGGCGGACCACGGCCTCGGTCGTGCGCGTCTCCTCGCGGGACAGCTCGGGGTGGGCGTGGAGGTCCCGCCGGAGGTCGGTGAGCTCGGGTGACAGCGAGGTGATGCGCTCGCCGAGCGCGGCGAGGAGGGCATCATCGTTCATGAGGAGGCCGAGTCTACGCCGGGCGGCCCGTGGACCACGGAGGTGTCCGCCGGACGGGAGCCGTTCAGCCGAGCCCGCGTCCGGCCTTGTAGGCGTCCCACCGCTGCGCGACGCCCGCCATCTCGCGGGAGATGAACTCGAGGAACTCGGCCGAGAGCTGCAGCCGCTCGCCGGCCCGGGTGTGTCGGCCCAGGCCGTCGCGTGCGCCCTCGAGCGCGGCGAGGATCGGCGCGTAGAGCTGGTCGGTCTGCATCATCATGTCGTGCCACGCGTCGTCGAGGGCGACGTACACGTCACGGCGGGAACCCCGTTCGCGCTCTCGCCGGATCATCCGCACCTGCGACAGGTAGCGCACCGCGCCGGAGACCGCCGCCGGGCTGATGTCGAGCAGGTCGACGAGCTGGGCAGAGGTGCGCCGCCCGTCCTCGGTGACGAGGAGGGCGGCGAAGACCCGGGCGGGCTGGAGCGGGATGCCGACCTCGGCGAGGGCGCCGCCGAGCCGCTCGACCACGTCGGCGGGAGGGTCGGGCAGGACGTCGGAGGGAGCGATGGCCACGCGGCGACATTACAACATTCACAAGATTGTGAACAAGGTGTACCGTCGAGCACGTGACCGATGCCATCACCGTCTCCGGACTCCGCAAGACCTTCGGGCGCACCGTCGCCCTGGACGGCCTCGACCTCGCCGTGCGCGAGGGCGAGGTCCACGGCTTCCTCGGGCCCAACGGGGCGGGCAAGTCGACGACCATCCGGGTGCTGCTCGGCCTGCTGCGCGCCGACGCCGGCACCGCGACCGTCCTCGGGCGCGACCCGTGGCGCGACGCCACCGACCTGCACCGCCTGCTCGCCTACGTCCCCGGCGACGTCGTGCTCTGGCCCTCCCTCTCCGGCGGCGAGACGATCGACCTGCTCGGCCGGCTGCGCGGCGGGGTCGACGAGGCCCGCCGGCGCCGTCTCGTCGAGCGCTTCGAGCTCGACGAGACGAAGAAGGGCAAGGCCTACAGCAAGGGCAACCGGCAGAAGGTCGCCCTCGTCGCCGCCCTCGCGAGCGACGTCCCGCTCCTCGTGCTCGACGAGCCGACGGCCGGCCTCGACCCGCTGATGGAGGAGGTCTTCCAGAGCGAGCTGACCGCCCTGCGCGACGACGGCCGCACCGTGCTGCTCTCGAGCCACATCCTCAGCGAGGTCGAGCGGGCCTGCGACCGCGTGAGCATCGTGCGCGCCGGACGCATCGTCGACTCCGGCAGCCTCGCCGAGCTGCGCCACCTCACCCGCACCCGGGTCCGCGCCGTCCTCGCGCGGCCGGTCGACCCCGCCACGGCCCGGGCCTGGCCCGGGGTGCACGACGTCACGGTCGACGGCGCCGAGGTGCGCTGCTCGGTCGAGGCCGACCACCTCGGCGCCCTCGTCGCCGACCTCGGCGGGCGCGGGGTCACCGGACTCACCGTCCAGCCGCCCACGCTGGAGGAGCTCTTCCTCGCCCGCTACCAGGGCACGGACGCCGACACCGCCGAGCGCGAGGCGCAGCCGGCATGACCGCGGCGACCGCTCCGACCGGGTCGCTCGCCCGCGGCGTCCCGCTCTCCACCCGGCTCACCGGGTTCTGGTCGGTGTTCCGCCTCGCGGCCCGCCGCGACCGCATCCTCGTCCCGGCCAGCGTGCTCGGGCTCGTCCTCTTCTCGGTGGGGTCGGCGCAGGCCACCCTCGCGCTCTACCCGACCGACGCGGCGGCCTCGAGCGGCCTGGCCACGGTCATCACCAACCCGTCGATCGTCGCGATGTACGGCCCGGTCCCGGCACAGACCGCCGACGCGTTCGCCGTCCTCAAGACCGTGATGCTCGGCGCCTTCCTCACCTCCGTCCTCGCCCTCGTCGTCGTCCGGCGGCACACCCGCACCGAGGAGGACGAGGGCCGCCTCGAGCTGCTCGGCTCCGGGGTCGTCGGCCGCTGGGCACCGCTGACCGCGGCCACGGCCCTCGCGGCGGCGGCCGTCGTCCTCGCCGCGGTCCTCAGCGGCGCCGGGCTGGCCGCCCTCGGGATGGACCAGGCGGGCAGCGCCTCCTTCGCGGTCGCCTGGCTGACCGCCGGGCTCGCGACGGTCGGCGTCTCCGCGGTCGTCGTGCAGCTGGCCTCGACCACGCGCGGCGCGGCGGGCCTCGGCTTCGGCTTCCTCGGGGCGATGTACGCGCTGCGGGCGATGGCCGACTCGGCCGACCCCGGCACCGTGACCCACGCCCTCGGGTGGCTCTCGCCGCTCGGCTGGGCCGGACGGGTCGAGGCCTACGGCGCCGACCGCCAGTGGGTCCTGCTGCTCGGCGTGATCGCCCTCCTCGGCGGACTGGCCGTCGCACTCGCCGTCCTCGACCGCCGCGACCTCGGCGCCGGCGTCATCCCCGCGCGCAGCGGGCCGCGCCGGGCCGGCCGCCTGCTCGCCGGGCCGGGCTCCCTCGTCGTCCGCCAGGCCCGCGGGACGATCGTCGGCTGGGGCGTGGGGATGGTCCTCGGCGGCGTGCTCGTGGGGTCGCTGCTCGGAGCCGTCGGGCAGATGGCCTCCGACCCCGGCATCCGCGACGTGCTCGAGAGCCTCGGCGGGACGATCGGCACGCTCGAGGACGTCTACGTCGCGACCGAGATCCACTTCGTCGCCGCCGCCGTGGCCGCCGCGGGCATCGCGCTCGTGCTGCGGCTCGTCGGTGCCGAGCGCTCGGGCCTCGGCGAGGTCGTCCTCGCGACGCCCACCGGACGCACCCGCTGGTTCGCCGCGCACGTCGGGCTGCCCGTCGTCCTCTCTGCCGTCCTCATGGCCCTGCTCGGCGCGGTCGTCGGGCTCGTCGGGCCCACCGTCACGCCCGACGCCCCGGGCTTCGACCCCTCGCTCGCGGCGACCGTCGCCGCGCTCCCCGCGGTGTGGCTCGTCATCGGCGTCGCCGCGCTGCTCGCCGGGGCCCTGCCCCGGTTCGCGCCGCTCACCTGGGGCGTGCTGCTCGTGACCTTCGTCGTCGCCGAGGTCGGCCCGCTGGCCGACCTGCCCGGTTGGCTGCTCGACCTCTCGCCGTTCAGCCACCTGTCGCCGCTGCCGGCGGGCGCGTTCGAGCCGCTGCCCGCGGTGGTCATGACCCTCGTGGCCGCGGTCCTGTGCGGTGCCGGCGCCCTGGCCTACCGCCGGCGCGACGTCGCCTGAGGCGCATCAGGTCAGGTCGGAGCGACCGGTCTCCTTGAGCGCGTCGACGACCCGCTTGACGTCCTGGGCGCGGGCCCGGGTCGTCACGAGGACGGCGTCCGGGGTGTCGACGACGACGACGTCGTCGAGCCCGACGACCGCCACGCGCCGCCCGCCCGAGGCGACGACGAGCCCCGAGGCATCGACGGCCGTCACGTCGTCGTCGCTGCCGAGCACGGTGAGCCCGTCGGTGTCCGGCAACAGCGCGGCGAGGCTCGCGAAGTCGCCGACGTCGTCCCACCCGAACGGGGCCGGCACGACGACGACGTGCCCCGCCGCGGCGGCGGGCTCGGCGACGGCGTGGTCGATGGCGATCTTCGTCAGGTGCGGCCACACGTCATCGAGGCGGGAGGGGTCGGCGGCGACCTCCCGAAGCCCGGCGGCGAGGTCGGGGTGCCAGCGGCCGAGCAGGTCGAGGAGGGTCGCGGCCCGGACGACGAACATCCCTGCGTTCCAGCGGTACTCGCCGGACGCGACGTACGCGGCGGCGCGCTCGGCATCCGGCTTCTCGACGAACTCGACGGCGTGGAGGGCGGTCGGGAAGCCGGCGAGCCGCTCCCCCGCGCGGATGTAGCCGAAGCCCGTCGCGGGGTGCGTCGGCTCGACGCCGAGGGTGACGAGGTGCCCGTCGCGCGCGACGTCGACGGCCTCGCGCACGGCGGCGTGGAAGGCCGCGGCGTCGGGGATGACGTGGTCGGCCGCGAAGGACCCGACGACGGCGTCCGGGTCGGTGCGCTCGACGACCGCCGCGCCGAGGCCGATGGCGGCCATCGAGTCACGCGGGCTCGGCTCGGCGAGCACGCGGTCGGCCGCGAGCCCGGGCAGCTGCCCGCGGACCGCGTCGGCGTGCGCGGCGCCGGTGACGACGACGACCCGGTCGCCGGTGAGCGGCCCGAGCCGGTCGACGGTGGCCTGGAGGAGGGTGCGGCCGCTGCCGGTGAGGTCGAGGAGGAACTTCGGGTGGCCGGCGCGGCTGAGCGGCCACAGCCGGGTGCCGGCGCCCCCGGCGGGGACGACGGCCCAGAACCCCTCGACGTCAGGCACCGGGCCCCCCACCGAGCGGGAAGGAGCGCACGACCCGCCACACGCCGTCCGGGTCGTGGTGGTACAGCTCGACGCTCGACACCGGGAAGGTGGCCCGGAAGTCGGCGAGCCCCTCGAACGCGCCGTCGAGGGCCGCGTCGTCGAGGTGGTGCGCGATGGTCACGTGCGGGTGGTACGGGAAGTCGAGGTGGCGCTCGACCGGCCCCGAGCGCACCGCCGCCTCAAGCCGCTCGCACTCGGCGATGCCCCGGGAGACCTGGACGAAGACGACGGGCGAGACCGGGCGGAAGGTGCCCGTCCCGGACAGCACCATCTCGAAGGGCGCGACCCCGGCGCAGACGTCCTCGAGGTGGGCGGCGAAGGCGCCCATCGCGTCGGGCTCGACGGCGGTCGGCGGCAGGAGGGTGACGTGCGGCGGGATGGCCGCGGCCATCGGGTCGCCGGCCTCCTCGCGCGCGGCCTGGAGCCGGGCGCCCCACGGCTCGGGGACGGTGACGGCGACACCGTGGATCGGCATGCGGACGGCCCTCAGCGCGCGGCCGGCAGGAGGCCGACGGCGTCGCGGACCCTGGCCATCGTCGCGTGGGCGACCTCGGCCGCCCGGTCGGCGCCGTCGGCGAGGATGCGGTCGAGCTCGGCGGGGTCGTGCAGCAGCTCCTTCATCCGCTCCTGGAACGGGGTGAGCGCGGCGACGACGACGTCGGCGACCTCCTTCTTGAGGTCGCCGTAGCCCTTCCCGGCGAAGGACGCGGCCACCTCCTCGACGGGGGTCCCGGAGAGCACCGAGTGGATGACGAGCAGGTTGCTGACGCCCGGCTTGGCCTCGGGGTCGTAGCGGACCTCGGCCTCGGTGTCGGTGACCGCGGACCGGATGTTCTTCGCGATGCGGGCCGGGTCCTCCATGAGGTCGATGAGGCCCTTGGGCGACGAGCCGGTCTTGCTCATCTTCGCGGTGGGGTCCTGGAGGTCCTGGATCTTCGCCGAGCCCTTGACGATGTACGGCTCGGGGACGACGAGCGTGTCGCCGAAACGGGTGTTGAACCGCTCGGCGAGGTCGCGGGTGATCTCGAGGTGCTGGCGCTGGTCCTCGCCCACCGGCACGTAGGCGGCGTCGTACATGAGGATGTCGGCGGCCATGAGCATCGGGTAGGTGAAGAGCCCGACGTTGGCGTTCTGGCCCTTGGCGGTCTTGTCCTTGAACTGCGTCATCCGGCTGGCCTCGCCGAACCCGGTGAGGCAGTTCATGACCCAGCCGAGCTCGGCGTGCGCGGTGACGTGGCTCTGGCAGAAGACGGCCGAGCGCTTCGGGTCGACCCCGCCGGCGATGAACTGGGCGGCCGTGACGCGGGTGCGCTGGCGCAGCACCTCGGGGTCGGTGGGGACGGTCAGCGCGTGGAGGTCGGCGACGAAGTAGTAGGCGTCGAAGTCGTCCTGGAGCCCCACCCAGTTGACGAGCGCACCGAGGTAGTTGCCGAGGTGGAGCGAGTCGCTCGTCGGCTGCATCCCGGACAGGATGCGGGGGCGTGCGCCATCGGGGGTGGGGTGGGTGGGCATGGCTCCATTGTGCCCTGCCGCACGTCCCTAGACTCACCGGTATGACGAGCCCCGCCGCCACCCACCGCGACGTGTTCGGCTCACCGCCGGAGGGGGTGTGGTCGGCCCCCGGGCGGGTCAACCTCATCGGTGAGCACACCGACTACAACGACGGCCTGGCCCTGCCGATCGCCCTGCCGCAGCGCACGCACGCGGCGGTCTCGGTGCGCGACGACGACCGGCTGCGGGTGCACTCGGTCCAGCTCGGCCAGACAGTGGAGGTGTCGCTGGGGTCCGTGGGGCCGGGGTCGCCGTCGGGCTGGACGGCGTACGTGGCCGGCGTCCTCTGGGCGCTGCGCGAGGACGGTCTGCCGGTGCGCGGGATGGACGTCACCGTCGACTCGGACGTGCCCGTGGGCGCGGGCCTGTCGAGCTCGGCGGCGCTCGAGTGCGCGGTCGGGGCGGCGGCGAGCGACCTCTTCGGGCTCGACCTGCTCGGGTCCGACGACGCGCGGGCGCGGCTGGCCCGGGCGTGCGTGCGGGCCGAGAACGAGGTGGCCGGGGCCGCGACCGGCGGCATGGACCAGTCGGCGGCGCTGCTGTGCCACGAGGGGTCGGCGCTGCTCCTCGACTGCCGGTCGGGCGCGACCGAGCAGGTGCCCTTCGACCTCACCGCGGCCGGGATGGTGCTGCTGGTCACCGACACCCGGGCCTCGCACGCGCTCAACGACGGCCAGTACGAGGAGCGGCGGCGGGCCTGCGAGGCGGCGGCGGCCGAGCTCGGCGTGGGGTCGCTGCGGGAGGTGTCGTCGGGTGGGCTGGAGCACGCGCTCGCGCGGCTGTCGTCGGACGAGCTGCGGACGCGGACCCGGCACGTCGTCACCGAGATCGCGCGCGTCGAGGCGACCGTGGCGGCGCTGCGGGGTGGGGACCTCGACGAGGTCGGGCGGCTGTTCCGGGCCTCGCACGCCTCGCTGCGCGACGACTACGAGGTGAGCTGCGAGGAGCTCGACGTCTCGGTCGAGGCGGCCGAGGGGGCGGGCGCGCTCGGTGCGCGGATGACCGGTGGTGGCTTCGGCGGGTCGTCCATCGCGCTGCTGCCGGAGGGGTCGGCGGGCGACGCCGAGGACGCGGTGCGGGCGGCCTTCGCGGCGCGCGGATGGACCGAGCCGGCGTGCTTCACCGTCACCGCATCCGGCCCGGCGGGTCGCGACGCCTGATCGACGGATTCGGTTCTGCCGAGGGCAAACTCGCCCAAATTCTTGTCCTCGGGACCTTGCCCCTCGGACGCGTGTTCGATAGGCTGGGGCATGGCCGGCGGCACCCTCACCCTCGCGGAGCGACGCTCCCGGCTCGAGGCTGCGCGTGAGGCCCTCGCGGGTCTCGGGGACGCGCTGGTCGAGGCAATCGGTGCCGAGCTCGCCGAGGTGCTGGGCGTCGTCGACGACGTGGCTGCGCTGGCCGGGGCGGCCCGGGTCCGGGTGGCGGTCGAGGCGGTCCGGCGCGGCGAGTGCTCCAGCGGCGAGGTCCACGGATGGGTGCGCGAGCACGCACGGTCCACGCGACAGGGCAGCGCGGGCCCCATCGCGGTGATGGCCCGCCAGGCCGTCGCGGCCGACACCGGCCTCGAGCAGCGCGACCCCGACCCCGGGTCGCCCACCGGCATCGTGTGCTCGGCCGTCGCCTCCGGCCGGCTGGCGCCGGGCACCGCCGTCGCCGTGACCCGCGAGGTCGAGCGGCTCACGCCCCTCCTCCAGCCCGCCGCCGTCCCAACCGTCACGACCGCCCTCGTCGACCTCGCGGCCCAGTGGGGCCCGTCGATGATGCGCCGCCTCCGGCCGCGCCTCCTGGCCGAGCACGGAGGGCGGGGCACGCTCGACGACCTCCACGACCGCCTCGCGCAGTCCGCCCGGCTCTCCGCGCCGCATGTCGAGTCGGGCGACCTCACCGAGTACCAGCTGTGGATGACGCCGGAGCAGGCGGCGGCGCTGGAGGCGGCCGTGGGGCCGCTCTCCGCACCCGCCCCGAACGCGGAGACCGGTGAGCGCGACCTGCGCCCGGCCGGTCAGCGTCGTGTCGAGGCCCTGACGGAGGTCTGCCGTCGGTCCAGCGCGATCGACGCCGAGGCCGCCGGCGACCCGTCCACCGCCGCCGCGGTCCTCCACGTGACGGTCGACCTCGGCGACCTCGAGCGGCGCACCGGGGCCGGCGAGGTGCTCGGCTCGACCGCCGACGGAACGCTCGTCTCCCCCGAGGCGCTGCGTCGGCTGGCCTGCGACGCGGCGCTCGTCCCGTACGTGCTCGGCACCGCGGGCGAGACCCTCGATGTCGGCCGGGTGGCCCGGCTCTTCACCCGCGCCCAGCGGCGGCTGCTCAGGCGCCGCGACCGCGGGTGCACCTTCCCCGGCTGCACCTCTCCCCCCGACCGGACCCGCGCGCACCACGTCCGGCACTGGGCCGACGGCGGGGCGTCGGACGTCACCAACGCGGCCCTCCTCTGCCAGCACCACCACACCGTCGTGCACCGCCGCCGGTTGTGGGCCACGGTGCACGAGCGACCCGACGACCGCGGCCGGTCCGTCGTGTGGGACCTCACCGACGGCTCCTACGACCGGCAGCTGGAACGGCTCAGCGCCACGACCGACGTCCGTCCACCGCCGACCCGGCTCCTCGACGCCCTCCTCGGCCCACCCTCCACCGGTCCGTTGGACGCGGAGCTCGACGCATGGTGGGCCGAGCTCACCGAGGACGACTGGGGCCCCGACGCCGCCTGACGTCCCCGCACCCTCGTGACGGTGGGGGCGCGGAAGTCGGCGCCGGACACGGATACAACCGCGTCATCGGCCGGTTTCCGCGTCATCACGGTGAGAGTCGATGTCGAGATCCGGCAGGCGGCTCCGACCCAGGGGTACAGCGGCCGACCCACCGGCCGCACCGAACGGATGGGGACGACGATGCAGCAGCACGAGATCACCGAGGTCCTGGAGCGCCCGTACAGCCGGGAGCTCCTGGCCCGCGACATCCTGCGGATGGCCTACGTCGCGCCGGACGGCACGCCGCGGACCATCCCGATCGCGTTCACCTGGACCGGGTCCCAGGTCGTCGTCTGCACGACGAAGAACTCTCCGAAGCTGGCGTCGCTACGCCGCAACCCGGCGGTCGCGCTGACCATCGACACCGAGGTGCACCCGCCGAAGATCCTCCTCGTCCGCGGTACGGTCGAGCTCGACGTCGTCGACGGCATCCCGGAGGAGTACCTGCGGATGAACGGCACGTACGACATGAGCGAGGAGCAGCGGGTGGCCTGGGAGGCCGAGGTCCGCTCGCTCTACGACGGCATGGTGCGGGTCGTCGTCACGCCCACGTGGGCCAAGCTCATCGACTTCGAGACGACCCTGCCGAGCGCCGTCGAGGAGCTCATGGCCCAGCGGGCGGCGCGCCGGGAGGCGTGACCCAGCGCACTCAGAGCGCGTAGTCGACGAGCACGGCCGCGTGGTCGCTCCAGCGCTCGGCGTAGCTGTCGGCCCGCCCGATGGAGCCCGAGACCGCCCGCTCGGCGAGAGGCGCGGTCGCCAGCTGGTAGTCGATCCGCCAGCCGGAGTCGTTGTCGAAGGCCTGCCCGCGCCACGACCACCACGAGTACGGTCCCGGGCCGGGACCGTGCAGCCGGCGGGTCACGTCGACGAGCCCGTGCTCGGCCGCCCAGCGGTCGAGGTGGGCCTGCTCGGCGGGGAGGAACCCGGCCTTGCCGCGGTTGCCCTTCCAGTTCTTGAGGTCGTCGGCCGTGTGCGCGACGTTGAGGTCGCCGGTGAGCACCGCGAGCCGCCCGTCGGCCGCCCACTCCCCCACCCGGTCGCCGACGGCGCCGAGGAAGCGCTCCTTCTCCTCCTGCCGCGGCGTCCGCGCCTCGCCGGTGTGCACGTACGCCGACGCCACCGTGACGACCTCGCCGTCGACGAGCACGTCGGCCTCGACCCAGCGGCCCTGGTCATCGAACTCCCCTGCGAGGGAGGCGCGCACGTCCTTCAGCGGATGCCGTGACAGCACCGCCACGCCGGCCCGACCCTTGGCCGAGCCCGGCGCGTGCGCCACGTGCCAGTCCCCGAACCCGCCGTCGGCGAGCGCCGACCGCAGCTGGGAGTCGTCGGCGCGCACCTCCTGGAGCGTGACGACGTCGGCGTCGCGGGCGGCGAGCCAGGCGAGGCCACCGCGGCGGGCGGCGGCACGGATGCCGTTGACGTTGGCGGAGACGAGCAGCACGAGGGCTAGTTGATCATCCCCGCGCCGACGGTCGTGCCGGTGGCCTCGTCGATGAGGATGAATGAGCCCGTCGTCCGGTTCTGCTCGTACGGGTCGACGAGCAGCTGCTGGGTGGTGCGCAGCGTGACGCGACCGATCTCGTTGAGCCCCAGCTCGCGGGTGTCGCCGTCGCGGTGCAGCGTGTTGATGTCGAGCCGGTACTGGATGTCCTTGACGAGCGCCCGGGCCGAGCGCGTCGTGTGCTTGATGGCCAGCTTCTGGCGCGGCCGCAGCGGCTCGCGGGTCATCCAGCAGACCATCGCGTCGACGTCCTGAGTGGGCTCCGGGGCGTTGTTGACGCGGCAGATCATGTCGCCGCGCGAGACGTCGAGGTCGTCCTCGAGGCGCACGACGACCGACATCGGCGGGAACGCCTCCTCGACCTGCTCGGTGAAGGAGTCGATGGCCGCGATCCGGCTCGTGAGGCCGCTCGGCAGCACCATCACCTCGTCGCCGGGCTTGAGCACGCCGGACGCCACCTGCCCCGCGTAGCCGCGGTAGTCGTGGTGCTCGTCGGACTTCGGGCGCACGACGTACTGCACCGGGAAGCGCACGTCGCGCAGGTCACGGTCGGAGGCGATGTGCACGTTCTCGAGGTGGTGCATCAGCGACGAGCCCTCGTACCAGGGCATCGCGTCGCTGCGCGTCACGACGTTGTCGCCCTGGAGCGCCGAGATCGGGATGACCGCGAGGTCGGGCACGTTGAGCCGCTGGGTGAAGGTGACGAACTCCTGGCGGATCCGCTCGAAGACGCCCTGGTCGAACCCGACGAGGTCCATCTTGTTCACCGCGAGGACGAGGTGCGGCACCCGCAGCAGCGACAGGAGCACGGCGTGCCGGCGGGACTGCTCGGTGAGCCCCTGGCGCGCGTCGACGAGCACGAGCCCGAGGTCGGCGGTCGACGCACCGGTGACCATGTTCCGGGTGTACTGCACGTGCCCCGGGGTGTCCGCGATGATGAACTTCCTTCGCGGAGTGGCGAAGTAGCGGTACGCGACGTCGATGGTGATGCCCTGCTCGCGCTCGGACCGCAGCCCGTCGGTGAGCAGCGCGAGGTCGGTGTAGTCGTAGCCCTTGGCGTTCGACGTGGCCTCGACGGCCTCGAGCTGGTCCTCGAAGATCGCCTTCGAGTCCAGGAGCAGGCGCCCGATGAGCGTGGACTTGCCGTCGTCGACCGAGCCGGCCGTGGCGAAGCGCAGCAGGTCCATCAGAAGTACCCCTCCTTCTTGCGGTCCTCCATGGCGGCCTCGGAGAACCGGTCGTCGCCGCGGGTGGCCCCGCGCTCGGTGACGCGGGCGACCGACACCTCCTCGACGATCTCGTCGAGGGTCGTGGCCGGGCTCTCGACGCAGCCGGTGAGCGTCAGGTCGCCGACCGTGCGGAACCGGACGGTGCGCTCGGTGACGACCTCGCCGTCGCGGCACGGGTTGGCCGGGTGCTCGGAGAGCAGCATGCCGTCGCGCTCGAACACCCGCCGCTGGTGGGCGAAGTAGATCGAGGGGATCTCGATCCCCTCGCGGGCGATGTAGTGCCAGATGTCGAGCTCGGTCCAGTTCGAGAGCGGGAAGATCCGCATGTGCTCGCCCTCGTGGAGCCGCCCGTTGTAGAGCGACCACAGCTCGGGGCGCTGGTTCTTGGGGTCCCACTGGCCGAACTCGTCGCGGTGCGAGTACACGCGCTCCTTGGCGCGGGCCTTCTCCTCGTCGCGCCGGCCGCCACCGAACGCCGCGGTGAACCCGTGCGTCTCGATGGCGTCGAGCAGCGTCGCGGTCTGCATCCGGTTGCGGCTGGTCTTGCCGTCGTCGACGACGACACCGGTGGCGATCGCCTCCTCGACGGACGCGACGACGAGCCGGGCGCCGAGCCGCTCGACCCAGTTGTCGCGGGTCTGGAGCACCTCGGGGAAGTCGAGGCCGGTGTCGACCTGGAGCAGCGGGAAGGGCAGCCGCGCGGGGTAGAAGGCCTTCTCGGCCAACCGCAGCATGACGATGGAGTCCTTGCCCCCGGAGAACATGAGGACGGGTCGCTCCAGCTCCGCGACGACCTCGCGGAAGATGTGGATCGACTCCGACTCGAGCTCTTCGAGGTGGGAGAGCCGGTAGTCGGCACTGGCCTGCACTGGGATCACCCGTGTTTCTCTCTGGTCCCTGACGGCTGGAACCCTACCCGCGCAAGGGCGTCCATCTGGTGCGGATCCGGAGACTGGACCCCCACGTTCCGTGCAGACTGGCGCGGTGACCGATGCACCGCCCGTGTTCCACCCGCAGCGCGAGGACCTCGACGACCTCGACCTGCTGCGTCGCGGGCTCTACGGGCCGGATGCACCGCTGCGCGCGATCCGCCTGCCGGAGAGCGAGGCCCGGGCCGCCGAGGCCGCCGGCGCCCTCGTCGTCGTCGACCCCGAGGGGGTGCCGGTCGTCCGGCTCGACGGGGTGGGAGACCTCGGCAACGGCCTGCTCGGCGGCCGGCCGATCTGGCTCTCCGAGCCGTCGTCGCGCCCGTTCCAGGAGCTGCACCTCACCGCCCCCGAGGACCTGTCCGGCGCCGATGTGGTGCTCGTCGGGTCCGCCGCCGACGTGCCCGCCGAGGTGCCGCCCGGCGCGACGCTGCTCGTGCTCGCCTCGACCTCCCTCGACGGCACGACTGCCGGCACCGACGCCGTGCGGGCCGCCGTCGCCGCCGCCACGCCGGCCGGCGGACGGGTGCTTGTCGCCCCGGTCCCGGACGACGCCGAGCGGCGCGCCGCCCTCCTCACCACCCTCGGGCTCGACCCGGCCCTGGCCCCTCGTCCCGCAGCCCCGCCCGCGGCCGCCGCCGCAGACGCCCGGCACCACGACCCCGGCGTCGTCCTGCTGCTCACCGGCTTCTCCGGCTCGGGCAAGTCGACCATCGCGCGCTCGGTGGCCACCCGGCTCGTCGAGGCCGGGACGTCCGTCACCCTCCTCGACGGCGACGTCGTCCGGCGCCACCTCACCGCGGGCCTCGGCTTCTCGCCGGCCGACCGCGACACCAACGTCCGCCGGATCGGCTGGGTCGCGGCCGAGGTCGCCCACCACGGGGGCCTCGCGATCTGCAGCCCGATCGCCCCCCACGACGCCGTGCGCCGCGAGGTCGAGGACCTCGTCACCGCCCGGGGCGGGCGCTTCCTCCTCGTCCACGTCGCGACCCCGCTCGAGGAGTGCGAGCGCCGCGACCGCAAGGGCCTCTACGCCGCCGCCCGGCGCGGCGAGATCCCCGACTTCACGGGCATCTCCGCCCCGTACGACGTGCCCGAGCACCCCGACCTGCGCCTCGACACGACCGGCCGGCCCGTCGACGAGTGCGTCGCCGAGGTCCTCGACCTGCTCGACCGCCCCACCGAGTCCGGGAGCCACCGTGCCCGATGACCTGATCTCCGGCGCCGCCCTCGCCCTGCTCGCCGTCAGCTTCCTCGTCGGCATCGTCGTCGGGCTGACGGGGATGGGCGGCGGTGCGCTGATGACGCCCGCACTCGTCTTCCTCGGGATCCCGCCGACGGCCGCCGTCGCGAACGACCTCGTCGCCGCCGCGATCAACAAGAGCGTCGGGGCCGCGGTGCACGCCCGCAGCGGCTCCCCCGACTGGCGCCTGGCCCGCCTGCTGATGCTCGGGTCGGTGCCGTTCGCCTTCGCCGGCGCGTTCGTCGTCGACGCCGTCGGCTCGGTCGAGCAGCGGGAGGCCTTCCTCCGGCTCGCGATCGGCGTCGCCCTGCTCCTCGCCGCGAGCACGTACACGCTGCGGATCTACGGCACGGTCTTCCACCACTGGGGCCGCGGCGAGGAGGGCGAGGTGAAGGTCCGGGTCGCGGCCACCATCGCCGTCGGTGCGGTCGGCGGCCTCCTCGTCGGGCTGACGAGCGTCGGGTCGGGTTCGATCATCATGGTCTCCCTGCTCCTCCTGCACCCCGCCCTCGCGGCCCGCCGGCTCGTCGGCACCGACCTCGTGCAGGCCGTGCCCCTCGTCCTGTCCGCCGCGGTGTCGCACGTCATCGTCTCCGGCATCACGTGGGCCGTGCTCATCCCGCTCGTGCTCGGCGGCACCCCCGGCACCTTCGTCGGGGCGCGCCTCGCGGCGTGGGTCCCCGGCACCGCGATCCGGCGCGGCATCGTCATCGTCCTGACCCTCACCGGGCTCAGCCTGCTCAAGGTGCCGCCGATGGTCGTCGGCGCCACCGGTGCCGCGCTCCTCGTCCTCGGCCCGCTCGCCTGGGCCGTGCTCCGCCGGGCGCACGGCCTGCCCGCCTTCACGCCGCACCGGGGCGACCCCGACCTCGGCGACCTGCCCGGACCCCGCGACCCCCACGAGAGGACCCCCCGATGACCGACTCCCCGGCCGACGACCACGAGGTGGCGGCGGCGGTCGCCGCGGAGGCGGGCCGGGCGCTCGTCGCCGTGCGCGCCGAGCGCACCGACCTCGACGGCGCCGACCTCAAGGACCTCGGCGACCGGACCTCGCACGAGCTGATCGTCCGGCTGCTCGCCGAGCGCCGCCCCGACGACGCCGTCCTCAGCGAGGAGGGCGCCGACGACCCCCGCCGCCTCGCCGCGCACCGGGTGTGGATCGTCGACCCGCTCGACGGCACGCGCGAGTTCTCCGAGCGCCCGCGCGACGACTGGGCCGTCCACGTCGCGCTCTGGGAGGACGGTTCGCTCGTCGCCGGCGCGGTCGGGCTGCCGGCGCGCGACGTCGTGCACCGGATGGACCGGCCCGCCGACCTCCCGCCGCGCCCCGACGGCCCGGTGCGCCTCGCGGTCAGCCGCAGCCGCCCGCCGGCCTTCGTCGTCGAGCTCGCCGAGCGGCTCGGGGCCGAGCTCGTGCCGATGGGCTCGGCCGGCGTCAAGGCGATGGCCGTCCTCGACGGCACGGTCGACGCCTACGTCCACGCGGGCGGGCAGTACGAGTGGGACTCCGCCGCACCGGTGGCCGTCGCGATCGGGCACGGCCTCGCGCCCACCCGGGTCGACGGCTCGCCGCTGGAGTACAACCGCGAGAACCCGTGGCTGCCCGACCTCGTCGTCGCCCGCCCCGAGGTGCTCGCGGAGGTGCGCGCGGCGCTCGACGCGCTCGCCTGAGCGGAGCCGCGCGCCCGCGGCCTCAGCGGATGCTGCCCGCCGAGCGCCAGTCGCTGCCGAGCTTCGGGGTGCGCCAGACCGCGTCACCGGCGAGCAGCCACACGGCCGGGCCGCTCGTCGACACCGACGTGCGGCCCGCGGCCGGGATCGCGTCGGCGAAGCAGAGCGGCTTCCCGACCTCGCTGCCGTCGTAGGACTGCACCACGGTGCCGGGGCACTCCTGCGTGACGACCGCGACGACGCCGGACCCGTCGGGGCGCCCGGCGACCGCCACCGCGCCCTCGACGGTGGCCGTGTCGTCCCACGAGGAGCCGTTGTCGGTCGTCACGCGCAGCCGCCCGCCGCCGCACAGCACGGTGGCGCGGGTGCCGCCGTCGGCGGAGAGGTCGAGGACCTTGGCCTTGCCGCACGGGCGGACGACCTCGTCGCGCGGGGTGTGCACGTCACCGGTCGACTCCGGGACCCGCGCCCAGCCCCGGGCGGCGCTCGCGGGGTCGCCCCAGCCGGCCGCGGCGTCGGTGCTGGTCCACAGGCGCAGGTCGCAGTCGCCGTCGCCACCGATGACGAAGGCCTCCGACCCCGACGTCGGGCGGATGCGCGTGACGGCGCCGGGGGCGTCGTGCCGCGCCCACGAGTCCCCGCCGTCGCCGGTGACCGACACCGACCCCGGCTTGCCGCACGACCCGGTGCTCGCCACCCAGGCCTCGGTGTCGGAGGCGGCGACGAGGACGGTGGTCAGCGGGGTGTCGGTGGGTGACGGCGTCGACGGGCTGCTCGACGGGCTCGGCGACCCGCTCTCGGCGGGCTCCGTGGGGCTCGCCGACCCGCTCGCCGTGGGGGTGCCGGAGGCCGTCGACCGGACGCCGACGGAGGCCGCGGGCGTCGAGGACCAGCGGACCGCGTAGGCGACGAGGACGAGGTCGAGGACGAAGAAGGCCGCGAGACCCGCGGTGAGCAGCGATCGGCGGTCCATCCGGCCAGCATCCCCGACGACGGCCCCTGGCTCAACGGAATCGCCGAACGGAGGGCCTGCCGCCGCGACGTGCGCGCCGCCGACGGTTACGATTCACGACGGACATCCGGGGGGAGGAGACACCCCCGGGCCACCGCGACCACCGAGGACGAGAACACCGTGGAACTCCAGGACTACCTGCTCGTCGTGCGCAAGCGCTGGCGGGTCATCGTCCTCGTCGTGCTGGCCTGCGTGTTCCTCGCGACCGCGGCCACGCTGACGTCGACGAAGCAGTACGAGTCCACGACCCAGTTCTTCGTCTCCACCACCGGCTCCGAGGACAGCGTCTCCCTGCTCCAGGGCAGCACCTTCACCCAGCAGCGGGTCAAGTCCTACACCCAGCTCCTCGCGACCCCGCGCATCCTCGACCCCGTCGCCCAGTCGGTCGGCGGCGACGGCGCGGCCATCGCGAACCAGGTCACGGCCACGACGCCCCCGGACACCGTCCTCATCGAGGTCGCGGTCCGCGACGCCGACCCGTCGCGGGCGCAGGCCATCGGCACGGCCATCGCCGCCGAGTTCCCCACCGCGGTCTCCGAGCTCGAGAGCCCCGCGGGCGCGAAGTCGAGCCCGGTCAAGGTCACCGTCGTCCAGCCG
Source organism: Phycicoccus sonneratiae (assembly GCF_016887965.1). Taxonomy (GTDB): domain Bacteria; phylum Actinomycetota; class Actinomycetes; order Actinomycetales; family Dermatophilaceae; genus Phycicoccus; species Phycicoccus sonneratiae. The sequence continues at coordinate 270,996 of NZ_JAFDVD010000012.1, forward strand.
CCGACCACCCCGGAGAGCCCGGTCAGCCCGAAGCCGGTGCGCAACGTCGCCCTCGGCGCGGTGCTCGGCCTGCTCCTCGGCCTCGGGGTCGCGGTGCTGCGCCAGGTCCTCGACAAGGGCGTGAAGTCGGCCGAGGACGTCAAGCAGGTCACCGACGCCCCGATCCTCGGCTCCATCTCGCACGACCCCGACGCGCAGAAGCGTCCGCTCATCGTCGAGGTCGACCCGCGCTCGCCGCGCGCCGAGGCCTTCCGGTCGCTGCGCACCAACCTGCAGTTCGTCGACGCGGCGAACCACCCGCGCACGATCGTCGTCACGTCCTCGCTCGCGGGCGAGGGCAAGAGCACGCTCACCGCCAACCTCGCCCTGACGATGGCCCAGGCCGGCGCCCGGGTCTGCCTCATCGAGGCCGACCTGCGCCGCCCCAAGGTCCTCGAGTACATGGGCCTCGAGGGCTCGGTCGGGCTCACCGACGCGCTCATCGACAAGGCCGACGTCATCGACGTCATCCAGCCGTACGGCGGCACCAACCTCTGGGTGCTCGGTGCCGGGCGCATCCCCCCGAACCCCTCCGAGCTGCTCGGGTCCTCCTCGATGCAGACCCTCCTGGCCAACCTCGTGCGGCGCTTCGACTACGTGATCATCGACGCCCCGCCGACCCTGCCGGTCACCGACGCGGTCGTGCTCTCCAAGCTCGCCGACGGCGCCATCGTCGTCGCGGGCTCCGGGCTCGTCGACCGCGACCAGCTCGCCCACACCCTCGAGTCGCTCGGCTCGGTCGGCGGCCAGGTGCTCGGCGTCGTGATGAACCGCGTGCCGCCGCGGGCCGGCGGCCAGTACGGGGGCTACTCGTACGAGACCCCGGACGACGCGGCGATGCGTCGCGACCGCACCCGCGTCGGCCGGGCCTGACGACTCGGGCCGACGACTCAGGCCGACGACTCAGGCCGAGGGCGCGGCGCGCAGCGCGGCCACGACCGGCACGAGCGCACCGTCGATCTCGGCCGCCATCCGGTCGAAGACCTCCGGTCCGCGCCCGATCGGGTCCGTGACGTCGACCCCGTCCTGACGGGCCGGCACGAGGCCGCGGCGCGAGGCGGCGACGTCGACGACGTGCCGCACCCAGGTGCTCTCCCCGTGGTAGCCGTCGGCCAGCTCGCGCGGGGTCACGCCGTCGAGGAGGTCGGCGAGGTCGCGCAGGGTCATCGCCCGGCGCAGGGCGGCCGGGTGCAGCCGCGCGGCGGCGGCCCGGTGCTCGCGCGCGGCGGTGATGACGAGGTCGGCCCCCGCGACGAGCTCGGACGTCAGCTCGCGGGCGGCGAAGCCCTCGGCGTCGGCCCCGGCCCGCACGAGCAGCGCACGGCTCGTGGGGTCCATGTCGCGGCCGACGAGCCCGCGGGTGCCGGCACTCGAGACCTCGATGCCGGTGCCCGCCAGGTCCTGGCGCAGGCGGCGCTCGAGGTAGGGCGACCGGCACACGTTGCCGGTGCAGACCACGAGGACGTGTCCCGGTCCGTTCACTTTCTCACCTCGGGTAACATCGCTTCCGCACTCCAGCAGGGGTGGGCCGCTCTCGCAGCCCAGGGCATCAGGGTGCACGACACTACCGAGCGCCCGGAAGCGCTCGCCGACAAGGGGGCTTGGCTCTGTTCACCGTCCGTCGGGCCCTCGTCACCCGCCTCGGGTGGACGCTCGTCGACGCCGCCTGCTGGGCCGCGGCCCTCACCCTCGCCGCCATCCTCCGCCTCGACTTCGCGCTCCCCGTCGAGTACGCCCGGGGGCTCGTGCTCGGCGCCCTCCTCGTCGCCGTCCTCCAGACCGGCATCGGCTGGCTCTGGGGCCCGTACGCCGTCAGCCACGAGCTCGGCTCCTTCGAGGAGGCCGGCGAGCTGGCCCGCGCGACCGTCGGCACCGGCGCCGTCCTCGCCGTCCTCGTCGCCGCCACCGACGCCATCGCCCTCCCCCGCAGCGTCCCGGTCACCGGCACCGTCCTCGCCCTCTCGGCGATGTTCGCCGGCCGCTTCGTCGTGCGCGCCCGCTCGACCCGCCGCACCCGGGCCTCGGCGGGCGCCCGCCGGGCGATCGTCTTCGGCGCGGGCGCCGGCGGCCGCGTGCTCGTCCGCAGCCTCACCCGCGACCCGGGCAGCGGCATCCAGGCCGTCGCGCTCCTCGACGACGACGGTGCGAAGCAGCGGCTGACCATCTCCGGCGTGCGGGTCCGCGGGCGCCGCACCGACCTCGCGACCGTCGCCGCCGACCGCGAGGCCGACACGCTGATCATCGCCGTGCCCAGCGCCTCGGCCGAGCTCGTCCGTGAGCTGTCCAGCCGGGCCGCCGACGCCGGCCTGTCGGTGCTCGTCCTCCCGCCGGTCCGCGAGCTCTTCGGCCAGCGCCCCACGGCCGGCGACCTGCGCGACCTCGACGTCGCCGACCTGCTCGGCCGCCAGCCGGTCGACCTCGACATGGCCGTCATCTCCCAGCAGCTCTCCGGGCGGCGGGTGCTCGTCACCGGCGCGGGCGGCTCCATCGGCAGCGAGCTGTGCCGCCAGATCTCCCGCTTCTTCCCCGAGCAGCTCTTCATGCTCGACCGCGACGAGTCGGGCCTGCACGCCACGCAGATGTCCATCGAGGGGCAAGCCCTCCTCGACACCGACTCCCTCGTGCTCTGCGACATCCGCGACGTCGAGGCCGTCCGCGAGGTCTTCGAGCGCACCCGCCCCGACGTCGTCTTCCACGCGGCGGCCCTCAAGCACCTCACCCTCCTCGAGCGGCACCCCGACGAGGCGCTGAAGACCAACGTCGTCGGCACGGCGAACGTCATCGACGCCGCGCGCCGGGTCGGGGTCGACACCTTCGTCAACATCTCCACCGACAAGGCCGCCAACCCCTCGTGCGTCCTCGGCTGGTCCAAGCGGATCGCCGAGCGGCTCACCGCCGCCGCCGACGCCCATGAGCCGCACGCCCGCTACACCAGCGTCCGGTTCGGCAACGTCCTCGGCTCCCGCGGCTCGGTCGTCCTCTCGTTCACCGAGCAGATCCGGCAGGGCGGCCCGGTCACCGTCACCCACCCGGACGTCGAGCGCTACTTCATGCTCATCCCCGAGGCCTGCCAACTCGTGCTCCAGGCCGGCTCGATCGGCACCGGCGGCGAGGTGATGGTCCTCGACATGGGCACGCCGGTGAACATCACCGAGATGGCGCGCACGATGATCCACCTGTCCGGGCGGCCTGACATCGAGATCGTCTACACGGGCCTGCGACCGGGCGAGAAGCTCTCCGAGGAGCTGTTCACCCCGGGCGAGGAGGTCCGCGCCTCGGCTCACCCGCTCGTCACCTCCGTCCTCGTCCCGGGCCTCGATGCCGACGGCCTGCACCTGCCGTCCTCCGCCGACGTGCGGTCCTGGCTCGTCGCGTACTCAGGCACGGGACCGGTGAGCTCTCGCTCGTGACGGCTCGACCGCCACACCACGGCCTCTGCGTGCCCGGGGACTCCCGGTGGCACCCTGTTCCCTGAACCCCGATGAAGGAGACTGATGTCTGACAACGCCTTGGACGTTGCCGGCGCAACGGTGACGATCACCGGCGGGACCGGGTCGTTCGGCTCGACGATGGTCACCCACCTGCTCGACCGCAGCGTGAAGCGCATCAACATCCTCAGCCGGGACGAGGCCAAGCAGGACGACATGCGCCAGCGGCTCGGCGACCCGCGGGTCAAGTTCTTCGTCGGGGACGTCCGCGACTTCGAGAGCGTCAACAACGCGGTCACCGGCGCCGACTTCGTCTTCCACGCGGCGGCGCTCAAGCAGGTCCCGTCCTGCGAGTTCTTCCCGGACCAAGCGGTCAAGACCAACGTCGTCGGCAGCCAGAACGTCATCCAGGCCGCGCACCGCAACGGCGTGCGCTCGCTCGTCTGCCTGAGCACCGACAAGGCCGTCTACCCGGTCAACGCCATGGGCATGTCGAAGGCCCTCATGGAGAAGACCGCCCAGGCCTTCGCGCGCAACCACCCGGAGTCGGCGACGACCGTCTCGGTCACCCGCTACGGCAACGTCATGTACTCGCGCGGCTCGGTCATCCCCCTGTTCGTCAAGCTGCTCCAGGCCGGCAAGCCGCTGACCCTCACCGCGCCGTCGATGACCCGCTTCCTCATGTCCCTCCAGGAGTCGGTCGACCTCGTCGAGCACGCCTTCCTCCACGCGACCCCGGGCGACCTCTTCGTCAAGAAGGCCCCGGCCTGCACGGTCGAAACGCTGGCCCGGGCCACCTCCCGGGTCCTCGGGTTCGGCGAGCCGGAGATCCAGGTCATCGGCGTCCGCCACGGAGAGAAGATGTACGAGACCCTGCTGACCCGCGAGGAGACCGCGCGCTCCGAGGACCAGGGCGACTACTTCCGCGTCTCCCTCGACGCCCGCGCGCTCGACTACGGCATCTACGTCGACCGCGGCGAGCCGGGCGACCCGGTCATCGAGGAGTACGACTCGACGACCACCCAGCAGATGGACGTCGAGCAGACCGAGGCCATGCTCCGCACCCTTCCCGAGATCCGCGCCGCGCTCGCGGAGACCGGCGCATGAGGGTCGTCCTCACCGGAGCGTCCGGCTTCCTCGGGTGGCACACCCGGCTGCGCGCGCACGCGCAGGGCCAGCACGACGTCGTCGCCGTCACCCGGGAGAACTGGGCCGATCTGTCGGCCCTCGTCGGGTCCGCCGACGCGGTGGTGCACGTCGCCGGCGTCAACCGCGGCTCCGACGACGAGGTCGAGCGCGGCAACATCGCGCTCGCCGAGGACGTCGCGGCCGCCGTCCGCGCCGCCGGCCACCCCGTGCGCGTGGTCTACGCCAACTCGATCCAGGACGGCAACGGCACCCCGTACGGCACGGGCAAGGCGGCCGCCGCGTCCGCACTGACCGCGCTGCGGGCCGAGGGCCACGCCGTCGTCGACGTGCGCCTGCCGAACATCTTCGGCGAGCACGGCCGGCCCCGGTACAACAGCTTCGTCGCGACCTTCGTCCACGCGGTCGCGGCCGGCGAGTCCCCCGAGGTGGCCGACCGCCCGGTCGAGCTGCTCCACGTGCAGGACGCCGCGCAGGCGCTCCTCGACGCCGTGACCACCGACGCCGAGCGCCTCGACCCGCGAGGCACGGAGGTGGGGGTCCAGGAGGTCCTCGACCTGCTCCACGAGTTCGAGGCCAGCTACTCCACCGGCGAGTTCCCCGACCTCTCCACGCCGTTCCGGATCGCGCTCTTCAACACCTACCGGGCGGCCCTCTTCCCGCAGCGCTACCCGGTGCTGCTGCAGCCGCACTCCGACGCCCGCGGCACCTTCGTCGAGACCGTCCGGAGCCGCGGTGGCGAGGGCCAGTCGAGCATCTCGACGACCGTGCCCGGGGTCACCCGCGGCGAGCACTACCACCTGACCAAGATCGAGCGCTTCGCCGTGGTCCAGGGCCGCGCGACCATCGCGCTGCGCCGGATGTTCCACGACGAGGTCGTCGAGTTCGCGGTGTCCGGCGAGGCCCCCTGCGCGGTCGACATGCCGACCGGCTGGGCGCACAACATCACGAACACCGGGGATGATGTGCTCCTCACGCAGTTCTGGTCGCACGAGCTGTTCCGCCCGGACGCGCCGGACACCTTCCCCCACCCCGTCGCCCAGGAGGCCGGAGCCTGATGCTCAAGGTCATGACCGTCGTGGGCACCCGCCCCGAGCTGATCCGCCTCTCGCGGGTCATCGCGCGGCTCGACGCCAGGGTCGAGCACGTCCTCGTGCACACCGGCCAGAACTACGACTACTCGCTCAACGAGGTCTTCTTCCGCGACCTCGGCATCCGCGAGCCCGACCACATGCTCGGGGTCGACACCTCGTCCCTCGGCGCAGTCCTCGGCGGCACGCTCGTCGCCGCCGAGAAGGTGATGCTCGAGGAGCGCCCCGACGCGGTCGTCGTCCTCGGCGACACCAACTCCTGCATCGCCGCCGTGATGGCCAAGCGGCTGCGAATCCCGGTGTACCACATGGAAGCCGGCAACCGGTGCTTCGACGAGAACGTCCCGGAGGAGACCAACCGCCGGCTCGTCGACCACGTCGCCGACTTCAACCTCGTCTACACCGAGCACGCCCGGCGCAACCTGCTCGCCGAGGGTCTGCACCCCCGACGCATCATCAAGACCGGCTCCCCGATGCGCGAGGTGCTCGACGCCTACCGCGAGCAGATCCTCGCCTCGGACGTCCTCGAGCGCCTCGGTCTCGAGGAGGGCGGCTACTTCCTCGTCAGCGCCCACCGCGAGGAGAACGTCGACTCCCCCGAGCGGCTACGTGCCCTCCTCGACTGCCTCGTCGCCGTCCGCGAGCGCTTCGGCCTGCCGGTCTTCGTCTCCACCCACCCGCGTACCCGCAAGCGGCTCGAGGCGCTGCCGGAGTGGTCGGAGCCGGAGGGCGTCACGTTCAGCGACCCGCTGGGCTTCCACGACTACAACCACCTCCAGCTCAGGGCCGCCTGCTGCCTCTCCGACAGCGGGACCATCGCGGAGGAGTCGACGCTCCTCGGCTTCCCGGCCGTCACCCTGCGCGACTCCGTCGAGCGCCCCGAGGCGCTCGACACCGGCGGCATCCTCATGACCGGGCTCGACGCCCACGACGTCGTCGAGGCCGTCGCCGTCGCGATGGCCGCCGACCGCGCGCGCGACGGGGTCGGCCACCTCACCCCGGACGACTACCTCATCGACAACACGAGCGAGCGCACCGTCAACTTCATCCTCTCGACGGCCCGGCGCCACCACTCGTGGGCAGGTATCCGCCAGCACCCATGACGTCTGACCCCGCGAAGATCCCTGCCGCCGAGACGCCGACGCCTGACGAACCTCGGCGGGAACGCGCGCGGATCCTCTTGGGTGGCGTCGTCACCTCTGTCCTCAGCAGAGGCGTGGCCGTCCTCACCCCGCTCTTGCTGGTCCCCATCAGCCTCGACTACCTGGGTGCCGAGGGATACGGTGCCTGGTCCGCGGCCCTCGCAGTCACCAGCCTGATGCTCTTCGCCGACCTGGGCCTGGGCACAGGCCTGATGACCAAGCTGGGTCAGCTGTCGGCCCGGGACCGCGCTCCGGGGACCGAGGGAGAGCGACTCGCACGCGCGTACGTGACGAACGCGTACCTGGTGGCCACACTCATCGTGCTGGCCGGCTGGCTCATCCTGCTCCTCACGACCCGGGTCGTTCCCTGGGCTGCACTGCTCGGCGCCACGGATCCTCGCGATCCCGAGATCAGCGCGATCGCCCTCGCGACGCTCGCTGCGTTCGTCGGCAACATCGTGGCCAGCCTCGTGGTCAGGGTGCAGTACGGCATCGGGCAGCAGGCGGTCTCCAACGTGTGGCAGACCGTCGGGAGCCTCGCCTCGCTCGCCGTCGCATTCGTGGCGGCGAAGTCCGATCCCGGCGCCGGAACCTTCGTGGCCTGGTGCGCCTTCACCCCGGTCGCCATCGCCCTCCTCAACACCCTGACCTTCTTCTTCCTGACCACCCAGGGTCGCGGTCTTCGTCCGGATCTCAGCCTGTCGTCCTTCGGGGTCCTTCGTCAGATTCTCGGCCTCGGGAGCAGGTTCCTCCTGATCACCGTGTTGCTGACCGTCAGTACGCAGGTCGATCCGTGGCTCGTCGCGCACACCGCCGGGTTGGAGGACGTGCCCACGTTCTCCGTGCCGGCTCGTATCTTCGCGGTGATCGGCACCCTGGCCCTGAGCCTGACGCAGCCGCTGTGGCCATTGCACGCCCAAGCACTGGCAGCCGGCGACGTCGACTGGGTCTCGGTCGTCACACGCCGCATGACCGTCGTGTCGGTCGCCGCCGTCGGAGGCGCCGGGGCGCTGGCTGCAGTCCTCGGCCCTGGACTCGTGGACGCGTGGCTCCAGTCAGGGATCGCCCGAGAGCCCGTCCTCTGGGCAGGCTTGGCGGCCTGGTGGGTGGCGCAATCCGCGACCGGACCGGCATTCATGGCCCAGAACGGTGCCGAGGTACTCGGCCCCCAGACACTCGGCTACCTCGCGCTCCTCGTCAGCCTGCCGCTCAAGTGGTGGGTCAGCGAGACCTACGGCTTCATCTGGATCCCGTGGGTGGGGGCAGTCGCCTTCCTGCTGATCATCTGGCCCGCGTGCACCCTGGGGTACCACCGAACCCTGCGTCGCTTCCGGCTCGACACCAGGCCAGCCGCATGAGGAGAGCCATGGAGTACCCGCGCGTCCTGCACGTCGGCTTCAACCGAATCGGGTCCCCCACCAACACCGGCCTGACCTTGGGGTCGATGTTCGCAGCGTGGCCCCGGGAGAACCTCTTCGAGCTCTACACCCACAGCCGGCAGACACGCTCGGCGTCCGGCCAGAACCTCGCGCTCGCGCCGATGTCGACTGCGCCCGTGGACGGCTTGATTCGCACGGTCCTCGGTGATCGGATGCCGAAGCCGGCGACGGACGGACTCAACCCGTCCGTGCGGCGCAGTGGAGTCACCCCCCTGAGGACGAGGGTGAGGATCGGAATGACCGCGCTCAACGACATCGGCCCGGTCTGGACTGGAGGTCGGTGGCTGGAGGAGATCGAGCGCTTTCGACCGCAGGTCATCCACTCCCTCCTGGGTGGTGTTCGCATCACCAGGTTCGTGACGGCGCTGTCGCGCCGTCTTGACGTCCCGGTCGTGCCGCACTTCATGGACGACTGGATGGACAACCTCTTCACCGACGGCCAGGTGTTCGGCCTCGCGCGCCGGGAGGCCGAACGGTCTGTGCGCCTCATGCTGCGTCAGGCTCCTGAGATCCTGACCGTCGGGGCGGACATGAGAGATCACTACACCCGGACATTGCAGCGGCCGGCCGAGGTCGTCGGCAACAGTGCCGACTTCGACCTCTTCGACCGACTCATCGCCGAGCGCCGACCCACGTCGGACGGGCCACTCGCCCTCCGGTATGTGGGTGGCCTCCACCTCGGGCGCGCGGACGTGCTGCGCACGGTCGGCCGTGCCCTGGACGACCACCGCGGCGAAGGTCGCCGTTGGCAGCTCACGCTGAACGTACCGACGCACGATCTGGGTGCAGCGCAGGTGCTGGCGCGCGAGGTGGGGAGCATCACCAGTGAGGGCAGCCTCGACCACGACGCCGTTCCTCAGGCCATCGTGAACTCCGACGCCTTGCTGTTCCTCGAGTCCTCGGACCCGGGGATCGTGTCCTTCACCCGGCTGTCGGTGTCCACGAAGGTTCCTGAGTACCTGGCTTCGGGTCGGCCCGTGATGGCCATCGGGCCTCGCAACCAGGCAAGCATTCGGACCCTCGTCCGTACCGGTGTCGCGGTGCACGGTGGTGACGGCACATCGGGACCCTCGATCGTCGACAGCCTGGGCGAGCTGACGAGGTTCCTCGAGGAAGCGCCCAGCAGAGACGGTTCGGAGCGCAGGGCTTTTCGCGAGGAGTTCGGCGTGCAGGAGACCCAGGAGCGGCTCCGCCGAGCCCTGCTCAAGGCCAGCACGTCATGACCGAGGTCGTGTTCCTCGGTTTCGCCCTGCCCGAGGACGAGTTCCGCGCTCTGGTGGCCACCGACGCCGGCCTGCCCATCGCCACGCAGCGCTTCGGCTGGTCGGTCGTCGAAGCACTGGAGTCGGCAGGGTGGCGGGTCTTCGCGCTCTCCGCGGCTCCGGCCTCGGACTTCCCTCACAACAAGCGGATTGTCTTCTCGAGCGGGCGATTCTCCGGCGGCTCGGCCGTCTCGGGATGGCTCATGCCGTTCGTCAACGTCACAGGACTCAAACACCTGAGCCGCTACATCTCGGCCACGTGGGGCCTCGCTCGACGCGTCCGCCGGGGACGCACCGCCGCCATCGTCGTCCACGGTGTCCACAGTCCCTTCATCTGGGCGGCGGTCCACGCGTCCCGGTGGCTGCCCGTCCCGGTCGTCGTCGTCATGACGGATCCCCCCAGTCTGCGCACACGGTTCGACCACGGCGTGTCACTCGCGATGAAGCGGGTGGACAGGCGCCTCATCGCGTCCGGGCTACAGCGGGTCGACGGGGTCATCACCCTGACGCCTGCCCTTGCCGGTGACTTCGCCCCCGGCAAGCCGGCGCTGCTCATGGAGGGGATTGCTCGCCCGCTGCGTGCGCCGGGGCCGCCATCCGAGGGCGCGGCGGACGACGCTCCCCCCATCGCCCTGTACGCCGGTGGGCTCCGTGAGGAGTACGGGGTCCGCGCCCTCATCGATGCGGTCGGTCGCAGTCGCGGCTCGTGGCACCTGCACATCTACGGCAACGGGCCCATGGCCGATGAGTGCCGTCATGCCGAGGCAGAAGATCCCAGGATCTTCTTTCACGGGGTCGCAGACACGGAAACGTTGGGCCGCGCCTACTCGCGCGCCTCCGTGCTGGTCAATCCCCGTCAGCTGAACACAGAGTTCGTCCAGTACTCATTCCCGTCGAAACTTCTCGAGTACATGACCACGAGCACACCGGTCGTGACCACTCATCTCCCCACGATCCCCTCCAGCTGGGACCCCTTCGTGATCTACACCGGTGAGGACTCGGCATCCATCGCAACGACCCTGGACTCGACCCTGGCTCTCGCGCCGGAGGAGTTGCGGCACCTGGGCTCCGCCGCGAACACGTTCATCGCCGACGCCTACTCCCCCACCGCTCAGGGCGCTCGCATCACTGCGTTTCTCCGGATGCTCTCTGCGGAGCCCGAGGCGGCGCCGTAGATACAAGCGGCCGGCCCCTGCGTGCAGCGCCCTTCGATAGGCGCGACAAGGAACTCGGCCTGGACCCCGTGACCGCACCGCCTCGCCACCCCAACCCGATCAGAACGACGAGAACGGTCGACCAGGCGGCGTTGGTCGTGTTCAGGATGTCCAGCCCCACGAGTTCTCCGCACAACACGTAGCCGAGCAGGGGGAGCAGCGCCAGAAATCCCGCGCCGCGGTAACTATCCCGGACGGCAACCGTTAAGAGCACCAGAAGCAGACCCAGGCCGATCCATCCCACGCACACGCCCCAGTTGAGGAAGAGGTCGTGGCTGGTCGCTCCAGCGGTATCGCTGCTCAGGAACGCGACCACCCCGAGTCGATCACGCAGCACATCGGCCGTCGTGCCCACACCATGACCAATTGGGTGATCAATCACCTCCGAGACGGTCACCGCTCGCGCTTGCAGGCGGACGTTGGCTGAGGCACCCGTTCGCGCCACCGCTTCGAACCTCGCGACCCATGCGTCCACTGCGACGTATGCCGCGACAGCGATCGAAAGCAGCAGCGCAACGCGGGCGCGTGATCGGACGTGGAAGAGCGCCGCCAGGAGCAGAATCGTTCCAGCGGTCAACCAAGCGCCGCGTGAGCCGGTGAGATAGATCGCCGTCGCGCTCGTCAGCACGAAAGCAACGGAAAGGCGGCCTTGAGCACCAGCCGCCCACTCTGCCACCGCCCACCCGAAGGCGGTGCAGAAGATGACAGCGGCGTTGTTCGGGTTCGCAAGGACATGCCGACCGGCTTCTTCCCAGAATTCGACGTTCGTGTGATTGACGTACACGGACGACGGCGACGCCAGCGCCCGGACGCCAGCAGTGGCGGCGTAGTAGAAGACCTGGGCCGCGCACGCAGCGAACAGGACCCAGCGCGTAGCCTCGCGTGCGTTCTTCACCTCATCGGCATCGACCGCCTGTAGGCCCACGAAGAGCGCGAGAGGCACCAACATCACGCCGAACCAGGCCCGGGTCAACACAGGGTCACCAGTCGGCAAGGTCGCCGCTGCACCAACCGCGGCGAGGAGCAATGCAAGCCACAGTCCCCTCATGGACGATCCGAACAGCAGTGCAGCCACCACCCACAGCGCCACGGCCGGAGCTTGGACAGGGATGCCGATCAGTCCACTCAGAGCGGCGATCGGCGGGAGGGCAGGCAGCACGCTGGAGGCAACCGCGGCGGCGAAAAGCAGCTCATGCGGCTTATAGCGCACCCGGCGGGCCTCGCCCACAGCGAAGGCTGACCGGGCTTGCGAGGACATGGCGACGAACTGTACGCGACGACGCGTCGTCTGGCGTTGACACTCGCGATGTCGGACGGCGTGACATCTCGGCGCTCTGGGAATCCAAAGCTGTCCGTTCTGCGATGTGACGGGCGCCCTGCCAAACAACTCGGCCGCTGGACCTAGGATTTACACCTGTGACCTCGAGCCCCGACCAGCCAGCCGCGCGCGTCCTCCTCTCGCAGGCCCACGTCACGGAAGTCGAGGAGAAGCTCGTCGTCGAGGCACTCCGCTCGGGCTGGGTTGCTCCGCTGGGGCCCTTCGTCGAGCAGTTCGAGGCCGCGGTCGCGGAGCGGGTCGGCGTGGCCTCGGCCGTGGCCCTGTCCTCGGGAACGGCGGCCCTGCACCTCGCGCTGCTGCACGCCGGCGCCGAACCAGGACGTGTCGTCGTCCTCCCGTCGATGACGTTCGCGGCCACGGCGAACGCGGTGCTCTACACCGGCGCCGAACCGGTGTTCGTCGATTCCCGGCCGGACGACGCGAACGTGGACCCCGACGCCCTGCTCTCGACGGTGTCCGAGCTGCAGAAGGAGGGCCGCGACGTCGCGGCAGTCGTCACCGTCGACCTCTTCGGGCGCGCGGCCGACCACGACGTCATCGAGCCCGGGCTCGCCGCCCTCGGCGTCGCGCACGTCGAGGATGCTGCCGAGGCCCTCGGCGCCACCCTCGGGGGCCGCCCCGCCGGCTCCTACGGACAGAGCGCGGCCCTGTCGTTCAACGGCAACAAGATCATGACCACCTCCGGGGGCGGGATGCTGCTCTCGAACGACCCCACCGTCGTCGACCGCGCGCGCTATCTGGCCACGCAGGCTCGTCAGCCGGCGCCGTGGTACGAGCACACCGAGGTCGGCTACAACTACCGGATGTCGAATCTGCTGGCGGCGCTCGGCGTGGGTCAGCTGTCCCGGCTCGACGAGATGATCGGCCGACGGCGGGCGATCCGCGAGCGCTATGCCGCAGCACTCGCGCATCTCCCCGGGGTGTCCTTCCTCGGACGCCTCGGCCCCCGACGCGACGACGAGGACAACTGCTGGCTCACGTGCATCCTGCTCGACCCGGCAGCCACCCCGTCGACACCTGACTCCGTCATCGAGTCGCTCGGCTCCGCCGGCATCGAGGCGCGGCACCTGTGGAAGCCGATGCACCTCCAACCGATGTATCGGTCGGCCCGGATGGTCGACACCGGCGCCAGCGCCGACCTGTTCGCTCGCGGTGTGACCCTCCCGAGTGGTTCTGCGCTCAGCGACGCCGACATCGACCGGGTCATCGAAGCCCTCGGCCCCGCTCTTTCCGGCGCCGGCTGAACGGCCTCAGCCCGCGTCGAACCGTCCGGCCACGGAGAACACCGTCCGCATCAGGCACCGCACGTCGACCAGGAGCGACCATTCCTCGACGTAGGCCCTGTTGATGCGAACCTTCGCTGGCCAGATCACGTCCCGGTTGTACGCCTCGGGGTCCTCGGCCGCCGCGAGCATCCGCTCCTCGTGTCGGAAGGCCAGCGACGCCGGACCCGTGATCCCCGGACGGACCGAGAGCACGATGCGGTCCTCGCCCGTCAGGCGATCAGCCCAGCCCTCGATGTCGGGACGGGGGCCGACGAGGCTCATCCGGCCGGCCAGCACGTCGACGAGCTGCGGCAGCTCGTCCACCTTCCAGGCCCGTAGCCGCCTGCCGAGCGGCGTGATGCGGGGATCCGCGGAGGTGGTGACACTCGTCGTGATCTCGACCGACGGGCGCATCGTGCGGATCTTGTGCACGGTGACGAGCCGACCGCCGCGGCCGACCCGCTGCTGCGCGAAGATGCCGGACAGCCCGGTGTCACGACGGGCCGCGACCACCGCCGCGAGACTGATGGGGGCCGTGACGACGAAGACGACGCCCCCGACGACGAGGTCGAAGGTGCGCTTGGCCGCGGCCTGTGGCCGGGTGAGGCCGACCGGGACGTGGTCAGCCACGACCGAACCGGGCCAACGTGTCGGCCCCCAGGGCTTCGAGTCGGTCAACAGCCTCGGGGCCGAGCCGACTGCGCCCCTTGCCCACGCTGCCGGCGACGATGGCGTCGGTCGCGGCGTGCCCGGCCGCTCCGGGGTGGCCGAGGAAGTCGAAGAGGCGCGAGCTACCGCGCTGCGGATCGGCCACGAAGTCCTCGTAGACGACCTCCAGGAGCTGGTCGTCAGGAAGGCCGGACAACCCGTCCGCGGCCTGCTCGACACACCGCTGCCACTGGATGAAGGCCAGCTCCTCCAGCGGGTGGTGTTCCTGAAGCGTCCGGAAGTCGTGAGGTCGTGGACCCCACCACGTGCTCACGCGCATGTCCCGGGCCTCGCCGCGCACCTCGCCCCGCAGACGCTGCACGACGCGCTTCTGGACGAGCGTCGCGAGGTGCCGCGGGAAGTCACCCGGTGGGACGTAACGCGCCTTGCGCAACGTGTATCCCAGCTCGAACGGCGCGTTCCACCGCTGCATCGTGGACGCGGTGGCGTCGATGCCGTCGCGGCGGATGAACACGTAACGCGCGTCGGGGAACAGGGCCCGGGTGAAGGGGACGCGCAACGACACCGCGCACGTCTTCTCGACGACGACGGCGCTGCGGGTGCGCCGCGCGACGCGATCGAAGGAGCGGTGCAGGTAGCCGGCGAGCGCCGGGGTGGCCCGTTCGCGGGGGATCTCGTCGTGGGGGACGTCGAGGTTGCCGTGCTTCCACAGCAGGTTGACCTCGTCGCAGTCCCACGTGCCGAATCCCGGTGCACTGGTGAGGAGGTCACGCAGCATGTTCGTCCCAGACCGGGGCGCTCCGACGACGATCACATACTCAGGCATCACGTCCCCTCCCTGCGTCAGCGCTCCGCTCCGCCGCCAACCCGTCCATGAGCTCCGCCCATCTCGTCAGTGCCCCGGCTTGGTCGAAGGTGCGCTGATGGAACTCCCGGACTCGCTCCTGCCGGATGCTGAGCGAGCGCTCCGACATCTCGGAGAGGGCTGCGGCGAGGGCAGCGGCGATGGCCTCGACGTCACCGGGTGCCGCCGTCCACCCGAGTCGCTCCGAGACCACCGTGCTCGCCAACTCGGTCCCGGGGTCGCAGACGACGAGAACGGGAAGACCCTGCTCACAGTAGGTGGCGGTCTTGCTGGGATAGGCGAACCGCGCGACCAGGGGAGCGAGCGAGACGACCCCCAGATGCGCCGACCGCATCAGGGCCTTGGCCTGCGCCGACGTGCCGGCGGGCAGGAAGCGGACCCGTGCTCGCACAGACGCAGGGAGGCCGGCAGCGATGTCGGCGAGCTCACTGCGGGCGCGGCCGTCCCCCATGAACACGAGCTCGACCTCGGCGCCGGACGGCAGGCGACCGAGGGCCCGCAGCAGATCGGGCAGCGACTGGAACCGTCCGATGTTCCCGGTGAACACGACACGCAGTACTCCCGGAGCGGGTGCGGGCAGCGGGCTCTCTCCCACAACGCCGTCGTCCGGCATCGCGAAGTTGTTGAGCACCACGACCTTGTCGGCGAGTGCCGGGTCGCGGTCGACGACTGCGTCGCGCATGTCCGCGCTGAGCACAACCACTCGGGCTGCGCGCCTCATCGTCGCGGTGTCGGCACGGCGAAGGAGTCGGTACACCAGGGGGTTCGCGAACTCACCGGACAGCCGACCGATCTCCGGGTGCAGGTCCATGCAGTGGTACACGAAGGATGCGCCGCGCAGCCGGGCTATGCGCGACACCAACGCGCCGAGCGTCACCTGCGGGGCGGTGGAGCACATCACGACGTCGGGGCGCGGGCCGCGGAGGAGCGCCGCCGCGACACCGACCGGAAAGACCACCATGTTGGCGAGCTGCCCGGCCGGACGTCCCGCTTCACGCATTACCGGCACTCGACGAACGGGTACGTCCGCCGACGCAGGCGCCGGGTGGTTCGTCGACCGACCCGCGACAACCGCGACATCGTGACCCCGGGAGGCCCAGTCACGGGTCATCTCGCGCAGGAACGTGGCATACGGCGGGCTGTCCGGCCAGAAGTAGCGGTGGACGGCCCGAATCAGCACGTCAGGACAACCCCTCACAGAGCAACTTCTCGATCCCCGCCGTGCGGCGTGGACGGGGCAAGCATGCCACGTGCAGCCCTGCCTTCCCGCGACCACCGTCCTCCGGTAGGATTTCTCTTGACGTCAAGATAACCGCCACCACGAGGAGCGTCGACGACGACCATGGCCACGATCATCTACACCCTGACCGACGAGGCCCCGATGCTGGCCACGTACTCCTTCCTCCCGGTCGTCGAGGCCTTCGCGTCCTCCGCCGGGGTCGACGTCGAGACCCGCGACATCTCGCTCGCCGGCCGCATCCTCGCGCTCTTCCCCGAGCACCTCACCGAGGAGCAGCGCATCGGCGACGCCCTCGCCGAGCTCGGCGAGCTGGCCACGACCCCCGACGCCAACATCATCAAGCTGCCGAACATCTCGGCCTCGATGCCGCAGCTCAAGGCCGCCATCAAGGAGCTGCAGTCGCAGGGGTACGCCCTCCCCGACTACCCGGACTCCCCGCAGACCGACGAGGAGCGCGACGTCCGCGCCCGCTACGACAAGGTCAAGGGCAGCGCCGTCAACCCCGTGCTCCGCGAGGGCAACTCCGACCGCCGCGCCCCGTCGGCCGTCAAGAACTACGCCCGCAAGCACCCGCACTCGATGGGCGCCTGGTCCGCCGACAGCCGCACGCGGGTGGCGACCATGGGCGAGAACGACTTCCGCAGCAACGAGCAGTCGGTCGTCCTGCCGGCCGACGACACCCTCACCATCCGCCACGTCGCCGCCGACGGCACCGCGACGGTCCTCAAGGACGGCCTGGCGGTCCTCGAGGGCGAGATCGTCGACGCCACCGTCATGCGCGCCGCCGCGCTCGATGCCTTCCTCCGCGAGCAGGTGGCGCAGGCCAAGGCCGACGACGTCCTCTTCTCGGTGCACCTCAAGGCGACGATGATGAAGGTCAGCGACCCGATCATCTTCGGGCACGTCGTCCGGGCGTTCTTCCCCGACGTCTTCGAGCGCTACGGCGCCGACCTCGCCGCGGCCGGTCTCTCCCCCAACAACGGCCTCGGCGGCATCCTCGACGGCCTCGACGCCCTCCCGAACGGCGCCGAGATCCGCGCCGCCTTCGAGCAGGGCCTCGCCGACGGCCCGCGCCTCGCGATGGTCAACTCCGACAAGGGCATCACCAACCTGCACGTCCCGAGCGACGTCATCGTCGACGCCTCGATGCCGGCGATGATCCGCACCTCCGGCCACATGTGGGGCCCGGACGGCGACGAGCACGACACCCTCGCCGTCATCCCCGACTCCTCGTACGCCGGCGTCTACCAGGCCGTCATCGAGGACTGCCAGGCCCACGGCGCCTTCGACCCGACGACGATGGGCTCGGTCCCGAACGTCGGCCTCATGGCGCAGAAGGCCGAGGAGTACGGCAGCCACGACAAGACCTTCGAGCTCGAGGCCGCCGGCCGCGTCGAGGTGGTGAACGGGGCGGGCGAGGTCCTCATGAGCCACGACGTCGAGGCCGGCGACATCTGGCGCGCCTGCCAGACCAAGGACGCCCCGATCCGCGACTGGGTCAAGCTCGCCGTCACCCGCGCCCGCGCCTCGGCCACCCCGGCCGTGTTCTGGCTCGACGAGAGCCGCGCCCACGACCGCAACCTCATCGCCAAGGTCGAGGCCTACCTCCCCGAGCACGACACCGAGGGCCTGGACCTGCGCGTCCTCTCCCCCGTCGAGGCCGCGACGCTGTCCGTCGAGCGCATCCGCCGCGGCGAGGACACCATCTCGGTCACCGGCAACGTCCTGCGCGACTACAACACCGACCTCTTCCCCATCCTCGAGCTCGGCACCTCGGCGAAGATGCTCTCCGTCGTGCCGCTGATGAACGGTGGCGGCCTCTTCGAGACCGGCGCCGGCGGCTCGGCGCCCAAGCACGTGCAGCAGCT
This sequence comes from Phycicoccus sonneratiae, assembly GCF_016887965.1. GTDB lineage: Bacteria > Actinomycetota > Actinomycetes > Actinomycetales > Dermatophilaceae > Phycicoccus > Phycicoccus sonneratiae. The sequence goes on from NZ_JAFDVD010000012.1 coordinate 289,003, forward strand.
CGTCGCCGAGGACTACCTGCGCTGGGACAGCCTCGGCGAGTTCCTCGCGCTCGCCGAGTCCTTCCGGCACGAGGCGGCCGGCGGCAACAAGCGCGCCGAGCTGCTCGGCGACACCCTCGACCGCGCCACCGAGAGCCTGCTCAACGAGAACAAGTCCCCCGCCCGCCGGGTCGGCTCGATCGACAACCGGGGCAGCCACTTCTGGCTCGCCCGCTACTGGGCCCAGGAGCTCGCCGGCCAGACCGAGGACGAGGCGCTCGCCGCGGTCTTCGCGCCGGTCGCGGAGCAGCTCGTCGCGCAGACCGACGCCATCGAGGCCGAGCTCGTCGCGGTGCAGGGGAAGCCGGCCGACATCGGCGGCTACTACCGCCCGGACCCGGCGAAGGCCGCGGGCGTCATGCGCCCCTCGGCGACCTTCAACGCGATCGTCGACGGCCTCTCCGGCTGACCGGCCGCGCCAGCTCCCGCGGGTCCTCTGTACGAGGGCCCGCGGGAGGGCCACACTGAGGGTCCATGAGACCCCCCTCGATGGTGCAGCGCCTCGGCGCGGAGTTCCTCGGTACCTTCTGGCTCGTCTTCGGAGGCTGTGGCGCAGCGATCTTCGCCGCCGGCTTCCTCGCCCCCAACGTCGTCGGCGGGGGCAGCCTGCACCTCGGCATCGGCTTCCTCGGGGTCGCCCTCGCCTTCGGGCTCACCGTCGTGACGATGGCGTACGCCGTCGGGCACGTGTCCGGCGCGCACTTCAACCCGGCCGTGACGATCGGTGTCGCCGTCGCCCGCCGCTTCGAGTGGAAGGACGTGCCGGCGTACGTCGTCGCCCAGGTCCTCGGCGGGCTGCTCGCCGGCCTGTCGCTGTGGGCGATCGCCGGTGGCGCACCGGGGTTCGACGCCACGGGCAACATGGCGGCCAACGGCTACGGCGACCACTCGCCCGGCGGGTACTCGCTCGTCGCCGTGCTCTGCGCCGAGATCCTGCTGACGGCGATCTTCCTCTACGTCATCCTCGGGGCCACCGACTCCCGCGCTCCAGAAGGCTTCGCCCCCATCGCGATCGGGTTGGCGCTCACCCTCATCCACCTCGTGTCGATCCCCATCTCCAACACCTCGGTCAACCCGGCACGGTCGACGGCCGTCGCGTTCTTCAACGGCAACGGCGCCCCCGGGCAGCTCTGGATGTTCTGGGTGGCGCCGATCATCGGGGCCGCGATCGCCGGCGCGACCTTCCACCTCATCACCGGCGTCGACCGCCGCGACCGCGACATCTCCGGCGAGATCGACCCCGAGGACCTGCGCGTCGCCGAGGGCGTCGACCCCGACGCCCCCCGCTGATCACCCCGCCGTCCGGGCCGTCAGGACACCAGGTCGACGGCCCGGACGCAGAAGTCGTCGAGGAGGGCGATCGCCTTCGTCAGGTCCGACCGGACCTCCTCCGCGGTCACCTCGGGGTTGTCGGTGGATGCGTACTCGGACTGGTTGCGCCGCTGCCGCATCCGGCCGAAGGGCCTGAACAGGTGACCCAGCGGGGGGTCGAACTGCGCTCGCATCGCATCCTGGAGCACGACGTGTCCGCCCTTGGCCGTCGCGCGAAGGCCCTCTGCCTGCAGGACCGCCGCCAGCCCCTTGCGGGCCGCGTCGTAGAGCAGTGAGTACGCGCCCTGAGGATCGGTGTCAGCGAGCAGGTCGGCCGATGCCAGGTGTCGGCGGGCTTCGGTCAACAGCGCCTGCGCCGCCTCGACGGAGGAGGGCACCTCCTGCAGCAGGCCGTCGGCCACCATCTCGCTGATCTCGGCCGCCCCCTTGTCCCAGGTCACCGCTCAGTCCCCACGCCGAGGGTCACCAGCGGGCCCGTCGTGACGCCGGCGAGGAAGGGGTCGGAGCCGGGCTCGTTCCACCGAGACGCCGAGACATTCCGGATGCTCACCGGTCGTCCCAGCCGCTGACGCGCTCGTTCCGCGACGTCGTACAGGTCGTCGAGGTCGGGCTGCCCCACGACCAGCACGTCGACGTCGTTCGGCTCGTTCCCCTCGACCCCTGCGTGCCGTTCGGCCCAGGACCCGTAGACCACCGCCCTCTCGATCCCCGCCACCGCACTGAGCTCCTCCTCCAGGACGGGCACCGGGCCGTAGGTCAGCAGAAGCAGTCGCCGCAACGGGGGAAACAGGAGCGAGTCCGTGTTCGGACGGACCTGCCGGGTGCGCCCCACCCTCTTCTCCGCCAGCAGTCCGGACCGGACCATGCGGGTCACCTCGCGGGTCGTCGTCGGGAGGGACACCTGGGCCGCTGCCGCGAGGTCCTTGAGTGCCCATCCACGCTGCGGGTGGACGAACAGTCGAGCCAAGAGCTCACCGACTGCGGGGGTGCGCAGGATCGGGAGGAGAGCCGACGGCGACGTTTTCATGAAATGGAGTTTATTCGTCACTTATGGGAATCGTCCACTCCCTCTGCGGCGTAGTGCCGGTAGAGCAGGTAGGCCGCGACGGCGTCGAGCACGTGCCACACGGCGTGCTGCTGGAGCAGCGCCTCGGGCCGGCACCACGGGTGCTCGCGCATCCCCGTCGTCCAGATGGCGAAGGCCAGGGCGAGGGTGCCGACCGAGGCCACGCCGAGCCGCAGGTCCTGACGCGGCCCGTCGCCCCGGCGCCCGCGCCGCCACAGCGCGACCTCGAGCCCGACGGCCAGCCACAGCTGCACCGCGAAGACGGCGTTGCCGAGGTGCCCGAGCACCGGCACGTCGCCGCCGTGGAGGTGCCCGGCCATCCCGACCCCGACCGCGAGCGCGAACACCGCGGCGAGGGTCGCCGGGCCCCGGCGCGCCCAGCGCATCGCGGCGTGGGCGAGCGCGAACCCCGAGAGCAGGAACATGCTCAGCAGGTCGAGGTGGCCGCCGAGGTCGGACTGGGTGGCGTGCATCGCCATGCTCCCCGGGCCGAGGAGGACGACGAGCACGGCGAACGCGGTGGCGGCCCGGGGTGCGCGGCGAGGGCCCCGCCGAGCCGGTCGCGGCGCGAGGCGTGCCACGCGACGGCCAGGCCGGCGACGACGAAGCCGAGGTTGCTCCACGTGTTGGCGGGCTGGCGGACCCATCCGGGGTGGGCGGCCTCGCAGAAGCCGTCACCCCGCCCGACGTCCGGCCCGAGCCACCCTCCCCGGGCGGCGAGCACGACGAGGGCCAGCGAGACCACGGCCGTGATCCCCGTCACGACGAGCGGCCGCCGGTCACGTGCTCCCCGCGTCACGGCCGTCATGTGACCAGCCCAGCACACCTGCCGCCTGCCGCGCCACGGCCCGCCGCTGATAGCGTCGAGACGACCCGAACCACGCTCGTCACGAAGGGGTACACCCGTGAGCACCACGCCCGTCAAGGTCGCCGTCACCGGCGCCGCCGGCCAGATCGGCTACAGCCTCCTGTTCCGCATCGCCAGCGGCGCGCTGCTCGGCCCGGACACCCCCGTCGAGCTCCGGCTGCTCGAGATCACCCCGGCGCTCAAGGCGCTCGAGGGCGTCGTCATGGAGCTCGACGACTGCGCCTTCCCGACCCTCGCCGGCGTGCAGATCGGCGACGACGCCACGAAGGTCTTCGACGGCGTCAACCTCGCCCTCCTCGTCGGCGCCCGACCGCGCGGTCCGGGCATGGAGCGTGGCGACCTGCTCGAGGCCAACGGCGGCATCTTCGCGCCGCAGGGCAAGGCCCTCAACGAGGTCGCGGCCGACGACGTCAAGGTCACGGTCACCGGCAACCCGGCGAACACCAACGCCCTCATCGCGATGTCCAACGCCCCCGACATCCCCACCGAGCGCTTCTCGGCCCTCACCCGCCTCGACCACAACCGCGCCATCTCGCAGCTGTCGGCCAAGCTCGGCGTGCCGGTCACCGAGATCCGGAAGATGACGATCTGGGGCAACCACTCCGCCACCCAGTACCCCGACCTCTTCCACGCCGAGGTCGGCGGGCGCAACGCCGCCGAGGCCGTCGGCGACCAGGCCTGGCTCGAGGGCACCTTCATCCCCACCGTCGCCAAGCGCGGCGCGGCGATCATCGAGGCACGCGGTGCGTCCTCGGCCGCCTCCGCGGCGTCGGCCACCATCGACCACGCCCGCACCTGGGTCCAGGGCACGCCCGAGGGCGACTGGGTGTCGATGGCCGTGCGCTCCGACGGCTCCTACGGCGTGCAGGAGGGGCTCATCTCCTCCTTCCCGGTCACGGTCAAGGACGGCCGCTGGGAGATCGTCCAGGGCCTCGACATCGACGACTTCTCGCGCGCCCGCATCGACGCCTCGGTCGCCGAGCTCGCCGAGGAGCGCGACGCCGTCAAGGGCCTCGGCCTCATCTGATCCCCGCCGCTGCGGCGGCACACGCGGAAGCTCCCGCGGCACCCGAGAGTTCCTCGGTGCCGCGGGAGCTTCTGCGTGTGCCGACCGCGCCGGTCGGTCAGGGGCTGCGGGCCAGCCGGGCGTCGACCGTCGTCGTCTGGCCGGCGGTGGTGCTGACCTTGGTGACGCCGGCGCCGGTCGGGTCGTACGGCTGGTTGAGATGGCACTCGCCCTCGTAGCCGGTCGGGCTGGGGGTGGTGAGGCCGAAGCCATCGAAGCAGACCACCCAGTCGGTGCGTGCCGACATGCCGTCCATCCGGTACGTGCCGTCGGGCTCGGTGAAGACCTGGGACGACTCGCCCAAGGTCGCCGAGAAGGCCGACACGTACACGCCCTCGATCGGTGCGTTCGTGGAGTCGTCGAGCACCCGGCCCGCCACCACGGCGCCCCGGGTGAGGGCCAGGTCCACGGTCGCGTACTGACCGGCGACCACGGAGACCGGTGTACCGGTCGGCTCGAAGTCGGAGAACGGCTGGTTGTCGTAGCACTCCCCGACGTAGCCGGACGGGCTGGGACCGGTGGCCCCGAAGCCGCTGACGCACACGACGTACCCCGAGCCGGCCGGGATGCCGATGAGGGAGTACGCGCCGGTGTCGTCGGTCCAGTCCGACCACTGCCGGTCGCCCTGGTGCACGACGACCTCCGCGTTGGCCAGCGGGGCCCCGCCGGTGGCGTCGGTGATCCGTCCCTGGACGCCGCCCGCGGCCGCGAGAGCACCGTTGACCGTGGTGTTCGCCCCGGCCGTGACGCGCACCGGCGTGGGGACCTGGCCGTCCTGCTTGTCGTCGAAGCACTCGTCCACGTAGCCGACGGTGCTCGTACCACCCGACGCGCCCGAGGCCGAGAAGCAGACCTCGACGTCCGTCGCCGCGGCGAGCCCGCGGATCGCGTAGGTCCCGTCCGGCCCCGTCGTCGCGAAGCCCTCGGAGTCGCCCGACGGCGACCACGCGTCGACGAACACGCCTTCGAGGGGTGCGCCGGAGCCGCCGGCCTGGACGACCTTGCCGGTGATGCCGGCGCCGATGGCCAGCCCCGCGTCGACCGTGAGGGCGCTGCCGATGGTCGTCTGCACCAGGGTCGGATCGGGCGCGTACCGGCTCTTGTTCAGGTGGCACTCCGAGACGTGACCCTTGGCCGTGGCGGACCCGCCCGAGGAGTCGGCGCCCTCGTAGCAGACGCTGTAGCCGCCGGCGCGCAGCCCCTTGATCACCCAGTGGCCGGTGGCGTCCGTCTCGGCGTAGGTGACCATCTCGCGGAACCACGGCGGGTTGTCGCCCGGGAAGGAGAACTCGATGTTGACGAACACCCCGCCGAGCGGCTTGCTCGTCCCGTCCTCGCGCACGGTGCCCTGGAGGGCGGCGCCCCGCGCGAGGGTCGCGTCGATGCCCGTCCGCTGCCCTCCCGGCGCGAGGGTGAGGAAGGTCTCGACGCCGTCGTAGAACTCGGTGATGCCGTCGTAGCACTCGTTGACGTAGCCCGTGGCGTCGCTGGTGCCGCCCAGCGCGTCGGTGGCGTCGAAGCAGACCTCGTAGGTGCCGGCGGCGATGCCCGTGGCCCGGTAGGTGCCGTCGGCCGCGGTGGTCACCGTGACCGCGTTGAGGAAGCGCTGGTCCTCGCTCTGCACCGGCCGCACGCTCACCGAGACGCCACGCAGCTTCGCGTTCGTCGTCTCCTGCACGACCTTGCCCGCCACGGCCGCCCCGCTGGTGAGGGTCTTGTCGACGACGACCCCACCGGCCGCCGTCACCGGGACCACGGTCGGCTCGTCGCCGGGCGCGTTCTGGCCGTGGCACGACTCGACGTACCCGGTGGCGTCCGTGCTCCCACCGGTCGCGCCCTCCGGGGCGAAGCACACGGTGTACCCACCGGCCGCCACCGTGGCGACCGACCAGTGACCGCTCGCGTCGGTCGTCGCGGTGTAGCCCTCCCCCGTCACCGGGTCGTCGACGTAGACGTCGACGCCCGCGAGCGGCGAGGAGGTGCCGCTCTGGCGGACCGTGCCGGCGATGGCGGGCGTGCCGGTGGAGCCGTCGACGACGTAGCCCGCGACGTCGGCGAGCAGGTGCGTGGAGCCGGCGTTGTTGAACAGGCGGACCTTGCCGCCCGCGCCGACCTTGGCGATGACGAGGTTGGGGCGCACCTCGCCCGTGACGAGGTTGAGGTTCGAGGCGTTGGGCCGCGTCTCCCCCGCCGGGTAGCCGGTGACGTAGGTGGTGCTCGTCGGCGTCACGCCGGTGACGTTGAGGACGACCGAGCGCACACCGGTGGCGGGGATGCCGTAGCGGCCGGTGACCTGCACGTCGACGGTCTTCGCGGCGCCCACGGCCCCGGAGCCCTTGCCTTGCCCGTCGACCGTCGCACCGGTGGTGCGGGTGTCGAGGAGGCGGGCCGGCGTGACCGAGCGGAAGGTCGTGCCGGTGGGGATCCAGCCCGCCACGTCGGCCAGCACGTCGACCGACCCGGCGTTGTTGAAGAGCGAGACCGCGCCGCCGCTGCCGACCTTGACGACGACGAGGTTCGGGCGGACCTCCCCGGCGAGGAGGTTGAGGTTCGAGGTCGTCGGGCGGGTCGCACCGGCCGGCCACGCCGTGACGTACGTGCCCTTGGTCGGCTTGACGCCGGTGACGTTGAGGACCACCGAGTCGACCCCGGTGGTCGGGATGCCGTGGCGCCCGGTGACCTGCACGGTGCGGGTGCCGGCGGAGCCGAGCGCCCCGCCGCCCTTGCCCTGGCCGTCGATCGTCGACCCGGTGGCCCGGGTGTCGAGGAGGCGCCCCGGCGACAGCGGCACGAACGAGCCGCCGGTCGGGAAGTAGCCGGCCACGTCGGCGAGGACGTCGCTCGCCCCCTCGGCGACGAAGAACGCGACCTTGCCGGTGCTGCCGGGCTTGGTGACGACGAGGTTCGGCGTCACCGACCCCTTGACGACGTTGAGGTTCGAGGTGTTCGGCCGGGCCTCGCCGTCCGGGTACGCGGTGATGTACGTCGACACCGTCGGCTTGACGGCCGTGACGTTGAGGACGACCGCCGACACCCCGGAGGAGGGCACGCCGCCGCGGCCGGTCACCTGCACCGAGCGGGGCGACCCACCCTTGACGCTGCCGCCGCCCTTGCCGACGCCGTCGACGGTGGCCCCGGTCGACCGGGTGTCGAGCAGGCGCGCCGGGCTCAGCGGGACGTACCCCGCCGGCTCGGCCGTGGCCGCAGTGGGCGACGCCACGACCTCCGCGCTCGGCGGTGCGCCGGCCGGCTGGGCCGAGGCCAGCGCGGGCTGGGCCACCGTGAGGGCAGCGACGACGACGAGGGCGCGCAGCGCGCGACCGGGTGCCTTGACGATCATGGATCTCCCCACCGGAACGAACCGGCCGAGGCGACGGAGGGCTCTGGTCCGTCGTCTACCCGGCACGATGAGCAGACCCTAGGGTCAGCGACGGACCTTCCGCAACGGTTTCGTCGAATCCGGCCGAGCGGCCGGAAACCGGTGCGTCAGGGGGACATCGAGAGGAAGAGGAAGGCCGCGAGCAGCACGAGGTGCACCGTGCCCTGGAGCCGGGTCGCCCGGCCCGGGACGACCGTGAGCACGGCGACGACCATGGTGATCGCGAGCAGCACGATCTGGGTCGGGCCGAGCCCGAGGTGCAGCGGCGTCGGCACCCAGATGGACGCGACGGCGAGCGTCGGGATGGTGAGGCCGATGGAGGCCATCGACGACCCCAGCGCGAGGTTGAGCGAGACCTGGATCCGCTCGCGACGGGCCGCGTTGGCCGCGGCGATCGTCTCCGGCAGGAGGACGAGCAGGGCGATGACGACACCGACGAACGACACCGGCAGGCCGGCCGCCAGCACCGCCGACTCGATGGCCGGGGACTCGATCTTGGCCAACCCGACGACGGCGACGAGCGAGAGCAGGAGCAGCCCGAGGGAGGTCCACGCCTCCCGGTCGGTGGGCGGGTCGGCGTGGTCGTCCTCGTCGACCGGCTCCCCCTTGGCCGTCACCGGGAGGAAGAAGTCGCGGTGGCGCACCGTCTGGGTGACGACGAAGGCGGCGTAGAGCACGACCGACGCGACCGCCGCGAAGGCCAGCTGGCCGCCGGTGAACTCCGGGCCCGCCTGTCCGGTCGTGAAGGTCGGCAGCACGAGGCACGTGGCGGCGAGGGCCGCGACCGTCGCCAGCGCGCCGCCGGTGCCCTCGGCGTTGAAGTTCGCGAACCCGAAGCGACGGGCCCCGAGCAGGAGCGAGAGCCCCATGATCCCGTTGACGGTGATCATCACGGCGGCGAAGACGGTGTCGCGCGCCAGGGTCGCCGCCTCGTCGCCACCGCTGAGCATCAGCGTGACGATGAGCGAGACCTCGATGACGGTGACCGCGACGGCGAGCACGAGGGACCCGAACGGCTCCCCGACGCGGTGGGCCACGACCTCGGCGTGGTGCACCGCCGCGAGCACGGCCGCGGCGAGCAGCAGCGCCACGACGAGGACGAGAACCGCCCCGATGTCGCGACCCCAGGTGGCCGCGAGCGCGGCGAGGCCGACGAGCGGGGCCGCCGTCCAGGTGCGAGCAAGGACGGGGTGGGTTCCGGCCGCCGCCACGTCAGCCGCTCGCCGGGTGCAGGCCGGCCGCGCGCTCGGCGGCCTCCACCACGTTGGAGAGGAGCATCGCGCGCGTCATCGGCCCGACCCCGCCCGGGTTGGGGCTCACGAAGCCCGCGACGTCCCACACGTCGTCGGCGACGTCGCCGGCCACCCGTCCCTTGCCGGAGGCGTCGTCGACGACCCGGGAGACCCCGACGTCGAGCACGGCGGCGCCGGGCTTGACCATGTCGGCGGTGACGATGCCGGGCACGCCGGCGGCGGCGACGACGATGTCGGCCTGGCGCACCTCGGCCGCGAGGTCGCGGGTGCCGGTGTGGCACAGCGTGACCGTGGCGTTCTCGGACCGGCGCGTGAGGATGAGCCCCAGCGGCCGGCCGACGGTGATGCCGCGTCCGACGACGACGACCTTGGCGCCGGCGATCGGGACGTCGTAGCGGCGCAGCAGCTCGACGCAGCCGACGGGTGTGCAGGGCAACGGGGCCGGCTCGCCGAGGACGAGCCATCCGAGGTTGGTCGGGTGCAGGCCGTCGACGTCCTTCGCGGGGTCGACCGCCGAGAGGATCGCGTTCTCGTCGAGGCCGGTCGGCTGCTGGACGATGAAGCCGGTGCACTCGGGGTCGTCGTTCAGCTCGTGGACGACCGCGAGGACCTCCTCGAGGGTCGAGCCGGACGGCAGGTCGCGGCGCAGCGAGCGGATGCCGATCTCGGCGCAGTCCTTGTGCTTCGCACCGACGTACCAGCGGCTGCCGGGGTCGTCACCGACGAGCACCGTGCCGAGGCCCGGGACGACGCCGCGTTCGGCGAGGGCGGCCACGCGGGCGCGCAGCTCGTCCTTGATCGTCGCGAGGATGGCCTTGCCGTCGAGAGTCGTCGCCGTCACGCGGCCATTCTTCCATCGGCGGGGAAAGGACGGGGCGCACGTCCGGTGGGGCGGCCCCTCTGCATCACCGCCCCACCGGCGCCGGTCCCTGCCACCCCTGCCGGGGTCAGGCACCGGCGAGGGGTTCGGACCCGTCGCCGGTCCGGATGGGTCGGGGCACCGGATGGGTCGGGGACCTCCCGCGATGGCGCTGGAGTGACTAGCGTGGCCCCTGTGGCGAAGTATGCGGTGAACGAGGCGGGCGTGGCCCACGTCCGCGCGCTCATCGACGCCCACCAGTACGTCCTCGACAGCGACTGGGGCGAGGTCCAGCCCGACGCCGCCGCCCAGAACGCCTACCTCGAGCGGCACGGGTGGGACGAGTACGGCGCCTGGCACCTCGGACTCACCGAGGGTCCCGGCGAGGAGACCAAGGCGCGCTACGCCTTCGTCGCCGGTGACTTCCGCCGCGTCCACCGCAGCGCGCTCATCGCGTGCGTCTACCGGGCGTCGGAGTGGCGCCACAAGGAGGTCGAGCTCGCCGCGCACGACCTCCTCCAGCACCTCGACGCGACGAGCGCGTGAGCACCGACCAGACCACCCGACGGTCCGGACGGCACCGCTCGGGGGGCCGCGTGTCGGTGCCCCCGGCCATCGCCCCGGGAGCCGGCGGCCCGCGGCTGGCCGGCCTCGACGTCGCCCGCGGCCTCGCCGTCCTCTCGATGCTCGTCGCCCACCTCAGCCCCGTCGGGGGCGTTCTCGACCTCAGCGAGTACCTCACGGCACCGCTCTTCGCGCTGCTCGTCGGCGCCGCGATGGGCCTCGCCCTCGCCCGCCCGGGCACCGACCCGGTCCGGTTCGTCGCGGACAACGCGCTGCGCGGCCTGCTCCTCGTCGCGCTCGGGGTCCTGCTCCAGGCGCTCTACGGGCAGGTCGACGTCGTCCTCCCCTACCTCGGCGTCCTCGTCGTCGTCCTCGCCCCATTGGCCGTGGGGCTGCGACGCCTGCCGGTGCTGACCCTCGGCGTCGCCGCGGGCGCCGCCGTGCTCGGGCCACTCGTCACCGAACGCGCCCGTGACGCGCTCGCCGCGAGCGGGTCCTCCACGGGCACGAGCGCCCGGCACGTGCTCGACTGGCTGGCGGCGGGCCCGAGCTACCGGCTCGTCTCCTTCCTCCCGATGGCCCTCGGTGGGCTGGCCCTCGCGCTGCTCCTGCCCCGGCTCGCGGCCTGGCGCCCGGCGGCCGGTGTCGGGGCGGTGCTGCTCGCCGCCGCCGGGGTCGTGCACGCCCTCGGCGCGGCGTCGTCGGGCGGCGCCGCGGCGTACTCGGGCACGACGGCCGAGGTCGTCGCCGGCACGTTCCTCGCGGGTGGCGTCGTCGCCGTCTCCTTCGCGGTCGCCGACCTGGCGGCGGTCGGGCGGTGGGGCGTCCGCGCGCTCGACCCCGTGCTCGCACTCGGCCGGCTGGCCCTCACCGCCTACACGGTGCAGGTGCTCGTGCTCGCCCTCGTCTCGCTCGTGCGCGACGGCGCCCGCGACGACTCCTGGGTCGTGCTGCTCGTGACGACGGCCGCCGTCGTCGGGTCGGTGTGGCTGCTCGACCGCACGTGGGGCACCGGGCCGCTCGAGCTGCTCGTCCGGCTGGCCCGCCTCCCGTCCGGCTGGCAGCCGGGCGCCGCGCTCGCCGAGGCGGTCAGCGCGGCACGGCAGCGGCGAGAGCCGCCAGCGCCGCCGGGAAGCACTCCGCCGGAGGAGTGACGAGGCCGGCCCCGACCTGCCCGGTGCCGGCGACCCGTCCGGCCATGCCCGTGTTGATCTGCGGCAGCTCGCCGGTGCGGACGACCTTCGTGACGTCGATGCCGACCGGGGTGCCGCGGAAGCCGAGCACCGGCACCTGGAAGAGCGGGTGCTCGCCGACGGTCAGCTCGTACATCCGCCGGGTGGCCCGCAGGGCGAACGGCACGTCGCCGCCGACGAACCGGACGATCGCCGGGGCCGCGGCCATCGCGAAGCCGCCGATGCCTCCGGTCTCGGTGATGGCGGAGTCGCCGATGTCGGGGTTGGCGTCGTCGGGGCCGTAGTCGCCGAGGAAGAGCCCCTCGGGAGTGTTGGCCGGACCGGTGAACCACGCGTCGCCGGTGCCGGAGACGCGGATGCCGAAGTCGGTGCCGTTGCGGGCCATCGTCGTGACGACCGTCGAGCCCGGGATGCCCTCCGCCGCACGGGTGGCCAGCTTGCAGGCGGGCATCCCGAGGTTGAGGAAGAAGTGCTCGTTGGCGCCGGAGAAGCGCACCGCCTCGCCGACGTCGGAGGACGGTGCGTCGGCGGTGATCATCCCGGGCAGCAGCTCGCGCAGCAGCATCAGCGAGCCGGCGCGGTTGCGGTTGTGCCCCTCGTCGCCCATCTGGAGCATCTGGGCGATGATCGCCCGGACGTCGACGGGGCCGGTGGAGCGCACGGCCTGGCGCAGGATCGGGCCGAGGACGGCGCCCATCCACCGCAGCCGGTCGACGACCTCGGGGCCGTACGCGCCGTAGCGGAGCACCTTCCCGAGTCCCTCGTTGAGCGAGCACCACGAGGTGTTGCCGTGGACGTCGTCGCGCAGGACGTAGACCCACATCGACGGGCTGACGACACCGGCCATCGGGCCGACCGCGCCCCGGTGGTGACACGGCTCGAGGTCGAACTCGCCTGCGGCGAGGCGACGCTCGGCCTCCTCGGGGGTGTCGGCGAGCCCTTCGAGGAGGACGGCGCCGACGAGCGCGCCGCGCAGCGGCCCGGACGCGCGGTCCCAGCCGATCGGCGGACCGGCGTGGAGGAACGTGCCGCGCTCGAGCCCGAGGGCCTCGGACGCAGGAGCGACGTCGACGAGCACGGCCTCGGCGGAGGTCATCCGGGCCAAGGCGGTCGCGTTCGCGGCCTCGCGGCGGGGGTCGGCCATGACCCGCGCGAGGTCGGCCTCGGTGCCGGGCATCGGGGGGCGCCAGCCGACCTCGGTGACCGGCACGGCCTGGTCGCGGAGGGCGTCGGCGAAGAGCGCGACCCCGGAGGTGGCGACGACGGGGTCGGCCGTGAGGAGGCCGTGCAGCGGGGCGGTCATCGGGCGGCTCCCAGCTCGGCGAGGGCGTGCCGCGCGGCGGCGGCGTTCGAGAGGAACACCGAGGCGCCGGCGGCCACGAGGGCGTCCGAGCAGCGCTCGCGTCCCTGGGGGTCGGCGTCGGTGCCGGTGAGCGACACCACGACCGGCAGGGCGCGGCCGTCGGAGTGGGCGGTGGCCCGGGCGGCGCGGACGGCGTCGGCGAGCTCGCCGGCCGGGTCGGGGTGGGCGCCGTGGCCGAGGACGAGGTCGAGGAGGAGGACGCCGCACGTCGGGTCGGCGGCCTCGTCGGCGATGCGGGCGGTGCGCAGGGTCGGGTCGATCATCGGGTGGGCCCGGCCGCGGGTCAGCTCGTCGGCACCGAAGTCGACGACGACGTGGCCCGGGTCGGTGAGGCCGGGGCCGAGGGCGGGCTCGTGGCCGAGGTTGGAGGCGACCGGTCCGAGGGCGTCGGCCGCCAGCAGCAGGGCCTCCTCGGCGAGGGTGCCCCCGCAGAACAGGCCGCGGAGGGAGGGACCTCGGGTGAGGGACTGCTCGTCGGGATCGGCCTGCGCGGCAGGCCAGTCGGGGACGCTCGACCCTTCCGCGCGTAGCGCGTCCTCGACCGCCGCGGTGAGGTCGGGGCGTCCCGCGCCGAGGGTCGACCAGTGGACGCGCAGCCCGAGGGCGTCGGCCTCGGCGCGCACCTCGTCGAGCACCGCGGCGTCCGGGGGCTTCGACACGACGAGGACCCACTCGGTGGCGGGGTCGTCGGCGAGGGCACGCAGGGCCTGGCGGGTGGAGCGGCCACCGACCGCGGCCTTGAGGTCGCGACCGCCGACGCCGAGGCAGTGGCTGACACCGACCCCGGCGGCGTCCAGGAGGCACATCGCCTGTTGCGCACCGGTTCCCGAGGCGGCGACGATGCCGACCGGCCCCGCGGCCACGACGTTGGCGAAGCCGAGCGCCACGCCACCGACCAGGGCGGTGCCGCAGTCCGGGCCCATGACGAGCACGTCGGCGGCCTCGGCGGCGTCCTTGAGGGCCACCTCGTCCGCGACGGACACGTTGTCGGAGAACAACATCACCGAGGCACCGGCCGCGATGGCGTCGTAGGTCTCGGTGACGGCGTGTGCTCCGGGGACGGAGACGAGGGCGAGGCCGGCGCCCGCTCGGCGCACGGCCGAGCCGAGCGTCCCCGGGGGGACCTCGTCGTCGGTGCCGGTGCCGCCGCTCGGTGCGGCGAGGGCGCGCAGGGCGTCGTCGACGGCGGCGATGCCGGAGGACACCGCGGCGTCGTCCGTGACGCGCAGGGCGACGACGAGGTCGTTGGGGCCGGCGTCGTGGGGGACGTCGAAGCCCATCCCGCGCAGGACCTCGAGGTTCAGCTCGGTGGCCATCGCGACCTGGGCGGCCTCGACCTGCGGGGCGCCGGCGACGGTGCGCGACACCTGGAGCAGGCTGACGGAGTCGTGGTACGCCCCGCGGCGCAGCTCGACGTGGGTGGTCATGCGGCGGTCCTCCCGGTGGACGCGACGGTGTCGAGGACGGCCCGGACCCCCGTGACGAGGTCGCGGCCCGAGGTGTGGCCGACGGCCAGCACGGACGGGAGCGCGGAGCGGGTCGCGTCGGCGTCGCCCCGGGCCAGGGCGCCGACGAGCGCGGCGACCTCGGGGGTCGTCCAGCCGTCGAGGGCCGCGGCGAGGAGGGACGCCGAGACGGCGGTCGTGGCCCGCAGCCGGTCGCGCACCGCGAGGGCGAGCGGGTCGCGGCCGCCGGCCGTGGCGCCGGGGGCGAGGCCCAGCGCCCGCCGGGCGAGCAGGGCGCCGGCGAGGGCGTCGTCGCCGCTGGGCGTCAGCCCCTCGCCGCGTCCGACGAGGTGGCGCACGGCCTCCGTGGGCAGCGGGGCGACGAGCGCGGCGCGGACGGCCGGGAGGAGCCATCGCGACCCGGCGGACGACGCCTCGGCGAGCAGGGCGCGCAGGCGCTCGTCGGGGGCGAGGCGCGGGACGGCGGGAGCGCGGCGCACGCGGGCCGGGCGCCAGGTGCGGACACCGCGCACGGTGACCCCGGGGAGGTGGAGGGACCCGGCGCCGCCGACGACCACGTCCCCGGCGCGGACGCCGAGGTCGAGGCGGTCGGCCGGTTCGGCGAGACGCAGGGCGCCGGGCAGGGCGACGGCGTCGTGGGCGAGGAGGGGGAGGACCCGGTCGACGGTCGCGAGGTAGGCGCCGGCCCGGAACACGCCGACCACGGTGTACGGGCGGCGCGGCCCGCGCACGAGGTCGGCGGTGAGCGGCGAGAGCGCCCCCGGGAGCACGACGCGGCCGCGCGGGGAGGCCGGCGCGGGCGAGGGCATACGGAGACGCTAGTGACGGCACTACAGTGGCCGGATGGTCAGAGTTGCCAACGATGGGCCTGCGGACGCACAGACCTTGCCATCGGATGTGCCCGGACGGCCGGGGGCGTCGGGCGCCGGGGACGCCGACCCCACGGCCCTCGCGACCCTCGTCGAGCAGCAGCGGGCCCTCCTCGAGCGCGAGGACGAGGTGCACCGCGTCCTCGTCCGGGTGGTCCTCGACGGCGGGGGGCTGCCCGAGGTGGCCGAGGCGGTCGCCGGGTTCTACGGGGGCGCCGCCGCGGTGACGACCACCGACGGCCGGCTCGTCGCCAGCGCCGGGGCCCTCGACGACGTCGCCGACGTCAGCGCCCTCCCCTGCTTCGACCGCACCGGACGGCTCCTCGTCGAGGACGAGCCGGTCGGCTGGCGCGACCCCGACGGCCCTGCCGACCCCACGCGTGCCTTCGTCCGCATCGTCGCGGGGTCCTCCGAGCTCGGGGTGCTCGGCGCCTTCTCGCCCGGGCCGGCCCTGTCCCCCACCGACGTCCACGTCCTCGAGCGGGCGGCCACCGTCGCCGCGCTGGCCATCACCAAGGAGCAGGCGGTGGCCGCCGTCGAGGGTCGCTACCGCGCCGAGTTCCTCCGCGACCTGCTCGCCGGCCGGGGCGGCGAGCCCGTCGACGCGGTGTCGCACGCGTCCTCGCTCGGGTGGGACGTCGACCGTCCGCTCGTGGTCGTCGTGGCCGAGACCGACGAGAACGACGCCGAGAGCACCCGGTCCGCCGACGAGGTGCGGACCCTCCAGGACCGGTTCGCGCGCGCCTGGACGCAGGCGGTGCGGGCCCGCGACACCTCGATGGCCGTGGCCGGCTTCAGCCAGGAGGTGGTCGTGCTGCAGCCCGTCGAGGAGGACGCCGACGCCGATGCCGTGCTGCGCCGGGTGTCCGAGCTCGTCCGGGTGGTGCGGGGCGACGGTGGCGGCGGGCGGCGGACCTTCACGGTCGGGGTGTCTCGCACGGTGACGTCGGTCGCCGACCTCCCGCGTGCGTACGAGGAGGCGGAGACCGCCGTGCAGGTCGGCCGGCAGGTCGAGGGCGGGTCCGGGGTGGCGCACTTCGACCAGCTGGGGATCTACCGGCTGCTCGCCCTCGTCCCCGACTCGGCCGACCTGCGCCGCTTCGTCACCGAGAGCCTCGGCGAGCTCGCCACCGACACCTCCCCCGAGAGCGCGGACCTGCGGCACACGCTGTCGGTGCTCATCGACACCAACCTCAACGTCGCCGAGACCGCCCGTCGGCTCTTCTTCCACTACAACACGCTGCGCTACCGCATCGCCAAGCTCGAGCGGATGCTCGGCCCGTTCACCACCGACCCGCAGCTGCGGCTGACGCTGGCGCTGGCGTTGCGGGTGCACCGCATGAAGGGCCTCTGAGTCTGGCCGAACGGGCTGTGCCACAGCGTGGTTGCTGTGGACAACCCCGTGGGTTGTCGGTGGTCGCGGGTAGGATTTGGGGGAGCAGGGAGGAGCCCCGATGACCACGACCGCCGGTCCGCGCGAGGTGCTCGCGGCTGCTCGGCGGGCTCGGGCGGAGGTCGCGTCGGTGGTGTCCGGCGCCGGTGGTGCGGGCTCGGTCGCGCAGTGGGCGCAGGTGGTCGGTGAGCTGCAGGCGCTGGTCGACGTCGTGACCGCGGTGCAGGAGCGCGCGGTCGTGGCCCTGGCCGCCGTGGAGACCGAGGTCGACGAGGACGGCATGCTGGTCGAGGTCCGTCACGCGCCGGGGCACGTGGCCCTGGATGCTGCGGCGGTGATCTCGGGGGTGTTGTGCGTGTCGGCGGTGCACGCCGAGCGGCGGGTGCGTGAGGCCGTGCGGGTCGCGGCGGACGGGCCGGAGGGGACGCCGGGGTGCACCGGCCTGGGTGGTTTGCACGTGGCGATGGGGCAGGGGCGGCTCGACCCGTACCGGGCGCAGGTCCTCGCGCACGAGCTGGACGAGGCTCCGGCGGAGGTGGCGCGGGCCGTCGTCGAGGCCCTCGAGGCGTGGTTCGAGCGGGAGGACGCCACCCGGCTGCGGCGCCGGTGTCGGCGGTTGCTGGCCCGCATCTGCCCGGACCTGCTGCGCCAGCGGGCGGTCCGGGCCCGCAGCGAGTCGGGCCTGCGGCGGTGGGTCGACGAGCCGGGAGTCGACACCTGGCTCGGGACGTTCCCGTCGGAGGAGGCGTGCACCGCGTGGGCCGCGATCGACGCCCTCGCCCAGCAGTACCTGCGTGACGGGGTGTGCGATCGGGTCGACCGGGCCCGCGCCAAGGCCCTGACCGACCTGGTCACCCAGCAGGCCAGCATCGACGTCCAGGTCACGCTCACCGCCCCCGCGACGGGTCTCCTCGGACCGGGAACACCCGAGGGCGCACCGTCGCTCCCGCCGGCCGGGTCGCTCACCGACAGCGCACCGGGGGACCTGGTGTCGGTCACCGTGACCGGCGCCGGGGAGCCGGAGCTCGTCGAGCGCGGCTGGCTGACCCGTGCCGTCGCCGCGACGACCTGCCGCACTCACCGCTCCGGTCGGGTCGCCGTCGTGTGCGACCCCGCGACCGGGGCGTTGCTCGACCCCCACGACGACCTCACCACCGACACCTACCGGCCCGGCGCCGCCCTCGCCCGGTTCGTGCGCACCCGCGACGGGCACTGCCGCTTCCCCGGCTGCCACGTCTCCGCCCGGTTCTGCGACCTCGACCACGTCCGTCCCTTCCCCGCCGGCCCCACGAGCGCCGCCAACCTCGCCTGCCTCTGCCGCCGCCACCCACCGCACCAAGCAACGCCCCGGCTGGCGGGCCGTCCTCCACCCCGACGCCACGATGACCTGGACCGACCCCACCGGCCGCACCCGCACCACCCATCCACCCGACCGCCTCGACTCCACCGTCCTGCCCGACACCGGCACCGACCGCCCACCCCCACCGACGAGCCACTCGCCCGTCCTGCCCGACGGACCCCACTCCGCACTCGAGCACCACCTCGAGCACGCGGCCGCGTGTCGGGTCCACGTCGTCCACCCGGCGGCAGCGATCACCTACCGCGCCGGCCCCCACCAGCGACACCGACGGCGACCACCCTCCACCGACCCGCCACCGTTCTGACGCAACCCCGCCCACCCGTCGCGGCCACTCTGCGAGAGTGGCCAGGTGGCGGTCGTCTGGTACTCGAGCTGGCAGATGGAGTGCTGCGGCGAGCCGTTCGCCGTGCACGACGTCGTCGAGTGGAACCTCGCCCCGCACTCGGCCGACGACTGGCTGCCGAACGCCGTCGGCGACGACCTCGCCTCCCGCGTGACGCACGACGAGGACCACCATGGCCTCCGCGGCGACGCCCGCCGCCACCGCGGCCGGGTGGTCGGCATCCGCTGTGCCTCGTGCCGCTACGCACCGACCCCGGGCGGGGACCCGCGCACGCTCTACCCCGTCGTGGGCACGGCCGTCGTCGTCCCGGTCGACCGCGTCGACGGCCGCGAGGGCCTCGACGGCGACCTCCGCCTCAACGGCTACCTCGTCGACCTCGAGCTCACCGACGCCGGCGCCGACCCCGACCCCGACCAGCCCGACTGACCGCACCAGCCCGAGCTCACCCACCCCGCAGGGCGGCCACCAGCCCGTCGACGTCGGCGACGGTGAACGTCGCGCCGGGATGCCGGATGCGCCCCGTCGGGTCGATGGCCGGTACCGGGTCGTGGAAGGCCACGCAGACCCCGCGCTCGCCGTTGGTCGCGAAGGTGACGCCACGGTCGGTGAACGACAGGTGCGGCGGCCCGGCGGTCTTGACGAAGGCGTAGTCGCCCGTCGTCTCGACGTGGGCGACGTTGTCGAGCGTGGTCTCCAGCCGCCACCACGAGAACCGGGCCCGGAGCAGGCCGTCCCCCACCTCGACCCACGTCGTCGACGGCAGCACCCCGAAGGGCAGCCCGGCGACCCGGTAGCGGGGGTCGAACGCGAACGCGAAGCGGCGGGTCGTCATCCCCCGACGCTACGGCCGCCCGCGTGGTGACGGGGCGGGGTGAGCGGCTCGTCGACACGCGCCACCGAGTCCCAGTGCCGCGCCGCCTCGAGCACGACGTCGTCGGGTCCGGGACCGACGACGTCGAGGGCCGCCTCCAGCTGGTCGGCCCGCAGCCGCCGGGCCAGCGTCACGTGCGGCAGCCACCGCCCGGCGGCGACGAGGTCGGACGACAGGGGCGCCAGCGCCCGGGCGAGGTCGGCGTGCAGCCGGAGCAGGTCCTCGGTCGCGACGACGAGTCGCGCCAGCACGTACGGCCCGCGCCCGAGCAGCACCGGCGGACCGAGCCGGACCGGCAGCGGCAGGACGGCGAGCGACCCGAGCGCCGCCGCGAGCGCCGGACCCTCCGGCCAGCCCTCCGACGTCGTCACGGTGACGTGCGGACGGTTCGACGGGCTGCGGTGCAGCGCCTGGCTCGGCAGGCCGGCCTCGGCCAGCAGCGTCCACTGGTCCCGCACCGCCTCGTCCGCGGCCGGGTCGAGGACGAGCTCGACGCTGTGCACGGGACCATCCTCTCCCGCCCCCGCCCGACCCGGTCGACCCGGCGCTGTCGGTCCCTCGCCCTACGGTGCCCGGATGGGATCTGTCGCGCGCACCGCAGTGGTCACCGGAGGTGGCGACGGGCTCGGGAGGGCCGTCGGCCTGGCCCTCGCCCGCCACGGAGCCCACGTCGTCGTCGCCGACCGCGACCCCGCGGCCGCCGAGGCCACCGCTCGTGACGTCCTCCGGGAGGGCGGTGCGGCCACCGGCGTGGCCTGCGACGTCACGCGCGACACCGACCTGCGCGCCCTCGTCGCCGTCGCCGACGACCTCGGCGGCGCGGATGTGATCGTCAACAACGCCGGTGGATGGGGCGGCGCCGACGCGCAGTACCCGGAGGCCGACGTCGAGCAGTGGTCGGCCGTCCTCGACCTCAACCTCCGGGCCCCGATGCTCCTCCTCCAGCTCTGCCTGCCGGGGATGCGCCGGCGCGGGTGGGGGCGCGTCGTCAACGTCGCGAGCAGCGCGGCCCTCGGCACCGGGGCGTACGGCAGCCCGCCCTACGCCGCGGCCAAGGCCGGGCTCATCCGGCTCACCACCTCGCTGGCCGGGCTGGCGGACGACGGGGTGCGCGTCACCGGGGTCGTCCCCGGGTGGGTGGGGCTCCCCCGCGCCCACGCCGAGCTGGCGGCCCTCGACCCGGTCGAGCGGGCCGCCCGCCCGCCCCTCGTGCCGCCCGGGCTCGTGGCCGACGAGGTCCTCGCCCTCGTCACGGGCGACGCCGTCGCCGGCACGGTCGTCTCCCTCCCCGGGGGCCGCGAGCGCGAGGTGCTCCCGGTCTGACCGGTCGCGCCGAGCAGCGGGCCGACACGACGCCACCGCGCTCGGCCGAGGTTGCCAACGGGCGCGGGGTCCGGCTGTCAACCATTGCCGGGGGTGTCGCCGGACACGGTCACTAGGTTCCCGGTATCACGGTCCCTGTGAGCCGCGTCACCGCCGCGGCACCGGCAGAGAGGTCCACCCCATGTCGCTCGGTCTCGGTTGGAAGGTCAAGGGCGACGGGAAGTCGCTCGCCCCCGGAGAGGTCGTCGCCCCCGACGAGCGCCTCTCGTGGGGCCGCACGGTGGGCCTCGGCGCCCAGCACGTCGTCGCGATGTTCGGCGCCACCTTCGTGTTCCCGCTGGTCATGGGCCTCAACCCCCAGCTGGCGATCATGATGAGCGGCATCGCGACCATCGCCTTCCTCCTCATCGTCCAGGGGAAGGTGCCGAGCTACCTCGGCACGTCGGCGTCCTTCGTCGGCGGCGTCGCGGCCATCCGCGCCCAGGGCGGCGACTCCGCCGAGGTCACCGGCGCGATCCTCGTCTCCGGGCTCGTGCTCGCCGCCGTCGGCGTCGCGATCCACGTCCTCGGCTCCTCGGTGCTGCACAAGGTGCTGCCGCCGGTCGTCACCGGTGCCGTCGTCATGCTCATCGGCTTCAACCTCGCCCCCGTGGTCGCCGGCATCTACTGGCCCCAGGACCAATGGGTGGCCATCCTCACGATGCTCTTCACCATCGTCTGCGCGGTCGCCTTCCGCGGCTTCGTCAGCCGCATCGCGATCTTCCTCGCGCTGATCTTCGGCACCCTCCTGTCCTGGATCCTCGACGGCGCCGTCGGCCAGATCACCTCGGTCCTCGGCGGGGCCACCGCGGCCACGACGCACCTGCGGTGGGACACCTCGGGCGTCGGCAGCGCCTCGTGGATCGGCTTCCCGGACCAGACGATGGTCGGCGCCGACGGCAAGGAGGTCGTCGGCTGGCACGCCCCGAGCTTCAGCGTCGCGGCGATCCTCCTCGTCCTCCCGGCCGTCATCGCGCTCATCGCCGAGAACACCGGCCACGTCAAGGCCGTCGCCGAGATGACCGGCCACGACCTCGACCCGGTCATGGGCCGGGCCATCGCCGCCGACGGTGTCGGCACCGTCATCGCCACCTCCGTCGGTGGCTCCCCGACGACCACCTACGCCGAGAACATCGGCGTCATGGCCGCGACCCGCGTCTACTCCACCGCCGCGTACTACGTCGCCGCCGCCGTCGCGATCGTCTTCGGCCTCTCCCCGAAGTTCGGCGCCCTCGTGGCCTCGGTCCCCGGCGGCGTCCTCGGCGGCATCACCGTCGTCCTCTACGGGATGATCGGCCTGCTCGGCGCGAAGATCTGGAAGGAGAACGGGGTCGACTTCGGCAACCCCGTCAACCTCGTCCCGGTCGCCGCGGGCATCATCATCGGCATCGGCAACGTCGAGCTGAAGATCACCGACGACTTCTCGCTCGGTGGCATCGCGCTCGGCACCATCGTCACCATCGTGGGCTGGCACCTCGCCCGGCTCATCGCCCCCGCCGAGATCCGGGCCGACGCCGAGGGCACCGCGATCTCCGTCGGCGACCACGTCTACGGCGACAGCGACGGCATCGACGACCTCTACCAGGAGGGCTACCCCGGCTCGAAGGGTCCGCGCGACCCGGAGCGCGACCGCCGCCCCTGACCCGACCCGTGTGCGCCCCGCCCCGGCCACCCGCCGGGCGGGGCGCGCCCGTTCCCGACCACCCCGTTCCCCACCGCCCC
>NZ_JAFDVD010000013.1 GCF_016887965.1 Phycicoccus sonneratiae
ACGGCGGGGTGCGCCGCGTCAGCCGTGGGTGGGCGGCGAGGCCCGGAGCACCTCGAGGCGGGCGCGGTACTCCTGCTCGTCGATGTCCCCCGCGGCGAAGCGGCCGGCGAGCACCTGCTCGGCGCCCGGCCCGCGGTGCATCCCCGGGCGTCCGGGTCCGCCCCACGGCCCGCCCCAGCGGCGGAACACCAGGCCCCGGAGGGCGACGAAGAACAGGACCCAGAACAGGAAGAAGCCGAAGGGGAAGAACAGGAACCACCAGTGGAAGCCTCCGTCGGCGTACGGCCCCGGGTGGGTGGCGAGTGCGGTCAACGCGGTCATGGCGCGTCCTCTCGGTCGGTCGGCGACCGGCTCTCGGTCACGCCACCACCGTCGCCCCGGCCGATCTGCTCGCGCGTCGGCCCCGGGATGGCTCTCACGCTGCTCCCCCGGGAGTACGCGCGCCGTCAGGCCATCCAGCCCGGCCGCACGAGCCCGCTCTCGTAGGCGAGGACGACGAGCTGGGCCCGGTCGCGGGCCCCGACCTTGGTCATCGCCCGGCTGACGTGCGTCTTCGCGGTCGCGGGCGAGAGGAACAGCCGCCCTGCGATCTCGTCGTTCGTCAGCCCCTCGCCGACGAGGGCGACGACCTCGCGCTCGCGCCCGGTCAGCGCCTCGAGCGCCCGGACCTGCTCGACCGGCGGCCGGCGGGCGTCGCCGGCGGCCACGTGCTCGAGGAGGCGCCGCGTGACGCTCGGGGAGAGCGCCGCGTCCCCGGCGGCGACCTGCCGGACGGCGATGATGAGGTCGGCCGGCTCGAGGTCCTTGAGGACGAAGCCGCTCGCCCCGACCCGCAGCGCCTCGAAGACGTACTCGTCGAGCTCGAACGTCGTGAGGACGAGGACCCGGGTCCCGGCGAGCGCGGCGTCGGCGCAGATCTCCTCGGTCGCCGACAGGCCGTCGCGCGTCGGCATCCGGATGTCCATGAGGACGACGTCCGGCCGGGTGTCGCGGACGACGGCGACGGCGACCTCGCCGTCGGCGGCCTCGCCGACGACCTCGAGGTCGTCCTCGCCGTCGAGGATCATCCGGAATCCGGCGCGCAGCAACGGCTGGTCGTCGACGAGCACGACGCGGATCACCGCCCACCCCCTCCCCCGGACAGCGGGAAGACCGCCCGGACCCGGTGGCCGGAGCCCGTCGCGCCCGACTCGAGGGTGCCCCCGAGCCGCTCGACCCGCTCACGCATCCCGACGAGGCCGGTGCCGGAGGTCTCGCCGGTCTCGACGGCCGCGCCCTGCCGACCCGGGTCGACGACCTCGACGACCAGCCCGGACTCGTTCCGCGACAGCATGATCCGCGCGCCACGAGCACCGCTGTGCCGCCGGACGTTGGTCATCGCCTCCTGGACGACGCGGTACGCGGCCGCATCGACCGCCGCCGGCAGCGCCCCGACGTCGGCGAGCCCGTCGACCTGCCACCCGAAGCCCGGGTCGGCGGCCACGAGGTCCGCCACGTCGGTCAGCGCGGGCCCGGGACGCACCGCCGCGGCGGCCCCGGGGTCGCGGACGGCGTCGAGCACGCGGCGCACCTCCTCGAGGGCGCGGTGCGACTCGGCCTTGACCGTGGCCAGGGCCTGCCGGGCGTTGTCGGGGTCGCGGTCGAAGGCGTGCAGCGCGGCCCCGGACTGCACGTTGATGAGGGTGAGGCTGTGCCCGAGGGTGTCGTGGAGGTCGCGGGCCATCGCGATGCGCTCCTCGGACCGGGCCCGCTCGACCCGGTCGCGCCGCTCGTCCCGCACCCGCGAGAAGCGCTCGCGCCGACGCCGGATGCCCTCAACGAGCAGGGCGGCCACGGGGGCGGCGAACACCGGCCCGACGGGCTCGCCGGTGGCGACGTAGGCCAGCGCGGCCGAGATGGAGACCCCGAGCGGCACGAGCGGGAAGCGCGACAGGAGGGCGATGGACAGCGGGCCGGCGACGAGCAGCAGCACCCCGCCCCAGCCGACCTGCGTGCCGTCCCGTGCGGCCCGGCCGAGCGAGCCCCCGAGCTGGAGGACGAGCGCGACCGCCGCGAGCGGCACCGCCGGGAGCCAGGCCGGCGGCCCGCCGCGCTCACGCCACCGGGGGTCCACCGTCCGACCGTAGCCGGGCCGCGGCCTCGCGTCGTCGTCCCGGCGGAGTATCCGGGCGTGCACCCGCGGCGGTACGCCGCCGCGCCTTCCCGACCTCGTGGGGAGAGACCCGCCGACACGCGGACGGTGAGCGGACGTGCCCCCACAAAGCCGGGAGAAGCGCGGGGACAGGTCGGTGACGGGGGCGGGGCACAGGTCAGGGACGGGGGCGGAAGACGGCGTCGACGGCGGGGATGCGGGCGCGGTACCCGGCGAGCAGCTCGCGGGCCACCGTCACGGAGTCGACGAGGGGGTGCAGCGCGAAGGCCTCGACGGCCCGCTGCTCCGACCCGGTCGTGGACGCCTCGATGACGAGCCGCTCGACGGCCTTGACCTGCTGCACGAGCCCGAGAGGGTGCCCGACGAGCGGCGACACGGGGTGCGGCCGCGGCCCGGCGGCGTCGACGGTGCACGGCACCTCGACCACCGCGTCGTCCGGCAGGCCGGCGACCGTCCCGCCGTTCCGGACGTCGAGGATGAGCTCGGCCGGCTCGCCGCGGGAGATGGCCGCCATGATGGCCAGCGCGACCCCCTCGTACCCGCCGCCCTGCACGTCGGCCTCGTCGCGCTCCTCGTCGGCGTCGCGCGCCTCCTTCATGTACGTGGCGTTGCGCTCCATCCGCACCCGGTCCCACTCGGCCAGTGCCCCTGCGTGGGAACCGTGTCCGGACAGCCCGGCGTAGAAGGCGCGCTGCTGCTCGAGGAGGTACTCACCCCGCGTCTGCCCGGACCCGGTGATCGAGCGCACCGCGTCGCGGGTGAAGTAGTAGTAGTACAAGTACTCGTTGGGCACCGCCCCGAGCGTGCGCAGCCAGTCGAGGCCGAAGAGCTGCCCCTCCTCCATCGACCCGAGCAGCACGTCGTCGGCCAGCAGGTCCGGGAGGACGTCGCGCCCACCGTGCGACACGCCCCGCAGCCAGCCGAGGTGGTTGAGCCCCACGTAGTCGACGACCGTCTCGGCAGGGTCGATGCCGAGCGTGGCGGCTGCCCTGCGCCCCAGCCCGATCGGGCTGTCGCAGATGCCCACCACCCGGTCGCCGAGGACCGACTGCATCGCCTCGGTGATCATCCCCGCGGGGTTCGTGAAGTTGATGACCCACGCGTCGGGGGCGACGGCCGCCACGCGCCGGGCCACGTGCAGGGCGACGGGCACGGTGCGGAGCCCGAACGACAGCCCGCCCGGACCCGTGGTCTCCTGCCCGAGCAGTCCGAGGTCGAGGGCGACCCGCTCGTCGGCCGTGCGGCCCTCGAGCCCGCCGACCCGGATCGCCGAGAAGACGAAGTCCGAGCCCTCGAGCGCGGTGTCGAGGTCGGTGCTGGCGTGCACCACCGGGGGGTCGTCGTGCGCGGTGGCCATCTCGTCGAGCACCTGCCGGATGGCGGCCAGCCGGTCCTCGTCGACGTCGTGCAGCCACACCTCGTCGACCCGTCGCTCGTGGGCGTCGCGCAGCAGCGCGCCGTAGACGAGCGGCGTACGGAAGCCCCCGCCGCCCAGCATCGCGAGCCTCACGCGAGGACCACCTCGGTGCCGGCGGCGCGGCAGGCGGCGAGCGTCGCGGCGTCGGCCCCCTCGTTCGTCAGGAGCACGTCGACGGCCCCGGCGTCGCAGACCCTCAGCGACCCCGTGCCCGGCAGCTTGTGCGCGTCGACGAGCAGGACCGAGGTGTCGGCAGCACCGAGCAGGGCGCGCTTCACCGGCACCTCGACCGCCGTCGTGTCGAGAACCGTTCCGTCCGAACGCACCCCGCTCGCCCCGAGGAAGACCGTCGTGCCGTGCACCTGCCGCAGCGCGTCCTCGGTGAGCGAGCCCACGAGCGAGTGGTAGGTCCGGCGCACGACGCCGCCGAGGAGGATGAGCTCGACGGCCTCGTCACCCCGGAGGACGTCGAGGACGGCGAGGCTCGCGGTGACGACCGTGACGGGGCGGCCGCGCAGCTCGCGGGCCAGGAGCATGGTCGTCGTCCCGATGTCGAGGACGACGCAGTCGCCGTCGGCGACGAGCCCGGCGGCGCGACGGGCCACCGCGGTCTTCTCGGCGGCGTCGGTGGCCGCGACCTCGGCGAACCCGCGGACGGCGTCGGCGTCGGCGACGCCGTGGGTGACCGCCCCACCGTGCACCCGCCGCAGCGCCCCGAGCCGCTCGAGCTCGATGAGGTCGCGGCGGACGGTGGCGATGGACACGCCGCACAGGCCGGCGAGCTCCTCGGTCGACGCACTCCCCCGAGCGCGCAGTCTCCCGACGATCGACTGCTGCCGCGCTGCCCGCATGCGCCCACCATAGCGATCAGAAATCGTCACGGAGTGATGACGTGTGCACATTTGTGTGCACCGGAGAGCACCACGCGGCCCCGGACGGGTGCATGCTGGCGGCCTCACCGCCGATGCCCCTCCGGAACCGAGGAGACGACCGCCGTGCCCACCCCGGCCTTCGACCCGCTCGCCCCCGTGCGCCGCGACGGCGACCCCGAGTGCGACGTCTTCGTCTGGGGCACGGTCTTCCTCGACATCATCATGACCGGTCTCGAGGCGCTGCCCGACGGCGGCCAGGAGGTCTGGGCCACCGGCATGGGGTCGTGCCCCGGCGGCATCGCCAACCTCGCCGTCGCGGCCCGCCGGCTCGGCCTGCGCACCTCGCTCGCCGCGGCCTTCGGCGACGACGCGTACGGCGACTTCTGCTGGGAGACCCTCGCCGACGAGGAGCGGGTCGACCTCAGCCGGTCCCGCCGCTTCGAGGGATGGCACTCCCCCGTCACCGTCTCGATGGCCGTCGACCGCGACCGGGGCATGGTCAGCCACGGCCACGCGCCCCCGCTCGACGCCACGGCCCTCATCGGCGAGCCGCCCCGCTCGCGCGCGGTGATGGCCGAGCTGGCGCCGGGACGCCCGCTCACCGGCGGCACCGAGCCGACCTGGGTCGAGAAGGCCCGCGACGCCGGGGCGCTCGTCTTCGCCGACGTCGGGTGGGACCCCTCCGGGCGGTGGCCCAAGGACGTGCTCGACCAGCTCGTCGTCTGTGACGCGTTCCTGCCCAACGCCGTCGAGGCGATGGCCTACACGCGCACGCGCACCCCGAACGAGGCGCTCTACGTGCTCGCCGACCTCGTGCCGCTCGCCGTCGTCACCAACGGCGAGGAGGGCGCGCTGGCCATCGACTCCCGCACCGGCGAGGAGGCCGTCGTGCCGGCACTGCGCGTCGACGCCCTCGACCCCACCGGAGCCGGCGACGTCTTCGGGGCGGCCGTCGTGCTCGGCACCGTCGCCGGCTGGCCGCTCTCGCAACGCATCGGGTTCGCGGCCCTCTGCTCGGCGCTGGCCGTCCAGCACTTCGGGGGCTCGCTCGCGGCCCCGGGCTGGGGCGACATCGCCGACTGGTGGCACCACCTGCGCGACGGCGCCGCCACCGACAGCTACCACCGCTCGCTCCGCCGCCGGTACGAGTTCCTCGACGCGGTGGTGCCCGAGGTCCCCATCGGCGCCGAGCGCCGCGCCACCGCAACCATCGCCCGCCACGTCGACGTCGAGGGCTACCGCCCCGCCGCCACCACCAGAGGAGAGCCCGCATGAGGAGACGACCCACGACCACCCTGATCGCCGCCGGGATGCTCGGCGCGCTCGCGCTGACGGCCTGCACCCCGGGTTCGAACAGCAGCGAGGGCTCCACCGCCTCGCAGTCCGGCCAGGTCAACACCGACCCCGCCTCGATGGGGCAGGTCACGCTCACCGTGTGGGACCAGGAGGTCCGCGGCGGCCAGGCGGCGCAGATCGAGGAGCTCAACAAGGAGTTCCAGGCGAAGTACCCGAACATCACGCTCAAGCGGGTCACCCGCTCGTTCGACGACCTCAAGACGACCCTCGGCCTCGCTCTCTCCGGCAACACCCCGCCGGACGTCTTCCAGGCCAACAACGGCCGCCCGGACATGGGCAAGTTCGTCCAGGCCGGGCAGCTGCTGCCGCTCGACCGCTACGCCGACGCGTACAAGTGGACCGACCGCTACCCCGAGTCGGTCCGCAAGTACTCGAGCTACTCCGAGGACGGCAAGACCTTCGGCACCGGGAACCTCTACGGCCTCCCGCAGGTCGGCGAGGTCGTCGGCGTCTACGCGGACAAGGCCGTGCTCGCCAAGGCCGGGGTGTCCGAGGTCCCCACCGACTGGGCCGGCTTCGAGGCCAGCCTCCAGAAGGTCAAGGACGCCGGCCAGCAGCCGCTCGTCCTCGGCAACCTCGACAAGTGGCCGGCCATCCACGTCTTCGGCACCGTCCAGGCGCAGACCACGCCGGCCGACCAGATCCGCCAGCTCGGGTTCGGGCAGAAGGGCGGCAGCTGGACGACCCCGGAGAACACCGAGGCCGCCCAGACCCTCGTCGACTGGGTCGACAAGGGCTACTTCTCCAAGGACGTCAACGGCCTCGGCTACGACCCGGCGTGGCAGGAGTTCTCGAAGGGCAAGGGCGCCTACCTCATCGCCGGCACCTGGCTCCAGGCCGACCTCGGCAAGGCGATGGGTGACGACCTGACCTTCGTCCTGCCGCCCAAGGCCCAGGCGACCCCGGCGGCGACCGGCGGCACCGGCATCCCGTGGGCGGTGTCCAGCAAGACGAAGAACCCCGACGCCGCCGCGGCGTACATCGACTTCATCACGAGCAAGGACGCGATGGGCGTCCTCGCCAAGACCGAGAACCTCCCGGTCGCCGACACCGCCGACCAGAAGGCGCCGAGCGCCATCGGGCAGGACGTCTTCACCGCGTTCGGCACCGCCGTCGAGGACGACGCCCTCGTCCCGTACCTCGACTACGCGACGCCGACGATGGCCGACACCCTCGGGGCGGCGCTCCAGGACCTCCTCGCGAAGAAGGCGACGCCCGAGCAGTTCCTCGAGACCGTCCAGAAGGACTACGGCGACTTCGTCGCCCAGAACGGATGACGGACACGGCGGTCGCGGCCGAGGACCGCACGCGGACCCCGGAGCGGGCCCGGCGCCGACGCGGCGGCGGGCCCCCCGGGGAGCCGCGCGCGGTCGGCTGGCTCTACGTGCTGCCGGCCCTGCTCGTCTACGCCGCGTTCCTCCTCTACCCGCTGCTGCGGGCGGTCCAGATCTCGCTCTACGACTGGAACGGCAACACCCTCGCGACGTGGGCCGGCCTCGACAACTACGCCGACGTCGTCACCGACCCGGCCCTGCGGGCGTCGTTCGGGCACGCCCTCGTGCTCATCGCCTTCTACGCGCTGCTGCCGCTGCTCGTCGGGCTGGTGCTCACGGCGATCCTGTCCCGGGCGCAGGTGCGGGGGCTCGGGTTCTTCCGCACCGTCGTCTTCCTCCCGCAGGTCGTCGCGATGGTCGTCATCGCCGTCGCGTGGCGGCGGATGTACTCCCCCGACGGCAGCGTCAACGACCTCCTCCGGGCGATCGGGCTCGACGGCCTGACCCGCGGCTGGCTGGGCGACTACACCGCCGCGCTGCCCGCCGTCGGGCTTGTCGGCACGTGGTTCGAGATCGGGCTCGTCACCGTGCTGCTGCTCGCCGGCACCGGCAAGATCCCGACCGAGCTCTACGAGGCGGCCCGGCTCGACGGCGCCGGGCCGGTGCGCGAGTTCGTCACCGTCACCCTGCCGGCGCTGCGCGGCGAGATCTCGGTCGCCCTGACACTCACCGTCATCGCCGCCCTGCGCACCTTCGACCTCGTCTACGTGACGACCCGGGGCGGGCCCGGCACGAGCACCTCGGTGCCGTCGTACGAGGTGTACAACCGCGCCTTCCAGCAGGGACGGGTCGGGTCGGCGGCCGCCATCGCCGTCGTGCTCACGCTCGTCATCTTCGCGATCTCGTTCGGCATCACCCGGATCGCGGAGCGGGACCGCTGATGCGTGTCTCCCGCGGCGAGCGCACCGCCAACTACGTCGTCCTCGTGGCCTTCGCGGTCTTCGCCCTCTGGCCGGTGCTCACCGTGCTCCTCGCGGCGCTCGGGCCGGACGACGCCGCCGGCGGGTCGGTCGGCGGCGGCGTGCTCGGCCTGCACCCCGAGAACTTCGTCACCGCCTGGGACCAGGGGCGGTTCGGCAGCTACCTGCGCACCAGCGTGCTCGTCTCGGGCACCGTCGTCGTCGTCAGCGTCGTGCTCTCGCTGCTCAGCGGGTACGCGCTGGGCACGATGCGCTTCCGCGGCTCGACGGCCCTGTTCTACCTCTTCCTCGTCGGCATCATGATGCCGAGCGAGGCGGTCCTCGTGCCGCTGTACTACGACCTGCGCGACCTCGGGCTCACCGACACCGTCTGGGCCCTGCTGCTGCCGCAGATCGCGCAGTCGGTGGCCTTCGGGACCTTCTGGATGCGGGCCTGGTTCCGCTCCTCGAGCCGCTCGATCGTCGAGGCGGCGCGGCTCGACGGCGCGTCGACGTGGCGCATCCTCTGGCAGGTGCTCGTGCCGCTCGCCCGGCCGGCGGTCGTCACGCTCACCGTGCTCACCTTCATGTGGACGTGGAACGAGTTCCTCGTCCCCCTCGTCATGGTCGTCTCCGAGTCGCTGCGCACCGCGCCGCTCGGTCTGGCGTTCTTCCAGGG
Organism: Phycicoccus sonneratiae; assembly: GCF_016887965.1. Classification (GTDB taxonomy): domain Bacteria; phylum Actinomycetota; class Actinomycetes; order Actinomycetales; family Dermatophilaceae; genus Phycicoccus; species Phycicoccus sonneratiae. The sequence continues at coordinate 8,710 of NZ_JAFDVD010000013.1, forward strand.
GCAGTACACGCAGGGCTTCACCCTGCTCGCGGCCGGGGCGTGCATCGTCGCGACGCCGGTCGTCGTGCTCTACCTGTTCCTGCAGCGCCACTTCATCGCCGGGATGCTCGAGGGGGCAGTCCGGGAGTAGGGCAGGGGAAAACCGTTCCGCGACAGGGAAGAGGTCGATGATGACCAGGTTCACGAGTAGACCACGCGCGTCCGCGAGGAGGGCGGCGACGCTCGCCGTCGCGGCCGCCCTCGCCCTCACCGGCGCCGGCGCGGCGGGTGCCGCGACGGCGGGTGACCACGACGGGCACGGTGGGCACGACGGCCACGGGTCGTCCGCACCGCCGCACGCCACCACCTCGGCGGGCCGGCCGGTCGACCTCGGCGCCCTCTTCATCGGCGCGCACCCCGACGACGAGGCGGGCTCGCTGTCGGCCTTCGGCGAGTGGGGTCACGAGAACGGCCTGCGCACCGGCGTCGTCACCGTCACCCGCGGTGAGGGCGGCGGCAACGCCGTCGGGCCCGAGGAGGGTCCGCCGCTCGGCCTGCTGCGCGAGAAGGAGGAACGCTCGGCCGTCGGGCGCGCGGGCATCACCGAGGTCTTCAACCTCGACGAGGTCGACTTCTTCTACACCGTGAGCGACGCCCTGACCCAGCAGGTCTGGGACCACGACCAGGTCCTCGGCAAGGTCGTCCGGGTCATCCGCCAGACGCGTCCCGAGATCCTCTTCACGATGGACCCTGCACCCTCGCCCGGCAACCACGGCAACCACCAGGACGCCGCGCGGCTCGCGACCGAGGCCTTCGAGGCCGCCGCCGACCCGAAGCGCTTCCCCGAGCAGATCCGGTCGGAGGGACTGCATCCCTGGGCGCCGGCGAAGCTGCTCAACCGCGGCACGGCCACCGCACCCACCGGGTCGCAGTGCATGGCGCAGCTGACGCCGAAGGACCCGACCCAGACCGTGTACGGCGTCTGGGCCGGCGCGAAGGCCGCGGACGGTCGCACGTGGGCCGCGGTCGAGCGTGACGCCCAGCGGCAGTACGCCTCGCAGGGCTGGGCCGGTTTCCCCGACGTCCCCACCGACCCGGCGCAGATCGGCTGCGACCTCTTCCGGCAGATCGACTCCCGGGTGCCCTTCGCCGAGCCGGGGACGGCTGCCGCGCAGCGGCCGTCGTCCGCGCTGGCCGGGGCGACGGTGCAGCAGAAGGGTGCGGTGCCGCTGGGTACCGGGCTGCGCGTCACCACGGACCGTTTCGGGGTCCTCGCGGGCGCCCCGTTCACCGCGACGGTCTCGGTCACCGCGCCGAAGCGCGCCCTCCCCGGCTCGTCGGTGGCGCTCGACCTCCCCGAGGGATGGACCGCGCGCGGCGACGGCCGGCTGGGCACGGTGAAGCCCGGGCGGACGGTCACCCGCTCGTTCCGGGTGACCCCGGCCGCCGACGCGACGGCCAGCGAGCGGCAGCGCATCGCGGCACGCCTCTCGACGCGGGTCGGCGCGGGCTACTCGGACCGGGTCGTCGAGGTCGTCCCCACCGTGACCGCCCGTCCGCAGCTGCTCCCGCAGGTCGCGGCCTTCGAGGACTGGGCGCCCGCCGTGGCCCACCAGCCCCAGCTGAGCGGCACCGTGACGCCCGTCCTGTCCCTGCCGTCCGGCGGGACGCGTGAAGTGCGGGTCGACCTGCACTCCAACGGGACCCGTGAGGACGCCGGCACCGTGTCGCTCGACCTGCCGGCCGGGTTCTCCGCCGAGCCGGCGAGCGCCCCCTACGGACCGCTCGCCGCGGGAGCCGACGGATCGGTGACCTTCACGGTGACGAACACCGACGCGTCGCTGCCGACGTCGAACGCCGGCGGCACGCCGGGCGCGGCGGCCGGTGACTACGCGTACTCGATCGTCACGACGACGCGGGCCGGCACGGCGACGACGTCCGCCGCCCTGGAGCTCGTGCCGACGACGACCATCGAGCAGGCCTCTGCCGCACCGGTGGTCGACGGCGTCGAGTCGTCCGGCGAGTACCCGGGTGAGGAGCTCGACCTCTCCCGGCTCTGGGAGGGGACGGCCTGCTCGTCCGCGGCCGACTGCTCGGCGACCGGGAAGGTCGCGTGGCACGACGACACGCTCAACGTCCTCGTGCACGTGACCGACGACGTCCTCGGGACGAAGCTCGCCGCGGCCGACTGCAAGCGGCACTGGCGCACCGACTCCGTCGAGATCGCCGTCGACCCGCGGGGCGACAGCGAGAACACGTCGACGACGTTCAAGGCCGCCGTCCTGCCGGTCACCGCCGAGGGGACCGCCTGCGGCCTGCGCGACGCCGACAACCACCAGGGCCCGGCCGCCGAGACGGCACCGGGCATGAAGGTCGCGTCGGTCGTGAACCAGCCCTACGACGGGTACACCGTCGAGGTGTCCATCCCGATGTCCGAGCTCCCCGGCGCGGTCGACCCCGAGCACCTCGGGCTCGACGTGTTCGTCTACGACTCGGACACCCAGGACAAGACCGGCCAGACCCGCATCGGCTGGTCGACCTGGGGTGGCGTGCAGGGCGACCCGTACCGCTGGGGCGTCGCGACCCTGCCGGGGTACACGCCACCGGCCGGACGTCCCACCGAGGCACCCGAGCCCGTCATCCCGCTCACGGCGCTGTCCTCGCTCGACAGCCCGCCGAGCCTGGCCCAGGCGGTGCGCGTCGACGTGCCGCTGGCCGGTGACCCGGCGAGCCGGTCGACGGACGCCGGCTGGGTCGAGAAGGCCTCGGCCGGGCGGTCGTCGGTGACGGCCCGCTTGCGGGCCAACGCGGCCGGCACGGCGCACGTCGTCGTCGTCAACCGCGACGGCACCGTGGGCACCCGCACCGTCGAGGTGCGAGCCGGCCGTCCGGAGGTGAAGGTCACCCTCGACCGGGCGCTCGGGCGGGACGCGAAGGTCTACGTCGGCTGGCTCGACCGGCGCGGCGGCACGCTCGCCTCGGTGGCCCGGGTGCGCTGACCGGCACGCCCCCGACACGGGCCGGGCCGGAATGCGGTTGCCGCCGACCCTGCACGCCGGGGTACGGTGGCCGGGACATGGAGAGCTGACCCACGCACCCCGCTCGCGCCCGAGGCCCCGCCCGGCGAGCGCCCGCCGCACCCGCGTGGAGCCTCCCGTGTCACCGTCCCCCACCGCCCCCGTCGTCGTCCGCGACCTCTCGATGACCTTCGACGGGCGCCCCGTCCTCGACGGCGTCTCGCTCACCGTGCCCCCCGGCCACCGCGTCGGCCTCGTCGGCGAGAACGGCTCCGGCAAGTCCACCCTCCTGGCCTGTGCGGCCGGCGTCCTCACGCCGTCGGCCGGGTCGGTGACGACGCCCGCCGACCTCGGGTACCTGCCGCAGGACGGCGGCCTCGACCCCGGGGCGACGGTCGGCGAGGTGCTGCGCGACGCCCTGGCCCCGCTGCACCGGCTCGCGGCCGAGGTCGAGCGGCTCGCGACCCACGTCGGTGCGCATCCGGACGACGCCGCCGCCTCCGCGTCCTACGACGACGCCCTGTCCCGGGCCGTGGCCCGCGAGGCGTGGGACGCCGACCGCCGGGCCGAGGTCGCCGCGCACCGGCTCGGGCTCGAGGCGCTGCCCCACGACCGCCCGGTGGCCCGGACGAGCGGCGGCCAGCGCTCGCGCCTCGCCCTGGCCGCCCTCCTCGTCCGCCGGCCCGATGCCCTCCTGCTCGACGAGCCGACCAACCACCTCGACGACGACGCGCTCGACTTCCTCGAGTCCGAGCTCGTCGCGATGCCCGGCGCGGTCCTCGTCGCGAGCCACGACCGCGTGCTGCTCGAACGTGCCTGCACCGGCGTCGTCGACCTCGACCCGCGCCACCGCGGGACCGACGGCGTCGGCGGCGCGACGTGGACCGGCTCGTTCGCCGAGCACCGCGCCGCCAAGGCCGCGGCCCGCCGGCGCTGGGAGGCGGAGTGGCTCGAGCAGCGCGAGCTCGTCGCCGACCTGCGCGGACGGGCCGAGACGCGCGAGTCGTCGGTGGCCCACGGCCGGGGACCGACCGACAACGACAAGTTCATCCACGCCTTCAGGGGCTCCCGGGTGCAGACCGCCGCGCGGCGCCGAGCGCGCGACGCCGAGCAGCGGCTCCTGCGCATCGAGCGCGACCCCGTGCCGCGCCCGCCGGCGCCGCTGCGCCTCGACGTCGACCTCGGCCGCGCCGGGGGCGGTGACGCAGGCCTCCGCGTCCGCGACCTCGTCGTCCCCGGCCGGCTCCAGCTGGCCCGCCTGGACGTGGCCGCCGGGGAGCACGTCCTCGTCACCGGCCGCAACGGGTCCGGCAAGTCGACCCTGCTGCGCGCGCTCGCGGAGCCCGGGCGGCACCGGGGGGTCGAGGTCGGCGGCCGGGTCGCGCGCCTCGCCCAGGACACCGCGTTCCCCGACCCGCGCCGCTCGCCCCAGGTCCTCGTCGCCGCGGCGCTCGGGGTGGCCGTCGAGGATGCCCGCGCCGCCCTGCTGCCCCTCGGCCTCGTCCACCCCCGCGACGTCGCGCGCCCGGTCGGCGACCTCAGCCTCGGTCAGCAGCGCCGGCTGGCGCTGGCCCTCGTCGTCCTCGCCCGGCCGGACGTCCTGCTCCTCGACGAGCCGACGAACCACCTGTCGCTCACCCTCGTCGACGAGCTCGAGGCGGCCGTCGACGCCTCGCCCGCCACGATCCTCGTCGCCTCGCACGACCGGTGGCTGCGGCGGCGGTGGACGGGACGCACGATCTCCCTCGACTCCCGCTGAGTACCGGTGCTCTCGCCGGACGCCCGGCCGGCGGCGATGCTCGCGACATGACGCCGACCCGACCCTCCCCCCTCCGGCTCCTCGGCGCCGCCGGCGTCCTCGCCGCCGCGAGCGCCGCGGCGTGGTTCGTCTGGGTCGGCTGGGACCACGAGTACCAGGTCGACCCGGCCACCGGGGTCGCCTCCGGCCCCTACGAGGCCTGGCAGGTGGTGGGGTGCGCGCTCACCCTCCTCGTCGCGGGGGTGGTCGCCGGCGTGCTCGTCTCGCCGTGGCTGCTCGCGGTCGTGCCCCCGGCCTTCACCGCCGCGTGGACGGTCGACGCCGCGGCCTCCGACGAGACCGGCCTCTTCGTCGTGGGCGCGGTGCTCGTGCTGCTCGGCGCGTCCTTCGGTGCTGCCGTTGTCGCTCTCGTCTCCCTCGGGCTGCGAGCGGCTCGCGGTCGTCGGGTGCCGTCTACCGTGGGCGGATGACCGGTACGGACCGACGCGTCGTCGCCCTGGGCCGCGAGCTGCGCGATCTGCACGACCGGATCCGCGACGTGCTCGAAGACGCCCGCGACGGGCTCGACCCGTCCACCGGCGCGAGCGCCCTGGCGAGCGACCCGGTCACCCGGTGCCGCACCTTCTGCGGCGTCCTCGACACCCACCACCGGCGCGAGGACGACACCCTCTTCCCCTGGCTGCTCGCCACCCGTCCGGACCTCGCCGACGTCGTCGAGCGGCTCACCCAGGACCACCGCGCGGTGGCCACCCTCCTCGCCGACCTGGCCCGGGCCTGCGACGACGAGGCCGCGCCCGCCGTCCTCGTCCGCCACCTCGAGGGCCTCGACGCGATCATGGAGAGCCACTTCCGGTTCGAGGAGCGAGTGCTGGTCCCGGTGCTCGACGAGCTCTCACCCGGCCGCCCGGACGACGACCGGCCGGCCCTCGGGCCCGACTTCTGGAGGCCGTCGTGGCGCGGATGACGCGCAAGGGCGACCTGCCGACGAAGGTCTGCGCGACCTGCGGCCGCCCGTTCACGTGGCGGAGGAAGTGGGCCCGCGACTGGGACGAGGTCCGCTACTGCTCGGAGGCCTGCCGTCGCGGCCGACCCGGCGCTGGCAGGGTGGAGGCGTGACCGGTACCGACGTCCTCCTCATGGGCGACACCCACCTGCCGAAGCGGGCGAAGGACCTGCCGGCGGCGCTGTGGGAGGCGGTCGACGCGGCCGACCTCGTCGTCCACGCCGGCGACTGGGTCGACGAGCCGACGCTCGACGCGCTCGAGGCCCGCAGCACCCGGCTCCTCGCGTGCTGGGGCAACAACGACGGCCCCGGCCTGCGCGCGCGCCTGCCCGAGGTCGCCCGCGCGACCGTCGAGGGCGTGCGGATCGCCGTCGTCCACGAGACCGGTGGCCGCGACCGACGCGAGCAGCGGATGCGCTCCGGGTACCCAGGCGTCGACCTGCTCGTGTTCGGGCACAGCCACATCCCCTGGGACACCGAGCACGACGGCCTGCGCCTGCTCAACCCCGGATCGCCGACCGACCGCCGGGCGCAGCCGGACTTCACGTGGATGACGCTGCGCCTCGAGGCGGGCGGCATCCACGACGTCCGGCTGCACCGGTTGGCGCCGCCGAGCCGTCAGGCCGGGGCGTCGGCGAAGCGCAGGTAGGGCTTGACCTCGTCGACGTTGGCGAAGCGCTCGCGGGCATCCTCGGTGGACACGGTGGGCGCGACGATGACGCGCTCGCCCGGCGTCCACTCGGCGGGCGTGGAGACCGGCGCGGCATCGGTCTGCTGCAGTGCGTCGAGGGCCCGGAGGATCTCGGAGAAGTTGCGCCCCACCGACTTCGGGTAGGTGATGGTGAGGCGCACCTTGTCGGCCGGGTCGACGAGGAAGACCGAGCGGACGGTCGAGGTGTCGCCCTCGCCGGGGTGGATCATGTCGTAGGCCTGCGCGACGGCGCGGTCCTGGTCGGCGACGATCGGGAAGTCGACCTCGACCCCACCGACCTCGGCGATGTCCGGCACCCAGCGCCGGTGGTCCTCGACCGAGTCCACCGACACCGCGATCGGCTTGGCGTTGCGCTTGGCGAACTCGGCGGACAGCGCCGCGGTGCGCCCGAGCTCGGTGGTGCACACCGGCGTGAAGTCGGCCGGGTGGCTGAAGAGCACGGCCCACGCGCCGGACTTCCAGTCGTGGAACGAGATCGGGCCGGCGGTGGTGTCGGCGTCGAAGTCGGGGGCGGTGTCGCCGAGGCGGAGGGGCATCGATAACTCCTTGTTCGGATACGTATGGCCCGACGTTATCCAATCGTCGCCGAGATCGTCTCAACCTGCCCGGGATCCGGACAACGGCCTCAGGACGAGAAGAGGGACCAGCAGAGCTCGTCGCGCCGCACCATGTCCTCGAGGACGAGGTCCCGGACCTCGTCGGGAAGGTGCGCCCGCTGCCACGCCAGCTCGCGGAGCCGTTCGCGGTCGCCCGCACCGGCGGGTGCTGCGGCGACGACGGCCTTGAGGGCGTAGGCGGCGGCCCCGAGGTCGTGCTCGGCGACGTGGGGGACGCACGCGGCCTGCCCTGCGGCGTAGGCGGCGAAGCGCGGGGCACCGCGCAGCGGCCGGGCCGCCCCCATCGCGTGCCCGCCGGCCGCCCGGGAGTCCATCATCCGCACCTCGCCCCGCGCCCACCCGCGCACGGCCGCGAGCGCGGCGCGGGGCCGGGCGTCGCCGGGGACCTCGGTCTCCACGAGGGGCAGCACGTGCTCGGCGCACTCGGCCGCCCAGAGGGCGAGGAGCCGGTGGTCGTCGTCGGCGAGGGTCCCGCCGCGGCGGACGGTGACCATCCGCGGGTCGCGCACCGGCGGGAGGATCACGCCGACGCGTCCTCGGCGGCCGCGGCGAGCCGCTGCGCGAGCGCCGCGACGGCCGCGCGCAGCTCCGGCCCGCCGACGACCGTGAACGGCACCGGGAGCCGGGCGAGGTCGCGCGCGTAGTCGGCGAGGTTGCTCGTCGTGCCGACGAGCCGGGTCCTCCGCTCGTCGACGGCCTCGAGCCGGCCGAGCGTGCCGGGCAGCCAGACGACCTCGGCGAGGGGTGCCCCGACGAGCACCTCGGTCGGGTGCTCCCAGCCGGCGGCGAGGTGCTCCTCGAGCGCGGCGACGGGGTCGAGGTCGTCCGGGAGGCGGAAGGGTCGCTCGAGCTGCTCGACCGTCTGCACCCGGTCGACGCGGTACGTGCGCACCGTGCCCGAGCGCACCGACCGGCAGAGGAGGTACCAGCGCCCGTGGCGGACCACGACCGCCCAGGGCTCGACCTCGGTCGTGAACTCCCGCCCGTTCTCGGACCGGTACAGCACTGTGACACAACGCTGTTCGGCTCGAGCACGGACGAGCGCGACGGTCGTGCCGGGGTCGGGCCGGGCGGCGCCGCGGTCCGGGGCGGCGGCGGTGGTGCGGCGCACGACGTCGGCCTGGTCGGCGACCCGTTGCGGCATCGCGCGCAGCAGCTTGGCGACGGCGGCACCGACCGCGTCGTCCGGGTCGGAGGTCGGGTGGTGTCCGTCGAGCACGGCCATGACGAGGCCGAGGGCCTCCGCGCTGCTGAAGACGAGCGGCGGCAGCCGGGTGCCGCGACCCAGGCGGTAGCCGCCGGCCGGGCCGCGGGTGGACTCGACGGGGATCTCGGCGTCGCGGAGGATGCCGACGTAGCGGCGCACCGCCCGCGCGGACACCCCGAGCCGTCCGGCGAGCCGCTCGGCGGTGATGCCCGGCTCGTCCTGGATCGCCTCCATCGTGATGAGGGCCCGCGCCGCGGGGCTGGTGTCCGGTCGCACGGGTCCATCGTCATCACGGACGCGTTCCGTCCGCAACCCTCCCTAGGGTGGCCGGATGACCGACATCCTGCTGCTCCACCACCTCCACGGCCTGACCGCCGGCGTCACCGGGCTCGCCGACGGCCTGCGGGCGGGCGGCCACACCGTCCACACCCCCGACCTCTTCGAGGGCCGGACCTTCGCGACCCTCGACGAGGGCGCCGACTTCGCCCGGTCCGTCGGGTTCGACGTCGTCCGGGCCCGCGGTGTCGCCGCGGCCGAGGGGCTGCCCGACGACCTCGTCGTCGCCGGGATCTCGCTCGGGGTGATGGCCGCACAGCAGCTGGCGCAGAATCGCCCCGGCGTGCGCGCCGCCCTGCTCTACGAGGCCTTCGCCGCCCCCGAGAACTTCGGCACCTGGCCGGACGGGGTGCCCGCCCAGGTGCACGGCATGGAGCACGACCCCTTCTTCGGGGAGGAGGGCGACCTCGACGCCGCGCGCGAGTTCGCCGCCGGCCGCGACGACGTCGAGGTGTTCGCCTACCCGGGATCGGTGCACCTCTTCACCGACTCCACGCTCCCGACGTACGACGCCGACGCCACCCGGCTCGTCCTCGACCGCTCGCTCGAGCTGCTCGGGCGGCTGGGGTGAGCGCCGACCCGCCGTGGGAGCCGCCGCTCGCCGGCACCGAGGTCGAGCAGCTGCTCGGCGCGCTCGACCGGCAGCGGATGACGTTCCGCTGGAAGGCCGACGGGCTCGACGCGTCGGGTCTGGCCACGGGCCTGCCGTCCTCCACGCTCACCCTCGGCGGCCTGCTCAAGCACCTCGCCGTCGCCGAGGACACGTACTCCAGCCGGAAGCTCTCCGGCACACCGCTGCCCGCGGTCTGGGACGACAACGGGTGGGACACCGACGACGGCTGGGAGTTCACCTCCGCCCGCGACGACGACCCGGCCGACCTCTACGCCGGCTACGACGCGGCGGTGGAACGCTCCCGGGCCCGGTTCGCCGAGGCACTGGCCGAGCGCGGGCCGGACGGCGAGGCACACGTCGCGATGCCCGACGGCCGCCACGCGAGCGTCCGCCGCCTCCTGCTCGACCTGCTCGAGGAGTACGGGCGGCGCACCGGCCACGCCGACCTCATCCGCGAGGCGGTCGACGGACGGACCGGTGAGGACCCGCCCGAGCACTGGGTCCCTCCTCAGCAGCCCCCCCAGTAGCCGGAGGCGGTCTGCCGCAGCGTCGCGGTGTAGAAGGTGTTGTAGAGGCCGAGGTTCTGCTCCGAGCCGTTGGCGTACGCGTACCCGCCGGACTGGTGCGCCCGTCCCGCGCTGACGTGGGCGTAGGTCGAGGCGGTGACGCAGGTGGCCGTCGGGGACGTCGTCGGGGTGCTCGTCGGCGTCGCGGTCGGGGTGGACGTCGGGGTGGCGGTGGGCGAGGGCGAGGAGCCTCCGGCGTCGAGCCCGAAGAAGCGCGCGTCCTGGTAGGCGGCGCACACGGAGGTGTCGATGAAGTACGCGCCGGCCGTGCCGCACTGGGTCGTCCCGCTGCCCGGGTCGACGGCGGTGCCGTGCCCCATGCCCTGCACCCGCGTGACGCGCACCTTCCCGGCGTGGTCCTCGACGGTGACGCCGCTCGCGACCGTCCCGGTGGACGTCGGGGTCTGCGAGACGCCGGCGACGTCGGTGAACTGGTCGCGCAGCTCGGTGGCGTTCATCGGGGCGACCGTCGTGTCGGACGTCCCCTGCCAGATGGAGACGAGCGGACGCGGGCCGGTGTACCCCGGCGCGGCGGCCCGGACGAGGTCGCCCCACGCCGCCGGGCTCTTGTCGACGCCGGGGTTCATGCACGAGAAGGCGTCGAGGGTGCTCGTCGCGCAGCGGTACGGCAGACCGGCGTTGATCGAGCCGCCCGCGTAGGTGTCGGGGTAGGTCGCGAGCATGACGGCGGTCATCGCGGCGCCGGCCGAGAGCCCGGTGACGTAGGCGCGGGACGCGTCGAGGCCGTAGCTCGAGACGGCGAAGTCGGTCATCTGCTTGATGCTCAGCGCCTCGCCCTGCCCGCGCGCGGTGTCGCCCGCCTGGAACCAGTTGAAGCAGGAGCTCGAGTTGTTGCTGCTGCTCTGCTGGGCGAGCACGAGCGCGAACCCGTACCGGTCGGCGAGCTCGCGCCACCCGGAGTGCGAGAAGTACGTCGAGGCGTCCTGCGTGCAGCCGTGCAGCTCGACGACGAGGGGGGCGCCGGCGGGCAGGCCATCCGGTCGGTACGAGTACATCGCCAGCGCACCGGGATTCGACCCGAATCCGGTGACCTGCTGGAGGGTCGCCGCACGTGCGGGCGGCGAGGTGGTCACGACGAGCCCGACGGCCCCGAGGACGGCGAGGGCCGCCATGAGGACGAGGCTGCGCCCGAGGGCGGCCGCGCGGGTCGGTGGGTGGGTGGACGTCATCGTCTGCCTCCGTTCCCGGCGGCTCCGTCGACGCCGGTCCGGCCACCGTGGCACCGGCATCGTGGTCGTGGGGTGGTGCGCGGCCCCAGGACGAGCGGTCGCGGGTGGACTCCGGCGACACCCGTGCGCAGCGTGGGACGACTGCGTCGGTCAGGTATGGTGGGACGAAAGATGTTGTGGTGCAGCGCAATAGGGGCTGTGGATGACGCCTTGTGTCGGTCCTCCGGGGTAGGAACGGGGCACGAGGGGAGGGGGAGCCGATGGCCACCGCAGCGACAGCGCAGGACGTCCTCGGCGCCGTCGGCCTCGCGCGGGCAGCGCTGGCGTCCCTCCTTTCCGTCGGCGGTCCGAGTGGGTCGCTGGAGGCGTGGGCCGACGTGCTCGGGGCCTTGCAGGGGCTGGTGAACGAGGCGAGCGCGGTGCAGGACGAGGTGGTCGTCGCGCTGGCCGCCCTCGACGCGGAGCGGGCCGAGGACGGCACGGTCGTCGAGGTCCGCAAGGCTCCGGGGCACGTGGCGCTCGACACCCCGGCCATCGTCTCCGGCGTCCTGTGCCTGTCCGCGAACCAGGCCGAGCGGCGGGTCCGGGACGCGGTCCGCCGGACCGCCGACGGACCGGACGGCACCGCCACCTGCACCGGGCTCGGCGGGTTGCACGCCGCGATGCGGGCCGGCCGGCTGGACGGGTACCGCGCCCAGGTCGTCGCGCACGAGCTCGAGGAGTGCCCGCCCGAGGTCGCCGTCACCGTCGTCGCCGCCCTCGACCCCTGGTTCCACACCGACGACGCCACCCGACTGCGGCGCAGAGCCCACCGGCTGCTGGCGAAGGTCTCCCCGGACCTGCTCCGGCAGCGGGCCGCCCGGGCCCGCGCGGAGTCCGGGCTGAGGCGGTGGGTCGACGAACCCGGTGTCGACACCTGGCTCGGCACCTTCCCCTCCGAGGAGGCCCGCGGCGCGTGGGCCGCGATCGACGCCCTCGCCCAGCAGTACGTCGCCGAGGGTGTGTGTCGACGCCTCGACCGGGCCCGAGCCAAGGCCCTCACCGACCTCGTCCTGCAGCAGGCGACCGTCACCACGGTCGTCGTGGAGCACACCGCCCACCCCGTCTCGGGTGCGTTCACGGACCCCGACGGGTCGCTCTCCACGACCGCGTACCGCCCGGCGGCGACGCTCGCCGCGTTCGTCCGCGCCCGCGACACCCGCTGCCGCTTCCCCGGCTGATCGGTCACCGCCCGGTTCTGCGACCTCGACCACGTCGTCGCGTGGCCCGCCGGTCCCACCAGCGCCGCCAACCTCGTCTGCCTCTGCCGCCGCCACCACCGGGTCAAGCAGCGCCCCGGCTGGCGCACCCACCTCGGCGCCGACGGCACCTACACCGTCACCGACCCCACCGGCCGGGTCCGCAGCACGGATCCGCCCGACCACCGGCACGTTCCCCTGCCCCGCGGTCTGCCGAACCCCGACCTCGAACCACCACCGACGGCCCGACCGAGCCAGGTCGTCCCCGACGGACCCCACAGCGACCTCGAGCACCTCCTCGAGGCGCAGCTGGGCGGCCCCCACGGGCGACGCGCGGCAAACTGTCGCGTCGACGTGCGCCACCCGAGCCGACCCGTCGACCTCGGACCGGTTCCGCACCCCCGGCGGTGGCGCGCCGGCTCACCCCGGCCCGACACCCCGCCCTTCTGAGCCCGCGCCGCCGGGCAGCGGACGGACCGCCGACCCAGTCGCACCCACCGACGATCCGGCGCGACGTGGTGATGCAGCGGGCGGGCTATGTGCCGCCCTGTGCATCACCGCAGCGTCTTGGTGTGTTGTGAGCCGACGCGGTCGTCGCTGCTCAGGTGTGGTCGCGCAGGTAACGGCCGAAGTGCGGGACCGTGAAGGCGATGAGCCCGCGCTCGCCCGAGTAGATGAGACCCTTCTTGAGCAGGGCGTCGCGCGCGGGCGAGAGCGACTGCGGCTTGCGGCCGAGGTGGGCCGCCACCTCCGAGGTCGCGACCGCCTCCGTCTCACCGTCCGGCGCCCCCGCCGCGACCTCGGCCATGGCGCGCAGGTACTCGCGCTCACCGGGCGTCGCACGCTCGAACCGCGACCCGAAGAACCCGACCGCCAGCTCGGAGTCCGCCTCGGGTGCCGCGACCTCGACGTCGGCCGGGGTGATGGGCGACCCGGGGGCCCTGTCCCACACCGCTTTCCCGTACGCCTGGATGAAGTACGGGTAGCCACCGGTGGCGGCGTACATCGCGTCGAGGGCCGCCGGCTCGTACGCCGCACCTTCCTCCTCCGCCGGGCGAACGAGCGCTGCATCCGCCGCCGCACGGTCGAGCCGGTCGATGCGCGAGTAGCGGAACAGCCTCTCCGAGTACGACTTCGACGCCGACAGCACCGCCGGGAGGTGCGGCAGGCCCGCCCCGACGACGACGAGCGGCAGCCCGGTCTGGCTGATCTCGTGGGCCGCCGCGCAGAGCGCCGAGACGTCCTCGGGACCGAGGTCCTGCATCTCGTCGATGAACACGGCGATGCCGCGGCCGGTGTCGGCGGCCATCCCGCCGAGGTCGGAGAGGAGCTCGACGAGGTCGATCTCGATGTCGCCGGAGTCGGCCCGCCCGGCGACCGCCGGCACCTGGATGCCGGGGTTCCAGCGGTCGCGCAGCTTCGGGGCGCCCCGCCCGGTCCCGGCCCCGGCGGTCTCGCGCTGCGCGAAGGACCGGACGACGCCGAGGGCATGCTCCCCGGCGCCCCCGGCCGGCCCGAGCTCGCGCACCGCCTGGTGCAGGGCGCTCGACAGCGGCCTACGCAGCGACTGCTCGGGGCGGGCCTCGAGCTTGCCGGTGCCCCAGCCCGCACGCACCGCGGCCGAGCGCAGGGCGTTGAGCAGCACGGTCTTGCCGACACCGCGCAGCCCGGTGAGGACGACCGAGCGCTCCGGGCGCCCGCGCGCCACCCGCTCGAGGACGACGTCGAAGGCATCGAGCTGCTCGTCGCGGCCGGCGAGCTCGGGCGGGCGCTGCCCGGCGCCGGGGGCGTAGGGGTTCCGGATCGGGTCCACGATCGCAGCGTATGCGGTTCTCTAGCGTTCATCCGATACATCCGCAGACACCCCGATCGTGTCGCGCGACGGACAAACCCCCACCCATGTCAGCACCGGTCGGGCCGCCCCCGACCGCTCGCACCACGGCGGCCACCGTTCGTCGCAGCGCCCGGACCTGCGGGGATGCCGTCCGCGGCCCGCGGGGAGGGTCGAGACGGCCCCGGACCTGCACGACGACGTGGAAGGACCCGCACGATGACACCGCAGACCACCCACCCGATCCTCGAGGGCGGCCGGCTCGGCCGGCGCTCCCTGCTCACCGGCGCCGGCGGTGCCGCCGCCCTGGCCGCGACCGGACTGCTCGGCGGGGCCGACGCCCTCGCCCGTCCCCTCGCCGGACCGCGCGCGGCGGCCGCCGCCCCGAAGCCGCTCGACCTGCTGCGCCGGATGATCGGCTTCGACACCCAGAACTTCGGCGAGGGCGGGAAGACGCGCGCCCACGCCGAGTGGCTCAAGGGTGTCTGGGACGGGGCCGGCGTCCCGTCCGAGATCATCCCGACCCCCCAGCCCGACAACGTGCACCTCATCGCCCGGATCAAGGGCACGTCCTCGGCCCGTCCCCTCCTGCTGCTCGGCCACTCCGACGTGGTCCCCGTCGAGCGCGAGAACTGGTCGGTCGACCCCTTCGCGGCCGTCGTCGAGGGCGGCGAGATCTACGGGCGCGGGGCGCTGGACATGAAGGGCGCGAACGCGGCGACCGTCGCCGGCCTGCTGCGCCACGTGCAGCAGGGCCACCGCTTCGAGCGCGACGTCATCGTCCTCACCGACTGCGACGAGGAGGCCGGCCAGTACGGGTCCGGTTGGCTCGCGGAGAACCACTGGGACAAGCTCGACGCGGGGATGGTGCTCACCGAGGGCGGATGGTTCCTCGCCCAGTCGAACGGCCGCACACCGATGCTCGTCACCGTCACCCGCCAGGACAAGGTCTACTTCAACCTCGACCTCTACGCCTCGGGCACGGCCACGCACTCGTCCAAGCCGATCCCCGACTCCGCGATCGTCTCGCTGTCCAGGGCCGTGGCCGACATCGGCGACGACCTCGCCCCGGTCCACCTGACCGCCGTCACCCGCGAGTACTTCTCGGCGCTCGCCCGCGCGACCGACGACCGCCGGCTCGCCGGGGCGATCCGGCTGATGCTGGGCACGCACAGCACGAAGGTCCGCGAACGGGCCGCGTCGCTGGTGGTCAAGTACTCCGACTACCCGTACCTGCACTCCGCCCTGCTGCGCACCACCGCCGCCTTCGTCATCGAGGACGCGGGGTACAAGGAGAACGTCATCCCGTCCGAGGCCCACGTCCGCGTCAACTGCCGGGGGATCCCCGGCGGCGAGAAGCCGCGCGACTTCGTGGCCCGGCTGCGGAAGACGCTGCGCGGCAAGGACATCGAGGTCCGACTCGGGGCGCCGGAGGGGACGAGCGAGGCCGACTACCTCGACCAGCTCGACGAGACCTGGGCGACCGCCCCGGCCTCGCTCGACACCCCGCTCTTCCACGCCATCGAGCGGGCGGCGCAGCGCACCTACCCCGGGGCCGTGTTCTCGCCCGCGCTGTTCGAGGCCGGGACGAGCCTCGGGCCGTGGCGCGAGCGGGGCATCCCCGGCTACGGCGTGTACCCGTACGTCATCGACGACGACCAGCTGATCGGGATGCACGGCAACGACGAGCGGATCTACGTCGACGCGCTGGAGCGCGGCACCGACTTCATGTACCGCGTGTTCGACGGGTTCCGCGCCTGACCGGTCACCCGCGGTCCCGGGCGGGTTTGCCCGGGACCGCGGGGCGTGCGACCCTCGGGTCAGAGCCCGTGTCGGGCTCCCGGACGAGGGGTGCCGTACCCGGCGACGCGACAAGACGGCCCGCAGGAGCTCGTCATGTCGTGGGTCGTCCTCGTCCTCTCCGGTGTCCTCGAGGCCGTCTGGGCCACCGCCCTCGGCCGGTCCGAGGGGCTGAGCCGCCCGGTACCGGCGGCCGTCTTCGTCGTCGCGCTCGTCGCGAGCATGGGCGGCCTCGGGTGGGCCATGCGCGACCTGCCCGTCGGCACCGCCTACGCCGTGTGGGTGGGCATCGGCGCGGTCCTCACCGTGTCGGTCGCCATGGCGTCCGGCGAGGAGCCGGTGTCACTGCTGCGGGTGCTGCTCGTGCTCGGCATCGTCGGCTGCGTCGTCGGGCTCAAGCTCGTCCACTGACGCCTCGCCCCCGACGGCGGCCGCCCGTCAGGAGACCGTGGGTTCGCCGGCGGCGGCCTCCATCGGACGGCCGGCAGCGTGCCACGCGCGCATGCCGCCCTCGAGGTTGGCGACCTCGTAGCCCTGCTGGGCCAACCACGGCATGACGCGCTGCACGCGCCCGCCCGACCGGCAGGTGATGACCAGCGGGTCGTCGCGGTCGAGGAACGGCGCGAGCTCGTCGACCCGCTCCGGCAGCTGGCTCATCGGGATGTGCACCGCCGACGGCGCGTGCCCGAGGTCCCACTCGTCCTGCTCGCGGATGTCGAGCACGACGGCGTCGTCGGGCAGGGCGGACACGGGCACGTCGGGGAACTCGCTCATCGCGACAGCATCGCAGAGCCGGCCGCCGCGGGGGCGATCAGCCCTTCGCCGCGAGGTAGTCCTCCCACGTGACGACGGTGCGCTGCGCGGAGGTGGACGGGACCCGCTGGTCGCAGTGCCCCAGCCCGTCGCCCTTGTAGACCCACTCGTAGACCTGGCAGTAGCCGGTCCACCCGTCGTCGACGATCGGAGCGGGCGCCCCGCCGACCCCGTGCACGGCCCAGGCCATCTGGTAGTCGTTGAGCGCGACCGCGTGGATGTGGTTGCTCCGCTCCCACGCCGCGAAGCCGACCTCGCGCAGGGCCGCGAGGCGCTTGGCCACGCCGGTGGCGTTCGTGTCGATGATGCGGACGTCGATGATGCCGCCGCCGTCGTGCGTGCCGAAGGACTCCGGGGCACAGGAGGCGTCGCAGTAGCTGCCCTGGGTGATCGTCATGTCCTTGCCGACGTCGCCGCGGCGGACCATGTTGCGCTGGGCCTCGAGGAACATGTCGAGGGTGCGCCGGTTGACGACCTCGGTGCCGTCGTCGCTGTTGCCGGCGGGGGCCTTGGCGACCGTGACCCGGCCACCGACGTCGTAGGACTTGACGACGTCGAACCGGCCGGCGCCGAACTTCCGCAGCTCGGCCGGGCTGGGCAGTCCGTTGCGGGTGTGGATCCCGTTCTGCCCGATGGACTTCTCGTACCTGCCCCACGCCGCGGTCGTCGTGGTGCCCCAGTAGCCGTCGGCGTACGTCGAGGCGAGCAGGCCGTCGGCGACGAGCGCCCGCTCGACGCGCAGGACGCTGGTGGAGGCACCGGGCGTCTTGACGTCGTCGGTGCGCCAGGGGTCGAGGGTCGCGGCCAGCACGACCTTGCGGGCGTTGACGTCCGGCAGGGCGGTGCACTGGTCGCCCGCCGGGCAGGCGGCCTGCGCGGCCGGCGCCGGCAGCGCGAGGACGGTCGCCGCGACGGCGGCGACGCCGGCGAGACCGCGCCGGACCAGGCGCCGGGTCGGACGGGTGGACGGGTGTGCGGTCATGGGTTCTTCCTCCCCCTCGGGCGCCGGTCTCCCCCCGACGCGCTCGGACACGGGCAGCGTATCGGCGGGCGGGCCGCAGGGCGAGGGGAGCGCTCCCCGTCGGCTACTTGAGGAACTTGCTCGTGCGCCGGTCGGCGAGCGGCTTGCCGCCGGTCTGGCAGGTGGCGCAGTACTGGAGCGAGGAGTCGGCGAAGGAGACCTCGCGGACGACGTCACCGCACTCGGGGCACACCTCGCCGGTGCGGCCGTGCACCCGCATGCCCGCGCGCTTGGCGTCCTTGAGCTCCTTGGCCGGCTTGCCGGAGGCGGTCGCGACCGCCGCGGCGAGCGTCTCGCGCAGGGCGGTGTAGAGCCGGGTGACCTGCTCGGGCTCGAGCTTGGCGGCGATGGCGAACGGCGAGAGCTTGGCGACGTGGAGGATCTCGTCGGAGTAGGCGTTGCCGACGCCGGCGATGAGCGCCTGGTCGCGCAGCAGGCCCTTCACCTGCATCCGGTGGTCGGCGAGGAGGGCCGCGAAGACCTCCTCGGTGAACTCGTCGGCGAGCGGGTCGGGCCCGAGCGAGGCGATGCGCGGCACGTCCTCCACCCGGTTGACGACGTAGGCCGCCAGCCCCTTCTTGGTCCCGGCCTCGGTGAGGTCGAAGCCCGAGCCGTCGTCGAAGCGCACGCGCAGGGCGATGGGGGACTTGCCGGGCCGCAGCACGGTGGCGGGCATCGCGTCGGACCACCGCAGCCATCCGGCCCGGGCCAGGTGGAACACGAGATGGGTTCCGCCGCAGTCGAGGTCGAGGAACTTCCCGTGGCGGCCGACGCCGTCGACCGGTGCGCCGACGAGGGCGTCCGGGGGTGGCGTGAAGGTCTTGAGGACCGCGAACGACCCGAGCTCGACGCCGGTGACGACGAGCCCGTCGGTGCGCCGGCCGAGGAAGTCGGCCAGCGCCTGCACCTCCGGCAGCTCGGGCATGGGCCCGACGCTACCGTCCGGCGCCGTCCCCCGGGGCCTCCCCGGGCCAGGGGCGCGCGGCGACGACGGGCTCGAGCACCGCGCTCGCCTCGGGGGTCGCGAACCACCGCCGCGGCGAGGCGTCGAGGGCGTGGGCCAGCGCGGCCATCACCATCGACTGGTCGAGCGAGAGGTACCGGCCGGCCGTCCGGCCGGAGCGCAGCCCGACCGAGTCGACGAAGCCGCCGGCGCCGTGGCAGCCGATGTCCTCGAACCGGGCCAGGCAGGCCGCGGCCTCCTCGGGCTCGTGCAGCAGGGCGAGGGCCGCCGCGTGCGGGGTCGCGACGGGGTCGCCGTCCTCGGTCGTGCTCGGGTAGCCCTCCGGCGCGAGCGCGATGCCGGGCACGCCGAACACCGAGTACCCCTCGACCGGGCGGGCACACGGCGAGAAGCCCCAGACGGTCCAGCCCTGCTCGGCCGCGTGCTCCCGGTGCGACGCCACGGTCGCCGGGTGGGACCTGCCCCAGAACCCGGGAGCCCACTCCTCCTCGGGCACGAAGAGGTCGGGCATCAGCGCCTCGAACATCGAGCCGCCCCACGTCGGGACGACGTCACGCCCCCGCCACCGCAGCACGGTCGCCGACATCGCCGCGTAGTGCTCCGCGGGGATGTCGCCACCGGCGATCCCGGCGTAGGAGGCGATGCGCGGCTCGCTGTCGAGGTGGTCGTAGTGGTGTGGAGTGTGGTGCACGGGCGCCGCACCGTCGAGGTAGGAGGCGACGACGGTGGGCTCACCGGGATCGCTCTCCCAGAACCCTCCTCGCAGGCGTCCACCCGGGCCCGGCGGCCCGGCCGACGGGTCGTGGAACGCCCCGAGGTCCATCCGCCCCCGCAGGGCACCGGCCTGCGCGGCCAGCTCGGGGACGGCCGCCGCGACGACGAGCAGCCCCGCCGCCAGCCAGCCGTTGTCGACCGAGGAGTGGAACGGCACGATGCGCCGCCCGCCGTCGGGGTCCTCGCGCAGCACCTCTCCGGTGCCCTCGTCGACCCAGTTGGCGATCGTCCCCGCGTCCGGGTGGTGCTCCAGCCGCTCGACCGTGGCCAGCGTCCGGGCGCAGCGGTCGCGGCACTCGCCGGCGTCGATGACCCCGACGTCGCGCGCGGCCACCGTGCTCCACAGCAGTCCACCGATGTTCGTCGGCGACGTGTACCCCGACCGGCTGCTGGGGTCGAGGTCGTCGCGTACCGAGTCGGCGGGCAGGCCGGTGCGCTCGTCGGTCATGGCGGCGAGCGAGGTCCACGTCTCGCCGGCCCACCGTCGCAGCAGGGCGTCAGGCACCGGCACCCGCCTCGGCGACGGCAGCCGCGGGCGGGGTCGGCAGCGACGGACCGTCCCACGGGCAGCCGCACGACCCACGCAGGACGATGCGGGTGGGGATGACGAGCGGCTCGACGTCCTCGGTGCGCCCCTCGATCCGTTCGTGGAGGCGGATGGCCGCCCACCGGCCGATCGCGCGGGTCGGCTGCTGGGCGGTGGTCAGCCCCGGCCGGACGTAGCGCGAGGTCATGATGTCGTCGAAGCCGGTGACCGCGAGGTCCTCCGGCACCCGCACCCCGTGCCGCGCGAGCAGCGCCATCACCGACACCGCGAGCTCGTCGTTGGCGCAGAGCAGCCCGTCGACCGGCTCGGCCGAGGAGAGGACGGCGTCGACGACCTCGGGCGCCGACGCCTCCTCGAGGCGGACGCGGATCGGCGGTGCGGCCTCGAGCAGCCGGCGCCGCCGCAGGGCGGCCACGAAGCCGGCGTAGCGCTGCCCGACGTCGTGCGAGTCGGCGGTGTCACCGACGAAGACGAGGTGGCGCCGGCCGTGGCCGACGAGGTGGCTGGTCAGCTCGGCGGCACTGCGCTCGTTCTCGGCGAGCACGGCGTCGCACCCCTGCACCGGGTCGCGGGCCAGCAGCACGGTCGGGGTCGAGCGCGAGATCGTGCGCACCACCGCGTCGTCGACCGTGTCGTTCGCGATGACGACCCCGTCGATCCGCTGGAGCAGCCCGCGCAGCGACTCCTCGAGCGGCACTGGGCCTCCGGCGAGCAGCACGACGACCGACTGCCCGTACTGGGCCGCGGTCGCCTCGAACCCGCTGAGCAGCTCGGAGTAGTAGGGCCCGACGAGGCCGGGCAGGACGAGGCCGTGGGTCTGGTGCCGCGGCACCTCGACCGGACGTGACGAGCGCAGCGGCACGTAGTCGAGCTCCTCGACCGCGCGCAGCACCTTGCGGCGGGTCATCGGCGAGGCCGGAGTGCTGCCCTGGAGCACCCGGGAGACGGTCGCGATGGACACCCCGGCGCGCGCCGCCACGGTGTAGATCGTCACCGGCCGGTCGTCGTCGTCCTGCGGCACCTCGGGGCCTCCTTCCGCCGGGGACCACCCTGCCGGGAGGAGGGGCCGAACGGAAGCGGAGGGACGCGACGGCGCCGCGGCGAGGACGGTCACCCGAACGGGTTCGGGACGGCGTCGAGCAGCCGGCGCGTGTACTCGTCGCGCGGCGAGCGGATGACGTCGAGGGTCGGGCCGCGCTCCACGACCCGCCCGTCGTTGAGGACGAGCACCTCGTCGGAGAGCATCCGGGCGCTCAGCAGGTCGTGGGTGATGTAGAGGATGCCCATGTCGTGCTCGCGCACGAGCGACCCGAGGAGCTCGAGGATCTCGGCGCGGATCGAGACATCCAGGCTCGAGATCGGCTCGTCGGCGATGACGATCTCCGGCTCGGCCGCGAGCGCCCGGGCGATGACGACCCGCTGGCGCTGCCCGCCGGAGAGCTCGTGCGGGTAGCGGTCGACGAAGCGCTCGGTGGGGGTGAGGGCGACGGTCTCGAGCAGCTCGCGCACCCGGTCGCGCAGCGCCCGGCCGGAGAGGCCGTGGTGGTTGACGAGCGGTCGCTCGAGCGCCTGCCCGATGCGCTTCGCGGGGTTGAGCGAGGAGTACGGGTCCTGGAAGACCATCTGCACGTGCTTGCGGTAGCCGCGCAGCGCCCGGCCGCGGAAGCCGGCGACCTCCTGCTCGCCGTCCGGACCGTGGAAGACGATCCGGCCGGTCGACGGCTTGTCGACGCCGGTGATCAGCCGGGCGAGCGTCGTCTTGCCGCTGCCGCTCTGGCCGACGAGCGCGGTCACCTCGCCGCGGCGCAGCTCGAAGGAGACGTCGTCGACGGCGACGGTGCGCTCGACCTTCAGGCCGCGGCGCCGCTCGTACGTCTTCCCGACGGAGTCGACGGAGAGCAGGGCCGGGCGGGTGAGCGCCTCGGTCGACTCGGCCGCGGTCTTGACGAACTCGGGGCCGGCGAAGCGGCGGGTGGGCTCACCGACGTCGGCGGCCGCGAGCCCGTCGACCTCGCCCCCGCGCTGCACGCGGGCGACGTGGCAGGCGACGTCCCCACCCGCGAGCGGCGCGAACGCGGGGGTCACGCTCTCGCACAGCGAGATCCGCTCCGGGCAGCGCGCGACGAACGGGCAGCCCGTGACGTCCTTGGTCAGGTCCGGCAGCCGGCCCGGCACGTACGTGATGCGCACGGTCTCCGCGCGGGGGTCGCTGTAGGAGCCGAGCAGACCCTTCGTGTACGGGTGCATCGGGTCGCGCAGCAGCGACGCGGCGTCGTTCTCCTCGACGATCCGCCCCGCGTACATCACGAGGATCCGGTCGGACAGGTCGAGCACGGTGCCGATGTCGTGGCTGATGAAGAGGACCGCGAAGCCCTTCTCCCGCTGCAGCCGGCGGATGTTCTCGAGGATCGAGTGCTGCACGACGACGTCGAGCCCGGTCGTCGGCTCGTCGAGGAGGACGACCTTGGGCTCGAGGGCCAGGGCGAGCGCGAGGTTGACCCGCTGCTTCATCCCCCCGGAGAGCTCGTGCGGGAAGGCGCGGATGAACCGGTGGTCGATCATCACCATGTCGAACAGCTCGCGAACCCGCTCGGTGACGGCGTCGCCGCGCAGCCCAGAGTGCTCCTCGATGACGTCGCGGAACTGGGCCTCGACGCGGATCACCGGGTTGAGCGCGTTCATGCTGCTCTGGAACACCGTGGAGACGTCGCGCCAGCGCAGCGGCCGCAGCTCGTCCTCGGACAGGGCGGTGATGTCCGTGCCGTCGAGGCGCACCGAGCCCTCGCTGATCCGGGCCGGCCGGTCGAGCAGCCGCAGCAGCGCGGTGCCGAGGGTCGTCTTTCCTGACCCGGACTCGCCGATGAGGCCCACGAACTCACCGGGGCGGATCGAGAACGAGACGTCGGAGACGGCGGTCAGCGACGGGTTGCGCTTCGGCTCGTAGCGCACCGAGAGGCCGTCGACCTCGAGCAGGGCGTCGGGGCTGGTGGCGGTGGTCATCGTCAGTCCTCCCGCAGGTGGGGGTTGCTCAGCAGGTCGACACCGAAGTTCACGAAGGTCATCGCGGTGATGAGGATGCCGAGGACGAGACCGGGCACGAACACCCAGATCCACAGGCCCTGCGCGATCGCGCCCTGCGCGTTGGCCTGGTAGAGCATCGTGCCCCACGAGACCGAGCCGGAGTCGCCGAGACCGAGGATCGCGAGGCCGGCCTCGGCACCGATCGCGCCGGTCGCGGCGCCGACGAAGCCGGCCGCGACGAGCGAGGTCATGTTCGGCATGATCTCGGCGAAGACGATCCGCAGCGTGCGGTCGCCGGCGAACTTCGAGGCGGTGACGAAGTCGCGGTTGCGCAGCGTGATGATCTGCGCGCGCTTGGCCCGCGCGGCGCCGGCCCACGACGTGATCGCGATGACCGCGACGATGAGCGGCACGCCACGGGTGTCGGAGTACGCGACGAGCGTGATGATCAGCGGCAGCACGGGGATGACCAGTGCGACGTTGGTCAGGAAGGTCAGCGCGTCGTCGAGCAGCGTGCCCTCGGCGTAGCCCGAGACCATCCCGATGACGAGCGCGATGGCCGTCGCGAGGAGCCCGCCGAAGAGACCGACGAGCAGCGAGATGCGGGTGCCGTGGATCAGCTGGGAGGCGATGTCCTGCCCGTTGGTCGTCGTCCCGAGCCAGTTCTCGGCGCTCGGGCCGGCGAGCGGGACGAAGTCGGAGTTCGTCGGGTCGTGCGGCGCGATGAGGGGGGCGAAGATCGCCACGAGGACGTAGACGGCGACGATGACGAGGCCGACGCGGGCCTTGCTGCTGCTCCAGACGACCCTGTACCAGGGGTCCGGTCGGCGGACCTCGACGGTCTCCTCCGGGGCGAGCTGCGGTTCGCCGACGCCCTGCGGGTCGGTGACGGGGGTGGTCGTCATGACTGCGCCCTCCTCGCGCGCGGGTCCAGCACGCCGTACATGAGGTCGGCGACGAGGTTCGCGAGGAGCACCCCGGCGGTCGTCAGCAGCATGAGCGTCTGGAGCAGGGGGTAGTCCTTGTTCTCGACGGCCTCGCCCATCAACCGGCCGAGGCCGGGGTAGTCGAAGGCGGTCTCGACGAGGATGGCGCCGCCGAGCACGCCGCCGAGGGCGAGCGCGAAGCCGGTGACGCTGGGCAGCAACGCGTTCCGCGCCGCGTACCCGAGGGCGATCCGCCGGTCGGGCAGCCCCTTGGCCCGGGCGAGGCGGATGTAGTCCTCGCCGAGGTTCATGATCATCGTGTTGCGCATCCCGAGCACCCAGCCGATCGGCGTGACGACGAGCAGCGCGAGCGCCGGCAGGAACGAGTGGCTCACGGCCTCCTGGATGAACGGCCCGTTGAACCCGGGCGTCGCGGCTTCGTAGCCGCCGGAGGTCGGGAACCAGCCGAGCGTGTAGCCGAGCAGGTAGATGAGCAGCAGGGCGATCCAGAACGGCTGGAGGGTGCCGAGGAACGTCGACCCGAGCGTGACGACCGAGTCGAAGCGGGTGTTGCGCCGCCACGCCGCGTACGCCCCGAGGACGGTACCGACGGCGAAGGACAGCACCTGCGTGACGACGACGAGGACCACCGTCCACCAGATCGCCTGGCCGATCACCTCGGTGACGGGGAACGGGTAGTACGTGTAGCTCAGCCCGAAGTTCCCGTGCGCCAGCTCGCCGAGGTAGCCGGTGTACTGGCTCCACAGCGACCCGTCGGGGGTGCCGAGCATCGCGCGCATGGCCTGCACCTGCGCGGGGTCGAGCTGGGAGTCCTTGCCCGCGAGGCGCTTGACCATGATCTCCGCCGGGTCGCCCGGCTGGAGCCGCGGGATGAGGAAGTTCAGCGTGACCACGGCCCAGAGGGTGGCGAGGAAGAACGCGACCTTGCGCGCGAAGTACCTCACGACGCACCTCCGGCCGGGTGGCCGGCGCTCACTTCGCCGAGGACAACCGGGTGAGCACGAGGAGCCGGTCGTCGGACGGGTTGGCGTAGGGGTCCTGCTCGCTCGGCCAGCCGACGGCCTTGTCCGTGCGGTACAGGATGCGGGTGGGCGCGTAGATGAGCGGCGTGACGGGGAACTGGGTCATCATCACGTCGACGAGCTTGCCGACCTCGGTCTTCTGCTCGGCCTGGTCGGTGGCCTTCTCGAGCGCGGCGACGGTGGCGTCGACCTGCGGGTCGGAGAACCGGCCGACGTTGCTCCTGACCTCCTTCTCCGTCGGGAACTGCTTCGAGGAGAGCTTGGCCCCGATGTTGCGGGCCAGCTCGCAGCCACCGTGGAGGTACTCGAGCATCGCGGTGTACTCACCGGTCTTCTTCTGCTGGTCGACCGAGTCGGGGGCCGAGGCGGTGACCTTGGTCTGGACGCCGACCGAGTTCAGGCCCTTGGCGATGACGTCGGCGATGGCCTGGTAGTCGATGAAGCCGGCCTGCACCGAGAAGTTCACCGCGAGCGGCGAGCCGTCGGGGTTGGTGCGCTTGCCGTCGGCGCCCTTGCGGTAGCCCGCGGCGTCGAGCATCTGGTTCGCCTTCGCCACGTCGAAGGGAATGACGGTGTCGGAGTTCGCGACCGAGTCAGGGAGCAGCTTCTGCATCGACGGCAGCTTGAGGCCGGTCTGGCTCGCGGGCTTCATGATCCCGTAGGTCGCCTTGGTCGACATCGCTTCCTTGTCCATCGCGTAGGACACCGCCTCGCGGAACTTCGGGTCGTCGAACGGCTTCTGCTTCAGGTTGCCGGTGAGGACGGTCATCCCGTTGGGGGCGAACCAGAAGTGGTTGACCTTCGGGTCGGCCGAGACGAACGTCTTCTCCGGGTTGGGGATCTCGCCCCAGTAGGCGTCGAGCTCGCCGGAGCGCAGCTTGAGCGCGGCCTGCGACGCGTCGTACTGGCCCTCCTGGACGATCTTCTGCACCTTGACCTTGTCGGCCTGCCAGTAGTCGGGGCGGCGGTCGAGGACGAGGCGGCGGCCGTTGTAGCTGCCGAGCTCGTACGGCCCGGTCCCGACTGGCTTCTTGTCGACGTACTTCGTCGGGTCGCCGACCTTCGAGTACACGTGCTCGGGGAGCATCGGCTGCTTGATGATCTCGTCGTACTTCGCGGCGGCGTTGCCGGAGAACTTCATCGTCACGACGTTGCCCTCGGCCGTGACCGACTCGGCGGGGGCGCCGAAGGTGTCGTTCCAGACACCGGCCTTGTCCAGGCCGGCGTACTGCTTGCCGAGGTTGAACGTGAAGGCGACGTCCTTCGCGGTGAACGGCTGCCCGTCGCTCCACTTCACACCGTCGCGGATCGTGATGGCCAGGGTCTGGTCATCGGTCCAGTCGGCCTTCGTCGCGAGCCACGGCGTCTCCTCGCAGGAGAGACCGTTCTTGATGATCAGCGGCTCGTAGACCCAGAACCGGGTGAGCGGCTGGGTGGCGTAGGGGTTGAAGTCGCCGAGGCCCCCGGCGGCCCCCGTGACCTCCGCGGGGAAGGTCAGCTGGGCGACCATGCCCTTGCCGGCGGCTCCTCCGGAACCGCTGTCGGCGCTCCCGGCGCAGGCCGTGAGGGCGAGCGCGGCGACGAGGCCGGTGGCGGCCATGGACATGGTGCGAGTCAGCATCGTTGCAGACCTTCCGTGGAGTGGGCTCCGGTCAACGTACGACGCCGTAACCGTTGTGTGTCAACGGTTTCTGACCATGTAACTACTTTCATGGATGGCCCTTGCTTACATCTGTTTTCACGGTCACGAAGCCTTCCTGCGCACCGCCCGGACTGGTAGGCAGGAGCCGTGCACGAGCAGCAGACCGCCCACCTCCCCGCCCCCCGACACGGCCTCGACGGCCCCTGCGGGCTGGCCGCGGAGCTGACCACCAACGGGTCGCTCCGGCGCTTCGAGGCGTTCGGGCTGAGCCTGCTGCTCTATCCCGCGACCGAGCTCGAACCGGGGCCCGCTGGCCTGTTCCTCCGGGTCCTCGACGGCGACCGCGCCCGCTGGACCCCGCTGCTCGGCCCGGCCTCCGGCGGGGTCGTGCACGGCGGCGACGGTGTCGTCGGTCTGCGCGGCACCTGGGAGGGGCTCGACTGGTCGGTGGCCCTGCGCGCCGGCACCTCGTCCGGCGACGACCACGTGGCGTGGCGCTGGGAGGTCGAGGTCGAGAACGCCACCGGCCGAGGGCTCGACGTCGACGTCGTCCTCACCCACGACCCCGCCCTCGCCACTCCCGGCGCGGTGCGCACCAACGAGTACTACGTCGCGCAGTATCTCGACGTCTCACCGCTCGAGGGACCGCACGGCACCGCCCTCGCCGTGCGCCAGAACATGCCCGGGCCGTTCGTCCCGTGGCTGGCCATCGGGTCGCTGCGGGCCGGCCGCGGCTGGGCCACCGACGCGCTGCAGCTGACCACCCGCACGCCGGCGGGCACACGGTGGGACGGCCTCGACGCCGCCGCGCTGCCCTCGACGCGCCACCAGCACGAGCACACCCTCGTCGTGCTCGGCGACGAGCCGGTGCACCTCGCGGCGGGGGCGACGCACCGCACCGGCTTCGTCGGCGTCGCGGTCGCCGACCACCCGGCGGCCACCGGCGACGACGACGCGCAGTGGCTCCGCCGGGCCGAGGCCGAGACCGCGTCCCGCCCCGGCCGGCCAGATCCCGGCGGCGCGGCCGTGTCCGCCACGGCGTTCAGCCGCCCCTCGGCGCCCGCCCGCCCGCTGACCTCCGACGAGCTCGCGCGGCTCGGCATCGCGCCCGATGGCTCGGTCGAGACGGCGGCCGACGGGTCACCCTGGTCGTGGTCGACCCCGGCCGGCCAGGTCGTCCTGCCGGCCAAGGACCTCACCGTCCTCCGCCCGCACGGCACCGTCCTGCGCACGGGCTCCTCCCTCGTCCCCGACGACGGCTCCCTCACGACGACGGTCTGGATGGACGGCACCTTCCTCTCGCAGGTCACCCGGGGCCACGTCGGGCGTGACGCCCTGCTCACCGGGCGCCGCTCGTACCTCGGGCTGCTCGAGGCGCACGGCGCCCGCCTCCTCGTCCGCGGCGAGCACGGCTGGGAGCGGCTCGGCACCCCGTCGGCCTGGCGCGTCGACCTCGACCGCTGCACGTGGTGGTACGCCCTCGGCGACACCGTCCTCGAGGTGACGACGACCGCGCCGGAGGGCCGCCACGAGCTCGTCGTCGCCGTGAGGACCCTCGCCGGCCGGCCGCTCGACCTGCTGCTCGCCCTCGCGGGCACCGGGGCGCCGGTCGAGCCCACCGGGCCGCGCGGCCTGACCCTCGGCACCGACGAGCCCTGGGTGCTCACGTGGGAGGGCGCCGACGCCACGGTCGGTGACGACGCCCCGCTGCACGACGACCGCGTCGGCCGCGACCCCGCGTGGGTGACCCTCGAGGTCCCCGCCGCCGCGGACTGGAGCATCCGGCTCGGCCGGCCTGCCCCGACACCGCCGGTGCCGGCCGAGGCACCGGAACCGTTCTGGGACAGGGTCGCCCGCGCCCTCGACGTCTCGGCCCCGACCTCCCCCACCGGCGGCTCGGTGCGGCACGTCGCCGACGCCCTGCCCTGGTTCGCGCACGACGCCGTCGTCCACTACCTGGCGCCGCGCGGCCTCGAGCAGTACAGCGGCGGGGCGTGGGGAACCCGTGACGTCTGCCAGGGACCGGTCGGGCTGCTGACCGCCCTCGACCGGCAGGACGTGGTCCGCGAGGTGCTCGGGCGCGTCTTCCGCGGGCAGAACGCGCGTGGTGACTGGCCGCAGGCCTTCGAGTTCCTCGAGCCGCTGCCGACCGCCGGCCAGCAGGACTCGCACGGCGACGTCGTGTTCTGGCCGCTGCTCGCGACCGGCGAGCACCTCCTCGCGAGCGGGGACCCCGCCCTCCTCGCCGACGAGGTGCCGTTCGTCGGCGACACCGGTCTCACCGACCCGGCGCCGGTGCTCGACCACCTCGCCCGGGCCGTCGAGCGCGTCGAGGCGTGCACCGTCGACGGCAGCCCGCTCCCGGCGTACGGTCACGGCGACTGGAACGACTCGCTCCAGCCCGCCGACCCGCGGCTCGCCCGGCGCCTGGTGTCCGTGTGGACCGCCGTCCTGCAGACCCAGTCGCTGCGCACCCTCGCGCACGGCCTCCGGGCCGTCGGCGCCACCGGCGCCGCGGCCGACCTCGCCGAGCGGGCCGCCGCGCTCGCCGACGCCACCGAGGACGCCATCCACCGCGACCTCATCGTCGACGACGTCATGCCCGGGTACCTGCTGCTCCACGAGGACGGCACCACCGAGCCGCTGGTCCACCCCCGCGACACCCGCACCGGCCTGACCCTCGGCATCCTCCCGTGGATCCACGCGGTGAGCGCCGACCTCCTCACCCCCGAGCAGGCCGGGCAGCACCTCGCGCTCGTCGAGGAGCACCTGCTCGGCCCGGACGGGGCGCGCCTGTTCGACCGGCCGGTGGCCTACGCCGGCGGGCCGATGAGCGTCTTCCAGCGCGCCGAGGCCAGCACCTTCTGGGGCCGCGAGATCGGGCTGATGTACGTCCACGCGCACCTGCGGTATGCCGAGGCCCTGGCCCGCGTCGGGCGCGGGGCCGAGCTCGTGCGGGCCCTCGCGCTCGCCACCCCGGGCGGCGCCACCGAGCTCGTGCCCTCCGCCCGGCCGCGCCAGACCAGCTGCTACTACTCCTCGTCCGACGGCGCCTTCACCGACCGGCTCGACGCCCAGGAGCGCTACCCGGAGCTGATGGCCGGCCGCGTCCCGCTGGAGGGGGGCTGGCGCGTGTACTCCTCGGGTCCCGGGCTCTTCCTCCGGCTCGTCGTCGAGTGCCTCCTCGGCATCCGGCGGCGCGGCGACGTCGTCGAGGTCGACCCCGTGCTCGACCCCGCGCTCGGCGAGCTGCACGCCCGGGTCCCCCTGGACGGCCGCGTCCTCGACGTCGTCGTCCGGCCCGGCGGCACCGGGAACGGCGTCACGTCGGTCACCGCCGACGGCACGCCCCTCACGACCACCCCGCTCGACAACCCCTACCGGCGCGGTGGCGTGGCGGTGCGGCTGGACGACCTCCGGCGCACCGCCACGAGCCTCGTCGTGGAGACCTTCTGAGATGACGCGCACCGACCGTCCGTGGCTCGACCCTGCCCTCGGCCCCGAGGAGCGGGTCGAGGCCCTGCTCGCCGTGATGACCCTCGAGGAGAAGGTCGGCCAGACCCACCAGGTCGCGAACATCACGCCGGAGGACGAGGACGCCATCCGCGCCGGTGCCGTGTCGTCGAGCCTCTACGCGTCCGGCGCGACCGCCGGCAACGAGCGCGACGAGGGGATGCTCGTCGCGAACATCGATGCGGCACAGCGGCTCGCCGTCGAGGAGTCGCGCCTCGGCGTCCCGCTGCTCTTCGGCCGCGACGTCATCCACGGCCACCGGACCGTCTTCCCGATCCCCCTCGGTCTCGCGGCCGCGTTCGACGACGGGCTCGCCGAGGAGACCGCGCGGGTGGCCGCCGAGGAGGCGACGCTCGAGGGGGTCGCCTGGACCTTCGCGCCGATGATGGACGTGTCCGAGGAGCCGCGCTGGGGGCGCGTCGCCGAGTCGCTCGGTGAGCAGCCGGTGCTCGCTGGCCGGCTGGCCGCGGGGATGGTGCGCGGCTTCCAGGGCGAGGACCCGTCCGACCGCCGCCGTCTCGCCGCCTGCGCCAAGCACTTCGTCGGCTACGGGCTGTCCACCGGCGGACGCGACTACAACACCGTGTCGGTCGGCGAGAACACGCTGCGGAACCTGCACCTGCGGCCGTTCCGCGACGCCGTGCGCGCCGGCGTCACCACCGTCATGGCCGCGTTCAACGACGTCGACGGCACCCCGATGCACGCGCACCGACGGCTGCTGCGCGAGGTGCTCAAGGACGAGTGGGGCTTCGACGGGGTCGTCGTCGGCGACTGGAACGGCGTCGGCCAGCTCGTGCGCCAGGGCGTCGCCGGCGACCTGCGCGAGGCCGCCCGGCTGGCCATCGAGGCGGGGGTCGACCTCGACATGTGCGCCGGGGCCTACACGGCGCACCTCGCGGACCTCGTGCGCTCGGGGGAGGTCGACGAGGCCCTGCTCGACGACGCCGTGCGCCGCGTGCTCCGGCTCAAGGTGCGCCTCGGGCTCTTCGAGCACCCGTACGCCGGTGACCTCGAGGACGACCCGGCGCCCACGGCCGCGACGCGGTCCCTGGCCCGGCGGGCGGCGCAGGCGGCGCACGTGCTCGTGAAGAACGACGGGGTGCTGCCGCTCGACCCCGCGGGGGAGGACCGCGTCCTGCTCACCGGAGGCTTCGTCGACGAGGGCGACGCCCTGCTCGGCACGTGGGTGCTCGACGGGCGCGGCGAGGAGGTCGTCACGCCCGCCGACGCCCTGCGCGAGCGGCTGGGCGAGGAGCCCGGGGTGCAGTTCGGCCGGCGCCTCGACGTGCTCGACGGGCGCTTCCCCGACCAGGTGCTCGAGCTGGCCCGGCGCGCCTCGACCGCCGTGATGCTCCTCGGTGAGCACCGCGGCCGCTCGGGCGAGGACCGCTGCGTCACCGACATCGGCCTGCCGCCCGGCCAGCTCGACGTGCTCCGGCACGTGGCGGCCCTCGGCACACCGGTCGTCGCCGTCGTCTACACCGGCCGGCCGCTCGACCTCACCGAGGTGCTCGACCTCGCGGCGGCCGTCGTCGTCGTGTGGCACCCCGGTGTCGAGGCGGGGTCGGCGCTCACCGACGTGCTCGTCGGCGACGTCGAGCCGCACGGGCGGCTGCCGATGACCTTCCCGCTCTCGGTCGGTCACGTGCCGACGAGCACGCACCAGCGCCCGACCGGACGGCCCATCCCCGTCGAACGCGACCGCTTCGAGGGCCGGTACGTCGACGCGCTGACCCACAGCCGCCTGCCGTTCGGGTTCGGGTTGTCGTACACGAGCGTCGAGTACGGGGAGCCGTCGGTGGAACCGGAGTCCGTGCCGGTCGAGGACGGGACGGCGACCGTGCGGGTCACGTTGTCCAACAGCGGTTCCCGGCCGTGCCGAGAGGTCGTCCAGCTGTACGCGCACGACCCGGTCGCCGACGTCACGCGTCCGGAGGTCGAGCTCGTCACGTGGCAGACCGTCGACCTCGCGCCCGGTGAGAGCCGGGAGGTCGCCCTCGCGGTGTCCACGCGCGACTTCGCGTACTCGGGCCGGGACCTCACCGAGCGGGTCGACCGCGGCGACATCGTGCTGCTCGCCGGGCCGGACTCGGCCACGCTGCGCGCCACGACCCTCACCCTGACCTGACCGACCACCTCCCACCACCCCAGGAGCGATCCTCGTGATCGAGCTGTCCCGCAAGCAGATCCACATCGACGGCGTGCCCCGAGTCGTCATGGCCGGGGAGGTGCATTACTTCCGCGTCGCGCGCGAGGAGTGGGAGCAGCGCCTCGACCTCGTCGTCGAGGCCGGGCTGACGGCCGTCGCCTCGTACATCCCGTGGATCTACCACGAGCTGCCGGACGGGACCATCGACGTCGAGGGTCGCACCCGGCCCGAGCGCGACGTCGCGGCGTTCGTCGACCTGTGTCGTGACCGCGGGCTGCTGTTCATCGCCCGGCCCGGGCCGTTCGTCATGGCCGAGCTGAAGAACGAGGGCATCCCGCACCGCGTGTACCGCGAGCACCCCGAGGTGGTGCCGACGGGGTGGGACGGGGCGCCGACGACGTCGAGCACCGTCGACTACCTCGCACCGGCCTTCCTCGAGGAGACCGCCCGCTGGTACGCGGCGATCATGCCGCTGCTGGCCCCGCGGCTGCAGCCGCGCGGAGGGAACGTCGTCGCCGTCCAGCTCGACAACGAGGTGGGGATGCTCGCCTGGGTCACCAACACGCCCGACCTCACCGACGACCTCGTCGACCACCTCGGACGCTGGGTGCGCGAACGGTACGCGGGTGCGGGGCCGTTTCCGGTCGAGCCCGGGGGGCCCGGCTGGGCCGAGGTCGTCCGCAGCCCCGAGGAGGCGTGGGCCGGCCCGCTGCGCCGCGACCTCGGTGAGTTCATGCGGGTGCGCTTCGCCGACTACGTCGCCGCCCTGCGGACCATGGCCGAGGAGCAGGGCATCGTCGACGTCCCGTTCCTCGTGAACATCCACGGCACCGAGGGTGGCAGCGGCCAGCCGTTCCCGATCGGCATCAGCCAGCTCGTGCGCACGTACTCCGGTGTGCCGGGCATGGTCTCGGGCAGCGACCACTACATGGGCGAGGCGACGCTCTCGACGATGTCGGACCTCTACGTCATCAACGCGTTCATGGACGCGGTGCACGACGAGGACCAGCCGCTCACGTCGCTGGAGTTCGAGGCGGGGTCGGGCGACTACGGCGCCGGGGCCGAGATGCAGTACGACCCGTCGACGACCGAGCTGAAGACCCGGCTCTGCCTCGCGCAGGGCAACCGGCTCGTCAACTACTACCTCTTCGCCGGCGGCATCAACCCGATGCTCGACGAGCGCGTCGACGACGGCAACGAGCGGCTGTCCTTCACCGGCGAGCGCCACGGCACCGCGGCCCCCGTGGGTCCGGAGGGGCAGCGCGGGTTCGCCTACGAGGCGACCGCGCGGTGCGTGCGGGCGGTGGCGGCCAACGAGCCGTGGCTCGCGGTGATGGACGAGGAGCACGACGACGTCGAGCTCGGGCTGGTGCTCGACGCCTACGCCACCGAGTACCACCACCCCGGGTCGGACCTGATGACCGACGCGGTGACCGACCTCGCCGCCCACCGAGGGGCGGGGCAGCGGCGGGCGCTGGTGCGGTCGCTGCTCATGGCGGGGTACCGGTTCGGGGCGGTGCACCTCGAGGAGCGTTCTCCCCGAGCGGGTTCGGTGCTCGTGCTCGGTGCGGGACGGTACCTGGCGCGGGCCGTGCAGGAGCGCGTGCTGGCGCACGCGGAGGCCGGGGGAGGGGTGCTGCTCCTCGGGCCGGCGCCGGTGCTCGACCTCGACGGGACGCCGTGCACGGTGCTCGTCGACGCGCTGGGGGTCGTGCCGGGCGAGGTCGTGCGCGACACCGGGCACTACTACCCGTCGGTCGTGGCGCAGGGCTGGGCCGCGCCGTGGCCGGAGATGCGGGTCGGCTGGCGCCAGGAGCTGACGCCGTCGCGGGGTGACGCGGTGCTCACCGACGTCTACGGGGCGGTGTGCGGCGTCGACGTGCCGGTGGGGGCGGGGCGCGTGGTGCTGCTCTCGGCCGAGCTGCCGTCCAGCCGCGAGCTGTTCACCCGCGCCGTCGAGCGGCTGGGGGCGACGCCCGGGGTGTCCACCCGGACGCCGTGGCCCGGGGTGGTCACGACGACGACCGCGTCGGAGGACGGGCAGCGGGCGCTGCACGTCATCAACCTGTCGGGGGCCG
This sequence comes from Phycicoccus sonneratiae, assembly GCF_016887965.1. GTDB lineage: Bacteria > Actinomycetota > Actinomycetes > Actinomycetales > Dermatophilaceae > Phycicoccus > Phycicoccus sonneratiae. Next base: position 43,069 of record NZ_JAFDVD010000013.1, read on the forward strand.
CGATGCCCGTGGAGGTGACGGTGGACGGACACCCGCTGACCGACGCGGCCCTACGGGTGCCGGCGCGGTCGGGGTACGTCCTGCCGCTCGGGCTCGACGCGGGTGGAGTGCGGGTCGTCGGGGGGACCGGCGAGGTGGCCGGGGTGGAGGAGGGCGCGATCCGCTTCCGGCCGCTGCTCGGCGTGGGTGAGGGGCCGGGGTACGTCGACCTGGCTTCCGGGACGCCCGTGCTGCCGGACGAGGACTACGTCGTGGCGGCCGGGCCGGACGGGTGCGTGCGGGTGACGCCGCTCGACCCCGGTGGGTCACTGGTGTTGCGGCTGGGGTGAGCCGTCGGGGGGCGGGACGCGGGGGGCGGCCCTCCCGGAGCGACATCGGTGGCACGCCGACCGGAGGCAGCGCCATCGGCGCAGGCCGACCGAGGCCGCGAGGTGGACGGTGAGGGTTCGCCCGATCCTTGCTCCCCGCAAGGGACCCCTTGCCGCCCGCAAGGGATTCCTTGCACGTGGCAAGGGATCGCTTGCGGGTGGCACGGAGTGCGCTCGCACCAGGGTGGGGGGTCGAGCCGGCCGGCGAGCGTCGCCGCGACCCCCGCCGCCGTGGCTTAGCGCTCGTCCGGCCCCTCGACGAGGTAGTCGGGCGGGTCGTCGACGTCGGTGACCACCGTCGACGCGTACTCGCCGAGGGTCCGCGCCCGCGGCGCCTCGTCCCACAGCCCCTGCACCCGCCGACGCAGGTCGTACCCGTCCGCGGCGCGCACCACCGGCACCTCGAGCTGCTCGGTGGGCGCCGGGGCGATGTCGTCGGTCGCGACCGGGATGACGTGGCTCAGCACCTGCTCACCGGCCGACAGCTCGCGGATGGCGATGCCGCGCACCCGGTCTGGCCGCCTCGTCGCGAAGTCTGTGTACAGCCGCGGGTCGTGCTGCCCGTCGTCGCCCACGAGCAGCCACCGCACGTTCGGCAGCTCGCGCGCCAGCCGGTGCAGCTGCGCCCGCTTGTGCTCCTGCCCCGAGCGGAACCATCCCGTGTTCGTCGGCCCCCAGTCGGTGAGCAGCATCGGTCCCGCGGGGTACCCGTTGCGCCGGAGGAAGCGGGTCAGCTGCGGCGCGGTGTTCCACGCCCCGGTCGACAGGTAGACCACCGGCGCCCCCGGCTGCGACGCCAGCAGCTCGCGGTACATCGTCGCCATCCCCGGCACCGGCCGGCGCGCCCCCTCCGAGCGGAGGAAGGTGTTCCAGGCCGCGATCATCGGGCGCGGCAGCGAGGTCGAGAGCACCGTGTCGTCGATGTCGCTGATGATCCCGTGCGTCACCTGCGACCCGACGACGAGCACCGGCACGTCGATGGTCTCCGCGCGCGGCGACGAGAGGTAGACGTGGTGCCACCCCGGGGTCAGGCCGTGCCCGCGGATGACGAGGTCGACGAAGCCGCCGCGGTCGGTGCGCGTCGTCACGAGCCGCTCGTTGACCCGCACGGTCACCGGCTCCTCCATCGCCGGTGTCGCCACGAAGGCCCGCCAGCCCCGCGTCTCGAGCTCGACGGCCCGCAGCCGCGCGGCGTACGTGGGCTCCTCGGGCTCGTCCTCCGGCCGGCCCCGCGTGAAGATCACCCGGCCGAACACCCGCAGCTGGCTGGTGCTGCCGTACCCCGTGGACGGCACAATGCGGGTGACCCAGCCGCGCGAGCGCAGGAGCCCGGCCTTGCGCTCGGTGTAGGCGTCCTCGAGGAGGGCTGCCGCGTGCGGTCGCGCCATGGACCGACTCTAGGACACCGCCCTCAGCGCTCCGACAGGTCCGCTCCGGCGGTGCCGCTGAGCACGCCGCGGACCACCTGCTCGGCGAGCACCCGCACCTTGACGTTGCGGTCCTGGGAGGTCTTGCGGAGCACCTGGAAGGCGTCGTGCTCGGGGATGCCGCGCAGCGCCATGATGACGCCCTTGGCCTGCTCGATGACCGCCCGGCTGGCCATCGCCTGCTCGAGCTGACCGGCCAGCCGGCGCATCCCGTCGAGGGCGGTGACGGCGACGACGGCGTCCGCGCACCGGGCCGCGGCCACGCGGACGAGGGCGGCGTCGAAGCCGTCGAAGGCGTCCGTGGCCCACGCGTAGAGGTTGAGCGCCCCGACGCACTCGTCGCCGCTGACGAGCGGCACGGCGAAGAGGCTGCGCATGCCGTCGCGGCGGGAGACCTCGGCGAAGATCGGCCAGCGACCGTCGTCGGTGCACAGGTCGGGCACCATCTGCTCGCGCCGGGAGCGGGCGGCGTCGAGGCACGGTCCCTCGTCGAGCGCGTACTGCGCGGCGTCGATCTCGAGGGTCTGGACGGTCGTGTAGGCCGCCGTGTGCGGGCGGTCGTTGCTGAGGATGGTGACGCCCACCTCGTCACAGCCGTCGACGTGCCGACGGACGGCGTGCACGACGCGTTCGAGGTAGTCGGAGAGCTCCTCCATCGACTCGAGAACACCGGCGAGCTCCTGGCTGAAGCGCTCGAGCAGGACGGCGGCGTCGGTGTCCTCGTCCTCCGGGTGAGGCAGCGCGAGGGTGTCGGTCATGGGATCCTCCGAGGTCACACGGTGTTCGGTGCCGACTGTAGCCCGAGCCCGCGACCTCGTGCCCGGCACGGGTGGTGGGTGCGACGATGGGCCGGTGCCGCGCCGCTACCGGAAGTCCTCGCCGAGCGCGCCACCGGGCTACTTCCACTGGGAGGCCCGGGGGCTGCGCTGGCTCAGTGACGCCGGCGGCGCCCTCGTGGCGGAGGTGCTCGACGTCGGTGAGGACTACCTCGAGCTGCCGCTGCTCGAGGCGGCGCCGCCCACCGCCGCGCACGCCGAGCAGCTCGGGCGCGGGCTCGCCGCCGTCCACGCCGCCGGAGCCGAGGCCTTCGGCGCCGGGCCCGACGGCTGGGACGGGGACGGATGGCTCGGCCCGGTCAGCGAGCTCCTGCCGCTGCGCCTCGGGACGTGGGGGACCTGGGGGTCCTTCGCCGCCGAGGCCCGGGTGCGACCGCTGGCCCGCCTCGGCCACGAGCGCGGGGTCTTCGACGACGAGGGGCTGGCCCTCCTCGAACGGCTCGCCGACACGCTCGCCACGGGGACGCTCGACACCGATGACGGGCCGTCCCGGCTGCACGGCGACCTGTGGTCCGGCAACGTCGTGTGGACGCGCGACGGGGCGGTGCTCATCGACCCGGCCGCCCACGGTGGGCACCGCGAGGCCGACCTCGCGATGCTCCTCCTCTTCGGCGCCCCCGAGCTCGACCGGGTGCTCGCCGCGTACGACGAGGCCGCGCCGCTCGCCGACGGCTGGCGCGACCGCGTCCTCCTGCACCAGGTGCACCCGCTGCTCGTCCACGCCGTGCTCTTCGGCGGGTCCTACGTCCGGCAGGCCCTCGACGCCGCCGCCCGGTACGCCTGAGGCCGGCGTGACGACGCAGCGGCTCAACGCGTTCGGCGCCGGGTGGGACCTCGACGTCTCCGGGCTCGGGGAGCCGATGGCCGGGCGGCTGCGCACCCTGTGGGCCCGGGCGGCGAGCGGACCCGAACCGGGCGGCGAGGTGCTGCCGTACGTCGTGGCGCGCGACGGGGACGACGCGCTGTCCGTCGCCGGTGTGCCACACCGGGCGAGCGACGACGAGCTGCCCTACCTGCTGTCACGCGCCCTGACGATGGCCTCGATCCGGCGGCGCACCGGTCAGTGCCTCATGCTGCACGCGGCGGGGGTGTGCACCCCGGACGGCTCCACGGTCGCGCTCGTCGCGGCCTCGGGCACCGGCAAGACGACCGCCGCCCGGCTCCTCGGGCAGCACCTCGGCTACGTCTCGGACGAGACCGTCGCGGTCGAGGACGACCTCACCGTCCGGCCCTGGGCCAAGCCGCTGTCGGTGCTCGTCGACCCGCGTGACCCGTTCGACAAGACCGAGTCCGGCCCGGATGAGCTGGGCCTGGCCCGCGCTCCTGAACACCTCCGGCTGGGGGCCGTCGTGCTCCTCGCCCGCGACCCCGGGCACGGCGAACCCGTCCTCGAGCCGGTCCCCCTCGTCGAGGCGCTCGCCGAGGTCGTCCCGCAGACATCGGCGCTGCTGCGCCTCGAGCGGCCGATGGAGTCGGTCGTCGCCGCGCTCACCGCCGGCGGGGGGCCGTGGCGGCTGCGCTACTCCGAGGTCGCCGACTGCGTCGACCTCGTCGCCGGGCTCGCCGGGGGGTCCGGGGCGTCCCAGCCCGCCATCCGGTGGACGACCGAGCGCGGCGGGGAGCCGGCGCTGATCGATGACGACGCGTCGGCCGCGTCGGCCCCACCGATGACGCCGGAGCCCCCGGACGTCGACCTCCCCGCTGGCGCGCTCGTGCAGCGCACCTCCTTCCAGCACGCCGTGCACGCCGAGGGGGCCTCGTTCGTCGTCCGGGGTCAGGTGCCGGCCGTCCTCCCCGACCTGGCGTCGACCGTGTGGCGGGCGGCCTCCGAGCCGGTCTCCGTCCGCGACCTCGTCGACGTGGCCGTCGAGCAGCACGGGGCGCACCCCGAGGCCGAGCAGCTCGTCACCGCGACGGTGACGGCGCTGCTGGCCTCGGGGCACGTGGCGCCGGCCGGGGGCCGGCACCCCTGACCGGACCGGGCGCGACAGGGGTGCCCCCGGTCCGGCCGGTCCGGTCTCACGCCCGGGACGCCCGCGGGGTCCCGCGTGAGGTGGTGATGAGTGCCGCGCCCGCGAGGAGCAGCGCCAGGGCCAGGGCCAGGAGGGCCCCCGTCTCGACGCCGGTCTGCGCGAGCTGCGGGGCCGCGGCCTGCGCCGCGACGACGTCGAGGACCGCGCTCGGAGTCACCGAGCCCGCCGGGACGTCCGTGTCACCGGGGGTGTCGGGCGTGCCGGGGTCACCCGGGGTGCCCGGCGTGCCGGGGTCCTCCGTGCCGGGCGGCGAGCCGGTGCTCGACCCCTCGGTCGTCGAGTCCCCGACGACGGAGACCGCGTTGCCGCCGACGGTCACCGGCACCGACACCGGCAGACCCACCTGGTTGCCACCGAGGACCGAATCCTCACCGGTCGTCGACGACGCACCGTCCGTCCCGGACGAGCCCGTCGAGGTCCCGGTCGCGGCACCCTCGCTGTGCGAGTCCCCGACCACGGAGATCGCGTTGCCGCCGACGGTCACCGGCACCGACACCGGAGCGGTGGCCTGGTTGCCACCCCCGGCCGAGTCCTCACCCGAGGTGCTCCCCACCCCTCCGGAGGAGCCACTGCCGGCCGACGAGGCGGCCTTCGAGCCCTCGCTGTCCGAGTCCCCGACGACCGAGACGGCGTTGCCGCCGACGGTCACCGGCACCGACACCGGAGCGGTGGCCTGGTTGCCACCCCCGGCCGAGTCCTCACCCGAGGTGCTCCCCACCCCTCCGGAGGAGCCACTGCCGGCCGACGACGCGGCCTTCGAGCCCTCGCTGTGCGAGTCCCCGAGCACCGAGACCGCGTTCCCGGCGGCGGTGACGGGTGCGGTCACCGCGGCGACCACCTGGTTGCCCCCGAGGAGGCCGTCCGAGCCGGACGTGGTGTCGTCGGCCCACGCGGGGCTGGCGAACAGCACCCCGCCTCCGACGAGGAGGGCCACCTGGAGCCCTCTGCGCATGTAGACGTGCATGATCGTGCGTCCTTTCCTGGATGTTCCGTGGACCCCCGCAGGGCGGGGTCGAGCCGTGCGCCGTCAGGACGGCGAGGGCGCGGATCAGCCAGGGCTGGAGCCGGGGACGAGGGCGGGGCCCGGGACCGGGCTCCGAAGGACCGAGAACACGCGCTCGCTCGCGAGCGGCGGTGCGGCAGAACGGGAGGGGACGAGCGCCGGCCCGGCCAAGCTCAGGCCGCGACCGGCCGAGGACGCCAGCGCGCCGGCCGCCGCGACGCACGCGAGGTAGGGCAGAGCCGGGAGCGGGCCCGGGGCCACGGGCACCGGGGACGACACGACGGCAGCGCCGGACTCGACGGCACCGGCGGCCGGCGGGCGCACCGCGCCGCCCGTCACCGCGAGGGCCGCCGACCCGGGCGCGACGACGCCGGACGCGTCCGACCCGGCCGAGGGCGCGAGCAGCTCGACCGGGGTCGTGGCACCGGGCCGGGCCGAGGTGTCGGGGAGCACACCACCGGGGGCGGGGACCTCGGGGGCGTCGGGCACGACCGGCTCCACGGCGTCCGAGACCGTCCCGACGACGGCGCCGACCGCGCCATCGGCCGTGTCGACCACGCGGGACACGGTGTCGGACACCGTCTTCGACGTCGTATCGACGGTCCGGACGAGCTTCGCGCCGGCCTCGTCGACGAGCTCGCGCCCGGACGTCGTCACCTCACGCGTCGTGCGATCGACCGTCACCGTCGTCTCGCGCACGGCATCGGTCACGGGGCGGACCGGAGTGGCCGCGGTCTGCTCGGCGGCCTTCTCGACCGTGCCGGTGGAGTGGTGCGTGACCTTCTCGACCGTGCCGAGCAGGTCGTCGGTCGTCCGCGTCGCGGTCTCGACACCCTCCCGGACGGAGTCGGTGACGGAGGCGGTCACCTCGGGCTCCACGGCGGCGGCCACTTGGCCGAGGAGGCCCGAACCCGTTGCGGGAGAAGGCTCTTCTGCCTCAGCCCGGGCCGAGCCGAGCAACAGCCAGCACGCGCCGACGACGCCCATCAGGAGCAGGAGCCGGAGGGGCACGCGGACGAACGGCGACGCGGTCATCGGCGAACCTCCCCTCGACGGCTTTCAAGGCCTTCGCACAAACACATCACAATGGATTGGTGCATTTCCATTGTTCCGGCATTTCTTTGCAAAGCCTTTAATTCCGACCCTGTCGACAAAACGACCCCGAACCATCGGCGCGGGCACCCCCGCTCACCGGGGTCCGCGCGGGCCGCGCGGCATACTGGCGCGATGAGCGAGCGTCTCGAGGTCCCCACGTCCGACGGACCGATGCCGGCCCACCTCTGGCGGCCCGAGGCCGGGTCCGGGCCCGGCATCCTCCTGCTCCAGGAGATCTTCGGCATCAGCCCCTACATCCGCCGGCGCGCCGAGGACCTCGCCGCCCTCGGCTACGTCGTCCTCGCCCCCGAGGTCTTCTGGCGGCTCGGCGTGAGCGACGTCGCCAACGGCCCGGACATGCTCGAGGAGGCCATGGGGCTGCTGAACCGCCTCGACTGGGACGCCGCCGTGGCCGACTCGACGGCCGCCCTCGAGTCCCTCCGGGACCGGCCCGAGGTGCGGGGCGGCACGGGCGTCGTCGGGTTCTGCTTCGGCGGCGGGCTCGGGTACGCGGTCGTCGCCGGCGATCCGGCCGACGCGCTCGTCTCGTACTACGGCTCGGCCCTCCCGGGGCTCGTCGAGGCCGTGCCCTCGGTCTCGACCCCGTCCCTGCACGTCTTCGGCGAGTCCGACGCCTACCTGCCGATGGACCAGGTGACGCGCATCCGCGACGCCGTGACCTCCGGCGACGCGCCGGCCGAGGTGAACACCTACCCCGGAGCCGACCACGCCTTCGACAACGACGACTTCGTCAACCACGACCCGGCGGCCAGCGCGGCGGCCTGGTCACGCACCGAGGCCTGGCTCGCGGAGGTCCTGCCGACCGGGGTCGACGCCTGACCTACGGGCAGGTGCAGGGCGAGCCGGCGCAGCGCGGGCACCCGTCGGCGTAGCGCTCGACGGCGGCGGCGAGGTCGACGTCCATCTGGTTCGCCAGGGAGGCGACCCACGCGACGACGTCGGCGAACTCGTGCTCGCGCTGGGCGTGCGTGCCCTTGCGGACGGCCTGGGCCAGCTCGCCGACCTCCTCGGCGAGCCACGCCACCGTGCTGGGGACGCCCCGGGCCCGGTCGCGCTCGCCATAGGTGCGCTCGATGACCTCCTGGAGGCGGGCGAGGTCCATGCGCGGCACCCTACGCGAGCGGCTCAGTTGAGCGAGGCGCCGCCGAGGTCTGTGGGCGTCGGGAGCGCGGCGAACCGGTCGACGATGGCCGTCTCGCGCCCGAGGAGGGAGAGCACGGTGCGCAGGCGGGTGGCGGCGTCCGACCCGTCGAGCACGCGCTGCCGGTCCGCCGGGTCGAGGACCATCCGCTCGGCCACCCGGAACGCGACGTCCTTCGGCCGGGCCTCGACGGGGTCGGCGGTGGCGCCGAGGGTCTCGAGGTACCGCCCGTGGGCGGCGAGCACCCGGGCCGCGAGCGCGACCACCTCGGGGTCGTCGTCGGCGCCGGTGTCCTCGAGCCAGGTGACCGACCCGGTGAGGTAGGTCGTGCCCGCGCCCTCGTCGAGCCCGTCGAGGCGGAACCGGCGGGCACCGCGCGCGACGAGGTGCACGACGGTGCCGACGTCACCGCGCGCGAGCGCCATCGCGTCGACCTTCGCCTCGCACCCGATCTCCTGGAGGTCGGTCGCCGCACCGTCCCCCACCTCGTGCCCCTGACGGATGCGGACGACGCCGAAGCTGCGCTGGTCGTCGGGGAGCGACGCGAGGTGCTGGGCGAGCTCGAGGTAGCGCGGCTCGAAGAGCTGCAGCGGCATCCGGGCCCCGGGCAGCAGCACCCCACCGAGCGGGAAGAGCGGCAGCGCGGCCATGCTCCACTGTAGGCACTCCGGCGGGGCCGTCGAGCCCGTCGCTGCACGGCGCGTGCCCTCACGTCACGACGAAGTACCGGATCCAGACGTAGGGGATGCAGACCGCGATGGTCACCGCGGTGACGACGAGGCCGTACCTCGTGAAGGTCCAGAACGAGATGGGGTGGTCGTTGCGCCTGGCGATGCCGGTGATGACGACGTTGGCGCTCGCGCCGATGGCCGTCGCGTTCCCCCCGAGGTCGGCGCCGAGGGCCAGCGCCCACCACAGCGACTGCTGCGCCGGTGGGAGGCCGGCCCCGGGTCCGACGAGGTCGTGGACGAGCGGGGCCATCGTCGCGACGTAGGGGATGTTGTCGACGATGCCCGAGAGCACCGCCGACCCGCCGAGGATCCCGAGGGCGGCCGGCAGGTAGTTGTCGCCGATCGCGGAGGTGAGGCTCGAGGCCAGCTCGGAGATGACGCCGGCCTTGACCAGCGCCCCGACCATGACGAAGAGGCCCGCGAAGAAGAGCAGCGTCTCCCACTCGACGTCCTCGAGGTACTCGTCCGAGGGCAGCCGCGAGAGGAGCACGGAGGCCCCGGCCCCGAGCAGGGCGACGAGCGAGGGCTCGAGGTGGGTGAGGTTGTGGGTGAGGAAGCCGAGCAGGACGAGCCCGAGGACGACGAGCATCCGGCGCAGCAGGCGGGCGTCGGCGATGGTCTCGCGCGGGGTGAGGGCCATGACCGACGCGGCCCGCTCGGGGTCGTAGACCATCCGGCGCCCCCAGAGGAGCCAGGCGAGAGCGAGGAAGACGCCGAGGAGGACGACGACGATCGGCGCGAGGTTGACGAGGAAGTCGTTGAAGGTCAGGCCGGCGCGGCTGGCGATGATGATGTTCGGCGGGTCGCCGATGAGCGTCGCGGTCCCGCCGATGTTGCTCGCCATCGCCTCCGCGAGGAGGAACGGCACCGGGGCCAGGGCCAGCCGGTCGCAGAGCAGGAGCGTGACCGGGGCGACGAGGAGCACCGTCGTGACGTTGTCGAGCAGCGCCGAGGCCACCGCCGTGATGACGATGAGCAGGGCCATCATCCGGAACGGCCGGGCCCGGGCGCGCTGGGCGGCCCAGATGGCCACGAACTCGAAGACCCCCGTCTGGCGCAGGACGCCGACGATGACCATCATCCCGAGGAGCAGGAAGATGACGTTCCAGTCGACGCCGGTCTCCTCGGAGAAGAAGACGTCGCCCCCGCGCACGACGCCGATGAGCACCATGAGGGCGGCTCCGCCGAGCGCGACCGCGGTGCGGTTGACCTTCTCGGACGCGATGAGGACGTACGCGCCCGCGAAGACGACGACGGCGAGGACGGCGGAGACGGTCACGGCGCCTCGCGGGTGGGGCCGGACTCGTCGGGCGTGCCGCGCAGGATGATGTCCTTCGCGAGGCGGCGCCGGACCAGGTCGCTGTCCTGGCCGGCGGCGGTGGCGACGGCCGCGAGGACCCGCGACATGGTCAGCACGCCCCGGAAGGTGCCGTCGGCGTCCCGGACGACGACGACGGGCGAGTGGGCCTCGTCCATCGCGGAGGCGATCTCGAGGAGGGTGTCCTCGGGGAGGACGGACGGCAGCTTCTTCGCGGTGAGCTTCTCGTCGTCGAGCAGGTCGCCGATCGTCGACTCGTTGAGCCGCCGGCAGAGGTCGTCGGCGCCCGCCTCGTCGTAGGCGTGGACGAGCTTGCGGTCGTCGCGGACCCAGCGCGGCAGGACGAGCCCGAAGAGCTGGCTGCCGGGCACGACGGCGATCGGCTCGCCCGACTCGTCGGCGACGACCAGCCCGGAGAGCCGGTACTCGGCGACGACCCGGGCCGCCTCGGCGCCCGTCGTGGCCCGGGTGACGGTGGGTACCTGTTCGACGAGGTCCTCGGCGCGCATCGGCGGTCCTTCTCTCTCTCCGGTCGGTGGGGTCTCAGCCGGTGAGGCCGAGGGCCCGCAGCGGGGTGGTCGTGGCGGCGGTGAGGACGTCGGCCTCGGGGATGCCGGCGACCTCGATGCACCACCGGACGCAGTCGGCGAGGGTGGAGGTGCTGCCGGCGATCGAGCCGGTGTCGGTGGTCCGGGCGGTGCCGGCGGTGACCTCGACCTCGAGACCGCCCAGCCGGTACCGGCCGTCGCCGAGGCCGGTGGCGGCCATCGCGTCGGAGACGAGGACGACCGACTGCGGCCCGACGGTGTCGAAGACCATGCGGACCACCTCGGGGGCGACGTGCACCCCGTCGGTGATGAGCTCGAGGAGCGCCTCGCCCCGGGCGGCGGCGGCGAGGGCCGCCGCCACCGGACCGCCGGCGCGGTGGTGCAGGGGCGGCATCCCGTTGAACAGGTGGGTGACGAGCGCCGGGGCCCCCTGGAGCTCGGCGACCTCGGCGAGCGTGCGGGCGGTCGTCGCGGCGTCGGCCTCGGTGTGCCCGACCGAGGGCCGGATGCCGAGCTCGACGAGGGTGCGCACGAGGGGGTCGGCGCCGGGGAGCTCGGGGGCGAAGGTCATGTGCCGCAACGCGTCCGGTGCACCCGCGAGGGCTGCGGCCTCGGCGAGCCGCTCGACGAGCGCGGGGTCCGGGAGAGCCAGGGCCGCGGGGTCGTGGGCCCCGCGCCGGCCGTGGGAGAGGAAGGGGCCCTCGAGGTGGATGCCGGCGAGCGTGCCGTCCGCGACGAGCGGGGCGAGCGTGGCGACCCGGGACACGAGGTCGTCGGCGGGGGCGCTGACGAGGCTCGCGACGAGCCGATGGGTGCCGGCCGCGGCGTGGTGCGCGACGGCGGCCCGGCTGCCGTCGGCGGTGTCGCCGAGCTCGGCGCCCGCGGCGCCGTGGCAGTGGATGTCGACGAGGCCGGTCACGCCCCCGACGCTACCGGGCCCCTCCCGGCCCGTGCACAGGTGCGGCGGCTACGGTCCGGTGCCCGTGGACGTCGACGAGGTGTGGCAGCGCGTGCAGCCGGTGGGCGAGGTGTCGCTGAGCGGCCGGCCGGTGCTCGTCGTGCTCCTCGCGGCCCTCGTCGCGGTGGGGGTCGGGCCGGTCTGGCGGGTGCTGCGGCTCGGGGTCACCCTCGTGCACGAGCTCGGCCACGCGGGGGTCGGCATCCTCTGCGGTCGGCGGTTCACCGGGTTCGTCCTGCGCGGCGACATGTCCGGGCACGCGGTGACGGTGGGGCCGGCGCGGGGGTTCGGGCGCGTGGCGACGACGTGGGCCGGCTACCCGGCGCCGGCCGTGGTCGGCGCCGCGGCGGTCTGGCTGGCCGGTCGCGGGTGGGGGCCGAGCGTGCTCGCGGCGGTGCTCGTCGTGCTCCTCGTGGCGCTCGTCCGGTCGCGCTCGGTGCTCACGGCCATCGTGGTGCTGGCGGTCGGGGCGGTGACGGGCTGGCTGTGGTGGTCGGGGTCGGACCGGCTGCACGCCCAGGTCCTCGTCGGCACCGGGGTCGTCCTCGTCGTCGGGGCCTGGCGGCACCTCGGCGCGGTGGCCGGGTCGCGCGACCGGTCGGCGAGCGATGCGGCCGTGCTGGCCCAGCTGACCGGCGTGCCTCGGGTGCTCTGGGTGGTGTCGTTCGCGCTCGTCTGTGCCGGCGCCACCTGGCTCACCGCGAGCACCGTCCTCGCCGCCCTCTGACCCGACGTATTGCGAGTTCCGCCGCCGACACGCCGCGTCGGGGGCATGTCGAGCGGGCGAACTCGCAAGAAGTGGGGTGGTTACTTGACGGAGCCGGCGGTCAGGCCGCCGACGAGGTGCTTCTCGATGAGCGCGAAGAGGATGACGACCGGGACGACGGCGATGACGGACGCCGCGAACAGCTGGTCCCAGTTCTGCTCGTAGCCGGTGACGTAGGACCGGAACCCCACGGTCAGCGGCTTCTTGTCGTCGTCGATCATCAGGGTCAGCGCGACGACGTACTCGTTCCACGCCGCGATGAACGTGAAGATCACGGCGGTGACGAGCCCGGGCAGGGTCAGCGGCAGCATGATGCGCCGCAGCATCCCGACCCGGCCGACGCCGTCGAGCGCGGCGGCCTCCTCGACCTCGAGCGGGATCGAGGAGAAGAACCCGTGGAGGATCCAGATCGCGAAGGCGAGGTTGAACGCCGCGTTCGTGATGATCAGCGCCCCGTAGGTGTTGATCATGTTCAGCTCGAAGAACTGCCGGTAGAGCCCGACGACGAGCGAGGTCGGCGCGAACATCTGCGTCACGAGCACGACGAGGAGGAACACCCCGCGCCCCGGGAACCGGTGCCGCGCGGTCATGAACGCCGCCGGGATGGCCACGAGGATGACGACCGCCGTCGCACCGAGCGAGACGATGAGCGAGGTGAGCAGCCAGTGCGGGAAGCGGCCGTCGGTGAGCACGGTCGTGTAGGTGTCGAACTGCCACACCCGCGGGAGGAACGACGGCGGGGTGGTCTTGACGTCGGTGCTCGTGCGGAAGCTGTCGAGCACCATGACGAGGTAGGGCGCCAGGAACACGAGCGCGACGACCGCCGCGGTGAAGGCGACGAGCCGGGGCCGGCGGACGGTGGTCACCGCGACGTCTCCTCGCGCCAGTTGACGAGCCTCAGGTAGACGAGCACGACGAGCAGGATGACCAGCACGTTGATGATGCCCGTCGCCGCCGACATCCCGACGTCCTTCTCCTGGCTCTTGAACGCGAGCTTGTACATGAAGGTGATGAGGGTGTCGTGCCCGAAGCCGGGGTTGCGGTCGTTGAGCGTGTAGATGATCGGGAAGCTGTTGAACACGTAGATCGTGTTGAGCACGGTGGCGATGAGCATCGCGGGGCGCAGCAGCGGGAAGGTGATCTGCCGCCAGCGCTGCCACGGCGACGCGCCGTCGACCTCGGCGGCCTCCATGACGTCGTCGGGGATCGCGTTGAGCCCGGCGATGAAGACGAAGATCGTGAACGGCAGCGACACGAAGACGCCGACGACGACCATCGAGGCCATCGTGAAGCGGTCGTCACCGAGGAACGAGATGGGCGTCGAGATGAGGTGCAGCTTCATGAGCACGTGGTTGATGAGCCCGTAGTTGCTGTCGTAGAGCAGGACGAACAGCTGGCTCGTGATGACGAGCGAGGCGGCCCACGGCACGATGACCGCCCACCGGACGAAGCGCCGGCCGGGGAAGTCCTTGACGAGCAGCTGGGCCAGGGCCAGCGACAGGACGATGGTGATGGCGACGACCGCCACGACCCAGACGACGGTGTTCTTCAGCACGACCGGGAGGTCGGGGTAGCTGAGCACCTTCGCGTAGTTGTCCCACCCGGCGCTGCCCTTGTAGAGCCCGGTGATCGAGTACTCCGAGCGCGAGGCCCGGAAGAGCATCACCGCCGGGAAGAACACCACCCCGACGATGAGGGCGATCGCCGGGGCGAGCCAGAGCAGCGCGACCGGCGCGCTGACCCGGCCGACCCCGGAGGACCGCCGCCGTGCGCGGGGTCCTCCGGGGGTCGTGCCGGCCGACGGCGCCCGGACGTCGCCGGTCGTCGTCACGTCGGTCAGCCTCCGTTTTCGGCGGTCTGCTGCAGCTTGTCGAGGACGGCCTTCGGGTCACCGGTCATCGCGCCACCGAGGTTCTGCTGGACGGCGAGCTTGATCTTGTCCCACGTCGGGTCGTCGGTGGGGGTCAGCCGCGCGTTGGGCAGGGTGTCGAGGTAGACCTTGAGCTTGTCGTCCTTCTGGAAGTACTCCAGGCCCGAGGTCGTCACCGGGAGGAAGCCCTCCTTCTCGATGAAGGTGTTGATCTGGTCCTTCGAGTAGTAGAGCTCGTAGAACGCCTTGACCGCGTCCTGGTTGCCCTTCTTCTTGAAGGCCATGAGGTAGTCGGTGACGCCGAAGGTCTTGCTCTCGGAGCCGTCGTTGCTCGGGAACGGCGCGACCGCGTACTTGACGGTGCCGTCCTTGTCGAGGTCACCGGCGAGCGGCGAGAAGCCGACGACCATCCCGGCCTTGCCCGACTTGAAGAGGTCGAAGGCGTCGGCGCGGTTGGTGCGGGCCGGGTTCGACTGCGTGAGACCGGCGTCCGCGAGCTTCTTCATGAAGGTCAGCGTCTCGACGTTCTTCTCGGAGTTGACCGCCCACTTCCCGTCGGCCTTCCAGTCGCCGCCGTTGTTGAACAGCCACATCGAGAACTCGCCCTGCGACTCCTCCGGGCCGAGCGGCATCGCGTAGCCGGTGTTGCCGGTGGCCTTGACCTTCTGGGCGTCGGCCTCGAGCTCGGCCCACGTCGTCGGGGGAGCGGAGATGCCGGCCTTGGCGAAGAGGTCGGTGTTGTAGAAGAGCGCGCGGGCGCTGCTGAGGTCGGGGAAGCCGTAGAACGTGCCGTCGTAGGTGCCGTACTTGACGAAGGTCGGCAGGATGTCGGACTTGACCTCGGAGGGCAGCACGTCGTCGGCGCCGTAGAGCAGGCCGTCCTTGGCGTAGCTGGCGTACGCGTTGAGGTTGAGGATGTCCGGCGGCTGGTTGTTCTGGATCATCGTCGAGGACTGCTGGTCGATGTTGTCCCAGCTGACGACGTTGACGTTGAGGGTGTACCCGTACTTGCTCTTGTACTCCTTGGCGAACGCGTCCCAGAACGCCTTGGTGTTGTCCTTGGAGTACTCGGCCGCCATCAGCGTGATGGACGTCGCCTTGTCGCCACCGTCTCCGGAGTCGCCCCCCGCGTTGCCCGCACCGGTGCCCCCGCCGCAGGCCGAGAGGACCAGGGCCCCCGTGGCCGCGGCGCCGACCAGCATCATCTGTCGTCGCGTCGTGCTCATCGTTCTCCTCGTCGAGAATGCCGGTCCTCCGGCAGTGGAGCGCCGGCTCGCGGGAGGGCGTCCGTGGGTCGCCCCCGGCCGGGCGCCTGCCACTGTACATGCGCGCACGATTGTGAGCGATCGGGGAATCCGGCGAGCAGAAACGCGCAGTCCGCGGCGCGTGCCGGGGCGGTCAGACGCAGTCGACGACGACGCCCCGGGCCCGCAGGGCGGCGACCTCCGAAGCGTCCTCCGGGGCGGTCGTCACGAGGGTGCCGATCCGCTCGGCGGGGCAGATCGAGGCGAAGGTCCGCGACCCCAGCTTGCCGGCCCCGGCGACGACGACGACCCGCCGCGAGCGCTCGACCATCGCGCGGACGACGGCCGCCTCGTCCTCGTCGGCGCAGGTCGCCCCCTCGGCGGCCGAGAGGGCGTGGACGCCGACGACCGCGACGTCGAACCACAGCTGGGCGACCACCTGGGCGGCAAGCGGCCCGCTCACCTCGTAGGACTCCGGGCGGGCGACCCCGCCGAGCGACACGCAGCGCACGTGCGGGCGCAGCACCGCCTCGGCCGCGATGTTCAGGGCGTTGGTCACGAGCGTCAGGGCGGGGCCGTTCTCGCCGGCGAGGTCCTCGCGGGCGGTGAGGGCGCGGGCCGTCGCGGTCGTCGTCGTGCCGCCGTTGAGCGCCACGACCTCGCCGGGGTGGACCAGGGAGGCCGCGTGCGCGGCGATGCGCTCGAGCTCGCCGTCGGCCTGGCTCGACCGGTACCGGTACGGCAGCTCGTAGGCGACCGAGGTGGCGACGACCCCGCCGTGGTGGCGCGTCACCAGCTGTCGGCGGGCGAGCTCGGCGAAGTCGCGGCGCACCGTGGCCTCGGAGACGCGCAGGTGGACGGCGGTCTCGGACACCGAGAGTCGGCCACGGGTGGCCAGCAGGTCGAGGACCGCGGCCCATCGGGACGACGGCGTGCTCGCCCCGATCGCGTCCTCGCCCACGCGGGCATCGTAGTGGCCGGTGAGCGGCGTCGTGGTGCGACTATGCTCGATCGGCGCCGTGATCCGTCGCATTCGAGCACCGAGGAGGGCCCGTGGACGACACCGTCCGCACCACCGCCGGTGTCGACGTCGGGGGCACCCGCGTCAAGGCGGTCCTCGTGCGGGGGGGCAGCGTCCTCGGGCGGCACGTCGAGCCGACGCCCCGGGACGTCGCGCAGTCCCTGGGGCCCACGGTCGCCGGCGTCCTCGAGCGGTTGCGGGCGGGCGTCCCGGACGCGCCCGCGCCCGACCGGGTCGGCCTCGTCGTCCCGGGCCTCGTCGACGAGGCCGGCGGGCACGGCGTCTGGTCGGCGAACCTCGGCTGGACCGACCTCGACCTGCGCGGCTCGCTCGCGGGACACCTCGCGGCCGAGGTCGTCGTCGGGCACGACGTCCGCGCCGGGCTGCTCGCCGAGCACCTGCTCGGTGCGGCCCGCGGGGTCGACGACGTGCTCTTCGTGCCGCTCGGCACCGGGCTCGCCGTGGCCCTGATGACCGGTGGCCGCGTGGTCCGGGGCGGCACCTGGACGGGGGAGCTGGGGCACCTCCGCGTGCAGCCCGACGGACCGGCCTGCGGGTGCGGCCGGCGCGGGTGCCTCGAGGCCGTCGCCGGCGCGACGGCGGTCGGCCGGCGCTGGCGGGAGGCCGGCCGCGCCGGTGACGCCTCCGACGTGGCCGCCGCGGTGGTGGCCGGTGACGACCTCGCCGCCCGCATCTGGCAGGACGCCGTCCACAGCCTGGCCGCCGCGCTGGCTCCGGTGATCGCCTCTGCCGGAACGCGACTCGTCGTCGTCGGGGGTGGGATGGCCGAGGCCGGTCCGACCCTCCTCGACCCTCTGCGGTCCTCGCTCGCCGAGCTCCTGCCCGACCCGGACGGCGTCGCGGTCGTGCGCGCCGGCCTCGGCGAGTGGGCCGGGGCCATCGGGGCGAGCCACCTCGAGCCCGCGCCCGACCGAGCGACGGCGTCCGTCCCGGTGCCCGACCTGCCGTAGGATGGACCCCGAGCGCCCGCCCCGTTCTGCAGCGGACGCCACCCCCCAGATGTCGATGCCCTTGTGACGGACCCCGGTCCGGCCACGGCGCCGCGGCCCCCGGGCCCGCCCGGCAGAACATCCACCTCGTCGCCGCCGACGGCTCGCGCCGCGCTGCGACACCACAGACCCTCGGAGACCCCCCGTGTCCACTGACACCTTCGCCTCGCTCGGTATGCCCGCCGCCCTCGTCGACGTGCTCGCCCGCGACGGCATCACGACGCCCACCCCCATCCAGGCCGCGACGGTGCCGGACTCGCTCGCCGGCCGCGACGTGCTCGGCCGGGGCCGCACCGGCTCCGGCAAGACCGTCGCGTTCGTCCTGCCGCTGCTCTCGCGCCTCGCCGCCTCGGGCACCCGGCGCACGTCGAAGCGCCCGCGCGCCCTCGTCCTCGCGCCGACACGCGAGCTGGCCACCCAGATCGACGACGTCCTCGCGCCGCTCGCGCGCGTGCTCGGCCTCACCTCCTGCACCGTCTTCGGCGGCGTCGGCCAGAACCCGCAGGTGACGAACCTGCGGCGGGGCGTCGACGTCGTCGTCGCGTGCCCCGGCCGGCTCGAGGACCTCATCGGGCAGGGCCACGTCTCGCTCGGCGGGGTCGAGGTGACCGTCATCGACGAGGCCGACCACATGGCCGACCTCGGGTTCCTCCCACAGGTCCGCCGCCTCCTCGACGCCACCCCGGAGCGGGGGCAGCGGATGCTCTTCTCGGCGACGCTCGACGCCGGCATCGGCGTGCTCGCCCGGCGCTACCTGCACCAGCCGGTCACCCACGAGGCCGACTCGGCCCAGTCGCCGGTCGCGACCATGGAGCACCACGTGCTGCACGTCAGCCAGGACGCCCACTTCCCGGTGCTCGTCGACCTGACGGCCGCGCCGGGACGCACCGTCGTCTTCACCCGCACCAAGCACCGCGCCAAGAAGCTGGCCCGCCAGCTCAACGGCTCCGGCGTCCCCGCGGTCGAGCTGCACGGCAACCTCAGCCAGGGCGCGCGGGCCCGCACGATGGAGGCCTTCCACAGCGGCGCGGCCCGCACGCTCGTCGCCACGGACATCGCCGCGCGCGGCATCCACGTCGACGACGTCGCGCTCGTCATCCACGCCGACCCGCCGGTCGAGCACAAGGCCTACCTGCACCGCTCCGGTCGCACCGCGCGGGCCGGGGCCTCGGGCACCGTCGTCACCCTGATGACCGACGACCAGGTGCGCGACGTGCGCGACCTCACCCGCAAGGCGGGCGTGCGCCCGACGACGACCCGCGCCCACGCGACCCACCCCGTCCTGCGCGAGCTGGCTCCCGGCGAGCGCTCGTTCGAGGGTGGGTTCGTCGCGGCCGCGCCCGCCGAGTCCGGTCGCGGTGGTTCTGGCGGAGGCCGCCGCGGCGGCGGCCGCGCGCAGGGCGGGTCGTCCACGACCCCCGGTGGTGGCCAGCGGCGTTCGGGCGGTCAGCGCCGGCGCGGCCCCCGCCCCGAGGCCGGCAGCGGCCAGGGTGCCCCCCGCTCGGGGTCGGCCGCGCAGGGTCCGGGCCAGAAGCGCTCCGGGCCGAAGCGCTCGGGGCAGGGTCGTCCGGCCGGTCAGGGTCGTCCGGGTGGGGCACGCCAGGGTGGCGGGCGCTCCGGCGGTGGCGCGGCGGCGTTCTCGGAGCGCGCCGGGGGTCGCCGCTCCCGCTGACCCCACGGGGCCCGCCCACCACCGCGGGCCCCACGACGAGGCCCCCGGATCCGACCGGATCCGGGGGCCTCGTCGTCAGCGGGTCAGCGCAGGCGCAGCGTCGACGTCGCGGTCTGCCCGGTCTCGGGCAGGGTGACCGTCAGCGCGTAGGTGCCCTTGGCGATCCCGGAGGTCCGCAGGGCCCCGATCCACAGCGGTCCGACCGCGGTGAGCGACGTGCGCGCCACCTCGGTGCCACCGCGCGTCAGCGTGGCGACCGGGGCGGTGGTCGACACGAACCGGCCGTCGCACTGGCGGACCGTCGCGAGTACCGGCACCGGCACGCCGCGCGGCAGGGTCAGCGTCGAGCCGGCCGTCGGCACCGTGTCGAGGCGGTACTCGACGACGACGTCGGCGGTCGTCGTGACGACGTTGCCCCGGCTGTCGGTGACGGTGACCGTCGCGGTGTGCTTCCCGGCGGTGGCGTAGGTGTGCCCGATGGTCCGCTCACCCGTGACGCCCTCGACCGTGGAGGTCGTCCCGTCGCCCCAGGCGACGCGCACCGTGGCGGTGTCACCCGGGTCGGTGACGGTGACCCGCAGCTGCGCGTTGTCCCGACCGCAGCGGACCGAGCCGTCGACGAAGCCCGCGACGACCCGCGGCGGCCCGTCCGGCGACAGACCCACCTTGACCGGGTCGTGGTCCGAGACGCGGTACTGGTCGGGCGCGTAGAGCGAGTCGACCTGGCCCGCCGACTTGAACTCGGTGTTGTAGTCGAGGACCGACGGCTCGTCCGCGTTGATGTGGTAGTCCGCGACCCCGGTCACCTGGCCGACAAGCGAGGGTGACCCGAGCGCGTGGTCGAGGTAGCCCCACTGCCCGTCGAACGCGTAGGAGTACGCGTCCTCGCCCTGGTACTTCTCGACGAGGTTGGTGAAGCCGCCCTCCTCGAGGGTCCGGATCGGGTCCTCCTTGGCGTAGGAGTTGTAGTCGCCGACGAGGAGGACGTCGTCGTCACCGGTGCCGGTCGGGTCGGTGCCGAGCCACTGGAGCAGCGCCTTGACCGAGTTGGTGCGGACGACGTTGCAGTTGCCCTGTCCGTCACCGGCATCGGGGACCTCGCACGCCGACCCCTTGGACTTCAGGTGGTTGACGTCGACGACGAAGACGCCGCCGGTGGCGTTCACCTTCCAGGCCTGGGCGAGGGAGGGGCGGGCCCGCGGGGCGGCGTCGCCGCCGTTGACGAACTCGGGGGTGTTGAGGACGGCGGTGTCGCCGACGGGCGTGACGACCGACGGCTTGTAGACCATCGCGACCTTGATGGCGTCGGAGCCGAGGACGTCGGTGCCGCCGGTCCGCGCGTCGACGTCGAGGTACGCGTACGTCCCCGGCGCGGTCGCGGCGTTGAGCCGGCCGACGAGGTCGGCGAGCGCGCTCGTGTCGCCGTAGCCGTCGTTCTCGATCTCGTTGACGCCGAACACGTCCGCGTCGAGGGCCGTCATCGCGGCGACGGTCTTGGCCGCCTGCCGCTCGAACTCGGCCGCCGAGTTGGCGCCCCGGCAGTCGAGGGCGGCACCGGCCGTGCCGGCGGCGCACCCGGTGAAGGTGTTGAAGTAGTTGAGCAGGTTCATCCCGACGACCTGGACGTCACCGCCGACGTCCGGCGCCGAGGTCGGACGCGGGTTGGCGGCCTCGAACCGGATGCCGGTGCCCGACTGGTCGACCGGGCGCAGCCGGTAGGCGTTGCCGCTCGCGGCGTTGCCGGCCCAGGTGTAGGTCATCACGCCGGTGGCGCCGGTGACGGTGTCGCCGCCACGCAGGGTGTTCTCCGCCGACAGCGGCGCGCCACCACGACCCCAGATGATCGGGTCGGGGTTCTGGTTCTGCAGCGTGTCGTCGATGATCAGCCGGTTGAGGGTGTTGGCGGCCCGGAGCGCGGCGGCCTCGGGCCCGGGGGCGGCGACGCTCGTCGGCTGCCGGAGGCGGCCACCGGAGGAGACGACGACCAGGCCGAAGCGGCCGAGCTGGAAGTGCTCCGTGACCGACAGGGTCTGCGGGAACGCGACGAGCATCCCCTCGTATCGCTCGTAGGCGGCGGCGTCGGCCATCGGCAGCTCGACCTCGGTCGGCTCGACGCTGCCGGTGCCGCAGACCTCGACCGCCGAGGAGCTGACCTGGGTCTGGCCCTGGAACTCGGAGACCTGGCCGGTGACCCGGACGACGTCGCCGCGGCGGACCTCGTTGCGGCCGTTGTCGAAGACGAAGACCGCGTCGGACGTGGCGGGGTCGCCGTCGCCCTCGAGGTCCTGGAGGTAGTAGCCGCGCAGGGCCGGGGCCGCACCCTCGTAGTCGGCGACGACGACGCCCTGCGTCGTGACGGTCTGGCCGGACAGCGGCGAGGTGTCGGTGGTGCCCTGGATGGCCGAGGCCGACGTGAAGTCCGCCCCGCACTGGGTCGCGACGGTGAAGGTGGTGCTCACGTCGTCGGTCATCGCGTCGGGCGGGTCGACCTCGTCGACGTCGGTGACCGCGTCGGCGTGGACGGTCAGGGTGCACGAGGCGCCGGCCGCGAGATCGGCCTCCGGGTCGACGGTCCAGGTGCTCGGGCCACCGGTGACGGCGACGGGCACGTCCGCGCCGCCGCAGGCGAGGGTGAGCGCGCCGTCCGCGAGCGCGACCGGCTCGGTGAAGGTGACGGTGGGCGACTGCGCCGGGGTCGCGGTGGCACCGTCGGCCGGGCTCGTCGACGCCACCGCGGGGGAGTCGTCGACGACCGGGCCGCCGCAGGAGGCGGAGTGCGAGCCGAGGCCGTCGGTCGTGTTGTTCGCGAAGCCGGCCCACTGGACGGAGGGGTCGAAGGCGTCCGAGCCGTCGGGGTCGCCGGCGCACACGGTGTCGAGGCGACGGAGCGTGTGGTCGAGGGTGCTGGTGGAGCCGCTGCCCCACTGCGTCCCGGGGTCGGTGCCGATCTGGCCGAAGACGTCGAGGAGGACGCCGTCCTTGGCCAACGCGATCGCGTCGTCACCGTTCCAGTTGACGACGTTGCCGTCCTCGAGGTCGGCAACGTCGGTGATGCTGGCGTCGGCCGACGGGTTCGCCGCGACGAAGACGTCACCCGCCGCGATCGTGCCGGACAGCGCGACCGAGCGGCTGGGCGTCGCCGAACCGTTGCTGTAGAGGGCGAGCGTGTAGGCGCCGGCGGCGAGGTCGACGCTTGTTCCGGTCCCGTTGTAGATCTCGATGGCCTTGTTGCTGCTCGAGCCCTCGACGTACTCCGAGAAGAAGAGGTCGGTGGCGGCGGCCGACGCGGGGGTGGGCGTCAGCGCGACGGGCGCGGCGAGGGCGAGGGCACCGACGGCCACCCTCACCACGAGCCGACGCAACGGCATGCGGTTCATGCATCCTCCTGGGTCCTGCGGGGAGCGCCGACCTGTCCTCGACGGCTCGACCCGCTCACGTGCGTCGGGAACGTAGCACCGGGAGAGGACCCCGACCACTCGAGTGACGGGCGGATCCGTGAACGGTCGGCGAACGATGTCGCCGACCTTCGCCCGTCACTGCGGACCCTCCCGGCCCGCGCCGCGGTTACGGTCGTGACGACGCAGGTCAGCGCGAGGGAAGGACGCATCGGTGGGGTACAGGACGGGCGAGAAGGTCAGCTGGAACACATCGCAGGGCACGACCCACGGCACGGTCACGGACAAGCGCACGAAGGAGTTCCAGCACGACGGACAGACCTTCAAGCCCACCGACGACGACCCGTACTACCTCGTCGAGTCCGACAAGACCGGGGCCACGGCGGCCCACAAGGAGTCGGCCCTGAGGAAGCGCTCGTGAGCCCGGTCCCCCCGAAGGACGTCCAGCGCGCCGCGACACGGGCCGTCGGCTGGATCGGCGAGGGCAGGGCCGGCCGCGGCTTCACCGACACCGGTCGGCGCCGGGCCAAGCAGCTGGCCGACGGTGACGACGTCAGCCGCGCCGTCGTGGGCCGGATGCGCGACTACTTCGCCCGCCACGACGTCGACAAGGACGCCGACGGCTTCCGGCGCGGCACCGAGGGCTACCCGAGCCCGGGCCGGGTCGCGTGGGACGCCTGGGGCGGCGACGCCGGGCAGCGCTGGTCGAACAGCAAGGCGTTCACCGACGACTGACCCTCCCCGACCTTGTGGGGGCAGGTCCGCCCGGATCGGCGTCTCCACGGCGTGTCGGCGGCTGCTGCCCCACACAGTCGGGAGGGGCGGTGCGTCAGCCGAGGTGGCCGCGGACGCTCGCGTGCCCCTTGAGGAGGTTGCGGGCGATGGTCCGGCGCTGGATCTCGTCGGTCCCCTCGTAGATGCGCAGCAGCCGCAGCTCGCGGTACCAGCGCTCGAGCGGCAGCTCGCGGGTGTACCCCATCCCGCCGTGCACCTGGAGCATCCGGTCGACGATCTCGTTGGCCCGCACGCCGCCGAAGAGCTTGGCCATCGACTGCGCCTGCCGGCTGTCGCGCCCCGCGTCCACCTGCCAGGCCGCCGACAGCACGAGCCAGCGCAGCGCCTCGATGTCGACCGCCGAGTCGGCGACCATCCACTGGATGGCCTGCCGCTCGGCGATCGGCTGCCCGAACGTCACCCGGTTGCGGGCCCACTCCATCCCCATCTCGACCATCCGCTCGCAGCCGCCGAGGGCACGGGCGGGCAGCAGGTAGCGGCCCTTGCCGATCCACTGCATCGCGAGCGCGAAGCCCTTCCCGACCTCGCCGAGCACCGCCGACTGCGGCACCCGCACCCCGTCGAAGGTCAGCGCGGCCGGACCCCACTCGCCCATCGTGTCGATCGGGTGCGAGGTCCAGCCCCGCTCGCGGTCGACGAGGAAGCAGGTGACCGACTCGCCAGTGCGGCCCTCCCGGTGCGCCTCGGCGTCGGTGACCGCGAAGACCATGACGAAGTCCGCCTCGTGCCCACCGGTGATGAACGTCTTCTCGCCGGTGATGACCCAGTCGTCACCGTCGCGCTCGGCCTTGGTCCGGATGGCGCGGGCGTCCGACCCGGCACCCGGCTCGGTGATGGCGAAGCAGCTGCGCCGAGTGCCCTCGATGGTGGGCCGCAGGTACTCCTCCTGCTGCGCCTCGGTCGCGTGGAAGAGGATGTTGTCGGCCTCGCCGGCGAACCGGAACGGGACGAACGAGCGGCCGAGCTCGACCTCGACGAGGGCGGCCATCACGGCCGACAGGCCCATGCCGCCGTGCTCCTCGGGGGTGAGGACGCCGAAGAAGCCCGCCTCCCGGGCGGTGTCCTGCAGCCGCTTCAGCTCCTCCGCCGGCAGGCCGCGCTCGTGGCGGCGCTCACGGGCGAGGACGTCCTGCTCGAGCGGCATGACCTCCTTCTCGACGAAGGTGCGCACCCACTGCCGGATGTCGCGCTCGTCCTCGGTCAGGTCCAGGTCCATGCGGTGCGCTCCCGTCGCTCGGCGTGCCCCGGGACGTCGGTGGCCCGGGGCACCCCTCGATCATCGCCCCCGACGCTGGGAGCCGGGGCGTCGCGGGCGCACCGATGAGTTCCGACGTCGACGGCGGTCGGTCCTCCACGAGGGGCGACCTGCGCGCGCCCGGCGCTTGCCGGTCCGCGCAGCCCTCGGGACACTGGACGACACCGCCCGCCGACCACCGCGGGCGGCCCGGCGGAAGGAACCGACCATGGCCGACGCACCCATCCACCTGCTCGTGGGGACCTCGAAGGGAGCCTTCGTCGTCGACGGCGACGCCGACCGCGGCGGGTGGGCCGTGCGCGGCCCCTACTGCGACGGCTGGCCGATCAACCACGTCGTCGGCGACCCGGCGACGGGCACGATGTGGGCCGGTGGTGGTGGCGACTGGTCCGGCGCGGGGGTGTGGCGCTCCGACGACCGCGGCCACACCTGGGAGCTCGTCAAGCTGAGCACCGGCGAGATGGACACCTGGGCCGCGAACGACCCCGGGTTCGCCGCGATGATCGGGTGGACCGAGGAGCCGGCGCCCTTCGGCGACGCCTTCTCGCAGGTCTGGTCGCTGCGCCGGGCCGGCGACCGCCTCTACGCCGGCACCAAGCCGGCGACCCTCCTCGTCAGTGACGACGACGGCCGCACCTGGGCCGAAGTCAAGGGCCTCACCGACCACCCGACGCGTCCGGAGTGGAGCCCCGGCGGCGCGGGGCTGGTGCTGCACACCATCGTCGCCGACCCCGCCGACCCCGAGCGGCTCTGGGTGGGCATCTCCGCGGCCGGCGTCTTCGTGACGCGCGACGGCGGGGTCACCTGGGAGCAGGCGAACGACCTCGCGGACACCGAGGACGGGCAGGACGCCGGGCACCCGGCCGGTCCGTCCGACGGGCACACCGGCTTCTGCGTCCACCACCTCGAGCACGCCGGCGGCGACGTGCTCTACCAGCAGAACCACTACGGCGTGTGGCGCTCCGCCGACGGCGGGGCCACGTGGAGCGACGTCACCGAGGGCCTGCCGTCGACCTTCGGATTCCCCCTGTGGTCCCACCCGCGCGACGACTCGACGATCTGGACCCTCCCGCTCAACGGCGACATGGCCGGCCGCTTCCCGCCGGATGCCGCTGCGGCCGTGTGGCGTTCGCGGGACGGCGGGTCGACGTGGGAGGCCCAGCGCACCGGGCTCCCCCAGGAGTCGTGCTTCTTCACCGTGCTGCGCCAGGCGATGTCCGGAGACCGGCAGGAGCCCGCCGGCGTGTACTTCGGGACGAACAGCGGCTCGGTGTTCGCCAGCCGCGACGAGGGCGACACCTGGGACGAGGTGGCGCGCCACCTGCCGACGGTGCTCGCCGTCGAGGTGCTCGAACCGCGAGGATGAGCCGGTGAGCACCACCGCCCCGGCCACCGTGTCCTTCACCGCGACCCCCGAGACCGTCGGCGACGTCGTCCTCGTCCGGCTGCCCGCCGACGCCAGCGCGGCCCTCCCGTCGCGGGGTCAGGTGGCGGTCACCGGCACCCTCGACGACGAGCCCTTCGACACCGTCGTCGAGCCCGACGGCCGGCGCGGCCACTGGATCCGGCTCTCCGGCAACGACATCGGGACGCAGCCGGTCGAGCTCGAGCTGGTCGTCGCCGAGGAGTGGCCGGAGCCCGAGGTCCCGGCCGACCTCGCGGGCGCCCTCGCCGACGCGCCCGCCCACATCCGCGAGGTCTGGGACGACATCACGCCGATGGCGCGCTGGGAGTGGGTGCGCTGGGTCGGCGCCACCCGCAGCGACGAGACGCGGGCCAAGCGGGTCGGCGTGAGCATCGACAAGATCGACCACGGCAAGCGCCGCCCGTGCTGCTTCGACCTCTCGTCGTGCACCGACCCCGACGTCGCCCGCAGCGGGAAGCTGCCCGAACCCTCCTGACCCGCCGGCCGATCGACCGCTCCGATCCGCGTGACCTGCGCGGGTCCGCGCGCCACCGCGTCCGGACCCGCGCACCTCGCACGAGGCGGGGCGACCCTACGATCGGGGGATGAGCGCGGACCTCGTCGCCAAGGGCCTCGCCGGGGGGTACGCACACCGGACGCTGTTCGAGGCCCTCGACCTCACCGTCGCGCCGGGTGACGTCGTCGGTGTCGTCGGGGCCAACGGGGCGGGCAAGACGACGCTGCTGCGGATCCTCGCAGGAGACCTCGCGCCGCTCGCCGGGTCGGTGAGCACCGCGCCGGCCGACGCCTTCGTCGGGTGGCTGCCCCAGGAGCACGAGCGGGTCCCTGGCGAGACCATCCGCGGGTACGTCGCCCGCCGCACGGGGGCCGCCGCGGCCACCGAGGCGATGGAGGCCGCCGCCGCGGCGATGGCCGCCCCGGACGCCGCATCCCGGGCCGGCGACGTCTTCGCCCGCGCCCTCGACCACTGGCAGGCCACGGGCGCCGCCGACCTCGACGAGCGGCTCGCCCCGACCCTCGCCGACCTCGGCCTCGATCTCGCCGCCGACACCCCGATGACCGCCCTCTCCGGGGGGCAGGCGGCCCGCGCGGCGCTGGCCGCCCTCCTGCTCAGCCGGTTCGACGTCGTCCTCCTCGACGAGCCGACCAACGACCTCGACCTCGCCGGCCTCGAGCGGCTCGAGCAGTTCGTCGGCGGCCTCCGGGCCGGTGTCGTCCTCGTCTCGCACGACCGCGAGTTCCTCTCACGCGTCGTGACCCGGGTCGTCGAGCTCGACCTCGCGCAGCACGCGGTCGCCGTGTTCGACGGCGGGTACGACGCGTACCTCGAGGAGCGGGCGGTCGCGCGCCGGCACGCGCGCGAGGCCTACGACGAGTACGCCGCCACCAAGGCCGACCTCGAGGGCCGCGCCCGCACCCAGCGCGAGTGGAGCTCGCAGGGCGTGCGGAACGCGATGCGCAAGAGCCCCGACAACGACAAGATCCGGCGTCGCGCGCAGGTCGACTCGGCGGAGAAGCAGGCCCGCAAGGTGCGCCAGATGGAGTCGCGCATCGCCCGGCTCGAGGAGGTCGAGGAGCCGCGCAAGGAGTGGCAGCTGCGGTTCACGATCGGCTCCGCCCCACGCTCCAGCTCGGTGGTCGCCACCCTCGACGCGGCCTCGGTGCGCCGCGGCGACTTCGTCCTCGGCCCGGTCTCGGTGCAGGTGGCCGCCCGCGAGCGGATCGGCGTCACCGGCCCGAACGGCGCGGGCAAGACGACGCTGCTGCGGCTGCTCACCGGCCGGCTCGCGCCCGACACCGGACGGGCCGGGCTCGGGGCGTCCGTGGCGCTCGGCGAGATCGACCAGGCCCGCACCGGGCTCGCCGAGGACCGTCCGCTCGCCGAGGCCTTCGAGGCGGCCGTCCCGACGATGACGGGCGCCGACGTGCGCACGCTCCTCGCGAAGTTCGGGCTGCGGGCCGACCAGGTGACCAGCCTCGTCGGCCGGCTCTCCCCGGGCGAGCGGACCCGCGCCGCGATGGCGCTGCTGCAGGCCCGCGGCGTCAACGTCCTCGTCCTCGACGAGCCGACGAACCACCTCGACCTGCCGGCCATCGAGCAGCTCGAGTCGGCCCTCGAGGCGTACGA
This sequence comes from Phycicoccus sonneratiae, assembly GCF_016887965.1. Taxonomy (GTDB): domain Bacteria; phylum Actinomycetota; class Actinomycetes; order Actinomycetales; family Dermatophilaceae; genus Phycicoccus; species Phycicoccus sonneratiae. Next base: position 71,130 of record NZ_JAFDVD010000013.1, read on the forward strand.
CGGGGCGTTGCTCCTCGTCACGCACGACCGGCGGCTGCTCGACACCGTGCGGCTCGACCAGCGCTGGGAGGTCGAGGACGGCCGGGTCGTCGTCACCCACGTCGGGGTCGCCTGACGGGCGGCGGCTCACCGCTGGCAGCCGGGGCACCAGAAGAGGTTGCGCCCGGCCATCGTCTCCTTGACGACCGTTCCGCCGCAGCGCGGACAGGTCCGTCCGTGCCGCCGGTACACCGCGTACGCCGGTCGGACGCGCCCCGTGCCACCGTCCGCGAGCAGGGTCCGGGCCCGCTCGACGTCGTCGTCGGCGACGAGGATGCGGCCGGTGCGCACCCCGAGCGGCATGAGCCGGACGAGGTCGTCCCACAGCTCGTGGACGACCCGTTGCGGCACCTCACGCGCGGGCGTGTGCGGGTCGAGGCCGTGCCGGTGGAGGAGCTCGGCGCGGTAGACGTTGCCGACCCCGGCGACGAGGCCCTGGTCCATGAGGACGGCGCCCACGGCCCGACGGCTGCGCGCGAGGCGGGCCAGCACCGCGTCGGGCAGCCGCTCCTCGCGCAGCGGGTCGGCCCCGAGGCCGGACCGGACCTCCTCCCAGCCGTCGTCGGTGACGAGCTCGCAGACGATGGGGCCCCGGAGGTCCCCGACGTGGGTGCGGTTCACCATCCGCAGCCGGACCTGCCCGGTGAGCGGGAGGTCGGTCGGCGCCTCGCCCCGGTCGACCCGGCGGTGCCGGCGCACCGAGAAGCGCCCGAACAGCCCGAGGTGGACGTGGACGACCCGCGCGCCCTCGACGCGGATCGCGAGGTGCTTGCCGTGCGCCTCGGCGCCCTCGACCCGGGCCCCGTCCAGCGCGGCGGCGGACCCGGCGAAGCGGCCCTGCGGGGACGAGAACCGCACCGCCGTCCCCGCGAACGCGGCGTCGACCCGCCCGGCGAGCGCGTGGAGGGTGTGGCCTTCGGGCATGGACCCATCCTCGGCGGCCGGCGCGTCCGGGTGGGCCGGCGCGGCGATGGCTCGACAGCCGCCGGGCCCGTGTCCCGCCGCGGCGCCTGCCGCGTCGCCCGCGGGGCTGGTGCGCCGGCCCGGCCGCGCCCTACCGTCGGAGCATGCCCGACCACGGCGACCGCAGGACGACCCGCACCGACGCCGACGTCGAGGCCTTCGTGGCCTCGGTCGCCGACGAGCGTCGACGCCGTGACGCGCAGGCCGCCCTGGACCTGATGCGGCGCACCACCGGTGCCGAGCCCCGGATGTGGGGCGCCTCGACCGTCGGGTTCGGGTCGCAGCCCTACCGCACCGCCGACGGGAAGGACCGCGACTGGTTCGCCGTCGGCCTCGCCCCGCGGAAGGCGGCCCTGACCCTCTACGGGCTGACGTACGACGGCTCGAACGCGGACCTGCTCGCCCGGCTCGGTCCCCACACGACGGGCAAGGGGTGCCTCTACGTCACGCGCCTGGACGACCTCGACCACGACGTCCTCGCCGAGCTCGTCGCCCGCTCCTGGGCGCGGAACCACCGGGAGGACGCGTGAGCGGAGGCATCCCGCTCGACGCGCTCGACTTCTTCGACGAGCTCTCGGTCGAGAACACCCGCGCCTGGTGGCAGGCGAACCGGGCGCGCTGGGAGGAGTCGGTGCGCGAGCCGATGGAGTGGCTCGCCGAGGCGCTCACCGACGAGTTCGGCGCGGCCCGCTTGTACCGGCCGCACCGCGACGTCCGGTTCAGCGCCGACAAGTCCCCGTACAAGGACCACCAGGGGGCGCTGGCCGCGACGGTCCCCGGGGTCGGCTTCTACGTCCAGGTCTCGGCCGCCGGTCTGCTGACCGGAGGCGGCTTCTACCCGACCGGTCCGGACCAGACGCCGAGGTACCGCGCCGCGGTCGACGCCCCGGCGTCCGGGGGCGCGCTGCAGACGGTGGTCGACCGGCTCGTGGCCGACGGCTTCGAGCTCGGGGGCGAGCGGGTGGCGACCCGACCACGGGGGGTCGACGCCGACCATCCGCGCCTGGAGCTGATGCGGCACAAGCACCTCGTCGCCTCCCGGCAGCACGGCGCACCGTCGTGGCTGGACACCGAGGAGGTGGTCGACCGGGTGCGTGCGGACTGGCGCGCCGTGCGACCCCTCGTCGACTGGCTCACCGAGCACGTCGGCGCGAGCGAGGCACCACGCCGGAGGTGACGCGACGCGGGATCAGCTCTCCCGCAACGGATCCGCGTGACGGTGGAACAGCTTCCACGCGCCGTCCTCGCGCCGGTAGAGCTCGGTGACCCGCAGGTCCATCGGGACGGGCTCGTCCTGCCCCTCGACGGACACGACCGAGCGCTGCACCCCGACCCACCACGCGAGGTCGCCCTCCTCGCCGCCGTGGATCGTCTCGAGGTCGTTGCGCTCGGCCCCGGTGAAGCGCGCCGAACCCTCGGCGTTGGTGGCGTTGACGGACTCGGCGCCCTGCACGAGCGTGCCGGCCGGACCGAGGATGGTCGCCGGGTCGGACGCGGTCGACACCTCGTGCAGAGGGGCGACGTCACCGGCCACGAAGGCGTCCGAGGCGGCCTTGCGGCGGGTCAGGTAGGCGGAGAAGATCTCGTCGGTCATCGGTGCTCCCATCGGTTCCTTGCACGGTAGCCACGCGCTCCGACAAGGGGTCGCTCCGTGTCGAGGCCCGACCCCGGGAGGACACGTGGTCCACCGGAACTCCGTGCTCGAGGCAAGGGATCGATTGCCACGCGCAAGGGATCCCTTGCGCCAGGCAAGGGATCGATTGCCACGGGCAAGGAAGTGGGGACAGTGAGGTGTCGGGCCTCGGGTCCCGGGTCCCGACGGGCGGCCCTCGCGCGGGCGGGGCGGCCCGCCGCTCGGGCGGTGGGGGAGAATCGGGCGCGATGACGCTCACCGACCGCCTCACCGGCGCCGCTGCCGGGACCCCGGACGGCGGTGCCGACGCCGCCCTCGACGTGTTCGTCGAGTGGGCCGGCGAGCGCGGCTTCACCCTCTACCCGGCGCAGGAGGAGGCGGTGCTCGCCCTCGCCGGCGACGCCCACGTCGTCCTCGCGACGCCCACCGGGTCCGGCAAGTCCCTCGTCGCGGTCGCCGCGCACGCCCAGGCGCTGGCCACCGGTCGACGGTCCTGGTACACCGCGCCCATCAAGGCCCTCGTCTCCGAGAAGTTCTTCGCCCTCGTCGAGACCTTCGGGGCCGCGCAGGTCGGGATGCTCACCGGTGACGCCGCGGTCAACCCCGGGGCGTCGATCATCTGCGCCACGGCCGAGGTGCTGGCGAACCACGCCCTGCGCGAGCGCGACGCCTCCGACATCGGACTCGTCGTCATGGACGAGTTCCACTTCTACGGCGAGCGCGACCGGGGCTGGGCCTGGCAGGTGCCGCTGCTCCTCCTGCCCGACACCCAGCTGCTCCTCATGTCCGCGACGCTCGGCGACACCTCGGCCCTCGAGCGCGACCTGGCGCGGCGCAGCGAGCGCGAGGTCGTCGCGGTGACCGGGGCCGAGCGACCGGTCCCGCTCGAGCACGAGTGGGTGCTCACCGCCGTGCACGAGACCATCGAGCTGCTGCTGCGCGACGGCCGCGCGCCGGTGTACGTCGTCTCCTTCACGCAGGCCGGTGCCGTCGAGCAGGCGCAGGCGCTCGCCTCGGTCGAGGTGCTGTCCGCCGAGCGCAAGGCCGCCGTCAAGGAGGCGGTCGGCGGCTTCCGGTTCGGGAAGGGGTTCGGGCAGACGCTGCGCCGGCTCGTGCTGCACGGCATCGGGGTGCACCACGCGGGGATGCTCCCGAAGTACCGGCGCCTCGTCGAGACCCTCGCCCAGGCCGGGCTGCTCGCGGTCATCTGCGGTACCGACACCCTCGGCGTCGGCATCAACGTCCCCATCCGCACGGTGCTGCTCACCTCGCTGACGAAGTACGACGGCCGGACGCAGCGCCTGCTCCGGGCGCGGGAGTTCCACCAGATCGCGGGGCGCGCGGGCCGGGCCGGCTTCGACACGGTCGGGTACGTCGTCGTCCAGGCGCCCGAGCACGTCATCGAGAACAGCAAGGCCCTCGCCAAGGCCGGTGGCGACCCGAAGAAGGAGCGGCGCATCGTCCGGAAGAAGCCGCCCGAGGGCGCGCTCACCTGGACCGAGGCGAGCTACGACCGGCTCGTCGCCGCCGAGCCCGAGCCGCTCGCGTCGCGGATGCGCGTCACGCACGCGATGGTGCTCAACGTCCTCGACCAGTGGGAGGGCCAGCAGGACGCGCTGCACACCCTGTTGCTCGACAACCACGAGACCGACGAGCGTCGCGAGCGCCTCGTCGAGCGGGCGGTGCAGGTGCTCGGGTCGCTCGTGCGCGCGGGGGTGGTCGAGCCCGACGACGGGTCCTTGGTCGCGGACTGGCTTCCTCCGGAGCCGGATCCGGAGGAGGGTGCATCCGTTCCGGAGGCGGCGCCCGAGCCCGACCCGACCCCGCAACCGGTCGACGCCGGGTCGCTGGGGGCGCTCGGGGCGCTCGGCGAGGCGCTCGCCGCGGCCGGGCTGGCCCCCACGTCCCCCGACCTCGTGGGGGAGGGTCCGCCGGACTCGCCGTCGGAACGGGGTGTCGGGCGGATGGACCCCCACAAGGTCGGGGAGGAGCGGGAGGTGACACCACTCGAGCGCTTCCTGCGCCGCGACGGCCGGCGCTTCGCCGAGGGTCCGTTCCAGGTGGCCATGGACCTGCACGAGGGCTTCGCGCTCAACCAGCCGCTGTCGGCCTTCGCCCTCGCGGCCCTCGAGCTGCTCGACCGCGAGTCGCCCGAGTACGCCCTCGACGTCGTCAGCGTCATCGAGGCCACCCTCGACGACCCGCGCCCGGTGCTCCTCGCCCAGCAGTTCGAGGCGCGTGGCGAGGCGGTCGCGGCGATGAAGGCCGACGGGCTCGAGTACGAGGAGCGGATGGACGCCCTCGAGGACGTCACCTGGCCCCGCCCGCTGGCGGACCTGCTGGAGCAGTCGCTGCGCACGTACCGGCAGTCACACCCGTGGGTCGACCCGCGCGACCTCTCCCCGAAGTCGGTCGTCCGTGACCTGTTCGAGCGCGCGATGACGTTCGGGGAGTTCGTCGCCCACCACAAGCTGGCCCGCGCCGAGGGCGTCGTCCTGCGCTACCTCACCGACGCCTACCGGGCGCTGCGCTCGACCGTGCCGGTGTCGGCACGCACCGAGGAGCTCGACGACCTCGTCGAGTGGCTCGGCGAGGTCGTGCGGCACACCGACTCCAGCCTCCTCGACGAGTGGGAGTCCCTGGCGCACCCGGACGGTGCCGACCCCGGCGCCGAGGTCCGGCCCTCCACCGAGGGGCGCGCACTCTCGGCCAACCCGCGGGCGTTGCGGGTCATGGTGCGGCAGAGCATGTTCCGGCGAGTCGAGCTGCTGGCGCTCGCGCGGTACGAGGCGCTGGCGGCGCTCGACGGCGGGCTGACCGCGGAGCAGTGGCAGGACGCCGCCGCCGGGTACCTCGCCGAGTACGGGTCGTTCTCGACGGGTCCGTCGGCCCGCGGTCCGGCCCTGTTCACCGTCGAGGAGGGTGACGGCGCGTGGGTCGTCACGCAGGTCCTCGACGACGAGGACGGCGACCACGACTGGCGCATCACCGCCGAGCTCGACCTCGCCGCCACCGACGAGGCGGGCGAACCGGCCCTCGTCGTCACCGGGCTCGCGCCGCTGACCTGACGGCGCCGCTGTTACAGTCGCGACGCCGGGGGTCGGGAGGCGACGAGGTGACGATGAGGGTCCGGGGCAGTGCCGACGCGCGCATCGCCGTCGTCGCGTCGTGGGCGGTCGTCCTCGTCGTCCTCGTCCAGGGCACGCTGTCGATGCTCACGCAGGTCTCCACCGAGCTCGGGCCGGTCCAGCGCGGGGTCGGGGTGGTCGGCGGGCTGGTCGGCGCCGGGTTCTTCCTCCTCGTCCAGCGCCGCACCCTGCGGGACGCCGCCGTCCCCGGCTGGGTGCCCTGGGTCACCGTCCTCGCCGCCGGCGCCGCGTTCGTCGCCGGGGCCTGGCTGGCGGCGGCGCTCGTGTTCGGCACCGTCGGCCTCCTGCTCTCGGGCCGGCGGCTGGCCGCCGCCGGGGTGGGCTTCACCGTCGCCCTCGGGGCCTTCATGCTCCGCGAGGGGGTCAACCCGTTCCTCGCCTCCTTCCTCCTCGTCGTCGTCGCGGCGATCGGCCTGCTGCTCTACGTGCTCACCCGGCTCGCGCTCGTCGTCGCCGAGCTCGCGCGGGCCCGCGAGACGGTCGCCCGGCTGCGGGTCGACGAGGAGCGGCACCGCATCTCGCGCGACCTCCACGACGTCCTCGGGCGCACGCTGGTCGCCGTCGGCCTGCGCGTGCAGACGGCCTCCCGGCTGCTCGACCGCGACCCCGCTCGGTGCCGCGAGCAGCTCGACGAGGTGACGCGGATGGTCGGCGAGGGACGCTCCCAGCTGCGCGGCCTGACCGGGGGCGGGTCCGTGACCGGGTTCCAGGACGAGCTCGACGCCGCGCGCGACATCCTCGAGCGGCTCGGCGTCCGCTGCTCGGTCGACACCGGAGCCGCCGCGGCCCCGGCGGCCCTCGACGGCCTCGGCGCCCGGGTGCTGCGCGAGTGCGTCACCAACGTCCTCAAGCACGCCCGCGCCTCGTGGGTCGAGGTCGGCGTCCACGAGGAGGCCGGCGCCGTGGTCCTCGTCGTCGTCAACGACGGGGCGTCCGCGAGCGCGGGCCACCGGGGCACCGGGCTCGCCGACCTCGCGGCGCGGGCCTCCGCGGCCGGAGGCGCGCTCGAGGCCGGGCACGAGCCGTCCGGACGGTTCCGGGTCAGATGCCGCGTGCCGGCGTCGGTCCCGGCCCCCGCGCACGACGCCGCCGGGGCCCCGGCGTGAACGGCGCCGCGGCGCCGGAGCACCTGCGCATCCTCATCGCCGAGGACGTCGACCTCGTCGCCGAGGCCTTCGAGGCGCTCCTGGGCACCGAGCCGGGGTTCGAGGTGGTCGGCCGGGTGGCGCGGGGCGACGAGGTGCGCGCGGCCGTCGACCGCCTCCGGCCCGACGTCGCCGTGCTCGACGTCGACCTCCCCGGCGCGACCGGCATCGAGGCCGCGGCCGAGGTCCGCGACTGCGCGGTCCTCCTCCTCACCGCCCTCGAGGGGCCGGGCCACCTCCAGCGGGCGCTCGCGGCGGGGGCCCGCGGCTACCTGCTCAAGACCACCACCGCGACCCGGCTCGTCGAGGCCATCCGCACCGTGGCCGCCGGGGGCACGGCCATCGACCCGGACCTCGCCGTGGAGGCCCTGCGCAGCGGCCCGAGCCCGCTCACCGAGCGCGAGGTCGACGTCCTGCGGCTCGTGGGGCTCGGCCGCAGCACCGAGGACATCGCCACGGAGCTGCACCTGTCGCGCGGGACGGTCCGCAACTACCTCAGCAACGCGATGACCCGGCTCGACGCCACCTCGCGCGCCCAGGCCTTCGCCGTGGCCGAACGCCGCGGCTGGCTCTGACCGGGCCGGCGCTCCCGACCTTCGACAGCACGGGCAGCGCGGGGACCGGCCGACGGTTCGCCGGTGGCGTCGCCGGGTAGCGTCACCGGGTCCGTGGTCGAGAAGCGTGCCGCAGGCGTCCCCAGCCCCCACGCCACCACGGAGGCCCGATGCCCCTCTCCCGACGCCAGCTCCTGACCGCCGCCGGAGCCGCGACGGCGCCCCTCGCCCTCGCCGCCTGCGGGGGCTTCTCCACCTCGGGCCGTGAGGAGGGGTCGGACGCGTCCGGCACCATCACCTTCACGACCTGGGGGACCGACGCCGAGCTGACCGGGCTCCGGGCCGCCATCACCAGCTTCCAGCAGGCCAACAGCGGAGTCACGGTGCGGCTGAACGCCGTTCCGTACGACCAGATGTTCACGACCATCGACGCCCAGCTCCAGGCCGGCCAGGCGCCGGACGTCTTCCGCGTCCCGTACTACACGTTCGGCAGCTACGCCGGTCGCGGTCAGCTGCTCGACCTCTCCGCGCACCTCGAGGGCGGGTTCTCGGACCGGTTCACCCCCCAGGCGTGGGCCGCGGTGCAGAACGGCGGCAAGCCCTACGGCGTGCCGCACCACACCGACACCTCGGTCGTCCTCTACAACGTCGATCTGCTCGAGGCGGCCGGGGTCACCGACGTGCCCACCCGCATCGAGGACGCCTGGACGTGGCAGGAGTTCGAGGCCGTCGCGAAGCGGTTGCGGCAGAACCTCCCCGACGACAAGTGGCCCTTCGCGTACAACTGGCAGGGCAACGGCGTCACCCGCTGGCTCAGCTGGCTCTTCGAGGCCGACGGCCGGTTCCTCGCCGACGACCTCACGACGCCGGCCATCGACTCCGACGCCGGCCGCGCGGCCGTCGAGTTCACCCAGGGCTTCTTCCGGGACGGCCTCGTGCCGCCGAACAGCTCGGTGAAGTCGTCGACGCTGGCCGCCGACCTCTGGTACTCCGGCACGACCGCGATGAACTTCGGCGGGGCGTTCCTCGTCCCGGACGCGACGAGCACGGCCGACTTCGAGTGGGGCGTCACGTTCCCGCCGCGCAACGCCCGCTCCGCCGGCGACTTCGGCGGCAACGCCCTCGTGGCCACGAAGGGCGCCAAGGACCCGGCACTCGTCGCCCGCTTCCTCACCCACGTCACCGAGAAGCAGCAGATGGAGGAGTTCTGCGCGGGCGCGTCGCTGCTCCCGACGCGTGCCGACCTCGTCGAGCAGGGCATCGAGTTCGCCGTGCGTCCCGAGCTCTCACCGGTGTTCGTCGCGCAGGCCGGCGCCGTCCTGCCCCGCGACTCCGGGCAGGTGGCGTCGCCGTCGATGTCGGCGATCATCACCGTGCTCAAGGACCAGCTCGAGGAGGCGTTCGTCGGCGACCAGGACGCCGCGACCACCGTGCGCAACCTCGCCGACGGCATCGGCGCGGCCACGAAGCAGTGAGCAGCACCGGCACCTCCGCCCCGGCCCCGTCGACCTCGACGGGCGCGACGGTCGGTGCGGTCCCGCCTGCGCCGCACCGCGGCCCGCGCGCCCCGCGGCGGGGTGCGGTGACCGAGGCCCTGACCGCGTACGGCTTCCTCGCGCCGAGCCTGCTGCTCCTCGGGACCTTCGTCTTCGTGCCGTTGGCCGGTGCCGCGGCCCTGAGCCTGCAGCGCACCAACGGCTTCGGCGACGGCGTGTGGGTGGGGTTCGACAACTACGTCCGGCTCTTCGGCGACCCGGTGTTCTGGCGGGCGACGCTCAACACCGTGCTCTTCACGCTCGTCGTGACGCCGGGGTCGATGGCCCTCGGGCTGGGCGCCGCGGTGCTCCTCAACTCGGTGCTTCCCGCCCGCGGTCTCTTCCGCTCGGTGCTCGTCCTCCCGATGGCCGTGAGCGGCGTCGCGACCGCCCTCGTCGGGGTGCTCGTGTTCGACGAGAACAGCGGGTTCGCCAACTCGGTGCTCCGGGCGCTGGGGCTCCCGGCCGTCAGCTGGCAGTCCGGAGGCACGGCGGCCTTCGTCACCGTCGTGCTCGTGACCCTTTGGTGGAGAACCGGTTTCAACATGCTCATCTACCTCGCGGGCCTCCAGGGCATCAACCGCGAGCTCCTCGAGGCCGCCACCCTCGACGGTGCCGGGCCCTGGCAGCGGTTCCGGCACGTCGTCGTCCCGATGCTCGGGCCCTCGTCGTTCTTCCTCGTCGTCATGAACGTCGTGTACTCGTTCCAGGTGTTCGACATCGTCTTCGTCCTCACCGGCGGCGGGCCACGCAACGCGACGACGGTGCTCGTCACCTACGCGTACGACAACGGCTTCGTCGTCCGCGACCAGGGGTACGCGGCGACCATCGGCGTCTTCCTCCTCGTCGTCAGCCTCGCCTTCACGTGGTTGCGCTGGCGATCGAGCCGCACGAGGGACCTCGTCGGATGAGTGCCGTCGGTTCCCCTGTGCCGCAGCGACGTCGGCGTCGCGACCGGTGGCTGCCCGCCCGCCTGGCGGCCGCCGTCGTCATCGCGCTCGTCACGCTCTTCCCGCTGTACTGGATGGTCGTCGTCGCGTTCTCCTCGCGCTCCGAGCTGCTCGGGGGAACCCTGCGCCTCGTGCCCCGCGAGCTGACCCTGGAGAACGTCCGGCGCGTGCTCGACGCCTTCCCGGTCGCCGCGTGGGTCGGCAACTCGGTCGCCATCTCCCTCACGGTGGCGGTGCTGTCGGTGACCGTGAGCATGCTCGCCGGGTACGCGTTCGCCCAGCTGCGCTTCCCCGGGTCGACGGCGCTGTTCCTGCTGACCGTGGCGACGGTGATGATCCCGCTGCAGGTGATCATGGTGCCGCTGTTCCGGATCGTCACCTCCATGGGCCTCTTCGGCAGCTACTGGGCGGTCATCCTCCCCACGGCGGCCAGCGGTTTCGGCGCCTTCCTCGCCCGGCAGTTCGTCCTCGCGATCCCGCGCGAGCTCCTCGACGCGGCCCGGGTCGACGGCGCCGGGCACCTCCGGATCTTCCGGTCGATCGTCCTGCCGCTCAGCCGGCCGCTCCTCGCGGTGCTGTTCTTCATGACGCTGCTGGCGTCGTGGAACGACCTCGCCTGGCCGCTCGTCGCCCTGCAGGACAACGCCCTCTACACCCTGCCCATCGGGCTGCTGTACCTGCAGGGGCAGCTCGGGTCGGACTACGGCGGGACGATGGCCTTCGCCCTCATCACGGTCGCGCCGATGGTGCTGCTCTTCCTGCTCGCCCAGCGGTACTTCGTCGAGGGGTTCTCGCGCACCGGCATCCGCTGATCCCGGTCGCGCGCCCGGCAGACGCCGCGGGGTCGTGTCCCGGGGCGGCGCGCCCCCTCCGACGCGCCGCCGCCCGGGGGTCTCAGGCGCTGGGCTCGACGGCGGGACGGACGGCGTCGAGGGCCATGACCCCGAGCATCACGAGGCCGGTGAGGACGGCCGCGAGGGCAGCGGCGCCGGCCCCGAGCGCGAGCCCGAGGAGGAGGCCGGCGAAGCCGACGGCGGCGAGGGTCCACCCGAGGACGCCGAACACCGGCGCCCGGAAGGCCCGCGCGAAGGGGACGAAGTGCAGGCCCACCGCGACGACGACGACGGCGGGCATGAGCCCGGGGTGCCCGGCGGCCTCGAGGAGCACCCGGCCGGCCGCGAAGCCGGCGAGCATCCCCGCGACCGACACGACGTACACGACGCCGGCGCCGGGGCGGGCCGGGGCGATCGGCGGGAGGTGCCGGGGGCGCAGGAGGACGGTCCACGCCCAGCCGGCGAGGGCGACCAGCCACGCGAGCAGCGCCACGGTCGGCCACGGGTCGGGGAGCGCGCCCCGGTTGGCGAGCACGAAGGCGGTGCCACCCGACGCGCCCACGAGAGCACCGATCACCTGGGGGTGCAGGGGCGACCACAGGCCGCGTGAGCGCTCCTCGGGCCGAGGGTGGCCCCCGGGGTCGACCTCGGGGTCGGCCGGGGGCGACGCCGGGCGCGTGCTCGTCATCGGGGCGGTCCTCTCTGCAGGGGTCAGACCCACCCTCCGCGACGGGCGGGGGCCCGCGGCAGGGGCGAGCGTCACCGGGAGGGCGTGACAGGTGTCATCCCGGTGACGGACGGGTGACGATCCTCGGATCCGACCGGTACTCGCGGCCCGCCTGTCGGTGGTGTGGGTGAGGATGGACGGCACGTCCGACCGGCACCGACCGAGAGGAGCACCGACCATGTCCACCTCGACATGGGACGCCCCCAGCCTGACCACCCGCTTCGACGAGGTGCGCGCCCACACCGAGCGCCTCGCCGCCCCGCTCTCCCCCGAGGACCAGACCGTCCAGTCGATGCCCGACGTCTCCCCGACGAAGTGGCACCGAGCGCACGTCACGTGGTTCTTCGAGACCTTCGTCCTCGACGGCAACGAGCCCGGCTTCCGGCCCTTCCAGGACCGGTACTGGTTCCTCTTCAACAGCTACTACGAGAGCGTCGGGCCGCGCTACTCCCGCCCCGACCGCGGCCTCGTCACCCGGCCGGGCGCGCACGACGTCGGGCTCTACCGGGGCAACGTCGACGAGCGCGTCCGCGAGCTCGTCGCCACCCTCGACGAGGGCGCCCTCGAGAAGCTGACGGCCACCATCGAGCTCGGCTTCCACCACGAGCAGCAGCACCAGGAGCTGCTCCTTATGGACATCAAGCACGTACTGTCCCGCAACCCCCTCGAGCCGGTCTACGCCGGGCGGCCGCACGAGCCGGTCGAGCCCGACCCGATGGGCTGGGTCGAGGTCGAGGGCGGGCTGGTCGAGGTCGGCCACGAGGGCGCCGGCTTCTCGTTCGACAACGAGCTCCCCCGCCACCGGCAGTGGCTCGAGCCCTACCGGCTCGCCGACCGGCTCGTCACCAACGCCGAGTGGCTCGAGTTCATGGCCGACGGCGGGTACGAGCGCCCCGAGCTGTGGCTCTCCGACGGCATCGCCCGGGTGCGGGCCGAGGGCTGGCGCTCGCCCCTGTACTGGGTCGAGCACGACGGCGTCTGGCTCGAGCACACCCTCCACGGCACCTGGCCGGTCAACCCCGGCCTGCCGGTCGGCCACGTCAGCTTCTACGAGGCCGAGGCCTTCGCCACCTGGGCAGGCAAGCGGCTGCCCACCGAGGGCGAGTGGGAGCACGCCGTCGTCGCCGACGGGCAGGCCGACGCCGCCCACTCCGGCGGCAACCTCGCCGACCTCGAGCACTACCACCCCGGGCCCGCGGGGCCCGCCTGCGACGGCCACCGGCTGCGCCAGGTCTACGGCGACTGCTGGGAGTGGACGGCCTCGGCCTACCACCCCTACCCCGGCTTCCACCCGCCGGCGGGCGCCATCGGCGAGTACAACGGGAAGTTCATGTCCAACCAGATGGTCCTGCGCGGCGGCTGCGCGCTCACTTCGCCGGCCCACGCCCGGCTCACGTACCGCAACTTCTTCCCGCACGGCTCGCGGTGGGCCCTCACCGGGGTGCGGCTCGCCGACGGCGGAGCCCCGCGTCCCACGCCGGGGGAGGTCGCGTGAGCGGCGCGCTCGAGCCCCGGGTCACCGTCCTCCTCGACCCCGACTGGGCCAGCGGGTCGCTCGTCGACGACGTCCGCCGAGGGCTCGGCGGGCGGCCGCGCCGGCTCCCCCCGAAGTGGCTCTACGACGACGTCGGCGCCCGGCTCTTCGACGAGATCACGCGGTTGCCGGAGTACTACCCCACCGAGGCCGAGCGGGCCATCCTCGCGGCGCACGCCGACGAGATCGCCGCGGCCTGCGACGCCGCCACCCTCGTCGAGCTCGGCAGCGGCACGAGCGACAAGACCCGCACCCTCCTCGACGCCTTCCGCTCCGCGGAGCGCCCGCACGGCCCGCTGCGGCGGTTCGTCCCCGTCGACGTCTCCGACGCCACCCTGCGGCAGGCGGCGGTCATGCTCAGCGAGCGCTACCCCGGGATGGCCGTCGAGGCGGTCGTCGGCGACTTCACCCTGCACCTCGGGCACCTGCCGCGCGGGGACCGGCGGCTCGTCGCGTTCCTCGGCAGCACGATCGGCAACTTCTACGTCGAGGAGCGGCGGGCCTTCCTCGGGGCCCTCGCCGACTCCCTCGACCCCGGCGAGTGGCTGCTGCTCGGCACCGACCTCGTCAAGGACGTCGACCGGCTCGTCGCGGCCTACGACGACTCGGCCGGCGTCACCGAGGCGTTCATCCGCAACTGCCTCACGGTCGTCAACCGCGAGCTGGGTGCCGACTTCGACCCGGGCGCCTTCAGCTACGCCCCGCTCTGGGATGCGCGGATGGAGCGCATCGACATGCGGCTGCGGGCCGAGGAGCCGTCGGTCGTCCGGGTGCCCGGCGCCGACCTCGTCGTCGAGCTGGCCACCGGCGAGGAGCTGTGCGTCGAGATCTCCACGAAGTTCCGGCCCGAGGGCATCGCCGCCGAGCTCGCCGACGCCGGGTTCGGGGTCACGCACACCTGGACCGACCCGGCCGGCGACTTCGCGCTCACCCTCGCGCGGAGGACCTGAGCGCGGGTCAGCGCGCCGGCTCGAGGAGGTGGGCGTCGAGCCGGTGCGCGGTCGTGCCGAGGACCTCCCGGGCCATCACCCCGGAGGCCGCCAGCCCCCGGAGGAAGGCGTCACGCACGACCCGGCCGACCGGTCCGGGCATCTTCGCGCTCGTCGTCCGCGCGCCGGCCCGCACGATGCCCTCGACCCGGCGGCGACGCCCGGCCTCGTACGCCGGGAGCCCCGCGAGGCCCCGGTGGCGCAGCAGGTCGACGAGCACGGCGGCGTCCTCGAGGGCCATCGCGGCGCCCTGGCCGCTGCTCGGCGCCGGGGCGTGCACCGCGTCGCCGACGAGCACGCTCGCCGGGCCGTGCCAGGTCGGCACGCGGGCGAGGTCGTGGGTGTTGTCGCCGGCCAGCTCGAGGCGCCCGGCGGCGACGAGCTCGGCGGCCGGCCCCACGTCGGCCGAGGCCAGGTCCGCGAGGTGGTCGCGCCACCGCGCCTCCGAGGTCGCCGCCCGCTCGTCCGCCGTGACCTGCGGACGCGGCTCGTTGACGAACCAGACGACCCGCCCGTCGGTCAGCGGGAAGGCCCCGGTGAAGCAGTGCCGGCCGAAGACGAAGTGCCAGGCCCCGGGCGCGAGGCGCTCACTCCAGTCGGTGTCGGCCGTGACGCCCCCGAAGTTCACCATCCCGACGTAGCGCGGAGCGGGCGCCCCGGGGTCGAGGGCGCGCCGGACCCGCGACCACACGCCGTCGGCCCCGACGAGGACGTCACCGGTCGGCCGCGACCCGTCGGCGAGCACCGCGGCCGGTGTCCCGCCACCGGTGCCCACCTCGACCGACGCGGCCGCCGCCCCGAGCCGCAGGTCGGCGCCGGCGGCCACCGCGGCGTCGACGAGCAGGGCCGAGAGGGCCGACCGCTTCATCGTCAGGGCGACCGAGCCGCCGGCCAGCGGGGTGCCCAACGGGACCTCGCCGAGCACCCGCCCTCCGGAGGCGAGCAGCCGGTTCGTGTGGCCGGGCCATCCCACCGCCCGGGCGGCGTCGAGCACACCGAGCCGGTCGAGGACGTCGAGTCCGTTGGGCGCGAGCGTGATCCACGAGCCCGCGTCCCGGTCGACCGCCGCACGCCGCTCGAGCACGGTGACGTCGAGCCCCACCCGCCGGGCGGCGAGCGCGGTGGCCGCCCCGGCGACCCCTCCTCCGACGACGAGTAGCCTCATCCCGACACCCCTTCCGTACGATGATCAAATAGTTCGATATTCGAAAGAGTAGGTCGGTGGACGCACGCAGTCAACTCGTCGCCGCGCTCGGTGACGCGATGCAGCGCTACCAGCGCAGCGTCCAGGCCTACGACGACGCGGTCGGTCGGGCCCTCGACCTCGGCCCGGCCGACCTGCGGTGCCTCGACTGGCTCGTCGACGGCCCGAAGACCGCCGGCACGCTGGCGACCGCCACGGGGCTGCGACCCGCCGCGACCACGGCCCTCATCGACCGCCTCGAGGCGCGCGGGCTCGTCGAGCGGGTGCGCGACGAGTCCGACCGCCGCCGGGTCCTCGTCCGGATGACCGACGAGGGCTCGCGCTCGACCTACGCGATGTACGCCCCGCTGGTCGCGGAGGGCCAGGAGCTGTTCGACGGCGTCACCGACGCCCAGCTGCGGGTGATGGCCGGGCTCCTCGAGCGGATGCGGGAGATGACCGAGCGGCACGCCGAGCGGCTCCGCACCACCTGACCCGGGACGCGACGAGGGCCCGTCCGGTGCGGACGGGCCCTCGGGGTGTCGCGACCTCACTCGGGGGTGGGGCCGGTGCCCGCCTCCATGTGCTGGGCGAGGTACTGCTGGATGCTGATCCGCTCGATGGCCTCGAGCTGGGACTCGAAGAAGTCGGCGTGCCGCTCCTCGTCGCGGACCATCTCCTCGAAGATCGAGGCCGAGCCGTGGTCACCGAGGTCGTGGCACTCCTTGGCCGCCGCGTTGAACTGCGCGACGGCGGCGAGCTCGCTGGCGTGCGCGAGCCGCAGCATCTCCTCGGCGCTCTCGCCGACGGTGATCGCCCCGAGCTTCTGGACGTTCGGGTGGCCCTCGAAGAAGAGGATCCGGTTGATGAGGGCGTCGGCGTCGCGCATCTCGTCGATGGACAGGTCGTAGAAGACCTTGCCGAGCCTGGTGAAGCCCCAGTTGTCGAGCATCCGGGCGTGGAGGAAGTACGTGTTCGTGACGGTGAGCTCGAAGGTCAGGGCCTCGTTGAAGAGCTCGACGACACGGCGGTCAACTGGCTGCACGGATGGTCTCCTCGTCGACGGTCAGGGTCCGCAGGTCGTCCATCGTGCGGGCCCGGCTGACGTCATGCTCGCAGACGAGGGCCTTGACCGTGAAGACGCAGCCGCCGCAGTCGGTGCCGGCGCCGGTGGCCCGGCAGACCTCGGCGAGGGTCGTGGCGCCGTCGTCGACCGCGCGCGTGATCGCGGCGTCGTTGACGACCTTGCAGTGGCAGACGATCACGGTCGACCTCCTCCCGGGGCACGGCCCTCCGCACGCCGGTCGCGCGGTGGTGAGGGCCACCTAACCACAGGTAGGTGAGGCTCACCTAATAATCGTCCGTGATGTGGTCGTCCTGAGCGGGCCACCGTGGGGGGTCGGTGGCGACGAGGTCGGGGTCGTCGTCGGCGAAGGTCCGGACGCGGCCGACCGGGGTGCCCGGCCCCTCGAAGCGGACGGTGACCCGCCCGACCCCACTGCCCTGCACCCATCCCCTCCCGTGCTCGGCGTGCTGTACGTCCTGGCCCGGGCGCCACGTCGGGCGACCGGTCGGGGGACCGGAGGTGTCGACGAGCTCGACGTCAGGGCTCGGGTCGGGGTCGTCCGCGCCCCCGGCGTCCGGGCGGTCGAAGTCCTCGGCCGTCGTCCGCACGGGCGCGAGGGTCTCGTCGAGGAGGCCGTCGAGCAGGTCCGGCTGGGTGTAGAGCGAGAGCCCGGACACGCCGACCCCGATGAGCCGCAACCCGTTCGAGACGTCGAGGCCCGCGAGGAGGCGCTCGGCGTGACGGACGACGGCGGCGTCGTCGTCGGTCGGCTGGTCGAGGGTCGTCGACCGGGTGAGGGTGCTGAAGTCGTGACGGCGGACCTTGAGGACGACGGTGCGGCCGGAGAGCCCGTCGGCGCGCAGGCGCCGCCCGACCCGGGCCGTCAGCTCGCGCACGTGCCGGCCGAGGGTGACCCGGTCGGTGACGTCGGTGGGGAAGGTCGTCTCGGCGGAGACCGACTTGGCCGCGCGCTCGGTGACGACCTCACGGTCGTCGACGCCGTGGGCGAAGGCGTGCAGCTGCGTGCCGTGCGCCTTCCCGAGGAGGGCCACCGCCTCGCCGAGGTCGAGCGCCGCGAGCCGGCCGACCGTCCCGACACCGTGCGCCGTGAGCCGGGCCGCGGTTGCCGGACCGACCCCGGGGATGGCCCGGACCGACATCGGGGCCAGGCGCTCGGCCTCCGTGCCGGGCGGGACGACGAGCAGGCCGTCGGGCTTGGCGAGGTCGGAGTGGATCTTCGCGACGAGCTTGCTCGTGCCGGCGCCGACGGACGCGGTGAGCCCGGTCGCGGCGTGGATGCCGGCGCGCAGGTCCTCGACGAGGGCCGTGACGGACTCGACCGTGGCGTCCGGATGGGCCGGGGTGAGGTCGAGGTACGCCTCGTCGATGGAGACCTGCTCGAGCAGGGGGGTCACGGCGCGGGCGAGGTCCATGACGCGTACCGAGGCGTCCCGGTAGGCCTCGAAGCGCGGGCTGAGGTAGGCGGCGTGGGGGCAGCGGCGGCGGGCCTCGGCCGTGGGCATCGCGGAGTGGACGCCGAACGCGCGGGCCTCGTACGAGGCGGTGGAGACGACCCCTCGGCCGCCGACCCCGCCGACGACGACGGGCTTGCCGCGCAGCGACGGCTTGTGCAGCTGCTCGACGGCGGTGAAGAAGGCGTCGAGGTCCAGGTGGAGGATCACCGGCCGCGAGCGCACGGATCCAGTCTGCCTCCGGGAGCCGACGGGGCGGGCGGGGTGGCAGGCGGGGGCGCGGCCGGAGCACGAGCGCGGCGATGGGCCGGGCGGTCGCCGAGGTCCTGCACGGGTCGACCAGGAGGTGTGGGTCTCCGACTGCTCTCGGTTGCACCACATCCCGGGGCAACCGAGAGTCCCGGGCCGACACTCCTCTCACATCCCCTCTCGGTTGCTTCACATCCCGGGGCAACCGAGAGTCCCGGGCCGACACTCCTCTCACGTCCCCTCTCGGTTGCTTCACATCCCGGGGCAACCGAGAGTCCCGGGCCGACACTCCTCTCAGATCCCCTCTCGGTTGCACCACATCTCGACTCAACCGAGAGGACTCGACACACCCCCTGGCCCGAGCCCCCGAGCCCCCGGAACCCTCCGGGCCCTCCACCCCCGCCGGCCGCCCACGGCGAGCGCTCTGGTCACCGACCCCCGCAGTCCCTACCCTCGGACCATGGGCGACGCTCCCGCCTCCTCCGCTTCGCGCACGTCGGGACCTCCGCGGGCCGTCGTCGCCGTCGTCGGGGTCCTCGCCGTGCTCGTCGGAGGCTGGCTCGCGACCCGCCCCTTCACCTCCCTCGCGCTGCTGCTCCTCCTGCTCCTCGCCGGCTTCGTCGTCGCCGCCGTCTCCGAGCTCGTCGACCTCCCGGAGGGGCCGACGCTGCGCCGCTTCGCCGTCGCCCGCGCCGGCGTCTACGCGCTCGGCGCCCTCGCCCTGGTCCTCTGGACGGGCGCCGGGGTCAGGGCCGTCATCGTCGTCGTCGGCCTCACCCTCCTGATCGGCGGCGTCCTCGAGGTGTGGGGGGCCCGCCGCGAACGGGGCGTCGAGCGCTGGAACGCCCTCCTCGGCGGAGCGTCCTCCACGCTCTTCGGCCTCCTCGCCCTGGCCTGGCCGGACGTCAGCGTCGTCGTCATCGGCGTCCTCGTCGGCGTGCGGCTCGTGCTCCTCGGCGCCCGCCTCGTCTGGCGGGCCGTGCGCCCGGTGCGCGCGACCACGACGGGACGGTGGGGTCCGTGGGTCCGGCTGCTGGGCAACGCGATCGCCGCCGTCGTCGCCGTGCTGCTCGTCCTCGTGAGCCTCTCGCTCAACCGCGCCGCCCCCACCCCGGACGCCTTCTACACCGCACCCTCGTCCGTGCCGTCGGAGCCCGGCCGCCTGCTGCGCAGCGAGCCGTACACGACGAAGATCCCCGACGACGCCCAGGCCTGGCGCATCCTCTACACGACCACCCGCGACGAGGGCGTCCCGGCCCTCGCGAGCGGCCTCGTCGTCGTGCCGCGACAGCGCAGCGGCCCGATCCCCGTCATCGCCTGGGCGCACGGGACCACCGGAGCAGCACCCGGGTGCGCACCCACCGTCATCGACCCGTTCGAGGCCGGCGCCTTCTTCACCCTCGACAAGGTCCTCGCCAACGGATGGGGATTCGTCGGCACGGACTACGTCGGCCTCGGGACGACGGGCCCGCACCCGTACCTCATCGGGCAGGGCGAGGGCCGCTCGGTGCTCGACGCGATCCGTGCCGCCCACCAGCTGACCGACGCCGGCCTCGGTGAGCAGACGGTCGTCTGGGGTCACAGCCAGGGCGGCCACGCGGCCCTGTGGACCGGGGTGCTCGCGCCGACCTACGCCCCCGAGCTCGACATCGAGGGCGTCGCAGCCCTCGCTCCGGCGAGCAACCTGCCCGCCCTCGTCGACCACCTGCCCGACGTCACCGGCGGCGAGCTGTTCGCCTCCTACGTCGTCGACGCCTACACGAGGCGGTACGACGACGTCACCTACCGCGAGTACGTCCGACCCGGCGCGCAGCCGATCGTCCGCGAGATGGCCCAGCGCTGCCTCGCCGAGCCGAGCACCCTCGTGTCGGTCGCGACGGCCCTCTCGCTCGACAAGCCGATCTGGGCCGGCGACCCGAACCGGGGCGCCTTCGCGACGCGGCTGCGCGAGAACATCCCGACGGGGCGCATCGAGGCCCCGCTGCTCATCGGCCAGGGCGCCGACGACTCCCTCGTCGTGCGCAGCGCACAGGATGCCTACGTCGAGGGCCGGTGCGCGGCCGGGCAGCAGGTCGACTACCGCGTCTACGGCGGTCGCGACCACGTGCCGCTCGTCGAGCCGGACTCCCCGGCCATCCCCGAGCTCCTCGAGTGGACGACGCAGCGCCTCGCCGGCGAGGCCCCGACCGACACCTGCGGCTGAGGCGCCGTTCACATCGGCGGGCAGGACGGGTTACCCGCGGGTAAGGTGCCGCGGATGAAGCGGCCCGACCTCACCGTCCTCGCCATCCCCGCCTTCGTCGGGGCGATGGCCGCCGAGTACCGATGGCAGAAGCGCCACCCGGCTCCCGCGGGTACCACTCGCGCCGGCGACTACGAGCTCGCCGACACGGTCGCGAGCCTGACGATGGGCGTCGGCAGCCTCATCGCCCCGTTCGTCGCCCAGCGCCTGCTCGACCCGGTCACCCCCGGCGTCGGCCGCCGGGCCCGGTGGCTGATGGGGACGGCCGTCGCGGCGTCGGCGGCGACCACGGTGCTCGACGTCGTCCGGCGCCACCGGGCCGGCGGCGGTCTGCCCGAGGCCGGGACCATCCCCGAGGCCGCGCGCCAGGTGCGGCGCCCCGAGTCCCCGGTGGGCGAGTCGTCCGTCGGCGAGCCCCCGGCGCTGCGCCGGGTGACCGGCGGGATGGCCGTGGCGGCCGTCGCCTCGACCGCGCTGACCGTGGCGACCACCTGGTCCGCCCAGACGAGCGGCACGCGGCTCTTCGCCCTGACCAAGCGCGACCTCGGCACCGGTCTGCTCGCGAACGCCGTCGCCATCCTCGGCTGGGACGCCATCTACTACTGGAACCACCGCTTCAACCACGAGAGCCGCTGGCTCTGGGCGATGCACGTCGTCCACCACAGCAGCGAGCGCTACAACCTCTCGACCGCGCTGCGCCAGCCCGTCGCCGAGGGCCTGACGATGAGCGTCCCCTACGGCCTGCTCGCGCTGGTCGGGGTGCGGCCCAGCGTCATCGAGAACGCCCGCGCGCTCAACCTCATCTACCAGTTCTGGATCCACACCGAGGCCGTCCGCTCGATCGGGTGGCTCGAGAAGGTGCTCAACACCCCGTCGCACCACCGGGTGCACCACGGCTCGAACTCGCGCTACCTCGACCGCAACCACGGCAGCATCCTCATCGTGTGGGACAAGCTCTTCGGCACGTTCGAGGAGGAGGACGAGCCGGTCGTCTACGGCCTGACGAAGAACATCGACACGTTCGACCCGGTGACGATCGCGACGCACGAGTGGCGCGACATCGGCCGCGACATCGCCGGGTCACGCACCTGGGGGGACCGCTGGTCCTTCCTCCTGCGTGGCCCGGGCTGGGCCTACGACCGGCACCGCGAGCTCGCGGCCGCCGGCGACCCCGCGATGGAACCCGCGCCGGCCGCCCCCGTCGCGGGCTAGCCCGGACCCGGCTCGTTCCTCGCCGCTCCTCCCACGTCCCACCTGTCCATCGAACGTGAACGACCCCGACGGACAAGCGTGTCGGGGTCGTTCGCGTTCAGTGCGCAAGGGGGGATTTGAACCCCCACGCCCGTAAGGACACTGCCACCTGAAGACAGCGCGTCTGCCGTTCCGCCACTTGCGCGTGGTGCTCGATGAGCCGTCCCAGTGTGCCCGATGCACCCCGCTTCGGACAAAACGCCCGGCCCCACCCCGCGGTTCGAGGTGAAAGACGACCACCTCCCGGTCGGGTTTCACCTCGACCGAGCGGTCGGGGCCGTCAGGACAGCGGGGGCGCCTCGACGACCGGTGTCGCCGACCCGTCCCCGCGCCGACGGTTGCCCCGCGACCGCAGCCGCACGCCGGGCAGGGCCGGCGCCGGGATGCGCGCCACCGGCCCCACGTACCCCTCGACCCGCCCGAACGCACCGGCCACCCCGCCGGCCGCCCCGGACTCCCACTCCTCCCGGGCGGCCAGCACCTCCTCGTGCGAGCGGCCGATGAAGTTCCACCACATGACGACCTCCTCGCGGAACGGCTCGCCGCCGAGGAGCAGCACCCGCGCCCCCTCGCCCCCGGCCTCGACCACCACGGAGGTCACGCCCGCCTCGAGCACCGCGAGCGCAGCCGGCTCGACGTCCTGCCCGTCCACGCGCACCGACCCCGAGTCGACGAGCACCCCCAGCTCGAACCCGTCCGGCACCGGCACCGCCACGGACGCAGCACCCGCCAGCACCACCTCGACCCCGAGCAGCGGCGTCTCGACGCGCACCGGCGACGACGACCCCCACAGCGACCCGACGAACACCCGCGCCTCCACCCCGGGCGCCGGGCGCACCACCGCCGGCACGTGGTGCTCGAAGCGCGGCTCGGCCCCCGCCGCGGACGACGGCAGCACGACCCACAGCTGCGCGCCGTGCAGCACCGACGTCGCCGGCGTCGACACCTCCGAGTGCGAGATGCCCCGCCCGGCGGTCATGAGGTTGACCTCGCCCGGTCGCACCACGGCCACCGTCCCCAGCGAGTCGCGGTGCTCGACCTCGCCGCTGAACAGCCACGACACCGTCGCGAGGCCGCAGTGCGGGTGCGGCGCGACGTCCATCCCGCCGCTCGTCGCGACGTCGTCGGGCCCGTAGTGGTCGGCGAAGCACCAGGCCCCGACGAACGAGCGCTCGCGGGCCGGCAGCGTGCGCCGCACGGTCATCGCGCGGGGCCCGCCGAGGGGCACCTCCCGGGGACGCAGCACCTGCACCGAGGCCACCATCCCCCCACGGTACGCACCGGCGCGCGCCCCCCACCTCCGACGCGACCCCTCCACGAGACCGCCACACGTCCCGCGCACGCCCTTCAGGGCTCACCCAGTGTCGGCAGATACGCTGGGCGGACGTCTGTGACCCGCGACCGACGAGGGAGGTGCGCCGTGGGCCTGCTCGACCGCCTCGAGGCGGGCATCGAGCGTGCCGTGCAGGGCACCTTCGCCCGGCACCTGCGCTCGGCCGTCCACCCCGTCGAGATCGCGAGCAACATCCGCCGCGCGATGGACGACCGCGCCGTCACCTCCTCGGGGCGCGCGATCGTCCCCAACGTCTTCGTCATCGAGCTGAGCCCGGGCGACTTCGACCGCCTCCAGCCCGACCTCAAGAACGTCGAGGACGACCTCGTCGCGGCCGCCGAGGAGCACTGCGAGGGCCAGCACTACCAGCCGGCCGGCCCCATCGACATCGTCTTCGAGGAGCACGACGACCTCGAGACCGGCGTCTTCCGGCTGCGACCGAGCAAGGCCAGCCGCCCGCGGGCCACCGGCCTCACCGGCCAGCAGCGTCCCGTCCGCCCGCAGCCCTCGCCCGGTCCCGCGCAGGCCGTCGCCGCTGCTGCCGCCGCCCACGACGAGGCCGACGCCGACGACGGCCCGACCCGCCCGAACCAGCAGCAGGCCGCCCCGCCGGCCCGCCCGCGCCGGGTCAACCCCGCCGACCGGCCGTGGCTCGACGTCGACGGCGAGCGCTACCCGCTCATGGGCGCGATGACCATCCTCGGCCGCGACGACAGCGCCGACATCATCCTCGACGACCCCGGCATCTCCCGCCGGCACAGCGAGCTGCGGGTCACCACCGACGGCCCGCACTTCGTCACCACCGCCCGCGACCTCGGCTCGACCAACGGCACCTTCGTCAACGGCGAGCGCATCACGAGCACGCACCTCGAGGACGGCGACCGCATCACCGTCGGCCGCACCTCCATCACCTTCCGCGCCGGGCGGAGGTGACCTCGCGATGATGAGCGAGCTGACCCTCACCGTGCTCCGGCTCGGGCTGCTCGTCGGGCTGTGGGCGTTCGTCTTCGCGGTCGTCGGCGTGCTGCGCGGCGACCTCTACGGCACCCGGGTCAACAAGCGCGCCGCCGCGTCCCCCAACCGTCCGTCCACCCCGCCGCAGGGCATCGAGGGCCGGCGCGGCAAGGGCGCGAAGCCGGCCAGACCCTCGAAGAAGGGCCCGACCCGGCTCGTCGTCACCGCCGGACCGCTCTCGGGCACCACGCTGCCGCTGCGCCCGGCCGGCACGCTCATCGGCCGCAGCCCCGAGTGCGCCCTCGTCCTCGACGACGACTACGCCTCGGGCCGGCACGCGCGCATCTTCCAGGACGACCGGGGCACCTGGCTCGTCGAGGACCTCCGGTCGACCAACGGCACCTACCTCGGGGCGACGCGGCTCACCGAGCCGCGTGAGGTGGCCGCGGGCAGCGTCCTGCGGATCGGGCAGACGATGCTCGAGCTCCAGAGGTAGCCGATGCCCTTCGCCTTCCACTACGCAGCGCGCTCCGACGTCGGCATGGTCCGGTCCAACAACGAGGACTCGGGCTACGCCGGCCCCCACCTGCTCGCGATGGCCGACGGGATGGGCGGGCACGCCGGGGGCGACGTCGCGAGCTCGACCGTCGTCGCGGCCCTCGTCGGCCTCGACGGCGAGTCGCTCTCCGGGCGCGACGCCGGCCAGGCCCTCCTCGACCGCATCCACGCCGCGAACAGCGAGATCGGCGACCGGGTCCACGAGGACCCCAAGCTCGACGGGATGGGCACGACGCTCATCGCGATGCTGCGCACCGGCGACCGCATCGTCCTCGCCCACATCGGCGACTCGCGGGCCTTCCTCGTCCGCGACGGCGAGGTCACCCAGGTGACCAAGGACCACTCGTTCGTCCAGAACCTCGTCGACGAGGGCCGCATCACGCCCGAGGAGGCGACCACCCACCCGCAGCGCTCCCTCGTCACCCGCGTCCTCACCGGGGCCGACGACGACGAGCCCGACCTCGTCGTGCGCCAGGGCAAGGCCGGCGACCGGTACCTCATCGCCTCCGACGGCCTCACCGACTACGTCGCGCGCGACACCGTCGAGGGCGTCCTCACCGGCACCGCCGACCCCGGCGAGTGCGCGGACCGGCTCGTCGCCCTCGCCCTGCGGGCCGGCGCCCCGGACAACGTCACCGTCGTCGTCGGCGACCTCGTCGACATCTCCCGCCGGGAGGCCCCGCCCACCCAGCCGCAGGTCGTCGGAGCCGCCGCGGCCCGCCGCTCCGGCACCCGGCCCATCCCCGTGACGCCCGCGGCCAAGGCGGCGGCCCTCACCCAGGAGGCCACCGGCAGCGGCGACCACGACGAGGGCGTCACGCTCGCCGAGGAGGGTCCCCGCACCCGGGGCGGTCTCGCGCTGCGGGTCGCCGCGGCGCTCGTCGTCGCCGTCGTCGTCCTCGCCGGCGGCTCGTACGCGGCCTACGCCTGGTCGCAGCGCCAGTACTACCTCGCCGACCAGGACGGCATCGTCACCGTGTTCCGCGGCGTCGACCAGGACCTCGGCCCGATCTCGTTGTCCGCCACCGAGTACTCGACGACCATCTCGGTCGACGACCTCCCCGCGTCCTACCAGGAGAGCATCCGCCGCGGCATCGACGTCGGCAGCCGCAGCGAGGCCGACGAGCGGGTGGCCGACCTGCGCCTCCAGGCCGCCGCCTGCCGCTACGCCCAGAGCCAGGACGAGCCCTGCCGCACCGTCCCCAGCACCTGGGCCCAGCCGACCCCGACGCCCACGCCGTCCGCCTCGGTGACGGCCTCGGTCTCGCCCGGTGCCACGGCGACGGTCCCCGCGCTCCCGAACGACCTGCCCTCGTCCAGCCCGACCACCCCTCCGCCGTCGTGAGCGTCGTCTCCTCCGTCGCCCCCCGGTCCGGGCGCACCACCGAGCTCGTCCTCACGTTGGACGCGGTGGCCATCGTCGGGCTCGCGTACGTGAACCTCGGTCTCGCGACGACCGGTTCGGTGCCCCCGGGCCTGGCCGCGCTCGGCCTCGGCTACCTCGGCGTCGCCCTGGCCTTCCACGTCGTCCTGCGCTGGCGGGCCTCGTACGCCGACCCGCTCATCCTCCCCATCGTCACGCTGCTCAACGGCCTCGGTCTCGTGATGATCCACCGCGTCGACATCGCCGAGGGACGCGACATCTCCGACGGCGTCGCGCTGCGCCAGCTGATGTGGAGCACGCTCGCGGTCGCCATCGCCGCCGCGGTGCTCGTCGTCGTCCGCGACCACCGGCTGCTGCGGCGGTACACCTTCCTCGCGGGTGCGGTCGGCTTCGCCCTGCTCCTGCTGCCGCTCGTCCCGGGAATCGGCAACCAGCAGTTCGGTGCCCGCATCTGGATCCGGGTGGGGTCGTTCTCCTTCCAGCCCGGTGAGATCGCCAAGCTGGCGCTGGCCGTGTTCTTCGCCGGCTACCTCGTGCAGACCCGTGACGCCCTGTCGGTCGCCGGCCGCAAGGTGCTCGGGATGACCTTCCCGCGAGCCCGCGACCTGCTGCCGATCCTCATCGCCTGGCTGGCCAGCCTCGGCGTGCTCGTCTTCGAGAAGGACCTCGGGTCCTCGCTGCTGTTCTTCGGCCTCTTCGTCGCGATGCTCTACGTCGCCACCGAGCGGGTGTCGTGGATCGCGATCGGCCTGGGGCTCTTCGGGGCCGGCGCGTACGTCGCGTACCTGATCTTCGGACACGTCCAGACGCGGGTGCTGCTGTGGCTGCACACCTTCAGCCCGGAAGCGCTCGACACCTCCGACCAGCTCGCCAAGGGCCTCATGGGGATGGCCGCGGGCGGGATGTTCGGCACCGGCCTCGGCCGCGGCCGGCCCGACCTCACCTACCTCGCCGAGTCCGACTTCATCATCCCGAGCTTCGGCGAGGAGCTCGGCATGATCGGGCTGTTCGCGATCCTCGTGCTCTACGCGCTGCTCGTCGAGCGCGGGCTGCGCACGTCCCTCGGCACGCGCGACGGCTTCGGCAAGCTGCTCGCCGCCGGTCTGTCGTTCTCGCTGGCCCTCCAGTGCTTCGTCGTCGTCGGCGGGGTCACCCGCGTCATCCCGCTGACCGGCCTCACCGCGCCGTTCCTCTCCTCGGGCGGCTCCTCGCTGCTCGCGAACTGGACCCTCGTCGCGATCCTCCTGCGCATCTCCGACCACGCCCGCCGCCCGCTGCCCGACCCGGCGGCCGGCAGCGCCGTGGCCGAGGCCCGCACCGAGGTGGTGAAGCTGCCGTGAACACCCCCGTCCGCCGCCTCTCCTTCCTCGTCGCCGCGCTCTTCGCCGCGCTGCTCGTCTCGACGACCCTCATCCAGTACGTGTTCGCGTCCGACCTCAACGGCCGCCCGGACAACCGCCGCACGCTGCTCGCCACGTACGCCCGCGAGCGCGGCGAGATCCTCGTCGGGCAGAACCCGGTCGCCAAGTCGGTCCCCACCGACGACGAGTTCAAGTACCAGCGCACCTACGACGACCCCGAGCTCTACGCCCACGTCACCGGCTTCTACTCGTTCTTCGGAGCGGTCGGCGGCCTCGAGCAGTCCGAGAACTCGCTGCTGTCGGGCGCCAGCGACAAGCTCTTCTACCGCCGCGTCTCCGACCTCTTCACGGGTCGCCGGCCCTCGGGCGCCACGCTCGAGACGACCCTCGACCCCGCCGTCCAGAAGGCCGCGGCCGACGGGCTGGGCGACGCCCGCGGTGCCGCCGTCGCCCTCGACCCGAAGACCGGTGCGATCCTCGCGATGGTCAGCAACCCGAGCTTCGACCCGAACACGGTGGCCGGCCACGACCTCGGCACGGTCGACAAGAACTACCAGGCGCTGACCAAGGAGAGCGACCGCCCGCTCGTCAACCGGGCGATCGGCGGCGACCTCTACCCGCCGGGCTCGGTGTTCAAGGTCGTCACGGCTGCCGCCGCCCTGTCCAGCGGCGACTACGCCGCCGACTCCGAGCTGCCCGGCCCCGCCGAGCTCGACCTGCCCCTCACCGACACGACCCTGCCGAACCACGACGGCGGCGCGTGCAGCCCCAGCGGGAAGGTCAGCCTCGAGCAGGCCCTCGTCGTCTCGTGCAACACCGCCTTCGGCGACCTCGGCATGAAGCTCGGCGCCGACGCGCTGCGCGAGCAGGCCGCGAAGTTCGGTTTCGGCGACGCCCCGAGCGTGCCGATGCGGGTCACCCCGAGCAGCGTCCCGGCCGAGCTCGACCAGCCGCAGCTCGCGCAGTCGGCCATCGGGCAGTACGACGTCCGGGTCACCCCGATGCAGATGGCGATGGTCGCCGCCGGCGTCGCGAACCAGGGCGTCGTCATGCAGCCCTACCTCGTGCAGTCGGTCATCGGCTCCGACCTCTCGGTCATCGAGAGCGCCGAGCCGACCGAGCTGTCCGAGGCCGTGACGCCCGAGGTGGCCTCGACCCTCACGGACATGATGGTCGCCGTCGTCGACGACGGCACCGGCCGGCGCGCGCAGATCAGCGGCACGAAGGTCGCCGGCAAGACCGGTACCGCCGAGCACGGCAAGGGACGCCGGGCGCACGCCTGGTTCATCTCCTTCGCGCCGGCGGACGACCCGAAGATCGCGGTCGCGGTCGTCGTCGAGGACGGCGGCACGGCCGGCAGCGAGACGAGCGGTGGTGCGGTCGCCGCGCCCATCGCGAAGCAGATGATGGAAGCGCGGTTGAAGTGATGAGGAGTGCACGACATGGCTGACGTCCCGGAGCTGCTCGGGGGACGGTACGAGGTGGGCGACCTCCTCGGCCGTGGCGGCATGGCCGAGGTGCACAAGGGGTTCGACACCCGCCTCAGCCGGCCGGTCGCCATCAAGATGCTGCGCAGCGACCTCGCCCGCGACGCCACGTTCCTCAGCCGCTTCCGCCGCGAGGCGCAGTCCGCCGCCGCCCTCAACCACGCCGCCGTCGTCGCGGTCTACGACCACGGCGAGGACCACGTGCACACCGAGTCCGGTGGCGCGAAGTACAACATCCCGTACATCGTCATGGAGTACGTCGACGGCCGGACGCTGCGCGAGATCCTCTCCGAGAGAGGGCCGCTCGACCCGATGGAGGCCGTGCGCGTCACCGAGAGCGTCCTCGACGCGCTCGCCTACAGCCACCGCCAGGGCATCGTCCACCGCGACATCAAGCCGGCCAACGTCATGATCGCCACCGACGGGTCGGTCAAGGTCATGGACTTCGGCATCGCCCGCGCGATGGCCGACGCGAACGCCACCGTCACCGCCACCCAGGCGGTCATCGGCACCGCCCAGTACCTGTCGCCGGAGCAGGCGCAGGGCCAGCACGTCGACGCCCGCTCCGACCTGTACTCCGCCGGGTGCATGCTCTTCGAGCTGCTCACCGGCCGGCCGCCCTTCCTCGGCGACAGCCCGGTCGCCATCGCCTACCAGCACGTCGGCGAGCGCCCGGTGCCGCCGTCGCGCTACGCCGAGGCGGTCTCCGACGACCTCGACGCCGTCGTCCTCCACGCGCTCGAGAAGCCGCGCGAGGAGCGGTACCAGGACGCCGCCGAGTTCCGTGCCGACCTCCAGGCCGTCCGCCTGGGGCGCCAGGTCAGCGTGGCGGCCCGGTCCTCGGCGGCCGCGGTCGCCGGCGCGGCCGGGGCCGTCCTCGCCGCCGGGGCCACCGAGGCCCTTCCCGCGGCGGGCGGCTCGCTCTCGGACCGGACGGCGGCGATGGAGGCCCCCGTCGGGACGCGTCCGGTGCCGCCGCCCCCGCCCGGGGACGACGACGGACCGCTGACCCGCCGCGAGCGGCTCGAGGAGGAGGAGCAGCGCCAGGGCCGGGGCCCGGCCGCGTGGATCCTCCTGACCATCGCCGTGCTCGCCGCCCTCGGCCTGCTCGGCTACGGCCTCGTCAGCTACTTCGGCACCGAGGACGTCCCGAAGGTCACCGTGCCGTCGGTCGTCGGCACCCCGGAGGACACGGCCCGGGTCAAGCTCGTCCAGGCCGGCTTCACGGTCGAGTCGGTCGTCGCGGCCGACGACACCGTGCCCGAGGGCGAGGTCGTCTCGCAGAACCCCGAGGGCAACACGAAGGCCGACCGGGGCTCGACGGTCCGCATCACCGTGTCGGGCGGGCCCGACAACGTCGAGGTCCCCGACCTCACCGGCCGCACGCTCGACGAGGCCAAACAGCTGCTCGGCGACCTCGGCCTCACCCTCGGCACGGTCACCGAGACCGACGACCCGGACACCGAGAAGGGCCAGGTCATCTCGAGCGACCCGGGCAGCGGCGTCGGGGTCAAGCCCGGCACGCGGGTCAACGTCGAGGTGGCCTCCGGCAAGGTCGTCGTCCCGAACGTCGTCGGGATGAGCCAGAACGACGCCCAGCGCGCCCTCGCCGACGCCAACCTCACGGTGGAGACCGAGTACCGGCAGACCGCTTCGGTGCCCGAGGGCCAGGTCATCGAGCAGGACCCGAAGGGCCGGGCCAAGGCCGACGTCGGGTCGACGGTGAAGATCGTCATCGCCCAGAAGGCGGCCCCGACGGTGACGCCGACGACGGTCAGCCCCTCGCCCACCGACTCGGGGAGCCCGACGCCGACGCCGAGCGGCACCCCCAGCGGCTGAGCCCCCTCCGGGCCGGGGAGGGCGTCAGCCGGCAGCGACCATCCGGGCCACGCCCGCGGCGTCGTGCACGAGCGGCGAGAGTCCGTCGGCACGGCGCACCGCGTCGGCGTCGCCGGCGACCGCGAGCCAGTTCGCGAGCATGAGGTGGCCGCCCTCGGTGAGCACCGACTCGGGGTGGAACTGCACGCCGTGCAGCGGCAGCGTCGCGTGCCGGACGGCCATGACGATGCCCGACGCCGTGCGCCCGTTGGGGACCAGCTCGTCCGGGATGGTCGCCGGGTCGATGGTCAGCGAGTGGTAGCGCGTCGCGGTGAACGGGTCGGGGACGCCGGCCAGCACGCCGGTGCCGTCGTGCACGACCCGGGAGGTCTTGCCGTGCAGCAGCTCGGGTGCCCGGCCCACGGTCGCGCCCATGACGACACCGAGCGCCTGGTGCCCGAGGCACACCCCGAGCATCGGCTGCGACCGCTCGGCGCAGGCCTCGATCATCGCCATCGACACCCCGGCCTCCTCCGGCGTGCCGGGGCCGGGGGAGACGAGCACGGCGTCGAAGTCGGCGCCGTCGGCCGGTGCGACGGCGTCGTTGCGGACGACCTCGCACTCGGCGCCGAGCTGCTCGAGGTAGCCGACGATCGTGAAGACGAAGCTGTCGTAGTTGTCGACGACGAGGACCCGGGTCATGGGGTCCATGGTGCACCGTCGCGGGCTGCGCCCACCCGGCCGTCCCGTCAGCCGACGGTGTTGTCGTTGAAGGGCACGAGGTCGGCGACCGCGGGGAAGACCCACTGGAAGAGGACGGCGACGACGGCGACGACGAGGGCCAGACACTGGATCGCCTTGGCCCACACCGGTCCCGGCAGGACGCGCCAGAGTGCTGCGTACATCGCTACCCCTTCACCGTGGACCAGTCGGCGTACCGCCAGTCGGCGCGCGGCACGGAGTCGACGAGCGTGCCGTGGGTGACGTACCGGTACGTGGCGCTGTACTTCGGGTGGCACGACGTCATCGTCAGCAGGGCCGCGGTGGGGGCCTTGCCGGGCTCGTCGGGGACGGGCGCGATGACCTCGGTCTGCCACGGGCGGACGATCTCGTGGCCGGTGATCTCGTAGACGAAGACCGTCGGCTTGGTCTCGATGATGACGCGGTCACCGGCCCTCAGCGTGTCGATGGTGTGGAACGGCCGGCCGTAGGTGATGCGGTGCCCGGCGACCGAGAAGTTGCCGACCTCGCCGGGAGCGACGGTGCCGTCGTAGTGCCCGACACCGAGGGCCAGGACCGGCCGGGCGGTCCCCTCGATGACCGGGCGCGCGTAGTCCTTCCCGAAGCGCGGCACCCGGATGATGGCGAAGGCGCGGTCCTGGCCGAGGTCGGGGAACGCGTCGCTGCCGACCGTGCCGTCGCTGCCGTTGAGGAAGTCCTCGCTCAGCGCCTCGACGATCTGCTGCTGCTGCCGGTCCGCGACGACGTCGGTCCACCAGAGCTGCCAGGCGACGAAGAGCAGCACGAGGACGCCCGCGGTGATGAGCAGCTCGCCGACGCCGCCGACGACGCGTCGGATCACGAGTCCGTGACCTCGGCGTGCGACGGGGTGATGCTGCCGGAGTAGGCGGGGAAGCGCTGGGTGCCCACGTCCTTGACGTCGTACCCGAGGCCGACGGCCACGGACCAGTCGCGGAGCAGGCCGACGTCACCGTCGCCGTCGAGCGAGCGGCGCATCGCGTCGCGGTCGCCGATGGCCGTGATGACGTACGGCGGGGAGTAGACCCGGCCCTGGAGGATGAGGGTGTTGCCGACGCACCGGACCGCGCTCGTCGAGACGACCCGCTGGTCCTGGAGCATCATCGCCTCGGCGCCGCCGGCCCAGAGGGCGTTGACGACGGCCTGCACGTCCTGCTGGTGGATGACGTAGTCGTCGGGGTCGGCCCCGGGCGGCACCTCGCCGCCGACGAGCTTGGCGTCGTCGAGGCTGACCCGCAGCGCCGGCCCCTCGACGGCCGTGCGGCCCGCCGCCCCGGCGATTCCGGCGGCCTGCTGCTGGAGCTGCTGGGTGCGCTGGTCGTCCGGGGCGAGCGCGTTCGTGGCCTCGTCGACCCGGGCGCGCAGGTCGTCGACCTCCCCCGCCCGGTCGGCGTTGACCCGCGTCTGCTCGCGGATGAGGTCGGGGAGGCGGGCGGAGTCGGCGCGCAGGTCCTCGCCCTGCGAGGCGCGCACGCTCGAGGCGAAGAGGGCGCCGGCGACGAGGGCGGCCACGGGCACCAGCCACGGCCAGGGCGAGGGTCGGTCGACCCGGCCCGCGTGCGTGCCCGCCACCCTCGTTCCCCTCTCTCTCGGACTCGGCCTCTACGCTAGGGCACCAGTCTGAACGAACCGGAGGAGCACCGTGCCCGAGTCCAAGGGTCGCAAGAAGTCCACGTACACGCCGCCGCGCACCGCCGGGGCGGCCGCGCAGGGGCCCAACCCCCGCTGGTTCGTGCCGGTGATGCTCACCCTCATGGTGCTCGGGCTGCTGTGGGTCGTCACGTTCTACATCTCGGGCGTGCACCAGTACCCGGTGCCCCAGATCGGCCGCTGGAACCTCGGGGCCGGCTTCGGCCTCATGCTCGCGGGGTTCCTCATGACGACCCGCTGGCGCTGACCGCTCCGGCGGCCCGGTGACGAGGTTGTCCACAGGGTCATCCCCAGCTGGGGACGAATGACAGCCGTGTAATCCACAGGGGGACGGCCTGTGGACAGCCGGTCAGGCGGTGGAGTACCGCGCGACGGCCAGGAGGACGAGGACGATGCCGACGGCCGCCAGCGCGGCCCAGTGGATGCGGCGGTCCCCGGGCTGCATCGGACCCTTCGCCCGCCCGAGGTAGCCGATGGCCGCCGCGCACGCGGCCCCGGTGACCAGGCCACCGAGGTGCGCCTGCCACGCGATGCCCGGGATGACGAAGCCGATGACGGCGTTGATGCCGATGATCACGTACATCCCCGCCGCCGAGCGGCCGAGCCGGCGCTGGAGGACGAGGAAGGCGCCGAAGAGCCCGAAGACCGCGCCCGAGGCCCCGACCGCGCTCGTGTACCAGGACCCCGGCCCGTTGAGCAGGGCGTCCTGATAGCTCTGCGGCGTCGACATCAGGAGGTAGACGACCGAGCCGCCGACGGCGCTGAGGACGTAGAGCGCGACGAACCGGGCCCGGCCGAGCAGCGGTTCGAGGTACTGGCCCATGATCCACAGCGCGTACATGTTGAACGCGATGTGGTAGATCGGGCCGTGGGCGAAGCCCGAGGTGAGGAAGCGCCAGGGCTCGGTGTCGGCGAGGGCCGGGACGAAGGCGATGCGGTTGGTCAGCCCGGGGACGACCTGCTGGAGCAGGTACACGGCGACGCAGATGCCGATGATCGTCATCGTCACGAGCGGGCGGCCGTCGGTGGCCGAGCCACCGAAGACCGTGCGGCCCTGG
The DNA here is from genome assembly GCF_016887965.1 of Phycicoccus sonneratiae. Taxonomy (GTDB): domain Bacteria; phylum Actinomycetota; class Actinomycetes; order Actinomycetales; family Dermatophilaceae; genus Phycicoccus; species Phycicoccus sonneratiae. Next base: position 105,006 of record NZ_JAFDVD010000013.1, read on the forward strand.
CGGACGGTGCGCGCGCCCTCGCGGACGCAGTCGACGCACTGGATGCCGACCGCGGCCGGCCGCTGGCACTCGGGACAGGTCGGCCGGCCGCAGCGCTGGCAGCGCACGTAGGACTCCCGGTCCGGGTGCCGCGGGCAGACCGGCACCTGGTCGGTCGGCGGCGGGGGGATCGGCGGTTGCTCCGTCACGTCGGTCTCCCGGGAGTCTCGGTCAGGTGGGGTCAGTCCTCGATCTCGACGCGCTCGATGACGACGTCGTCGACCGGGCGGTCGTTGGCCCCGGTGCGGACGTTGCCGAGCGCGTCGACGACCTCACGGCTGGCGGCGTCGGCGACCTCGCCGAAGATCGTGTGCTTGCCGTTGAGCCACGTCGTGGGGACGGTGGTGATGAAGAACTGCGAGCCGTTCGTGCCCTTGCCCATCCGCTTGCCGGCGTTGGCCATCGCGAGGAGGTAGGGGCGGTCGAACTGCTTGTCGGGGTGGATCTCGTCGTCGAACGTGTAGCCGGGGCCACCCATCCCCTGGCCGAGCGGGCAGCCGCCCTGGATCATGAAGTTGGGGATGATCCGGTGGAAGACCAGACCGTCGTAGAACGGGGTGGGGCTGGTGCGGCCGGCGTCGTCCTTGTACTCCTGCTCGCCCGTCGCGAGGCCGACGAAGTTCTTGACCGTCTTGGGCGCCTCGTTCGGGAAGAGCTCGACGACGATCGGACCGTGGTTGGTGTGCAGCGTTGCCTTCATGCCGCCGATCCTCTCACGCGCTCCCGGACGCGGGCAGGGCGCGGGCTGGGTGTCGCCGGGGCGTGGCCGCGCCCACACCATCGACCCGGCCCTGATGTGCCCCGAACAGGGGAAAGAGGGCAGGATGGGCACAGATCGTCCAACACCGAGGAGGACCCGTGTTCCGCAGCAAGAGCAGGACCGACCAGGCGAGGGACGCCGTGGCCGACGCCGCCGACCAGGTGAGCGGACGCGCCCAGGACGCCGCCGAGCGCGCGGCCGAGGCCGCCCACGACCTGCGGAAGAAGTCGTCGTCCGAGCTCAAGGACCTCCGCAAGGCCTCGAAGTCCGAGCTCAAGGACCTCAAGAAGGCGTCGAAGAAGGCGTCCAAGGAGGCGACGGCGCAGTACGAGTCGGCCCGCGACCGGGCCCACGACTACGCCGAGAAGGCGCACGACTACGCCGACGCCGTCGGGCCCAAGGTCCGCGAGGGCCGCGAGCGCGCCCAGGACGCCGCCGAGATCGCCCGCGAGAAGGCCGAGGCCGCCCGCGAGCGCGCCGAGGAGGCCTACGAGGCGCTGGCCCCGCGCGTCGAGCACGCCCGCGAGACCTTCACCGACGACGTCCTCCCCAAGGTGATGGCGGCCCTCACCGCCATCGCCGCGAGCGCGGCCGCCGCCAAGGACCAGGCCGCCGAGGCCGCCGAGCGCGCCCCCGACGCCTACGCCGTTCTCAAGGGCGACGCCAGGGCCAAGAAGAAGAGCAAGGGCCGCTGGGTCCTGCTCCTCGGCGCCGTCGCCGCCGGTGCGGCCGTCATGGCCTACCGCAAGAGCACCGAGCGCCCCGACCCGTGGGCCAGTGCCGGGTCGTACACCCCGCCGAAGTCCGCCTCCGTGCGGGCCGAGGACGCGGTCGGCTCCGCGAAGGCCTCCGCGGGCGAGGTGCGCGAGAAGCTCGCCGAGGCCTCGAGCAGCGCCTCGGCCAAGGCCACCGAGCTCAAGGAGAAGGCCGCCGTCAAGGCCGCCGAGGCCAAGGACGCCGCGGCCGCCAAGGTCGAGGAGGCCAAGGCCGCCGTCGGTGCCGAGGCCGACAAGGGCACCGCGACGTGGAACGACGCCGGCGCCGGAGACTCCGAGGTGCCGTCGACGACCGGCACGTCCGAGGGCTCCGACCTCTCGACGCCGCACCTCGACGAGGGCTCCGAGCTGGGGTCGGACAAGGGGTCCGACAAGGGCTGAGGCGCACCGGTCCCCGCGTCGACGGGGACCCCCCGGACGACAGGACGCCGGCCGCTCCCCGTGTGGGGGCGGCCGGCGTCGTGGTCGGTGGGTCCGGCCCCCTGCTGGCCGGACCGACCGTGGTGGCGCGGCGCGGAGTCGCCGTGCGTTCTGAGTTGACTGGGGGACGTCCCGGGTTGCGTGGAGGGGTGGCGCGGTCATGCGCGGCCGCGCCGTGGGCGACCCGGGGCGTCTGCCCTGTCAGCTCCTCTCTGTGAACCCCTGCCGGAGTGACACGCGCAGATTAGCCCCGCCCTGCCCGCCGCGGAATGGCCCGATCGGGCCATCTGTCGAAGGTTGCCGTCCGGCTGCTCCGACGCCGCAGGTCAGGCGGTCGTCCGCTCGACGAGGTCGACGAGCTCGGCCACGTCGCGGTCGCCGTCGAGGCGGTCGGGGAGGGAGCGCGCGGCCTCCCGGAGGGTGCTCGGGTCGACCCGCTCCGACCAGGGGCCGTCGGTGAGGTGGTCGGTGAGCATCGCGACGACGAGGTCCTGCTGGAGGCGGGGTGAGGCCTCGTCGAGGTCGGTGACGCAGTCGTCGCCGGTGAGTGCGGCGCGGCGCTCGACGGCCTCGCCGCTCGCCTCCTGGTAGCGGACCGTGGCGGAGACGAACTTGCCTCTGCCGGAACCCTCCCGGAGCTCGACGTCGTACAGGGCGGTGGTCGCGTGACCGGCGAACACCTCTCCGCCGTCGACCGAGTCGTCGCGGAAGTCGTCGTCGGCGACGGCGCGGTTCTCGTAGCCGACGAGCCGGTAGCCGGCGACGAGCTCGGGGTCGAACTCGACCTGGGCCTTGGCGTCCTTGGCGGTGAGGACGAGACTGTTCGTCAGGCCGGTGGCGAAGACGCGCTCGGCCTCGGCCTCGGTGTCGACGTAGACGTGCCAGCCGTCGCCGCGGTCGGCGAGCTGCTCGAGGAGCTCGTCGTCGTAGTCGGCGATGCCGACGCCGACGCTCACGAGGTTGATGCCGTTCCGGGTCTCGGTGCCGATCCGCTCGAGGATGCCGCCGGTGCTCGTCGGGCCGACGTTGGCGACACCGTCGCTCACGAGGACGACGCGGGTCATCCGGTGCTCGTTCTCGGAGTCGGCGCGCATCCGGGCGGCGACGTCGTAGCCGAGGCTGAGGCCGGCGGCGGCGTTGGTGCTGGCCTGGGGGCTGAGCTCGTGGATGGCGTCCTCGAGGGCCTGGCGGTCCGAGGCCGGAGTGGGCTCGAGCAGGAGGTCGGCCTCGGTCGAGTAGCAGACCATCGCGACGGTGTCGGTGGGTCGGAGGTTGGCGGCGAGGGTGCGCAGCGCGGCCTTGGTCGTCTCCATCTTGCCGGCCTCGTCCATCGAGCCCGAGCAGTCGACGACGAGGACGAGGTTGGCGTCGAGGCGGTCGCGGTCGGCGACGTCGGCGCTGCGGATGCCGACGCGGACGAGCCGGTGGCCGGGCGCGAAGGGGAGCGTGGCGGCGTCGATGCTCACACCGAGTCCGTCGCGCGGTGCGTCGTAGTCCTGCTCGAAGTAGTTGACGAACTCCTCGGTGCGGATCTCGTTCCGCGGGAGGCTCGTTCCGTTGCGGACGGCGTCGCGGAAGCGGGTGTAGGAGCCGGTGTCGATGTCGAGGGCGAAGGTGGACTGCGCGTCCTCGGAGGGGTCGGTGAGCGCCTGGTGGCGGTTCGGGGTGTAGCCGCGGTCGCCGCCGTTGTCGTTCGTGTCGCGCTGGCCGTTGGGGGCGGCGCCGTTGGGACCGGGCTGGTACTCGCCTGCGCTGGAACCGTTTCCGTCATGACTGCCGGCACTGCACCCCGCGGCCAGGATGGTGGTGGCGAGCGCTGCGGCTGCCCAGGCGGTCCGGCTGCGGTGGTGCATCGTCATGGTGGGTCCCCTACCGTCGGCGTCGTTGCTGCTGGTGGGAGGGACGCTAGGGCGCGATGGTTCCCGACCCGTGCCGTCGTGATGAGGACGTGACCGGACCGACGCCGGCTCGTTGCCGTCGAGACCGTTCCGTGTCCGGCCCGTGCCTCTCCCGTTGCCGGTGGCACGATGTCGGGATGGACGACCGAGGGGCCGAGTTCGGCGGAGTGCGCATCGGCCGTGCGGCGACCGGGGCGTTGATGGACGCCGGCCACCGCAGTCTCGCCGACCTGCCCGACGACCTGGACACACTGCTCGCCCTCCACGGCGTCGGCCCGAAGGCCGTCCGCCTCATCGCCGCCGCCCGCTCAGCCTGATATCGGCTCAGGACAGGGTCAGTCGCCCGTACCCGAAGACGTGACACGTCAGCACGTCGACCTCGCGCCGCGGGTCGTCGAAGAAGGCTCCCATGCGGTGGGTGACGCGGACGAAGGGGCGCTCCCGCGGTCTCCCGTCCTCCGCCAGTTCGAGTTCGGCACGATGAGGAACAGGTGCTGCACGTCGGCGGCGATGTCCTCCTTCCAGATGTCCTTGAGGTCGTGGTTGTTGGTCACCGTGCCGCCGCGCTCGACCTCCGCGATGACCCCCTGCCCCGGTCCGAGCCGGTGGAAGAAGTCCGGTCGCGGCTTGGAGACCAGGCCGTCGTCGGGGCTCAGCAACTGCTCCTCGCGGAATCCGAGGCGGTCCTTGAGGATCGACGAGACGATCGACTGCACCGCGGCGCTCGAGGCCCCGTGCACGTGGGCCACGTCGATGGCGACCGACTCGGCCTCCAGGGCCCGGCGCAGTTCGTCGGCGAGGCGGTCGACTGCAGCGAGGGACTCCGCGTGACGGTCCTCCAGGACCGATCGCTGCAGCCGCCGGTACTCGATCCCCACTCGGGCAGCTTGTCAGGACGTACGTCACGCCGTGGGTGAACCGCAGAACCGGATGAGACCGGCTGGCGCCGGTCCCATCAGTCGTTCATTCGCGTGGAGCCAAGGGGACTCGAACCCCTAACCCCCTGCTTGCAAAGCAGGTGCGCTACCAATTGCGCCATGGCCCCCGGGATGCCGCCGCGGCGGCGAGGGAAAGCGGTCAGCCCTTGGGGGAGTCGGTGGCCTCGGCCCAGAGCCGGTTCTCGGCCTGCTTGTCCTTGATCTGCTTCGAGATCGCGAACGCGCCCGCTGCGGACGCGAGGAGGACGAGGAGCTTCTTCACGAGAACACCACCTGGGGGCCGGGGAAGGTGTCGGTGGTGGGCCTAACAGGACTTGAACCTGTGGCCTCTTCCTTATCAGGGAAGCGCTCTAACCGTCTGAGCTATAGGCCCGTCGCCGACCGGCGTGCGCCCCCGTGCAGGGGGCGCGGTGCACGAGGTTACCCGATGCCCCGCCACCGCCCCAAAACGAGGGCGACCGGCCGCCGGACCTCGCTGGTTCGAGGTGAAACACCACCCTGGGACGGTCGTGCAATACCTCGAACCGAGGCGGGACGCGGCCGGTCGAGGTGACGGACGACCAGCAGCGGGTCGGGTATCACCTCGACCCGCGGGCGCCGGCCCGGCTCAGTCGTCGGTCAGCGTCAGCTGCACGCCGCCGACGAGCGCGGCGGAGACGTTGTAGAGGAACGCCCCGAGCGTGGCGATGGCCGTGAAGAGGATGACGTCGACGACCCCGATGACGATCGAGAGCGACACCACGCGGGTGAAGCCGATGAAGTCGAGGATGTCGAACTTCGAGCCGCCGTCCTGGACGACCTGGCCGATGACGCCGTTGACCTGGTCGAACACGCCCATCGCGTCGAGGACGGTCCACAGCACGACCGTCGCGATGACGAGCGCGATGCCGAGGGCCACCGACAGGAGGAACGAGATCTTCATCGCCGACCAGGGGTCGATGCGCGAGACGGTGAGCCGCACGCGGCGCGAGGACGGGCGCGGGGCGCCCCCGGACTGCGACACGGGACGCTCACCTCCGGTGCGGGCCTCGCCGGTGCGGCCGGCGGGCGCGGGTCGGGTGGGGGCGGCCTCGCGGCCGGTGGGGACCGGGCGGGTGGGCGTGCCGGTGTCGGCGATCCGCCGCAGCGCACCACCCTCACCCCGGCGGGCCGGGGTCGAGGAGCGCACGGGGCGCCCCGCGCTGTCTGCGGTGCTCACTCGCGGCCTCCTCGGTCGTCCTCGCCGGCGTCGCCGGACTCGTCGCTGTCGTCACCCGACGGTACGGCATCGGCGGTCGCGTCTGCGACTCCCGCTCCGTCGGCGTCCACGGCCGGCACGGGTGCGTCGGCCCCCGGAGCACCGCCGTCGACGGACCCCTCGGCCGCCTCGATGGCCTCCTCGACCGCCTCCTCGACCTCCTTCTCGGGGTTGCGGGTGACGGCGACGATCGCGTCGTTCTTGCCGGGCTTGGCGAACTGCACACCCATCGTGTTGCGGCCGGTGAGGCGCACCTCGTCGACGCGCGAGCGGACGATGTTGCCCTTCTCGAAGACGACGAGCACCTCGTCGCCCTCGTCGACGGTCAGCGCCCCGACGAGGTCACCGCCCTTGTCGGACAGCTTGGCCACGGCGACACCGAGGATGGCCCGGCCCTTGACGTTCCACTCCGAGACCTTCGAGCGCTTGGCCAGGCCCGACTCGAAGACGACGAACACGTCCGGGTCCTCGCCCTCGCGCACGACCGACATCGAGAGCAGCTCGTCGCCGTCGCGGAACTTCATCCCGGTCACGCCGGAGGTGGAGCGACCCATCGGGCGCAGCGTGGCGTCGTCGGCGTGGAAGCGCACCGACTGCCCCTTGCGGGAGACGAGCAGCAGGTCGTCGCGCTCGTCGACCAGCCCGACCCCGACCAGCTCGTCGGCGTCGCGCAGGTTGATGGCGATGAGGCCGCCGGTGCGCGGGCTGTCGTACTCGCCGAGCCGGGTCTTCTTGACCAGGCCGGCGCGCGTGGCGAGCAGCAGGTACGCGGCGTCGTCGTAGGAGCGGATGGCCAGCACCTGGGCGATCTCCTCGCCGGGCTGGAAGGCCATGACGTTCGCGACGTGCTGGCCCTTGCCGTCGCGCCCGGCGTCCGGCAGCTCGTAGGCCTTTGCGCGGTAGACCCGGCCGAGGTTGGTGAAGAACAGCAGCCAGTGGTGCGAGGTGGTCGTGAAGAAGTGGTCGACCATGTCCTCGCCGCGCAGCGCCGCCCCGCGCACGCCCTTGCCGCCGCGCCGCTGCGAGCGGTACGCGTCGACCCGGGTGCGCTTGGCGTAGCCGCCGCGCGTGATGGTGACGACGACGTCCTCCTCGGGGATGAGGTCCTCCATCGACATGTCGCCGTCGGTGGGCATGATCGTCGTGCGGCGGTCGTCGCCGAACTTGTCGACGATGCCGGCGAGCTCGTCGGAGACGATGTCGCGCTGGCGGCCGGGCGTCGCGAGGATGTCCTTGAAGTCCTCGATCTGCGCCTGCAGCTTGTCGTGGTCGTCGATGATCTTCTGCCGCTCCAGGGCCGCGAGCCGGCGCAGCTGGAGGTCGAGGATGGCCCGGGCCTGGATCTCGTCGATCTCGAGCAGCTCGATGAGGCCGTTGCGCGCCTCCTCGACGGTCGGGCTGCGGCGGATCAGCGCGATGACCTCGTCGAGCATGTCGAGGGCCTTGAGGTAGCCGCGGAGGATGTGGATCTCCTCCTCGGCCTTGCGCAGCCGGTAGGCCGTGCGCCGCTGGATGACGTCGATCTGGTGCTCGCACCAGTACCGGATGAACGCGTCGATCGGCAGCGTGCGCGGCACGCCGTCGACGAGGGCAAGCATGTTCGCGCCGAACGTCGTCTGCAGCTGGGTGTGCTTGTAGAGGTTGTTGAGCACGACCTTGGCGATGGCGTCGCGCTTGAGGACGATGACGAGGCGCTGGCCGGTGCGGCCCGAGGTCTCGTCGCGGATGTCGGCGATGCCCGAGAGCCGGCCGTCCTTGACGTGCTCGGCGATCTTCTGGGCGAGGGAGTCGGGGTTGACCTGGTACGGCAGCTCGGTGACGACGAGGCACTGCCGGCCCTGGATCTCCTCGACCTCGACGACCGCCCGCATGATCACCGACCCGCGGCCGGTGCGGTAGGCGTCGTCGATGCCCTTGTGCCCCATGATGAGCGCGCCCGTGGGGAAGTCGGGGCCCGGGATCTCGCGCATGACGGCGGCCAGCGCCTCCTCGCGAGAGGCGTCGGGGTTGCGGAGCATCCACTCGGCGGCGGCCGCGACCTCGCGCAGGTTGTGCGGCGGGACCTGGGTGGCCATGCCGACCGCGATGCCGGCCGAGCCGTTGACGAGCAGGTTCGGGAAGCGGGAGGGGAGGACCTCGGGCTCGAGGGTCTTGCCGTCGTAGTTCGGCTTGAAGTCGACGGTCTCCTGCTCGATGTCGCGCACCATCTCCATCGACAGCGGCGCCATCCGGCATTCGGTGTACCGCGGGGCGGCGGCGGGGTCGTCGCCCGGGGAGCCGAAGTTGCCCTGGCCCTGGACGAGCGGGTAGCGCAGCGACCAGTCCTGGACGAGCCGGACGAGGGCGTCGTAGATCGCGCCGTCACCGTGCGGGTGGTACTGGCCCATGACGTCGCCGACGACGCGGCTGCACTTGTTGAAGCCGCGGTCGGGGCGGTAGCCGCCGTCGTACATCGCGTAGAGCACGCGGCGGTGCACCGGCTTGAGGCCGTCGCGGACGTCGGGGAGCGCGCGCGAGACGATGACGGACATCGCGTACTCGATGTACGAGCGCTGCATCTCGGCGTTGAGGTCGATCGGCTCCGTGCGGTCGGTCTCGACGGGCTGGTCGGTCATGGAGGTCCTTCGTCAGGGTCGTGCGTGGAGGGTGTGCTCGGCGTGCTGCCGGAAGCTTCAGTCGCCGGCCGGTTGCAACCGGCCGGTCGCTGAAGGTTCCGGCAGCCGGAGAGAAAGGTGGGACATCAGATGTCGAGGAAGCGCACGTCGCGGGCGTTGCGCTGGATGAAGGAGCGCCGGCTCTCGACGTCCTCGCCCATGAGCACCGAGAAGATCTCGTCGGCCGCGGCGGCGTCGTCGAGGGTGACCTGGAGCAGGACCCGCTGGTCGGGGTCCATCGTGGTCTCCCACAGCTCCTGGTAGTCCATCTCGCCGAGACCCTTGTAGCGCTGGATCGGGTTGTCCTTCGGCAGGCGCCGGCCCTTGCCCTGGCCCTCGGCGACGAGGGCGTCGCGCTCACGGTCGGTGAAGGCGAACTCGTGCGTGGCGTTGCTCCACTTGATGCGGTACAGCGGGGGCTGCGCGAGGTAGACGAACCCGGCCTCGATGAGCGGCTTCATGAACCGGAAGAGCAGGGTGAGCAGCAGCGTGCGGATGTGCATGCCGTCGACGTCGGCGTCGGCCATCAGCACGATCTTGTGGTACCTGGCCTTCTCGATGTCGAAGTCCTCGCCGATGCCGGTGCCGAACGCCGAGATGAGCGCCTGCACCTCCTGGTTGGCCAGCGCCTTGTCGAGGCGCGCCCGCTCGACGTTGAGGATCTTGCCGCGGATCGGGAGGATCGCCTGGGTGTGCGGGTTGCGCCCGCGCACCGCGGAGCCGCCGGCGGAGTCGCCCTCGACGATGAAGACCTCGGAGACGGCAGGGTCCTTGGCCTGGCAGTCGCGGAGCTTGCCGGGCAGGCCGCCGGACTCGAGGACCCGCTTGCGGGTGGCCTCGCGGGCCTTGCGGGCGGCCATCCGGGCGGTGGCGGCCTGGATCGACTTGCGGACGATCTCCTTGCCCTCGTTCGGGTGCCGCTCGAGCCAGTCGCCGAACTCGTCGGTCATCGCGCGCTGGACGAAGCCCTTGACCTCGGAGTTGCCGAGCTTGGTCTTGGTCTGGCCCTCGAACTGCGGCTCGCCGAGCTTGACGCTGATGACGGCGGTGAGGCCCTCGCGGACGTCGTCGCCGGTGAGGTTGTCGTCCTTGTCCTTGAGGAGGTTCTGCTTGCGCGCGAAGTCGTTGACCAGCTTGGTGAGCGCCGCGCGGAAGCCCTCCTCGTGGGTGCCGCCCTCGTGGGTGTTGATGGTGTTCGCGTAGGTGTGCACCGACTCGGAGTACGAGGTCGTCCACTGCATCGCGAGCTCGAGGGAGAGGCTGCGCGCCTCGTCCTCGACCTCGATGGAGATGACGTCGGGGTGCACGGGCTCGGTGCGCTTGGACGAGACGAGGTGGTCGACGTAGTCGACGAGCCCGTTGTCGTACCGGTAGCTGACCGAGCGGGCGGTGGCGGTGCGCGCCTGGCCGCCGGCCTCCTCGTCCTCGTGGTCCTCGACGACCGCGATGTCGGCGTCGACGCCGTCGAGGTCGGGGGCGCCGTCGGAGGCCACCTGCACCCGCTCGTCGACGAGGTTGATCGTCAGGCCCTTGTTGAGGAACGCGTACTGCTGGAAGCGCGCGCGGATCGTCTCGTAGTCGTACTCGGTCGTCTCGAAGATGTTGCCGTCGGCCCAGAAGGTGATCGTGGTGCCGGTGCGGTCGGTCTCCTCCATCTGGGTCAGCGGAGCCGTGGGCACGCCGTGGTCGAAGGACATGCGGTGCGCGTGGCCCTTCTGGCGCACGCAGACGTCGAGGCGGGTCGAGAGCGCGTTGACGACCGAGGAGCCGACGCCGTGGAGGCCGCCGGACACCTTGTACCCGCCGCCGCCGAACTTGCCGCCGGCGTGCAGCTGGGTGAGGACGAGCTCGACGGCGCTGACGCCCTCGGTGGGGTGGATGTCGGTGGGGATGCCGCGGCCGTTGTCCTTGACCCGGACGGCGCCGTCCTCCATGAGGATGACGTCGACGGTGTCGGCGTAGCCGGCGAGCGCCTCGTCGACCGCGTTGTCGACGATCTCCCAGACGAGGTGGTGCAGGCCGCGCTCGCCGGTGGAGCCGATGTACATGCCGGGGCGCTTGCGGACCGCCTCGAGCCCCTCGAGGACCGTGATGGCCGCCGCGTCGTAGGCGGGGCCCTCGGCCGGGACGGGCGGGACGACCGGGGTGGTCGCCTCCTCGGGGGTGGCGGAGGCGTCGGGGGCCTCGGGCACGTCGGGGGTGAGGTCGGGCTGGTCGGCCACGGGGCTCCTTCATCGGGCACGCGCCCGCACGGACGGCGGGGGCGGTTTCACGGCGCACGCCCTCGGGCGGTGGGACGACCCGGGGGCGCGCTGTCACCGTCCATGATACCGGTCGGGACCGACGGATCACCCGCTGGGAGGCCCGTGGCGCCGGTTTTCCGGGCTGAACCGGCCCGTTCATGACTCCCCACCCGCGACCCGGCCCCCCAGCGGCTGTCAGCGGCCTTCCTCGGGTCCTCGTCCGTCCGGTCGGTGGGACGACGATCCGGGGGCACCCGCGACCCCGGACCGGTACCGTCCACGGCATGGGGAGGATGCTCCGCCGGGCCGCCGGCACCGCGCTCGTGGCCGCCCTCGCCACCGGGGTCGCGGGGTGCGCTGCTGGGGGTGACCCAGCCATCCCGGACGACGGCTCAAGGACCTCGGCGAGGCCGTCGGCCTCCGGGTCCCCGACGTCCGCACCGAGCGCCCCGCCCGGCACGGTGCTCGTGCGCGCCGAGCGGAGCGGGCTGCGCTTCGCCGTGCCGGAGGCCTGGGAGGTCGCCGACGTCGCGACGGTCCTCGAGGCGGGCGTCGACGAGGACCTCGCGGCGATGGCGGAGCGGATGAACGTCCCCGCGAGCCAGCTCCGGGCGGCCGCGCGGACCATCGACGTCTCCGCCTTCGGTCCGTCCGTGGACGGCTTCGCGCCGAACGTCAACGTCCAGGGACTGCCCGTCGAGGAGGTGCCGAGCGCCGCCCAGCTGCGGCTCGTGACCTCGATGATCGGCGGCACGGTCGAGTCCGTCGACGACGTGCCGACCCCGGTCGGTCCGGGCCGGGTCTCGCGCTACCGCGCCGAGATCGGCGGCCGGAGCGTCGTCGGGCGGCAGCTGGGGATCGAGGGTCCGAGCGGCGTCGTGCTCGTGACCGTCACGGCCACCACGGCCGCCGGCGCCGACGACGTCCTCGCGCTCCTGCAGCGCACCCTGACGACGACCTGACGTCGGTCAGGAGGCGGCGCCGAGCACGACGAGGTCCCCGCCGCGCAGCCGGGCGAACCGGTCCATCCCGTCGAGGAGCGCCGCGACGTGCGGCACCGTGGCGTCGACGACCAGGACGCCGTCGGCGGCCGCCTTGTCGCGCACCGCCTCCCACGTGCGGGGGTCGTCGGTGAACGGGACGACCCCGACGACGTCGGTGAGGGCGTCGATGGTGCGGGGGCCGAGCGTGGTCGGCACGGGCACGGTCGAGCGGACGAGGTCGAGCAGGTCGCGGCTCTCGCCGGCCTGCCGGAGCAGGGCGTCGCCGTGGAGGGTGACGAGCTCGCCGAAGAGGTCGGGGTGCTCGGCACCGAGGAGGATGAGCCGCGCGAGCAGCGCACGCCCGATCCGCTCGCCGACCTCGGCGTCGTCGTGGGCCGGGTCGGTGAGGATGTCGCGGCCGTCGTCGACGACGACCTGGCAGAAGGAGGCCCAGCCGGGGACGAGGTCGCTGCGGCCCTCACCGACGAGCATCCCGCCGACGTAGTGGCGGTGGGCGCTGCGGTGGCCGGGGGTCGTCCGGAAGGCCGGCACGGCGGCGACGGCGCGGACGCGGCCGACCGAGGTCTCGAGCGGGAGGACGAGCAGCGGGTCGATGCCGACGCGCTGGCGGAACCACTCGACCTGCTCGTCGGCGCCGCGGTCCCAGAGCGTCGTGCCGCCGGACACCTCGACCCCGTCGACCTCGACGGCGAACGGCAGCTGGTCGGCGACGTCGAGCACCTGCTCGAGCGTCGTCTCCGGGGTGCACCACGAGCGGGTCGCCGCGCGGGGGTGCAGGCGGATCTCGGTGCCGGGGGTGTCGAGCGCTTCGTCGGCGAGCGTGACGCGGACGGTGCCGTCGGCGAGGCCGACCCAGCGCATCGTCGGCGCTCCGGGCACGAGGGCCGAGCGGGTGCGCAGCTCGACGACGTCGGCGACCTGGAAGCTCGCGAGGATCGCGACCTCGTAGCGGCGCATCCCCTCGCGGACCGGGCCGTGGTGGTGCTGGTCCGGGGTCGCGGCGATCCACCGGACCTCCTGGGCGGTGAACCCGATGCCGTCGTCGCGGACGACGAGCGGTCCGCCGCCGGTGGCCGAGGTGACGCGGACCCGGCCGACGTGCCGGGGGTCGACGCGGCGCCGGGCCTCGATGCCGACGAGGGCGCTGGCGAGGAGCTCGCGGACGTGGACCCGGGGTCCGCTGCCGAGCGGCGGCGCGGTCAGGCGCGGGACGCGGTGGGGGGCGGTGTCGTTCGAGGCCGCCCCGGGGGTCGCGGGGGTGGCGGCCCGTCGGTCGGACGGGTCGGAGGGGCTGCCGGTCGGGGGACCGGGCACGGGGCTGCGCACCGGGGCTGGCTCCGTTCGGGTGGGGCGGGCCGGGTCACGGCCCGGCGGGGGTGCTGGATCCCTTGCAGGGTGCCCGCCGCGACGCCGATTCCGTGCACCACGGGACGTCCACTCCACTCCTCGGCGCAGGAGACGGTCCGAATGGGCGATGCCCGCTCCCCACCGTCCGTCGGCCGCCGACGCGACGGCGGAGGGGGCCGCGGGCATCCCCCGCGGCCGCCCGCGCCGCCGGGTCAGGCGGTGTCGCCCCCGCGCAGGGTGCGTTCGAGGAGGTCGCGGACGTCGTCGGTGAGCACCGGCTCGGGGACGGTGACATCGACCTCGGGCACCGCGCAGCGCACGCCGTAGCAGTAGGCGTCCGGGTAGTCGCGGTCGGCGGCGGCGGCCAGGCCCTGGAGCCGGTCGGTCTGCAGGAGCGAGCGCCACGCCGCGCCGTCCTCCTCCGGCAGCTCCCCGAGGACGACCGTGCGCTCGCGGGTACGCCCCGCGAACCCGCCGGTGCGGCGGACGGCGACCTCGGTGCCCGGGGCGGGGGCCGGCGCGTCCGGCGAGGGAGGGGTGCCGGGGTCGGCGGGCGTGCTGCCCCCGGTCGTGGAGCCGTCGCCGCTGCCGGACCCGGTGGTGCCGGCGGGCGTGACGCCGACCCCGGCCCACGCGGTGGCGACCGCCTCCGCCTCGCGCGACCCCTCGCCGTGGCGGGCCGTGGCGGCGGCGAGGGTGAGCGCGGCGAAGGTCGCGAAGTCGCAGTCGGCGGCGATGTCGCCGGTCAGGGCGTCGTACCAGATCCGTCCCGGGGCCTCCCACGCGTTGCCGCCGAGGGCGACGGCGAGGTCGTGGAAGGCCTTGTTCGGGATGCCGGAGTTGATGTGGACGCCGCCGTTGTCGTCGGCGGTGTCGACGTAGTGGTCCATGTGCGCCGGCTGCGGGTCGGTGCCGAGGCGGGGGTCGTCGTAGGCGGTGCCGGGCGCGGCCATCGAGCGCAGGGCGACGCCCTGGACGCCGGGGGCGAGGAGCTCGGCGCCGATGAGCCAGTCGGCGTCGGTGGCCGCCTGCCCGAGGGAATGCTGCTTGACGAGGACGCCGAAGACGTCGGAGACCGACTCGTTGAGGGCCCCGGACTGGTCCTGGTAGTTGAGGCCGGCGGTGTACTGGGTGACGCCGTGGGCGAGCTCGTGGCCGATGACGTCGAGGCTGCGGGTGAAGCCGAGGAAGACGACGCCGTCGCCGTCTCCGAAGACCATCTGGGTGCCGTCCCAGAAGGCGTTGTCGTAGTCGGTGCCGTAGTGGACGGTCGCCACGAGCGGAAGACCCTTGCCGTCCAACGAGTTCCGCGCGTAAGCATCCATCCACAGCTGCCACGTGGCGCCGAGCCCGTCGTACGCCTGGGTGACCGCCTCGTCGGCGGTGGGGGGCTCGCCCTCGCTGCGGACGGTCGTGCCGGGAAGGGTCGTGCCGTGCTCGGCGTCGTGCACCGTGCGCTGCGGGCCGGAGGCGTCACCCGGCGTGGCCGAGGGACGCGCGGTGCGCCCACCGGGCCGCGCCTCGGCGGTGACCCGCCCGCGCCGCAGGGTCTCGTCGTACACCAGGGCCGCCTCGGCCCGTTCCGCGAGCAGCGGGTCGCCCGAGGCCACGAGGGCCCGCAGCAGGTACGGCGGGACGATGGAGCAGCACGCGGGGGAGGTCGTCATCCCTCCACGATGCCCCCGCCCGCCGACAGCCGCGAGTGGTGCGGCCCCCGGGACGGACGCGGTCAGCGGGTCGAGCGCGAGGGCAGCCGCACCGGCGTCGACGGGCGTCGGGGCGGGGTCGGCCGGTAGACGGTGAAGGGCACGGTCCGCTGGGTGGCCGCGCCACTGGGGTCGGTGACCCGGACGGTGACGTGGTGGGTGCCGGGGCGCAGGGTCCCCGGCCGCCAGCTCGGGCCGCACGGGGCGGGCGCGGCTCCGTCGAGCGCGCAGGTGGTCCGCAGGCCGCCGGGGGCGTCGTCGGGGTCGGAGACCGCGATCGCCACGGTCGGGGTCGGCGTGGTCGCCCGCGGGAGCGTCACCCGCAGCGTCGGCGCGGACGACACGGGGTCGAACCACGCGACGCTCCGGCTCGTGGGGATGTCGCGCAGCTTGCGGGGCGCACCCGTCAGGTCCCAGAGCTCGCCGGTTCCCGTGGTCATCCAGGCCGGGGAGCCGACGGCGATCATCGTCCCGGAGGTGTTCCACGCGAACTCCCGGCCCCAGACGTAGATCGACGTCGGTGTCCGCGTCCCGCCGGCCAGCGGCATCGTCTCGATCGTGAAGCCACCGGGCCCGACGACGGCCAGCCGTCCGGTGCGGGACACCCGGGCGCCCGTGACGTCCTCGGCGCCGCGGACGCCGGTCGTGCGGCCGGTCGCCGGGTCCATCCGGTACAGACCTCCCGCCGCACCGACGACGAGGAGGTCACGGCCGTCGGGCGTCCAGTCGGCCAGAGCCCACGTGGACGAGCCGGGGACCTCGGTGACCGTCCCGGTCGCCCTGTCCTGCAGGAGGATCGCCGGCGGGTACGTGGTGCCGTCCGGCGCCCGGGCCGGCCGCTGGACGGCGAGGACGGCGCCGTCCGGGCGGAAGCGCGGCGTCGCCCACATGGCGTCAGGTCGCACGAGCCGGGTGATCGTCGACGACGAGAAGAACCAGGCGGCGGGCCGGTAGCGGTCGGTGCCGACGGACTCCGCGCGGGTGGGGGACGAGGCGAGGGCGACCGCCGTCATCGTCCGGCCGCCCTCCCACTCGCCGACCTGCCGGCCCTCGACGAGGTCGGGGCCGGTCCCCGCGGCGATGGCCCGCACCCCGGTGCCGCTGTCACCGAGGATCCACTCCTCGGGGACGACGACGGTCCGCGGCGCCGACGTGTACACCCGGCCGTCGGTGAGCGTGGCGCGCACGCGCAGGGTGTGCGCCCCGGGGAAGAGGGTGACCCCGGCGGTGGTGGAGGACAGGCTCGTCGCCCGGACGGTCCCGGACTCGTCGAGGACGCTGAACTGCATCGCCACGTCCTGCGCCGTGCCCGTCCGCCACGTCAGGGCGGTGAGTCCCGGTCGCCCGGTCGCGACCAGGTCCTGGGGCGCGGCGAGCTCGACCCGGTCGGTGCCCACGGCCGTGCCGACCGTCCACTCACCGTCGTCGGTCGCGAGCACGACCCGGGCCGTGTACTCCGTGTCGGCGGTGGCGCCGGACGGACGGTCCTCGCGCAGGCGCAGCGTGCACGAGGCACCCGGTGCGAGGACTCCGGTGCACGACCCCGTGCCGACGGAGAGGACGCCGGTGGGGTCGGCGCCGCTCGTCGTCCCGGGGACGCCCGAGGGCAGGAGTCGCACCCCACGGACCGTCTGCGGTCGCTGCCCGGTGTTCCGCACCACGTGGTCGAGGACCGTGCCGGTCCCCGGAGCGGCGGCGAGGGCGGCCACGACGTCGCCCTCGATCGCGGTGACCGGTTCCGGGGTCGCCAGGCGACCGCTGGCCCGGACGCGGGACCCGTCGGGACAGCCCAGGTCCGCGTCGAGCGTGACCGCCGCCCACCACGAGCTCCGGCTGGGCGTGGCGTGCGCGACCGTGAGGCGGCCCGACGTGGCGGCGCAGGTCCCCACCGCACCCTCCACGCCGACGGGCACCTCGTCGGTGCCGGTGCCGACCGGGTACGCCCCGTCCGCGATCGGCCACGGGACGGTGAACCGCGGGCCGCTGCCCGAGTAGTTCGCCCGGGTCACGGCCACACCCCCGGCGACCGGGGTGGCCTCGAGTGCCGGACCGACGAGAGTGGCCCCGCGGTGCGTTGCGTCCTCGTGGTCCCACACGACGACGAGGGCGTCGCGGGCGGGCTCGAACGGGCGGGCGTCGACGGCCCGCGACCCGACGGCCGGGTCGCTCACCGGGCCCTCGACGCCTGCGGCCGTGGCGGCCACGGTGTAGTGCGCCTCGACGCCGGCGCCGAGCTCGTCGTCGTCGAGCTGCCACGGGTACCGGCCGAGGGGCAGTGTCCAGGTGCGCTCGCCGGCCGCGCTCGTGCGACGGACCACCCACCCGGTGGGGAGGGGTCGGCCCGGGGCGGTGCCGGGGGCCTGCCAGGAGACGCGGACGCCCTCGATGGTCGACAGCGCCGTCACCGCGGACGGGGTGCCCGGTGGCTCGGCTGCGTGAACGGGGGACGCGGGGGCCAGCAGGAGCAGGGCCGCGGACGCCGACGTCGCGATCCGGCGCAGCACGGGTGCGAGCACGATCCCCTCCGTGGCCGATGGTCGCGGGGACGGGGCTCGGCCGCACCCCGACCGCAGCGTAGGGCCACGGGCGGCGGCGCGCGGCACCCCGACGGGCAGGTCTGGCCGAACGGTCAGCGGCGCAGAGCGGCGGCCATCCGTTCCTGCGCGAGCGGGGACCCGAAGAGCTCACCGGACAGCCGGGCCATCTCCTCGCCGTCGCGGTCGAAGGAGGCGAGCAGGTCGGTGGCGAGGAGCCGCTTGGCGGCGACCAGGCCCTGGCGGGCGCCGGCGCGCAGGTCGTCGAGGACGGCGGCGACGGCGGTGTCCATCCCGGCCTCGTCGGCGACGCGGGAGACGAGCCCGGAGGCCGCCGCCTCGTGCGCCGGGAACGTCCGCCCGGTGAGTGACCAGTCGGAGAGGGATCGCCCGGTGACCCTGTGCCGCAGCGGAATCGAGATGATCGCCGCGGCCAGCCCGAGCCGGACCTCGGTGAGCGCGAACGACACGTCGTCGCGGCAGACGACGAGGTCGGCGGCCGCGACGAGCCCGAGGCCGCCGGCGCGCACCGGACCGTCGAGGCGGACGACGACGGGGACGGGCAGGGCCGCCACCCGGCGCTGGAGGGCGACGATGCCGCGGGCCGACTCGGTCATGTCGACGGTCGCGGCCTCGGTGAGGTCCGCTCCGGCGCAGAAGACGCGGTGGCTCGAGCGCAGGAGCACGCCGTGGAGCGAGTCGTCGGCGGCGAGGCCGTCGAGGTGGTCGGTGAGCTCGGCGACCATCCGGCGCGAGAGGGCGTTGCGGTTGGCGGGGGAGTCGAGCGTGACGACGGCGATGCGGTCCTCGTCGGACCGGGTGACCAGGGGGGCGTCGGCGTCGGCATCCACGGGCCCGACCCTAGCCGCCGGTCACGCCGCGGCCGCCACCCGGAAGACGGGGAAGCCGGGGGCGGCGGCGGCGAGCTCGGCGTCGGTGGAGTCCTTGGTCAGGCCCTCGACGAAGCGGCCGACCTCCCAGCCCCAGCGCTCCAGGTACACCCGGATGACGGCCGGCCGCTCCGCGACGGGCACCTCGACGAGCCGCACCCGCTCGACCCGGCGGCCGACCCGCAGCTCCGCCTCGCCGGCGGCGCGGACGTTGCGGACCCACTCGGTGTTGCCGCGGGGGGCGACGAGGAAGCGCTCGTCGCCCCGGGTCAGGAGGTTGACCGGCGTGCTGCGGGGCAGGCCCGAGCGCCGGCCGCGCACGGTGAGCACCCGCGACCCGAGGAGGCTGACGCCGTGCTCGGTGAGCCAGCGCACCGCGGCGTTGAACCAGGCGTCCATCCGGTCGGTGGGGCGGACGTAACGGGCGGCGGGGTCGGGGGTCGTCGGCTGGGTCATCGGTCTCTCCTCGCAAAGTGTGAGCACTGCTCTCGTCGTGGACGAGTGTGCGCGTCCGGGGTCGCGTTGTCAAGAGCACTGCTCTCGGTCGTGGTTGGATGGGGCCATGCCGTCCCGTGCCGAGCACCGCCGCGCCGTCGAGGCCCGCATCGTCGAGATCGGGCGCCGTCACCTCGCCGCGGAGGGAGCGGCCGGGCTGTCGCTGCGCGCGGTGACCCGCGACCTCGGGATGGTGTCGTCGGCGGTGTACCGGTACGTCGCCAACCGCGACGAGCTGCTGACCCTCCTCCTCGTCGACGCCTACACCGAGGTCGCCGACGCCGTCGACGCGGCGGTGGCCGAGGCGGGCGACCGGCCGTGGTCCGAGCGGGTCGTCGTCGCCGGGAGGGCGTTCCGGCGGTGGGCGGTCGACGACCCCTCGCGGTACGCGCTGCTCTACGGCAGCCCGGTGCCGGGGTACGAGGCACCGGCCGAGCGCACCGTCGAGCCGGGGACCCGGGTCGTCATCACCCTCGCGCGGCTCGTCGACGAGGGGGTGCGGGCCGGCGAGGTGACGCCGGCCGGACCCGTGGCGACGCGCGACGAGGACCTGCTCGCCGACCTCGTGCGCGTGGGTGAGGAGGTCGGCCTGGCCGCCGGGGCCGACGTGCTCGCCCGGGCGCTCACCCTCTGGGCCGTGCTCGTCGGGGGGACGAGCCTCGAGGTCTTCGGGCAGTACGGGCGGGACACCTTCCGGGACGCCGGAGCGCTGCTCGAGCAGCAGCTGCGCCTCGTCCTCTCGCTCCTGCGCGCGGACCCCTGACCTCCTCGATCAACCCACACTTGTTGCGAGTTCGGCCGCTGGACGCGCCCTCATTCGGGGTGTCGGGCGGTCGAACTCGCAACAAGTCGAAGGGGGTGAGGTCAGCCGTAGGTGTCGCGGGGGCCACGGCCGTCCTGCACCCGGTGCCGCCCGCGCGACCACGTCGGCGCGCTCGGGCCGACGACCCGCAGCTCGGCGACCGTCCCCTCGCCGACGTCCTCGGCGAGGCGGGCCATCAGCGACGACTCGAGCAGGCGCAGCTGGGTGGCCCAGGCGGTGGAGTCGGCGCGGACGGTGAGGACGCCGTCGACGAAGTCGGTGGGATGGCAGTGGGCGGCGACCTCGTCGCCGACGATGACCGGCCAGCGCCCGATGACCGAGCCGACGGCCACGTCGGCGCCCCAGCCGCGGTCGACGACGAACCGGTCGATCTGGTCGCCGAGCAGCTGCGGGTCGCGGCCGGCGTCACCGCGCCGGCCCCCCGGCACGTCCTTGGCGCGGCGGCGGGGCTTCAGGCCCGGGCGCAGGCCCTTGGCGCGCGCTCGGGCCCGGGCCCTTGCGAGCGCCTCGGCCGTCGCGAGCCCGGCGTCGCCGACCTCGTCCTCACGTGCCTCCTCGGCGAGGTCCGGGCCGGTGTCGGAGGCCCCGGCACCGCTCTTCCCCCGGGAAGCACCCTCTTCCGCGGGGAACGGTTCCGGGGTGGAGCGCGGCGGTATCGGGTCACCCGATACGCGTGGGTCATCCGGGGCCGCCGGGGGGTCAGGCGTCATCGGCCGGCTCCTCGGGGTCGAGCGCCGGTGCGGTGTCGCCCCCTCCGCCGTCGGTCGTGGGGGAGGAGGACTCGACCGAGCCGAGGGTCACCCGGTGGGTCCGGCCGGCGAGCGCGGCCGGCACGTCCTCGGGCACGGCGGCCGTCACGAGCACCTGCTCGGCGTCGGCGACCATCGCGGCCAGCCGCTCGCGCCGGCCCGAGTCGAGCTCGGCGAAGACGTCGTCGAGGACGAGCACCGGGTCGTCCCCGAGGTCGGTGCGCAGCAGCTGGAAGGCCGCGAGCCGCAGCCCGAGCGCGAACGACCACGACT
This sequence comes from Phycicoccus sonneratiae, assembly GCF_016887965.1. Lineage (GTDB taxonomy): Bacteria > Actinomycetota > Actinomycetes > Actinomycetales > Dermatophilaceae > Phycicoccus > Phycicoccus sonneratiae. The sequence goes on from NZ_JAFDVD010000013.1 coordinate 125,792, forward strand.
CCCCGTGGCTCGCGTACCCCTTGGCCGGCAGCTCGCCGAGCGAGAGGACCAGGTCGTCGCGGTGCGGGCCGACGAGGCACACCCCGCGCTCGACCTCCTGGTCACGGACCTCGGCGAGCGAGGCGAGGACCTCGTCGTGCAGCTCGGCGACCTCGGGCACCTCACCGGCCGCGATGCGTGCCGCGGTCGCCTCCCGCAGCGAGGACCGGTAGGCCACCCGGGCGTCGGACTGCCCGTTGCTCACCTCGTCGTAGGCCTTGCCGAGGTACGGGCCGAGGTCGCGCAGCAGCCGCAGCCGGGCGTACAGCAGCTGCGCGCCGACCCCCGCCAGCTGGGCGTCCCACACCGAGAGGGTGTGCAGCGCGGAGGCCGTCTCGGACGCGGGGTCGAGCGACTCCGCCCCGGGCCGTGGCCGGCGCCCGCGAGACCGCCGCGACAGGTACGGCTGGGCCGACTTCAGCAGGGCCGAGCGCTGCTTGACGATGCGGTCGTACTCCTGGCGCACGCCCGCCCAGCGCGGCTGGCGGGCCACGAGGAGGTCGTCGAGGAAGCGCCGGCGCTCGCCGGGGTCGCCCTTGACGAGCGCGAGGTCCTCCGGCGCGAAGAGCACCGTCCGCAGCGTGCCGAGCACCTCGCGCGGGCGCACCGGCGAGCGGTTGAGCCGGGCCCGGTTCGCCTTCCCCGGCGTGATCTCGAGCTCGACCATCGTCTCGCGGCCGTCGCGGACGACGGCGCCGCGCACGACCGCCCGCTCGGCGCCGAACCGGACGAGCGGGGCATCGGTCGCCACCCGGTGCGACGAGAGCGACGCGAGGTAGCCGATCGCCTCGACGAGGTTGGTCTTGCCCTGCCCGTTGAGCCCGACGAGCGTCGTCACCCCGGGCTCGAGCGGGAGCTCGGCGGTGGCGTAGCTGCGGAAGTCGGCGACCGACAGGTGCCGGACGTGCACCTGCCCGCTCAGGCCTTCTTCGTCGCGCGCTTGCGGGCGGCGCCCGAGGCCGAGCGACCCGGCGAGGCCGGACCCGCGGTGGCCGCCTTGGCCGCCTTCTTCGCCGCGGCCTTCTTCGCCGGCTTCTTCTCCTTGCGGCCGGCCTTGGCCTTGGCCTCCTCGGCGCTCGCGACCCCGGCCGCGGCCTCGGAGCGCAGCTGCTCGCCCTCGGCGACGGTCATCACCTGGTGCCCGCCGAACTGACCGCGCAGCGCGGCGACGGCCTGCATCGTCGGGGAGGTCTCCTGGCGCGAGGCGAACCGCGCGAAGAGCGAGGCCGAGATGACCGGCATCGGCACCGACAGCTCGATGGCCTCCTCGACGGTCCAGCGGCCCTCGCCGGAGTCGGAGGTGTAGTCGGAGACGTCCTCGAGCGAGGGGTTCTCCTCGAGCGCCTTGACCATGAGGTCGAGCAGCCAGGACCGGACGACGGTGCCGCGGCTCCACGCCTTGAACGCCCCGGGGACGTTCTCGACGATGTCCTTCTTCTCGAGCAGCTCGTAGCCCTCGGCGTAGGCGTGCATCAGGCCGTACTCGATGCCGTTGTGCACCATCTTCGTGTAGTGCCCGGCGCCGACCTTGCCGGCGTGCACGAAGCCCTCGTCGCGCGGGCCCTCGGGGCGCAGCGCGTCGAAGATCGGCATCGCCTTGCGGACGTTGGTCGCGGAGCCGCCGACCATCAGGCCGTAGCCGTTCTCGAGGCCCCAGATGCCGCCCGAGACACCGCAGTCGAGGTAGCCGATGCCCTTCGCGCGCAGCAGCTTCTCGTTCTCGAAGTCGTCGGTGAACTTGCTGTTGCCGCCGTCGATGACGAGGTCGCCCTTGTCGAGGAGGTCGGCGAGCTTGGTGACGGTGTCACGGGTGGGGGCGCCGTGGGGGACCATCACCCAGACGACGCGCGGCCCGTCGAGCTTCTTGACCATGTCGGCGAGCGAGCGGGCGTCGGAGACGCTCTTGTTGCGGTCGTACCCGACGACCTCGTGGCCCGCGCGGCGCAGCCGCTCGCGCATGTTGCCGCCCATCTTGCCGAGGCCGACCAGTCCGAGCTGCATCCGGGTGCTCCTTCGTGATGGGGGTCGCTGCTGTCCCGCAGGCTACGCCCGGTGCGGCCCGGGCCGGGGGCCGCGGTGGGGTCAGGAGGCGAAGCGGACCGGCATGAGGACGTACCGGTACGAGGTGTCGGCCTCGCCGTCGGCGCTGTCCTGGCCGGAGAGGACGGCCGGGCGCGAGGGCTGGGTGAACGAGACGCGGGTCCAGTCGGTGCCGACCGCGCCGAGGCCGTCGAGGAGGTAGGTGGGGTTGAAGGCGATCTCGACGTCCGGGCCGGTGAGGGTGCACTCGACGGCCTCGGAGGCCTGGGCGTCGTCACCGGTCCCGGCCTCGATGGCCACCTGGTCGCCGGCGAAGCGCAGCCGCACCGGTGTGTTGCGCTCGGCGACGAGCGCGACGCGCTTGACCGCCTCGACGAGGTCGGCGGTGCGCACGACGGCCTCGGTGTCGGAGGTCGTCGGGAAGATCGAGGACACCTTGGGGTACTCGCCGTCGAGGAGGCGGGTCGTCGTGCGGCGCCGGCCGGCCTCGAACCCGACGAGCCCGTCACCGCCGGCGGTGGCGCCGAGCGCGACGTCGATCGAGCCGCTCGCGCCGAGGCTGCGGGCCGTCTCGGAGAGGGTGCGGGCCGGGATGAGGACGACGTGGCTGGCGTCGGTGGCCGTGGGGTTCCACGTCAGCTCGCGCATCGCGAGGCGGTAGCGGTCGGTGGCGAGCAGCGTCATCGTGTCGCCCTCGACCTCGACGCGCACGCCGGTGAGGATCGGCAGGGTGTCGCCGCGGTCGGCCGCGACCGACACCTGGGCGACGGCCTGGGTGAAGAGGTGGCCGTCGACGGTGCCGGTGGGCTCGGGGGAGGCCGGCAGGGTCGGGTAGTCGTCGGCGGGCATCATCAGGAGGCTGAAGCGGGAGGCGCCGCACGTGACGTGGACCTTGTTGCCCTCGGTCGCGAGGTCGATGGGGCGGGCCGGGAGGTTGCGCGAGATGTCGGCGAGCAGCCGGCCGAGGACGAGCACGGTGCCGGCCTCGGCGACCTCGGCGGCGACGGTGACGCGGGCCGAGACCTCGTAGTCGAAGGCGCTGAGGGTGAGGGTGCCGTCGTCGGAGGCCTCGAGGAGGATGCCGGCGAGCACCGGCACCGGCGGACGCGCGGGGAGCCCGCGGGCCACCCAGGTGACCGCCTCGGCCAGGACGTCGCGCTCGACGCGGAACTTCACGGCATACCGCCCTATCCGGCGCGGAGGGGTCCGCGCCTGGTCGTGCATCGGAGTGTCACCGCCGCCCGCGCGCACGCTGGCGCTCCGGGGCAGACGGGACCCTGACACTAGTGCACCGCTGGTCACTCCACCATCGGTTGTCGGTGGGTGCGGGCAGGGTGGGTTCCGTGGTCGTCCGGGCCGGGTCGCACAGCAGGGTCCTGGTCGGGGTGGACCTCGTCATCTCTGGGTCTCGTCGTGGTCATCGGAGGTGTGGAACCTGTGGACGGTCCGGCGTCACCGCAGGTCAGCGCGGCGAGCCGGGGTGTGGACCGGCCGTGGACGGGTCGTGGACGCCGGCGGTGCGGCTGTTGACGGCCATCGGGCGTTCACACGGCGTCCACCGGCGACCCGTCCGCCGTCCACGAGCGCGGTGCGGTCGTCCACACGTGTCCACAGGTCCTGTGGACAACCGGGTCGGTCGAGGCGATCGGGTGGCCCCGGAGGCAGGACCGTCCACAGGCTCGTCCCCACCGGTGGACGGTGGACGGCGCGTGCTGCGGGTGCACTTCGTCCGGGGTCGGCCCGGCGCGACGCGTCACCGACGGTCGCGGGCTTCGACAAGGGTTGTACACCGGCTGGGGACGAGCCTGTGGACAACCTCGGGACGGCGCAGGCGTTCCCGTGGACGGATCCTCCGGGCCGACTCGTCGTTCAGCACTCACCCCGAACCCGCCGGACGGGCCTGTCGGGGTGGGTTCCGGGCACGCAGCGCGATGGCGTCAGCGGGACTGCTGCTTGATCCGGTTGGTCAGCTCGGTGACCTGGTTGTAGATGGCGCGGCGCTCGGCCATCAGCTGGCGGATCTTCTTCTCGGCGTGCATGACGGTCGTGTGGTCGCGGCCGCCGAACTGCTGGCCGATCTTCGGCAGCGACATCTCGGTCAGCTCGCGGCACAGGTACATCGCGATCTGCCGGGCGGTGACGAGGACGCGCGAGCGGGACTGGCCCTGGAGGTCCTCGATGGTCAGCCCGAAGTACGCGGCCGTCTGGGCGATGATCGTCGCCGGCGTGACCTGGCTCGTCGAGTCGTCCGGGATGAGGTCGCGCAGGACGATCTCGGCGAGGCTCATGTCGACCGGCTGGCGGTTGAGGCTCGCGAACGCCGTGACCCGGATGAGCGCGCCCTCGAGCTCGCGGATGTTCGTGGAGATCCGCGAGGCGATGAACTCGTGGACGTCGTCGGGGACGCTGAGCCGCTCCTGGATGGCCTTCTTGCGCAGGATCGCGATGCGCGTCTCGAGGTCGGGCGGCTGGACGTCGGTGAGCAGGCCCATCTCGAACCGGCTGCGCATCCGCGCCTCGAACCCGGTGAGCAGCTTGGGCGGCACGTCGCTCGTGATGACGACCTGCTTGCTCGCGTTGTGGAGGGTGTTGAACGTGTGGAAGAACTCCTCCTGGGTCTGCACCTTGCCCTGGAGGAACTGGATGTCGTCGATGAGCAGCACGTCGACGTCGCGGTAACGGCGTTGGAAGTTGGCGGCCTTGTCGTCGCGGATGCTGTTGATGAAGTCGTTGGTGAACTCCTCGGAGTTCACGTACCGCACCTTGACGTGCGGGAAGAGGTTGCGCGCGTAGTGCCCGATGGCGTGCAGCAGGTGGGTCTTGCCCAGCCCGGAGTCGCCGTAGACGAAGAGCGGGTTGTAGGCCTTGGCCGGCTGCTCGGCGACGGCGACCGCGGCCGCGTGGGCGAACCGGTTGCTCGCCCCGATGACGAAGGTGTCGAAGGTGTACTTCGGGTTGAGGCGGGTCAGCTCGACCTGCTCGGGCACCTGGGTGCCGGGGCGCGGGCGGCGCATCCCGGGGACCTCGACGAGGCCGAGGGCGGCGGTGTCGCGGCCGGGCGTCGAGCCGTCGGGGGCGTCGCCGTCGTCCTCGAGGTCGAGGTCGTCGATCTGCTGGCGCCGGTCGGCGGCGCGCCGGTCGTGGCCGTCGTCGCCCGGGTCGCCCGCGGCGTCGGCGACCTCGCCGAGGGTGGGGTCGACGGTGACCGCGAGGCGCACGTCGCGGCCGAGCCGGTCGCCGAGGGTCTGGGTGACCCGCTCGCGCAGCCGCGTCTCGACGATGTCCTTCGTGAAGTCGTTCGGGACGGCGATGAGCGCGGTGTCGTCGAGGAGGCCGACGAGCCGGGCGAGGGAGAGGAAGGCCCGCTGCTGGACCGGGATGCCGTCCTCGTCGAGCGCCTCGAGGGTCGCCCGCCACACCTGGGTCATCGTCGCGTCCGGCACGTGCTCCCCGTCCTTCCGCTGCCCTGGTCATGGTCCGTGCTCACGCCTCCGGCGCGGCACCGGCCCGGGTCGTCCACATGGTTGTCCACAGGCTGTGAGGACGTCGACGTGGGGCGACAGCAGTGTGTCGTTGCGGTGCCCGCCCGATGCTCCGTGCGATGGTAGAGGGTTGACGGCGGTGTCGGGTAGTCGACCTCGGGTTTGGTCGGCGAGCGGGCGCTCGGGTACCGTGGAGCAGCCTGTTCCGGCTGTTTTCGCATGCCCATGGCCCGCGCGCACCGCGCGACCCGTGGGCTTTCGACTGCAGCCGACCAGGCGGCCACCCAGACCCCCGGGCCGCTCCGGCCCGCCACCCGCGAAAGAGACCCATCGTGAGCAAGCGGACCTTCCAGCCGAACAACCGCCGTCGGGCCAAGACCCACGGCTTCCGCCTGCGGATGCGCACCCGCGCTGGCCGCGCCATCCTCTCCGCCCGGCGTCGCAAGGGCCGCGCAGAGCTCTCGGCCTGAGGCCGGTCGGTGCTGCCGGCGCCGAACCGGCTGCGTGAGCGGTCGGACTTCGCGTCGGCGGTCCGCGGTCCCGGGTCCACCCGGGCCGGCTCGCGACTCCTCGTGGTCCACGCCCACCGAACCGACGCGCGTGCGGGATGCCCGCCGCGGGTCGGTTTCGTCGTGTCGAGGGCCGTCGGGGGCGCCGTCGTCCGCAACCGCACCAAGCGCCGGCTCCGGGCCCTCGTGGCGCAGCGGCTGGCCGTCGTCCCGGGGGGTGTCGACCTCGTCGTGCGGGCCAACCCGCCGGCGGGCGCCGCGAGCTCCGGGGAACTGGCGGCCTCGCTCGACGCGTTGTGGCACAAGGTGCTCGGCCGGCTCGGAGGTGTGGCGTGACGCTCGGACGGCTGCTCGCGACGCCGCTGCTGTGGCTCATCCGGGGCTACCAGCGGTTCGTCAGCCCGCTGCGACCGCCGACCTGCCGGTACTACCCGTCGTGCTCGGCCTACGCGGTCACCGCCATCGAGCGCTTCGGCCCGCTGCGGGGGACGGGGATGGCGATGGCCCGGCTGGGTCGCTGCCACCCGTGGACCCCCGGCGGCGTCGACCACGTGCCCGAGCGGGACCCCGACACCGGGCGTCCGGTACCGGGCACCACCGGGCCCAAGCCCTACCGCGGGCCCTCGGGCGCGACCCCCACCCACCCCTGACCACCGTCACCACCGTGACACCACCCGCCGGCTGAGGTCGGCACCGACGAAGGACATCATGGGCGACCTGTTCAACAGCATCCTGACGCCGATCGAGTGGCTCGTGGCGTGGATCATGTACGGCTTCCACCAGGTCTTCACGACCCTCGGGCTGCCCGAGGCGGCCGGCATCACCTGGGCGCTGTCGATCGTCGGCCTCGTCATCGTCATGCGGGCCGCGATGATCCCGCTGTTCGTCAAGCAGATCAAGGCATCGCGCAAGATGCAGCTCATCCAGCCGGAGCTGCAGAAGATCCAGAAGAAGTACAAGGGCAAGACCGATCCCGAGTCCCGCCAGGCGATGACCCAGGAGACGATGGAGCTGTACAAGAAGGAGGGGACCAACCCCTTCAGCTCGTGCCTGCCGATCCTCGTCCAGTCGCCGTTCTTCTTCGGCCTCTTCCGGGTGCTCAACGGTCTCGACGACATCGCCGCCGGCGACAAGGCGCAGATCGGTCCCATCACGAAAACCGTTGCGTCACAGGCGGAATCGGCATCGATCTTCGGTGCTCAGCTGTCCGACACGTTCCTCGGGGCGAACGGCCTGTCGACCCAGATCGTCACCGTCGTGCTCATCGTCCTCATGTCGGCGACGACCTTCCTCACCCAGCGGCAGCTGATGACGAAGAACATGCCGCAGTCGGCGCTGGACAGCCCGTTCGCCAAGCAGCAGAAGATGCTGCTCTACATCTTCCCGATCATCTTCGCCGTCTCCGGCATCAACTTCCCGATCGGTGTCCTCATCTACTGGTTCACCACCAACGTGTGGTCGATGACCCAGCAGTTCTACGTCATCCGCCGGATGCCGGCGCCGGGCTCGGCGGCCGAGCGGGCGTACCACGAGCGGCTCCAGCGCAAGGGCAAGGCCGTGCCCGGGGCCGCCGCGGTCACCGACGGCGCCGACGAGGACGAGGCCACCGACGCGACGAAGAGCGGCCAGCGCGTGCAGCCGAAGTCCAAGAAGCGCGCGAAGAACGCCGGGAAGCCCGGCGGCAAGCCGGCCGGCGGCCCCACGACCAGCGGCTGACCCGGCTCCCTGCGGCCGAGGCCGTCCCCCTGACCCGACCCGTCCTCCCACCAGGAGCACCCACATGAGCGAGAACACGACCGAGGCCACCGAGGCCATCACGACCGACACCGTCGTCGACGAGGCGCCCCAGGAGCAGGCGCCCGTGGCCGAGCCGGTGGTGCACGACACCACCGCGGACGAGGCCGCCCCGGCCGACGAGGCCGCTGCGGCCGACGAGGTGACGGCGGAGGACGCCACCGACGAGACGTCCTCGGGTGAGGGTGACGACGAGGTGCCGGCCCCGTCGAAGCGGTCCGGACGGCGAGGACAGCTCGAGCGCGAGGGGGAGGTCGCGGCCGACTTCCTCGAGACGCTGCTCGACATCTGCGACCTCGACGGAGACCTCGACGTCGACATCGACGGCGACCGGGCCGCGGTCGCGCTCGTCGACAGCGACGAGGGGCGGGTGCCGCGCCGGCTCGTCGGCCCGGACGGCCAGGTGCTCGAGGCGCTCCAGGAGCTGACCCGGCTGGCCGTCCAGGCCGAGACCGGCGAGCGGAGCCGCCTCATGCTCGATGTCGCCGGCCACCGCGCCGAGCGGCGGGCAGCGCTCGTGACGCTCGCCCGGGAGGCGATCGAGGGCGTCAAGTCGTCCGGTGAGCCGGCTGCGCTGGCGCCGATGACGGCGTTCGAGCGCAAGGTGGTCCACGACGAGGTGCTGGCCGCCGGGCTCGTCTCCGAGTCCGAGGGCGCCGAGCCGCGGCGTCACGTCGTCATCAGCCCCGCGTGAGGATCTGTTTCACGTGAAACATGACGGGGAGACCCCGTTGACGCCGCCGGCCGCACCTTCGGGTGCGGCCGCGGTGTTCGGGGACCGGATCGAGCTGGCCGAGCGGTTCGCCGCGATCCTCGCCGACACCGGCGTGAGCCACGGCCTCATCGGCCCGCGGGAGGTCCCCCGGCTCTGGGAGCGGCACGTGCTCAACTGCGCGGTCGTCGAGGATGCCTTCCCGGAGGACGCCCGGGTGATCGACGTGGGGTCTGGTGCCGGTCTGCCGGGCATCGCGCTGGCCGTCGCGCGACCCGACCTCGAGGTGCTGCTCGTCGAGCCGATGCTGCGTCGGACGACGTGGTTGGAGGGCGTCGTCGCAGAGCTGGGGTTGAGGTCGGTGACGGTCCACCGGGGTCGGGCCGAGGAGCTGGCCGGCAGCCTGTCGGCCCCGTGGGTGACGGCTCGGGCGGTCGCGCGGCTGGACAAGCTGGCCCGCTGGTGTGTCCCGCTCCTCGAGGAGGGCGGGACGCTCGTGGCGATGAAGGGACGCAGCGCTGCCGAGGAGCTGGGCGAGGACGCGGCCGCGCTGGGCCGGCTCGGCCTCGGGGAGGGCGTCGTCACCGAGCACGGCGGCGACGTCCTCGAGGAGCCGGTGCTCACCGTCGACCTCCGGCTGGAACGTCGACGGGAGCGTGGGGGTGCCGGCCGGCGCTCCAAGGGTCCCGGGTCGCGACGGGCCGGGTCGCGGCGTCGGCGGGCCGGCCGAGCCGGTGGGGAGCCGGGTCGCCAGGATTGAGCCCGGGAGGGTGGCTGGCCTCGGCGGGCCGGTCCTCGGGGGGAGCAGGCGCCGTGGCGACCGGGGCGCGCCGATGCCGGGTCGGGCGTCCTCTCCGTCGGGTCTCGCGGGGATCCTCGGCCGTGAGCCGCTCGGGTCGACGGCCGGCCGCGGGGCATTGACGGAACCGAAGGGGGCTGTGCGCCGAGGCGACTCGGCCGGGGGAGGCGGGTCGGCAGAGGTCCACCGCTCGGCAGGTCGCCGGATCCGGGTGCGTTTCACGTGAAACATCGGCGAGATGGCGCACGACCTTCATGGCGAATCCGAACAGCTGACGGGGCCCCGGACGTCACGTCCGCGACACACCGTTTCACGTGAAACATCGATCGTCCGCAGGACAGCCGTGGACGTCGCGCGAGGGCCCCGAGGGGGCAGGTCACTCTCGCCACCGGTCGACTCCGCGCACACCGTCTGACACGACTCGGGCGTGGCCGCGCGAGCCGGAGGGCGCAGGGGCCGTGGACGCCGTCGGGGTCGATGGGTCCGACCTGGGGACGAGCGCGGGAGGCGACCCCGACCCTGTGGGTCGGCCCCGCCCCGAGCGGTTGGTCGTCGACCCGGTGCCGAGCCCGAGGCCTCGTGCGCGGGTGGAGGGATCCGCCGACTCGTGGATGGTCCGGGGGAGGGTCGTGAGTGAGGGGCCGGCGGAGCACGTCGGGGGGGTCCGGCAGCCACGGTCGGGTGGCGGGGGTCCAGCGGCGGCGTCGGCGGACACGGGGTGCGTCGAGCGTCGGCTCCGGGGCGCCGGGACGGAGGCGTCGTCGCGAGCCGATGGCCCGGACCCGGACCAGCACCCCGGACCGGGATCGGCGAGCCGACGGTCGCCGGCTCCGGTGCGAGGAGGGGCGGTCGGGGTCCCGGGCGGTTGGTCAGGACGGAGGTCGGCGACACGTGGGAGGCCCGTCGGGGCGAGGCCGCCGGAGTCCGGTGAGGAGGTGTCGTGCGGCATCCGGTCGCGACGCGCCCGGTGGTCGCCGGAGGCCGGGCCGTGGAGAGGTCGCGCGGCACACGAAGGCATCGGTGGGTGTGCGTCGGACCCCACCGTGGTCGCCCGGTCGCCTCGATCGGCCGGACCGGCGCCTCGAGCCGGTCGCGGCGAGCGCGAGACCGCGCCGGACGACGGACCGGACCAGGTCCCACGGCAGACCGCGACGACGGCCGGACCCGGCTCCGGACGGAAAGTCCCGGGGCGCCGAGGAGGAGCCGTCGGTCCACCTGCGACCGGGCCGCAGGGCCTCGCTGGTCGCCGCCACGACGGGTCGTCCACAAGTTATCCACCGTGACCCTCCGTCGCCGCCCGGGCGGTGAAAACCGCCATACGGCGCGGATCCACGCGTGATGTTTCACGTGAAACGCTCCCCCCTCGTCCACACCTCGTCACGTTTCCCCCACGTTGTCCACAGCCCCACGAATCTTTGGCGTGTCGGCACTCGGTGCTGTTGGATGGGGTGGTTCGTCGTCTAGGAGGTTGCCGTGCCCATCACCCTCGATGCCTCGGATCGTCCGTCGGTGGCGCACGGTCTGGGGTTCCCGAGCGGTCGCCCGGCCGATGGGTCGGACCTCGGGTGGCCAGGCACCGTTTCACGTGAAACGCTCGCCGAGGACGGCGCCGACCGTGCCTCGTCCGACCTGCCGACCACGACGGACGTGGGGACGGACGCCGAGCACCCCGATCACCCGACGACGACCGACGAGAGTCCTGACGACAGCGAGGAGCGAGCAGCCATCGCCGCATCCATCCCCGGAGCCGACTGGAACACCCCGCTCGCGCAGGCCGTCGCCGAGGACGCCCGCAAGCGGATCACCCTGAGCGGCCGGTCCGTCCCCCGCCCCGAGCGCACCCGGGTGCTCACCGTCGCCAACCAGAAGGGCGGCGTCGGCAAGACGACGACGACGGTGAACATCGCCGCCGCCCTCGCGCAGGCCGGCAGCACCGTGCTCGTCATCGACCTCGACCCCCAGGGCAACGCGAGCACGGCCCTCGGCATCGACCACCACTCCGAGGTGCCGAGCGTCTACGACGTCCTCGTCGACGGTCACGACCTCGCCGAGGTCGTCCAGCCCTGTCCCGACCTGCCGGGGCTGGTCTGCGCCCCCGCGACCATCGACCTCGCCGGCGCCGAGATCGAGCTTGTGTCCCTCGTCGCGCGCGAGACGCGCCTCCAGAAGGCGGTCGCGGCCTACGTCGAGCAGCGGACCGCCACGGGGGAGCAGCTCGACTACGTCATCGTCGACTGCCCGCCGAGCCTCGGCCTGCTGACGGTCAACGCCTTTGTCGCGGCGACCGAGGTGTTCATCCCGATCCAGTGCGAGTACTACGCGCTCGAGGGACTGAGCCAGCTGCTCAAGAACATCGAGCTCATCCGCAGCCACCTCAACCCGGCCCTCCACGTCTCGACCATCCTCCTGACGATGTACGACGGCCGCACGCGGCTCTCGGCCCAGGTGGCCGACGAGGTGCGGGAGCACTTCTCCGCCCAGACCCTGCGGGCGACCGTGCCGCGCTCGGTGCGCATCTCCGAGGCGCCGAGCCACGGCCAGACCGTCATGACCTACGACCCGAACAGCAGCGGCGCCCTGTCCTACCTCGAGGCGGCCGTCGAGCTCGCCGAGCGCGGCGCCGCACGAGCCACCACCGAGGAGTCCGCATGAGCGAGAAGCGGCGAGCCCTGGGTCGCGGTCTCGGCGCGCTCATCCCGAGCCAGCCGGCGACCGACCGCCCCGTCGACGTCTTCTTCCCCGCCCGCGACGCGACCGCGGACACCGCGGCCGGCACCGACGCCGACGCCGCGACGAACCCGGCGCCCGACGACCCCACCGGGGGGTCGGCCGCCGCCGAGTCCGACGGCCTGCGCCCGGTCCCGGGGGCGCGCTTCGCCGAGATCCCGCTCGACGAGATCACGCCGAACCGCCGGCAGCCGCGCACCGTCTTCGACGAGGACGAGCTCGCCGAGCTCGTCCACTCGGTCCGCGAGATCGGCGTCCTCCAGCCGGTCGTCGTCCGGCCGGTCCCCGGCGCGGGCCCCGACGACACCGTCCGGTACGAGCTGATCATGGGCGAGCGGCGCTGGCGCGCCTCGCGGGAGGCCGGCAAGGAGACCGTGCCGGCGATCGTCCGCTCCACCGACGAGGACGACCTGCTGCGGGACGCCCTCCTCGAGAACCTCCACCGCAGCCAGCTCAACCCGCTCGAGGAGGCGGCCGCCTACCAGCAGCTGCTCGACGACTTCGGCTGCACCCAGGAGGAGCTCGCCGGCCGGATCGGCCGCTCCCGGCCGCAGATCTCGAACACCCTGCGCCTCCTGCGCCTGCCCCCGCTCGTGGCCCGCCGGGTCGCCGCCGGGGTGCTCAGCGCCGGCCACGCCCGCGCCCTGCTCGGCCTGCCCGACGCCGCCGCGATGGAGCGGATGGCGCAGCGCATCGTCGCCGAGGGCCTGTCGGTGCGCAGCGTCGAGGAGCTCGTCGCCCTCGGGGACGGCGACACCCCCGCCCGGCGCAGCAAGCCGCGCCCCGGCGCCCGCCGTCCGCAGCTCGACGACCTCGCCGCCGACCTCTCCGACCGCCTCGAGACCCGGGTGCGCATCGCCCTCGGCCAGAAGAAGGGCCGGCTGACCGTCGAGTTCGCCTCCGTCGACGACCTCAACCGCATCCTCGACGTCATGAAGCTGCGCGCCACCGCCGACGCCGAATGATCCCGGGGGCGCGGATTTGCCTGTCCCAGAACGAGATCCGCGTCACGACACAGAACGGCCCCGGACCAGTCGGTCCGGGGCTGTTCTGCTCGACGTCGGCGCGTCAGCCGAGGAACTGCTCGAGCTCGCGGAGCAGGACCGGCTTCGGGCGGGCGCCGATGATCGTCTTGACGATCTCGCCGCCCTGGTAGACGTGCATCGTCGGGATGCTCGTGATGCCGAGCTTGCCGGTGATGTCGGGGTTCTCGTCGGTGTTGAGCTTGACGACGGCGACCTTGTCACCGTGGTCGCGCGCGATCTCCTCGAGGACCGGGGCGACGGCGCGGCACGGCCCGCACCACTCGGCCCAGAAGTCGACGAGGACCGGCTTGTCGCTCTTGAGGACGTCGGCCTCGAACGTGGCGTCGGTGGTCTTGCTGACGGCTCCCATGGGGATTCCTCTCTGTGCGCCGGTGGCCGGCGGGGTGGTCGTGGGGCGGAGGTGGACGGGTGGGACGGATGGTGCGATGGTGCCGGAGCGGTCCGACACCGGGTGGGCGACCGGGGCGCCGCAGCGGGCCCCGGCGTCGTCAGTGGGCGAGGAAGCGTTCGGCGTCCAGGGCCGCGGCGCAGCCGGACCCGGCCGCGGTGATGGCCTGGCGGTAGGTGTGGTCGACGAGGTCGCCGCAGGCGAACACGCCGGCGACGTTGGTCTTCGAGGTGCGGCCCTCGGTGAGGACGTAGCCCTCGGCGTCGAGGTCGACCAAGCCCTTGACGAGCTCGTTGCGCGGGTCGTGCCCGATCGCGACGAACAGGCCGGTGGCCGCCAGCTCGCGGGTCTCGCCGGTGACGGTGTCGCGCAGCGTCACGCCCGAGACCTTGCCCTCGCCGTGGATGGCGTCGACGGCGCTGTTCCACGCGAACGAGATCTTCTCGTTGGCCTCGGCGCGCTCGGCCATGATCCGGCTGGCCCGCAGCTGGTCGCGGCGCACGACGACGGTGACCGACCGGGCGAACTTCGTGAGAAAGGTGGCTTCCTCCATCGCCGAGTCACCCCCGCCGACGACGACGATGTCCTGGTCGCGGAAGAAGAAGCCGTCGCAGGTGGCGCACCACGACACCCCGTGGCCGGAGAGCCGCTTCTCGTCGGGGAGCCCGAGCTCGCGGTAGGCCGAGCCCATCGCGAGGATGACCGCCCGCGCGCGGTACTCGGTGCCCGACCCGTCGCGGACCAGCTTGACGTCGCCGTCGAGCTCGACGTGCTCGACGTCGTCGGTGACGATCTCGGCGCCGAAGCGCTCGGCCTGGGCGCGCATGTTCTCCATGAGGTCCGGGCCCATGATGCCGTCGCGGAAGCCGGGGAAGTTCTCGACCTCGGTGGTGTTCATCAGCGCGCCACCGGCGGTGACCGAGCCCTCGATGACGAGCGGCTCGAGGTTGGCACGGGCGGCGTACACGGCGGCCGTCCAGCCGGCCGGGCCGGAGCCGATGATGATGACGTTGCGGACGTCGGAGGTCACGGGACACATCCCCTTGTGGTGCGGGCAGGCGGCGACCGCTACATGCGGTGCCTTCGTGGAACCGATCCTAGGGCCGGGGTGTTCCCGGCGCCGCCCCGCCCCGCCGGAGTGGGGCCTGTCGGATGCGGTCGGTCACCACCGTGCGTCCCACCCGCCCCATGCGTACCCCCGGGGGTGTGCCCGGGACGGCCGGGGTCAGGAGACGGGGACCGGTCCGGCGAGCACGCCTGGAGCCGTCGCCGAGCACGACCGGGACACCGCCCAGACCCGCCGCTCGCCGTCCGACGACGTCGCCACGAGCACCGCGGCATCCTGCCCGTCGACGGTGGCCAGGTCGACGACGACGGTCTCGGTGGCCGGGACGCCGAGGCCGTCGGCGCAGGCGCGGGCCCCCGCCGCCCCCGCGAGCGGGCCGAAGCCCTGCTCGCGGTCGGACTGCGGGGCGTTCTGCGGTGAGGAGGTCGCGGTGGCCTCGCGGCCGGTGCCGTCCCACGGCAGGCTGGCCCGGACCTCGTCGGCGAGCCCGGAGGTGGAGTACTGCCGTCCGCTGCCGAGCACGACCACCCCGAGGGCACCGTCCTCGGCGAACAGCGTCGCCGGCCCGCCCCCGGCCGCGTCCGGCTCGGCTCCCGAGCCGCTCGACCCTCCGGCGGCCGAGTCCTCGGCCGACATCCCGATGCTCGCCTGGAGGCCACCGGGGCGCAGGGTCTCGACGACCAGCCCGCCGAGGCCGAGCACCCCGACGACCCCGGCGGCCACGGCGACGAGGTGCCAGCGCGAGCGCCGGCGCAGCGGGACGACCCGGGACCCCTCGTCGTCGGCGTCACCGGCGGGACCGGCCGCCGCGCGGGCGCCGCCACCGGCCGACGACACCTCGCCCCGCGCGGGGTCGAGGCGGGCGACGGCCGCGAGCGGCGTGGACGAGGCGGCGGCCGACGCCTCGGCGGCGGCCTCCGCGGCGAGGGCGGCCTCGATGCGGGCGACGAGGTCGGCGGGCATGGGTCCGGGGTCGGGGAGCGACCCGAGCAGGGCACGCATCCCCGTGGGGTCGTGCTCGATCGGGTCGGTGTCGTCGTGACGGTTGCTCACGAGCTCCTCCGGGAGGCGCCGTGTCGAGGGCGGCGGGTCGTGCGGGTGGGGTGGGGCGGTCGCGGTGCTGCCGACAGGGTGTACGACGTCACGAGGCCCCCCGAGGTTCCGTGCGCTCCGCCGACGCGACGACGGCCGGACCCGCGCCCTCGTCCTCGCCCGCGTCCGACGCGGCCAGGCCACCCGGCCGGAGCATCGCCGCGAGCGCCTCGCGCCCTCGGAAGCACCGCGACTTCACCGTCCCCTCGGCGACGCCGAGCACGAGCGCTGCCTCGGCAACGGGCACGGCGTGCATGTCGACGAGCACGAGCGCGGCCCGCTGCGTCTCGGGCAGCCGGGCGAGGGCCTCGTGGACGACGAGGGCGGTCTCGGTGGACCCGTGACGGTCGTGCCGGTCCGGGAGGTCGAGCTCGCCGAGGTCGCCGGCCCGGCGCACCGACACCTTCTCGCGACGCAGCCGGTCGAGGCAGGCGTTGACGACGATGCGGTGCAGCCACGTGGTGACCGCCGCCTCCCCGCGGTAGGCCTCGGCCCGGCGGAACGCGGAGATGAAGGCCTCCTGCACGGCGTCGGCCGCGAGCTCGCGGTTGCCCGTGGTCCGCAGCGCGACGGCGTACATCCGGTCGCGGTGGCGGCGGAAGAGCTCGCCGAACGCGACACCACCGTCCCCGGCGACGTGGCGCGCGAGCAGCGCGGCGTCGTCGAGGTCCTCGGGTCCCTCGGCGTTCACGGGCAGCCCTCTCAGCCGGTGACGACGACCTCGTCGAGCCACGCCCTGCGCTTGCCCTGGTCGTCGGCGTGGAGTCCGGTGTACCAGACGATGATGTACTGGCCGGCCACGTCGGCAGGAACCGGGAAGTCGAGCTTGCCCTTGGCGTCGGACTTCGAGCCGATCTTCTTGGCCCCCTCGAGCGTGGCGTCGGGTCCGACCCAGACCTCGAGGTCGACGTCCTGCGGGATGTCGAGCTGGACGTTCTGCGGCTTCTTGTTCGGCCCGAGGTCGACGATCAGGCCCAGGCCCTTCTTGAGGCCGCCGAAGGCGTCGGTGCGGTAGTTCTCCGAGCTCCAGCCGGTCGAGGTGTCGCCGTCGTAGGTCTTCGGGGTGAGGTTGTTGTTCTCGGCACCGTCGCCCCCGGGGTCGTAGGCCTCGACCTTGAGGATGGCCAGCGGCTCGGGCGCGGCCCCTCCGTCGGTGCCGCCGGACGCACTGCCGCTCGGGCTCGGCGACGCGGTGGGGGTGCCGGACGACGTCGGCGTGAGGCCGCCGTCGCCGAGGAGGTCGGAGTTCGACCCGATCTGCTTGACGCCGTAGACGCCGATGACGAGGGCCAGGACGAGGAAGGCGACGACGATGCCGAGCGCCAGCTTGGACTCGTCCTTCGTCAGCGGCTGGGCCGGCACGAGGGGCGCCGGGGCGTCGAGCTCGTCGAGGCCGTCGGTGCGCGCGGGAGCGGCCTGGGTGTCGGGCGAGAGCTCGGAGACCTTGTCGACCGCGCGCCGCGCGAGTCCGGAGACGCGGGAGCCGACCGTGCCGAGGGCGCCGGCGACGACGGCTCCGGCGGCCGCGGCACGCCCGGCGTCGTCGTCCTCGTCGCCGACGTCGTCGCGGCGCGCGACCTCGCGGGGAGCCGTCGTGGCCAGGGCGGTGGTGCCGGTCGTCGTGCGGGCCGCCGCCGGGGAGGCCGGCTCCGTCGTGGCGGCATCACCGGCGTCGACCGCATCCGCGGCACCCGCGGCAGCGGCGGCAGCGGCGGTAACCCCGGCCGCGGCGGCCGGGCGTGAGGCGTCGGGGAGCTCGCCGGTGTCGCTGTGCAGCCACTCGGGCGGCTCGGGCCGGGCGATGACCCGGGTCGGCTCGTCGTCGTCCGCGGCGGCGGGGGCCGGGGTCGGCGTCGGCAGTGGCGGCAGCGCGGGCAGGGCCGCCGTGGCGTCCGTGGCAGCCGTGGTGTCCGGGGCGACGGGGGCCACCGGCTCGGGCTCGACGGCCCGCTCCTCCGGCCCCGCAGCCGGGTCGGCGACGGCCGCCGGCTCGTCGACACTTTCCGCCGTGGGCTCCGGCGCGTCGTCCTCGGCGGCCACGGCCGGGGTGACCGGGCGCCCGACGACCTGGCGCGAGGGCCACGGGGCGACCTGGCGGGCGTAGTCGCCCGGGCTCGTCGGGCCCTCGTCGTCGGTGAGCGTGAGCCGGCAGATGGCGTCGAGGTCGCGCGGCACGCCGGCGGCGATCTCGGAGGGGGCAGCGACACCGCCGGGCACGCGCGGGGCGCGGCCGAGCCCGGCCGCCCTGGTGCCGAGCGGCCAGAGACCGGTGAGGCCGGCGTAGGTGAGGGCGACGACCCCGACGGCGTCGCGGCGGGCGGCCTCGTCGGGCTCCAGCCCGTCCTCGCCGGCGCGCACGGCGGCGACCTCGAGGCCGCGGAGGCGGACCTCGCCCTCGGGGGTGCGCAGGACGTCGTCGGGCGTGAGGTCGAGGTGGTGCAGGCCCCGCTGGCGGGCCGACTCGAGGGCCGCGGCCACCTCGCCGGTGATGCGGCGCACCTCGTCTCCGGGGATGCCGCCGTCGGTGACGAGGTCGGCGAGGGTGCGGGCGTCGCCGAGCTCCTCCTCGACGACCCACGCGACCTCGGGGTCCTCCCCGACGTCGAGGATCCGCACGAGGACCGCGTTGGCGACCGACCCGGCCCGCCGGGCGGCGTCGAGGAAGGAGGCGGCGCGGTGGTCGTCGGTCGGCACGACGAGCACGGACACCCGCCGGCCGAGCGTGGTGTCGTCGGCGCTCCAGCGCTCGGTGCCGCGGTCCTGGGCGAGCCTGCGGTGCACCGTGTAACGGCCCCCGAGGACGGTGCCGGGTCCAACGCCCTTCACCGCTGCTCCTTCCGGTCGTGGTCACGGCTTCACCCCGTGGGTCGCCCCACGGGTCCGACCATCGTAGGGGGTCGGTCAGCGGCGGCCGAGGGCGCGCAGGCGGCGTCCGACCGGCGCGAGCAGGCGGCCGACCTCCTCGACCCCGAGCAGGTGCGCGACGCCCCACGTCACGACGAGCTCGACGACCCCCGCCACACCCAGGACCAGCCCGCCGACGACGAGCGCGTGCACCCCGCGGTCGACCCCGAAGTCGGGCGCGAGCGCGCGGATGGCCAGGCCGAGGGCGACGGCGGTGAGGACCGCCGGCACGCCGACCTTGACGTAGACCGACGCCGCGCCGCGCAGACCGATCCGGCCGTGCTGGCGACGAAGCACCGCCCAGCCGACCGAGGCGCCGACGACGTAGGCGAAGGTCTGCCCGAAGGCGAGGACGGTGGCCGTGCGCCCGGGCGGGAGGGTCGAGGCGACGAGCGCGATGGTGACCGAGATGCCGGTGACGACGCACTGGGTCCGGAAGGACCAGAAGGTCTGCTGCTGGGCGTAGAAGACCCGGTCGTTGAGGTAGACCCAGCCGAGCGGCACGATCCCGCCGAAGAGCCCGACGAGGACCGCCGCGATGGCCTCGGTCTCGGTGAGGGGGCTGCGGAAGAAGAGCGTGGCCGTGACGAGCGGCACGGTGGCGAGGACGAGTGAGACGACCGGGAGCAGCAGCGGCGCCGGGATGCGCAGGCCCTGCTCGTGCTGGCGCATGACGGCCGCGTCGTCACCGCGGCTGGCCGCCTCCGACAGCTGGGTGTACAGGGCGGTGACGAGCGAGACGGTGACCAGGCCGTGCGGCAGCATCATCAGCAGCTGGGCCGGGTTGAAGGCCGCGATGCCGGCCGTGCCGAGGCCGCGGCGGGCCCCCTCGTCGGCGGCGTTGGTGAGCACCTTGGTCGTCACCCAGAACCCGACCTGCACGACGACGATCGAGCCGAAGCTCCACTTCGCGACGTCGGAGACGGCCCCGAAGCCGTGGCCGCGCAGCCCCCACCGCGGCCGGTAGCGGAACCCCATGCGGCGCAGCGGGACGACGAGGGCGACGGCCTGCAGCGCGATCGAGAGCGTGGCCGTCCCGGCGAGGATGCCGATCATCCCGGGGGTCCAGTCGGCGGGGGCGGCGCGCTCGGGGTGGCCGGCGGCGGAGAACCAGAGCAGGCCGGCGATCGCGACGACGTTCGCGACGAGCGGGGCGAAGGTGAACGCCGCGAAGCGCCCGTTGGCGTTGAGCACCTGGCCGAAGATCGTGTACAGCCCGTAGAAGAGGACCTGCGGCACGCAGATGAACGCGAAGACCGTGGCGAGCCGCAGCGCGTCCTCGCTCGTCGTGTCGAAGTAGAGGCGCACGAGCCAGGGCGAGAGCGCGGTGAGGACCACCGACGCGAGGACGAAGAGCGCGATGGCCGCGGTGATGAGCCGGTTGACGAAGTCCTCGCCGGCGTCCCGGCGGGTGCGGGCGCGGATGATCTGCGGCACGAGGACGGCGTTGAGCGTCCCGCCGGCGAGCAGCAGGTAGAGGCTGTTCGGCAGGGTGTTGGCCACCGTGAAGGCCTCGGCCGCCAGGCCCGTGGACCCGATGACCCCGGTGAGCAGGACGGCCCGGAGCATCCCCGCGACACGGCTGACGAGCGTCCCCGCCGCCATCACCGCACCCGAGCGCCCCACGCTCTGGACGGACGTGCTCACCCGGCGTCCCCCGCGAGGCGCTGCCAGGCCAGCCGGGCGATCCGGCGCTCGTTGGGGAAGGTGAGGTGCCGGTGGGCCTCCTCGAGCGGGAGCCACGCGACGTCGATGGCCTCGTGGTCGGGGTCCTTCTCGATGGTCAGGTACCCGCCGGTGGCCTCGAGGAGGTAGTGGTGCACGTACTTGTGGATGCGCCGGTCGCCGGCCGCGAACCAGTAGTCGATGGTGCCCAGCTCGATGAGGACGCGGCCCTCGATGCCGGTCTCCTCCTCGACCTCACGCACGGCGGTCTGGGGCAGGGTCTCCTCGCCCTCGATGTGCCCCTTCGGCAGGCACCACTCGACCCGGCCGGCCCGGTTGCGGCGGGCGATGACGGCGATCCGGGCCCGGCCCTCGTGGACGTCGACGACGACCCCGCCCGCGCTGCGCTCCTCGACCGCCGGGAGCCGCCGGGGGCCCACCCCGGTCGGATCGGCAGCGGCGTGGCTCATCTGGTCACTGTAACCACTGGGACGACCGCCGGCCGGGTCGTCGGGGTGGTCCCGGAGCCCGCCGCGGGCAGCACCTAGGCTTGGCCCTCGTGTCCGACCGCCAGCCCCCGGCCGCCCTCCTGCGCGAGGCCGTCGCCAACCTCGCGCCCGTGCTGCCGGTGCTCACCGACCTCGGCGAGCGGTTCGCGGCCGCGGGCCACGAGCTGGCCCTCGTCGGCGGACCGGTGCGCGACGCCTTCCTCGGCCGGACCTCGAACGACCTCGACCTCACGACCTCGGCCGGGCCGGACGAGACCGAGCGCCTCCTCACCGGCTGGGGCAGCGCGACGTGGGACATGGGCCGGGCCTTCGGCACGATCGGCGCCCGCCGCGGCGCGACCGTCGTCGAGGTGACCACCTACCGCGCCGACGCCTACGACGGCGTCACCCGCAAGCCGGTCGTGGCCTTCGGCGACTCCCTCGAGGAGGACCTGGTCCGTCGTGACTTCGCGTGCAACGCGATGGCCCTGCGCCTGCCCGACCTCGCCTTCGTCGACCCGCACGGCGGCCTCGGCGACCTCGAGGCGAAGGTGCTGCGCACCCCGTCGCCGCCGGAGGTCTCGTTCGACGACGACCCGCTGCGGATGATGCGCGCCGCCCGGTTCGTCGCCCAGCTGGGGTTCGTCCCCGCGCCCGACGTCCTCGCGGCGATGCGCGAGATGGCCGGCGACATCGCGCGGGTCTCGGCCGAGCGGGTGCGCGACGAGCTCGTCAAGCTGCTCCTCGCGCCCCACCCGCGCGCCGGCCTCGAGCTGCTGTCGGCGTCCGGTCTGGCGGCCGTCGTCCTCCCCGAGCTGCCGGCGCTGCAGCTCGAGGTCGACGAGCACCACCGGCACAAGGACGTCTACGAGCACTCGATGACGGTGCTCGAGCAGGCCATCGACCTCGAGGGCCCGGCCGACGGCCCGCCGGAGTCGGTCCCCGGACCCGACCTCGTGCTGCGCCTCGCCGCGCTGCTCCACGACGTCGGCAAGCCGGCCACCCGGCGCTTCGAGGACGGCGGCGGCGTCTCGTTCCACCACCACGAGGTCGTCGGCGCCAAGCTCGCGTCGAAGCGGCTGAAGGCGCTGCGCGTCGACAAGGAGACGACGAAGGCGGTCGCCCGGCTCGTCGAGCTGCACCTGCGCTTCCACGGGTACGGCGAGGGCCAGTGGACCGACTCGGCCGTGCGCCGGTACGTCACCGACGCCGGCGACCTGCTGCCCCGCCTGCACCGGCTGACCCGCGCCGACTGCACGACCCGCAACGTCCGCAAGGCCCGCCGGCTCTCCGAGGCCTACGACGACCTCGAGCGCCGCATCGAGCGGCTGACCGCCGAGGAGGAGCTCAAGGCCGTGCGCCCCGAGCTCGACGGGAACCAGATCGCCGAGGCGCTCGGCATCCGGCCCGGGCCGGTGCTCGGGCGGGCCTACCAGCACCTCCTCGCGGTGCGCCTCGACGAGGGCCCGATCGGGCCGGACGCCGCCCGCGAGCGCCTTCTCTCCTGGTGGGCCGAGCAGCCCGAGTCGCAGGGCTGACCCGCACCTCCCCGGCCGGCGCGACACGCCGCGCCCGGGGGAGTGCTCCCCGTCGACACGACCTCGACCGGCTGGCATGCTCGGCGCACCGGCCGGCCGTGGGGCGGCCCGCCACGAGGGGTGAGCATGCGCGACGACGAGCACCGGGGGTCTCCGGGGTCGATCGAGAAGTTCGAGGTCGACCCGGCGGCGGTCCGGGCCATGGGGAAGACGGTCCGCGACCTCGCCGACAGCGCCGGGGAGGCGCAGACCTACGCCACCGGCAACCTGCTGCTGACGAACTACGGCGGCTCGATCATGCTCACCCTCTGCGAGTGGATGTACGACCTCGAGGGCACGGTCGGCGACTGGTTCGGCGACCTCGCGAAGGTCTCGCGCGACTCCGGCGTCGAGCTCGGCGCGGCGGCCACCGTCTACCGCACCACCGACGAGCGCACCTCGGCCCGCCTCGACCGCTCCTACTGCAGCCAGTGATGCGCCGCGACGACGTCGGCGCCGGCGGCGACCCGGCGAGCGTCCTCGTCGAGCCCTGGCCGGCCGACGCGGTCGGCGAGGAGTGGAACGCGGTCTCGGACTTCATGCACTCCATCCCCTCGCTCGGGCAGTTCGCGTGGAAGGCCTTCGAGCTGGTCAGCGGGCAGGACGTCCCCGACATGTGGGGCGACATGATCGCCGGCGACTGGACCAACGTCTCGCGCGTCGCCACCGCGTGCCGGCTCCTCGGCGGCTTCTGCCAGGCCTACGAGGCGCGCCTCGACAGCGCCGTCGCGGTCGCCCGCTACGAGTGGCACGGCACCGCGGCCCAGGCGATGGACACCTATTTCGCGGGCCTCGCGGCCTCGGTGGGGTCGATGCAGGAAGCGCTCGAGGACATCGCCAAGGCGGTCGACTCGATGGCCTTCGGCATCCGGCACTGCCACGACGAGGTCGCGAGCATCTGCGAGTCGCTCGTCGACGCCATCCTCGGGGTCACCATCTCGCTCGGGGCGATGGCCGCCTCGGGCTGGACCGGCTTCGGCGCCATCGCCAGCGGGTTCGGCCTCAGCGCCTCGACGCTCTTCGCCATCTCCCTCGTCAACGACGCCAAGGCCGCGATGCAGACCGCGTTCGACCTCGCCGAGGGGATCATGAGCACGCTGACCGCGATGCTCAGCCTCGTCGGCGAGATCGAGGTCGTCCCCCTGCCGAGCGACCCCTACGACAACCGGGTGGCCGACTGATGGCCGGCCACGACCCGCGCGCCGCGAGCGACGGCGAGCCGGAGCAGCCGCTCCTGCCCTCGTACCGGTCCCGCCCGGACCTCGACCGCGCCCTGCGGGCCAACCTGCGGACCCTGCGCGACCGCTGCCCCGACGCCGACCTGCGCGAGCGCCTCGACGCCGTCGTCGCGGGCCGCGCGAGCCTGCGCGAGCTCGCCCGCAGCCCCGAGTACCAGGCCTTCCTCGGCCCGCTCGTCCTCGAGGGCGCACGGCGCTGGGAGGAGGCCGGCCGTCCGGACGACGGGATGCCCGCCGACGTCGACGCCGTGCCGGAGCAGCGGCGGGAGGGACGCGGCCCGGCGGCACCGCCGCAGCAGGGCGGTACCTGGTGAGCCGGCGCGCCCGCCCGGCGCGGGCTACGTCGCGGCCGGCGGGTCCTCGCGGCGGGTCGCGGAGATCTCGAACTCGAGGGTGATCCGCTCGGAGACGAGCACGCCGCCGGAGTCGAGCGGCATGTTCCACTCGAGCCCGAAGTCGCGACGGTTGACCTTCCGGCTGCCCTCGAACCCGGCGCGCAGCACCCCGAAGGCGTCCTTCTCGACGCCGGTGAGCGCGATGGGGAAGGACAGCGTCTGGGTGACGTCGCGGATCGTCAGGTCGCCGGTGACGAGGAATGCGTTGTCCTCGACCTCCTCGACGCGGCTGCTGAGGAACGTGATCTCGGGGTGGTTCTCGACGTCGAAGAAGTCGGCGCTGCGCAGGTGCTCGTCGCGCTGGGCCGTGCGGGTGTCGACGCTCGCGGCCTTGAGGACGACCTCGACGTAGCTGTTCGCCATGTCCTCGAGGTCGGCGTGCACGTGCCCCTCGACGTCGTTGAACGACCCGCGGACCGTCGTGATCATCGCGTGCCGGGCCGAGAACCCGATGCGCGTGTGCTGGGGGTCGAGGTCCCAGTCCCCGCTGAGGGTCGGTGCGGTGTCGGTCATCGTCGGCTCCACGGCTCGGTGACGCGTCGGACGCGTCGTGCTCGCGCAGTGTGGCAGACGGGGCCACCGGTGCACGAGGGGTCGAGCACACCGGCATCGTCCGTCCGGCCGAATGTGCCCGGCCCGGGTGGTGGCGTGGGTCCGCCCGTGTCACCCTCCCTCGGGGAGGTCACCAGCATGAGGAAACCACTGATCGCACTGGGCGTCGCCGCCGTCGCCGTGATGGCCGCGGCTGGCCCGGCCGTGTCGGCGAGCGTCGACCAGACGGGTGTCGTCGTCCACGTCGTCGACGGGGACACCGTCGACGTCGACGTCGCGGGGGACGGCACGTCGACGCCGGTCCGCATCCGCAACAGCGGGCTGCAGACGATGGAGCTCGGCGAGTGCCACGCCGACGACGCGACCGCCGTCATGAAGCAGGCGGCGCTCGGCAAGCAGGTGCGGCTCACGGCGGCGAACAGCTCGGCCTCGAGCCTCGGCCGGCCGATCCGCTACGTCGACGCGACCTCCTCGGGCACCGTCGACGTCCAGCTCGCGGTCATCACCGCCGGCCAGGGCCTCGCCTTCCCGATGGGCACCGAGGTCGCCCGCGCCGCGACCTACCAGCTCGCGATGCAGCAGGCGGCGCTGCGCAAGACCGGCCTCTGGGACGACGACGCGTGCGGGGTCGGCCCGTCGGCCGGCGCGAAGCTGCACATCATGGTCATGTACGAGGGCGACGGGGACGAGACGAAGAACGTCAACGCCGAGTGGGTCGACCTCGTCAACGAGGGCACCGCCGACGTCGCGCTCGGCGGCTGGTCGATGCGGACCGCCGCCCAGGACAGCTTCTTCTTCCCGGCCGGGACGGTGCTGCGCCCCGGGGCCGGCCTCCGCCTGTACAGCGGCACGGGCAGCAACACGGCGAACGCCTTCCACTGGGGCTACACGGTGCCCCACCTGCCGAACATCACGGCGACCAACCGGATCGGCAGCGGCGCCTACCTCTTCGACCCGCAGGGTGACCTGCGCGCGCACTCGTCCTACCCGTGCGTCTACGGGTCGTGCCTCACCCCGATCGCCCGGAACAAGGTGCTGCTCCAGGCGCGCTACGACGCCCCGGGCGACGACTCGACGAACGTCAACGGCGAGTACGTGAAGATCACTTCGCTCGTCAGCACCCCGGTCAACCTCTCGTGGGTCGTCGTCCAGGCGAACGGCAACACCCTCCAGCTGCCCCCGGGCACGGTCCTGCCGACCAAGGGCTCCTCGCTGAGGGTCCACATGGGCAAGGGCACCTCGACCTCGACCGTCAAGTACTGGGGCCACACGGCCCCGATGCTCACGAACTCCGGCGGATCGGTCGAGCTGCGCACCGCCGAGACCTCGCGCATCGCCTGCGCCAGCTGGGGCACCGGCCGCTGCTGACCGCGGCCGGGCGGGCCCACGGCACGGACACGACGAAGTCGGGGCCGGGCCGGGCGGGGCCACGTTCGCGTGAGCGACGGAGTCGCTCCGGCGGGCGGGGAGTTCTCCCCATCGTCAGCCGCCGGACGCGCGGTCTAGGCTCGGACGGACACTCGTCGCCGTCCGAGGGGAACCCTTCATGCCCGTGCTGGCCCATCCCGGTCCGAGCGCCCCGGCGCCCCCGGGGATCCGCCTCGAGGTGCCGGAGTCCTGGGCCGCGTCGCCGGCCGGTGACGCCCTGCTCCGCGCCGGGGGTCCGGGCGCGAGCGGGTCGGTCGAGGTCGTCGTGCGGCACCGGGTGCAGCCCCCGCAGGAGGCCGCCGACGCCGTCGTCACGGCCCTGGCCACCGCGGCGGGTGGCCCGTCGGGCGAGGTCGAGGAGCCCTTCGTCGTCGAGATCGGCGGCCGCGAGTGGCACGCCCGCAACGTCTCCTGGGACGAGGCCGGCACGCCGGTCGTCGAGGTCCACCTCGTCACCTCGCTCGCGGCCACCGACGCGGTGACCCCGGTGCTCCACGTCGCCGGCCGGGTCGCCGGCGACGGCCTCGACGCCGACTACGACGTGCTCCAGCAGGTGCTCGAGACCCTCGTCGTCGAGGAGGTCGCGGCGTGAGGGCCGGCCGGGTGCTGCGCGGCAGCTCGATGCTCGTGCGGGCCGGCAGCGCCACCGACGTCGGCCGGGTCCGCGAGCACAACGAGGACTCCGTCATCGCCGGCAACCGCGTCTTCGCCGTCGCCGACGGGATGGGCGGGCACGCGGCGGGCGAGGTCGCCTCGCGCATCGTCGTCGACGCCCTCACGACCCTCGAGGAGCACCCGCCGACCCGCCCCGAGGACGTCACCGAGGTGCTGCGGGAGGCCAACCGGCGCATCCTCGAGGCGGCCGCCGAGCACCCCGAGCTGCGGGGGATGGGCACGACCGTCACCGGCGTCACGGTCGTCGACCAGGGCGGGCGCGAGCACTGGGTCGTCTTCAACGTCGGCGACTCGCGCGTCTACCGGCTCGTCGACAACCGGATGCACCAGGTGACCCGCGACCACTCCGAGGTCCGCGAGCTGCTCGACGCCGGCCTGCTCGACGCCTCCGAGGTCTCCCGCCACCCGCTGCGCAACGTCATCACCCGCTCGCTCGGCACCGACCCCGCCCCCGAGGTCGACGTGTGGGTGCTGCCCCCCACGCCGGGCGAACGGTTCGTCGTCTGCAGCGACGGGTTGAGCGGCGAGCTCGACGACCGGGACATCATGCTGCTCGCCCGCCAGTACGCTGAACCCCAGAACGCCGCCGACGAGCTGGTCGGCGCGGCCGTGCGGGCCGGGGGACGCGACAACGTCTCCGTCGTCGTCGTCGCCGTCGAGGCGGGAGAGGACGACGACGACGCGGACACCGCACCGCGCGCCGGCCTGCACCGACCCTGACGAGGAGCCGCCCCGTGACCGAGGTGCGATCCTCCGTGCACGCCGGGTTCCTCGAGATCACCGGCCCCGACGTCGTCGCCGTCGTCGAGGTGGCCGAGCGGCACCGCGAGCCCCTCGAGGCCGCGGCCGCCGACGGGATGGTCACCCTCCTCGACCTCCTCTGCTCGCGCGGCCTGCTCGTCATGCCGTCCTTCGCGCTCGCGACCCGGCACGGCGACGTCGTGCGGGTGCTGCTCCGGGGCACGGGGTCGGCGCTGCTCGACGACGGCACGGTCCTCGAGGCGGAGGCGCGGGAGCCGTGGCGCGAGGTCGAGGTCGACGGCGCGGCCGCGACGGTCACGGTGACCTCGCCCGAGCCCGAGCCGGAGGTCGCCCGCGGCTGGCGCCGCCCGGCCCGCCTGCGCGCCGGTGCCGGCGTTCAGGAATCGTCGAATGTGTCGATTGGTGGACAGGACGTCGAGCCGGAGGTCGTCGAGCCGGAGCCCGAGGTCGTCGAGCCGGAGCCCGAGGTCGTCGAGCCGGAGCCGGAGCCGGTTGTCGAGCCCGAGCCGGAGCCCGAGCCGGTCGTGCCGCAGCCGGACCTCACCCTGCCCCCGCCCGAGGACTCGCCGGGCACCGCCCCGGTCCAGCGGGTGGCGCCGACCCCGCCGCCGGACCGCTCGATCATCGACTCCGTGCCGTGGCGCACGGCCGGTGGCGCACCGATCGCCGCCGAGGCCCCGGCCACCCCGACCCCGGCCGCCGCGGCACCGGTCGCCGACCCGACCCCGCCGCCCCCGGTCGAGCACACCGTGGCCCCCGAGCCCGAGCCCGAGCCCGAGCCCGAGCCCGAGCCGGACCCCCGGCCGGTCGAGGCCGAGGAGGCCCCGGTCGCCGACGTCACGACGAGCCGCGGCAGCCTGCCGCGCAGCGACGAGGACCTCGACCGCCCCGTCGTCCTCGCCGTCCTCTGCCCGGCCGGCCACCACTCGCCGCCGCACGCGGGGCGCTGCCGCACCTGCCAGCGCGAGATCCCGCCGCAGCAGCCGGCGCCGATCCCGCGCCCGAGCCTCGGCGTCCTGCGCATCTCCACCGGCGGCGTCGTCCCGCTCGACCGCGGCGTCCTCCTCGGCCGCTCCCCCCGCGTCAACGAGGAGCTCCCCGCCAACCAGCGGCCGCACCTCATCCGGGTCGGCGGCGTCGACCGCGACATCAGCCGCAACCATGCCGAGGTCGTCCTCGAGGGCTGGCACGTCCTCGTCCGCGACCTCGGGTCGACCAACGGCACCACCGTCGCGCTGCCCGGCGAGGAGCCGGTGCGCCTGCGCCCCACCGAGGACCAGGGCATCGAGCCCGGCACCGTCATCACGCTCGCCGACGAGGTCTCGCTGACCTACGAGGTCGAGGGATGAGCCCAGCCGACGCCCCGGTCATCCCGGGCCTGGAGTTCGTGCGCCCGCTCGGCTCCGGGGGGTACGCCGACGTCTACCTCTACGAGCAACAGTCGCCGCGGATGAACGTCGCGGTCAAGGTGCTCAAGCGCCAGGGCCTGACCACCGCCATCCGGCGCCAGTTCGTCGACGAGGCGAACACGATGGCCCAGCTCGCCGACCACCCGTTCATCGTCCAGGTCTTCCGGTCCGAGCAGACCGCCGACGGCGGCGCGTACCTCGTCATGAAGTACTACCCGCCGCCGAACCTCGCGCAGCGGGCCAAGGCCGAGCGGCTCACGGTCGAGGAGGTGCTGCGCAGCGGCATCCAGCTGGCCAGCGCCGTCGAGACCGCGCACCGGGCCGGGATCGTCCACCGCGACATCAAGCCGGCGAACGTCCTCGTCAGCCAGTACGGGCAGCCCGGCCTCACCGACTTCGGCATCGCCGGTCGCGGCGGTCACGCCGAGGACGTCGACGAGGACGTGGGCGTCTCGGTGCCGTGGTCGGCCCCCGAGGTCCTCTACGGCCAGTCCAACGGCGACTCCCGCAGCGACGTCTACTCCCTCGCCGCGACGCTCTGGCACCTGCTCGTCGGGCGCTCGCCCTTCGAGCAGCCGGGCGGCGACAACTCCGCGTACGCGCTGATGCCGCGCATCCGCGCCACGCCCGTGCCCACCACCGGCCGCGCCGACGTGCCGGTCTCGCTCGAGCGGCTCCTCGCCCACGCGATGGCCAAGAGCCCGGACGCCCGCCCGCAGACCGCCCTCGAGCTGGCCCGCGGCCTCCAGGCCGTCGAGCGCGAGCAGCGCCTCCCGAGCACCTCGGTCGTCGTCCTCGACGAGCAGGGCCGCACGACGAGCGCCGACACCCCGTCCGCCCGCCCGGGCGGCGCCGACGAGCACGACCGCACGAGCGTGCGCGCCCTCTCCGTCCCCAGCGCCCCGGCGCCCGCGCACCCGCCGGTGGGCACGGTCGTCGACGACGACGAGGACGAGCCCGCGACGATCAGCGGCGGGGTCGTGCTCGGCGTGCTCGCGCTGCTCGTCGCCGTCACCGTCGGGGTCGTCGTCTGGGCGGTGAACCGCGGCGACGAGGAGGACCTGCCCACCCCGGCGCAGAGCACCCTCACCCGCACCGCCGCCCCGAGCCGGGCCGTCGACTACCCCGAGCAGCCGGCCATCGACGCGCGCGCCGCCGCGGGCTCGGTCACGTTCTCGTGGAACTACGTCGGGGCCGAGGAGGGCGACTTCTTCCGGCTGCGCCTCGCCGGCTCCGAGGGCGACGTCGCCGGCGCCGAGGTCGTCACCGTCACGGACGGCGCCCGGCGCACGGTCAAGGCCGGCTCCGGGAAGACGGTGTGCGCGCAGGTCTCGGTGTCCCGGAAGTCGGGCATCAGCTCGCCGTTCTCCGCCATCCGCTGCGAGTCCGCCGGATGACGACCACGTTCCGAGACAAGGGGTTCCGATGGGTGTGACCGTCGAGTTCTGCGGCGAGGAGTTCGTCGCACCGGAGGACCGTCCGCTGACGATCGGCCGCGTCGCCGACGTCGAGATCGACGACAACCCCTACCTGCACCGGGTCTTCCTCCAGGTGCACCACGAGCACGGGCTGTGGTGGCTGACCAACGTCGGGTCGACCCTCACGGCCACGGTCGCCGACACCAAGGGCCTGTTCCAGGCCTGGCTCTCCCCGGGCGCGCGCATCCCGCTGGCCCTCGAGGCCTTCACGGTGTGGTTCACGGCCGGCCCGACCACCTACGACTTCGACGTCGTCGTCGACGACACCCCGTTCGTCTCCGTCGAGACCGCCGCCGAGCTCGAGCCCGAGGACTCCACCGCGCAGACCACCGTCGGCCGGGTGTCGATGACCCCGGACCAGAAGCTGCTCGTCGTCGCGCTCTGCGAGAGCTTCCTGCGCACCACGTACGCGGGCGGCGGCCAGATCCCGTCGTCCGCCGAGGCCGCCGAGCGGCTCGGCTGGACGGTCACGAAGTTCAACCGCAAGCTCGACAACGTGTGCCAGAAGCTCGCCGACGCCGGCACCCGCGGCCTGCACGGCGGCCCCGGCAAGCTCGCGAGCAACCGCAAGTCGCGCCTCGTCGAGCACGCGCTCTCGACCCGGATGGTCACCGAGGCCGACCTGCGCCTCCTGCCCGACCCCGCCTGATCCCGCCGGGCCGCTCGAGGCCGCACCTGGGTAGTCCTCCCCATGGCCCGGGAGGCCGGGTCACGCCATCCTGCTGATGAGCGACCCCCGCGCGGTTAGTCTGGACCGACGTGCCCGGCGGGGGAGCCGGGCCGCGGGGTCCCCTGACGATGACGAGGAGCTGACGTGACACGGGTCGGTGCCGCGCGCGCTCGCGTGGCGAGGAACCGCGCTCGACGCCGCACCGCCGGCGCCGTCGTGGTCTCCCTCGTCGCCGCCGGGCTCGGGTACGCCGCCGTGGCGAGCGACGGGACGACCGTCCACGAGAGCGACCTCAACGACGCCGGGGTGTGGGTCAGCTCGGCCCAGCAGGCGAAGTTCGCCAAGGCCAACGTGCCGATCGGCCAGCTCGACACCGGCGTGGCCACCGACGCCGGCGCGGGCGCCGGGCTCGACGTGCTCCAGGACGGCGCGGTCGTCCTCGGCCTCGACACCGGCACCGGCGAGCTCTTCCCCCTCGACCCCCGCACCTCGACGGCCGGCGACCCGGCCGCGAGCGTCGCCGCCGTCTCCGGCGCCAGGGGCCGCTTCACCCCGCGCCCGGTCGACCTGCGCGGCGGCACCCTCGCCCTCCTCGAGCCGTCCACCGGCAAGGTCTACGCCCAGCGGGTCGACCCCAAGGCGGGCACGACGACCTTCCCCGACGTCGCCGTCGGCGCCAAGCCGGTCGCCACGGTGGGCAAGAACGCCGCCATCGCCGTCGGCACCGACGGGGTCGTCCACGTCGTCTCCGGGGCCGACGGCAAGGTCACGAGCATCGCCCCCGGCGGGAAGGGCTTCCGTGCACCGGTGGTCGTCGCCACCGAGCTGCGCTCGAGCCTGCCCGACGTCACGGCCCTCGGCGCCGACTGGGTGGCCTACGACGCCGAGACCGACCGCGTCTTCACGGCGGAGAAGCCGGCCGGTCTCGACGCCCAGGTCACGGTCGACGGGGAGCGGGTCGCCGCGCTCCAGCAGCCCGGCCCGCAGGCGGCGACGGTCGTCGTCGAGTCGGTGGGGCGCGCGGTGCAGGTTCCCCTCGACGGTGGGGTCTCGCCCGGCGGGGTCGTCGTCGGCGAGCAGGTCAACCGGGTGCCCGGCGCCACCCTCGTCACCCGCCCGGTCGTCCTCGGCGGCTGCGTCCACGCGGCGTGGGCCGAGCAGGAGCGCGTCTTCTACGGCGCGAACTGCGGACGCACCGGCGACGAGCGCACCGCGACCCTGCCCGCGGACGGCGAGCAGTCCACCCGTGACGGCGTGGCCTTCCGGGTCAACCGCGGGCTCGTGGTCCTCAACGACCTCGACAACGGCGGGGTGTGGGACCTCGAGGACAAGCCGACGAAGATCGACAACTGGGACGCCCTGACCCCTCCGGTCAAGCAGGACGACAAGAACAAGAAGAAGGACGAGAACCTCGTCGACGAGGCGAGCGCGAACCAGCCGCCGAAGGCCGTCGACGACTCGCTCCAGGTGCGCCCGGGGCGCACGAGCAAGCTGCACGTCCTCGACAACGACACCGACGTCGCGGGGTCGGTGCTCGCCATCGACCAGCGCGACGTCAGCCGCCCGAGCATGGACGGCGTCACCGCCAGCGTCTCGGCGGACGGCCAGGCCATCGACGTCGCCGTGCCGGCCCGCACCGAGAACCGCACCTTCGAGTTCACGTACAAGGTGAACAACGGCAAGGCCACCTCGAAGGAGTCGGCCAAGGTCAGCGTGCGGGTCGTGCCCGACACCGTCAACGGGGCCCCCGTGCTCCGCAAGGGCGGCGCGGCGCTCGCGGCCCAGGTGTACCCGGTCATCGCCGGGCGCCGCCTCTCGGTGCCCGTCCTCGCCGACTGGCGCGACCCCGAGAACGACGTCCTCGCCGCCCGCGCCGACGTCGAGGGCGGCGTCGTCGACGGCCAGGGCCGGGTCACCCTCACCGCACCCACCGAGGAGGGCCGCCAGCCGGTCGGCTACGTCGTCACCGACGGCCGCGGCGGCACGACCAAGGGCAGCGTCAACGCCCAGGTCATCAGCCCGAGCGGGGACAGCAAGTTCGTCGCCCCCCGGACCCAGCCGGATGCCGTGCGCGGCGTCGTCGGCAAGCCGCTGCAGGTCGAGCCGCTCGGCAACGACGTCGCCGGCGCCGACCCGGGGGAGCCGGACGCCACGCTCCGCCTCCGCTCGGAGGTGCGCCCGGTCGGCCCGCTCCAGGTCGACACCGACCTCGCGACGGGTCAGGTCACCGTCACCGGTGGGGCCCCCGGCACCTACGAGCTCACCTACTCGGCGACCACCGGGGCCGGCGCCGCGCCCGGGCGCATCCGGGTCGACCTCACGCCGCCGCCCGAGGGCGCCCCGCCCGTGGCGGTGCCCGACACCGCGACGCTCCACGACCAGGCGCCCACCGTCGTCGACGTCCTCGCCAACGACTACTCGCCGCGCGGCGACGTCCTCGTGACGGCCGCCACCGAGCCGGGCACCGACTCCTCGTGGCTCCAGCCGTCGATCTACCAGGGCCGGTGGGTCCGGGTCGAGGCCCTCGACCCCGCGCCCGGCGGCGACACCGGGCGCCGGGGGACCGTCCGCTACACGGTGAGCGACGGGACGCAGCGCACCACCGGTGAGATCGAGGTCCTCCAGCAGGGGGCCCTCACCGATGCCCTGCCCCTCGTCCAGGACGACAAGGCGGTCGTGCGCGAGGGCGACACCGTCTCGATCCCCGTCCTCGACAACGACACGATGGCCGACGGCATCCCGCTGCGCCTCGACCCCGCGAGCGTCAAGGTCATCAGCAAGGGTGACGCCCAGCGCGCCTTCGCCTCGGGCAACGTCGTCCGCTACGTGCCGGAGGCGCGGGGGCTGCGGGCCGAGAAGTTCGTGACGATCGAGTACGCCGCGTACGCCGACGGGCTCAAGGCGCGCGCCCAGACCGGGCGGGTCCGGGTGCAGGTGACGCCGCTGCCGAGCGCCCAGCGGGTGAACCAGGCCCCGGTCGCGCGCAGCTTCACCGCCACGGTCACCGCCGGCGACCCGATCACGATGACCGTGCCGACCTTCGGCGTCGACCCCGACGGCGACTCGGTGTCGGTGACGGGGGTCGTCGGCTCCGAGGGCGGGGCCGTCGACCTCACCCACGGTCGGGTCGTCGGCATCGGCCCGAACACGGTGCGCTACGAGGCGTTCCCGCTCGCGGCCGGCACCGAGGTGATCACCTACGAGGTCCGCGACCGGTTCGGGGCCACGAGCCGGGCGAACATCCGCGTCGGCGTCGTCCAGCCCGGCGACCCGCAGCCGCCGGTCGCGGTGCCCGACGAGGTCTTCGCCGCCCCCGGCAAGACGGTGACCATCAAGCCGCTCACCAACGACCTCATCGCCCGCGGCGACGTCGTCGACGTCCAGACCGAGGGCCTCAACCCGCCGGACCGGCTCAAGGAGTGGCGGGTCGACGACGACCACGTCGTGCAGACGAAGGTCCCCGCCGACACCACCGCCCTGCACCAGCTCGTCTACGGCATCAGCGACGGGCTCTTCGACCCCAGCCGCGCGACGATCCTCGTCCGGGCGGTCAAGGGCTACCTCAACCCGCCGGTCGCCACCGACGACGTCGCCGCCCCCAAGCCGGGGGAGACGAGCACCCTCGTCGACGTCCTCGCCAACGACACCGACGTCGACTCCGACCCGGCGACCCTCAAGGTCGTCGACGTCCTCTCGAACGACGCGACGATCGAGGACGGCCGGGTCCGGGTCAAGGTCCTCGACCACCCGTACGCCGCGCCCTACGTCATCGAGGACGAGGACGGCCTGCGCGCGATGGCCGTCGTCAACGTCCCCACCGGCGCCAACGGCCAGCCGTTCGTCGTCGCCGGCAAGGTCATCGAGATGGACCCCGACTCCTCGAGGACGGTGGCGCTCGGCGACTACGTGAAGTCGCCGCGCGACCGGGTCGTCTCGGTGACCACCGCCGACACGCTCAGCGCCTCGCCCGCGCAGGACCTGGCCGCCTCGCTGACCGACAACCGCACCCTGCAGCTCACCTCGTCGAACGGGTACGTCGGGCCGGCGGCCGTCATGGTCGAGGTCACCGACCAGGACGCGGTGGGGCAGAAGGACTTCGGCACCGCCTACGTCTCCATCCCCGTGCAGGTCGGTCCCAAGGTGCCGCTGCTGCGCTGCCCCGACGGCGCGGTCACGGTGCTCGCCGGAGGGCTCGAGCGCACCGTCGACATCCCGACCTTCTGCCACGCCTGGCTGCCCGTCGGCATGACGATGGACGACGTCGAGTTCGAGACCCGGTGGGAGACCGAGGCCGACGCCTCCTTCCGCGCCGACGGTCCGGGCGGTCGCCGGGTCACCCTCTCCGCCGACCGCGACGCGACGACCTCCGACGGCCGGCTCGCGGTCTCCTCGCGCGGGATGGCCGCGCCGTCGGGCATCAACGTCCGCGTCCTCGGGGGCGAGGCGCAGGCCCCGGCGCGGCTGCGGCCGATCAGCGTCACCGGGCTCGAGGAGGGCCAGTCGCGACAGGTCGACGTCTCGGCCTACCTCGACTCCCCGCTGCGCGAGCCGTCGTGCTCGATCACCGCGGCCCGGGTCGAGACCGGCAGCGGCCTCAGCACGTCGGCGTCGGGCTGCACGCTGACGCTCACCGCGGGCGAGAAGCCGTCGCAGACCGCGTCCGTCGCGCTCACGGTCAGCGACGGCCCCAACCGCGAGACGACCGGCCGGGTCTCGGTCACCCTCCTCGGTCGCCCGGGGCAGCCGCGGCAGGTGCAGGCCGTCGCCGACCGCGACGCCGGCGGCCAGGCGCGCGTGTCGTGGCTCCCGCCGACCTACGACGGCGGCTCGGTCGTCACGTCCTACGTGGTCCGCTGGACCGGGGGCTCGAGCGGCCAGGTCACGTGCACGGCCAGCCCGTGCACGGTCACCGGCCTGACCAACGGCGAGGACTACCGGTTCACCGTCGCGGGCGTCAACGGCATCGGCGAGGGCGACCCGTCCACGCCGAGCGCCGCCGTGCGCCCGGACCGGCTCCCCGAGGCGGTCACCGGCGTGCGGATGGTGACCCGCGGCGACGGCACCCTGACCATCGCGTGGGACCAGCCGGTCAACGAGGGCAGCGCGCTGCGCAAGTACGTCGTCCGGCTCATCTCCTCGACCGGGCAGACCAAGACCCAGGACGTCCCGCCGGCCACCCGCCAGACGACGGTCACCGGCCTCGACAACATGGCCGAGCAGTCGGTGCAGGTCCAGGCGTGGAACGAGCTCGGCGCCGGCCAGTTCGGCCCGGCCGTGACGATGCAGTCGGCCGGCACGCCCGGTGCGCTGCCGGCCCCGGCCATCGCCGCGAGCGGTCCCGGCCCGGCGCAGGACTCCGCGACCCTGCGCGTCTCGTGGGAGCAGGGGTCCCCGAACGGCCCGCCGACGACGAGGTACTCGCTGTACCAGCGGGTCGGCGGGGGCGGCTGGACCAAGGTCACCGACACCGCGCCGGACGTGCGCTCGGCCGACGTCGTCATCCCCTACGACGGGCGCACCTACGAGTACACGGCGACGTTGACCAACGGCGCCGACCTCGAGTCGCCCCAGGCCAACCGCTCGACGTTCACCTCGGTCGGGCAGCCGAGCAACCCGACGGTGCGGGTGACCACCCCGCGCGCCGACCAGTCGGTCGACGTGCAGGTCGCCGTCGGGCAGCCGCGCGCCGGCAGCTTCAGCGCCATCCGGTGGTCCTCGAGCGACGGACGCTCCGGGACCCACAACTGCGGGTGCGCACCCGGCACGACCGAGCCGTTCTCCATCCCGAACTTCCGCACGAGCCCGACCCGCCAGGTGACGATCACCGTCTGGACGGTCAACTCCGGCGGCAACGAGTCGAACCGGGCCAACGGCTCGGCCACCCCGTACGGCCCGACGCTCTCGCCGACCGGCCTGAGCGGGAACAACAACGGCACGACCGGGGCCTCGTGGAGCTGGAACCTCCCCGAGAACGGCCGACCGATCGACCAGGTGCGGCTCTCCGGCGCCGACTCCGGCACCTTCGGCGGCAACAAGACGTCGCACTCGATCAGCAGAGGGCCGGGCACCTACACGCTGACCGTCGAGGCCCACTCGGCCGCGGGCTGGTCGGCCCCGGTCTCGCGCCAGGTCGTCGTGCCCCGCCCCGACCCCCAGGTCGTCAACGTCCACAAGGGGCCGCACATCCGCGTCCCCAACGGCACCGGGAGCTGCGCCAACAACCCCTGCCCCAAGATCGAGTTCGACATCCAGGACTTCCCCGTCGGTGGCGGCACGTGGACGGTCACCGCCCTCTACGACGGCGGTCGCACCACGTTCACCTCGAGCGTCCGGCTCACCCCGACCGGGTCGGGCAACAGCTACACCTGGCCGAGCACCGGCATGGTCGTCGCCGACACCGCCGGCCCGCTCGCCATGCGACTCTGCCGGGGCAGCACCTGCTACACGTCGGCCTACGTCGCGTGGTGACCCCGACCCTCCCCCTCGTCCCTCCACGGAAGGAAACCCCCGCATGACCGTCTCGCCCGACCAGGCCGGCTGGTTCTCGCAGACCTTCGGCGCCATGGTCGCCAACGTCGACAAGGCGGTGCTCGGCAAGGAGCACGTCATCCGGCTGGCCCTCACCTGCATGCTCTCCGAGGGCCACCTCCTCCTCGAGGACTTCCCCGGCACCGGCAAGACCCAGCTGGCCCGGGCGATGGCCGGCACGGTCAAGGGCACGAACTCGCGCATCCAGTTCACCCCCGACCTGCTGCCGAGCGACGTCACCGGCGTGACGATCTACGACCCGAACAGCAAGCAGTTCGAGTTCCACGAGGGCCCGATCTTCGCGACGATCGTCCTCGCCGACGAGATCAACCGCGCCTCGCCGAAGACCCAGTCGGCGCTGCTCGAGGTGATGGAGGAGGGCCACGTCACGGTCGACAAGACGCGGCACTCGGTCGGCGAGCCGTTCATGGTCATCGCGACCCAGAACCCCATCGAGCAGGCCGGCACCTACCGCCTCCCCGAGGCCCAGCTCGACCGCTTCCTCATGAAGACGACGCTCGGCTACCCCGACCACGACGCGACCGTCCGCGTCCTGCGCGACGCCGCGACCCGTGACCGCACCAAGGCCCTCGAGCCCGTCGTCACCGCGCAGGTCGTCAGCGACATGGCCGAGCTCGCCGACGAGGTGCACGTCGACGACGCGATCCTCGACTACGTCTCGCGCATCGCCGAGGAGACCCGGCGGCACGTGAGCATCCGGCTCGGGCTCTCGGTCCGCGGGTGCCTCGCGTTCGTCCGGTGCGCGAAGACCTGGGCGATCAGCCAGGGCCGCGACCACGTCGTGCCCGACGACGTCAAGCTGCTCGCCCAGCCGGTGCTCAACCACCGCCTCCTCGTCACCGCCGAGGCGCAGTTCGCCGGGATCAGCGTCGAGCAGGTCATCGACCAGATCCTCGCCGAGGTCGCCCCGCCCACCGAGCGCGTCGCCGTATGAAGGACCGCGGATGAGCGACCCCACCGGGCTGCCCGAGGACGCCGAGTCGACGGTCCGTCGCTCGGACCTCACCCCACCCCCGACGCCGCGCGGCGCCGGCGGTGCCGGGCGCCCGGTGGCCGACGACGGGTCGACGACCTCCCGGGCGGCCCTGCGCGCCGACGCCGGGGAGCCCCGCGGCCGCCGGCGCGACGAGCGGGGCCCGAAGCGCCGCAAGGGACCCCGCGTCAGCCTGCCGAAGCTCCGCAGCACCGGCCCGGGGCGTGACGACGTCCCCGACGGCGCCCGTGCGTCCCGCCCGGCGACCCGCGGCCGCACCCGGGCCGACGGCAACACCCGCACCATCACCCTGCCGCGCGTCCAGGTGCCGAGCGCGATCACCGACACCGGGGCACGCATCCTCGTCCTCACCGGCAGCCGCATCCGCCCGCTCGCCGAGCAGACCCGCCCGGTGTGGCACCCCGTGCTCGAGGTGCTGCGCTGGGTGTCCTCGCTCGGCTGGACCGTCCTCGCGGTCGGGCTGCTCGGCTGGTGGCTCGCGGCCCGCTACGCCTGGGCCGAGCTCGGCATGGTCGCCGCCGCGTGCCTCGTCCTCGTCCTCGCCTGCCTGCTGCTCGCGCTCGACCGCGCCAAGGTCCGCATCCGCGCCGACGTCGAGCCGACCCGCGTCACCGTCGGCGACCCGGCCACCGGCCGCGTGGCCGTCACCAACGGGTCGAAGCGGGCGATGCTGCCGCTGCTCGTCGAGCTGCCCGTCGGGCACACCGCGGCCCGCTTCACCCTGCCCGCCCTCGCCTCCGGCCGCACCCACGAAGAGCTCTTCGTCGTCCCGACCCACCAGCGCGGGGTCGTCCCCGTCGGGCCGGCCACGACGGTCCACGGCGACCCGCTCGGCCTCGTGCGGCGCACCGTCGAGTGGACCGAGCGCACCGAGCTCTACGTGCACCCGCGGACCATCTCCCTCGACAGCCTCGGGGCCGGCCTGCTCCGCGACCTCGAGGGCGAGGTGACGCCCGACCTGTCGATGTCCGACCTCGCCTTCCACGCCCTGCGCGAGTACCAGGCCGGTGACGACCGGCGCTACGTCCACTGGCGCTCCTCGGCCAAGCACGGCCGCCTCCTCGTCCGCCAGTTCCTCGACACCCGGCGCTCGCACCTCGCGGTCGTCGTCGACACGACGCCGGACGTGTACGCCGGCGGCGAGGACGACGTCGAGCTCGCCATCTCCTGCGCCGCCTCGCTCGCCCTGCGCTCGATCCTCGACGAGCAGGACACGACCGTCGTCTGCCACGGCGAGACCGCGTCGCGCACCACGGCGCCACTGACCCTCGACTCCCTGTCGCGGGCCGAGGTCGGCGACCTCGACCTCTACGCCTCGGTCGGCGAGGCCTCCACCCTCGCCCCGGACGCGAGCATCGCCGTCCTCGTCACCGGGGTCGAGCGGCCCTTCATCCAGGTGCAGCGCACCCTCGACCAGTTCGAGCCCGAGGTCGTCAAGGTCGCCCTCGTCGTCGACCCCGAGGTGCCGGTCGGCGTCCGCCGGCTCGGCTCGGTCGTCATCCTCCACGTCCGCGAGCTCACCGACCTGCGACGAGTCCTCTTCTCCGGAGCCATGACATGAGCGCCAGCGCACCCACCGGCGACCGGCCGGCCGCCCCCAGCCTCGCCACCGCCCTGCGCGGCGGCGCCGCGAGGCGCCGCCCGCGCCGCGACCCGGACGCCCCGGGCACGCTCGCCGCCGTCGTCCCCGACCGCGACGCGCTCGTCGACCTCGGCTTCGCCGCCGTCCTCTGCAGCATCGCCCTCGTCGGGATGCGCACCGGCTTCCTCGGCGTCGAGTGGGTCGTCGCGGCCTGGGTCGGTCTGCTCCTCGGCCTCCTCGTCGGTCACCTCGCCGGCGCGCTCCGCTGGATGGCGCTCACCACCTTCCTCGTGCTCACCGCCACGTACTTCCTCCTCGGCGGCCCGGTCGCGGTGCGCGACAACCTCCTCGGCGGCGTGGTCCCGACCCCGCAGACCTTCGTCGACCTCGCGACGTGGGCGGTCACCGGCTGGAAGAAGTGGCTGACGTTGCTGCCCCCGGTCGACGCCCGGGGCGCGGTCGTCGCCCTCCCGTGGCTCGCCGGCCTGCTCGGCGGCGCGCTCACCCTCGGCGTGGCCCGCCGCTGGGCGAGCATCCCGCTCACCGCGCTCGCCCCCATCGCGCTGCTCGCGGCGTCCATCGCCCTCGGCACCTCCCAGCCTGCCGCGCTGCTCGTCCAAGGCGTCGGGTTCGCGGCCGTGCTCGTCGCGTGGCTCGTCGTACGCTCGCACCGCACCCGCCCGCCGGTGCAGAACGGCGCCGGCCGCGGGGTGCGCCTGGCCACCGGGGCCGCGCTCGCCGTCGTCGCGCTGCTCGCCGGCACCTTCGCCGGTCCGGCGCTGCCCGGCACCTCGGCGACCGAGCGGCGCGAGGTCGTGCGGACCCGGCTCGTCCCGCCGCTCGACGTCTCGCAGTTCGCGAGCCCGCTGCCCGGCTACCGGCGCTACACCGAGCCCAACGACGCGAAGCTCTACGACCAGGTCGTGCTCCGGGTGCAGGGGCTGCCGGCCGGGACGCCGGTGCGGTTCGCCACCCTCGACCACTACGACGGCCTCGTCTGGGGCGCGGCCGACCGCAGCTCCGACGGCGTGCCGTTCCAGCAGGTCGGCTCGCGCATCGCCGCCGCCCGCGAGGGGGAGTCGGCCGAGGTCCGGGTGTCGGTGCCGGACGCCGGGTACGTCGGCAACTGGCTGCCGACCGTCGGCGACCCGACGCGCATCGAGTTCAGCGGCCCGCGCGCCGACGAGCTCGCCGACGCCCTGTGGCTCAACACCGAGACCGACACCGCGGTCGTCCAGGCCGGCCTGCTCGGCGGGGAGACCTACGCGATGACGGCCGTCCTCGGCCCGACGCCGGCCCGCGAGCTGCCGAAGGACCTCGACGTCGCCTCCGGTGCCTCCACCGGGGTCGACACCGACTTCCTCGACGCCCGCATCGACGCCTGGACCTCGCGCGCCGAGGGTGGTCCGTGGTCGAAGCTGCGGGCCTTCGCGACGGCGATGCGCACCGAGGGCACCTACACCGACGGCGGCACCCCGAACAGCTTCGAGAAGGTCTACCTGCCGGGGCACGCGGTCTCGCGGCTGACCCGCTTCGTCGGGTCGAGCAAGCTCGCCGGCAACGACGAGCAGTACGCCGCGACCCTCGCGCTCGTCGGGCAGCGGCTCGGCATCCCGACGCGGGTCGTCATGGGGGCCACGCCGCAGGCCGGCGGCGACGTGCGCGGCAAGGACGTCCACGCGTGGGTGGAGGTCCGGCTCGACGACGGCACCTGGTACCCGCTCGGCGCCCAGACCTTCGTCCCGAGCCGCGACAAGACCCCGAGCGAGCAGCAGCTGAAGACCGAGGAGCAGAAGGTCGGCGCCCAGGTGCCGCCCCCGGCCGGGGTCAGCCCGCCGTCGGTGCTCCAGGGCCCGGACCAGGCGCAGAACGCCACCGACCTCGCCAAGCGCAAGAAGAACCCGTTCGACGTCACGGCGTGGCCGCTGTGGCTGCAGGTCCTCGCCGGGCTCGTGGCCCTGGCCGCCCTCGTCGCCCTCTACCTCGTCGGGATGCGCTGGCTCAAGCGCCGGCGGCGCCGGAAGCACGTCGCGGCCGGACCGGTGCCGGGGCGGGCCGCCTGGGTGTGGCGCGACCTCGTCGCCGAGGCGCGCTCGCTCGGGGTGGCAGTGCCCCGCCGGGTCACCCGCCGCGAGCAGGCGCACGCCATCGACGCGGCGGTCCTCGAGGCCTCGCTCGTCCCGGCGGACGAGGGGGCGCCCGCGCCCGCCGCGGCCCTCCCGGACGACGTCGTCACGGTGTCGTCGGTGGCCGGTGCGGTCGACGCCGTCGTGTTCGGCCCCGGTGACGGGGACCCCGCCTCCACCGACGCCCTGCACGAGCACGCCGAGGCGGCCCTGACGACGATGCGCTCGGGCGTCGGCCGGTGGACGAGGGTCCGCTCCGACGCCGACCCTCGCCCGCTGCTCGTGCGTCGCGAGCGCACCGCCCCGGCCGGCCCCTGGTGGCGCCGGGTCCGGGTGCCGAGCCTGCCCCGGCGCGGCGGCAGCGATCCGACGCCCGCCTGACCCCGCACCCGGACCGCCGGCACAGCGATCGCACAGCGGCGAGGGATCGCCTGCGCAGTCGATCCGCAGGGCCCGCGACGAGGCTCGTGGGCGAGCCGGGGAGAGCCTCCGGGGAGGACGAAGGAGCACCAGCATGAAGCGGATGACGACCTCGCTGCTCGCGGCGAGCACCCTGACGGCGGCCGTCGTGGCCGCGGCACCCCTCGCGGCGGAGGCGGCCGGCGCCCGCCCCGCCTTCAAGGCGCCGTTCAACTGCGGGGAGACCTGGCGCGGCAGCGCGTGGACGTACTACGACGGCAAGCCGCACAGCCCGCAGAAGTCGGTCGACTGGAACCTCGGGGCGGGTGACGCCGACAGCGGGAAGGCGGTGCGTGCCTCGGCCGCGGGCACCGTGGAGTTCGCCGACACCGGCGCCGGTGGCTACGGGAAGACGATCGTCATCCGGCACGGCACGAGCGGGTGGAAGACCCGCTACGCGCACCTCAAGCTCGGGTCGCTCCAGGTGAAGAAGGGCGACCACGTCAACCAGGGCCAGTTCATCGCCCGGGTCGGGGCCAGCGGTGGGCAGCCCTCGTCGCACCTGCACTACGAGCAGATCCGCGACGGTGCCGTCGTCGACGCGGTGGTCCAGGGCGTGACCTTCCACCCGGACGACGTCCACTACATCAAGAGCACCAACCACTGCTGAGCGCAGACGAGCGGGGGGGGCCCCCGGGGGGGGGGGCCCCCCCCCGGGGGGGGGGGGGGGGGGGGGGGCGGCCCCGCCCCCGGCGCGCGGGGGGGGGCCCCCCGCGGGGGGGGGGGGGGGGGG
>NZ_JAFDVD010000014.1 GCF_016887965.1 Phycicoccus sonneratiae
TCCCCCCCGCACGCCGCCAACTCCAACATCACCCCAACCCCCCCCCCCCCGCCCCCGCGGGGGGCGCCCCCGGGGGGGGGGCCGCCCCGCTCGTGCGTGCTGGGGTCGTGCTGCGCCTCAGCGCTCCTCGTCGCCGGTGATGAACGCCTCGAGGCGGGCGCGGCCGACCTCGTCGGGGCGCTGCTCCGGCGGCGACTTCATGAGGTAGGACGATGCCGAGAGCAGGGCGCCGCCGATGCCGCGGTCCTTGGCGATCTTCGCCGCGCGGATGGCGTCGATGATGATGCCGGCCGAGTTCGGGGAGTCCCAGACCTCGAGCTTGTACTCGAGGTTCAGCGGGACGTCGCCGAACGCGCGACCCTCGAGGCGCACGTAGGCCCACTTGCGGTCGTCGAGCCACGCGACGTAGTCGGACGGGCCGATGTGGACGTTGCGGTCCTCGGTCTTGCCGGCGAGGGCCCCGGTGAGGTTGCTCGTGACGGCCTGGGTCTTGCTGATCTTCTTGGACTCCAGGCGCTCGCGCTCGAGCATGTTCTTGAAGTCCATGTTGCCGCCGACGTTGAGCTGGTAGGTGCGGTCGAGCTGCACGCCGCGGTCCTCGAAGAGCTTGGCCATGACGCGGTGGGTGATCGTCGCGCCGACCTGGGACTTGATGTCGTCACCGATGACCGGCACGCCGGCGGCCTCGAACTTCGCGGCCCACTCGGGGTCGGAGGCGATGAACACCGGCAGGGCGTTGACGAACGCGACGCCGGCGTCGATGGCGCACTGCGCGTAGAACTTGTCGGCCTGCTCAGAGCCCACCGGGAGGTAGGAGACGAGGACGTCGACCTTCGCGTCGCGCAGGGCGGCGACGACGTCGACCGGCTCGGCGCCCGACTCGTCGATCGTCTGCTTGTAGTACTTGCCGAGGCCGTCGAGGGTGTGGCCGCGCTGGACGGTGACACCGGTGGTGGGGACGTCGGCGATCTTGATGGTGTTGTTCTCGGAGGCGTTGATGGCCTCGGCGAGGTCCTTGCCGACCTTCTTGTCGTCGACGTCGAACGCGGCGACGAACTCGACGTCGCGCACGTGGTACTCGCCGAACGCGACGTGCATCAGACCGGGGACGGTCGAGGCCGGGTCGGCGTCGCGGTAGTAGTGGACGCCCTGGACGAGGGAGGACGCGCAGTTGCCGACTCCGACGACGGCGACGCGGATGGAACCCATGACTTGCTCCTGTGACGGGATGGGGTGGACGGGGGACGGGACGGGTCCGTGGGCGCGAGCGCCCGGGGCCCTACGGCTGGGGGCCGGGGTCGGTGGGGTGACGCCGCTCGGCGTCGATGAGCTCGGTGAGCCAGCGGACCTCGCGCTCGGCCCGCTCCTCGCCGTGCTGCTGGAGGGCCGCGGTGTAGGAGTCGAGGCGCTCGCGGCTGCGGACCGCGCGCTCGCGGACCCGCTCGAGGTCGTCCTCGAGGCGGCCGCGCCG
Organism: Phycicoccus sonneratiae; assembly: GCF_016887965.1. GTDB lineage: Bacteria > Actinomycetota > Actinomycetes > Actinomycetales > Dermatophilaceae > Phycicoccus > Phycicoccus sonneratiae. The sequence continues at coordinate 1,472 of NZ_JAFDVD010000014.1, forward strand.
GCCCTCGAGGATGCGCAGGCGCACCTCGCTCTCGGTGCGGGCGAAGAACGCGAAGCGGACGTCGAACGCGTCGTCCTCGTAGGCCGAGGAGTCGGCGCGCGCGACGAGGTCGGCGAAGTGCTCCTTGCCGGCGGCGGTCAGCTCGTAGACGACGCGCGGGCGCTTGCCGCGGCGGCCGGGGTCGGGGGCCTCGGCGATGAGCCCGCGGCCGAGGAGGGTCTTCAGCGCCGGGTAGAGCGTGCCGTAGGACAGGGCCCGGAACGGACCGAGCGCCTCGTTGAGCCGGCGGCGCAGGTCGTAGCCGTGGGTCGGGCCCTCGTGGAGGAGGCCGAGGACGGCGAACTCGAGGAGCTGGGCGCGGCGTGGGACCACGGTCTCCTCCTGCGGGTCGGGGCGCGGGGTCCGAGGTGACAAACTCGGACCTTGTCACCTCGACGCTAACACAGATATATCGGGCCGATACATCGGCGCCCGGCGGCCGGTTGTCGGGTCCGCCCCGTCGCGCGTCGGGTGCACCGGTTCGGCGGCTCGGGGTCCGTGGGATCCGGGGCCGTGGGATCCGCCCGCCCGCCCCACGAGTCACCCGCGTATCGGGTCACCCGATACGGCCGCGCTTTCCCCGGGAACGGTTCCGGGGTGAAGCGCAGCGAACCCGGGTCACCCGATACGCGTGAGGCGCGACCCCGGCGGCCGGACCGGTCGCCGGCCCGGGCGCCGGGGCCGGGGTCGGACATGCCACCGAGCGCCGGGTGCACCGGTTCGGCGGCGTTTGGGTTTTTCCCAGACGGCGTCGTCATACTGGCCGGTGGGTGCGCTCGCGAGCGGCGCCCGAACCCCCCACCCCCCGTCCCCGTCCCCCGGAAGCCCATGACGCAGCGCAAGCCCCGAACCCGCGCCGAGGCCAAGCAGGCCGCCGCCACCCGATCCTCCGGACGAGGTGGCTCCTCGGGGTCCGGCCCGGGCCGCACGGCACCGCGCTCGCGGCGCCGCACCTGGCTGCGCCGGGGGATGTGGACCGCGCTCGGGCTCTTCGTCCTCGGCATCGCCGGGTTCGGGGTCGCGTACGCGATGACCGACATCCCCGAGCCGAACGCGATGGTCCGGGCCCAGGCGAGCATCGTCTACTACTCCGACGGCAAGACCGAGCTCGCGCGGCTCTCCGACGAGGGCGGCAACCGCGTCTCGGTGCCGCTGGACCAGATCAGCCCGAACATGCAGCACGCGATCCTCGCCGCCGAGGACCGCGACTTCTACCAGAACAGCGGCATCAGCCCCACCGGCATCGCGCGGGCGGTCTGGGTCGCGGTCAAGGGCGGGCAGGCGACGCAGGGCGGGTCGACGATCACCCAGCAGTACGTCAAGAACTACTTCCTCACCCAGGACCGCACGCTGACCCGCAAGGCCCGCGAGATCCTCCTCGCGCTGAAGATCGACAAGCAGCAGTCCAAGGACGAGATCCTCGCCAACTACCTCAACACGATCTACTACGGCCGGGGCGCGTACGGCATCGAGACCGCCGCCCAGGCCTACTTCGGCCCGAAGGTGCACGCCAAGGACCTCAACCCCGAGCAGTCGGCCCTGCTCGCCTCGATCATCCGCGGGCCCTCGCTCTACGACCCGACACTCGGCGACCAGCAGCGCAAGAACGCCGAGACGCGCAGCAGCTACATCCTCGACGCGATGGTCACGAAGAAGTGGCTGACCCCCGAGGAGCGCCAGGACGCCGACGTCCCGAAGATGCTCGACGCCGTCCCGGCCTACAAGCCCAAGGCCCTCGGCGGCACGGCCGGCTACATCGTCGACCTCGTGAAGAAGGAGCTCGTCGGCAAGTACAAGCTCTCCGAGGCCGACGTCCAGCGCGGCGGCCTGCGCGTCGTCTCGACGATCGAGCGCGGCAAGCAGGCGGCCGCGGTCAAGGCGGTCAAGGACGAGCAGCCGAAGCAGAAGGACATCCACGAGGGGCTGGTCTCCATCAAGCCCGGCGACGGTGCCGTCGTCGCGCTCTACGGCGGCGAGGACTTCGCCGACCGGGCGCTGAACAACGCCACCCAGGCCAAGATGCAGGCCGGCTCGACGTTCAAGATCTTCACGCTCATCGCGGCCCTGCAGTCCGAGGAGGTCAGCACCCGCAGCCGCTTCCCCGGCTACAGCCCGCAGTACTTCAAGGAGTTCGCCGACCCGAACGGCTCCACCGAGAACCAGCGCCGGGGCCGGGTGAAGAACTTCGGCAACGAGCAGTTCGGCAACATCGACCTGCTGACCGCCACCGGGCACTCGGTCAACACCGTCTACGCGGCGCTGAACATCCTCGCCGGTCCGGAGAACACGATGAAGGCCGCCGAGGACGCCGGCGTCCGCTCGAAGCTCGAGCCGAACATGGCCGACGTGCTCGGCACCGACTACGTGACGGTCATGGACATGGCCACCGCGTACGCGACGATCGCCGCCCAGGGCACGCGCGCCGACCCGTACCTCGTCAAGCAGATCGGGTTCGCCGACAAGACCCTGCCGACCATCAAGGCCGAGCCGAAGACCCAGCAGGTCTTCGACAAGAAGCTGATGTCCGACGTCATCGACGCGATGCAGGAGCCGGTCAACGGCGGCACGGCCCGGTACGTCGGCCAGAACCTCGGGCGGCCGGCGGCCGGCAAGACCGGCACCTCGGAGTCGTTCCGCTCGGCGTGGTTCGACGGCTACGTGCCGCAGCTCGCGACGGCCGTCGGGCTGTACCGCTCCGCCGAGGACGGCAAGGAGCTCGCGATGGAGAACCTGCCGAACGACGGCTCCATCACCGGCGGCACCTTCCCGACCCGCATCTGGACGGCGTACATGAAGGCCGCGCTCGGCGACTCCAAGGTCGTCGACTTTCCGACGCCGGCGCACGTCAACCAGGACGCCGACCCGCCGCCGCCCACGACGACCCGTCCGCCGTCGAGCAGCGCGCCGCCGTCGAGCAGTGCGCCGCCGAGCTCGAGCGCGCCGCCGCCGAGCGAGTCGCCGAGCCCGTCCGCGAGCAACCCGCTGCCGACGCTGCCCACCGGCCCGCCGTCCTCGCCGGGCGGGCAGCCGTCCCCCGGCACGGGCTGACCGGCGACGCCCCGACGCCGGTGCCGCCCGCGCCCGGAGGGCCCGTCCCGCTCCCCGACCGCCTGCTGACGGTGGTCGGGGGGCCCCGGGGTGCCCGGGCCGTGCCCGCACCGACCGGGCCCGCCGGGCTGGCCCGGCTCGCGCCCGTCGTCCTCCTCCTCGGCCTGCCGCTGCTCGTCGCCGCCCTGCGCCAGGCCGCCTGCGCCGGCACCGGGTGGGAGGGCCGCGCACCGGTGTGGCGGCAGTGCGCGTCACCGCTGTTCGCCTCCCTCGTCGAGGACCGTGCGGGCCTCGGTCTCGGGGCCTGGCTGGGGGGCCGCACCACGCTCGACGTCCCGGTCGTCCGCGGGCTGGTCACGTCCTCGCTCGCCTCGCTCGCGCCGGGTGCCGGTCTCGCGCAGCAGCGCTGGGTCCTCGTCGCGTGGACGCTGCTCGCCGCGGTACTGCTCGCCGGGCTCGTGCTCGCCGTCGGGACGGTGCGGGGTCATCCGCTCGCCGACCCGGTGGCCCTGGCCCTCTCGCCCGTGCTCGCCCTCGCGGTCCTGCTCTCGGTCGACCTCGTGCCGCTCGCCCTCGCCGTCGTCGCCGTCTGGGCGTGGGGGCGCGGTCGGCCGGTCCTCGCCGGGGCGCTCGGGGCCCTCGCCCTGCTCGGCGGCCTGCTCGCCGCACCGGTGCTCCTCGCGATGGCGCTCGTGCCACCGGCCGGGGTCCGCGACGCCGCGCGCCGCCTGCTCGTGGCCACCGGGGTCACCCTGCTCCTCGTCGTCGGACCGGTGGCTGCGGTCGACCTCGGCCTCCTCCTGCGCCCGGTCACCGCGTGGTTCTCCGACGGCGCGGCCGCGGGGTCGGTGTGGTTCGTCCCGACCCTCGCCCGCCACCCGCTCGGGGCGTCGGTCGTCGCGGGGTTCGCCCTGTCCGGGATGCTCGTCGCCGGCTGGCTCGCCGTCGTCGCCTCCCGCCGCACGCCCCGGCCGCCGGTCGCCGACGTCGCGCTGCTCGCCCTCGTCGTCGTTCTTCTCACCGCCCCCGCGCTGCCTCCGGCGGCGGCACTGTGGCTCGTGCCCTTCGTCGCGCTCGCGGGCGTCCCGTGGCGCGACCACCTCGTCTGGGCGGGGGCCGAGGTCGTCCACGCGGTCGCCCTCTTCGGCTGGCTGGGAGCCGCGAGCGACCCCGGCCACGGCCTGCCGGCCGGGTGGTACGCGACCGCCCTCGCGCTGCGCCTCGTCGCGCTCGGGCGGATCGGCTGGGTGGTCTGGGCCCGGGCCACCTGGGGCGTCGTGTCCCCGCGCCGGCCGGGGCCCCTCGCGCCGGAGCCGGCCGCGAGTTGGGGCGATCCGCCGCCTGCGGGTACGCTGGAGCGGTTGCCCACCGGGCACCCTGTGGACATCTCGACGGGGGCCCCGGGCCGCACCGCATACCCTCCTGTCACGGAGAGACCGTGACCGCTTGAGACCGAAGGAGGCGGGTTAGCGCATGCGTCAGTACGAACTCATGGTCATCCTCGACCCCGAGCTCGACGACCGGACCGTCCAGCCCTCGCTGGAGAAGTTCCTCAAGGTCATCACGACCGACGGCGGGACCGTCGACACGATCGATGTCTGGGGCCGTCGTCGCCTCGCGTACGAGATCAAGAAGAAGGCCGAGGGCATCTACGCCGTCGTCAACTTCACCTCCGAGCCGGCCACGGCCAAGGAGCTCGACCGCCAGCTCGGCCTCAACGAGTCGGTCATGCGGACCAAGCTCCTGCGCCCCGGCGCCTGAGCCTCCGTCCCCAGCCCAACGCACCGACCCCGAAGGGACGCACGTCATGGCAGGCGACACCGTCATCACCATCATCGGCAACCTCACCGCCGACCCCGAGCTCCGCTTCACCCCCTCGGGTGCCGCGGTCGCCAACTTCACCGTGGCCTCCACGCCGCGCCAGTTCGACCGCCAGTCCAACGAGTGGAAGGACGGCGAGACGCTCTTCATGCGGTGCTCCATCTGGCGCGACGCGGCCGAGAACGTCGCCGAGTCGCTCCACCGGGGCACCCGCGTCCTCGTCTCGGGCCGGCTGAAGTCGCGCTCGTACGAGACCAAGGAGGGCGAGAAGCGCACCGTCATGGAGCTCGAGGTCGACGAGGTCGGCCCGTCCCTGCGCTACGCCTCCGCGAAGGTCACCAAGGCCGAGCGCGGCGGTGGCTCGGGTGGCGGCTTCGGTGGCGGTGGCGGCGGCTTCCAGCAGAACGACCCGTGGGCCACCGGTGGCTCCGCCCCCCAGCAGGGTGGCGGCGGCCAGCAGGGCGGCTGGGGCGGTGGCCAGCAGGCCCCGCAGCAGCAGCCGCAGCAGGGTGGTCAGCAGGGCGGCGGCTGGGGCCAGGCGCCGAGCTACGACGAGCCCCCCTTCTGAGCCGTCGGCCCCGCCGACGACTCGCACCACACCAGACAGACACCATCCCCGGGTGACCGGGGCTCATCCGCCGGCCCGGCCGGCAGAAGGAGAGCACCACGATGGCCAAGCCCGCCATTCGCAAGCCGAAGAAGAAGGCCAACCCGCTCAAGGCGGCGAAGGTCGAGAACATCGACTACAAGGACGTCGCGCTGCTGCGCAAGTTCATCTCCGACCGCGGCAAGATCCGTGCGCGTCGGGTGACCGGCGTCTCGGTCCAGGAGCAGCGCCTCATCGCCAACGCGGTGAAGAACGCCCGTGAGATGGCGCTCCTCCCGTACTCGTCCTCGTCCCGCTGAGCGAAGGAGCCGACAGATGAAGGTCATCCTCACCCACGAGGTCACCGGCCTCGGCACCGCCGGTGACGTCGTCGACGTCAAGGACGGCTACGCCCGCAACTTCCTCTTCCGTCGCAGCCTCGCGACGGCGTGGACCAAGGGCGGCCAGAAGCAGGTCGACTCCATCGCCAAGGGTCGTGCGACCCGCGAGGTGAAGTCGCTCGAGGAGGCGAAGTCCATCAAGGGCAACCTCGAGGCGAACGCCGTCACCGTCACCGCGCACGCGGGCACCGGCGGCCGCCTCTTCGGCGCCGTCTCCACCGCCGACATCGCCGCGGCGGTCAAGGCCGCGGGCGGCCCCGAGCTCGACCGCCGCCGGATCGAGGTCCCCAGCCCGATCAAGACCACCGGGTCGCACACGGCGCTCGTGCGCCTGCACCCGGAGGTCCAGGCGACCGTCGAGCTCGACGTCGTCGCCGGCTGACGCCGACACCTCGACACCGAGGGCCCCGGACCACTGCGGTCCGGGGCCCTCGCGCGTCCGACCCGGGTCGTGTCGGCGGCGCGGCCTAGGGTGACGCCCATGGCCGGGACGACCGCACGACGGGGCAAGGGGGCGAGCGCCTTCCGCTGCTCCGAGTGCGGGTGGCAGACCGCCAAGTGGGTCGGCCGGTGCGGCGAGTGCCAGGCGTGGGGGTCGGTCGCCGAGGTGGGGGCGGTCACGGCGCGCACCACGGCCGCCAGCACCGTCGAGCGGCCGGCGCTGCCCATCGCCGAGGTCGACGTCACGCACGCCGTCGCCCGCCCCACCGGGGTCGCCGAGTTCGACCGAGTGCTCGGCGGCGGGCTCGTGCCGGGGGCCGTGGTGCTCGTCGCGGGCGAGCCGGGCATCGGCAAGTCCACGCTGCTCCTCGACGTCGCCGGGCGGGCCGCGCGCTCCGGCGAGCACGGCGAGCGCCGCGTTCTCTACGTCAGCGGCGAGGAGTCCGCCGCGCAGGTCCGGGCCCGCGCCGAGCGCATCGAGGCGATGGCCCGCTCGCTCTACCTCGCGAGCGAGACCGACCTCGCGACCGTGCTCGGGCAGGTCGAGCAGGTGCAGCCCGAGCTGCTCGTCGTCGACTCCGTGCAGACCGTGGCCAGCGCCGAGGTCGAGGGGTCGGCCGGCAACGTCACCCAGGTCCGCGAGGTCGCGGCCTCCCTCATCCAGGTGGCCAAGGCGCGCGGCATCGCGGTGCTCCTCGTCGGCCACGTCACCAAGGACGGCTCGATCGCCGGTCCGCGGGTCCTCGAGCACCTCGTCGACGTCGTCGTGCAGTTCGAGGGCGACCGGCACTCGCGGCTGCGGCTCGTCCGGGCCGTGAAGAACCGGTACGGCCCGACCGACGAGGTCGGCTGCTTCGACCTCTCCGACGTCGGCATCGTCGGGCTGGCCGACCCCAGCGGCCTCTTCCTCTCGGGCCGGACGGCGGCGGTGGCCGGGACCTGCGTCACCGTCACGCTCGAGGGACGGCGGCCGCTCGTCACCGAGGTGCAGGCGCTGGTCACCGCGTCGTCCCTGGCCACGCCGCGCCGGGCGACGAGCGGCCTCGACTCCGCCCGGGTCAACATGGTGCTGGCCGTCCTCGACAAGCGGGCCCGGGCGCCCATCGGCTCCAGCGACGCCTACCTCTCGACCGTCGGCGGCGTGCGCCTCGCCGAGCCGGCCGCCGACCTCGCCATCACGCTCGCGCTCGCCGGGGCGATCACCGACCGGCCGCTGCCCGAGGGCACGGTGGCCTTCGGGGAGGTCGGGCTGGCCGGCGAGGTCCGTCCGGTCACCGGAGCGCACCGCCGGCTCGCCGAGGCCGCGCGCCTCGGGTTCACCCGGGCGGTCGTGCCTGCTGGGGTGCTCGGGGCCGGGCCGGTACCCGACGGGCTGTCGGTCCTCGAGGTGGGCACCGTCGCCGAGGCGGTCGGCCGGGCGCTGCACGAGGTTCCCGCCCGCTGACGCCATCGGCGTGGCTGCTGGGGTCGAGGTGATGCAGGACCCTGTGGTGGTCGGGTTTCACCTCGACCCGTGGGTGAGCTGCTGGGGTCGAGGTGATGCAGGACCGCCTGCTGGTCGGGTTTCACCTCGACCCGCGGCGCGGCCCCTGCGAGGTCCCGCAGATCGAGACCGTCCCGTGACCGACCGCCCGATAGGATCGCGCCGGACCGGCCCGCCACCCCGCGTGGGCCCGGGGGCCCCGGAACCCGCGAAGGAGGAGGAGTGAGCGTGCCGCAGAGCGAGGACGACCTCCTGCGCGCCACCCTCGCCGCGGTCGCCCCCGGCACCGAGCTGCGCGACGGCCTCGAGCGCATCCTCCGGGGCCGCACCGGCGCCCTCATCGTCCTCGGCCACGACCGGGTCATCGACCAGATCGCCACCGGCGGCTTCCCGCTCGACATCGAGTTCTCGGCGACCCGCCTGCGCGAGCTCGCGAAGATGGACGGCGGCGTCGTCGTCGACCGCGACGTCACCCGCATCCTGCGCGCCGCCACCCAGCTGCTGCCCGACGCCGGCATCGAGACCCTCGAGTCCGGCACGCGCCACCGCACCGCCGAGCGCGTCGCGAAGCAGACCGGCTTCCCCGTCGTCTCGGTCAGCCAGTCGATGCGCATCATCCAGCTCTACGTGGCCGGCCGGCGCATCGTCCTCGAGGACTCCAGCGCCATCCTGTCCCGCGCCAACCAGGCCCTGCAGACCCTCGAGCGCTACAAGTCGCGCCTCGACGAGGTCACCGGCACCCTGTCGGCGCTCGAGATCGAGGACCTCGTCACCGTCCGCGACGTCGCCAACGTCCTGCAGCGCCTCGAGATGGTGCGCCGGATCAAGGACGAGATCGCCGAGTACGTCGTCCAGCTCGGCACCGACGGCCGCCTCCTCAGCCTCCAGCTCGAGGAGCTCACCGGCGGGCTCTCCGACGACCTCGGCCTCGTCATCCGCGACTACCTCCCCGAGGCCAAGGCCGGCTTCACCCTCGACGAGGCCGTCGACAACCTCACGGCCATCGACTCCACCGAGCTGCTCGACCCCGCCGCCGGCGCCAAGGCCATGGGCTTCACCGTCGTCGGTGACTCCCTCGACTCCTCGGTCAGCCCGCTCGGCCACCGCCTGCTCTCGAAGGTGCCCCGCCTGCCCGGGGCCATCGTCGACCGTCTGGTCACCCACTTCGGCAGCCTCCAGAAGCTGCTCGCGGCGAACATCGACGACCTCATGGACGTCGACGGCGTCGGCGAGGGCCGGGCCCGCCTGGTCCGCGAGGGCCTCTCGCGCCTGGCCGAGACGAGCATCCTCGAGCGCTACGTCTGACGTGCCCGCGGCCCCACCCCGCGAGGTCCTCCACCGGCGCGTCCTCGACTGGTACGCCGAGCACGCCCGGCCCCTCCCGTGGCGCGACCCGGCCACGACCCCGTGGGGCGTCCACGTCTCCGAGGTGATGGCCCAGCAGACGCCGGTCGGCCGCGTCGAGCCGGTGTGGCGCGAGTGGATGGAGCGCTGGCCGACCCCCGCCGCCCTCGCGGCGGCCACCCCCGGCGACGTCGTCCGGGCCTGGGGCCGGCTCGGCTACCCGCGGCGGGCGCTGCGGCTGCGCGAGGCGGCGGTCGTCGTCGTCGAGCGCCACGGTGGCGAGCTGCCGCCGGACGAGGAGGCCCTGCGCGCCCTCCCCGGCGTCGGCACCTACACCGCGGCGGCCGTCGCGGCCTTCGCGTTCGGCCGGCGCTCGGTGGTCGTCGACACGAACGTCCGGCGGGTGCTGGCCCGGGCGGTGGAGGGCCGGGCGCTGGCCTCCCCGTCGCTCACCGCCGCCGAGACCCGGCTGGCGGCCTCGCTCGTCCCGGACGACCCGGCGACGAGCGCGGTGTGGAACGTCGCGGTGATGGAGCTCGGCGCACTCGTCTGCCGCGCCCGGACGCCCGAGTGCGGCGCCTGCCCGCTCGCGGACGTCTGCGCCTGGGTCGCGGCGGGCAGCCCGCCGGACGACGGGCCGCCCCGCCGCGGGCAGGCCTGGCACGGCACCGACCGGCAGGTGCGCGGTGCGCTCGTCCAGGTGCTGCGCGAGGGGGAGCACCCCGTCCCACGGCCCCTGCTCGAGGACGAGGTGCTCACCCGGCTCGGGCTCGACGCGCGGCAGCACGCCGCACAGGTCGAGCGCTGTCTCGCATCGCTCGTCGAGGACGGCCTCGTCGAGCCGGTGCCGGGCCCGGTCGGCCCGGACGGCCCGGACGGCCCGGACGGCCCGGGCGGGGAGGCCTTCCGCCTCCCCGCCTGAGCCGCCTCCCGCCGGTCAGGGCAGGTAGTAGTTCGGGTTCGGCAGCTTGAAGGTGCGGTCGGCGTACCCACCCTTGAGGTCGCTGTACTGGTCGCCGAAGTTCGCGACGATGTCGTAGCCGAGGGACTCGATGTGGGCGCGGGTCGCCGACTTGTAGTGGATCGTCGTGCACTTGCCGCCCGGGTCGGCCGCGCAGGCCTTCTGGAGGTAGTCGGGGTAGGCCGCGACGTCGGGCTTGGTGAAGAGGCCGTCCTCGCCGTTGCGCAGCTGCGTCGGGGCGGGGTAGCCGGCGTCGACGCCGACCCCGTCGGACGTGAGGTTGCCGAGGGTCGCGGCCTCCTGCGAGGTCGGCCGGCCGGTGAGGAAGAAGACCGCGTAGCCCTCCTTCGCCGCCCGGGTCGCCATCTCGACCATGCCCGGGGTCGCCGGGAACTTCTGGTCGGTGACGTACTGGCCGTTGGTGCTCGGGTTGTAGGCCCAGTTGCTCGCGATCTCGTAGTTCCACGTCGTGAGGCTCGTGTCGTCGACGTCGAGGACGATGGCCTTCGTGCCGTGGTGGTGGCGGTCGCGGTAATCGGACCGGCCGTGCTCGTGGCCGCGGTCGTCGAGCCAGCGCGAGCCGGCGCGGGCGACCGACGCGGCCTCCTTCGCGTAGTTGCCGTCCGGGGCGAAGGTGCCGGTGCCCAGCGGGTCGCCGTAGTAGTTGCGCAGCTGCTGGCGCAGCACGTCGATGTTGGTCACCTGGTCCGCCGAGCGGGGGGTGAAGGTCGTGATGGCGGGCTCGGCGGTCGCGGCGTAGGCGACGCCACCGCCGACGAGCGCGGCGCAGACGAGGGCGGTGGCCGTCGTCGTGCGGCGGGACAGGGAACGGGCACGGAGCTTCATCGAGGGGTCCTCCTCAGGGCGGTCATGACGGCGGCACGCTAGCCGCGGCCGGGTCCCGGTGGCGCCGGAGGACCGGGCGGGCTCCGGGGACCACCTCAGCGGGCTCTCAGTCGGTGCCCGGCCGCCTGCCGGGACGTCGTGGCGCGCGGGGGCGTCGGCCCGCCACACTGGCTCGCGTGATCGAGACCGCGCTGCGCCACCGCACCCCGGAGGAGCTCGAGGCGTTCCTGCCGACCCTCCTCGCCGACAGCCCCCGCGACGTCGGCACCCTCGAGCTGCTCGTGCGCCGGCCGGTGCCGGGCGAGCGCGAGGTGCTCGACGAGGGCGAGCTCGACCTCGTCGAGGGTCTCGTCGGTGACGGCTGGCGGGTCCGCGGCAGCAGCCGCACCCCGGACGGCAGCGCCCGCCCCGACATGCAGCTCAACGTGATGAACGCCCGGCTCGTCGCGTTCCTCGCGGGCGAGCCCGAGCGGCGGGCGCTCGCGGGCGACCAGCTCTACCTCGACCTCGACCTGTCCCACGAGAACCTGCCGGCCGAAACCCGGCTGGTCATCGGCGACCCCGGCACGCGCGGGGCCGTCGTCGAGGTCACCGAGGCGCCGCACACCGGCTGCGCGAAGTTCGTCGAGCGCTTCGGCGCCGAGGCGATGCGCTTCGTCAACGGCGAGGTCGGCCGTCCGCTGCGGCTGCGCGGCCTCAACGCCAGGGTCGTCGTCGCGGGCCGCGTCCGTCCCGGCGACCCGGTGACCGTCGAGCGCCCCGCCTGACGCCCGGCCCCGCGACACACGGAACGGCCCGCCCCCGACGAGGGGACGGGCCGCTCCGTGCGTCGGGTCAGCGCGTCCTGTAGACCGGCTGGGACTGCGGGTTGAGCTGGTCCAGGTGGACCGACTCGGCGGGCTTGAGCGACGTGTCCTTGAGCTTGAGCACGTCGAAGCCCTTGACGAGGTCGTTCGAGTAGACGAACCCGTTGTAGTAGTAGCTCGACCACGTGCCGCCACCGACGAGCGTGGTCTTGCTGATCGGGCCGCGCTCGAAGTAGCCGATCTCCTTCGGGTTCTCGGAGTCGGTGAAGTCCCAGACCGAGGTCCCGCCCTGGTACCAGGACTGGACCATCACGTCACGGCCCTTGACCGGGACGAGCGAGCCGTTGTGGGCCACGCAGTTCTCGGTGTCGAACTGGTTGCGCGGGATCTTGTAGTACGACTTGAAGGTCAGCTTGTTGCGCTTGGACAGGTCGTAGATCGCGTTCGCGCCACGGGTCGGGCCGACCGTGGTGTTGCACGTGGCCGCGCCGCCGCCGCCGAGCTCGTCGGTGAAGACGACCTTGGTGGCGTCGTTGTTGAACGTGGCCGAGTGCCAGAACGCGAAGTTCTCGGTGTCGCTGACCCGCTCGATGACCGTGGGCGCCTTCGGGTCCTTGACGTCCATGATGATGCCGTCGCCCATGCACGCGCCGGCGGCGAGGTCCTTCTTCGGGTAGACGGTGATGTCGTGGCACCCGGTGGTCGCCGAGTAGCCGGCGCCGGTCGGGCCGGTGCCGCCGGGGTTGCCGCCGTCGGGGAAGAGGTTCGGCGTCGCGACGACCCGCGAGGCCGCGGGGTTCTTCGTCGGCACCTCGACGATCGAGATGATGTCGTGTGGCGGCTGGCAGTCCGGGAAGGTCGCGTTCGGCGAGTAACTCGAGACGTAGAGGTAGTCGTTGCCCTTGTTCTTGCCCTTGCCGGGGAGCAGCGAGTGCGTGTGCGACCCGCACTTGGTCTCGACGGCCTTGAGGTAGCGGGGGGCCGACTTGTTCTTGATGTCGAAGATCTTGATGCCCTCCCACGACGACTTCTCCGTGGCCGACGCCGTCGTGCTCGAGCAGCTGTCGTCACTGCGCGAGGAGTCGGTGGAGAGGTACAGCAGGTTGCCGTTGACCGTGACGTCGTTCTGCGACCCCGGGCAGCTGACCTGGGCGACGGTCCTGGGGCGCTTGGGGTTGGAGATGTCGTAGATGACGAACCCGTTGTAGTTCCCGGCGAACGCGTAGTGGTCCTGGAAGGCGATGTCGGACCCGGTGGACCCGGCGAAGCTGCCGACCGGCGGGGTGTTGCTCAGGTGCTGGACGGTGCGGCTGTAGCCGATCTCGTCGACCCCGAGCTGGGTCCCGGACTTGTCACGGCCGTCCCCGGCGACGGCGATGCCGATCCCGCCGAGGGTGGTGGCCAGGGTCGCGGCGGCAGCCACCGCGACGAGGCGTGTGAGTCTCATGTGATCCCCGATCCGTCGGCCGGATGCGAGGTGAGACGGGGTGCGTCGCGTCCGGACAGGCGTGTGATCCGGCCACCCTGCCCCACTCAGGATCTTCTCAGAGTATGCCGAGCGTAAAGAATTCCCACGATGTGGGTTGTTAGGGTGAACGGGTGACGACCCTCCCGTTCCCGACCGTCGCCCTCCGGCGAGCCGCCGCCGGCGTGGCCGTCGTCGGGGCCCTCGTGGGGGTTGTGGCGTGCTCGTCGGGTGGCGGGTCGGCCCCGGCCGTCACGCCCGCGACGCCCTCCGTGCCCGTGCTGCAGCCGGGGCGCCCGGGTGAGCCGAACGCCACCCTCACGGGGTCCGCCGCGGCACCGGTCACCACCCCGAGCCTGCGGCCGGGCGACGCCCGCTTCCTCACCGACATGGTCACCCACCACGCGCAGGCCATCGTCATGGTCGACGCCGTCGCGGGCGACCTCACCGACCGTCAGGTCGCCTCGCTGGCCTCGCGCATCCGCGACGAGCAGCGGCCCGAGATCGACGCGATGGCCGGCTACCTCGAGCAGCGGGGCGCCCCCGTGCCGCCCGAGGCGACCAACCCGCACCTCGCGGACCACGGCGCGCACTCGATGCCGGGGATGGCCGGCGAGAAGGAGCTGCGCGCCCTCGGCTCCGCCACGGGCGTCGCCGCCGACCGGCTGTTCCTCACCCTGATGATCCGGCACCACCAGGGCGCCCTGACGATGGTCGAGGAGCACGCGCGCCAGGCCGCCGACGAGCGGGTCGAGGAGATCGCGGCCGACATCGACGTCACGCAGACCAAGCAGATCGCCCAGATGCGCGCGATGCTCGCCCGGCTGCGCTGACCCGGCGCGCGTCCCGACGCCCGCGCCCGCCCCGCGGCCCGCCCCCGACCGGGGAGGATGGGGCCATGCCCGAGGGACACACGCTGTTCGCGCTCGCCCGCGACCTCCACGCCGCGTTCGCCGGCACCCGGCCCACCGTCACGAGCCCGCAGGGCCGGTTCGTCGAGGGGGCGGCGCAGGTCTCCGGCCACGAGCTGCTCGCGGCGAGCTCGCGGGGCAAGCACCTCTTCCTCGAGTTCGCCGGGGACCGGTTCGTCCACGTGCACCTCGGGCTCATCGGCACCTTCACCGTCGACGAGGGCGCCTGGACAGCCGAGGCGCCGGTCGTCGGTGCCGTGCGGATGCGGATGGTCACCGAGGCGCACGTCGCCGACCTGCGGGGTCCGACGCTCTGCGCGGTGGAGACGCCGGAGGAGGTCGAGGCCGTCCTCGAGCGGCTCGGCCCCGACCCGCTGCGCGCCGACGCCGATCCCGACCGGGCGTGGCGGCGGCTCCAGCGGTCCTCGCGGCCGGTGGCCGAGCTGCTCATGGACCAGGCGGTGCTCGCCGGCGTCGGCAACGTCTACCGGTCCGAGGTGCTCTGGCGGCACCGGCTCTCGCCGTTCACCGAGGGACGGCTGGTCCGGCCGGCGTCCTGGCGGCTCGTCTGGGACGACCTCGTCCGGCTGATGCCCCTCGGGGTGGCCACGGGCCGCATCGTCACCGTCGAGGAGCAGGTGCTCGAGGTCGAGGCGGCGCTCGGCCGCGGCGAGGTGCCCCGGCTCGAGGTGCGGACCTCGTCGGTCTACAAGCGCGCGGGGGAGCCCTGCGAGCGGTGCGGCTCGCGCATCCGGACGCAGGTCGTCGCGGGGCGCAACCTCTTCTGGTGCGGGCGCTGCCAGCGGCGGCGCTGACCCGTGACAGCCGCGCGGCCGGGCTGGTAGGCAGGGGCGATGAGCCACGACCCGCACCTGCTGGACCCCCGGCACCTCCCGACCCCGTTCAGCGCCGACGAGATCCGGGCGGCCTCGCCCGACGGTCGCACCCAGGTGGTGCGCGTGGAGCCGGCCGGGGCGGAGGCCTCGACCCGGCGCATCGTCTACGCCGAGGCCGGGGACGCGGGAGCGGTCCAGGTGCGCACGCCGCTCGGGCCGGACGGGGCGCCGGCGGGGGAGTCGGCGCGCGAGGCCGTCACGTGGGTCGACCTCCAGGCGCACGCTTCCTTCCCGGCGGACCGCACGGTGCGCGAACGGGTCCGGCTCGAGCACCCGCTCGGCGACCTCGACTGCCTGCGGTACACCGTCACCGACGGCGACGCGGTCGACCACTACTGGTTCGACCTGTCCCGGCCGGGGATGCCGGTGCTCGTCGAGTCGCGTCGCGGCCCGGACCTCGTCGTCGCGATGACCGTGCTCTCCGACGAGGTGTCCGGGCCGCCCCCTGCCTGAACGTCCCCCGGGTCAGTCGAGGGCGTCGCAGACGTCCTCGGCCGTGCCGTGGGGGCCGAGCACGAAGGCCCGGGTGTCGTCGGTCCGGAAGAACACGGTGGTGCCCGTCCCGCCGAGCACGTAGAGCCCGGTGTCCGGGGTGCTGCCGGGCGGCATCGTCGTGCCGAACGCGCCGTGCAGCGAGGTCAGCGACGCCGGCGAGCCGTCCCGGCGGTAGGCGAAGACGGCCGTCGCGCTGAGGTCGCGCACGACGGAGGCGCCGCTCGTGAGGTTGGTGTAGCGCTCGACGAGGGCTCCGCGGAAGAGCTGCGTCCGCGGCGTGCCGTCCGGCCAGGTCGAGGTCGTGCGGTACTCCTCCTCGTCGATGAGCGGGGTGATGCGCACGTCGAACCCGCAGGTCGAGCGGGCGGCCGGCACGACGACCTCCTCGGTGCGGTACGGGGTCCACGGCGACCCGTGGCCGGGGCGCGCGCTCGTCCCCGAGGTCGCGGGGGCCGGGGCGGCGAGGGCCGGGACGGCGGGCGCGCCGAGCAGGGCGGCGGCGGCGAGGGGGGCGGCGAGGGCCCGGAGGGCCGGTCGGACGGGGGTCATGGTCGTCTCCTAACCATTCAATTGAACTAACCGGTTAGTACCGACCGTAACCGACCGTTACCCTCCAGTGGTGGCGGAGCAGCACTGGAGGACGGTCGACGGTCTCGTGCTGCCCCAGCCCGTCGCCCGGCACCCGGCGCTCGAGCTCGTCAACACCTTCTCGGGATGGGACGGCGCGCACGCGAGCGACTACCTCGTCTCCTTCGACCACCTCGCGGTCCTCGCGGGGGAGGTCGGCCTGCTCCCCGAGCACGACGTCGCCCGGCTGCGCCGGGCGGCCTCGCGCCAGCCGGAGGTCGCCGAGGCCGCGCTCGAGCGGGCGCGCACGGTGCGGGCGGTCGTGCGTTCGGCCGTCCTCGACCCCGCGGACGCCGAGGCGGTCGGCGAGCTCGCCGTCGCCGCCCAGTCCGCTGCCCCGACCGTCGAGCTGGTGCCCGGCCACCCGGCGCGCTGGCTCGTCGGCGGCATCACGGCCGAGCACCTCGACCGGCCCGCCGACGCCTTCGCCTGGGCCGCCGCCGACCTGCTGACCCGCCCCGAGGTCTCCGGGGTGCGCAGCTGCCCGGGGCTGGGCTGCGGGTGGGTCTTCCTCGACACCTCCGGCCGGCGCCGCTGGTGCTCGATGCGGTGGTGCGGCAACCGCGCGAAGGTCCGGGCCCACGCGGAGCGCCAGAAGTCCGCCGCCCGCCCGCGCTGACCCGGCGCGCCGGCCGCTACGCCGAGGGCGAACGCGGAACACCCGCCGCCCGCCGCCGCGTTGTCCATCCCGTAGGACGCGCGGCCCGTGGCTTCGACAACGGAGGCGCCACGTTCAGGTCACGCGACTAGCATCGAGGGGACTCGACGTCAGGAGAAGCACCATGTTCGAACGGTTCACCGACCGCGCACGCCGCGTCGTCGTGCTCGCCCAGGAGGAGGCGCGCGGTCTCAACCACAACTACATCGGGACCGAGCACATCCTCCTCGGCCTGATCCACGAGGGCGAGGGTGTCGCGAGCAAGGCCCTGGAGAGCCTCGGCATCAGCCTCGAGGCGGTCCGCGAGCAGGTGCAGGAGATCATCGGTCAGGGCCAGCAGGCCCCCACCGGGCACATCCCGTTCACCCCGCGCGCCAAGAAGGTCCTCGAGCTGAGCCTGCGCGAGGCGCTCCAGCTGGGGCACAACTACATCGGCACCGAGCACATCCTGCTCGGCCTCATCCGTGAGGGCGAGGGCGTGGCGGCCCAGGTGCTCGTCAAGCTCGGCGCCGACCTCTCGCGGGTGCGCCAGCAGGTCATCCAGCTCATCTCCGGCTACCAGGGTGGCAAGGAGGGTGCGGCCCCGGGCGCCGGTTCGGCGCAGGGCGGTCCCGCCGAGGGCACCCCGGCCGGCTCGCTCGTCCTCGACCAGTTCGGCCGCAACCTCACCCAGGCCGCGCGCGAGGGCAAGCTCGACCCGGTCATCGGGCGCGAGAAGGAGATCGAGCGGGTCATGCAGGTGCTGTCCCGCCGCACCAAGAACAACCCCGTCCTCATCGGCGAGCCCGGTGTCGGCAAGACCGCGGTCGTCGAGGGCCTCGCGCAGGACATCGTCAAGGGCGAGGTGCCCGAGACCCTCAAGGACAAGCAGCTCTACACCCTCGACCTCGGCGCGCTCGTCGCCGGCAGCCGCTACCGCGGTGACTTCGAGGAGCGGCTGAAGAAGGTCCTCAAGGAGATCCGCACCCGCGGCGACATCGTCCTGTTCATCGACGAGATCCACACCCTCGTCGGTGCGGGCGCCGCCGAGGGCGCCATCGACGCCGCGAGCATCCTCAAGCCGATGCTGGCGCGCGGCGAGCTGCAGGTCATCGGCGCGACCACCCTCGACGAGTACCGCAAGCACATCGAGAAGGACGCCGCGCTCGAGCGCCGCTTCCAGCCGATCCAGGTCGCCGAGCCGACCCTCGCGCACGCCATCGAGATCCTCAAGGGCCTGCGCGACCGCTACGAGGCGCACCACCGGGTGTCCATCACCGACGGCGCGCTCGTCGCGGCGGCGAACATGGCCGACCGGTACGTCAACGACCGCTTCCTCCCGGACAAGGCGATCGACCTCATCGACGAGGCGGGCGCGCGCTTGCGCATCCGCCGGATGACCGCACCGCCGGACCTGCGCGAGTTCGACGAGCGGATCGCGGCCGTCGTGCGCGAGAAGGAGTCGGCCATCGACGGCCAGGACTTCGAGAAGGCCGCGCGGCTGCGCGACGACGAGAAGAACCTGCGCACCGAGAAGGCCAAGCGCGAGGCCGAGTGGAAGTCCGGCGACATGGACGTCATCGCCGAGGTCGACGAGGAGCTCATCGCCGAGGTGCTCGCCGCCTCGACGGGCATCCCGGTCTTCAAGCTGACCGAGGAGGAGTCCAGCCGCCTGCTCCACATGGAGGACGAGCTGCACAAGCGGGTCGTCGGCATGGACGAGGCCATCAAGTCGCTGTCGCAGGCCATCCGCCGCACGCGGGCCGGCCTCAAGGACCCGCGCCGTCCAGGCGGCTCGTTCATCTTCGCCGGCCCGACCGGTGTGGGGAAGACCGAGCTCGCGAAGACGTTGGCGGAGTTCCTGTTCGGCGACGAGGACAGCCTCATCCAGCTCGACATGTCGGAGTACAGCGAGAAGCACACGGTCTCGCGGCTCTTCGGCTCGCCCCCCGGCTACGTGGGGTACGAGGAGGGTGGCCAGCTCACCGAGAAGGTGCGCCGGAAGCCGTTCTCGGTCGTGCTCTTCGACGAGGTCGAGAAGGCCCACCCGGAGATCTTCAACAGCCTCCTGCAGGTGCTCGAGGACGGCCGGCTCACCGACTCCCAGGGTCGGATGGTCGACTTCAAGAACACGGTCATCATCATGACGACCAACCTCGGGACGCGGGACATCTCCAAGGGCACGCTCGGGTTCAGCGCCGGTCCCGACACCCGGTCGGACTACGACCGGATGAAGGCCAAGGTGCAGGACGAGCTCAAGCAGCACTTCCGCCCCGAGTTCCTCAACCGCGTCGACGACACGATCGTCTTCCCGCAGCTCTCGCAGGCCGAGATCGTCCAGATCGTCGACCTCGAGATCGCCAAGCTCGACAAGCGGCTCAAGGACAAGGACATGGGCATCGAGCTCACGCCCGCGGCCAAGAACCTGCTGGCGACCAAGGGCTACGACCCCGTGCTCGGCGCGCGCCCGCTGCGGCGCACGATCCAGCGCGAGATCGAGGACGTCCTCTCGGAGAAGATCCTCTTCAACGAGCTGAAGTCCGGCGAGATCGTCGCGGTCGACGCCACCGGCGAGACCAAGGACGACACGTTCACCTTCCAGGGCACGCCGCACAGCCGGGGCATCGAGCTCCCGGTCGTCGCGGCCGAGGCCGCCGAGGGCTGAGCCACCCGGCGCCCGTCGTCGACGAGGGCCCCCGACCACCGCGGTCGGGGGCCCTCGCCGTCGTCCGCCCTGCGTCCGCCCCGCGTCCGCGGCGCTCCCAAGACGCGCGCCCCTGACCTGCGGATTTCCACACCTGACGACGGATTCCGTAGGTCACACCGTTCGAGGCAGAAACTTACGGTTCCTTTACCCACTTGCCGGTCGCGGTGACGCACACTGGTCGGGCAAGGGCCTCCGGGGCACCTTGCAGCGGCCCGCCACCACCCCTGCGGTGGCGGGCCGCACCATGTCCGCCACCGGGTCCGTGGACGCCGCCGCGAGGGTCCGCGGCACTCGCTACGCTGCCGAGGTGGCCGAGCAGACCCCGGAATCCGTGGCCGCACCGTCCGTCACGGTGCGACCGGCCCGCACGGCCGACGTCCGGACCATCCGCTCCCTCGTCGCCCCGCTCGCCGAGCGCCGCGTGCTCCTCCAGAAGGAGGCGGTCGCGTACTACGAGTCGGTCGGCGACTTCACCGTCGCCGAGGTCGGCGGCCGGGTCGTCGGCTGCGGGGCGCTGCACGTGCTCTGGGAGGACCTCGGCGAGGTCCGCACCCTGGCCGTCGACGACTCGGTGCTCGGGCAGGGGGTCGGGTCGGCGCTGCTCGCCCGCCTCGTCGAGCGGGCCCGGCTGCTCGGCCTGTCGCGGCTGTTCTGCCTGACCTTCGAGACCGCGTTCTTCGGCCGCCACGGCTTCGAGCCCATCGACGGCCAGGCGGTCGAGCCGGCCGTCTACGCCGAGCTGCTGCGCTCCTACGACGAGGGTGTCGCCGAGTTCCTCGACCTCGAGCGGGTCAAGCCGAACACGCTCGGCAACACCCGGATGCTGCGCGTCCTCTGATCCCGCCGCCACCGCGGTTCGAGGTGAAAGTGGACCCGATGACGGTCGGGTTTCACCTCGACCCGGGTCATGACCGGCTCGACCGAGGTGAAACAGGACCCGATGACGGTCGGGTTTCACCTCGAACCCCCCGCTGATGCACCTCGACGTGCGCGGGTCAGCCGAGCGGGCGACCGCCGTGGCCCACCGACTCCTGGGCACCGCTGCGGGGGGCCCGGTGCGCACCGACCGGTGCCGGACGGTCCGCCTCCGGCGTCTCGGCCGGCCGGACGGGTGAGGGGGCCGGCACCGACGCCACGGCGTGCCGGGGGGCGGGCCGGCGCAGGACGAGGACGACCACCGTCGCGGCCCCGCCGACGAGCGCGACGACGAGGAGCACGAGGCCCAGACCCAGCGGCAGCGCCCATCCGGAGCGGTCGCGGACGTCGTCGGCGAGCGCCCCGGCCCGCTCGACCTCGCCGGCCGCGAGCGCGGCGACGGCCCGGTCGGACCGCTCGTGCACGCCGAGCAGCCCGGCCCCGAGGTCGGTCAGCGGGTCGTGGTCGGCCTCGGCGGTGCGGCGGGCGGCCCCGACGTCGAGGATGGTGCTCGCCGCGGCCGGCAGGCTCGTCGCGAGATCGGCGTAGTCGTCGTCGAGCGAGGCCTCCTCGTAGGACTCGCGGACGGCCTTCGGCACGGGCAGCCCGGTGCGCTGCGCGGCCTGCTGCACCGCGACCGCGCGGGCCCCGAGCGGCGCGACGGCGTCGCGGACGTGCTTCGCGCGGTCGAAGTCCCAGACCGTCATCGCGTCGCGCAGGCCCTCCGGGGGCAGCCACCCGCCGTCGCCGCGGTCGAGGTCGGCGTAGGCCGTGCGGGCCGCCGCGCGGGGGGCGAGCTGCTTGGCCTGCGACTTCGTGAGCACCCACTCGGAGAACACCTTCGGCGCACCCGTGACCCCGCCGCGGGTCTCGACGAGGTCGAGCCAGTCGGTCCACTCGGTGCGTCCACCGCTCGGGGTGACGAGGCCGGCGGGGTCGTAGGCCCGCTCGCCGCGCACGGCCGCACCGACGACGGCCGCGAACTGCTCGTCGGAGAGCTTCCCGAGCAGCTCGGTCATCACCCGGTAGGACGCCGGGTAGGCGTAGGAGTCGACGTCGGCCGTGCGGCTGCCGGCATCACCCTCCCAGGAGTTGAGCGGCACCGCGTCCGAGGAGGTGCGTGAGACCGAGGAATGCGAGCGCGGTGTGCCGTCGGTGGCCTTGACCGCCCGCTCGGCGATCGCCTGGGCCAGCCCCTCGTAGAGCCAGCGTCCCTCGAAGCTCTCGCCGGAGACCCAGGCGTGCGAGAGCTCGTGGAAGATCAGGTCGTCGTCGAGCTGCTCGCCGACGACGATCTCGTCGCCGGTGGGGTCGAACCAGCCGTCGTAGCCGCGCAGCGACGGCGAGGCGTCCTCGCGGATGCGCTGGAGCCCGCCGGGCCACGGGTTGCCGACGAGCCGCTCGAGCTGGGGCAGCCCGGCCGTCACCTTGTCGGCGACGAAGGCCGACCACTTCGCGTCGTCGGGGAAGGACTCGAGGGTCAGCGACAGGTCGTCGACCTCGACGGTGCGCTCCGTGGTCTGCTTCGGGTCGCGGAACGAGACCGCCGCCCACAGGCCGCCCTCGAAGGTGTTCTCGGTGGCCGTGTACGTGGTCGTGTCGCCGTCGCCGGCCGGGGTGAACCCGTCGACGGTGCTCGAGAACGACATCGCGGACGGGGCGAGCACCTCGACCCGGTTGTGCCCCTCATCGCCGGGACCGTAGGCGACGAACGTGGCGTACCCGGGCCCGACGCGGGTGCTGTTGTCCGAGCGCGGCGGGGCCCCGGGGATGTCGAAGGTGAGGACGATGCTGCGCTTCTGGTGGTAGCGCAGGTCCGGGAAGCCGATGCGGGCCAGCTGGGTGCTCGGGTCGTCGGTGCCGGAGAGCGAGACGTCGAGCTCGGCGTCGCCACTGACGGCCTTGACCTTCTCGATGCCCTCGGGCACGGGGATCGTGTAGGCGTCGAAGTAGTAGGTGTAGACACCGCCGTCGGCCTGCTTGTCCGGGCTGACGTTCTCGAGGTCGATGCTCATCCGGGCGTGGACGACCTCGGCCTCGGTGTCGAGGACGTAGCGGCTCGTGGCGCTGGCCGACAGGCCCTCGGCGGCGACCGCGGAGGGGGCTCCGAGCAGGACCGTGGAGGCCGTGAGCACGGTGACGGCGGCCGCACCGGCCGCGCGCAGCACCATCCTCCTCATGCGTCCCTCCGAGTCGTCGAGCCCACCGGCGGGGGCAGTCGACCGATGCTAGGCAGAAAGTCCGGGAAATCTCACGACTACCGGTGGGTACGGCCACCGTGGGGCGTTTCCGGAAATCACCGCCGACCGCCATTCTCGCCCATCCCGGAGGACCCTGCAGCGCGGTTTCGGCGCAGCGGCCGCACTCGGGTCAGCTGGCCTTCTTCTCGGACTTCTTCGCGGCCGTCTTCTTGGTGGCCTTCTTGGCCGGGGACTTCTTCGCGGCCTTCTTCGCCGGCGCCTTCGACGCGGGCGCCGGCGCCTCGCCGCGGGAGGCCTTGGCCTTCTCGACCGAGCGGGACAGCGCCGCGAGCAGGTCGACGACCTCGCCGGACTCCTCCTCCTCGACGGCCGGGGCCCGCACCTCGCCGCCCTCGACCTTGGCGCGGACGAGCTCCTTGACGGCGAGGGCGTAGTCGTCCTCGTAGTCGTCGGGGTCGTAGTCGCCGGCGAGCTGGTCGATGAGCATGCGCGCCATGTCCATCTCCTGCTTGCTGGCCTTCTGGTCCTCGGTGACGGAGGCGAAGTCGGCGGCGCGGATCTCGTCGGGCCAGAGCATCGTCTGCATGACGATGACGCCGTCACGGACGCGGAGCACGGCCATCGTCATCCGGGTGCGGATGGAGACGGTGACGACCGCCATCCGCTTCTCCTTCTCCAGCGCGTCGCGGAGCAGGACGTACGGCTTGGTGGCCGACTTGTCGGGCTCGAGGTAGTAGCTCTTGTCGAGCCACATCGGGTCGATCTGGTCGGCGGGGACGAACTTCGTCACGCCGATCTCCTTGGACGAGGTGCTCGGGAGGTCGGCGAAGTCGTCGTCGGTGAGCACGACCATGTCGCCGTCCTCGGTCTCGTAGCCCTTGGCGATGTCGTCGTAGCTCACCTCCTCGCCGTCGATCGAGCAGGTGCGCTTGTACTTGATGCGGCCGCCGTCCTCGCGGTGCACCTGGCGGAACTGCACGTCGTGGTTCTCGGTGGCGGAGTAGAGGCGCACGGGCACGCTGACCAGCCCGAAGGAGACCGCGCCCTTCCAGATCGCTCGCATCGTCCCAGCGTAGGCGGGTCGCGGGTCGCTGGGGAGGGGTCGGGACGAGGAACGGCCGGCGCCCCCGTCGGGGGCGCCGGCCGTCCGTCACCGGGTTCCGGCCCGGTCCGCGTCGGGGCCGGGGTCCTGGCCCTCGGCCCCGTCACCGAGGCGGAGGACCAGCGTGGACCCGTACGGCGCCGACTGGACCAGCCGCAGCCGGGCCAGCGCCGGGTGGTCGTCGAGCAGCTTCGCCCCGTTCGCGAGCGAGCGGAGCGCGGCCGTCTCGGCCCGGGCCGCCTCGAGCTGCGCGGCACCGCGCGAGCGGGCCGCGACGACCTCGAGGGCCGCCGCGCGCAGCTCGCCCGGGAGCACGACGTCCTTGACGACGACCTCCCGGACCTCGACACCGACCTCGCCGGCGACCGCGCGCACGGCCGTGGTGAGCGCCTCGGCGGGCAGCGTCGCCCCGCGGCGGGCCAGCTCGTCGGACGTCAGCGCGGCGAGGGCGTCGCGCAGGGCCAGCTGCGTCGCGAGGTACACCGACCCGAGCGGGTCGGTGGAGCGCTCCAGCCAGGCGACCGGGTCGCCGACCGCCCAGAGGACGGTCGCCGAGACGCGGACCGAGACGCCGTCGGCCGCGAGGACCTCCTGCGGCGCGACGGCGAGCAGCGACTCGCGCCGGTCGACCGAGCGCCCGCTGGCGCCGAGGCGACGCGGGTGGCGCCCGGGCTCGAGGACGCGCAGGACCGCGCCGTGGCGGTACTCGACACGGGTCGTGTGGGACGGGACGGTGAGGCTGAACAGGGACATCTCGGGCACCTCCTCGGGGCCGCTCGGGGTTCGGTCGGTCGGACGGGTGGGCCCGGGCACCGGCCGGGCAGCCCGGACGACGCCGCCGGTCGGGCGGGGGCCGGGGCGGGGTGACGGTGCCCCGTGCTGGCGGCACCGGACCTCAGGGCCCGTGGCTCCCGTGGTCCCGACCGGCGGCGCCAGGGGAGTCGAACCCCGCACGCCAGGTGTCTGCATGAACAGTGCAGTGGACCCACGACGGAACGGGCGACGCGCAGGACCGTACCGGTACCCCGGTGTGGCTGCTTCCCGCTCCGCTGTCCGCCGACAAGGGTGGGGCCTCGGCAGGCCGTCGCGCCAACGGTTTTCGGCAGATCGACGGTACCGGCGCGGTCAGGGCATGGCGAGGACGGCGTCGACGAGGGGGCCGAGCGGGTCCGGGAGGGCCGCCGGGTCGAGCCGGTCGGCGAGCCGCGCGGCCAGCCGGCTCTTGCGCCCGGACCCCGAGCCGGCGAAGCGGTGCAGCTGCTCGGCCACGGGCCGTCCGCGCCAGTGCGGCATCTGGGCGAGGGACTCGAAGGCGCCGAGCTCGGCCATCCCGGCGAGCGCGTCGAGGACGGCGTCCGGGCCGAGGGCGCGGATGAGGACGTCCTCGAGGTCGCGGTCGCAGACGAGCACCCCGTGCCACCCGAGCTCCTCGAGCGTCTCGGCCCGCACCCCGTGCCGGCGCAGCGCCCCGACGGCGAAGCGCACCTCCGGGGCGTCGACGAGGGCGAGGACGTGGGGGGCCGGTCCGCCGAGGGGGTCGAGGTGCGCGGCGAGGTTGGTGACCCCACCCATCGGCACGACGTCGGCAGCGGCGCCGCGGCGGGCGAGGAGGGCACGGACGACGACCGCGTCGCTCTCGCCCTCGACGAGCACGACGGGGCCGTGCCCGCCGGTGGCCTCCATGTCGGTGACCGTAGCCCGGGCGGGCGGGCAGGATGAGCCCATGCGCCCGATGCTCGCCACCGCCGCCGAGGCCCCGCCGCGCGGCGCCGCCTGGGTGCACGAGGTGAAGTGGGACGGGATGCGGGTGCTCGTCGACGTGCGCGGCGGTGCGGTGACGGTGAGCTCGCGGACCGAGCGGGACGTCACGGCGGCCTTCCCGGAGCTCGACGGGCTGGCCGACACCTACGACGACCTGCTGCTCGACGGCGAGGTCGTCGCGATGGACGACGGCCGGCCGAGCTTCCACGCCCTCGCCGAGCGGATGCACGTGACGAAGCGCCGGCAGGCCGAGAAGCTCGTCGCCGGGCGGCCGGTCACCCTCATGGTCTTCGACCTGCTGCGGCTCTTCGGGCAGGACCTCACCCGCCAGCCGTGGTCGGTCCGGCGGCGGTTGCTCGAGGAGCTCGAGCTCGACGGCCGCTCGTGGCACGTCCCCGAGGTGCACGACGACGGCGAGCTGCTCCTGCGCGTCACCGCGGAGCAGGGGCTGGAGGGGGTGGTCAGCAAGCGGCGGACCGCGACCTACGTCCCGGGGCGCCGCTCGGCCGACTGGCGCAAGGTCGCGCACCGGCGCACGTACTCGGTCGTCGTCGGGGGCTGGCGGCCCGAGGTCGGCTCGGGGGCGTCGTCGGCCGACCGGCTCGGGGCGGTGCTCGTCGGGCTGCCCGACGACGACGGTGGCTGGCGGTACGCGGGCCGGGTGGGCTCGGGGCTGGCGGGGTCGGCCGGCGTGGCCCTGCTGCGTCGTCTGCGGTCGGCCGAGCGCGCGACGTCGCCGTTCGCCGACGAGGTGCCGCGCGTCGACGCCTCGGGTACGACGTGGGTCGAGCCGACGCTGGTGGTCGAGGTGCGCACGCTGATGCTCACCGCCGACCACCGGCTGCGCCAGCCGACCTACCTCGGGGTCCGCCACGACCTGACGCCCGAGGAGCTCCGGGAGGTCGAGGAGGGTGGCTGAGCGCTACGTCCCGTCGGTGACGCGGGTCGAGGTCGCCGGGCGGCGGCTGAAACTGACCAGCCTCGAGAAGGTGATGTACCCCGCCACCGAGACGACCAAGGGCGAGGTCCTCGACTACTACGCGCGGATCGCCGAGGTGCTGCTGCCCCACCTCGCCGACCGACCGGTGACGCGGGTGCGCTGGCCGCACGGCGTCGAGGACCAGATGTTCTTCGAGAAGAACCTGCCGTCCGGGGCGCCGTCCTGGCTCCCGCGCGTGCCGGTCGACGACGTCACGTACCCGCTCGTGCCGGGGATGGCCGAGCTCGCCTACCTCGTCAACCTCAACTCCCTCGAGCTGCACGTGCCGCAGTGGACGATCGACGCGGACGGGGTGCGGCAGAACCCGAACCGGCTGGTCATCGACCTCGACCCCGGCAAGCCGGCGGGGCTGCACGAGTGTGCGCGGGTGGCCCTGCTCGTCCGCGACCGGCTCGAGCGGCTCGGCCTCGAGCTGTACCCCGTCACCTCGGGCAGCAAGGGGATGCAGCTCTACGCCGCGCTCGGCGGTGACCTGTCCTCCGACGAGGTCCGCGAGCTCGCGATGCAGCTGGCCCAGGAGATGACGAAGAAGCACCCCGACCTCGTCCTGTGGAAGATGACGAAGTCGCTGCGGCCCGGGAAGGTGTTCCTCGACTGGAGCCAGAACGTCGCGGCCAAGACGACGATCAGTCCCTACTCGCTGCGCGGACGCGAGCTGCCGCACGTCGCGGCGCCGCGGACCTGGGACGAGGTGGAACGCGGTGCGCAGGAGCCGGACTCGCTGCAGCAGCTGATGTTCGACGACGTGCTCGACCGGGTCGCGCGCGACGGCGACCTCCTCGCCGACCTCCCCTGACCCGCAACCCCGACTTCTTGCGAGTTCGGCCGCTCGACACGCCTGTCAGCGGCGCGCCGAACGGCGGAACTCGCAAGAAGTCGGTCATGGGGAGTGCACAGGACGCGCACAGCGGGGTCCCGCGACCCGGCGCGAGGGTGGGGCCATGACCAGGACCAGCTCCCCGCACCCCGTCCGCTCCACCGGGATCCGCGTCGCCGGCGCCCTGACCTCGGCGGTCGCCGTCGCGTTCGCCGGGGTCGCCGTGCTCCCGCCCGCGACCGCCGCCGCCGCCGGGGTCACCGACGACCGGCCGCACCCGCCGTCCCGTCATCCCCGCGGCCCGTCGGCCCTCCCGCGCGACACGACGACCCAGGTCGTCGCGACCTACCGCTGGGCGGACGGGCGCTGGGTGCCGGTCTGACTCGGCCCGGCGGGGCGTGGGTGGGCCCCGCCGAGCAGGCGTGGGCCCCCGCCCCCGCCCGTTCACCCCGACTTCTTGCGAGTTGGGCCGCTCCACACCCTGCTGTGCGGCGTGTCGGGCGGCCAAACCGGCAAGAAGTCGGCGTCAGGGCCGGAGCAGTCGTGGGCAGCCGGCGCACTCGACGCAGCCCGGCAGGGCGTAGATGAGGCAGCACGACGCCCGCGGCAGGACGCCGGGCCGGAGCACACCGGCCGCGCCCTCGGCCTCGCGCCGGGCGGCGGCCCACATGTCGTCGACGAGGGCGGCCCGGACGTGGGGCCCCAGGCGCACCGGGGCCGGGTACCCCTCGGCGAGGGGCGTCGCGACCGCCCGGTAGTCGGCCTCGGCCGCGTCGAGCCGCCCGGCGAGGTCCTCGGCGTCGGCCACCAGCGCGGTGAGCCGCACGACGTCCGGCACCAGCGAGCCGCCCAGCGAGAAGGTGAGGTCGGTCAGCCGGGCCCGCCACGGGCCGGCCGCGGCCGCGTGCGCGGCGGTGTGGGCCGGCACCTGGAGGACCCACTGGAGGACGAAGACCGCCGCGACCGAGGGCGGGGCCGCGCCGTCGTACCAGCGCGCGTGCAGGGCCCCGAGCCCGTGCTGCCAGGCGGTGGGGTCGCCGGCCGGCCGGTGGGGCAGGGGCGGCCCCCCGGCGACGAACCGCAGCCAGGCGTGCCGCCGGGACATGCGCGCAGCGGCGGCACCCAGGTCGGGTGCCGCCGCCGCGTGCGGTGCGTCGGGAGGGGTCAGGAGTTGGCCTTCTCGTAGGCCTCCTGGACCTCCGTGGAGATGCGGCCGCGCTCGCTGACGTCGTAGCCGTTGGAGCGCGCCCACTCGCGGATGGCGCTGACGTCGCGGCGCTGGCCCTTGGCGGCGGCCCGCGACGTGGCGCGGCGGCCACCGGTGCGCTCGGCGTGACCGATCCACACGGCGAGCGCGTCACGCAGCTTGGCGGCGTTGCCGCTCGTGAGGTCGATCTCGTAGCTGACGCCGTCGAGGGCGAACGTCACCGTCTCGTCGGCGGGCGACTCCTTGTCGACGTCGTCGACGAGCAGGACCTGGACCTTCTTGGCCATCTGGCATTCCTTCGGGGTGGATGATTTCCGGGGTGCTTCCGAGCATGCCGCACCACGGTTATGCAAAAGGTATTCTACGGGTAAAGCAATGGTAAAGACCACGCTTTCGCGCATTTACCGGGGGGAATTGTCCTCGCCCTCGTCCGGTCCGTCGGGGTCGCGCGGACCCGGGGTGGGCTCCGCCGTTGACGGCCCGGGGCCGGCCGACTCGTGGGCTGACCTGCGACGATCCTCCTCGGCCTCGAACCTGCTCTGCGCGAGGCGTTCCCGTCGGTCGCCCTCGATCATCCGCTTGATGATGACGTAGAAGAAGACGGCGACGACGATGGTCGGGACGATGGCGACGACGTAGGGGACCACGGAGTCCATGGGGTCAGGCCTCCGGCTTGAGGTGGGGGAAGAGGATGGTCTCGCGGATGGAGGCCCCGGTGAAGAGCATGACGAGCCGGTCGATTCCCAGACCGAGCCCGCCCATCGGCGGTGCACCGTATTCGAGGGCGCGCAGGAAGTCCTCGTCGAGCTGCATCGCCTCGGGGTCGCCGCCGGCCGCGCGCAGCGACTGCTCGGTGAGGACCCGACGCTGCACGACGGGGTCGACGAGCTCGGAGAACCCGGTGCCGCGCTCGACGCCGGCGATGATCAGGTCCCAGGCCTCGATGAGCCCCGGCGCGCTGCGGTGCGGGCGCGCCAGCGGCTGGGCGATGGCGGGGTAGTCGCAGAGGAAGGTCGGCTGGAGCAGCTGCGGCTCGACGAGCTCGCCGAGCAGCTCGAGGAAGACCTTGTCCTTCTCGAGCTCCGGGTCGACCTCGACCCCGTGCCGCTCGGCGTACCCGAGGAGCACCTCCTGCGGGGTGTCGAGGGTGACGGTCTCGCCGACGACCTCGCTCACGGCGTCGTACACCGGCAGCCAGCGCCACTCGCCGTCGAGGTCGACGGTGCCCGCCGGCGTCTCGACCTGCCGCGACCCCAGCGCGTCGGCGACCCCGAGGTAGAGGTCGCGCATCAGGGCGCCGATGGAGGTCTGGTCGCCCCACGCCTGGTAGGCCTCGAGCATCGTGAACTCGGGGGAATGGGTGGCGTCGACGCCCTCGTTGCGGAAGATCCGCCCCATCTCGTAGACCCGGTCGACCCCACCGACGACGGCCTTCTTGAGGTTCAGCTCGAGGGCGATGCGCAGGACCATCTCGTGGTCGAAGGCGTTCATGTGCGTGCGGAAGGGCCGGGCCGCGGCGCCTCCGTGCACGAGCTGGATGACCGGCGTCTCGACCTCGAGGTAGCCCTGGCCGTCGAGCACCGAGCGCACCGCCCGAAGGGCCGCGGCCTTCGTGCGCACCATGTCGCGGGCCTCCTGGCGCACGACGAGGTCGGCGTAGCGCTGGCGGACGCGCGACTCCTCCGAGAGCTCCTTGTGCAGCACCGGCAGGGGGCGCAGGGCCTTGCTCGCCATCCCCCAGCGGCCGGCCATCACCGACAGCTCGCCGCGACGCGAGGAGATGACGCGCCCCTCGACCCACACGTGGTCACCGAGGTCGACGTCGGCCTTCCACGCGGCGAGCGCCTCCTCACCGACCTCGGCGAGGCTGAGCATCACCTGGAGCCGCGTGCCGACGCCCTCCTGGAGCGTCGCGAAGGCGAGCTTGCCGGTGTTCCGGACGAAGACGACGCGACCGGCGACCCCGACGACGTCCTGGGTCTCCTCACCGGTGGCGAGGTGGCCCCACTGCTCGCGGACCTCGGCGAGCGCGTGCGTGCGCGGCACGGCCACCGGGTAGGCCTCGCCGCCGCCGTCGACGATCCGGTCGCGCTTCTCGCGGCGCACCCGCATCTGCTCGGGCAGGTCGGCCTCGGGGACGGCGGTGGGGACGTTCTCGGTCACGGGGGTCAAGCCTACGGGGGCTGTCGTGGGGCGCCGGTACCGTCCCGGCATGAGCACACGGCCCCGGTGGGACGAGGGGCTCCCGGCCCGGCGCCTCGAGCGGGTCCGCGAGGCCGAGGTACCGCCGGCCGGCACCTGGCCGCTCACGGTCCCGGCCGTCGCCCAGGTCCTCGCGCACGGCCTCGACCTCGCCCGGTGCACGGTGCTCGTCGGCGAGAACGGGTCGGGCAAGTCCACCCTCGTCGAGGCGCTCGCGATGGCCGCCGGGATGAACGCCGAGGGCGGATCCACGGGCGCGCTGCACCGCACCCACGCCAGCGAGTCACCGCTCGACGAGTGGCTGCGGGTGGTCCGCGACCCCGGGGCGCCGCGCTGGGGGTACTTCGTGCGGGCCGAGACGATGCACGGGCTGTTCACCTACCTCGACACCTCGCGGGCCGAGTCGCCGTGGAGCCGCGACCCGCTGTTCCACACGCTCTCGCACGGCGAGTCCTTCGTCGCGCTGCTCGGGACGAAGCGGTTCCGGGGCGAGGGGCTGTTCGTCATGGACGAGCCCGAGGCGGGCCTGTCGTTCTCGGCCCAGCTGCACCTCGTCGCCGAGCTCGCCGAGATGGCCCGCCGCCCGCGCACGCAGGTCGTCATCGCCACGCACTCGCCGGTGCTCGCGGCCATCCCCGGGGCGCACCTCCTCGAGCTGGGTGAGCACGGCATCCGGCCCAGTGCGTGGGACGAGCTCGACGTCGTCGCCCACCACCGGGGCTTCCTCGACGACCCGCGCCGGTACCTGCGCCACGTCCTCGACGACCTCGAGGGGTGACCCCGGCTCAGGCCGACAGCGCGCGTCGGAGCACGGCGGTGGCCGACGCGTGGGCCGCCCGCAGCCCTTCCTCGAGCGGCCGGGTGCGGTGCTCGGTCGACAGCATCTCGACCCCCCACGGCCCCTCGAACCCGGCGGCCGTGAGGACGCGCACCAGACCGTCGAGGTCGAAGCAGCCCTCGCCGGGGTAGCGGCGGCGATGGACCGTGTCCTCGAAGAGCGTGCCCACCACCTGGGGGTCGGCGTCGTTGAGCTCGACCGCGAACACGCTTCCCGGACCCAGGGCATCCGCGAGCTCGTCGAGCGAGGTGCCGGCGCGGAACACGTGCCACGCATCGACGACGAGCCCGAGGTTCGGCACGCCGGCCTCCTCGACGAGCCGCGCCCCGAGCGGCAGCGTCGAGACGGTCGAGAACGGCAGCGGCTCGAGGGCGACGCGCACACCGCGCTCGCCGGCCGCCCGGGCCAGCGCGCGCAGCCCGGGGACGAGGTCGTGCGGGTCGGCGGGGCCGGTGTCGACGGGCGGACCGGCCTTGACGTGCAGGGCGCCGAGGGCGACGGCGGCGTCGAGGAGCAGGTCGCGCCGGCGGTCGGACTCCTCCTTCGCGACCCCGGAGGTCCACCAGTCCTCGACGAGCTCGACCTCGGTGTGCCGCAAGCCGTTCGCGGCGACCAGCTCGCGGAGCCCGTCGAAGCCGATGGTGTCGCGCACGGGCAGGAGGTCGGCAAGGACGAGGCCGAGCCCCTGCCAGCCGGTGGCGGCCACGGCCCGCACCCGCTCCTCGACCGACGACGGGCTGCGCTGCCGGCCGAGGGGCGAGGCGTCACCGGCGCTCGTCCAGCAGGTGGCGATGAGCTCGGGGTGTGCGGTCGGCACGGGACCTCCTCGACGGGTGGGAAGTTGGCGGTACCACTATGCTGGGTTGACCTAATGACCTAACATAATGGCAGAGAGCCCTGCCCTCATCGTCGAGAGGATCCGCCGTGGCCGAGTCCAAGGCTGTCAACACGAACGACCCGCGGTACAGCAAGCTGACCATCGGGGTGTGCCCCGACCAGTGGGGCGTCTGGTTCCCCCAGGACGAGAAGCAGATCGACTGGGACGTCGCCCTCGACGAGATGGCCAGCGCCGGCTTCTCGGTGATGGAGACCGGGCCCTTCGGGTACTTCCCGACCGACCCCAAGCGTCTGCAGGAGGAGATGGACGCCCGTGGCTTCCGGGTCGTCGCCGGCACCGGCTGGGGCATCCTCCACAAGGCCGAGGCCTGGGCCGAGACGGAGAGGTTCTTCCGGCAGATCGGCGAGACGCACGCCGCGGTCGGCGCCGAGTACGTCGTGCACCTGCCCCCGATGTTCCGCGACGAGAAGACCGGCGACTACATCGACGACAAGGTCCTCTCCACCGAGGCGTGGAACCTCTACATCAAGAACGCCGACCGGCTCGGGCGGATCATGAAGGAGGACTACGGCCTGAAGATGGTGCTCCACCCCCACGGGGACAGCCACATCGAGACGCCCGAGGACATCGACCGCGTCTTCCAGGCCACCGACCCCGAGTACGTCGGCTTCTGCCTCGACACCGGCCACATCATCTACGGCGACGGCGACCCGATGGAGCTGTGCCGGAAGTACCCCGAACGGATCTCCTACGTCCACATCAAGGCGATGGACCAGAGCCTGGTCAAGCAGGCCCATGACGAGGACTGGCCGTTCGTCAAGGCCGTGCACGCCGGCGTCTCGGTGGCCCCGCCCGCCGGGCTGCCCGACATGGGCGACCTCATCGAGGCGCTCGCCGACCTCGACAAGGAGCTCTACGTCGTCTGCGAGCAGGACATGTACGGGTGCCCCAAGGACCAGCCGCTCCCCATCGCCGTGCAGACCCGCGAGTACCTCGCCTCCCTCGGCCTCGGCCTGAAGTGACCCAGGAGACCGACGACATGACCGTCCGCATCGGGATGATCGGCCCCGGGGGCATGGGGCAGGCCCACATCGACCGCATCCACACCGTCATCGCCGGCGGTCGGGTCGTCGCCGTCAGCGATGTCAACGCCGACAACGCGCAGGCCGTCGCCGAGCGCATCGGGGCTGTCGCCCACGCCGGCTCGGCCGAGCTCATCTCCAGTCCCGAGGTCGACGCCGTGATGATCTGCAGCTTCGGCCCGGCCCACGAGGTCGACGTGCTCGCGTGCATCGCCGCGGGCAAGCCGGTGTTCTGCGAGAAGCCGCTGACGCCGACGGCCGACGCCGCGCTGCGGATCATGGACGCCGAGCAGGCTGCCGGCCGCAAGCTCGTCACCGTCGGGTTCATGCGCCGCTTCGACGCCGGCTACCGGCAGATGAAGGCCCTCCTCGACTCCGGCGACCTCGGCGAGACCCTCATGGTGCACTGTGCCCACCGCAACCCCACGGTGCCGGAGATCTACACCTGGGACATGGCGATCAACGACACGGCGATCCACGAGGTCGACACCATGCGCTGGCTGCTCGGCGAGGAGTTCGTCTCCGCCCGGGTCGACACCCCGAAGAAGACCTCCCTGCGCTTCCCGCACCTCCAGGACCCGCTCGTGCTCATCCTCACGAGCGAGTCGGGCGTCCGCGTCGACGACGAGATCTTCGTCAACTGCCAGTTCGGCTACGACATCCGCTGCGAGGCCGTCGCCGAGAAGGGTGCCGTGAGCCTCGCCGACCAGAACGTCATCGACGTGCGCTCGGGTTTCAGGGCCTCGAACGCCATCACCCGCGACCACAACGAGCGGTTCTGGGGCGCCTTCGTCACCGAGGTCCAGGAGTGGATCTCGGCGGTGGCCCGGGGCGAGCACACGGGGTCGACCTCGTGGGACGGCTACGCCGCCGCCTGCGTCTGCGACGCCGGGGTCCAGGCCCTGACCGAGGACGGCGAGGTCGCCGTCGAGATGATCGAGAAGCCGGCGTTCTACGCCTGACCCGAGGAGACCCGATGACCGTCGCCGTCGCACACCACGCCAGCGGGGCCAGCGCCTACGTCATGGAGGCCGCGGTCGACGAGGCCGCTCGCCGCGACACCACCCTGGTGGTGATCAACGTCGTGACGACCAAGGACCTCGACACCGAGGAGGCGCTGCGCTCCGGTATCGGGGGCCTGGTCGAGCAGGCGGCGGCGGCCCGGGGAGTCGACGGTGTCGGGTGGGAGGTGGTCATCGCGACGAGCGAGGACGCCACCATCGACGACACGGCGACGGCCATCCTCGATGCCGCGGAGGCTGCAGGCGCCCAGATGCTCGTCATCGGTGCGCGCCGTCGCTCACGGGTCGGAAAAGCCTTCCTCGGCAGCGTGACCCAGGAGCTCCTGCTCGACTCCAGCGTCCCGGTCCTCGTCGTCAAGGACCCGGTCTCCGCCTGAGTCGTACCCCGGCCGCGCGGGTCGGATCCGCGTCGCGTGGGTCCGGGGCCCCCGGACGACGAAAGCCCCCGGCGACCCAGTTCCGCCGGGGGCTCCCGTCGCCGAGGCGAACGGGACGAGCTCAGAGGCTCTCGTCCTGTTCCTCCTCGAGGAGCTCGGCCCGCGCGTCGGCCGCGAGGGTCGGCGCCACCACGTCGGCCGCACCGTCCGGCGCCGGCGGAACGACCTTGCCGGGGTCGGCCCCGGCCAGCTCGTGGGACAGCTCGGCGAGCTCCTGCCCGCCGGCCATCTCTCCCGTCAGCTGCTCGAGGGTGAGCTCGTCGCGGTGGGCGTCGAGGACCACCCTGCCGAGCTTGAGGATGACGAAGTGGTTGCCCACGAGGTAGGCGTGGTGCGGGTTGTGGGTGATGAAGATGACCCCGAGGCCGGCGTCACGCATCTTGAGGATGTACTTGAGCACCACGCCCGACTGCTTGACCCCGAGGGCGGCCGTCGGCTCGTCGAGGATGACGACGTTGGCACCGAAGTAGATCGCCCGGGCGATCGCGATGACCTGTCGCTGTCCTCCCGACAGGGCCGACACCGGCCGGTCCAGGTCGGGAATGACGATGCCCATCTTGGTGAGCTCCTCGCCGGCGACCTTCTTCATCTCGTCGATGTCGAGGCCTACGCCCTTGCGGATCTCGTTGCCCAGGAAGAAGTTGCGCCACACGGACATCAGCGGCGCCAGAGCGAGGTCCTGGTACACCGTGGCGATGCCCGACGACTGGGCCACTCGTGGGGAAGCGAAGTGGGTCTCCTCCCCGTCGAGCTTCATCGAGCCCTCCGTGTAGTCGTGCAGGCCGGCGATGATCTTGATGAGGGTCGACTTGCCCGCCCCGTTGTCGCCGAGAACGCAGGTGACCTCACCCTTGCGGACCCGGATGTTCACCCCACGCAACGCGTGGACGTTGCCGTAGCGCTTGCCGATGTCGTCGAGCTCGAGGATCGGTGCCGTGGTGGTCCTGGTCTGGTCGGTGATGGTCATGCCTGCGCCTTCCTCTTCACGGCCTGGTTGACGAGGACCGCCCCGATGAGCAGGACGCCCATGAAGGTCTTTAGCCAGTCGACGTCCCAGCCCGCGTAGGTGATGCCGAGGTTGGTCATGCCGTAGATCAGGGCACCGACCGTCGCGCCGGCCACCGAGCCGTAGCCACCGGTGAGCAAGCAGCCGCCGATGACCGCCGCGATGATGTAGATGAACTCGTAGCCGACGCCGGCCCCGGACTGCACGTTGTTGTACTCGAAGAGGTTGTGCATCCCGAGGAGCCAGGCTCCGAAGCCGACGCCCATGAAGAGCACGACCTTGGTGGCGGTGACGGGCACACCGACGGCGCGGGCCGCCGCGGAGTCTCCGCCGGCGGCGAAGATCCAGTTGCCGTACTTGGTCCGGAGCAGGACGAAGGACAGGATCCCGGTGAGGATCAGCCAGTAGATGACGGGGATCTTCAGCTCGATCGGCCCGAGCTGCCAGGTGGAGGCGAACACCGCGTGCGCGGTGCTCCACCCGTCCATGTCACTGATGTTGTTCGACGAGACGCCGCCCGCGATGATGCGGGTCAGCGCGAGGTTGGCTCCGGAGAGCACGAAGAACGAACCGAGCGTCACGAGGAAGCTGGGCAGCTTCGTGGCCTGCAGCAGCCAGCCGTTGAAGGCGCCGACCGCCACCGAGAAGACGAGCGCGATGGTCACGCCCATCCACACGTTGAGCCCGAAGTACCAGGTGGCGTGGGCCGCACAGAGGCTCGACGAGACCACCGCGACACCAGCGGAGAGGTCGAACTCCCCACCGATCATCAGCAGGGACACGAAGACCGCCATGATCCCGATGGTCGACGCCTGGTACATCACGGTGCCGATGTTCCCCAGCTCGCGGAAGGCGGGAGCCATGACGAGGAACAGGGCGGCGATGGCCACGGCGCCGATCACGGCCCCGACGGCCGGCATCCCGAGGTAGGTGGACAGAGACGACCGGGCCTGGACCCGGTCGTCTCCTGCCACCGCTGGTGTCGCGGTGCTCATCGTCCGGTCACCGCGTCCCGTTGGCCGCGAAGCCCGCGACGGCCTCGACGTTGCTCGCGTCGATGAACGCCGGACCCGTCGCGACGTTCTGGCCGCCGCCGAGGGTGTTGCCGTTCTTCTTGTAGAGCCAGATGCTGTCGATGGCCAGGTAACCCTGGAGGTAGGGCTGCTGGTCGACCGCGAAGGTCACCGACTTGTCCTGGATCGCCTTGATGAGCTCCTCGTTCGTGTCGAACGTGCCGACCTTCGCGCTGCTGCCCGCGGACTTCACGGCCTTGCCGGCGTCGAGGGCGAACTGCGCCCCGAGGGTGACGACGTAGTCGACCGTCTTGTCCTGGGTGAGCGCGGCCTGGATCTTCGTCGTCACGTCCGCGTCGTCGCGGCCGTTGACGTAGAGCCGGGTGACCTTGGCCCCGCCGGCACCCTTGGTGACACCGTCGCAGCGGGCCTCGAGCTGGGACTGGCCCTGCTCCTGGATGACGCAGAGGATGTTCTTCGCGCCGTCACCGGCCGCCTTCTGACCGACCGCGAGACCCGCGTCGCTCTCGCCCTGGCCGAAGTAGCCGATGGCGCCGAGCCCGAGGGCGTCCGGCCCACCCGCGTTGAACATCGACACCGGGATGCCGGCGGCGACGGCCTTCTTGATGACGTCGCCGATGGCGCCCGTGTTCGGGTCGGTGACCGCGATGCCGTCCGGCTTCTTGTCGATGGCGGCCTGGATGAGCTGGGCCTGCTTGGTGGCGTCCGGGTCGTTCGTGTACTGGAAGTCGACGCCGTCCTTGGCGGCGGCCGCCTCCGCGCCCTTGCGGATGCGGTCCCAGAACGTGTCACCGGGAGCCTGGTGGGTGACCATGATGATGGTCATCGTCTTCTCGGCGGCCGCGCCGGTGTCGGCGGAGCTGTCGGTCGATGCCTTGCCGCCGCTGGAGCTGCACGCGGCCAGGGCGATGGTGGCGGATGCCGCGACGACGGAGGCCGTGAGCGCCTTCCGGAATCGACTCTGATTCATGGGGACGGTGTCCTTTCGGGGCGTACCTCCCGCAACCCTGCGGGAGGTCTGGGTGCCGCGCCGGTGGGCCCATGGAGGCCTGCCCGGGATGCGCGCTCGCGACGATGCGGCGGTGGCCGGTGGGGTCGGAGGGAGGGTGTCCCCGCCGGCGGTCCACGGACCGGTCGAGCTGTTCAGTTGGGTGGGCCGGGGTGGCCTCGGGTGTTATTGGACCGCTTGGAGGATGATGATGTCAAGCAATTGTCCTGACATTCGGTCATTCTGTGACCGGGTCGAGACCATCAGAGGTAGGGGCGCTGGGCCCTCTTGTTCTCGAGGTGCTCCTCGAAGGCCTGCTGCGTCGACTCCAGCGCCGAGACCTCGGACACCGGCACGTCCCACCAGGCCGACCCGGGCGGGTTCGGGCCCAGGAGGTCGGTCTCGATGTAGAGGACGGTCGTGTGGTCGGAGGCCGCGGCCTTCGCGTAGTTCTCCCGGAACTCGGCCATCGACCCGCAGCGCAGCACGTCGGCGCCCCACGACTCGGCGTTGGCGGCGAGGTCGAACGGCACGTTCTCGCCGTCGAGGCGGCCGGTGGAGGCCTGCCGCATCCGGTACTTCGTCCCGAACCGCTGGGAGCCGCGTGACTCGGACAGCGCTCCGATGGAGGCGAACCCGTGGTTCTGGAGCAGCACGAGGATGACCTTGACCCCTTCGGAGACGATCGTCGCGAGCTCCATCGGCAGCATCTGGTACGTGCCGTCTCCGACGATGGCGACCACCTGCTGCGCATCCCCCACGGCCATCTTCACCCCGAGGGAGGCCGGGATCTCGTAGCCCATGCAGGAGTACGCGTACTCGACGTGGTACTGCTCGGGAGTCGAGGCGCGCCACAGGCACTGGAGGTCGCCGGGCATCGAGCCCGCCGCGTTGATGACGACGTCCTTCGGGCCCATCAGCTCGTTGAGCGCGCCGAAGACCTCGGTCTGCGCGGGGAGCGGGGTGTGGTCGCGGTGGAAGCACTCGTCGACGACCTGCTGCCACGCGGCGTCGAGGTCGACGGCCTCCTGGCGGTAGGCGTCGTCGACCCGCCAGCCGGCCAGCCCGTCCGTGAGGGCGCGCAGGGCCTCGCGGGCGTCGGCGAGGAGCATCGTCGCCCCGTGCTTGGCCGCGTCGAAGCCGAGGACGTTGACGTTGACGAAGCGCACGTCCTCGTCGGCGAAGACCGTGTGGCTGGCGGTCGTGAAGTCGGAGTAGCGGGTGCCGATACCGATGACGACGTCGGCCTCGCGGGCCAGCGCGTTCGCTGCCGAGGAGCCGGTGGACCCCACGCCGCCGACGGCGGACGGGTGGTCCCAGTTGATGGCGCCCTTGCCGGCGTGGGTGTCGGACACCGGGATCCCCGTGGCGGTGGCGAACG
This sequence comes from Phycicoccus sonneratiae, assembly GCF_016887965.1. Taxonomy (GTDB): domain Bacteria; phylum Actinomycetota; class Actinomycetes; order Actinomycetales; family Dermatophilaceae; genus Phycicoccus; species Phycicoccus sonneratiae. The sequence continues at coordinate 40,817 of NZ_JAFDVD010000014.1, forward strand.
CCCGCAGCTCCTCGGAGGCCTCCGAGTACACGACCCCACCACCGGCGACGACGAGCGGTCGCTTCGCCGAGCGGATGACCTCGAGGGCCCGGGCCAGTGCGGCGGGCTCGGGGACGGGTCGGCCGATGTGCCACACCCGCTTGCGGAAGAAGGCCAGCGGCCAGTCGTGGGCCTCGGCCTGGACGTCCTGCGGGAGGCAGACCGTGACGGCGCCGGTGTCGGCGGGGTCGGTGAGCACGCGCATCGCGTTCATCAGCGAGGGGATGAGCTGCTCGGGCCGGTGCACCCGGTCGAAGAAGCGCGACACCGGGCGGAAGGCGTCGTTGACGCTCACCGACAGGTCGCCCGGGTCCTCGAGCTGCTGGAGCACGGGGTCGGGGACGCGGTTGGCGAACTGGTCGGCGGGGAACAGGAGCACCGGGATGCGGTTGGTCGTCGCGAGCGCCGCCCCGGTGACCATGTTCGTCGCGCCCGGGCCGATCGAGGTCGTCACGGCCAGCACCTGGCGGCGGTTCCGGGTGCGGGAGAACGCCGTCGCCGCGTGCACGGCACCCTGCTCGTTGCGTGCGAGGTAGTACGGCAGGTCGCCGAGCACGTCGTCGCCGCTCGCGCCCTCCTCGCCCTGCACCTGGGCCTGGAGCAGCGCCTGCCCGACCCCCGCGACGTTGCCGTGACCGAAGATGCCGAACATCCCGGTGACGAGCCGCTGCTCGACCCCGTCGCGCTCGGAGTACTGGGCGGCCAGGAACTTCACGAGCGCCTGGGCGGTGGTCAGCCGCACGGTCGCGGTCATCGTCGACTCCTTCGTCGGGCAGGGTTCTCGGCCGGGTCCGGCCGGTCAGGAGGTGCTGGAGAAGCGGGCGACCTGTTCGGTCATCGTCCGCAGCTGGTAGCGGGCCATCTCGTCGGCGTTCTCGTCCTCGGCGAAGACCGAGTTGCACATCACCGTGCCGGGCCGGTCGTAGAAGCCGATCTCGGCGAGCCCGCCGAAGAAGTCGTCCCAGTCGAGGTCGCCGGCTCCGATCCGCAGGTGCTGGTGCACGCGCGCGGTGTTGCCCGGAGGGTTGGAGATGTAGCGCAGGCCGTGCGAGCGGTGGTGGTCCATCGTGTCGGCGACGTGGACGAGGCGGATGAGGTCGCCGGCGGCGCGCATGATCTCGCGCATCGGGTGCCCCATGTGGAAGGTGTGGCAGGCGACGTAGACCATCCCGACGTTGGGGGAGTTCAGGCCCCGGATCATCCGGACCGCCTCGAGCCCGTCCTCGACGAAGTCGTCGGGGTGCGGGTCGATGAGCACGTCGATGCCCTCGCGCTCGATGATCGGCAGCAGTTCCTCCATCGAGCGGTGGAAGGCGGCCTCGGACTCCTCCGCCCGCTCGGGCCGGCCGGAGAACTCGGTGCCGATGACCCGCACGTCGAGGTCGACGGCGATCTGGATGATCCGCTGCCAGTTGCGCACGGCGGCCTCGCGGGCCCACTCGTCGGGGCTCGACCACCGCTGCACGGGCAGGAGGGAGGCGATGCCGACCCCGGCGCCGTCGCAGGCCCTCTTGAGCGACCGGACGAGGGCGTCGTCGGCCTTGGGGTGGCGGAAGAACGGGACGAGGTCGACGTGCGGCGTCAGCTGGATGTGCTCGTAGCCCAGGTCGGCGACGACGCGCGGGAAGTCGAGCAGCGCGTGGTCGTGGTGGAAGGGCGTGGGGTCCTGGGCGATCTTCACGTCGGGGTCCTCCCGGGCCCATCGGAGCGGGCGCCATCACATGGCCTAATGTCAGAACATTAGCACTCTAACGTCCTGCGGACCCCTGCGGAACCCCTCAGCGGTCGTGGACGGTGACGTCGAAGGCGTACTGGTCGTAGCGGTAGCAGTGGTCGCCGTACTCGACCGCCTCGCCCTTGGCCGAGTAGGCGCGGCGGCTCATCGTGAGGAGCGGGTCGCCGGCGGCCAGGCCGAGCAGCTTGCGCTCACGTGCGGTGGGCCGCCGGGCACCGATGGTCTGGTGCGCGATGACCGGGTGGGCACCCCGGGAGCGGAGGACGGCGTAGAGGCTGGCGTCGGCGAGGTCGCCCTCGGTGAGGTCGGCGAACTGCGGCGGGAGCCAGTTGTGCATGAGGGCGGCCGGCACGTCGTCGACCGACCGGAGCCGCACGAGCGACACGAGGGGGGTGTCGGCGGGCAGGCCGAGGGCCTCGGAGGCGACGGCGTCGACGACGTCGGTGTCGAGGGAGACCACGGTCGTCCGTGGCTTCTGTCCCTTGCGGACCATGTCGTCGTAGAGGCTGGTCAGCTCGTCGCGCCGGTGGATGACCTGGCTGGCCACGGTCGTCCCGACCCCGCGACGGCGGACGAGCAGCCCGCGGCCCACGAGCTCGGCGATGGCCCGCCGTACCGTGGGCCGCGAGAGCTCGAGGCGGTCGGCGAGGGCCAGCTCGTTCTCGAACGGGTCGCCGGGCTTGAGCCGGCCGCTGTCGATGGCCGCGGTGAGCTGCTCGGCGAGCTGGTGGTAGAGCGGGACCGGGCTGGCGCGGTCGATGGTGACGGCGATCTCGGGCATGGCGGCAGTGTACGGGCGAGGTTGACAACGAGTCCGCTCTTGCAAATGTCCTAACAAATGTTGACACGAGCCCGGGACGTTTGGCAGCCTTGTCGCCAGACACCCCCACCGACCGCGAGGAGGAACCGTGCCCAACCGGTTCTTCGACGTCCTCGCGATCGGGCGGGTCGGCGTCGACCTCTACCCGATGCAGACCGGCGTCGGCCTCGAGGACGTCGAGACCTTCGGCAAGTTCCTCGGCGGCAGCGCCGGCAACGTCGCGGTCGCGGTGGCCCGGCTGGGGCACAGCGCCGCGCTCGTCAGCCGCACCGGCAACGACCCCTTCGGGTGCTTCGTCACCCGCACCCTCGCCGAGCTCGGCGTCGACCCGGTCTACGTGACGACCGACCCGTCGCTGCCCACCCCGGTCACCTTCTGCGAGATCTTCCCGCCCGACCACTTCCCGCTCTACTTCTACCGCTACCCCCAGGCCCCCGACCTGCGGGTGACGCCCGAGGAGATCGCCCCGGTCGCCGCCCGCGAGAGCCGGCTCTTCTGGACGACCCTCACCGGCCTGTCCGCCGAACCGAGCCGCACCGCCCACGCCACCGCCTGGGCCCTGCGCGGCCGGCGCTCGCACACGGTCGTCGACCTCGACTTCCGCCCGCAGTTCTGGCGCGCCGAGGGCGAGGCCACCCGGGCCGCCGCCGAGGCCCTCGAGGCGAGCACCGTCGCCATCGGCAACCTCGAGGAGTGCCGCGTCGCCGTCGGCACCGACGACCCCGAGGACGCCGCGAAGGCTCTCCTCGACCGCGGGGTCGAGCTCGCCGTCGTCAAGCAGGGCCCCAAGGGCGTGCTCGCCGTCTCGGCCGCGGGCGAGCGGGTCGAGGTGCCCCCGGTCCCCGTCGAGGTGGCCAACGGCCTCGGTGCCGGGGACGCCTTCGGCGGAGCCTTCTGCCACGGCCTGCTCGAGGGCTGGGACCTCGAGCGCACCCTCCGCTTCGCGAACAGCGCGGGCGCGATCGTCGCCTCCCGCCTCGAGTGCTCGACGGCGATGCCCGAGGAGCACGAGGTGCTGGCCCTCATGGACGGGAGCGCGACGTGAGCTCCCTCGACACCGCGGCACTCACGGCCCGCCGTGTCGCCGACCCCGGGGCGGTCGCCGCCGCCTGGGCCGGCCGGCGCCGTCGGTCGGCGCTGAGCGACGACGGCCGGCTGCTGCTCGTGGCCGCCGACCACCCGGCCCGCGGCGCGCTCGCGGTCCGCTCCGACGCCACGGCGATGGCCTCGCGCCCGGCACTCCTCGAGCGGCTGGCGACCGCCCTCGAGCGGCCCGGCGTCGACGGCGTCCTCGGCACCCCCGACGTGCTCGAGGACCTCCTGCTCGCCGGCCTGCTCGACGGCAAGGTCGCCATCGGCTCGATGAACCGGGGCGGCCTCCAGGGGGCGGTCTTCGAGCTCGACGACCGGTTCACCGCCTACGACGCCGACACCCTCGCCGCGAACGGCCTCGAGGGCGGCAAGATGCTCACCCGGGTCGCCCTCGACGACCCGGGCACGGCGCCGACGCTGGAGGCGAGCGGCCGGGCCGTCACCGAGCTCGCCCGGCACGGGCTGATGGCGATGGTCGAGCCGTTCCTCACGGTGCGCCGCACGCCGACCCGCGTCGAGAACCTCCTCGACCCCGACTCGGTCATCTCCTCGATCCACGTCGCCTCCGGGCTCGGGGCCACGAGCGCCCACACCTGGCTCAAGCTCCCGGTCGTCGAGGAGATGGACCGCGTCCTCGACGCCACGACGCTGCCCTGCCTCCTCCTCGGCGGCGACCCCACCGGCGAGCCGGCCGACACCTACGCCCTCTGGGGCAAGGCGCTGGCCCACCCGTCGGCGGCCGGTCTCGTCGTCGGCCGGGCCCTGCTCTTCCCGCCCGACGGCGACGTCGCGTCCGCCGTCGACGTCGCCGCCGACCTCGTCCACGGAGGCTCCCGATGACCTCGCCCACCGGTGTCGGCCTCGACAACCACGACTGGGTCCGGCCCTGGGGGTCCGCACCCGAGGGGCCGTTCCAGGTCTCCGTGGCCCCGACCTCCGCCACGCCGGCGCCCGGCTGGCAGCACACGACCCTGCGGGTCGCCGCGTGCGACGCCGACGCCGTCGTCGAGCACGCGTCCGGTGAGGAGGAGACGCTCGTCGTGCCCCTCGAGGGGTCGTGGCGGGTCGAGGTCACCGACGCCGACGGCACCGTCCACACCGCCGAGCTGCCCGGCCGGGCCACGGTCTTCGACGGGCCCACCGACGTCGTCTACGCCGGGCGGGGCTCCAGCCTGCGCGTCACGAACACGACGGGCGGGGCGGGTCGCGTCGCGTTGTGCGGAGCCCCCGCGACGAAGTCCGAGGCGCCGAAACCGTTCCGGCACATCGAGGCCCGTGACGTGCCCGTCGAGCTGCGGGGCGCCGGGCGAGCGAGCCGCGAGGTCCGGAACATGGGGCTGCCCGACGTGCTCGACGCCGACTCCTTCCTCGTCTGCGAGGTGATCACCCCGGCCGGCAACTGGAGCTCCTGGCCGCCGCACAAGCACGACGAGGAGCGCCCCGGGGTCGAGACCGAGCTCGAGGAGATCTACTACGTCGAGACGCGGGCCACCGACGCGCGCAACACCGACCCGATGGGCTACCTCCGGGTCTACGGCTCCTCGGACGAGCGGCCGCTGGACGTCCTCTCCGAGGTGCGCACCGGCGACGTCGTCCTCGTGCCGCACGGCTGGCACGGCCCCGCCGTCGCCGCCCCCGACGCCGACCTCTACTACCTCAACGTCATGGCCGGCCCCGGCCCCGAGCGGGCCTGGCGGATCTGCGACGACCCCGCGCACGCCTGGGTCCGCGACTCCTGGGCCGACGAACCGGTCGACCCCCGCCTCACGAAGGGACAGCAGTGACCATGCGCATCGGACTCGCGGGCACCGGCCGGATCGGCGCCTTCCACGCGAAGACGCTCTCGACCCTGCCGGGCGTCGACGAGGTCGTCGTCGCCGACCTCGACACCACGCTCGCCGACCGGGTCGCGACCGAGCTCGGCATCGTCAGCGCGCCCTCCATCGACGCCCTGCTCGGGTCGGGCCTCGACGCCTTCGTCATCACCGCCGGCACCGCCGCCCACGCCGACCTCATCGAGGCGGCCGTCGCGCGCGACATCCCGACCTTCTGCGAGAAGCCGGTCGCCCTCGACCTCGAGCGCACCATCGCCCTCGCCGAGCTCGAGGCCCGCAGCGAGGTGCCGGTGCACATCGGCTTCCAGCGGCGCTTCGACGCCGGCTACCGGCGGGTGCAGGCGGCCGTCGCCGCCGGGGAGATCGGTTTCGTCCACACCGTGCGCGCCGCGACGATGGACCAAGCCCCGCCGCACGCGGCGTACCTGCCGACCTCGGGCGGCCTCTTCCGCGACTGCAGCGTGCACGACTTCGACATCGTCCGGTTCGTCACCGGCCGCGAGGTGAGCCGCGTCTTCGCCGTGGGCGCCAACAAGGGCGAGCCGTTCTTCACCGAGGCCGGCGACGTCGACACCGCGGCGGCCACCCTCGTCCTCGACGACGACACGCTCGTCTCGGTCACCGCGACCCGTTACAACGGGGCCGGCCACGACGTGCGGATGGAGGTGCACGGCTCGCAGGGCACCCTCGGGGTCGGGCACGACACGACGCTGGCGATCACCTCGGCCGAGGAGGGCGTCGACTGGCCGCCCGGACCGCGGCACTGGTCGTTCATGGAGCGGTTCCTGCCCGCGTACGTCGCCGAGCTCACCGCCTTCGCGGACGTCGCCCGGGGTGCCGCCCCCAGCCCCTGCACCGTCGCCGACGCGCTCCAGGCCTTCCGCACCGCCGAGGCGTGCGCCCGCTCGATGACCACGGGGCAGCCGGTCGACCTCGCCGACGTCCCTGGGCTGCTCGCCATCGCCCACTGATCGAGACGGCGCGATGCCGTCGAACCTGCTGCATCCGTCGGTCACCGTCGACCTGACACACTGAATCCACCACCTCCACGGACAAGGACCGATACCCGTGAGCACGACCCCCACCCGCATCACCCACCTCCTCGCCGGCGTCCCGTGGGAGGGCACCGCCGAGCGCACGAGCCCCGTCCACAACCCGGCGACGGGCGAGCAGACCGGCGTGCTCGACCTGGCCTCGGCGGACCTCGTCGGCGAGGTCGTCGCCACGGCCAAGCAGGCCTGGACCGAGGAGTGGGGCAACGTCTCGCTCACCAAGCGCACCCAGGTCCTCTTCAAGTTCCGCCAGCTGCTCGACGAGCGCAAGGAGGACATCGCCGCGCTCATCACCGCCGAGCACGGCAAGGTCCTCTCCGACGCCGTCGGCGAGGTGACCCGCGGCCTCGAGGTCGCCGAGTTCGCCTGCGGCATCCCACACCTCATGAAGGGCGGCTTCACCGAGAACGCCTCGACCAAGGTCGACGTGTACTCCATCCGGCAGAGCCTCGGCGTCGTCGCGGTCATCAGCCCGTTCAACTTCCCGGCCATGGTGCCGCTGTGGTTCGTTCCGGTCGCCATCGCCTGCGGCAACGCGGTCGTCATCAAGCCGTCCGAGAAGGACCCGTCGGCCGTCAACGCGGTCGCCGCCCTGTGGAAGGAGGCCGGCCTGCCCGACGGCGTGCTCAACGTCGTCCACGGCGACAAGGAGGCGGTCGACGCCCTCCTCACCCACCCGGACGTCAAGGCCGTCTCGTTCGTCGGCTCGACGCCCATCGCGAAGTACGTCTACGAGACCGGTACCGCGCACGGCAAGCGGGTCCAGGCCCTCGGCGGCGCGAAGAACCACATGCTCGTGCTGCCCGACGCCGACCTCGACCTCGCCGCCGACGCCGCCGTCAACGCCGGGTTCGGCTCGGCCGGCGAGCGCTGCATGGCGATATCGGCCCTGCTCGCCGTCGACACCATCGCCGACGAGCTCGTGCAGAAGATCCAGGACCGGGTCGGCAAGCTCGTCACCGGCGACGGCACCCGCGGCTGCGACATGGGCCCGCTCGTCACCGCACAGCACCGCGACAAGGTCACCTCGTACCTCGACGCCGGCACCGAGGCGGGCGCGACGCTCGTCATCGACGGCCGTGAGGGCGACGTCGACGCCGACGGCGAGGGCTACTTCCTCAAGCCGACGCTCTTCGACAACGTCACCCCGGAGATGTCGGTGTACCAGGACGAGATCTTCGGCCCGGTGCTCTCGGTCGTCCGGGTCAAGACCTACGACGAGGGCCTCAAGCTCATCAACGACAACCCGTACGGCAACGGCACGGCGATCTTCACCAACGACGGCGGTGCCGCCCGGCGCTTCCAGAACGAGGTCGAGGTCGGGATGGTCGGGGTCAACGTGCCGATCCCCGTGCCGATGGCGTACTACTCGTTCGGCGGCTGGAAGAACAGCCTCTTCGGCGACACCCACGCCCACGGCATGGAGGGCGTGCACTTCTTCACCCGCGGCAAGGTCGTCACCTCGCGCTGGCTCGACCCGAGCCACGGCGGCATCGAGCTCGGCTTCCCGCAGAACGCCTGACCCCGCGCCTCTCCCCGACTTCGTGGGGCAGCGTCCGGGCCCCCCCCCCCCCCCGGCGGGGGGGGGGGGGGGGGCGCCCCCCCCCCCCCGGGGCCGGGGCGGGGGGGGGGGGGGGGGGGGGGGGCCGACCCCCCCGGGGGGGGGGGGGGGGGGGGGCGGGGCCCCCGGGGGGCCCCCCCCCCCCCGCGGCCGTCAGGCGATCTCCTTCGTGAGCACCCGCCAGGTCCCGACACCGAGCGGCACCCCGATCCACACGAGGGCCGCGGTCGCGAGGTGGGCCCAGTCCTGCCCGGCCATCGTGCCCTCGGTGAGGGGCTCGGTGACGAGCGACAGGTCGAGCCACGCCGCCACCTTCTCGAAGCCGTCGACGAGCGAGGTGACGATGCTGAACACCGTCGGCAGCAGGAGCGAGGCGACGATGGCCACCGGCGTGTTGAGGAACACGAGGCCGAAGGCGACGCCCTGGACGAGGTAGATCGTCAGGGCGAGCACGAGCCCGAGCGCGGTCGCCGCGGGCACCTCCCACGCGGTCGGCAGGTCCCGGGCCCCGGACCCGACGAGGTGCGCGAGGGCTACGGCGAGCGCCGCCGCCGCGACGACCCCGAGCCCGAGCACCACGGCGGCGACGAGCTTGGCGAGCACCACCCGGCCGCGGTGCGGCTCGAGGGCGAAGGTGACCAGGCCGGTGCGCTGGCTCCACTCGGCCGTCGCGGTCATGATGCCGAGGATGGGCAGGAGCATGACGAGCGGCAGCGTCGCGATGCCGAGCAGCCCGGCGTACGTCGCGTCGGCGGCCTCGCCCCAGACGAGGAAGGCCACGACCGCGACGACGGCGATGCCCGCCGTGACGATGCCGAGCCAGCGGCCCGCCCGGGTGTCGAGGAGCTTGCGCAGCTCGACCCGGAGGAGGCGGCCGAACGGGACGCCGGGGCGGCCGTCGGTGCGGGGCGCGGCAGGTGCGGGGTTCTCCGCGCGGGACGGGGTGCGGGTCGCGGTGCTCACGCCGCCACCTCCCGGGAGTCGTCGGCGGTCAGCCGGAGGAAGAGCTCCTCGAGGCCCTGCGACCCGTGCGGGCGCAGGTCGGTGACGACGATGCCGGCCGCGAGCGCGACCCGGCCGAGGTCGGCGGGCTCGACGTCGACGACCACCCCGTCGGGGGTGAGCGTCGCGGTGTGGCCGGCGGCCTCGAGCGCGACGGCGAGCGCGCCGTCGTCCTCGGAGCGGGCCCGGCTGCCGGAGCCCGCGACGAGCTCGGCCATCGAGCCCTGCGCGACGATCCGCCCGCGCCCGATGACGACGATGTCGTCGGCGACGGCCTGCACCTCGTGGAGCAGGTGCGAGGAGAGCAGGACCGCTCCCCCGCGGTCGGCGAAGTCGCGCAGGAGGGTCCGCATCCAGTGGATGCCCTGGGGGTCGAGGCCGTTGGCCGGCTCGTCGAGGACGAGGACCTCGGGCTCGCCGAGGAAGGCGCCGGCCAGGCCGAGCCGCTGGCGCATCCCGAGGGAGTACGTGCGGACGCGGCGGCCGGCCTCGTCGTCGGTGAGGCCGACGAGCCGGAGCACGTCGTCGACCCGGGTGCGCGGCACGCCGACGGTGAGGGCGGCGAGGGTCAGGGCCTCGCGGCCGGTGCGCCCCGGGTGCTGCGCCGACGCGTCGAGCATGACGCCGACCCGGCTGCCCGGGTTGACGAGGTCGCGGTAGTCCTTCCCGAGCACGGTGGCCCGTCCGCTGGTCGGCGGCGTGAGGCCGGTGAGCATCCGCATGACGGTCGACTTGCCGGCGCCGTTCGGCCCGAGGAAGCCGGTGACCGACCCCGCGGGGACGGAGAAGGTGACGCCGTCCACGGCGGCGACGCGGCCGTAGCGTTTCGTGAGGTTCTCGATCTGGATCATGGGGACGAGCCTGCCGGGGCCGGCGGGGCCGCCACATCGGCCGCGGGTCTCGCGCGGCACCGACCTCGGTCGGTCGTCGGGGCGCCCGGGGTAGACCAAAGACGGACGCGGCCTGGTCCGGAGGGCTCGTAGGGTGACGAGGTGCCCGCTCCCCCGCCCGCCCCGCGCCTCACCTGGTGGGGCCACACGTGGCGCTTCGGCCTCGCCGGGCTCGTGGGTCTGGTCCTCTGGTCGGCGTCGGTGCTCGCGGCGGACGACCCGTCGACGCGCTTCAGCGAGCTGCAGACGGCGTGGGCCGCGGTCGTCGACCCGGTGCTCGGGCTCGTCGCGTTCGGGCTGACGGCGTTCCGGCGCCGGTGGCCGGTGCCGGTCGCCGTCGCCGTCACGCTGCTCTCCGGTGTCTCGGCGGTGGCCGGCGGCGCGTGGGCGCTGGCCCTGTGCACGCTCGCGACCCGTCGGCAGGTCCGCGAGATCGCCCCGCTGGCGCTCCTGTCGCTCCTCGCCTCGCTGGCCTTCGAGGGGATCTACCCCTCGAACCAGTCCCTCCCGTTGTGGGTCGCGGCGCTCGTGGCCGCGCTCGTCGTGGCCGTCGTCGTGGCCATGGGCTCCTCGATCGGCGCCGACCGCGCGCGGGTCCAGTCGCTGCGCGACCGCGCCGAGACGAGCGAGCGCGAGCAGCAGGCCCGGGTGGCCGCCGCCCGCTCCGCCGAGCGCACGCGCATCGCCCGCGAGATGCACGACGTGCTCGCCCACCGCATCTCGCTCGTCGCGATGCACGCCGGAGCCCTGTCCTTCCGCGACGACCTCCCGCGCGAGCAGCAGGCCCAGGTGGCGCGGACCATCGAGGAGAACGCCCACCTCGCGCTGCGCGACCTGCGCGACGTCCTCGGGGTGCTCCGGGCCGAGCTGCCCGACGGCTCGCTCGACCCCGAGCGCCCGCAGCCCGGGCTCGCCGACCTGCCCGACCTCGTCGCCCAGACCCGGGCCGCCGGTACCCGGGTGACCCTCGAGGACCGGTGCCCGCCGGACGTGCCGCCGACCGTCGGCCGCACGGTCTACCGGGTCGCCCAGGAGGCGCTGACCAACGCCCGCAAGCACGCCGCCGGCTGCCCCGTCACCGTGTCGGTCGAGGGCACCGACGGCGACGCCGTCGTCGTCGAGGTCGCGAACCCGGTGCCGGTGTCGGCGCGGTCGGCGGTGCCCGGCTCGGGGCTCGGGCTGCTCGGCCTCGAGGAACGGGTCGACCTCCTCGGCGGCCGCCTGACGCACGGCACCGAGCGCGGGCGCTTCGTCCTCCGGGCCTCGATACCGTGGACGGCATGAGCAGCACGCCGGTCCGGGTCGCCCTCGTCGACGACGACCCGCTCGTGCGGGCCGGGCTGTCGATGATCCTCGGCGGGGACCCGCGCCTCGAGGTCGTCGGGGAGGCCGGCGACGGGTCCGAGGCCGTCGGGCTCGTGCGCTCGAGCCGCCCCGACGTCGTCCTCATGGACATCCGGATGCCCCGGCGCGACGGCATCGCCGCCACCGGTGACGTCCTCGCCCTGCCGGACGCCCCGCGCGTGCTCGTCCTCACGACCTTCGACGCCGACGAGATGGTCCTGCGGGCGCTGCGGGTCGGGGCGCACGGCTTCCTCCTCAAGGACACGCCGCCGGCCCGGCTCGTCGAGGCCGTGCACGCCGTCGCCGCCGGGGAGCCGATCCTCTCGCCGAGCGCGACCTCGGCCCTCATCGCCGCCATCGGCGGTCAGGGCGAGGAGGGGTCGCCCGCGCGGCAGCGGCGCGACGAGGCCCGCCGGGCGCTGCGCGGGCTCACCGAGCGCGAGCTCGAGGTGGCGGTCGACGTCGGTCGGGGCCGCACCAACCAGGAGATCGGGGCGGCGCTGCACCTCAGCGTCGCGACGGTCAAGGCGCACGTCGGGCGCATCCTCACCAAGCTCGGGCTCGAGAACCGCACCCAGGTGGCGATCCTCGTGCACGACGCGGGGGCCGACGCGGACTGAGGAACACCCGGGCGGCGGATCTGGTTGAATGTTCAACGACACACGCCGAGGAGCCCCGCATGACCGCCACCGACACCCCGAGCCGCGGCACCGCCCGTCCGCCGGTCCTCTACCTCAGCCACGGCGCCCCGCCGCTGGCCGACGACGCGACGTGGACCCGCGAGCTCGCCGACTGGGCGCGCGACCTGCCGCGACCCGACGCGGTCCTCATGGTGTCGGCGCACTGGGAGCAGGCGCCGATCTCGGTGTCCGCCACCTCGGGCGACGTGCCGCTCACCTACGACTTCTGGGGCTTCCCGCAGCGCTACTACGAGGTCACCTACGACGCGCCCGGTGCGCCCGAGGTCGCCCGCTCAGTCGCCTCACTGCTCGCCGGGGCCGGCGAGACGCTGCACCAGGACCCCACCCGCGGACTCGACCACGGCGCCTACGTCCCGCTCAAGGAGATGTACCCGGACGCCGACGTGCCGGTCGTCCAGCTCTCGATGCCGACGCTCGACCCGCACCGGCTCTTCGAGCTCGGGCGGCGGCTGGCCCCGCTGCGCGACGAGAACGTGCTCGTCGTCGGCTCGGGCTTCACGACGCACAACCTCGGCTGGTTCGACCCGCGCGCCGGGGCCGACGCCGCCCCGCCGACCCCGTCCTCGGAGTTCGACCACTGGGCCGCCGAGACGGTCGCCGCGGGTGACGTCGACGCCGTGCTCGACTTCCTCGCGAAGGCGCCCGCCGCCCGCGAGGCCCACCCGCGCACCGAGCACTGGGCGCCGCTCTACGTCGCGCTCGGGGCCGCGTCGGTCGGCGGCGACGCCGCCGGCGACAGCGTCATCGACGGCTTCTGGTACGGGTTGAGCAAGCGCTCCTGGCAGTTCGCCTGACCGGCGGCCGGACCGGTTGATCGACCGCACCTGCCGACCAACGACACCGAGCGGCTGCCCGCGGGTGTCGTGAGCACGGCCCGTCACGCCCCGCGGCCTCCGTGTCGTCCGCCGGTCGGGGCGGCAGACTGGCCGGCATGAGCGACGTGCACCTGTCGACCCCGCAGCACCTCGGCGGCCTCGAGCTCGCCGTCGACCGGCTCGGCGCCTGGGCCGAGGCGGCCGGTCCCGACGCCCCCGTGCCGACCTGTCCCGGGTGGACCGTCCGCGAGCTCGTCGTGCACCAGGGCGCGGTGCACCGCTGGGCGACGGCGATGCTGCGTGGCGGCGACCCGCGCGCCGTCGACATCGGCGACTTCGAGGGCGAGGGGGCCGCGGCCGACGACCTCGGCGGGTGGCTGCGGGCCGGCGCGGCCGACCTGCTCGACACCCTCCGGGACGCACCCGACGACCTCGAGGCGTTCACCTTCCTCAAGGATGCCCCTCCGGCGCGGCTGTTCTGGGCCCGCCGCCAGCACCACGAGACGACCGTCCACGCGCTCGACGCCCTCGCCGCCCTCGAGCGCCGCGCCCCCGAGCCCGCCGACGCGTGGTTCGACGACGCCACCGCCCTCGACGGCATCGACGAGCTGCTCGTCGGCTTCTGGCCCCGCCGCACCAAGGGCCCTCGCGCGGAGGGCGACCCGTACCGCGCCGTCGTCTCGGCCGCGGACCGGCGCTGGCTGCTCGACATCGGGTCCGAGGCACCCGTCGTCCGCGAGCTCCCGCCCGAGGAGGCCGCCCCGGTCGAGGCGCTCGTCCTCGAAGGCTCCCCGGTCGAGGTGTACCTCGCGCTGTGGAACCGCGGGGGCGCACCCGACGACCCCGCCGGCCTCCTCGGCCGCTGGAGCCACCACGGGCGGATCACCTAGCCCGCGAGGTGCTCCGCGAGGAAGGCGTCGATGCGTCGCCAGGCGTCCGCGGCCGCCTCGGGCTCCGGCCCGGCGTGCAGGACGAGGCGCGTCACCGGGGCCAGCCACCACGGCGCGGTGGCCACCGGGTTGAGGAACGAGTGCCCGGCGTGCGGGTACTCGCGGACGTCGTGCGGCACCCCGCGGGCCTCGAGCGCGACCTCCAGGCGCTCGGCCGCCCCGGTGAGGCTGCGGTCGCGACCGCCGTAGCTCGCGACGACGGGACAGGCGGCGTCGAGGGCGTCCGGCGAGGACGGCAGCATCCCGTAGTTGACGGCCGACGCCGCCCATCCCGGCCGGCCCGCGAGGGCCAGCGCGAACGAGCCGCCCATGCAGAACCCGATGACCCCGACCCGCCCCGAGCAGCGCGGGTCGGCGAGCAGCCGGGCCCGGGCCGCCTCGACGTCGTCGAACGCCGGGCCGCTCCCCCGCCGCAGCGCCGCGAAGGTCGCCCGCAGGCAGGCCGCCCGGCGACCGCGCGAGAACAGGTCGGGCGCGAGCGTGAGGTACCCGGCGCCCGCCATCCGGTCGGCGTGGCCGCGCATCGTGTCGTCGAGCCCGAACGCCTCGTGGACGAGGACGAGCCCCGGCCACGGCCCGTCCCCCGGCGGAACCGCGAGGTGGGCGTCGAGGTCGCCCACCCGCGTCGGCCCGGCGGCCACGGTCAGTGCCCGGAGCGGGGCTTCTTGCGGGGCGCCGGCCGGGTGGGGTCGTCGGACACCGGCTCGACGTGCTCGGGCACGACGATCGGCCGGATCCGCGCCCACGCCATGAAGCCGACGCCGACGACGAGGAGGGCGAGCCCGGCCCAGAGGTTGGCGTTGACCCCGTCGGTCTTCTCCGCCTCGATGTCGGCGAACAACCCCATGAGGGTGAGGATCACGCCGTAGATGGCGAGCAGCCCGCCGATGACGTTGCGGATGTCGAAGGCGCCTGCCTTGTGCGTCTCTGCCATGACTGCTCCTTCGTCAGAAGAGGATGTTGAGGACGACGACCATGGCGAGCGCCACCCCGGCCAGCGGGACGGTGCGGCGGTACCAGGGGTAGGTCGCCTCGTTGGGGTCGGCGCGCTGCTCGACCGGGGTCTCCGAGTACACGAGACCGACGAGCTCGGACGCCGGCTTGGGCTGGGTCACCATCGTCACCGCCACCGAGACGGCGATGTCGACGACGAAGGCCGTGGAGGCCGCCACGAACGCCGCGCCCTGCCCGGAGAGCGGGATGACGCCGAGGCTCAGCCCGCCGAGCGTGCCGTCGCTGAGCACCGCGACGACGATCGCCGACAGGGTGCCGGACACCAGCCCCGCCCACCCGGCGGTCGGGGTCATCCGTTTCCAGAACATGCCGAGGATGAAGGTGGCGAACAACGGGGCGTTGAAGAACCCGAACAACGTCTGGAGGTAGTCCATGACGTTGCCGAACGAGCTCGCGACGAGGGCGGTGAAGATCGCGATGAAGGTCGCGCCCACCGTCGCGAGCCGGCCGATCCGCAGGTAGTAGTCGTCGGTGCGGTCCTTGCGGATGTACCGCTCCCACAGGTCGTAGCTGAAGACCGTGTTGAACGCCGAGATGTTCGCCGCCATGCCGGCCATGAACGCGGCGAGCAGACCGGTGATCGCGAGCCCCAGCAGGCCGTTGGGGAGCAGGTCGCGCATGAGGTAGAGCAGCGAGTCGTTGTACTTGACGCCCTCGCCGGACGCGCCGCCGGCCGGGCTGCCGCCCTGCTTGAGCTCGACGATCTCCTTGACGAGCACCGCGGCGAGCATGCCCGGGAAGATCGTGAGGAAGGGGACGAACATCTTCGGGAAGGCCCCGATGACCGGCGTCTTGCGCGCCGCCGAGATCGACTCCGAGGCCATCGCCCGCTGCACCTCGACGAAGTTCGTCGTCCAGTACCCGAAGGAGAGGACGAAGCCGAGGCCGAAGACGATGCCGACGACCGACAGGAAGCCGCTGTCGAAGCCGGTGAGCGCCTGACCGGGCCACGACTCCAGCTGCTGGCTCGCCGGCGGCACACCGGCGCTCGCCGGGGCGGTCTCGGCGACCTGGGTGAGCTTCTCCTTCAGGCCGTCGTAGCCGCCGACCTTGTGCAGCCCGAGGAGCACGAGCGGCAGCAGGCTCGCGACGATGACGAAGAACTGCAGCACCTCGTTGTAGATCGCCGCCGACAGGCCGCCGAGGGTGATGTACGAGAGGACGATGATCGCCGCGACGATGAGCGCGATCCACAGCGGCCAGCCGAGCAGCGCGTGGACGATCGAGCCGAGCAGGTAGAGGTTGACGCCCGCGATGAGCAGCTGGGCGACGGCGAAGGAGATCGCGTTGACGAGGTGGGCCCCGGTGCCGAAGCGCCGGAACATGAACTCGGGGACCGAGCGCACCTTCGAGCCGTAGTAGAAGGGCATCATCACGACGCCGAGGAAGAGCATCGCGGGGATGGCGCCGACCCAGAAGTAGTGGACCGTCGGGATGCCGAACTGCGCCCCGTTGGCGCTCATGCCCATGATCTCGACGGCGCCGAGGTTGGCCGAGATGAAGGCCAGCCCGGTGACCCACGCCGGGAGCGAGCGCCCGGAGAGGAAGAAGTCGACCGAGTCGGAGACCGAGCGCCGCGCGAGCAGGCCGATGCCGAGGACGAAGGCGAAGTAGACGACGAGGATGAGGTAGTCGACCGGGTTCGCCTGGATGAGGGTGTCCGCCGCGGGCAGGACCGCCGGCATCCCCTCCACCAACGACTGTGCTCCTGCAGCGACCACACCCACCACCCGCTCCACGTCGAGGGACGGTGCCGGACCCGGCACCGTCCGTCACGCTAGCCCTTCGCACCCGGCCGGTCGGGCCCGCGGGACAGCCGAGTTCGGCCGGGCGCGAAGGGGGTCAGCCGCGCGGGCCGGCCAGCGCGGGCGCACCGGGCGCGCCCGGTGCGCCGGGACCGGCCGCCGTCTCGTCGTCGGGGTCGGCCACCGCGCCAGCGAACTGCGCGGCGTGCAGCCGCGCGAACGCTCCTCCGGCGGCGAGCAGCTCGGCGTGCGAGCCGCGCTCGACGATGCGCCCGTCCTCCATGACGAGGATGAGGTCGGCGTCGCGGATGGTCGAGAGCCGGTGCGCGATGACGAAGCTCGTGCGGTCGCTGCGCAGCGCGGCCATCGCGTGCTGGACGAGGAGCTCGGTGCGGGTGTCGACCGAGCTCGTCGCCTCGTCGAGGATGAGCAGCGAGGGGTCGGCGAGGAAGGCCCGCGCGATGGTGATGAGCTGGCGCTCGCCCGCGCTGATGTTGTCGGCCTCGGCGTTGAGCAGCGTGTCGTAGCCGTCGGGCAGCGAGTGCACGAACCGGTCGACGTAGGTGGCCCGGGCCGCCTCGAGGATCTCCTCCTCGGTCGCCCCCGGCCGGCCGTAGGCGATGTTGTCGTGGATCGTGCCGGCGAAGAGCCAGGTGTCCTGGAGCACCATGCCCGTGCGCGAGCGCAGGTCGTGGCGGGTCAGCTCGCGGATGTCCCTGCCGTCCAACGTGATCCGGCCGCCGTCGAGCTCGTAGAAGCGCATGACGAGGTTGACGAGCGTCGTCTTGCCGGCGCCGGTCGGGCCGACGATGGCGACGGTCTGGCCGGGCTCGACGACGAGGTCGAGGTGCTCGATGAGCGGCTTCTCGGGGGTGTAGGAGAACGAGACGTCCTCGAAGGCGACCCGCCCGCGGGGGTCGTCGATGCGGGCCGGTGTGCCGGAGTCGGGCTCCTGCTCGGGTGCGTCGAGGACCTCGAACACCCGCTCGGCGGAGGCGACCCCGCTCTGCATGAGGTTGGCCATCGAGGCCACCTGGGTGAGCGGCTGGGTGAACTGGCGCGAGTACTGGATGAACGCCTGCACGTCACCGAGGCTCATCGACCCGGACGCCACCCGCAGCCCGCCGACGACGGCGATGGCGACGTAGTTGAGGTTCCCGATGAACATCAGCGTCGGCATGATGACGCCGCTGATGAACTGCGCCTTGAAGCTCGCGTCGTAGAGGGCGTCGTTGCGCTCGGCGAACTCGCGGTCGGCCTCGGCCCGGCGCCCGAAGACCTTGACGAGCTCGTGCCCGGTGAAGGTCTCCTCGACGACGGCGTTGACCTGGCCCGTGCTCTTCCACTGCTGGACGAAGTGGCCCTGCGAGCGCTTGCCGATGGCCGCCGTGACGACCATCGTCACCGGGATCGTCACGAGGGCGATGACCGCGAGCAGCGGCGAGATGTAGAGCATCATCGCGATCATCGCGACGACCGTGAGCAGCGAGGTGACGAGCTGGCTCAGGGTCTGCTGGAGGCTCTGCGCGACGTTGTCGATGTCGTTGGTGACCCGGCTGAGCAGCTCGCCGCGCGGCTGGGCGTCGAAGTACGGGAGCGGCAGCCGGTTGAGCTTGTCCTCGACGTCGCGCCGCAGCCGGAAGACGGTGCGATTCACCGCGGTCGTCAGCAGCCGCCCCTGGACGAGCTGGAGCCCGGCGGCCACGACGTAGATCGCGAGCACGACGAGCAGCACGCGCCCGACGGCCCCGAAGTCGATGCCCTGCCCGGGCACGACGTGGTCCATCGCGGCGAGGACGTCGGCGACGGTGCCCCGCCCCTGGGCCCGCAGCCCCTCCACGGCCTGCTCCTGGGTGACGCCGGCCGGGATCTGTCGGCTGAAGACGCCGGCGAAGACGAGGTCGGTGGCGCGGCCGAGGATCTTCGGGCCGATCGCGTTGAGCACCACCGAGACGAGCGCGAGCACGAGCGAGCCCGCGACGACCGCGCGATCCGGGCGCAGCAGGCCGAGGACGCGCTTCGCGGACGGCACGAAGTCCTGGGACTTCTCGGTGGGCATGCCGAGCTGGGCGTGCGGCGGGCCGCCGCGGCGCGCACCGGCCGGTCCGCGCCGCTCCTCGGCGGCCTTCTCCTCGGCGGACTTCAGCTCGCTCATGCGACCTCCTCCATCGCCTGCTGGCTCTCGACGATCTCGACGTACGTGGGGCAGGAGCCGAGCAGCTCCTCGTGGGTGCCGACGCCGACGACCGCGCCGTCCTCGAGGACGACGACCTGGTCGGCGTGGACGATGCTCGAGACGCGCTGGGCGACGACGACGACCGTGGCCTCCCGGGTGACCGGCCGCAGGGCGGCCCGCAGCCGGGCGTCGGTGGCGACGTCGAGCGCCGAGAAGGCGTCGTCGAAGAGGTAGACGGCCGGTCGCCGGACGAGGGCCCGGGCGATGGCCAGCCGCTGGCGCTGCCCGCCGCTGACGTTGGTGCCGCCCTGGGAGATCGGGGCGTCGAGGCCCCCGGGCATCTCGCGGACGAAGTCCTCGGCCTGGGCGATGCGCAGCGCCGCCCAGAGGTCGTCGTCGGTGGCGTCGGCGTCGCCGTGGCGCAGGTTGCTCGCGACCGTGCCGCTGAAGAGGTAGGGGCGCTGGGGCACGAGCCCGATGTGCCGCCAGAGGTCCTCGAGCTCGGCGTCCCGGACGTCGACGCCGCCGAGCAGCACGGCCCCGCCGGTGACGTCGTGCAGCCGGGGGACGAGGCCGACAAGGGTGGTCTTGCCGGCGCCGGTCGACCCGATGACGGCGGTCGTCGTGCCGGGCCGGGCGGTGAACGAGACCTCGCGGAGGACCGGCTCGTCGGCGCCGGGGTAGGCGAAGGTCGCGGCCCGCAGCTCGAGCTCGACCGGGCCGGCAGGGATCGCGACGGGGTCGGTGGCCGGCCGCACCGACGAGGAGGTGTCGAGCACCTCGACGATGCGCCCGGCCGAGACGGTGGCGCGCGGGATCATCATCGACATGAAGGTCGCCATCATCACGGACATGAGGATCTGGATGAGGTAGGACATGAACGCCGTCAGCGCCCCGACCTGCATGGCGCCGGAGTCGACGCGGTGCGCACCGAACCAGATGACGGCGACGGTCGAGAGGTTGAAGACGACCATGACGATCGGGAAGGCGAGCGCCATGAGCCGGCCGACGGCCAGCGCGGTGCCGGTGTAGGTGCGGTTCGCCTCGCCGAAGCGCTCGCGCTCGACGTCCTCGCGGACGAAGGCCCGCACGACCCGGATGCCGGTGATCTGTTCGCGCAGGATGCGGTTGACGGTGTCGACGGCCTTCTGCATCGCCCGGAAGTGCGGCACCATCCGGCTGATGACGAGGCCGACCGACAGGCCGAGCAGGGGCACGGCGACCGCGACGAGCCACGAGAGGCCGATGTCCTCGCGCAGGGCCATGAAGACGCCGCCGACCATCATGATCGGCGCCGAGACCATGATCGCGAGCCCCATGTAAACGACCTGCTGGACCTGGGTGACGTCGTTCGTCGAGCGGCTGATGAGCGTCGGGGCGCCGAACGAGGAGACCTCGCGGGCCGAGAACGAGCCGACCCGGGAGAAGACGGCCGCGCGCACGTCGCGCCCGAGGGAGGCCGAGGTGAGGGCGGCGATGCGCGTGGCGGCGATCGTCGCGACGACCTGGAGCAGCGAGACGCCGAGCATCCACGTCCCGGCGGTGACGATGAAGCCGGTGTCCCCGACCGCGACCCCCTCGTCGATGATCCGGCCGTTGAGGCTCGGCAGGTAGAGCGAGGCCAGGGTGCCGGCGAGCTGGAGGACGAGCAGCAGCGTCAGCGGGCCGGCGTAGGGCCGCAGGTGGGTGCGGACGAGGCGGAGCAGCATCAGGTGCCCTTCCGGTCGGTGTGGTGACGGGTGCCGTCGAGGACGACGGAGACGATCTCGGCGGCGTCGAGCCGGCCGGTGGACATCAGCGGGTGGACGCTCGAGAGGGTGAGCAGCTGGAGGAGGCTGACGACCTCGTCCACGGGGCGCCGCAGGGACGAGGCGTCGGACCCGACGAGGTCGGTGAAGGCGGAGTCGACGGCGGGGTCGGTGCGGCCGCGGCGGCGCTTGGCGTCGACCGGGGCCGGGGCGCCCGCGTGGTGGAGTACCGAGATGAGCCCGACGACGCGCTCGACGTGGCGCTGCATCACGGCCACGCCGGCGACGAGCCGCTCGTCGAGGCTGAGGGTGGTGTCGATGCCGCGCAGCTCGGCGACGGCGGGAGTGGAATCGAACACGGCTGCGACACAGGCCTGCACGAGCTCGTCCTTGGTGCCGAAGGCGCGGAACAGGGTGCCCTCCGCGATGCCGGCGGCCTCGGCGACCTGCTTGGTCGTCAGGGTCGTGCCGTGCTCGCGGAGGAGCGGGATGGCCACCTCGACGAGCGCCGTGCGGCGGTCCTCGGGGCTCATGGCGGGGGCTCGGGGGGTCACGAGCGTCGATCATAAATGAGTGAGCACTCACTCACAAGCGGTTTCCGGACACGCGGCGGCCCCGCCCTCGGTGGCAGGGAGGTGAGGGCGGGGCCGTCCGGCCGCAGGGCGGACGGGGAAGGTTCCCCGACAGGGATTTTCCGATCCGCGGCAGGGCTCATCCTGTCGGCGCGTCATGCCCCGTGGGGCATCGGCGCGCCGCCACCCGATGTGACGCGCGTCACATGGAGCGCGCCGGCACCGGCCGTCTTCTCATCCCTGTCTCATCACCGGCTGGGAGGATGCACGGGTGTCCCGTCGAGCCCTCGCCGTCGCGCTGCTCGCGCTCGTCGCGGCGGTCACCCTCGGCGGTGTCGCCCTGGCCTCGACGCTGGCCCCACCGTCGGACGCCCCGCTCGGCGACCCGGTCCTCGTCGAGCCCACCCCGGGCGGCAGCCCGGCCCCCACGACGCAGCCCACCGCGGGCTCCGGCGACACCCCGTCGCCGGGTCCGAGCCCCTCGGCCGGCGCGCCGACGGCCACCCCTCGCCCGTCGGGCGAGGCCACCCGACCCGCCTCCCCCGTCCCCGTCGACCCTCCGCCGCCCCGCTCCAGCGACGACGACGACGACGACGGTGACGGTGACGACGACGGGGAGGAGCGCGACGACCGGGACGACCACGGCGACGAGGACGACGGCGACCACCGCGGTCCCGGCGGTGGGGACGACGATGACGACGACTGACCCGGCACCCCGGGTGCGGCGCACCCCGAGCGTGCGGACCAAGGTGGTCGCGACCGTCGTCGCGCTCGTGCTCCTGGCCCTGGCGGCCGGGGGCGTCGCGACCTGGGCCATCCAGCGCCGCCAGGCCGACGAGCGCATCGACCGCAACCTCACCCGCTCGGTCGCGCAGCTGCGCCAGACCGCCTCGAGCACCACCGAGGGAGGGGTGCCGGAGGCGCTGCGCCGGGCGCTCCAGCAGACGGTGCCGTTGCCGGCCGAGGGGATGATGGGCCTCGTCGACGGTCGCCCCACCTGGTACGCCCCGCGAACCGTGCCGCTGCGGCTCGAGGACGACCCCCGGCTCGTCGCGGCCCTCGCCGGCGTGCCGACCGACCGGTCCCGCCTGACGACGGTCACGACGAGCCGCACCACGTACCGGGTGGCGACCGTCCCGGTCCGGGTCGACGGTGACGCGCGCCTCGGCCTCTACGTCCTCGCCGCGGACCGCGACGCCGAGCTCGACGCCCTCGCGGCGACGTGGCGCACCTACGCCCTCGTCGCGCTCGGGGCCCTCGCGGTCGTGGCGGTCGCCGGCTCGATGGTGCTGCGGCGACTGCTGCGCCCCCTCGACGACCTGCGCGAAACGGCCCAGCGCATCACCGACACCGACCTCTCAGAGCGGATCCCGGTGCGCGGCACCGACGACGTCGCCGAGCTGACCCGGACGGTCAACGCGATGCTCGACCGCCTCGAGACCTCCATCGACGGACAGCGCCGGCTCCTCGACGACGTCGGGCACGAGCTGCGCACCCCGCTGACCGTCATCGGCGGGCACCTCGAGGTGATGGACCGCAGAGACCCCACGGACGTCGCCGCGACTCGCGAGCTGACCCTCGACGAGGTGCAGCGGATGCGGCTGCTCGTCGACGACCTGCTCGTGCTCGCCCGGACCGAGCGCCCCGACTTCGTCCGCCGCGCACCGACGCGCATCGGGGTGCTCACCGACGACGTCCTCGACAAGGCCCGGATGCTGGGGCCGCGGGTGTGGGTCGTCGGCGAGCGCGTCGACGTCGAGTGCGACGTCGACCCGGTGCGCCTCACCCAGGCCTGGCTCCAGCTCGCCGAGAACGCCGTCAGCTACTCGGAGCCGGGGTCGCGGGTGACCATCGGTTCCTCCCTCGCGGGAAACCGGTTGCGGCTGAGGGTGACCGACGAGGGACGCGGCATCGACCCGGAGGACGTCGACCGCGTCTTCGAACGCTTCGTGCGGGGCCGGAGCGTCGTGGACGCGGGCATCCCCGGGTCCGGGCTCGGGCTCGCGATCGTCGCCGCGATCGCCGCGGGGCACGGGGGCACCGTCGACCTGTCGTCGACGCCGGGCCGGGGCACGACGGTCGTCCTCGACCTGCCGGTGACCCCGGCGGCCGCGGCGACGCGCCCGCTCGAGCTGCACCCCGAGGAGGTCCCGTGAGCCGCATCCTCGTCGTCGAGGACGAGGAGCGGATCGCCGCCTTCGTCGCCAAGGGACTGCGCGCCGCCGGCATGCAGCCCACCACCGTGCGCACCGGCCGGGACGCGCTCGCGCACGTGGCCGCCGGCGAGGTCGACCTCGTCGTCCTCGACCTCGGGCTGCCCGACCAGGACGGCTTCAGCGTGCTGCAGCGGCTGCGCGAGACCGGGTCGAGCATCCCCGTCATCATCCTCACGGCGCGGACCTCGGTGGCGGACACCGTCGCCGGGCTCGAGGGCGG
This sequence comes from Phycicoccus sonneratiae, assembly GCF_016887965.1. GTDB lineage: Bacteria > Actinomycetota > Actinomycetes > Actinomycetales > Dermatophilaceae > Phycicoccus > Phycicoccus sonneratiae. The sequence continues at coordinate 64,344 of NZ_JAFDVD010000014.1, forward strand.
CGCGGACGACTACATGCCGAAGCCGTTCCGGTTCGAGGAGCTGCTCGCCCGCATCCGCCGTCGGCTCAGCGGGCCGGCCGGCGCGGGAGGCGCGACGACCCTCACCCACGGGTCGGTCTCGCTCGACCTGCGCACCCGCCGCGCGAGCGTGGGCTCGACGGAGGTCGAGCTGTCGGCACGCGAGTTCGCCCTCGCCGAGGCGTTCCTGCGCAGCCCCGGGCAGGTGCTTTCGCGCGAACAGCTGCTGTCGCGGGTCTGGGGCTACGACTTCGACCCGGGCTCCAACGTCGTCGACGTCTACGTGAGGTACCTGCGCAACAAGCTCGGGCCCCAGGTCGTGGCCACCGTGCGCGGGATGGGCTACCGGCTCGACGGCTGAGCGACCGCCCCGGCGAGCGCGGCCTCGGCGAGGTCGAGCAGCCCGGCGGCGTCGACCGTCTGCGGGGCACCCACCCGGGCGCGGTCGTGGGCTCCGACCGCGAGCGAGAGGAGGACGCCGGCGGTGCGCACGTCGAGCGCCTCGGCGCCGACGAGCGTGCCGGCCCGGGTGCGCCAGCGGTCGGCCACCGCGGACCCGGCCGGGCCCAGGGCCAGGGCGTGGGCCACGAGGCAGGCGAGGTCGTCGACGCGGTGCCCCGGTCCGACGGTGTCGACGTCGAGCAGGCCGCGCAGCCGCCACCGGTGCCCGGGGCGGTCACCCTCCCGGTCCGCGGTCAGCTGGCCCTCGTGGAGGTCGCCGTGGGCGGGGACGACGGGCCCGAGGTCGACCTCCGTGGAGCGGCGCCGGACGGCCTCGGCGACCTCGTGGGCCCGCTCGCCGCAGGACGTGCCGGCGAGCGACGCGGCGTACTGCCGGGCCCGGTCCGACCACGCGGGGCGCGCCGGCAGGTCGCGGACCCCGGGGGGCAGGGCCTCGAGGAGGGCGACGAGGTCGTCCACCTCGACCCCGTGCGCGTCGTCGGCGACGACGGCGTCGAGGAGCGGGATCCCGGGCAGCGGGTCGAGGACGAGCACGCCGAGCGCCTCGTGCTCGGCGGCGACGGCCGGCACCGGGACGCCGGCATCGGCGAGCAGGTGCAGCCGGCGGCGGACGTCGGACCATCCCCCGCGGGCGCCGGGAGCGGTGCGCAGGACCTTGGCCCACGACGTCGAGCCCTCGTGGTCGATCCGGACGACCGCCCGCCGCAGGGGCCGGTAGCCGACGAGCGCCACCCCGACAGGGGCGACCCCGGCGGGTGCGGGCCCGCCGGGGTCGGCCCCCGCGAGCGGTCCGCGCGGCAGCAGGGTCGCCGCGCGGACCGGGTCGCAGGCCGGCGCGAGCCCGGGCAGGGCCGGGTCGTCCGGGAACCGCCAGGCGAGCACGCGCCCGGTCGCCGACCCGAGGGTGACCAGTCCGGGAGCGGACGGGTCGACACCCGCGGCCGAGGACGTCGTGAGGACGACGTACTCCTCGGCGCTCGAGCCGTCGGGGCGCTGCACCCTGACGCGGTGCCCCGCCGTGACGCCGTCACCGGGCCGGACGTCGACGGCGTGCAGGGCGTGGTCGAGCACGCGGGCACCGGTCGTCGACACCGCGAGGGCGAGAAGCTCGCCCGCCCCCGCGCCGAGGACGTCCGGGCCCGGGTGCCCCACCGTCAGTCCGCGCTGGGGGCCGTGGCGGGGGTGGCCGGCGTCGCGGGGCTCTCGGCCGTGGGCGCCGTGGCCGGGCTGTCCGGGGTCGGCGGCGTCTGGGTCGAGGCCGGCGTCGCCGGGCTGTCCGGGGTGGGAGGGGTCTGGGCCGTCGGGGCCGAGACCGGCGAGGCCGGCGTCACGGGCGTGGCCGCCGACGCCGGGGTCACGGGCGTCACGGCCGAGGCCGGGGTGGCCGGGGTCGCCGCGGTCTCCGAGGCCTCGGGCGCGGGCACGGTCGGCACGTCGGTGGGGCTCGGCTCGGCCGTCGGGGTCGCGTCGTCGGACGCGGTCGGCGCGGCCGAGGAGCTGCTGCTCGCGGGCCGGGCCGTCGAGGCGTCGTCGGCGCTCGCGCCGGCGGCCACCGTCGTGCCGACGATCGCCGCGGCGCCGAGGGCGCCGCTCACGACCCAGGCGGTGCGGGGGATGGTGCGCATGAGGGACCTCCTGGTACGGGGACGGCCGGTGCCGCCCCGGGGGAGCCAGCCTCACGGCCCCGGATGAGACCCGGGGGAGACGGGGATGAGAGGCCTCTCATCCGGACACGGCCGACGTCAGCGCACGATCAGGCCGTCGCGCGCGGCGTCGCGCAGGAAGGCCGTGGCCTCGGTGCGCACCGCCTCGTCGTCGAGGTCGAGCAGGCCGGCGATGGCCGCCGTGGCGGCGCGCGCCGTGAGCTCGCCGTCGCACACCGAGACGAGCGCCGCCGTCAGCGTGGTGAGCGGCAGGTGGCGACGCAGGCCGCCGCCCTGACGGAGCAGGATGACGCGCGGGTCGGCCTCTCCCGGAACGGAGTGCCGCTCCTCGGTGACGTCGTCGGCCACGCGCCAGGCGGTGTCGAGGACGGCGTCGTCGTCGTGCTCGGCCAGCCAGGTCCGGGCGCGCAGACCGGCGAGGACGGAGGGTCCCATCGGCTGCTCGACGGGGCCGGGGACGTCGACGAGGTCGCGGAACGGCTCGCGGCCGGTGGTCGGCCGCTGGAGGGTGACGACCCCGAAGCCGATGGCCTCGACGTCGCGTGCCGCGAAGTCGTCGAGCCACGCGGTGTACATCGCGTTGAAGTCGGCGGTGCCGGGGTGGTGCCCGCCGTCGCGGGCCCAGGTCTCGGCGTACTCGGCGGGGTCCTGCACCTCGCGCTGGACGACCCACGCGTCGAGGCCGGTGCCGTCGAGCCACTCCCCCACCCGCTCGGTCCACGTCGTGCCCCGCGGCACCTCCCAGTTGCCGAGCAGCTGGGCGACCCCGCCCGGCTCGAGGTGGGAGCCGACGGTGCGGACGAGGTCGCGCACGACGGCGTCGCCGGCGGCCCCGCCGTCGCGGTACTCGAAGAGCGGCACCGCGCCCGAGCGCGGCGTGATGACGAACGGCGGGTTGGAGACGACGAGGTCGAAGCGCTCGCCGGCGACCGGGTCGAGCATCGAGCCGGAACGCACCTCCCAGCTCAGGCCGTTCAGCGCGGCGTTGAAGCGGGCGTACGCGAGGGCACGCTCGGAGAGGTCGGTGACGGTGACCCGCTCGGCGTGCGCCCCGAGGTGCAGGGCCTGGACGCCGCACCCGGTGCCGAGGTCGAGGGCGCGGGTGGCCGGGAGGCGCGGCGTCCACGACGCGAGCGTCGCCGAGGCGCCGCCGACCCCGAGCACGTGGTCGGGCGTCAGCGGGCGGCCGGTGGCCAGCTCGCCGAGGTCGGAGGCGACCCACCAGTCCGCGCCGTCGGCGGCGTAGGGCCGCAGGTCGCAGAGCGCGACGACCGCGTCGCCCTCGGGGGCGAGCAGGCCGAGCTCGACGCCGCCGGACACCCCGAGGCCCGGCAGCGCGGCGGCCACCTCGGGCGCGTCGACCGGGTCGCCGAGGGTGAAGAGGCGCACGAGGGCCGCGCGCGGGTCGTCGGAGGCGTCGGTGGCGCGCTGCGCCGGCAGGGCCTGGTCACGGTCCAGGGCGGCGGCGGCCATCGGGCCGAGCAGGTCGGTGACCCCGGCGACGGTGAAGCCGGAGGCGGTGAGGTCGGCGCGCAGGCGGGCGACGAGGGCGGCGTCGGCACGGGGCGGGTTGGCGGTCATCGAGGACGAGCCTAGGGCGTGCGCGGGCGCCCTCACCTCCCCCGCCCGTCCCGCACGAGGGAGGCCAGCTCCGCTCGGGAGGTGATGCCGAGCCGGGCGTAGACGTTGCGGAGGTGGTACTCGACGGTCTTCGGGCTGAGGAAGAGCCGCAGGGCCGTCTCGCGCGTCGTCAGGCCGTCGGTGACGAGCACGACGATCTGCCGCTCCCGGGGCGTCAGGGCGTCGAGGACGTTCGTCCCGCGCCGGGCGGTGGGCTCCCCGGTGGCCTCGAGCTCGGCCGCCGCGCGGTCCGCCCAGGGCCGAGCGCCCAGGCGCTCGAAGACCTCGAGGGCCGCGCGCAGTGGGGCGCGGGCGTCGGCCCGGCGCCGCAGCCGGCGCAGGCGCTGGCCGTGGAGGAGGGCCGAGCGCGCGGACTCGAAGGCGTCACCCGTCCGGGCGTGCAGCCCGGCGGCCACGGCGAACTGCTCGTCGACTCCGTCCGGGTCGGCGAGCAGGCCCTCGGCGCGCGCGGCTCGCGCGAGGGCCCACGGACGGGCCTTGACCCGGGCCCGGGCGGCGTACCGGTCGACGACGGTGACGGCCTCCTCGCGCCGGCCGAGGAGCACGAGGCACTCGGCGAGCTCGGGGCCGGGATGCAGGTCGACGTCCTCGAGGCCCAGCGACTCGAGCCGTTCCGCCACCGCGGAGTACCGGCGCGCGGCGTCCTCCGCGTCACCGGCGGCCAGCGCGGCGTCGCCGCGGGCGAGGCGAGCCCACAGGTCCGCCATCCGGTTCGCACGCGGGGCCGCGAGCGCCACGGCGGCGTCGGCGTGCGCGGCGCACTCCGCGCGGTCCCCGGTGCGCGCCTCGACCCAGGCGAGACCGGCGAGGGCGATCGCCTCGTCGGTCACGTGGCCGAGCTCATGGGCCAGCTCGATGGCCTCGGCGTACGCCGACCGGGCCTCGGGCCAGCGGTCGCGCGTGGCGGCGTCGCGGCCGAGGTGGAACAGCAGCCGCGGGAGCGAGCCGAGCGCCCACGCGCTGCGCCGGGCGTCGATCGCCCGGGCGAGGTCGTCGGCCGCGTCGTCGCCCCGTAGCCACATCGAGGTGACGAGCGCCCACGCCGCGTCGTCGTCGGACCGCGGGTCGTGCCCACCGGTCGGGGTGCATCGGGGGTCGAGCGCGCCGAGGTCGTTCAGGGCTCCGGCGAGGGCGGACTCCCCGGGGCGCCCGGCGAGCACCTCGGCCATGCCCACGACCATGAGGCACCGCCCACGGGCCGGGCCGTCGACCCCCCGGGCGAGCAGGGCCGCCGCGTGCTCTCCCGCGGCGGCGGCCAGCGACGGGTCGGCCCGGTAGAAGGCGGCGTTGACCAGCTCGCAGAGGGCCCGGCTCACGGCGTCGACCTCCGCGGACGGCGCGGTCGTGACCGCCGCGAGCAGCGCCGGGCCCGCGACGTCGAGCGAGCCGGTGCGGGCGGCGACCGTCCCCGTCAGCGCCTCGGCCCGCCAACGGTCGACGGGGAAGTCGTGGGCCGCCCTGTCGCACAGCTCGATCGCCCACTGGCTGTCACCGGCCACCCATGCGTGGGCGGCCGCGCGCAGCCGGCGGTCGGCCGCGCGCGCAGGGTCCGGGCTGATCGCCGCCGCGCGCTCCAGCCCGGCGGCGGCGGCGCTGGGGGCTGCACGGCCCGCCGCGACGGCCGCGACGTCCTCGAGGGCGGCGGCGAGGGCCTCGTCCGGACCGGCGGCCGCGGCGGCGAGGTGGTGGGCGCGCTCGTCGGTGCGCCCCGGTGGAAGGGCGTCGGCCACCGCGGCGTGCAGCCGGCGCCGGACCGCCGCGTCGAGGCCGGAGTACACGGCGGACCCGACGAGCGGGTGCGAGGGGGCGACCGTGCCGCCGTCGAGCGTGACGAGGCCGGCCCGCTCGGCGCGGTCGACGGCGTCGTCCGCCAGACCGACCGCCGCGGCGGCGGCCGAGACCACGGCCGCCGAGCGACCGGCGAGCGCCGTGAGGGCGACGACCAGCCGCACGTCCTGCCCGGCCGCGCGGGCCCGTTCGGAGAAGACCTCGACGAGGTCGCGGGGCAGCGGCAGCGGGCCGCCCGCCTCGAGCAGGGCGCGCGCGTCGTGGCGGCGCACGAGCTCGGAGACCGCGAGCGGGTTGCCGCCGGTGGCCTCGCGGGCCCGAGCAGCGACCTCGCGGCTGCTCGCGTGGCCGAGCTCGCCGAGCAGGGCGCCCACCGCGTCCTCGCCCAGCCCGTCGAGGACCAGCTCAGGGAAGCCGGAGGTGGTCCACGGTCCCGGCTCGTCCGGGCGGACCGCGGCGAGCACGATCACCGGGTCCGCGGCCAGTCGGCGGGCCGCGAAGGCCAGGGCCCGCGCGGACGCGGCGTCGAGGAGGTGGGCGTCGTCGAGGAGCAGCACGAGCGGCCGGGCCTCGGCCCGCCGCGCGAGCACGCCGAGCGTCGCGGCGCCGACCGCGAAGGGCGGCGGGCCGTCGCCGTCGACGAGGGCCAGCGCGGCCCCGAGGGCGTGCGCCTGCGGAGCCGGCAGGGCAGCGAGCTCCGCGGCGGCGTCGCCGACCACGAGGCCGAGGGCGGCGTAGGGGACCTCGCGCTCGGCGACGGTTCCGACGACGCGCACGACGCCCGCCCCGCCGGCGAGTGCCGCCGCCTCCTCGAGGAGCGTCGACTTGCCGACCCCGGCCTCCCCGACGACCACGAGCGTCCCGCCGTGCCCGAGCCGCGCAGCGGCGAGCAGCCCGCCCACCCGCCGCAGCTCGGCCTCGCGCCCGACGACCATCGGCTCAGTGTAGGAACCCGCCGCAGGACCAGGGTGCCTCCCTGATGCGGGCCCCCGGCGACGGGGCCGATCGTCGAGGCATCGACCCCGGCGGCCAGCGCCGGGATCATGGACGGGAGGACATCCCATGGCACACAGCCAGACCACGACGGTGGACACCGACACGCTCATGTCGTTCGTCTTCCGGGCCGTCGACGAGGTGGGAGCGGCGCTCAACTGTGCGCTCGTCGTCATGGGCGACCGCCTCGGCTACTACCGGGCGATGGCCGACGCCGGCCCGCTGACGCCGGCCGAGCTCGCCCGGCGCACCGGGACCGCCGAGCCGTACGCCCGCGAGTGGCTCAACGCCCAGGCCGCGGGGGCGTTCGTCACCTACGAGCCGGCCGACGGCACCTACGGCCTTCCGCCGGAGCACGTCGTCGCCCTGACCGACGAGACGAGCCCCGCGTTCCTGCCGGGCTTCTTCCAGATCGCCCACGGCACGGTGCGGGACGCCGACCGCGTCCTCGCGGTCGCGCCGGACGGTGACGGCGTCGGCTGGCACGACCACAACACCGACGTCCACGACGGCTGCGAGCGCTTCTTCCGGCCCGGGTACAACGCGCACCTCGTCGCCGAGTGGCTGCCGGCGGTCGACGGGCTCGTCGAGCGGCTGACCTCGGGCGCGAGCGTGGCGGACATCGGCTGCGGGCACGGCGCGTCGACCGTGCTCATGGCGCAGGCCTTCCCCGCTTCACGCTTCGTCGGCTCCGACTACCACCGGGCGTCGATCGAGACGGCGACCAAGCGCGCGGCGGATGCCGGTGTGGCCGAACGCGTCTCGTTCGAGGTGGCGGCGGCGACGGAGTTCGGCGGTTCGGGCTACGACCTCGTGACGACCTTCGACGCGCTCCACGACATGGGCGACCCGGTCGGGGCGGCCACCCGCGTCCGCGAGGCACTGCGCGACGACGGCGTCTGGCTGCTCGTCGAGCCGGCCGCGGGCGACCGGGTCGAGGACAACCTCAACCCCGTCGGACGGGCCTACTACGGCTTCTCGACGCTGCTGTGCACGCCGGCGTCGCTGTCGCAGCCGGTCGGGGCGGCCCTCGGCACACAGGCCGGGCCGGCTCGCATCCGCGACGTCACGCTCGCCGCGGGCTTCACCGGGTTCCGGCTGGCCGCCTCGACGCCGTTCAACAACGTCTTCGAGGTCCGTCCGTGACCTGGCCGGCCTGGACCCGTCCGGTCGCCGAGGGCGACGTCGTCCGTGACGGCGTGCGCCTGCGGTGGACCGTGCACGGGTCCGGGCCGGCGACGGTCGTCCTGCTGCCCACCTGGTCCATCGTCCGGTCGCGGATGTGGAAGGCCCAGGTCCCCCACCTCGCGCGGCACCACCGGGTGGTCACCTTCGACGGGCGCGGCAGCGGCGAGTCCGACCGACCCGAGGGGGCCGCCGCCTACGCGAACGACGAGTACGCCGCCGACACCCTCGCCGTGATGGACGCCGTGGGCGTCGGCGCGGCGGTGCTCGTCGGGCTCTCGAGCGGCGCGGCGTGGGCCGCCCAGGTGGCGGCGGCCCGTCCGGACCGGGTCACCGGGCTCGTCGCCTTCGGACCGCCCGGTGGCAGCTGGAGCCCGCAGGCCCACCACGAGGTCGGCACCTTCGCCGACCCGCCGCAGTCGACGGAGGGCTGGTCGGCGTACAACCGGCACCACTGGCTCGGCGGCGGTTACGACGACTTCGTCGAGTTCTTCTTCGCGCAGATGTACAGCGAGCCCCACTCGACCCGCCAGCGCGAGGAGTCGGCCGAGTGGGCCCACGAGGTGGGGCCGCGGGTGCTCGCCGACGCCACCTCGGGACGGCTCGGCCTCGACGGCGCCGCGCTCACGGACCTCGCGGCCGTCCTCGACGAGGTGCGCTGCCCGGTGCTCGTCGTCCACGGCACCGACGACCGGGTCCGCGCCCCGGCCGACGGGGAGGCCTTCGCGCAGCGCACGGGGGGCTCGCTGCTGCTCGTCGAGGGCGCGGGGCACGGCGTCCCCGCCCGCGACCCGGTGCTCGCCACCCGGGAGATCGACCGGTTCGCCCGGCAGGTGGCGAGGTCGGGGGAACCCGGGCGCCGCTGGACCCGGGCCCTGTCGCGGTCTCGGGAGGTCCTCGTGCTCTCCTCCCCCATCGGCCTGGGCCACGCCCGGCGCGACCTCGCCGTCGTCCGGGCCCTGCGCGAGCAGCGTCCCGACGTGCGGGTCCGCTGGCTCGCCCAGGACCCCGTGACGCGGGCGCTGGAGCGGGCCGGCGAGGAGGTGCACCCGGCGTCGGCGTGGCTGGCGTCGGAGTCGGCCCACGTCGAGGCGGCGTGCGGGGAGCACGACCTCGACGCCTTCGACGCGATCCGCCGGATGGACGACCTCCTCGTCACCAACTTCCTCGTGCTCGACGAGGTGCTCGAGCGCGAGGACGTCGACCTCGTCGTCGGCGACGAGGCGTGGGAGACCGACCACTTCCTCCACGAGAACCCCGAGCGCAAACGGGGTGCGTTCGCCTGGCTGACCGACTTCGTCGGGTGGCTGCCGATGCCGGCCGGGGGCGAGCAGCAGGCGGCGCTCACGGCCGACTACAACGCCGAGATGCTCGAGCACCGGGCCCGCTTCCCGTGGGTGCGTGACCGGTCGGTCTTCGTCGGGTCGCCGGACGACGTCGTCGAGGGCACGTTCGGGCCCGGGCTGCCCGGCATCCGCGCGTGGACCGAGCGCGAGTTCGACTTCGCCGGGTACGTCACGGGGTTCACGCCGCCGGGCGAGGAGGAGCGGGTGCGCTGGCGCGCCGAGCTCGGCTTCGGGGCCGAGGAGACCGTGTGCGTCGTGGCCGTCGGCGGGACGTCGGTCGGGGCGGGGCTGCTCCGGAGGGTGCTGGCCGCGGTGCCCGCCTGCCGCCGGGCCCGGCCGGACCTGCGGTTCGTCGTCGTCGCCGGCCCGCGCATCGAGCCGTCGTCGCTGCCGGCCACGCCGGGGGCGGAGGTGCTCGGGTGGGTCCCGGACCTCTGGCGCCACCTCGCCGCGTGCGACGTGGCCGTCGTCCAGGGCGGCCTGACGACGTGCATGGAGCTCACCGCGTCCCGGACGCCGTTCCTCTTCGTCCCGCTGCGGAACCACTTCGAGCAGAACATCCACGTGCGCCACCGGTTGGAGCGCTACCGGGCCGGGACGCACCTGCCGTACGAGGAGCTGCTCGAGCCCGACGCGTTCGCCGCGGCCCTCCTCGCGACGCTCGCCGCCCCGGTCACGGCCCGTCCGGTCGAGACCGACGGCGCCCGGCGGGCGGCATCCCTGCTCCTCGACCTGCTCTGAGGGAGCCGAGGCCCCTGATCACACCGGTCGAACGTACAGAACACGCCGCGGGCCAGGAGCGGCACGCGGCGTGTTCTGTACGTTCGACGGGGTTCTCGGCCCGCCGGGCGGCGGTGCGGGTCAGGCCTGGACGGGCTCCGGCTCCGCGGAGGGGACGTCGGGGTCGACGTCGTCGCCCCCGATGGCGATGTCCTTGCTCTTGGACACCGCGACCGCCCCGACGACGACGGCGAAGGCGACGCCGGCGATGCCGTAGCGGATCGGGGCCGAGGCACCCGAGCCCACCGAGAGCGTGACGATGGCCGGGGCGATGAGCACCGAGACGAGGTTCATCACCTTGATGAGCGGGTTGATCGCCGGGCCCGCGGTGTCCTTGAACGGGTCGCCGACGGTGTCGCCGATGACCGTGGCCGCGTGGGCGTCGGTGCCCTTGCCGCCGTGGTGGCCGTCCTCGACGATCTTCTTCGCGTTGTCCCACGCGCCACCGGAGTTCGCGAGGAACACCGCCATGAGCGCGCCGGAGCCGATGGCGCCGGCGAGGAACCCGGCGAGGGCCCCGATGCCGAGGCCGAAGCCGACGGCGACCGGCATGAGCGCGGCGAGCAGACCGGGTGTCGCGAGCTCGCGGAGCGAGTCCTTGGTGCAGATGTCGACGACGCGGCCGTACTCCGGCTTCTCGGTGCCGTCCATGATCCCCGGGTGCTCGCGGAACTGGCGGCGCACCTCGAAGACGATGGCGCCGGCGGCGCGGGTGACCGCGTTGATGGCCAGCCCGGAGAAGAGGAACACGACGGCGGCACCGATGATCAGGCCGACGAGGGTGTTCGGCGAGGTGACGAAGGCGTTGGCCTCCGCCACGAAGGTCTCGACCTCGGCCTGGGTGAGGCCCTCGACCTGCGTGCTGCGCCAGGCGTCGGTGTACGAGCCGAAGAGCGCGGTCGCCGCGAGCACGGCGGTCGCGATGGCGATGCCCTTGGTGATCGCCTTCGTCGTGTTGCCGACCGCGTCGAGCTCGGTGAGGATCTGCGCGCCCTCGCCGTCGACGTCGCCGGACATCTCGGCGATGCCCTGGGCGTTGTCGGAGACCGGGCCGAAGGTGTCCATCGCGACGATGACGCCGACGGTGGTCAGCAGGCCGCAGCCGGCGAGCGCGATGAGGAACAGCGAGAGGGCGACCGCGCCACCACCGAGGAGGTAGGCGAGGTAGACCGCACCGCCGATGATCGCCGCGGTGTAGACCGCCGACTCGAGGCCGACGCCGATGCCCGAGAGCACGACGGTGGCCGGGCCGGTGAGGGAGGTGCGCGCGACGTCCTGGGTCGGGCGCTTGTCGGTGCCGGTGAAGTGGCCGGTGAGCCACAGGATGATGCCGGCGAGGACGATGCCGATGACGACGGCGAGGACGGCCGCAAGGCGCGGGTCGCCGCTCAGCGTGGCGATCTGCTCGTTGGAGCTGCCGAGCTCGGCGTACGTCGACGGCAGGTAGGTGTAGGCGAGCACCGCGGAGAGCACGGCCGAGACGGCGGCGGCGATGTAGAAGCCGCGGTTGATGGCGCTCAGCGCGTTCTCGCCCGGGCGGGCCTTGGTGATGTAGACGCCGAGGAGGGCGGTGAGCGCGCCGATGGCGGGGACGAGGAGCGGGAAGACGAGGCCGTAGGCGCCGAACGCGACCGACCCGAGGATGAGGGCGGCGACGAGGGTGACGGCGTAGGACTCGAAGAGGTCGGCGGCCATGCCCGCGCAGTCACCGACGTTGTCGCCGACGTTGTCCGCGATGGTCGCCGCGTTGCGCGGGTCGTCCTCGGGGATTCCCGCCTCGACCTTGCCGACGAGGTCGGCGCCGACGTCGGCGGCCTTGGTGAAGATGCCGCCGCCGACGCGCATGAACATCGCGAGGAGCGCGGCGCCGAAGCCGAAGCCCTCGAGGACCTTCGGGGCGTCGCCCTTGTAGACGAGGACGACGATCGAGGCGCCGAGCAGGCCGAGACCGACGGTCGCCATGCCGACGACGCCGCCGGTGCGGAAGGCGATCTTCATGCCGGCGTCGCGCCCGCCCTCGTGCCGGGCGGCCGAGGCGACGCGGACGTTGGCCTTGACGGCCAAGCTCATGCCGAGGTAGCCGATGGCCGCCGAGAACAGCGCGCCGAGGATGAAGAAGCCGGAGCGGCCCCAGCGGACGCCGGCGGTGTCGGCGGGCAGGAGCAGCAGGAGACCGAAGACGAGCACGACGAAGATGCCGAGGGTCTTGAACTGGCGCGCGAGGTAGGCCTGGGCCCCCTCCTCGACGGCCGAGCCGATCTCCTGCATCTTCTCGGTGCCCGGGTCGGCCGCGAGCACCTGGCCACGGAACACGAAGCCCATGACGAGCGCCACGAGCGCGATGGCCGCGACCGTGATGACCAGCGTCTGGTTCGTCCCGGTCAGGTCCAGGGCTCCCGACTCGGCGGTCGCGAGTGCGAGGGGTGCCATTCCATCCTCCTTGACGGCGTCGTTCGTCCCCGGGCGCGCAGTCGCGCCGACAGGAGGGACGGTCCGGTCGGACTGTACCGGTCCGCATGCGGGGGCCGCCCGCCCGGGTCGGGGTGACGCGGTTCACACCGGCGTGGTGTTCGGGCCGGTCAGGGCGCCGCGCCGACGTGGCGGTCCGGTGGAGGGGGTGCGGCGCTCAGGCCGCGAGCGCGTCCTCGAGGGTGTCGTGGATGCCGAAGACCTTGTCGAGCCCGGTGATGCGGAAGACCCGCAGGATGCGCTCGCTCGAGCAGACGATGCGCAGCCAGCCGCCGTCGTTGCGGACGAGCTTGAGCCGGCCGACGAGGACACCCAGGCCCGTGGAGTCGAGGAAGGTCACGGCGTCGAGGTCGACGACGAGCCGGACGTGGCCGTCGGCGACCTCCTGGTCGAGGGTCTGGCGCAGCTGCGCAGCGGTGTAGACGTCGACCTCGCCCTCGACGGTGACGACGCCGACGTCGTCGTGGTGGGACGTCGTGACGGAGAGCTCCACGCCTCAGGCTCCTCGGGGTGCAGCGGAATCTGGCTCGTTCCGGCCACGACGCGGGCGGCGTCGGGACCAAGGATTACCGTAACGGCCGTGTCCAGCCCGGCCCAACACCTCGCCCGCGTCGCGCGCGGGTCGCGGTCCGAGCGGCTGCTCCACGTCGAGCACGTCCCGGCCCGTCCGGCCCGGCTCGCCGAGTGGCCGGCGGACCTCGCACCACCGGTGCTCGCCGCGCTCCTCGGCGCCGGGATGGAGCGGCCCTGGAGCCACCAGCGCGAGGCCATCGACCTCGTCCGCGCCGGCCAGCACGTCGTGCTCTCGACGGGGACGGCCTCGGGCAAGAGCCTGGGCTACCTCGTGCCCGTCCTCGGCAGCATCGTCGACGGCGCCGCGCGCGGGGGGCTGCGGCGGCCGACCACCCTCTACCTGTCCCCCACCAAGGCGCTGGCCGCCGACCAGCTGGCCCGCATCGAGTCCCTCGCGGTGCCCGGCGTGCGCGCCGCGACCTACGACGGCGACACCCCGCCCGACGAGCGGCGCTGGGTGCGCGAGCACGCCGACGTCGTCCTGACCAACCCCGACCTGCTCCACCACTCGCTGCTGCCCGGGCACGAGCGCTGGTCGGGGTTCCTCCGCGGGCTGCGCTACGTGGTCGTCGACGAGTGCCACGTGTACCGCGGCGTCTTCGGCGCCCACGTCGCGGCCGTGCTGCGGCGGCTGCGCCGTGTCGCGGGGCGGTACGGCGCGACGCCCACCGTCGTCCTCGCCTCCGCGACCGTCAGCGACCCGGCCGGTCACGCCTCACGGCTCACCGGCCTGCCGGTGCGCGCCGTGACGCACGACGGCTCCCCCCGGGGCGCGATGACGTTCGCCCTCTGGGAGCCCGAGACCGGCGAGGACGGCGAGCGGCGGTCCGCGACCACCGAGGCCGCCGAGCTGCTCGCCGGGCTCGTGGAACAGGGCGTCCAGACCGTGGCCTTCGCCCGGAGCCGGGCCGGTGCCGAGGCCCTGGCCACCGGTGCCCGCCGCCGGCTCGAGGGCATCGACCCGGAGGCCGCCGGCGCGGTGGCGGCCTACCGCGGGGGCTACCTGCCGCAGGACCGGCGCGAGCTGGAGCGCGGGCTGCGCGCCGGGACGCTGCGCGGGCTCGCGGCGACGACCGCGCTCGAGCTGGGGATCGACGTGAGCGGGCTCGACGCCGTCGTCATGGCCGGCTGGCCCGGGCGGCGGGCCAGCCTCTGGCAGCAGGCCGGCCGCGCGGGGCGCTCGGGGGCCGAGTCGCTCGCCGTGCTCGTCGCCGCCGACGACCCGCTCGACGCCTACCTCGTGCGACACCCCGAGGCGATCTTCGGCGCCCCGCTGGAGAGCACGGTCGTGGACCCGGAGAACCCCCACGTCCTCGCTCCGCACCTCGCGGCGGCGGCCGCCGAACTGCCGATCGGCGAGGCCGACCTCGAGCTGTTCGGGCCCGGGGCCCGCACGCTGCTCGACGTGCTCGTCGCGAACGGCATCCTCCGGCGCCGCCCGACCGGCTGGTTCTGGGCCCGTGAGGACCGACCGGCCGAGCACATCTCGCTGCGCGGGGCGAGCGACGTCGTCGCGGTCGTCGAGACCCGCACCGGCCGGGTCGTCGGCACGGTCGACGAGGCCGCCGCCCACGCCCAGGTGCACACCGGGGCGGTGCACCTGCACCAGGGCGAGACGTGGGTGGTGACCGAGCTCGACCTCGACGCGCGGACCGCCCACGCCGTGCGCGGCGACCCCGGCTGGTCGACGACCGCGCAGTCGGTGAGCCGCTTCGACATCCTCACGACCGACCGGGTGCACGAGCGGGCGCGCGTCACGACCTGCTTCGGGGCGGTGCGCGTGACCGGGCAGGTGACCGGGTTCGTGCGGCGGCTGCCGAGCGGCGAGGTGATCGGCCGCCACCCCCTCGAGCTCCCCGAGCGAGCGCTGACCACGAAGGCCGTGTGGTGGACCGTGGACCCCGACGTGCTCGCGGCGTCGGGGGTCGCGGAGGCCGACGTGCCCGGTTCCCTGCACGCGGCGGAGCACGCGGCCATCGGGATGCTCCCGCTCGTCGCGACCTCCGACCGCTGGGACGTCGGCGGGGTCTCGACCGCCCTCCACCCCGACACCGGCCTGCCGACCGTCATGGTCTTCGACGGGTACCCGGGGGGCGCCGGGTTCGCCGAGCGGGCCTTCGACGCCTTCGGGGAGTGGGTCGGCGCGACCCGGGACGCGGTGCTGGGCTGCGCCTGCCGCACGGGGTGCCCGGCCTGCGTGCAGTCGCCCAAGTGCGGCAACGGCAACGAGCCGCTCGACAAGGCCGGGGCGGTCGTGGTGCTCGAGCTGGCGCTCGCCTCGGCGGGCTGACCCGGACCGCTCCCCGGCGTTGTCGTGATGGCACCGCACGACCAGGTACCAGCCCGTCGGCACCTGGGCGGTCGCGCCCCCCGCACGGGCGGTAGCCTGCCCGGCATGGTGCTCCTCGGCGTGGTCCTCGTCCTCCTGGCCCTCGGTGCCGGCGCCGCGATGGTGCTCGGCTCGGTGCGCCTCGAGGACCCGGTGTCGATGAACATCCTCGGCGGCACCGTGGACCTGCCGCCGGTCGTCTTCCTCGTCGGCGGCATGGTCGTCATCACCGTGTTCTGGCTCGGCTGGGCCGTGCTGCGCGCGGGCCTGCGCCGTGGCCACCGCCGCCGGGTCGAGACCCGCGAGGCCGAGAAGGCCGCGGAGCAGGAGCGGATCGCCGAGCAGCAGCGGATGAAGGAGGAGGTGGCGACCCGCGAGCGCCTCCTCGAGGAGGAGCGTCGGCGCCACGAGGACGAGACCGCGGCCCTGCGCCGGCAGGCCGACGACCGGGTCGCCGAGCAGCACGCCTCGACCGAGACCGCCCGCCGCCGCGCCGAGGTCGCCGAGGCCAACGCCGACCGACCGGACGCCGGCCCCACCGCCTGACCCGGCCCGACCACCCGACCGGGCGCCCACCGCCGCGAGGCCCGCGCGAGCCCGCCCCTCGACCGTCGCCGGGAGGCCCGGCCACCACGACGGGACCCGTCGACGCACCCGCACGCGCACGTCGACGCCGCCCCCCGGGGCCGGCTCGCACGCGACGAGCTCAGCGGCGTTGGCCCGCGCGACCGCTCCTGCAGCCACGCAGTCCACGGGTGCGCCGGAGGCCAGCGGCGCCGCGGCCGCCAGCGCCGCGAGGTCGGCGGCGCCACGCGCCGAGCGGGCGTCGCGCACCGCCGCCGCGACGAGCAGCCCGCCGCCGAGGACGACCGTGAGGGCCGCCACCGCCCCGACGACGAGCACCGTGGCGCTCCCGCGCTCGGGCCGACCCCGGCTCACGGGGCGCTCTCGAGCCGCGCCTCGGCCACACCCTCCGGGGCCCCGACGGCACCGACCCGGGCGAGGACGGGCACCGGGCGCGAGCGCACGGTGACGCGGACCGTGCGCGACCCGACGACGAGGTCGGCGGTGGCCCCCGCCGGGGCACGGGCCAGCGCCAACGCACGGGCGCGCTCGACGGGTTCGCCCCGGGCCAGCAGCCGCGCGCCGACCTGGGCGGCGTCGAGGCAGCGCACGCGGTCGATCCCGAGCCGCAGGGCCCCGAGGGCGACGGCCAGGACGAGGAGCAGGGCGGGGAGGGCCACCGCCAGCTCGGCGGTGGCCGCCCCCCGCTCGACCCGGGTCACGTGCCGAGCGCGCCGACGATGATCGAGGTCAGCGCGCTCTTGACCGGCCCCGACCTGACGACGACGAGCAGCAGCGCGGCGAAGGCCACGGCGGCCACCGTGCCGACCGCGTACTCGGCGGTGGTCATGCCCTCCTCCCCGTGCCGGCGCAGCCTGGCCAGCGCCTCCCGGGTGTGGTGTGCCGCGATCCTCGCGGTCCGGACGCGTGCGGTCATGGGTCCTCCTCGGTGTGGTGGACGCGCCGGTCGCGCCCTCGGGTCGACCCTCGGCGAGCGAGGGGCTCCGGCGGAAGGGACGGGCTCCGGCCTGTGGACGACGGCTCCGGACCGTCCACCTGTGGACGACGCACCAACCGGCCGGGGCCGCGGCAGCCGCCTCACGCGACCGACCCGAGGAGCAGCAGCACGACGGGGACGACCGTGGTGGCGACGAAGCCGGGGAGGAAGCAGGCGCCGAGGGGCAGCACGAGCAGCACCCCGGCGCGGTGCACCGCGGCCTCGACGCGTCGGGCCTCCGAGGCGCGCATCCGGGCGGCGGCGTCCTCGAGCAGCCCCGCCGGTGCCGCCCCGGCCGCGAGCGCGGCGTGCCACGCGGCCGCCGCCGGGGCCCAGCCCGGGCCCACGCGCGCCCAGGCGCCGTCGGGGGACTCGCCCCAGCGGTGGGCGGCGGCCACGACGGCGAGCTCGCGCCCCGCGGACCCCTCGTCGACGGCCGCGACGGCCTCGAGGCACTCGACGGCGCCACTGCCCCCGCGCAGCACCGCGGCGAGCATCGTCAGGGCGGAGGCGGCGTCGTCGAGGGTGGCGGGACCGCCCGACCGGACCGGCGACGCCACGCGACAGGGACGGCCCGCGCGGCGCGGTGGGGACAGCACGACCGCGAGGAGGACGAGGGCGAGGACCGCGGTCACGGCCTGCCGTCCGTGCGACCGGGGCGGACCGCACGCGCCACGAGCCCGCGCGACCACCACCACCCGACCACGGTGAGGGCGAGCCCGGTGCCGACGGACACGCGCGCGACCGCGGACCCGTAGAGCGCACCCGGTGACAGGCCGAGGAGCACCCCCACGAGGGGACCGGCCAGCGGCAGCAGGGTGAGCAGTCGCATGGAGGCCCGCGGCCCGGCGACCGCGGCGGCGACCCGTTCGCGCGCCGCCACGCGCTCGCGGACGGCGGCGGCCGCACCTGCGGTGGTGCGTGACGCGGCGGCGCCGGTGTGCTCGGAGAGGCGCCAGGCCCGGGCGAGGACGACGAGGTCGCCCGAGACGTCCGGTCCGGTGCGGCGAGGTGGGTCCACGAGGCACGCGGAGACCTCGAGACCGCGGGCGGCCGCCTGCGCCACCCGCGGTCCGAGCCACGGGGCGCCGGACCGGACAGCGGGGCTGCGCGCGGCGACCTCGACGGCGGAGCGCAGGTCGAGGCCGGCCCGCAGGCCCACCGCCGTGACCTCGGCGAGCTCGGCCACCCAGTCACCGTCCGGCTCTCGCCGCCGCCGGCGGGTACCCGCCAGGTGCCGCACGGCCGAGAGCCGACCGAGGAGCTCGGCCGGGGCCCCGGACGAGGCCGCCGGCCAGAGGAGCACGGCCGCCACGAGCAGCAGCAGGGGGGTGGTCATGCCACACCCTCGGCGAACCCCTGCGGGAGGAGGTCGGCCAGCGCCGGCCACGCCGGGGCGCGGCGGGGGCCCGACGGCGTGTCGACGAGGGCGGTGTGGACCGCCACGAGCCCGTCGGGACCGGCGCGGGGCACGCCGAGCCGATGCACCCGGCGCCCCGAGCCGTCGCGCACGACGTGGACCACCACGTCGAGGGCGCCGCGCAGCTGGGCGTGGACGGCCTCCCGGGGCAACCCGGCGAGGGTGCCGAGCGCCTCGAGCCGCGCGGGCACCTCCTCGGGGCCGTTGGCGTGCAACGTGCCGGCGCCGCCCTCGTGGCCGGTGTTCAGGGCGGCGAGGAGCTCGCGGACCTCGGGGCCGCGGACCTCGCCGACGACGAGGCGGTCGGGGCGCATGCGCAGCGCCTGGCGCACGAGCGCGGACATCGCGACCTCGCCGGCCCCCTCGACGTTGGCCGCTCGACCCTGGAGACGGACGACGTGGGGGTGGGCCGGGTCGAGCTCGCGGACGTCCTCGACGACGACGAGCCGTTCGGCGGGGTCGCACTCGGCGAGCAGCGCACCGAGCACCGTCGTCTTGCCGGCCCCGGTGCCCCCGGTGACGAGGAGGCTGCGCCGGCCGCGGACCAGCGCCCGGAGCAGCACCCCGGTGGCCGCGCTGGCGCCACCGGCCGCGACGAGGTCGTCGACGCCGACCATCCGCCGCCGGGGCACCCGGAGGCTGACGTGCGGCCCCTGCTCGACGAGCGGCGGCAGCACCGCGTGCAGGCGGACCCCACCGGGCAGCAGGCCGTCGACCCACGGCTGGGCGTCGTCGAGGCGGCGTCCCGCCAGCCCGGCCAGCCGCACCGCGAGCGACCGGAGCTCGCCGGGCGGGACCTCGACGGCCGACCGCTCGACCCCGTCGCCGCGGTCGACCCACACCGACCCGTCGCCGTTGACGAGGACGTCGGTCACCCGCTGGTCGGCGACGAGCGGCGCGAGCGGGCCGACCCCGGTGAGCCGCTCGGCGAGGGCGGCCGCGGCCGGCTCCGGTCCGTGCGCCCGCGCGTGCGGGCCGGTCCCGACCGACGGACCCGCACCGCCGGCGGGTCCGAGCCCGGCACGGATGGAGCGCTCGACGCCCTCACGGACGAGGTCGGCGCCGGACGCGACCCCGACGCCGTTCACGAGGCCCGCCCGAGAGCGGGTGCCGGCCCGACGGCGACCTCGACGACCCGGTCGGCGCACCGGCGCACGGCGTCGCCGGACCCGGCGGGCCACGCGCCCCGCTCGGCGTCACGGGCGACGCGTGGGTCGTCCGGGAGGTGCTGGAGGTGGGTGGCGCCGAGGTGCGCGACGACGTCGTCGAGCACCCCGGCGCTCGGGCGGGGGCCGCGGGTGACGAGCCGGAGGTCGGGGGGTGACGGCCCGGCGTGCGGGCCACCGCCGAGCCGGTCGACGAGGGCGTCGGCGTCGGCGAGGGACCGGGTGCGCAGACCCGTGAGCACGACGACGAGGGGCGCGTGGCGGAGCACGAGGGGCAGGTGCGGGGACGACGCCGGCAGGTCGACGACGACGGGTCCGCCCGCGACGGCGGAGTCGAGGACGTCGGCGACCGCGCTCGGCGGGACCTCGACGCCCGGCTCACCCCCGGCCGAGAGGAGGCGACACCCGGCCTCGGTGGGGAGCGAGCCGAGGACGAGGTCGGGGGGCAGGGCGCCATGGACCGAGGCGAGCGCGGACCACCGGCGGCCGGCGAGGTGCTCGACGCCGGCGGTGACGTCGAGGCCGCCACCGGTGAGGTCGAGGTCGACGACGGTGACCGGCGGGCCGGCACCGGCCAGCCGTCTGCCCACGGCGAGGGCCAGCGTGCTCGCGCCGAGCCCGCCCGAGGCGCCGACGACGGCGAGCACGGAGGGTGTGGTGGTCATGCCCCGAGCCTGCGGCTCCGGACCGCACCGGAGCCAGGGGAGGTTCCGCACCTGTGGACGACGCGGCCGACGGGCGCTCCTGTGGACGACCGGGGTCCGCGGGTGTCCGCCTTCGGCCAACGCCACGTCCACAAGCGGCCATCGCACGACGACGCGACGCCGGGTCGAGGTGAAACCCGACCCGGATCCGGTCGCGTTTCACCTCGACCCGCCACGGCCTGGATGGGCGACCGCGGTCCGGACATGGGACGGCCCCGGTCGGGGGGACAACCGGGGCCGTCGGCGAGCCGAGCTCCGGGGGGGAGAAGCCGGTTCGCCGGTCGCTCTACCCCGAGGGGGAGCGAGTGGGTCAATCGTGGCTCATGAACAGGCCTCCGCGCAAGCCCGACGAGAACAGTGTCGAAAACCTCCTGAGAGGCGGCACAGAACGACGGATTCCGTCGCATCGGAGGGGAAGTTGAACCCTTGACGACCGCCGCGGGCCCGGACGGCGACGACGCCCCCGCCGCGCCGGCGGGGGCGTCGTCCTGCCGCGATGCTCCGGGCGACCAGGCGTGCTCCATGCCGTCGTCGTCCTGGGTCCAGCCCATCACGATCGGTCCATCAGTGGACTGCCCGCGCGTGGGTACCCGTCGTCTCGCGGTAGGTCGTGCGGTGAGGGGACCCGAGGCGGACCTGAGGTGACCCTCACCTCTCGTTGTACTCCTGCCGGGCACCCCCGACAACCGGAGGGACCGACGGATCGCCGGACGGTCGGCAAACCTAGGAGAGCCGGCCCGCCAGCACCGCGTCGGCGACGGCCTCACCCTCGGCGGCAGCGGCCCGGACGGCGGTGCAGCAGTGCGAGATCCAGAGCCCGACCCCGGCCACGTCACCCCGCCCGTAGGCGGCGAGCGCCCCGACGTACGGGGCACTGCCCCCCGCCCCGTGGCCGGCCTCGGTGACGGCGACGCCCGTGGGGTCGAGCCCGCCGGCCTGGACCACCGCGCGGTCGAGCGCGCGGGCGACGACCGCGTTGCCCCGCACGAAGGGCCGCACCCTCGCGAGCTCGGCGTGCACGAGCGCCGCCGCGACGACGACCGGGAGCCCCGGCAGCGCGAGCAGCACCGCGCCCACCTCCCGCAGCCGCTCGGACACCGACCCCGCCGACGGCGCGGGCCCGAGGTCGGCGAGCTCGGCGCACCCCTCCCCCTCCAGCCGCGGCCGCCCCAGCGCGTCGTCCGGCACGAGACCGGCCGCCGCCACCGTGTGCAACCGGGCGAGCGCCTGCAGCGGCGCCGACACGACGAGACCCCGCACGTGCTCGGACTCCGCCGTCGCCCCGACGACCCCGCGCACCACCCGCTCGACCGGGTCCGGGGACTCCGACCAGGTCGCCGCGCCGCGCATCACGTCGCGCACCGCGTCGAGCGGCATCGTGGCCCCCTCGAGCTCGGCACTGGCGAGCGCCCCACGCACGCGCGACTCGGCCGCGGCCTCGGGGATCCGCCGGCGCAGCGCCTGGTGCCACCGCAGCCGGGTGCAGGCCTCGCGGGCCGCCTCGACCTGCTCCGGCACCCCGGGCAGCTCGGCGAGGCGGGCGACCGCCGCCACGGCGGGGGAGGGTGCGGCGGGCATCCGCGCAGCCTAGCCAGCAGGCCGGTCGGCGGGTCGGTCGGCAGGTCCGTCGACCGGCGCGACGAGCCCCTCCGCGGGCACCCGGATGCCCGCCAGCTGGCGCGACCGGGCGACGAGCCGGCCGGTGGAGTCCCACACGTCGGCGTCCTCGACGTAGAACGAGCCGGCGACGACGTCGGCGTGCATCGCGACCCGCAGCCACCCCGAGGCCGGACGCCCGAGCACCTGCCCGGAGAGCTCGAGCGTGGGGGCCCACCCGGCGACCCCGAGGTCGAAGGCGACCGGCATGAGGCAGTCGACGGCGAACGGCAGCATCGCGACGTCGGGCTCGCGCCCGTCGGCCATCCGGACCCACGCGCGCAGCACCCCGCGCCCGGTCGGACGCCCCATCGCGAAGCCGGCCGTCGCGGGGTCGACCCGGATGTCGAGCCGGTCGAGGAGCGCGATGGCCGAGGCGAGCGGGCTGCCGTCGCGTCGGGCCGGCACGCACTCCTCCGGCGGCGGCATGCTCGGCGGTCCCGGGGCCCGGTGCGCGGGCTCGAGCGCCACCGGCGCGTCGCCGAGCACCGCCGTGAGCCGCGCCCGCTCGACCGGCCCGTCCGGCCCCTCCTGCACCAGGCGGACCTGCCCGGTGGACACCGAGCGGCCCTCGCGCAGCAGCTCGGCGTGCACCGACACCGGCCCGGCCTGGGCCGCGGAGAGGAACACGGTGCTCCACGTGAGGACGTCGGGATGCCCCGCCGCGCCGGCCGCCTCGGACAGCGCCCGCGCGCCGAGGGCCATGAGCACCCCGCCGTTCACCGCGTCGCCGATGACCCACCCCTCGCCGAGCACGCCCCGGCCGACCGACTCGCCGCCCCCGACCACCGCCGGGCCGTCGGCCCACGTCAGCCCCAGCGCCTCGTCGAGCTCGCCCACGTCTCCGACCACCTTCCACGCCTGCCGCACCTGACCCCGGTGAGCCTAGGGTGTGCCCCATGACGGGCAGCATCCACTGGCCCACGGCGGTGCTCGTCGCGGTGACGATGCTGCTGCTCTGGCTGGCGGTCTGGCTGCTGCGGCGCAGCCGCCGGCGCGGCTTCATCTCCGAGACCGACCGCGCCACCTACGCGACCCTCCACACCGCCTCGCTCGCCTCCCGCCATCTCGGCGAGGGCCTGACCCCCGAGGCCGCCGAGCGCGCCGGCCGGCACCTGCTCGCCATCCTCGGCGCGCACGCGGTGTCCATCGCGACCCCGGGAAGCGTCCTGTCGTGGACCGGCACCGGCGAGCACCACCGCTCGCTCGCCGTGCCGTTCGGCGAGCGCACCCTCGAGACCGGCCGCACCGTCGCCCACGGCGGCGAGGACGTCGCGTGCTCCGACCCCGACTGCCCCGTGCGGATGGCCGTCACGGCGCCGCTCGTCTCCGACGACCTCGTCATCGGCACGCTCACCGCCTGGACCGAGCACTCCTCCCCCGGCCTGACCCGGGCCACCGAGGAGGTCGCGGCCTGGGTGTCCAGCCAGCTCGCCCTCGCCGAGCTGGCCCGCACCCGCAACCAGGTCGTCGAGGCCGAGCTGCGGGCCCTGCGCGCGCAGATCAGCCCACACTTCATCTACAACTCCCTCGCCGCCATCGCCTCCTTCGTGCGCACCGACCCCGACCGGGCCCGCGAGCTGCTCCTCGACTTCGCCGACTTCACCCGGTACGCGCTGCGCACCGGCGGCACCTTCACGACCCTCGCCGAGGAGCTGCGCAACGTCGAGCGCTACCTCGTCCTCGAGCAGGCGCGGTTCGGCGACCGGCTGAGCGTCTCCCTGCTCGTCGCGCCCGAGGTGCTCCCGGTCTCGCTGCCCTACCTCGCCGTCCAGCCGCTCGTCGAGAACGCCGTCCGGCACGGCCTCGCGACGAAGGAGGGCACCGGGCACGTGACGATCACCGCGACCGACCTCGGCGCCGAGGCCGAGATCGCCGTCGAGGACGACGGCGTCGGCACCGACCCCGAGCGCGTGCGCACCATCCTCGACGGCGCCCGGGCCACCGACTCGGTCGGCCTCGGCAACGTCGACGCCCGGCTCCGGCAGGTCTACGGCGACGAGTTCGGGCTGGTCGTCGAGACCGCCCCGGGCGCGGGCACCAAGGTGTCCTTCCGTGTGCCGAAGTTCGCACCCGGCGTCCACGCACAAGCCTGACGCCGGGGTCGTAGGCTGCCCGGCATGTCCACCGACCAGGGGATGGTCGTGCTCGTCGTCGACGACGAGCTCCCCGCCCTGTCCGAGCTGGGCTACCTCCTCGGCCGCGACCCGCGCGTCGCCGAGGTCCTCACCGCCTCGAGCGGCACCGACGCCCTGCGCCTGCTCGACGCCCGCGACGTCGATGTCGTCTTCAGCGACATCTCGATGCCCGGCCTCGACGGGATGGCCCTCGCGCGGGTCATCTCGCGGTTCGCGGTCCGGCCGCAGGTCGTCTTCGTCACCGCCCACGAGCGGCACGCCGTCGACGCCTTCGCCCTCGACGTCACCGACTACGTCATGAAGCCGGTGCGCGAGGACCGCATCGCCGAGGCGGTGCGCCGGGTCGTCGAGCAGCGCGAGCGCGGCGGCGCGCGCCCACCCTCCGAGCCGGCCGCGCCGCCGGTCGAGGACGAGACGATCCCCGTCGAGCTCGGCGGCGTCACGCGCTTCATCACCCGCAGCCAGATCCGGTACGCCCAGGCGCACGGCGACTACGCACGGCTGCACACCGACGCCGGCAGCCACCTCGTCCGGGTGCCGCTCAGCGTCCTCGAGGAGCGGTGGGCCGAACACGGGTTCGTCCGCATCCACCGCAGCACCCTCGTCGCGCTCCCCCACGTCAGCGAGGTCCGGATGGACCACGGCCGCTGCTCGGTGCTCGTCGGCGCCGTCGAGCTCCAGGTGAGCCGCCGGCACACCAAGGAGCTGCGCGACACCCTCCTGCGCCGGCCGCTCGGCGACCGCCGGCCGGCCGGCTGAGGCCCGCGGGCACCCGGTCGTGAGCACCTCCCCGTCGCCGCCCGAGCGGGTCCGCGTCACGAGCTCGCGCCGCGGCGCCGTGCCCCACCGCGCCCGGCCGGCCGCGCGCGAGATCGACGAGCAGACCGAGCTCGGCGACGTCTACCTCGACGGCCTGATGCGCGCCCAGCTGCGGCTCTCGGTCGCCATCCTCGCCCTCATGGTCGTCGGGCTCGCGGCCCTGCCGGTCGTCCTCGCGCTCGTCCCGGCGACGCGCTCGACGACGCTCTTCGGCATCCCCTTCCCGTGGGTCGTCCTCGGGGTGGCCGTCTACCCGGCCGCCTGGGTGCTCGCCCGCTGGTACACCCGGCAGAGCGAGCGCATCGAGTCCGACTTCGCCGAGGTGGTCGACGAGCCGTGAACCATCCCCTGTCCCTCGCCGCCGTCGTGCTCGTCTGCCTGACGACGCTCGCCGTCGGCGGCCTCGGGCTGCGCCTCTCGCGCCGCACGAGCGACTTCTACGTCGCGGGCCGCACCGTCTCACCGCGGCTCAACGCCTCGGCCATCGGGGGCGAGTACCTCTCGGCGGCGAGCTTCCTCGGCGTCGCGGGGCTCGTCTACGGCGCCGGGGTCGACATGCTCTGGCTGCCCGTGGGCTACACCCTCGGCTACCTCGTGCTCCTCGTCATGGTGGCCGCCCCGATGCGCCGCTCGGGCGCCTACACGCTCCCCGACTTCGCGGAGGCCCGGCTGGGGTCGCGGGCCATCCGGCTCGTCTCGTCGGTGCTCGTCGTCGCCATCGGCTGGCTCTACCTCGTCCCGCAGTTCCAGGGCGCGAGCCTCACCCTGACCCTCGTCACCGGCGCGCCCTCGTGGGTCGGCGGGTTCGTCGTCATGGTCGTCATCGCCGCCGCCGTCGGCGCGGGCGGGATGCGCTCGATCACCTTCGTCCAGGCCGTGCAGTACTGGGTCAAGCTCACCGCGCTCGCGGTGCCGGCGTTCGTCCTCCTCCTCCTGTGGTTCCGCGACGGCCACCCCGCCCCGGTCGTCCCGCCGGACTGGAACGTGCCGCTCACGCCGACCGGGCCGGGCGACCACCCGACGTACCGCACGGCGTCGACCGTGCTGGCCCTCTGCCTCGGCACGATGGGCCTGCCGCACGTGCTCGTCCGCTACTACACGAACCCCGACGGCGTCGGGGCCCGGCGCACGACGGTCACGGTCATCGCCCTGCTCGGCACCTTCTACCTGCTGCCGCCGGTGTACGGGATGCTCGGCCGGGTCGCCTTCCCGGTGCTGCCGGAGGGTGTGCGCTCCGACTCGGTCGTGCTCCGGCTGCCGGGCGACCTCGTCGGCGGCCTCGGGGGCGACCTGCTCACGGCGATGCTCGCCGGCGGCGCGTTCGCCGCGTTCCTCTCGACCGCGTCGGGCCTGGCGATGTCGGTCACCGGCGTCCTCGACCAGGAGGTGCTCCGGCCCCGGCTCGCCCGCTTCACCGGCGGCGACGCGCCCGGCGTGCGGGGCTTCCGGTACGCGGCGGTGGCGGCGGTCGTCATCCCCTACGTGCTGAGCCGGGTCACCGAGCCGCTCGGCGTCGCGACGACCGTCGGCCTCGCCTTCGCCGTGGCCGCCGCGACCTTCGCCCCGCTCATCATCCTCGGCGTCTGGTGGCGGCGGCTCTCGACGACCGGTGCGATGGCCGGGCTGCTCGTCGGGGGCGTGGCGACCACGGCCTCGCTCGGCACGACGATGGCCCGCGACGACCTCGGGGGCTGGCCTGCCGCCCTGCTGGCCAACCCCGCCCTCTGGGCCGTGCCGCTGGCCTTCGCGGTGGCGGTCGTCGTCTCGCTCGCGACGCCAGGGCGCATCCCGGCGTCGACCACGCGCACGCTCGTGCGGCTGCACACGCCGGAACGGGTCCGGTTGGCGCGCAGCCGCATCCGCGACTGACCGCCTGGGTCGACCCTCCGGCCGACGCCTCAGGCGACGGCGTCGCGCCCGGCGACGAAGGCCTCGACGCAGCGCCGCACGTCCTCCTCGGAGTGCGCGGCCGAGAGCTGCACCCGGATGCGCGCCTTCCCCCGCGGGACGACGGGGAAGCTGAACGCGATGACGTAGACGCCGTGGGCGAGCATGTGGTCGGCGATGCGGGTGGCCTGGCGGGCGCCGTCGTCGCCGGGGAACATCACCGGGACGATGGGGTGGCTGCCCGGCAGCAGGTCGAAGCCGGCCTCCTCCATCAGCTCACGGAAGAGGGATGCGTTGCGCCGCAACGTCTCCCGACCCTCGCCCGAGGAGGCGACGAGGTCGAGCGCGGCGAGCGAGCCGGCCACGACCGCCGGGGCCACGGAGTTCGAGAAGAGATACGGCCGGGAGCGCTGGCGCAGCAGCTCGACGACCTCGCGGTGGCTCGAGACGTAGCCGCCGGACGCGCCGCCGAGGGCCTTGCCGAGGGTGCCGGTGACGATGTCGACGCGGTCGCGCACGCCGAACAGCTCGGGGGTGCCGCCGCCGTGCTCGCCGACGAACCCGACGGCGTGGCTGTCGTCGACGAGCACCATCGCCTCGAACTCGTCGGCGAGGTCGCAGATCTCGTCGAGGGGCGCGTACGAGCCGTCCATCGAGAAGACGCCGTCGGTGACGACGACGGTGCGCCGGGCCCCGGCCGCACGGGCGGCCTCGAGCTGGGCGCGCAGGTCGGCCGTGTCGGCGTTCTTGTACCGGTACCGCGCGGCCTTGGAGAGCCGGATGCCGTCGATGATCGAGGCGTGGTTGAGCTCGTCGGAGACGATGGCGTCCTCGGCCCCGAAGAGCACCTCGAAGACACCGCCGTTGGCGTCGAAGCACGACGAGTAGAGGATCGTCGCCTCGGTGCCGAGGAACTTCGAGAGCCGCCGCTCGAGCTCGGTGTGCTGGGTCTGGGTGCCGCAGATGAAGCGCACCGACGCCATCCCGAAGCCCCACGTGTCGAGGGCGGCCTTCGAGGCGCCGACGACGTCGGGGTGGTCGGCGAGGCCGAGGTAGTTGTTGGCGCAGAAGTTCAGCGACTCCCCGCCCGTCGTGCCGACGTGCGCCGACTGCGGCGTCGTCAGCTCGCGCTCGTGCTTGGCGAGACCGGCGTCCTCGATCTCCTGCAGGGTCTGCGCGAGCTGGTCCTTCACGGCGCCGTACACGGGTCCTCCTCGGGTCGGGTGGGCGTCGGGGTCGCCGACCGAGCCAGCCTAGGCCCGCGGTCGGTGGCAGGGCTCCTCGGTGCACCGGGCGGGCGGCATCCCCGACCCGCGACCACCCCGCACGTGCGCGGTTATCGCTGTCGCGCTCCCGGTCGGACAGCGATAACCCCGCACGTGCGGGGTTGCGGGAGCCCGCGGCGCGCCCGCCGGGCCCTCAGCTCCAGTCGAGGACGACCTTGCCGCCGTGCCCGGACCGGGTCTCGGCGAACGCGGCCTCCCACTGCTCGGCGGGGTACCGGCCGGTGATGACCGACGACACCGCCGCCCGCAGCTCGGCGGACGTCGCGAGCATCGAGCCCATGAGGTACCAGGTCTCGAACATCTCGCGGCCGTAGATGCCGCGCAGCGTGATCATGTGCGTGATGACCCGGCCCCAGTCGATGGCGTAGCGGTCGGTCGGCAGCCCGAGCAGCGCCACCCGTCCGCCGTGGTTCATGTTGGCCAGCAGGTCCTCGACGGCCGGCGGCGCCCCGGACATCTCCAGCCCGATGTCGAAGCCCTCGGCCATGCCCAGGGCGCGCTGGGCGTCGCGCAGCGTCTCCCCGCGCGAGACGTCGACGACGTGGTCGGCCCCGGCCGCCCGGGCCAGGGCCAGCCGCTCCGCCGACAGGTCGGTGACGGCGATGCGGCGGGCTCCGGCGTGCCGGACGATCGCCGTCGCCATGACCCCGATCGGGCCGGCGCCGGTGACGACGACGTCCTCGCCGACCACCGGCCACTGCAGCGCCGTGTGCGTCGCGTTGCCGAGCGGGTCGAAGACCGCGCCGAGGTCGGGGTCGAGGTCGGCCGGCTGCACCCACGCGTTGGTCGCCGGGATGACGACGAAGTCCGCGAACGCCCCGTCGCGGTTCACCCCGACGCCCACGGTGTTGATGCACAGGTGCCTCCGCCCGGCGCGGCAGTTGCGGCAGGTGCCGCAGACGATGTGCCCCTCCCCCGAGACCCGGTCGCCGACGGCGACGTGGTCGACGTCGTCGCCCACCTCGACGACCTCGCCGAAGAACTCGTGGCCGAGGGTCAGCGGCGCCTGCACGGTCGCGGCCGCCCACTCGTCCCACTGCTCGAGGTGCAGGTCGGTGCCGCACAGGCCGGCCCGCAGCACCCGCACCTTGACGTCCTTGGGCCCGCACTCCGGCTCCGGCACCTCGACGAGCGACAGACCCGGACCGGCGGAGACCTTCCTCAGCGCACGCACGGCGCCCATCATGCCGGGCCCGCCGTTCGTCGCACCACGGGGCCCGTTCGGCGCACTGTGACCCACCGCACACCGTGGCCGCGACCCCGCCCGCCGACGGACGACACCGCCCGGCGCGGGGCCCGGCGCGGGGTCTCGCCACAGGTCAGGGGCCCGCAGGACCCTTGGGGCGACCCGGGCGCACCGCCCGGTCCCGACCCTGGAGGTGACCGTGAGCAACGACGCTCGCACGCAGCAGGAGGACGCCTACCTCGCGCTGCAGTCCACCGACGAGTTCCAGGCGCTGCGCAAGAAGTTCCGCGGGTACGTCTTCCCGATGACCGGCTTCTTCCTCGTCTGGTACTTCGTCTACGTCCTGCTGTCGATCTTCGCCACGGACTTCATGGGCACGAAGATCGCCGGCAGCAACATCACCGTCGGCCTGATCTTCGGGCTCGGCCAGTTCGTCACGACGTTCGCCATCACCTTCATGTACTCCCGGTGGGCCACGCGTGAGTTCGACCCGGCGGCCGATGCCCTCGGCGCCAAGCTCGACGGCGTGAAGGAGCACTGACCATGGCCCTGACCCTCCTCCCCGCGGCCGACGCCGCGACGAGCGTCGGCACCCCGGCCCTCAACATCGGCATCTTCGCGGCGTTCGTCGTCGTCACCCTCGTCATCGTCATCCGGGTGGCCTCGGGCAAGAAGACGGCCGAGCAGTACTACACGGCCGCCGGCGCCTTCAACGGTCGCCAGAACGGCATCGCGATCGCCGGTGACTACCTGTCGGCGGCCTCGTTCCTCGGCATCGCCGGCGCCATCGCCCTCCAGGGCTACGACGGCTTCCTCTACTCGATCGGGTTCCTCGTCGCGTGGCTCGTGGCGCTGCTCCTCGTCGCCGAGCTGCTGCGCAACACCGGCCGGTTCACGATGGCCGACGTCCTCAGCTACCGCCTCAAGCAGCGCCCGGTGCGCATCGCGACCGCCATCTCGGTCATCGCCGTGTCGTTCTTCTACCTGCTCGCCCAGATGGCCGGCGCCGGGGGCCTGGTCTCCCTGCTGCTCGGCGTGAGCGGCGAGGCGGCGCAGAACCTCGTCATCGCGATCGTCGGCATCATCATGATCGCCTACGTCCTCATCGGCGGGATGAAGGGCACGACCTGGGTGCAGATCATCAAGGCCGTGCTGCTCATCACGGGCACCTTCGTCATGACGGTCTGGGTGCTCGGCAAGTACGGCTTCAACCTCTCCGGGCTCTTCCAGGCCGCGGCCGACAACTCGCCGAAGGCCGGTGAGAAGCTGTTCGAGCCGGGCCTGAAGTACGGCAAGAACATGACGACGAAGATCGACTTCATCTCGCTGTCGATGGCCCTCGTCCTCGGCACCGCCGGTCTGCCGCACGTGCTCCAGCGCTTCTACACGGTCCCGACGAGCAAGCAGGCCCGCAAGTCGGTCGAGTGGGCCATCTGGCTCATCGGCGGCTTCTACCTGCTCACCCTCGTCGTCGGCTACGGCGCCGCGGCCCTCGTCGGCCCGACCGCCATCAACGCGGCCCCGGGCAAGGCGAACTCGGCGGCCCCGCTGCTCGCCTACGAGCTCGGCGGGTCGGTGCTGCTCGGCCTCATCTCGGGCGTCGCCTTCGCGACGATCCTCGCGGTCGTGGCCGGCCTGACCATCACGACGTCGGCGACCTTCGCCCACGACCTCTACAAGGAGGTCTTCAAGCGCGGGCAGACGACGCAGGAGCAGGAGGTGCGGGTCGCCCGCATTGCCGCGGTCGTCATCGGCGCGGTCGCGATCCTCGGCGGCATCTTCGCGAAGAACCAGAACATCGCGTTCCTCGTGGCCCTCGCCTTCGCCGTCGCGGCGAGCGCGAACCTGCCGACGATCCTGTACTCGCTGTTCTGGAAGGGCTTCAACACCCGCGGTGCGCTCTTCTCGATCTACGGCGGGCTCGTCAGCTCGATCGTGCTCATCGTGTTCAGCCCCGTCGTCTCGGGCAAGGCACCGGTCGCGCCGGCCACGGTCAGCGCGTCGATGATCACCGACCCCACGGTCGACTTCCACTGGTTCCCGCTCGACAACCCGGGACTGGTCTCCATCCCGCTCGCGTTCTTCCTCGGCTGGCTCGGCTCGGTGACGAGCAAGGAGCACAACGCCGCGAAGTACGCCGAGATGGAGGTCCGGGCCCTCACCGGCCACGGCGTCGCGGAGGCGATCGACCACTGACCGGGTGCCGGCCGGGGACGACCCGGCCGGCACACCCCGACGGCACCGGCCGCGGAGCGGGAGCACCCCTCCGCGGCCGGTGCGTGTCCGGGCTCAGGTCCGCTCGCGACCCGGGGCGAGCAGGAGGACGAGCAGCGCCCCGACGGCCACGACGACCGCCCCGATCGTCAGCGCCTGACCGACCCCGGTGACGAAGGCGTCGCGGGCGCCCGCCACGACATCGGCGGCGCGCGGCCCGAGGGCGGACAGCCGCGGCGAGCGGGTCGCGGCCACGGAGGCCGTGAGCGCCTCCCGGGCCGGCGCCGGGAGGCCCTGGACGACCGGCGCGACCGCGTCACGGTAGGCGGCGGTGAGCGCGGCCCCGAGCACGGCGATGCCGAGGGCCGACCCGAGCTCGCGGGCGGTATCGTTGACGGCGGAGGCCACGCCCTGCTTGCTCGCCGGCAGCGCCTCGGTGATGGCGGTCGTCGCCGGCGTCCCCGCCAGGCCGGCGCCCGCGGCGAAGAGGACCAGCCCGGCGACGAACGGGGCGTAGGAGAAGTCGGTGCCGAGCCGGCCCATCGTGAACAACCCGAGGGCGAGCAGCCCGAGGCCGACCGCCCCGACCCGGCGGAACCCGAGCCGGGCGGCGACGTGGGGCGCTCGGCGGGCCGTCGGGATGAGGACCAAGGGCAGCGGGAGGAGCCGCAGGGCCGCCTCGAGGGGCGAGTAGCCCGCGACGAACTGCAGGTACTGGAGCATCGCGAAGAAGAAGCCGAACATCGCGAAGAACTGCAGCGTGATCGACAGCGACCCGGTCGCGAAGCCCCGCTCCCGGAACAGGCGCGGGTCGAGGAGGGGGTCGCTCGTGCGCAGCTCCCAGCCGACGAAGGCGACGAGGGCGAGGACGCCGACCGCGAGGGCCGTGACGGTCAGCGCGTCGCCCCAGCCGCGCTCGGCGCTCTCGATGATGCCGAGGACGACGCCGGAGACGGCGACGAGGGAGAGCAGGCCGCCGACGACGTCGAGCCGCCCGCGCGCGGCCTCGCGCGACTCCGGCACGACCGCGAGCACCCCGACGAGGGCGACGGCGGCGAGCCCGACGTTGAGCGCGAAGAACGAGTTCCAGGCGAACCACTCGAGGAGCAGGCCGGTGCCGAAGAGCCCGAGCACCGCGCCGCCACCGGCGATCCCGACCCAGACCCCGATGGCCCGCGGCCGCTCCTCCTCCGGGAACGAGGTGGTGATGACCGAGAGCGTCGTCGGCATGATGCCCGCCGCCCCGAGACCCATGAGGGCCCGCAGCCCGATGAGCGTGGAGGGGTCCTCGGTGGCGAGCGCCCCCGCCGCGGCCAGGCCGAAGACGACGAGCCCGGCGACGAGCACCCCGCGCCGGCCGAACCGGTCGCCGAGCGCGCCGGCGAGGAGGAGGAGCCCGGCGAAGACGACGGTGTAGGAGTCGACGACCCAGGTGAGCTGGGTCTGGGTGGCGCCGGTCGCCGTCGCGAGCTCGGGGAGGGCGACGTTGAGGCCGCTGACCGCCGACACCACCGTCATGAGGGACAACCCGACCGTCGCGAGGACGACCCGGCGGCGGCGCGGGTCCGCGATGACCGTCACCGCCTCTTTCTCAACACGCGTTGAACTCAACATGCGTTGAGTTATGCCATGCTGGAGCCATGGCTGTCAAGGGCGGGGGGCGGGGGCGTCCCGCGACGGGGGGCTCGGGGCGACGACCGGGGCGCCGGGCCGGCGAGCCCGACACCCGCGGCGCCATCGCCGATGCGGCCCGGAAGCACTTCGCGGACAAGGGTTTCGCCGGCGCCACGCTGCGAGCCATCGCCGCGGAGGCCGGCGTCGACGCCGCCCTCATCGTCCACTTCTACGGGTCGAAGCGCGAGCTGTTCCTCGCCGTGCTCGAGCTCCCCGCACCGGCGGTCTCGCGGGTGGGCCAGGCCCTCGACGGCCCCCTCGAGTCGCTCCCCGAACGGTTCGGTGCCGCCGTCGCCTCGGTCCTGTCCGACCCGGACCTCAGCCGGCGGATGGAGGCGATGCTCCGGACGGCCGCTTCCGAGCCGGACGCCGCAGCCACCATCCGGGCGGCCCTGGAGGAGGCGGTGCTGCGGCCGATGACGGCCCGCCTGCGCGAGCTGCCCGGGGTCGACGACACGGAAGCAGCCCTGCGCGCGACGATGATCGGCAGCGGGGTCGCAGGCCTGCTCTTCGGCCGGCGGGTCATCGGCATCGAGCCCCTGGCCTCGGCCGACCCCGAGCGCATCGCGCGGCTGCTCGCCCGGGCCGTGCGCGCCTACCTCACTCCGCCCCCCGCCTGACGCCGGCGCACCCCGGCCGGAGGAGCACCCGACGGTCCGGGCCCTGCGCCTCTGGTCACCAGGTCCCGGTCGGCGTATACCGGGGGTGAAGGAGGTCGCCATGACCAGGACCAGACCCACGACGCACGACACCGCCCACCGCCACACCCGCCGCCGGGTCGCCGCCCTCGGGGCCGCCGTCGCCGTGGCGGCCCTCCCGGGCCTGGCCGTCGCCCCCTCGGCGCAGGCCGCCTCGTGCGCGGTCACGTGGGGCTCGCTCGCGAAGACCTCCGCCCCGCTGGCCACCGGCCGCGTCGCGGGCGTGCGGGCGGGCCACCACGCCTGCTACGACCGGCTCGTCGTCGACATGACCGGTCGAGCACCGGGCTACGACGTGCGCTACGTCGGCACCGTGCGGGCCGAGGGCTCGGGGAAGCCCGTCCCGGTCGCCGGTGGCGCCCGGCTGGCCGTCGGCATCCACAAGGGCGCGACGAGCGTGCCGGCGATGCCGTCGGTCGCCGGCGACCCGACGTTCCGGCAGGTCCGCTGGGCCGGCTCGTTCGAGGGCTACACGACCCTCGCGCTCGGCGTGCGGGCCCGGCTGCCGTTCCGGGTCTTCACCCTCCCGGGGACGACGGCCGGCACGAGCCGGCTCGTCGTCGACGTCGCGCACCACTGGTGACCCCCGACTTCGTGGGGGGCCGTGCGCCCCCCCCCCCCGCCGGAAGGGGTGTGGGGGGGGGGCGGCCCCCCCCAGGGGGGGGGGGGGGGGGGCCGGGGGGGGGGGCGCCCGGCGGGGGCGCCCGGGGCGCGCCGGGGGCGCCGGGACCGGCCGCCGTCTCGTCGTCGGGGTCGGCCACCGCGCCAGCGAACTGCGCGGCGTGCAGCCGCGCGAACGCTCCTCCGGCG
>NZ_JAFDVD010000015.1 GCF_016887965.1 Phycicoccus sonneratiae
TCCCGTCGTCGACACAACCCGATCACACGCTGCCGAGCACACCTCGATTACCGCTATGCAGGGACCGACGACCAGGACCCGGGCACCCGCCCAGCCCTTGACGCTAAACACCTCACGCTGATGAGCGGGCGTTGATCCGATTGGGACGGCGGGCTGCGAGCACTAATCCATACTGTCGATCGTGGCGGCGTCGAAGAATCAACGCGTGGTCTTTGCGAGTGGTCCGTATCGAGGCTGCGTCATCGGAGTGCTCGTGGTGTTTGCACTGATGACCCTTGGTGGCTTGGTCGACCCAGTGCCAAGCGCAGCTGGTCCCGCATGGCCGGGCTTGGTGATCGTCGTCATCTTGGCCGTACTGATTGGTCGTGCCATCAGGCTCGGCATGGTTATAGATCGAGACGACGTCACAACTCGCGGCCTGCTGATGAGCCGGAACACACCGACCTCAGGCGTGCTTCGCGTCGAAGCGGTTGGGTACAGCGGGCAGCTGAACTGGTACGGGCAATCGCGCTCCCTCCGCATGCTCCGACTCGATCTACAAGAAGGCCATCGCGACGTGCCCATGGTCATCGCATTCAGTGGGCGGGCTCATGCGATTGAGCAGCGAGCCAACACAGCCTTGGGCGAGGTCCTGGGCGAGCAGGTCTGACTACGAAACCCCTACCCGAGTGCCGCGCGCCCTGCGGCATGGTCGGACGTTGGCGGGGAGGGCTCGACTGGCTCCGGGCAAGCCGGCCCAGTGGGTCGAATCTGTGGCAGGCATCGAGTCGAAGAGGTCTCAGAGGAGGTGAGGCGCTCTGGCGTCGCGGTTGGATCGAATCTGAGACGATCAGCGTCCGCAGACCGTGCGACCGAAGGCAGGCATGGAGGCTGATACGTGGGAGCCCTCGTCCGACGGAGGTTCGGCAGACCAATGCCGGCGCTTCCGGAGGAACGGCGAGCGGTGTAGTAACCGAGGCCGGCTCGTCGACGGTTGGTGCCATCAGCCAGAATGCGCCGGGTTCACCCGGGCCAGACCCGAGGCACCCGATGGTCACAAGGACCGCACGCCACGGGGGACTACTGCTCACGTGGCGTCAACCTCGCAAGTTCCACTCAGCGTCGGAATCGACGAGGTCGAGGACGTGCGGGTTTCCCTGACGGCCCGCGAGTCGTTCCGGTTTCATCACGGCGGGTCAGACGCAGAGGCAGAGCAGCAACTCCGAATGATGCTTGAGGACTTCATCCTTAAATGCGCACGCGATGTGCACCGAAACGGCTATATAGGCCTGTCTCGACAGGGGTACGAGCTCACCATTGCCCCTTCGATGACGGTCATCACGAACTACTCCACGGTCCACAAAGAGCGGACCTGGGAGCAAGTCAAGGCGGGCGTACGCTCCCGCTTCGGCCACACGGCAAGGGCATCACGCGGCCCCAGGCCCGAAGAAGGTCCTGAGCTTCCAGCGGCAGCCGTGGTTGCAACCCTTGACCCGGTGACGGCCTTCTTGACCTCCCGAACGCTCAACGCGTTCGCCAAACTGCATGGCCTGAAACACGTCGACGACGCTTCGCTCGAAGCCGCCATTCGCGAGGCGCTCTCCATCGCAATGGTTAGTGGAAGCATCGGCAACAACGATGGAGACACTGTCGTAGCTGTCCTCCATGGTGACTTCACATGGCTTCTCTCGAAGGACGCTCGAGCGGTAGTCGGCGTGAGGCGGACCCGCCCAACCGACTGAGTGGTCAATTGCCCTCCCTTGTTGCTCGACGCAGAACCGAGGCGATTCCGCCTCATACCCAGAGGCGGCATCTCGGACGGGCTGGCCCAGCGATGGCGTCCGACGTCAATCTCCTCCTAGGGTTATCACGGTTGGGCGCAAGCGAATGAGCCGACGACAAGGTGTGCCCAAGCACACTCCAGCGGGCGATGCGTTATCTGCATCCGCCGTGAGTCCTCCAACCAAGCCATGGTCCGGGGCTGCATCAGTAGCGACAGGTCTCAACTGAATGCTTCCGTGGTCCCACCCGCTCATCGGCATGGGCGATTGATGCGTCACGCGGCAGGTGTGCTTCGGCGACCCTCGATCAGGTCATCGCACGGCCGGTCGAGGTCCGGGCCCTCCTCCCGCATCGGGTCACGCGGGTGATGTTCCGGCCGGCGCGCCAAGTCGGGTGGCGGGAGGGCGGCGAGGGCTCGGTCGTAGGAGCCGTCGGTGAGGTCCCAGACGACGTGGCGCCCGTGCTGGTCGGGTGTTCGGCGGGTTTCGGCCCAGAGTCGTCGTCGGTGGACGACGGTGTGGTGTCGTTGGCAGAGCAGGGCGGCGTTGGCGACGTCGGTGGCCCCGCCGTCGGCCCAGTGCCGGACGTGGTGCGCGCGGGCCCAGGCGGCCGGTGCGGTGCAGCCGGGAAAGGTGCAGCCGCGGTCGCGGAGCCAGAGGTGGCGTCGCTGGGGTCGGGTGAAGAGCCGTTCGAGCCGGCCGAGGGTGAGCGGCTCGTCGGCGGTGCCGAGGACGTGCGGGATGAGGGCGGCGTCGCAGGCGAGACGGCGCAAGGTCTCCGGGTTGACCAGGGTTCCGTCGGCGGTGGAGCCGATGACCTCTCCGGCGCCGGCCCCGGCCTGCAGGTCGGCCAGCGACATGGTGACGTGCAGCGTCGCGGGTGACCCGGCGTCGGCGACGGACTCCAGCTCGCTCGCGGCCACGCAGACCTCCGTGAGCGCTTCGACGCGACGCTGCCCGGCCGGGCGCAGGTCCCGTTCACCGGTCTCCTCGTTCGGTGCCGGTGCCGACAGCGGCCCGATGGCGGCTTCGAGGGTGGCGGCCTGTTCCGGAGTCATCCACAGCTGGTATTCCGTGAGGTCCCCGGACTCCACGTGCGGCATCGACAGCCGGGCGGCGCCGCGGAGTCGCTGCTGGAGGTCGTCGAGCGCACCGTGGTGCCCGTGGTCGGCCATGAGCCTCGGCCGCAGCCGGCGCATCAGCGTCGTGCCGTGCTCCTGCGCGAGCGCCACCAAGGCGGTGGCCACGGTCGGGACAGCCTCCGGGCGCAACAGTGGCTCCAGGCGCGCGCTCTCCCGCATCACCGCACACGCCGTCCCGGCCCCCAGCCGCCCGGACTCCACGGCGTCCCAGACGATCCTCAGGGGTATGTCCTGGGCGGGGCGGCCACCGTCGAGGCCGGACCCGGCTGCCACGACGTCGAGCGCGATCCGCGCCACCGCCACCGCGCCACCCTGACGCAGTGACGGGGCGTGCTCCCGCACCCACGCCTGCACCTCGGACCCGGCGACCTCACCGCGGCGAGCGGCCTCGACCGCCACCGACACCCGCGCCGCCGACGCCCCGCCGCGACCTCGTCCAGCACGCCCAGCAGCTCACCGAGCTCCGCCCCCGACGCTGCCGCCAGCAGCTCACCGAACCCGGCCAGCGCCTCCCGCGCGGACTCGACACAGGAGCGGCGCTCCGCGAGTTCGGTTCTCCCCGTTGTCATACCGCCATTCTCGCAGCCACCACCGATAGACACCCCGTCCACGATCCACCCTGTGGACAAGTGCCGGGAACGCAGCCGCTGTGGACGACGGACCGTCCCCGACCCCACCCGACGTTCAGCGCTTGATGAGCGGCGACCGGACGGCGCCCGACTCCTTGTCGGACTCGTTGAAGAACTCCTCGCGGTGGATGTCCCGCGGGAACAGCCGCTTGCCCATCAGCGTCTTGAGTGCGGCCTCGACCATCGGCGGCGGACCGCAGAGGTACCCCGAGCACCCGCTGAGCGACTCGTGGTCGGCGGCGATGACGTCGGTGACCATGCCGAAGCCGTACCGCCCCGCCTCGTCGCCGCAGTCCGCCGCCGACTCCTCCGACAGGCACGGCCGGTACGTGAACTGCGACGGGAACCGCGCTGCGAGGGAACGGAAGTAGTCGACGTCGTAGAGCCACTCGCGCGTCCGGGCGCCCTGGTACAGCGTCAGGTGGCCCTCGTACTCACCGTTCTCGAGCGCGTGCCGCAGCATCGACTTCAGGGGGGCCAGCCCCGTCCCTCCACCGACGAGGACGGCGTGCCGGTCGTCGCCGGTCCTCAGCACGAAGCGCCCGTACGGTCCGGACACCGCCACGGTGTCGCCGACCGCCAGCCCGCCGAACACCCAGCCGTCCGTCCCGCGCCCGCCCGGCACGCGGCGGACGTGGAACTCCAACCGCCGCGCCTCCGTCGGCGGCGACGCGATCGACCAGGTGCGGTCGACGGCCGGCAGCCCGTCGGCCGCCGGCACCTGGAACTTCAGGTACTGGCCTGCGTTGAAGCCGATCTCGCGGTCCAGCTCGACGACCAGGCGCACGGTCTCGCGCGCGATCTCCGTCAGCTCGACCACGGTGGCCGTGTAGTCCTGTACGGGGAAGACCTCGACCGAGTCGTCGACGTCGATGTCCGCCTCGATGACGACGTCCGACCGCGGTCGGGCGGTACAGGGCAGCAGCTTCCCCTCGTCGCGCTCGTAGTCCATCAGCGCGAACGAGCTCGCCGCCCCGTGGTCGACCTCGCCCTCGAGGACGTCGGCCTTGCACGTCGCGCAGGTGCCGTGCGTGCACGAGTGCGGCAGCCAGACCCCGCTGCGCAGGCAGGCGTCGAGGATGCTCTGGTCCTCCCGGCACTCGACCTCGCGGCCCAAGGGCTCGACGGTGATGGTGTGGGACTGGGTCATGGGGTCTCGTGCTCCGTTCGCGGTGTGACACACCGGCCGCCGCACCGGGAGGACCCTGCGCGGCGGCCGACGTGGTGGGTGGTGGACCTCAGGCGAGGACGCGCATCCCGATGACGTCCTTGTGCTCGACGCCGATCTCCTCGAGCGTCTGGTCGTCCCGCGGCTCGATGACCTCGCCGTGCAGGGTCCAGACGCGCCGGGCGCCCGGGTCGAAGTCCGGGTCCTCCTCGGCGTAGGGCACGAGCAGCCCGTTCCAGAAGTCGCCCCACGTCATCGCCTTGGGGGCGCGGAAGCAGGCCGACGCGCAGAACCACATGTTCTCCTGGAACCACACGTGCACGAGCTGGTCGTCGCCGTACAGCTCCTGGCGGGAGCGGGACGGGAAGTCGTACGTGCCGATGCTGTTGACGGCCATGGCGCTCAGGCCTCCGATCCGATGTGGGAGTGGTCCGCGGCGTCGTGCCACCGGGCCCAGTGGGCGGCGTCGAGCGAGCCCTTGTACTCGCCGCCGTCGCCCTCCTGGATGCCGTACCAGGCGAGCACGTCGGGCACGGTCGGCCCGCCGCAGTTGCCCTGGTAGATCTGGTGCACGGGGAGCCAGGCCTGCACGTACTTCTCCGGCTCGCGCTCGAAGATCCACTGGCACCCGTCGGAGCAGGTCTGGAACTTCTCGCCCCGGTACTCCGAGTGCCGCTGGCAGATCGTCGTCGGGTCGTCCGGCTCGGTGAAGAGCATCGGGATCTGGCAGACCTGGCAGAGCTGCGGCAGCCCGCGGACGAAGTGCCGCCCGCCGGCCTCGAGGTTGCGGGCCTCCTTGTCCCACAGCGGCTTGTACAGCTTGTCGAACGTGCCCGGGTAGTTGTCGGACAGCCAGGACTGGGCCTCGGCGTCGGGGAAGGTCGTCGTGAAGGCCGCCGCGTGCGAGAACTGGTAGAGCGTCCAGTACACCTGGTGCGACAGCACCTCCTTCTCCGCGATGGCGTGCTCGACGTGCTTCGGAGGGGTGATGCCGTAGAAGGCGAGGTCCTGGAACAGGCCGCCGAGCATCTGCTCCTCGAAGTACAGCTCGAACGCCTCCTTCCAGCTCATCACCTTGCGCGGCAGCATGTAGTCGAGCATCTGCGCGACGAGGGCGGTGACGCGGTACCCGCGCCAGAACCACTTGTCGATCCACGCCTGGACGATCGGCACGTTCGCCTCGTCCTGCTCGAGGAGGAACTTGATCGCCTCGAGGCCGAGGGTCATGTGCCGGGACTCGTCGGACTGGGCCGAGAAGCCGAAGGTCATCGTCGGGAGGTCGCCGTTGAAGGAGGCGCCCGACATGAACGGCACGAAGAGCAGGTTGGTCAGCAGGTACTCGAACGAGAACCCGATGGCGATGAGGAACTCGAACGGCCCGGCGGTCAGGGCGTCGTCGAAGAACGACTTCGGCACCGAGAGGTACCAGACCCGGTCGTGCTGCTCGAGGTAGTTGTGGAACCCGCCGTAGTACTTGTTGTAGTTCGAGAGGGT
The DNA here is from genome assembly GCF_016887965.1 of Phycicoccus sonneratiae. GTDB lineage: Bacteria > Actinomycetota > Actinomycetes > Actinomycetales > Dermatophilaceae > Phycicoccus > Phycicoccus sonneratiae. The sequence goes on from NZ_JAFDVD010000015.1 coordinate 6,194, forward strand.
GTGGATCTCGGTCTGCGTGTGGCGCATCTCGTCGATCGACTGGCAGAGCGCGGCGAACCGCGGCCCCGGCCCGTTGAGGTGCCGGGCGAGGTAGGCGAAGTTGCGGTGGGCCTGGTACTCCAGCGGTGTCACGCCCTGGAGGAAGAGCTTCATCGCGTTGAGGTAGGACGCCTCGGTCAGCGAGAGGTGACCCTGGCTCTGGGCGAACCCGTCGAGCACGGCGTAGAGCCGCTTGTCCTTCTCGGCCTGGTACTTCGTGTAGGCGTCGACGGTCAGGCGGAAGGGGTCCTCCCACTTGCTCCAGTCGTGGATCTTGATGCCCTCGAACTCGGTGTAGGGGAACACCTCGGAGGTCTCGACGTAGGAGGGCTCCCAGTCGAGGTCGCGGGTCAGCGCCTCGTAGCGCTGCTTCATCGTCAGCTTGCGCGGGGCCTTGGGGGCGATCGTCATGTCTCGCAGCCTCTCTCAGTGGTCCCAGGCGATGACGATCTCGTCGTCATCCCATTCCTTGATGTGCCCGAAGTAGCTGACGATCGCCAGCTGGAACTCGTGGGTCTCCCACTCGCGGCCGAGGCGCTCCTCGACCGACTCGCGGGTGACGACGAGGCGGCCCGGTGCGGTGATCCGCACCAGTCCCGGCATGTGCTGCACGGTGCAGCCCTCGTTGGTCGCCTCGATGGCCTCGACGACGGAGCGGTTGGTCTCGCTCTCCTGGATGTCCACGCCGACGGGGCGGGTGGCGGCGGTGGTGCTCACGGGTTCTGGTCCTTCCCGGTCAGTCGGTCAGAGCCGCGACGGTCTCGCGGATCGTGGTGGCGGTGGACTCGAGGGAGGCACCGGCGCCGGCGCCCACGAGCTCGTCCACCCGGGCGGCCACGGGACGCAGCGCCTCGAGTGCGGCGTCGAGGGCCTCGGCGGTGGAGGAGGCCAGCAGGCCCTTGTTCGCCGCACCTGTCTCCGGGTCGGCGACCCAAGCCTTGTAGAGCGCGTCGACCCACTTGCGGTGGTCCGCGAACCAGCTCGAGAGGTGCTGCGCCACGAGGCTGTACGACCCTGCACCGCCGTCGATGGCCGCGTCGTCGAGGTGGGCGAAGAAGAGCGAGTAGACGAGCCGGTCGGCGACGTCGAGACGGACGAGGGCCTTGCCCCAGTCCTTCTCGAGGAACAGCTCCTCGACGAGGCGGCGCAGCCCCTGGAGGGAGGCGTCCTCGACCCAGCGCGTCTTGGCGTCGCCGAGCAGCTCCGCCGTCCCGCCACCGAGGGCGATCCCCACCCGGCTGAGCGCCTGCGCGTTGCCGATGCGGTCGAAGGCGGCGTAGGCCGCGCACTGGGTGATCGTCGTGCCGAACCCGAAGCGGGCGATGTCGCAGGACACCATCTGGGCACCGGACTCGTAGTGCCGCAGCGGGACGAGCAGCTCACCCATGACCGACGACCAGGCGTCGGGCAGGCGGGAGAGCAGGTCCCGCGAGTCGAGGTAGTCCAGCGTCGCGGCGACCGCGTCGGCCATCGCGGCCCGGGAGGTGACGTACGGCGCGTAGTAGTACTGCCGCGGGTCGGTGAACGAGTACGGGTCGGTCAGCCGGAACGCGCTGAACGCCTCGTCGTAGATCTCGTGCTCGGGGTCCCAGAGCGGCCGGTAGTGGAAGTTCTCCTTGGCCTGGATGTCGATCGTCCCCTCCTCGTAGCGCGAGGCGGGACGGTCGCCGTAGCGCTTGACGAGGTGGTCGAACGTCTTGCGCGGCGGGTCGATGACCTGGGTCCGCAGTTCGTACTGCACGGTGCCTCCTCGGGGGCTGGCCGGCTCGGGTGTCCGGTCCGTTCGGGGTGGGTCGGTGGGTCAGGGGACGTGGTGGTGGCGGACGCCGGACTCGACGAGCAGCCGGACGAGCAGGTCGGGGAGGGCGTCGGGGCCCTCGAGCTCGTGGGGCACCTCGGCGTCGAAGCCGTCGCCGACCAGCCGTCCGTAGGCGGTGCCGTCCTCGAAGGTCGTCGACACCCGGGCGGCGCGACCCCGGTGGGTGACCTTGAACGCCAGCTCGTGCGGCAGCGGCTCGTCGACCAGGTCGAGCCGGTCGTCGGCCGGGCCGAGCACGGCGTTGGCCTCGCTCACCAGCTGCTCGGCGAGCGAGCGGATGGCGACCTGCCGGTCGGCCCCGGTACCGGTGGCGATCCGCCGGCTGATCCGGGTCTCCGGCATGGGGGCCAGGTCGTCGACGGACGGGAGCTGGTCCTCGGGCGTGCCGACGATCTCGGCGACGCGGAGCATGAACGGTGTCATCGAGCAGTCCTCTCCGGGACTCGGTGGGGTTCGTCGCCGGGGACGGCGAGGACGACGTCGGTGGCGAGGGCCTCGACCGCGGCGGCGCCGGCGGCCGCCACCTCGGTGTCCTGCGCGGCCGACCCGCCGGAGGCGCCGACCGCCCCGACGAGCACGTCGTCGACGAGCACCGGCACGCCGCCGCCGAAGGCCGCGACCCGGGGCCGGTGCGCGATGCCCTCGCGGACGGCGTCCTCGCCGGAGATCGCGTCGTAGAACGTCCCGGTCGGCAGGCCCCCGAAGGCGGTGACCGTCCAGGCCTTGTCGCGGGCGATGTCGCCGGAGGCCGCGAACGCGCCGTCCATCCGGGCGAAGGCGAGGAGCGTCCCGGACGCGTCGGTCACCGCGACGTTGAAGGCCCCGCCGACCTCCTCGGCTCGGGCCAGCGCGGCGTCGAGGGCGACCCGGGCCCCGGCGAGGGTCAGGGTCGTCTCGGTGCGGACCAGCATCGGCTGCTCCTCCTCGTCGTCGAGGTGGGCGGGGGCCCACCGGGCCGGCCGGCGGGCAGGGGCCACCGCGGTGGCGACGGGTGCAGGAGGTCCGCCGCCACCCGGAGGGGTGGCCGAGGGGTCCGGGCGGGCCCGGACCGGACGTCAGGTGAGGACCGAGGTGAAGGCGTCGTTGAGCTCGCGGGCGTGGTAGAACACGCCCTTGCCGAGCGCGTCCGGCGTCCACACCGACATCGGGCGGTCGCGGAAGGCGAGGTAGCCGCCCGCGAACACCTCGTTGCGGTTGCCCGAGGGGTCGAAGAAGTACACCGTCTGGCCGCGGGTGATGCCGTGGCGCGTCGGGCCGATGTCGATCGGCACGTCGTCCATCGAGAACAGGTCCGCGGCGCGGCCGACCTCGACCCAGTCACCGAGCCGGAAGGCGAAGTGGTGCAGCTTGGAGTTCGGGCCGGCGAGCACGGCCAGCTGGTGGATCTGGTTCCCGCTCGTCATCCACGTCGCGATGATGTCGGCGTCGGAGTCGAGGCTGGTCTGCACCCGCTCGGTCGGGTAGAAGTCGAAGACCGCGGTGAGGAAGCGGTCCATCAGGCCCGGGTCCTCGGCGGTGATGAGGGCGTGGTCGAGGGCGGGGACGCCGACCCCGACGAGGTGGCGCGGGAAGGCGTCCGGGTTGTGCGTCCCGACCTCGGTGCCGATGCAGGTCGCCTCGTGGTAGACCTCGAAGACGTGGTCGCTCGGGGTCGTGAACCGGATGCCGTCGCCGATCTCCGGGTTCTCGCCCTTGCTCATCCGCTCGACGGTGACGCCGAAGGCCGTGGCGCGCTTCTCGATCTCGTCGAGGTCGCTCGAGTACTCGACCTTCCAGCCGAACTTCACGAGGCCGACGCCGCCCTCCTCGAGGACGACCGAGTGGTGGTCCCACTCGTCCCAGGCCTTGTAGTACGTCTTGTTGCCCTCGGAGTGGGTCTCGTAGAGACCCATCGTGTTGGCGTAGTGGTCCTTGGCCTCGGCCATGTCCGTGACGCGGACGTGGGCGTAGCCCATCCTCATGACTGCCATGCGTTACTCCTGTGTGGTGGGGCCGGCCGGGGCGGCGGCGAGTGCTTCGGCGCGCAGGCGCGCCTTCTCGTTGATCTGGCGCAGGAAGGGGTTGACGAGGCGGACGTCCTCGCCGCGCAGCTCGATGGTGATGTCCGTCGTCGGCACGGCGCGGCAGCTGAGGCAGGTGCCGTCGGTGCGCTCGTCCTCGTCGAGGACGGTGTCGGCGATGGGGTGGTCGTAGGAGAACTCACCGGACCGGCAGTCGACCTTGCAGATCGCGCAGCCGCCGCGTCGGCAGCCGACGGTGTACGAGTACCCCGCCCGGTAGAGACCGCTGAGGACCGTCTCCGCGGGCTCGAGGTGGATGACCTCGCCCGTCGGGTGGATCCTCACGGTCGGCACCGGCGCTCCCTTGCGGTCAGTGGGTGGGCGACACCCTGCCGCCTGCAACGAGGGTCGCCGGGCGCCGCGGGCCGGGCCACAGACGTTCCTCATCCCGGAACGTGGCGCCGGTGGCGTCCGGCGGCGGGTCAGGGCGCGGCGAGGAAGTCGCCGACGAGCCGGTTGAAGGCGTCGGCGTGCTCGATCTGCGTCCAGTGCCCGCAGCGGCCGAAGACGTGCAGCTGCGAGTCGGGGATGAGCCCGTGCAGGGCGTACGAGGACTCGACGGGGATGACCCGGTCGTCGCGCCCGTGGACGACGAGCGTCCGGTGCGGGATCGCCTCGATGGCCGCGATCGGCTGGGTCAGGGCGTCGAGGTGGCGCTGGCGCGGCGCGGGGAACATCCCCGCGAAGGCCTCCTGGACGCCGGGCCGGGTGCTCGCGGCGTAGCGGATCCGCGCGAGGTCCGGGCCGAGCGCCTCCCGGTCGTACGCGAACAGCTCGAGGAGGGCCTGCATGTTCTCGACCGACGGTCGGTAGCCCCACACGGCGTCCAGCCCCGGCGTGATCCGCTGGGGCGAGACGGTGGCCCCCATGAGCACGAGCCGCCGCAGTCGCTCGGGGTGGTGCACGGCGAGCGAGGCCGCGAGCCCGCCTCCGAAGGAGTTGCCCACGACGTCGGCCTGCTCGATGCCGAGGGCGTCCATGAGCGCCACGAGGTGGGCGGTCCAGGACGGCATCGAGTACTCGAACCCCTCGGGGCGGTCGGTGAAGCCGAAGCCGACCATGTCGGGCGCGACGACGCAGAACCGCTCGGCGAGGGCTGGCATCGTGAGCCGCCAGTTCGCGTAGGCGGTGACCCCGGGGCCCGACCCGTGGACGAGCAGGACGACCGGCTGGGTGGCGGGGTCGCCGAGGACGTGGACGTTGGTCTCGATGCCTCCCGCCGTGACGGTGCGGCCGATCTCGGGGCCGGCGGCGGATGTGGTGACGGGGGCGGACGTGGTCGTCATGGGGCGCAGGGTAGGGGCGTCCCGTCGCGGACGGGCCGACCGTTCCGGCGTCGCGAACCCCCGGGTCACCGGCCGCGGCCCCGCACGGATTTGGGGCCCGCGGCGGGTCGCTGGCTATCGTGGCGGGGATGTACCCCCACGGACGGAGACACCCGTGACCTGCCCCGAGTGCGGCGCCACGCAGGCCGACGAGGCGCGGTTCTGCTCGCGCTGCGGCACCGCCCTGCTCGCCCGCCGCGACGAGGAGCCGCTGTCGCCCGCCGGCGACGACGACCCGATGCCGGCCCTCGACGACACCTCCGACCTCGACGAGCTGCTGCCCTTCTCCCAGTACCCGGACGTGCACCGGCCCGGTGGCGGGTACCCGGACCGCGACGACGAGCACCTGGCCCCGGCCGGCGGCACCGGGCCCGGTGACCCCGACTCGCGACGCGGCTGCCTCGGGATGGTCGCGCTGGCCATGGTGGGGCTCCTGATGCTCGCCGGCCTGCTCTGGTACTTCGGCTCCGGCGACGAGCCCGAGTCACCGACCGCCGCGTCACCCACGGCCTCGAGCACGACGGCACCCTCGGGTCAGGCCTCCCTCACCGACCAGCCGTCCGCCTCTCCCACCGGTCCGCAGCCGACCCAGCGCGCCTCGACCGCGAAGAAGTGCGGCGAGCTCGAGGGCGGCATGACGGCCTGGAGCGGCAACGAGGTGACGACCTGCGACTTCGCCATCGAGACGGCCCGCGCCCTGCAGGCCGCCGGCGGCACGTTGCCCGCCACCGTCACGGCGACGTCGCCGGTCACGAAGAAGGACTACGAGATGACCTGCGCGAACACCACGCCCGTCGTCTGCCGCGGCGGCACCGACGCCCTCGTCTACATCGACGTCGCGAAGTAGTCACCGCGCCCGGCCGGCACCGCGCTCCGGCGTCGACGACGGTCTGGCCGCCGCGACACCTCCACAGGATCTTCACGACCTGCGCACGCCGACACCGATACCGTGAGGCGATGGGCCCGGTCGTGCGCGTCGAGCACCTCACCAAGGACTACGGTGCGGTGCTCGCCCTCGACGCCCTGACCCTCGACGTCGGCGAGGGCACCACGGGGCTCGTCGGGGCCAACGGTGCGGGCAAGTCGACCCTCCTGAAGATCCTCCTCGGGCTCATCCCCGCCACCGGGGGTCGCGCCGAGGTGCTCGGCCACGACGTCGCCACCGAGGGCGCCGCCGTCCGGGCCGCGGTCGGCTACCTGCCCGAGCACGACTGCCTCCCACCGGACGTCAGCGCCAGCGACTTCGTCGTCCACATGGCGATGATGTCCGGCCTCCCCCGCGTGGCCGCCCGCGAGCGGGCCGCCGAGGTGCTGCGCCACGTCGGGCTCGCCGAGGAGCGCTACCGGCCGATGGGCGGGTACTCCACCGGCATGAAGCAGAAGGCCAAGCTCGCCCAGGCGCTCGTGCACGACCCGCGGCTGGTCCTCCTCGACGAGCCGACGAACGGCCTCGACCCCGCGGCGCGCGAGGAGATGCTCGGCCTCGTCCGCCGCATCGGCCACGACTTCGGCATCGCCGTCGTCGTCACCTCGCACCTCCTCGGCGAGCTCGAGCGGGTCAGCGACAACGTCGTCGTCCTCGACGGCGGGCGGCTGCTCCGGGCCTCGCGCACCGACGAGTTCCTCGACGCCACGGGCGCCCTCCTCGTCGAGGTCCTCGGCGACGACGCCCACGCCCGGATGGCCGCCGCCCTGACGAACGCCGGTGTGGCGGTGGCCGACCGGGGATCCGTGCTCAGCGTCGGAGCCACCGCGGAGGGCCTCGACGTCCGGGACCTCGTCCGTGACACGGCCAGCGACCTCGGCCTCGGCCTCGTCCGCCTCCAGACCGACCACCGACGCATCGAGGACGTCTTCGCCGACGAGCCGGAGGACGCGCCCGTCGACCGGCCCGCCGCGACCTCGCCGGCCGGCGGCCCTCCCGTCGCCGCACCAGAACCGGGACCCGGCGGCGCCGCACCGACTGCCGACGCCAGCCGCCGGCCCGGTCGGCACCGCCGCCTCGAGGGGGCTCCCGGTGACTGACCCGAGCACGCCGACCCCCGAGGGCCGCAGCGTCATCCACGACCTCGGCTACCGCCCGTACACCGGCACCCGGATGCCGCCGGCCACGATCGCCCGCGCCCTCGTGGTCACCGGCTTCCGCAACGCCTTCGGCCTCGGCCGGTCCGGGCGCTCGAAGATCCTCCCGTTCGTCCTCCTGGCCCTCAACCTCCTGCCGGCCGTCATCGTCGGCGGGGTCGCCGCCTTCGCGAGCCTCGACGAGCTGCCCATCGGCTACGCCGAGTACGCCTCGACGACGCAGGTGCTGCTCGGCATCTTCGTCGCCTCGCAGGCTCCGGTCCTCTTCTCGCGCGACCTGCGGCACGGCACCATCGCCCTCTACCTCGCGCGCCCGCTGCGCTCCGGGGCCTACGCCCTCGCCCGCTGGGCGTCCCTGCTCGCCGCCACGCTCGTCTTCCTCGTCCTGCCGATCGTCATCCTCTACGCGGTCGCCCTCCTCATCGAGCTCGACGTCTCCGACCAGACCCGCGAGGCGGCCAAGGCCCTCGGTCTCGCCGTGCTGCTGGCCCTCTCCCTCGCGGGGATCGCCGGGCTCATCGCGTCGTGGTCGACCCGCCGGGGCTTCGCCGTCGTCGCGACGATCGCGCTCCTCGTCATCGCCAACGGCGTCGTCACGGTCATCCAGGGCATCTCGAGCGAGTCCAGCGGCAGCACCCGGGTCGGGGAGGTCGCCGGCCTCTTCTCGCCGTACTCGCTCTACCGGGGGCTCATCGGGGCCTGGGCCGGCGCGGACACCCCGACCCCGCCGTCGTCGACGGGGATGGAGCTCGCGTACGTCGCGGTCTTCGTCGGGCTGTCGGCGGCCTGCCTCGTGGCCCTCGTCGCGCGGTACCGGCGGGAGGCGACGTCGTGAGCGTCCTCACCCTCGACCAGACCTCGCGCTGGTACGGCAACGTCGTCGCCGTCAACGGCATCTCGATGACCGTGCGCCCGGGCATCACCGGCCTCCTCGGCCCCAACGGCGCCGGCAAGACGACCCTCATCGCGATGATGTCCGGCTTCCTCGCACCCTCGGCCGGCACCGTCACCCTCGACGGGACCATGGTGTGGCGCACCACCTCCGTGTACCGGTCGATCGGGCTGGTCCCCGAGCGCGAGGTGAGCTTCGGGTACCTCACCGGCCGCCAGTTCGTCCTCGCCAACGCCGAGCTGCACGGCCTGCCCGACCCCGGCGCCGCCACCGAGCGCGTGCTCGAGGTCGTCGAGATGACCGAGCCGGCCGCACGGCGCATCGGCACCTACTCCAAGGGGATGCGCCAGCGGGTCAAGCTCGCCTCCGCGCTCGTCCACGACCCGTCGGTGCTGCTCCTCGACGAGCCGTTCAACGGCGTCGACCCGCGCCAGCGCCTCCACCTCATGGCCCTGCTCCGGCGGATGGGCGCCGAGGGCCGCACCGTGCTCTTCAGCTCGCACATCCTCGAGGAGGTCGAGCAGGTCGCCCGGCAGATCGAGGTCGTCGTCTCCGGGCGGCACGCCGCGTCCGGGGAGTTCGGGGAGATCCGGCGGCTGATGACCGACCGCCCGGTGCAGTACGTCGTGGTCGCCGACGACGACCGCGCACTCGCGTCACGGCTCATCGCCGAACCCTCGGTCGTCGCGGTGTCGCTGCGCCCCGAGGGAGGCATCGCGGTGTCGGTCGCGGACTTCGGATCCTTCGCCCTGCGGCTGCCGAGGGTGGCCCGCGAGAACGGCATCCGGGTCCTCGAGCTCGCCCCCACCGACGACTCCCTCGAGAGCGTCTTCTCCTACCTGGTGGGGGGCTGACCCGGTGAACCGGACCCTCTTCCGCCTCTCCGTGCAGGCCGTCGCCGGGCGCCGCCGGGGGCTCGTCCTGCTCGTGGTCCCGGTGGCCCTGCTCGTCCTGGCGCTCGTCGTCAAGGGCCTCGCCGACGGCGACACCGGTCTCGACGCCACCGTCGGCCTGGGCTTCTCGCTCGCCCTCCCGCTCGTCGCGCTGCTCGCCTCGACGGCCGTCCTCGGCCCCGAGGTCGACGACGGCTCCATCGTCTACCTGCTCTCGAAGCCGGTCAGCCGGCACGTCATCGCGGTGAGCAAGTACGCGGCCGCCTGGCTGACGACGATGCTCCTCGGCGCGCTGCCGCTGGGGGTCGTCGCGCTCGTCCTCGACGCCTCCGAGCCGGGGCGAGCGGCGGCGCTCGGGGTCGGCGGAGCGGTCGCGGGGACGGTCTACTCGGCGCTCTTCCTCGGCCTCGCGGCGCTCACCCGGCACGCCGTCGTCATCGGCCTGCTCTACACCCTGTTCTGGGAGGGCGTGCTCGGCTCGGTGCTCTCGGGCATCCGGTACCTCTCGGTCGGGGCGTGGGGCCGCGAGGTGGCGCACGCGCTCAGCCCGCTCGTCGGCACGGCCGACGTCGGGACGGTGTTCGCGGTCGTCGCGGCGCTCGTCGTGACCCTCGGCTCGGTGTGGTTCACCGGCGACCGGCTGCGCTCGTTCACCCTGCGCGGCGACGAGTAGCGGTCCGCCCGTGGCGATCCCGGACCCGGCCCTCGTCGTCCTCGTCGGCGCCTCCGGCTCCGGCAAGTCGACTTGGGCGGCGCAGCGGTACCGGCCCGCTGAGGTCGTCTCGTCCGACGGCCTGCGGGGCGTGGTCGGCAGCGGGCCGGCCGACCTCGACGCCTCCACGGACGCGTTCGCGGTGCTCGAGGCGGTGGTGTCCGCACGCGTCGGCCGCCGCCTGACGACCGTCGTCGACACCCTCGGGTTCGACACCACGCGCCGCCGGTCCTGGCTCACCGCGGCCCGGGCCGCGGGCCTGCCCGCCGTGGCCGTCGTGGTCACGGCTCCCACCGCGGTCTGCCGGCAGCGCAACGCCGCCCGCGACCGGCCGGTGCCGGCAAAGGTCCTCGCGCAGCAGCTGCGGCAGCTGGACGTGGCCCGGGCCGACCTCGCCGCGGAGGGCTGGGACGACGTCGTGGTGGTCGACACCGCGGACACCGCGACCGCTCCGTCCATCGAACAGCCCTCGGCCGCAGCGGCCCCCGACGGCTCACGGCGGACGTCCACCGGCGTCGAGGTGGTGCTCCAGCTGTCCCGGTTCCCGTGGGGCGAGGACCCGCTCGGCTGGCTGCGCTCGATGGCGCTGGCCGCCGACGAGGCGGGGTTCTCGGGGCTCGCGCTGATGGACCACCTCGTCCAGATCCCCCAGGTCGGACGGGCCTGGGAGACGATCCCGGAGCCGTGGGTCGCCCTCGGGGCCCTCGCCGGGCTGGGGACCGGCCTGCGGCTCGGCACGCTCGTCACGCCGGTCACGTTCCGTCCCGCGGGCGTCACGGCCAAGGCCGCCGCCACCCTCTCGGCCCTCACCGGGGGTCGCGCCTTCCTCGGGGTGGGCGCGGGGTGGTGGGAGCGCGAGCACGCGGGGTTCGGGGTGCCCTTCCCCACCGCCCGTGAGCGGCTCGACACCCTCGACCGCTCGATCCGGACGATGCGCGCGCTCTGGGCCGCGGGCACCAAGCCGTACGACGACGGGCGCGTCTCCCTGCCGGAGACCACGTGCTACCCGCGGCCGGTCGGCCCCGTGCCGGTGCTCGTCGGCGGGAACGGCGAGCACCGGACCCTGCGGATCGCCGCCGAGCTCGGCGACGGCTGCAACCTCACGACCACCGACCCGACGACGTTGTCGCGCAAGGTGGCCGCGCTGCACCAGCACTGCGCCGACGTCGGTCGCCCACCCGACCAGGTCGCCGTCACCGTGCTCGACGTCCCCGTGGTGGGCCGCGACCGCGACGACGTGTGGGCGCGGGTCGAGCGGCTGCGCGGCCGGACGGCGGCCTCGACGTTCGCGGCCCGCTCGCACGCCGGAACGGTCGGGCAGCACCGCGACCGGCACGCGGAGCTCGCAGCCCTCGGGGTGTCGACGGTCTTCCTCACGACGCCCGACCTCGGCGCACCCGACGACGTCCTCGCCCTCGCCGACCTCGTGCGCTGACGGCGCCTCAGGCCTCGAAGCGCGGCCCCCGGCCGACGCGCACCGGCCCCCGGACGTCGCGCTGCACCGGCCGGCCCTTCTGCAGCACCTGCAGCCCGCCCTCGTCCGCGAGGTCGAAGGCGATGTCCCGCACCGGCCGCGACAGCGACCGCCAGCCGTCACCCCCGACGACCCGTGCCGCCTCGCTCGGGCAGGTCGTCCCCTCGGGCCGGTGCCGCAGGAGGGTCCGGTAGGTCGCGGCCACCCGCTCGCGCCGGCCCTCCTCCGTCGGCTCGTCCCACCACGGCTCGCCCCGCTCCCCGAGCGCCACCTTGGCGTCCTGGACGCGGTGGCGAGCCGCGTCGCCCTCGGCGCGCACGGCTCGCCGGGCATCCATCAGCTCGGCCACCAGCTCGGCCCGCAGTCGTTCGGGGATGCCGGGATCCGTTGCCCGCCAGCGTCGCCCGTCGATGACGAGGTACCTGCCGTCGGCCGTCCGCTGCGGTCCCTCGTCGCCGTCCACCACCCGCACGACGCTACGCCGTGTCGATCGCGTCACCCCGCTGCGGAGCGCGCCATCGAGAGCGGCAGGATGGAGGCGCCCACTCACCCCGACCTCGGAGCCCTGATGACCACCGCCGCCGTCCCCCTCCGCCCGCGCGCCGTCCTCGCGGAGGCGGTCCTGCCCCGCACGCTCACCCGCACCGGCGTCACCGTCGGCCTCGGCGCGCTGCTCACCGCGCTCGCCGCCCAGGTGGCCGTGCCCGTCCCGGGGTCGCCGGTCCCCGTCACCGGGCAGACCTTCGCGGTCCTCCTCGTGGGCGCGGCCCTCGGGCCCGCGCGCGGCGTCGCGAGCATGGCGCTCTACACGCTGCTCGGCGTCGTCGGGCTCCCGGTGTTCACCGACGCCTCCGGCGGTGCGCACGTCCTCCTCGGCGCGACCGGCGGCTACCTCGTCGGCTTCCTCGCCGCCGCCGCGGTCGCCGGGCTCGCCTCCCGCCGGGGTCACGACCGCTCGGTGCCGCGCCAGCTCGCCGCGGCCGTCGCCGCCTCGCTGACCATCTACGTGTTCGGGGCCGGCTGGCTCGCCCTGTCGACCGGGATGTCGCTCGCCGCGGCGGTGTCCATCGGTGTCGTGCCGTTCCTGTTCGGTGACGCCCTCAAGGCGCTGCTCGCCGCCGGCCTCCTGCCCGGCGCGTGGCGGCTCGTCGGCGCCGCCGAGCACGACTGACGATCGCGGCCGCCGGCCCCGGCACCCCGCTTCAGGACCGGGCGCTCGAGGACGCACGACGGTCCTCCCCGAAGATCGGCACGCCGGGCGGGCACAGGCGCACGGCCGGGTTCCAGTCGTCGAGGTCGCCGCGCGCGTTGTCCTTCCACACCCAGGCGTGGAGCACGTACAGGGGCAGGCTCGGGTGGCGGTGGAAGGCCACGCCGAACAGCTGCGGCGGGGTCGACCGCGTCCAGGCGTCCACCGGGACGATGTACTCGTGGGCGACCAGCCCGGCCACCGCACCGTCACGGTCGAGCTCGTAGACCAGTGCCTCCGGACGGGAGACGTCCACCCGGTCGTCGAGCAGCGCGTCGTTGACGAAGTGGACCCCCATCCCCCCACGCCCCGGGCTCTGGAAGCACCCCAGGGCCTCGAGGGTGCTCCGCCATCCGGCGGCCTCGGCGACCTCCTCGTCCTGGAACGCCGCCGTGGCCAGCTGCGCCGCGGCCCGGTCCGCGCGGCCGATCGAGGCGTCCGGGTGTGGATGTCGTCCGTCCGCGGGACGGCCGAGGAAGTGGCGGTGCTCGAGCAGGTCGTCGGCGCTGCGGTGGTCGACCCTGACCGCACCTCCGAGGCCGGCCGCGTCGTGCGGGGTCGACGGGGGCGGCGCGCAGCCGACGACGAGGAGGCCGGCCAGGCCGAGGGCGGCGCCCAGGCGGCGTGGGGTTCCCCGAGGCGAGCCCACCTCAGCCCTCCTCGACCTCGAAGATCGCGTCCGCCACGAGGCCGTGGGCCTCTCGGTGGACGGTGTGGGCGGCCTCGGCGTCCGGGGCCTCGACGAGGCAGAAGATCTGGCCCTTGCCCTCGTCGACCCAGTAGCGCAGGTAGCTGACGTCGTAGGCGCCCTGGGTGGCCAGGTCGGCGGCGTGTGCCTTCGCGACGTCGGCGACGGTGACCCCGGCTCCGAGGCTGTGGATGTCCATGAACAGCGGCATGATGTGTCCCTTCCTGAGGTGTCGTCCCTCAGGTGTAGCCACCCGGCGCAGCCCCCCTCATCGGTAGCGGCTACCCATCCTCCGGGCGGCCGCTACCCATGCCGACCAGCTCGCGACGCGAGCTGACGCCGACCTTCGCCAGGATCGAGGCGACGTGGTGCTCGGCCGTGCGCCGGGAGATCGACAGCCGCTCCGCGATCCCGGCATCGGGGAGCCCGCGGCCCACGAGCGCGAGGACCTCGAGCTCACGAGGCGTCAGGCCGTTGACGTGCGGCGTGCCACGCGGCGTCCGGGGCGCGGGCCAGCCCCGGGCCCGGAGCATCGTTCGTGAGCGCGCGGCGGCGGCGTCCGCCCCGAGCCGGTCGAACCCGTGGACCGCTTCGGTGAGGCCTTCACGAGTCGCACTGCGCGCCAGTGCCATCGCTCGCTCGAACGGGCACCCGAGCCGCTCCCAGAGCGCGGAGGCGTCCTCCCAGCGGCCCTCGCGCTCCGCCGCGTACGGCGGCGCCAGCACGTCGGCCGACACGGCGACGTCCGGCGGGAGCCATGTGGCGACCACCCCGCGGTTCCACGGACAGTCGGCCCTCAGTGCGACCGGCCAGGCGTCCGTCGCCACCGCGGCGGCGAGGTCGACGTCACCCGCGATCCAGGCCGCCTCGCTGCGAGCGGCCGCGGCGGGCGCCATGCGCTGGACCTCCTGCATCCCCTCGGCCAGCTCGGCCGCCCGGGCGAGGAGGTCGGTCGATCGGGGGTCGCCGTGCCGGGCGTGGACGTGCGCGAGCACGAGGACCGGCTCGATGGCGTCGATCGCCGCCAGCTCGCCACGGTCGAGGATCGACTGCGCGAGGGCCCGAGCCGCGGGGGCGTCGCCGGCGTCGAGCAGGAACCGGCACCGGACACCCTCCAGGTACAGCGTCCAGGAGTCGAGGTCGCGCTCGCCGCAGTACTCGATGCCCTCGTCGAGGTACCGCTTCGCCTCGCCGTGCCGACGCTGGACCACGGCGGCCGAGGCGAGGTTGCAGTAGGCCCGCGCGGCGTGCTCGTGCAGGCCGGCGGAGCGCGCCCCCTCCAGACTCTCGAGGAGGAGGCCCTGCCCCGTCGCCAGGTCGCCCGCCGTCACCTCCATCGTGCCGAGGTTGTTGAGCGCGTGCACGCGCACCTCGTGCCGTCCCGGACCGTCCGGCAGCTGCTCCAGGACCTCGAGGGTGCTCGCGCCCCAGGTGCGCGTCCCCTCGAGGTCGCTCGACAGCATCCGCAGCTGGGTGCGGTTGCTGTAGGCCATCGCCAGCTCGACCGACGGGGTCCCGTGCAGGAGGTCGATCGCGGTGTCGGCCTGCCGCTCCGCGTCCGCGCCCCGCCCCGCGAACCAGCTGAGCCGGGACAGGCAGCGCCACGCGTCACCGACCCGCAGGGTCTCCCCCGACCGCTCCCAGATCTCCAGGGCCCGCCGGGTGCAGTCGATCGCCTGGTCGATCCGTTCGGTGAGGTAGCACTCGTACCCCAGGGACCAGAGCAGATCCGCCCGGGCGGCGTCGTCGAGCCGGTCGGCGTGCCTCAGCGCACGCCGGTACTGCCGCACCGCCTCCTGGTGGGCCCCGAGCTCGGCCGCGCGCGTCGCGGCCACCGGTGCGTGCCGCAGCACCGCGTCGGCCAGGCCGGCCCCTTCGGCGTGGTGGGCGAGCACCGCGGGGTCGGCACCACGGGCCTCGAGCGCCGCCAGCAACCGCCGGTGCAGGTGGACGCCGCGACCGACCGGGATCTCGCCGACGACCGCCAGCCTCGCCAGCTCGTGGCGGAAGACGACGTCGCCGTCGACCTCCCGCAACAGCCCGCGGCGGAGCGGCTCGTCGATCTCCGTGAGCCCCGTCGCCAGCAGCTCGGCCAACAGCTCGACCCGCGCCCTCGCGCCGGCCAGCGCGACGACCTCGAGGGCCCGCTGGGCGGACTCGTCGAGCCGCGACACCCGGGCCAGGACGGCGTCGCGCACGGTCTGGGGCACGTCGTCGGCGTCGGCCGAGAGGGCTTCGGTCACGAAGAACGCATTGCCTCCGGTGACCTCGTACAGCCGGCCGGCATCGGTGACCGTCGCGTCCGGGTGGTCACGGCCGTGCTCAGCGGCCAGGGCTGCGACGCCCTCCGCCGACAACGCGGGCAGGTCGATGCGCCGCGTGCCACGCGCCGCCGCGGTGTCGCCGAGGAGCAGGCGCAACCCGTTGGCGGAGACGTCCTCCGGTCGATAGGTCACCATCACCAGTGCGCGGCAGTCGTGGACGCGGCGAGCGACGTGACGGATCAGGTCGAGGGTGGCCTCGTCGGCCCAGTGGGCGTCCTCGATGACGACCAGGTACGGCGGGCGGCCGGGCGGATCCCGCAGCGCGGCCACCAGCCGGGAGAACACCTCCTGGCGCGTCACACCCGGTGCCCACACGCCGTCCGGCAGGTCCGGCAGCATGTCGACCAGTGGGCCCAGCGGCGCGGGGGTGGCCGAGCCGTCACACTGCCCGACGACCCCGCGGGCCGCCCCACCCGCGTCATCGAGGACCCGCTGCACGAACGACGTCTTGCCGATGCCGGCCTCCCCGGCCACGTACACCAGCCGCCCCTGGCCGGCCGTGGCCTCCGAGAGGTACCGGGCCGCGACCTCGAGCTGCTCCTCGCGCTCCCTGAGCGTCACCCGTCGATGCTACGGCCGATGGGAAGGGGACGCGGCGCGGATCCTGGGCAGCGCGTCCCCTCGGCAGGCCGGGCGGGGAGAGCACACTGGGGACCATGACCCTCGACGTGGACGACCTGCTCGCACGGCTGACCCTCGAGGAGAAGGCGGCGCTGACGAGCGGCTCGTCCTTCTGGTACACGGCCCCGGTCGAGCGGCTCGGCATCCCGGCGATCATGGTCTCCGACGGTCCGCACGGCCTGCGCGCGCAACCCGGCGTCGGCGACCACGTGGGCATCGGCGGCTCCCTCCCCGCCACCTGCTTCCCCACCGCCTCGGCCCTGGCGTCGACGTGGAACCCGAGCACGCTGCGCCGCGTCGGGGAGGCCCTGGCCCGGGAGGCGCGGGCGAGCAACGTGTCGGTGGTCCTCGGGCCGGGGGTCAACATGAAGCGGTCTCCCCTGTGCGGCAGGAACTTCGAGTACTTCTCCGAGGACCCGCACCTCGCCGGCGTGCTGGCCACCGCGATGGTCACGGGCATCCAGTCGCTCGGCGTCGGCACGTCGCTCAAGCACTTCGCGGCGAACAACCAGGAGACCGACCGGCTCCGCGTCGATGCCC
This sequence comes from Phycicoccus sonneratiae, assembly GCF_016887965.1. Taxonomy (GTDB): domain Bacteria; phylum Actinomycetota; class Actinomycetes; order Actinomycetales; family Dermatophilaceae; genus Phycicoccus; species Phycicoccus sonneratiae. The sequence continues at coordinate 22,912 of NZ_JAFDVD010000015.1, forward strand.
GGGTCGACGAGCGGACCCTGCGCGAGATCTACCTCCCGGCCTTCGAGAAGGTCGTCACCTCCGCGCAGCCGTGGACCGTGATGTGCGCCTACAACAAGGTCAACGGACTCTCGGCGTCGGCCAACCCGTGGCTGCTCACGACGGTCCTCCGCGAGGACTGGGGGTTCGAGGGCGTCGTCGTCTCCGACTGGGGCGCGGTGTACGACCGCGTCCCGGCCCTGCTCGCCGGACTCGACCTCGAGATGCCGCCGGCCCTGGGCCGCAGCCCGGAGGCCGTCGTCACCGCCGTCCGCGACGGCGGGCTCGACGAGTCCGTGCTCGACGACCGGGTCGCCCGCGTCCTGCGGCTGGTCTCGCGCGCGACGGAGGCGGCCGGTGCCGGCGAGACGTTCGACCTCGACGCCCACCACGCCCTCGCGCGGGCGGCGGCCGCCGAGTCGGTGGTGCTGCTGACCAACAACGGCTCGCTGCCGCTGGACCCGTCGGCCCGCGTGGCCCTCGTCGGGGAGCTGGCGCGGACGCCGCGCTTCCAGGGCGCCGGGTCCTCCCAGGTCAACCCGACCCGGGTCGACTCCGTCCTCGACGCCGCCAGGGAGGTACTCGGGGAGGTCGCCTTCGCCCCGGGGTACCCGCTGGAGGACCGCCCGACGGCCGATGCCGACGGTGCGGCGCTGCTCGACGAGGCGCGGGCGGTGGTCCGGGACGCCGACGTCGCCGTCGTGGTCGTCGGCCTGCCCGCGAGCCACGAGTCCGAGGGCTTCGACCGCACACACCTCGACCTGCCCCGCGAGCAGCTGGAGGCGCTGCGGGCGGTCGCCGAGGAGGCGGGCTCGACCGCGACCCCGGTCGTCGTCGTGCTCGTCAACGGGTCGGTGGTCCGGGTCGACGAGGTGCTGCCCCACGCCTCGGCGCTCGTCGAGGCCTGGCTCGGCGGTCAGGCCGCCGGCAGCGGGCTGCTCGACGTCCTCACCGGCCGCGTGGACCCCTCCGGACGCCTCGCCGAGACGATGCCCCTGCGGCTGGAGGACGACCCCTCGTTCCTCAACTTCCCCGGTGACAGCCAGGTCGTCACCTACGGGGAGGGTCGGTACATCGGGTACCGCGGGTACGACAAGGCGGACCGGCAGGTCGCGTTCCCCTTCGGTTTCGGGCTGTCCTACACCGACTTCGAGCTGTCCGACCTCGTGGTCGGGACGACCGGTGCGGTCGAGGACGACGACCTCGCCGCCACCGTGGCGGTGCGGGTGACCAACACGGGACAGCGGGCCGGGGCGACCGTCGTGCAGTGCTACGTGGCCGACCCCGAGGCCTCGGTCGACCGCGAGGTGCGCACGCTCCAGGGGTTCGCCAAGGTGACCCTCGAGCCGGGAGCCTCCGAGGTCGTCGAGATCGTCCTCGACCAGCGGGCCTTCTCGTGGTGGTCGGTGCAGCTCGACCGCTGGGTGGTCGAGGCCGGCCGGTTCGTCGTGGCCGTCGGGCAGCACTCCCGCGACCTGGCGCTCACGGCCGAGGTGCACGTCGACGCCCCTCGCGTGGCCCCGCCGTTGACCCGCGACTCCACCCTCCACGAGTGGCTCGCCGACCCGCTCGGCCGCGAGCTCGTCACGGCCGCGGTCGCCGGCGGTGAACCGGGTGCGGCGATGGACGACGAGCTGCTGCCGGTCGTCGGCACGATGCCGATGTCCACCCTCGCCAACTTCGGCGGCCTGAGCCTCGGCCACGACGCGCTCGACGCCGTCGCCGCCGAGTGGACGGCCCGCCACTGAGCCGCGGCGGAGCGTCCGCGGCCCTCACACCGCGGACGCGTCCGTCTCACCGGTCGGGGTGGATGACCGCCTTGACCGAGTCGGTGACGCGCTTCCCGAGCAGGAGCGCGTCGGCCGTCTCGGCAAGGGGGAAGTGGTGCGTCACGAGGGGCGCGACGTCGACGCGTCCGGACGCCACGAGGGAGATCGCCAGCGGCCACGTGTGGTTGTACCGGTGCACGAGGCTGAGGCTCAGCTCGTTGACGGTCAGCTGCGAGAGCGGCAGCCCGACCAGCTCGTCCTTCGGCATCCCGATCATCGCCGCGCGCCCGGCCGGCCGGAGGCGCCGGAGCCCTTCTGCGAGAACGCCCTTGGCGCCCGAGCACTCGAGCAGGACGTCGAAGCGGGCGTCCGGGTCGGTGTCGGTGCCGAGGCCCATCCGCTCGGCGAGCCCGAGCCGGAAGGCGCTGGGGTCGGTGACGGTCACCGACCCGGCCCCGAACGCCCGCGCCACGGCCCCCGCGAGGAGGCCGACCGGGCCCGCCCCGGTGACGAGCACGTCGTCGCCCGGCTCAAGGCCGGCCCGGCGGCACCCCCAGATGCCGACCGAGAGTGGCTCGAGGAGCGCGGCCTCCTCGTAGCCCATCGAGTCCGGGATGACGTGCAGGTTGCGGGCGTCGATCGTCATCACCTCGACGAGCGCGCCGTCGTACGGCGGGGTCGCGAGGAAGGCGAGGTCCGGGCACAGGTGGTAGCGGCCGGCCATGCACTCCCGGCAGTTCCGGCACGGCGTGCCGGGCTCGATCGCCACCCGGTCGCCGACGGCGACGGAGGTCACCTCCTCGCCGACCCCGACGACCTCGCCGGACACCTCGTGGCCGAGCACGATCGGCCCGTCGACCACCCAGTCCCCGATCCGCCCGACGGTGAAGTACGCCGTGTCGGAGCCGCACACGCCGACGGCGCGCACGCGGACGGCGGCCTCGTGCGGAGCCGGCACCGGCTCCGGGTGGTCCTGGATCTCGATCTGGCCGAGCTCGGTCATGACGGCCGCGCGGATGGTCATGGCGTCCTCCTCGAGGGTGGGTCGGGTGCTCACGCGCGGCCGTGCGAGGCACGGGAGCGGCGGGCGAGGGAGTCGATCGCGACGGCGACGGCCAGGACCAGACCCGTGATGACGAACCGGTACGACGAGTCGAGGTTCAGCAGGGTCAGGCCGTTGGCGATCGCCGCGATGACGACGGTACCGAGGAGGGCGGACCAGGCGCTGCCCCGCCCGCCGAAGAGGCTCGTACCGCCGATGACCGCCGCCGCGATGGCGTTGAGGTTGACGTCGCCCGTGCCGCTGCTGAGGTTGGCCGAGGCCAGCCGGCCCGCCGCCAGGATGCCCCCGAGGGCCGCGAGGAACGAGCACACCGCGAAGGCGCTGAGGTAGATCCGGCGCACCCCGATGCCCGAGCGGCGCGCGGCCTCGACGTTCCCGCCGACCGCGAGCAGCGAGCGCCCCCAGCCGGTACGGGTGATGCCGTAGTTGAGGATCACGACGAGGGCCACGAAGAAGACGACCATCCAGCCGATGCCGCGCTCCCGGTTGAGGTACCAGGCGACGAACTCGAGGCCGACGAGGAGGGCCACGGCGCGCACGACGAGGACCCGGACCGACGTCGCCGAGAGGTTGGCGCGGCGGCGCCGGCTCGAGGTCTCGTACCCCGCGGCGAGCATGCCCGCCGGCGCGAGCGCGGCGAGCACGTACGCGAGCCACGGTGGGACGAACGACACCTGCGCGAAGGTCACGAGGAAGGAGTCGAACGGCAGGTTGACCGACCCCTGGTCGCCGAGGATGGCCAGCTGGAGCCCGAGGAAGGCGAGCAGGCCGGCGAGCGAGGCGACGAAGCTCGGCATGCCGAACCGGGTGAGGGCCAGGCCGTAGGTCAGACCGATGAGGGTGGCGATGCCGAGGGCGACGACGACGGCCAGCACCCAGTTCCAGTCGTGGCGGACGAAGAGCACGGCGACGACGGCCGCGGTGAAACCACTGACCGACCCGACCGAGAGGTCGATCTCGCCGACGAGCAGGACGCAGACGATGCCGAGCGAGATGACCCCGACCGCCGCGGAGTCGAGCATGAGGTTGACGAGGTTGCCGCTCGAGAGGAACACCGGGTTCAGGCTCTGGAAGATGACGGCGATGATGACGAGCCCCACGATGACGGGGAGCGGGCCGAGGTCTCCGGACCGGATGTTGCGCAAGGCGGCCCGCGCGCGACCGGCCGGGGTGAGGTCGTGCGACAGGCGCTCGTCTGAGCGGTCGAGCTGGAGCGTGCTCACCGGGCCACCTCCTCGTCGGTGGTCGCGGGTCGGCCGGCGGCCGCCTCCCCCGCGGCGCCGTCGAGCCGTTCGCGCCGGCGGGTCACGACGTTGTCGCTCGCCCCGGTGATGGCGGCGATGATCGTCTCGGTCGAGACGCCGTGGGCGTCGAAGACCCCGTTGTTGCGGCCGAGCCGCAGGACGACGACGCGGTCGGCGACCGCCCGGACGTCCTCCATGTTGTGGCTGATCATGATGACGCCGAGCCCTCTCTGCCGGAGCCGCTCGATGAGGTCGAGGACCTCGGCGGTCTGCGCGACCCCGAGGGCCGCGGTCGGCTCGTCGAGGATGATGACCTTCGGGTCCCCGAGGAGGGACCGGGCGATGGCGACGGTCTGGCGCTGGCCGCCGGACAACGACGCGATGGGGATGCGGACCGTCGGGATCTTCGCCGAGAGCTGCTGGAGCAGCTCCCACGACGTGACCTCCATCGAGACCTCGTCGAGGCGCGCGCGGTTGCGCTCCTGGCCGAGGAAGAGGTTGCCGACGACGTCGAGGTTCTCGCAGAGCGCGAGGTCCTGGAAGACCGTCGCGATGCCGAGGTCGATCGCGGCTGCGGGGTCGGCGACCTGCACCTCCCGTCCCTCGAACGAGATCGTCCCGGCGTCCGGCGCGTGGACGCCGGAGAGCACCTTGACGAGCGTGGACTTCCCCGCGCCGTTGTCGCCGACGAGCGCGACGACCTCGCCGCGCGCGACGTCGAGGTCGATGTCGGTCAGCGCGTTGACGGCGCCGAAGGTCTTCGTGACGCCCCGCAGGCTGAGCAGCGGCGTGGACGTGGCGGTGTCGTTCCCGGTGGTGCTGGCGGTGGTGGTCATCGTTGCCCTCCCTGGGGTCGGCCGACCGGCCGCCGGGACCGAGGGGTCCCGGCGGCCGTCGGGCTCAGGAGATCCCGAGCTTCTGGCAGGCGGCGGCGTACTCGGACGTGCAGAGCTCGGCGACCGTGTTGATCTTCTTGTCGACGATCTCGGCCTTGAGGTTCTCGGCCGTGACGAGCGTCGGGTCGTAGAGCTTGGACGGGGACCCGAAGAGGTCACCGGTCGTCTCGGGCGTCTCGCCGTTGATCAGCTTGACCGCGACCTCGGCCGCGGCGCCGCCGACGATCTCGCTCGGCTTGCTGATGGTGTTCCACTGGTCGCCGGCGATGATCAGCTGCAGGCCCGCGACGGTGGCGTCGTTGCCGCTCACCGGCGGGTTGGGGTTGACCCCGCCGGCCTTGAACGCGGCGATCGAGCCGCCGGCCGTGCCATCGTTGGCGGCGACGACGCCGATGATCTTGTCGCCGAAGCGCGAGATCTGACCGCTGACGAACTTCTGGGCGTTCTCCGGCTTCCACTCGATCGTGTCGTACTCGGCGAGGACCGGGATCCCGCTGCCGTCGACCGCGGAGTGCACGCCCTTCTTGATGAGCCCGGCCGCGGCGTCGGTCGGCGACCCGTTGACGAGGAGCAGGCCCGAGCCGGCGGGCACCTCGCCCCCGGCCTTGACCTTCTCGAGGAGCGAGGTCGCGATCGACTGGCCGATCTTCTCGTTGTCGAACGAGACGTAGAAGTCGACCTTGATGTCGGGGATCGGCCGGTCGTAGGCGATGACCTTGACGCCCTTGGAGTGCGCCGCGTTGACGAGGGAGGCGGCCGCGGCCGAGTCGACCGGGTCGAGGACGATGACCTTCGCGCCCTGGGCCAGCGCGGAGTTGAACTGCTGCTGCTGCTTGTCGGCACTGCCGTCGGCGTTGTTGTAGAGCGGCTGGCAGGTCGGACACAGCTCCTTGAGCCGCTTCTCGAACCCGGGACGGTCGTGCAGCTCGTACCGCGTCGACCCGGTGTCCGGCATGAGGAAGGCGACCTTGGCCGCGTCCCCGCCGCCTCCGGACCCTCCGTCGTCCCCGGACCCACAGCCGGCCGCGACCAGTGTGACCAGGCCGGCCCCGACCGCCAGCACGCCTCGATACCTGCGACCACGCGTCATTGCGTTCCTCCTCGTTGAGGTCTTGAATCGTTTCAAGCCGATGTGCCACGATGGTAGGGTCCGTTTCTGAAACGTGTCAAGCATCACAGTCAGGGGATGTCGAACGTGGCGATGCGACGAGTGGGGCTCAAGGACGTGGCCCGCGCCGCCGGGGTGTCGGTCGGCACCGTCTCCCACGTGCTCAACCACCCCGAGCGGGTCGGGACCGCCCGTCGGGAGGCCGTCGAGCGGGCCATCGAGGAGCTGGGCTTCGTCCGCGACGAGTCCGCGCGCCAGCTGCGGGCGGGGTACTCGAGCACCGTCGGGCTGCTCCTCCTCGACGCCTGGAACCCGGCCTTCGCCGAGATGGCCCGCGGGGTCGAGGACGCGGCCGCCGAGGCCGGCATGACCCTCCTGATGTCCAACAGCGCGCGCAGCCTCGAGCGCGAGCGCGCCGCCCTCAAGGTCTTCTCCGAGCACCGCGTCGCCGGAGCGGTCGTCGTGCCGCACGACCCCCGCTCCCAGGAGCTGCACCAGGTCCGCGCCGGCGGCGTGCCGGTCGTCGTCCTCGACCGCACCGACCCCCGCGACGGCGTCGTCAGCGTCGGGGTCAACGACGTGCTCGGCGGCCGGCTGGCCGCCGAGCACCTCCTCGAGCTCGGGCACCGGCGGCTGGCCTTCGTCGGCGACCCCTCGCTCGCCGTGCCCGTCCAGGACCGGTTCGAGGGGGTCCGGGCCGCGGCGGCCGAGGCCGGGGTCGAGCTCGTCGAGCTCGACTGCCCGCTGTCGGTGGAGGGGGGCCGGACCGCCGGGCGCACCCTCGCCCAGATGCCCGTCGCCGAGCGCCCGACGGCGGTCGCTTGCGCGGTCGACGTCGTCGCGGTCGGCCTGCTCCAGGAGCTGCCGCGGCACGGGGTCGACGTCCCCGGCCAGGTGTCCGTGCTCGGCTACGACGACATCCCGCTCGCGGCCCAGCTCGCCGTCCCGCTGAGCACCGTCGCCCGCCCCCACTACGCGATGGGCACCGCGGCCTTCGAGCTGCTCCGGGCGGTGGTCCGCGGCGAGACCCCCGCCGAGCCCCACCAGGTCTTCGCGCCGACGCTCGTCGCGCGCGCCTCGAGCGCCCCCCTCGGGGCCACCGCGGGAGGTGAGTGACGTGGACGAGCTGGTCCTCGGCATCGACATCGGCACGGGCAGCAGCAAGGGGGTCCTCGCGACCCCGGACGGGACGGTCGTCGCCACGGCGACCCGGCCCCGGGAGGGCAGCATGTCGATGCCGCGCCCCGGGTGGGCGGAGATGGACGCCGAGCAGGTCTGGTGGGCCGACGTCGTCGCCCTCTGCCGCGAGCTCGTGACGCCGGGACGGCACGTCGCGGCGGTCTGCGTCAGCGGCCTCGGGCCCTGCCTGCTGCTCACCGACGACGCCGGGGTCCCGGTCCGTCCGGCGGTGCTCTACGGCATCGACGGCCGGGCCACCCGCGAGATCGCCGAGCTCGACGAGCGGCTGGGCACCGAGGCGGTCTTCGCGCGCTGCGGCACGCCGATCACGACGCAGGCCGTCGGCCCCAAGGCCCTCTGGGTCCGGCGGAACGAGCCCGAGGTCTGGGCGCGGGCGCGTCGGTGGTTCAGCGCCGGCTCGTACGCGGCCTTCCGCCTCAGCGGTGAGTACGTGCTCGACCACCACACCGCCAGCCAGTCCGTGCCGCTCTACGACATCGGTGCCGCCGCGTGGGCGCAGGACTGGTACGACGAGGTGATGGCCGGGCTGCCCGCGCCCCGGCTCGCGTGGTCCGGCGAGGTGGTCGGCGCGATCGACGAGGCCGCGGCGACCGCCACCGGCCTGCCCGTCGGGACCCCCGTGTGCGCCGGCACGGTCGACGCGTGGGCCGAGGCCCACGGCGCGGGCGTCCGCTCACCCGGCGACCTCATGCTCATGTACGGCTCGACGATGTTCTTCGTCCAGGAGCTCGAGCGGCTCGCACCGCACCCGCAGCTGTGGAACACCCGCGGCGTCGCCCCCGGCGGGCTCTCGCTCGCGGCCGGCATGTCGACGTCCGGCAGCCTCACCTCGTGGCTGCGCGACCTCACCGGCGGCGCCCCCTTCGAGACCCTCGTCGCCGAGGCCGCCGCCGTGCCCGCGGGCAGCGACGGCCTGCTGCTCCTCCCCTACTTCGCCGGCGAGCGCACCCCGATCTTCGACACCCGCGCCCGCGGCGTCGTCGCCGGCCTGACGCTGCGGCACGGCCGCGGCCACCTCTACCGGGCCGCGTACGAGGGCATCGCCTACGGCATCCGGCAGATCCTCGAGCTCCTCGACGCCCCCGACAACCCGGTGCGCCGACTCGTGGCCGTCGGCGGCGGGACGCAGGGCGGCCTGTGGACCCAGGTGGTCAGCGACGTCACCGGCCGGCCCCAGGACGTCCCCGCCCAGACGATCGGCGCGGCCTACGGCGATGCGCTGCTCGCGGCTCAGGGCGTGGGTCTCGTTGCGCCCGAGGCCGACTGGGCCACGGTCGACCACGTGGTCGAGCCGGACCCGACGCATCGCGAGCTCTACGACACCCTCTACGAGGGCTACACGTCGCTGTACCCGGCGACCCGGCGGCACGCCCACCTGCTCGCGGAGCTGCAGGAGGGCTCCGGCTGAGGACCGGGCCCCGGGCCTACTTGCCGAAGCCGGCGGTGATCCCGGCGAGCAGCTGGCGCCGCCCGATGGCGTAGAAGACGACGATGGGCAGCGTGGTCAGCACGACGGAGGCGAGCACCGCCGGCACGTTGACCCCGTACTGCCCCTGGAAGCTCCAGACCGCCAGCGGCAGCGTCCGCTTGCTCGGGTCCTGGGTGAGGATCAGCGGCAGGAGGAAGTTGTTCCACGTGAGCAGCGCGTTGTAGATCGTCACCGTGACGATGGCCGGCCGGGTCAGCGGGAAGGCGAGGCGCCACATCGTCGTCCACTCCGACGCCCCGTCGAGGCGCATCGACTCGAAGAGCTCGCGGGGCACGTCGCGGATGAAGTTCGACAGCACGAGCACCGAGAGCGGGATCGCGAAGGCGATGCTCGGCAGGATCATCCCGCCGAGGGAGTCGTACATCCGCATCCGGATGACGATGAGGTAGACGGGGATGATGACCGCCTGGAGCGGGATCGCGAGGCCGAGCAGGAACAGCGAGTTCGAGATCCGCAGGAACCGGGACGTGCCGCCGCCGCGCACGATCGCGTAGGACGCCATGAACGACATGGCGACCGCCGGGACGACGGCCCCCGCGGTGACGACGACGCTGTTGACGAAGTAGCGCGCGAAGTCGCTCTCGATGACGAGCCGGTAGGAGTCGAGGGTCGGCTCGGTGGGCGGGAGCATCGGGTTGGTCACGTAGTACGTGCTCTGCGACTTGAAGCTCGTGATGACGATCCAGTAGATCGGCACGAGGACGATGGCCACCCACACCCAGCCGGCGAGGCCGCCGAGCACGTTGAACCGGCCCAGGCCGCGGCGGGCCCGCCGGGGGGGTGCCGGTGCCCGGTCGGCCCCGGGCGGGGCCGGCTCGGTCGTCGTCGACGACGTCGTGGTGGCCACCCTCGTCACATCCCCTCGAGCTGGCTGGCGGAGGCGTCCCGGCCACCGAGGCGGCGCAGGAGCTGGGCGATGACGAGGCCGCTGAGCACGATGATGACCGCGATCGCGCTGGCCGGTCCCATCTGGTTGCCGAGGAAGCCGGTCTGGTACATCTCGACCGCGAGCACCCGCGTCGCGTCACCGGGGCCGCCGGCCGTCAGCACGAAGATGAGGTCGAAGAAGGTCAGGGAGCCGACGACCATGAGCGTCGAGGACGTGATGATCGTGTACTTCAGCTGCGGAAGGGTCAGCGAGAAGAACTGCCGGATGCGGCCGGCGCCGTCGATCTCGGCCGCCTCGTAGAGGGAGCGCGGGATCTGGCGGACCCCGCCCTGGTAGATGAGCGCGTGGAACGGCACGAACTGCCACGACACGATGAAGATGACGACCCCGACCGCGAGGCCGCCCTCCCCGAGCCAGTTCTGGCTCAGGAGAGGGATCTTCAGCCCGGCCCCGAGCCCGAAGTTGGGGTCGAGCAGGGCCTTCCACGTCACGGCCAGCGCCGCCGACGAGAGCAGGAGCGGCAGCACGTAGAGCACCGCGAGGAACCCCCGGTAGCGCTGCGGGCCGGCGAGGAAGGTGCCGAGCAGGATGGACGCCGGCGTCTGCACCGCCCAGGAGATCGCCATGATCTCGAAGGTCACCCAGAGCGAGTGCAGCAGACCGGGGTCCCCGAGCACCTGCCGCCACGCCCCGAGCCCGCCGGGGGTGATCGCGCCGATGCCGTTCCAGTTCGCGAACGACAGGCCGAGCACCCCGAGCAGGGGCACGACGCCGAAGGTGACGAAGAAGACGAGGGCCGGGACGACGAGCCACCACAGCGACCCGTGCCGTCCGCCGCCGCGGGGTGCGGCGACGGACGGCGGCACGGGCACCGTGCCGGGGCCGGCGGTCACGTGCCGATGACCGCGTTGAGGTTGGACGCGAACTGCTCGGGGGAGATCGACAGCTGGAAGAGCTTGGCGATGTTGTCGAGCAGCACCTCGGCCTGGGTCGGCGGCAGCGCCTGGTCCCAGGACTGCGCGAAGGTCTTGGCGTTCGACGCGATGTCGTACTGGAACTTCAGCCAGTCGGCGTCGTCGCCGCCGATGAGCGAGTCCGAGCCCTGCACGACGGGGATGTTGCCGGAGCCGATCCAGGCCTTGAGCATCTCGTCGGTGAACTGGCTCTTGGCGAGGAAGTCCATCGCGGCCTTCTTCTCGTCGGCGGAGGCCTTCGAGGAGATCGACAGGTACTGGGCGGGGTTGCCCACCGAGTCGCTCGGGTCGCCCTTGCCACCGTCGACCCCGGGGAAGTTCATGTAGCCGAGGCCGCCGCTGGAGACGAAGTCGCCACCGTCGTTCTTCATGCCGCCGTAGGTCCAGGCGCCGTGCACCATCATCGCCGCCTTGCCGGTGTACAGCAGCGCCTGGTCGGCGTTGGAGTCGGCGGTGATCGACGCGAACCCCTTGACGAAGCCATTGGCCTTGATGAGCTTCTGCATCTCGGTGAGGGCCTGGATCGCCGCGGGGTTGCTCCACGCGTCCTTCTCGCCGTCGAACACGGCCTGGAAGACCTCGGGGCCGCCGATCCGGTCGAAGAGGAACTCCAGCCACATCATGTTCGTCCAGCGGGACTGGCCGCCCAGGGAGAAGGGCGCGATGCCCGCCGCGTTGAACTTCGGCACGAGGTCGAGGATGTCACCCCACGACTGCGGCGGCTGGGCGCCGACCTTGTCGAAGACCTTCTTGTTCCAGTAGAGGACGATCGGGGTGACCGTCTCGCAGGGCAGCGCGTACACCTTGCCGTCGACGGTCGCAGCACCGAACGAGGACGGGAAGATCCGGTCCTTGAGGGCGGCGTTCTGGCTGAAGAAGTCGGTGAGGTCGTCGACCTGACCGGCGTCGACCCAGCTCTTGAGCCCGCCGCCGCCCCATCCCCAGAGGATCGTCGGGGCCTGCCCGGCGCCGAGCGCCGTCTTGACCTTCTGCTTGTAGGCGTCGTTCTGGAAGAGGGTCAGGGTGACCTTCTCGTTCGGGTTGGCCGCGTTGTACTGCTCGACGGACTGCTTGCGGATGTCCTCCTGCGGCTGCCCGCTGAGCGACCAGAAGCTGGCGCCGGTGCCGGAGCCACCGCCGCCCCCGCTCGAGGACGAGGCGCCCGGACCCGACGAGCCGCAGGCGGCGAGACCGCCGATGAGCGGCAGTCCCGCGGCGAGGCCGAGGACGGCGCGGCGGGTGGCGGTCTGACGGTGCTGAGTCTGAGGATCCACGCTGATCTCTCTCCCGAGTAGCCGGTGCGGCGACGCCGCGGGGTCGGGGCGGCGATGGCCCGCCGCCGGGTGCGGGCTCCGCACGGGGCTCGCTGCGCTCGAAAGTTTCGATCACTTTCGGCCGCAGCGACACCGTAGAACCGCCGCGTCCGGTGTGTCAATGGGTCCGGAGGTGACGCTCCGATCACGGTCCCGGCACGGCCCACCCCGAGGTCGGTCACCGAAGATGGCGCTTGCGCAGTGGTGGCCGAGCAGCCAGACTCGCTCTCTGACGCCCCGTCGGCCGCGACCCGGTCGCCCCCTCGTTGCTCTCGAAATTTCGATCGGAGTCACCATGAACTCGGCGCAGTCCGCCGTCGACCCGGCCCCCCGGCCCGCCACCGCCGAGGTGTGGCGGGACACCGCGCGCCCCGTCGACGAGCGCGTCGAGGCGCTGCTCGCGGCGATGACCCTCGAGGAGAAGGTCGGCCAGCTGGGCAGCCGGTGGGTCGGCAACGACATGGCCGCCGGTGCCGACGACGCGCCGCCCGCGCCTCCTGCCGGCGGCGACGACACGCCCGAGACGTTCAACGTGGCGCCGATGCAGGACGTCTTCGCCGCCTCGGGGAGCATCTCGCTCGAGGACGCCAGCCGCGACGGCCTCGGCCAGCTGACCCGCGTGTACGGCAGCGTCCCGCTCTCGGTGGCGGAGGGGGCGGCCGAGGTCGTGCGCCAGCACCACGTCGTCCTCGAGGGCAGCCGGCTCGGGGTACCGGCCCTCGTCCACGAGGAGTGCCTCACCGGCTTCACGACCTTCGGCGCGACCGTCTACCCCGCGGCGATCGCCTGGGCGGCCACCTTCGACCCCGGGCTGGTCGAAGAGATGGCCGCCGCCATCGGCCGTGACATGGCCGATGCCGGTGTGCACCAAGGCCTCTCGCCCGTGCTCGACGTCGTTCGCGACCCGAGGTGGGGCCGGGTCGAGGAGACGATGGGCGAGGACCCGCACGTCGTCGCGACGCTCGGCGCGGCGTACGTGCGGGGTCTCCAGTCGGCCGGCGTCGTCGCCACCCTCAAGCACTTCGCCGGGTACTCCGCGTCCCGCGCCGGCCGCAACCACGGCCCGGTGTCGATGGGCCGGCGCGAGCTGCTCGAGGTGGTCCTCCCGCCGTTCGAGGCCGCCGTCCGCGCGGCGGGGGCGAAGTCGGTGATGAACGCCTACAGCGACGTCGACGGCATCCCGGCCGGCGCGGACCACTGGCTGCTCACCGAGGTCCTGCGCGACGCGTGGGGCTTCGAGGGCACCGTCGTCTCCGACTACTGGGCCGTGCCGTTCCTCTCCTCGATGCACCGGGTCGCCGCCGACGTCGAGGGAGCCGGGGCCGCGGCCCTCGCGGCCGGCATCGACGTCGAGCTGCCCGACACCTCCGGCTTCGGGCCGCACCTCGCCGACCTCGTCCGGGCCGGCGGGCTCGACGAGGCCCTCGTCGACCGGGCCGTGCGACGGCACCTGCGGCACAAGGTCGAGCTCGGCCTCCTCGACCCCGACTGGACGCCCGAGGGCTCGGTCGCGCGGGCTGCGGATCTCGACCTCGACTCCCCGGGCAACCGCGACATCGCCGCGCGGATGGCCGAGCGCTCGGTCGTCCTCCTCGACCCGGGCAGCGCGCTGCCGCTGCTCGGCACCGGCCGGCAGGCACCGGCCCGGGTCGCCGTCGTCGGACCCTGCGCCGACGACCCCCGCACGCACATGGGCTGCTACGCGTTCCCCAACCACGTGCTCCCCCGCTACCCGGGTCGCGGCCTGGGCGTCGACGTGGTGACGATGCTCGACGCACTGCGCACCGAGCTGCCGGACAGCGAGATCGGCTACGAGCGAGGATGCGCCGTCGAGGGCGACGACGCCTCCGGGATCGACGCCGCCGCGGCCCTCGCGGCGGACGCCGACCTCGCGGTCGTGTTCGTCGGCGACCGCGCAGGACTGTTCGGCATCGGCACGTCCGGCGAGGGCTGCGACGCCGAGGACCTGCGCCTGCCGGGCGTGCAGCCCGACCTGCTCGACGCCGTGATCGCCACGGGCACACCGGTGGTCGTCGTCGTCGTGTCCGGCCGTCCCTACGCGCTCGGCGCCTGGGCACCGCGCGCCGCCGGGCTCGTCCAGGCCTTCATGCCCGGCCAGGAGGGCGGCCCGGCCGTCGCCGGCGTGCTCTCCGGGCGGATCCAGCCGTCGGGCCACCTGCCCGTGCAGATCCCCGTCGGGCCCGGCGGGCAGCCGCGCACCTACCTCCAGCCCCCGCTCGGCTCGCCGGAGAGCGCCGGCGTCAGCAGCCTCGACGCCTCCGCCCTCTTCCCGTTCGGGCACGGGCGCAGCTACACGACCTTCGAGCTCTCCGACCTCGTGCTCTCCGGCGACGCGGTCGGCACCGACGGCGAGGTCGAGGTCACCGTCCGGGTCACCAACACCGGCGACCGGGCCGGCGAGGAGGTCGTGCAGCTCTACGTCCGCGACCTGCTCTCCTCGGTCGTGCGACCGGTCCGCCAGCTGCTCGGCTTCGTCCGGGTGCCGCTCGAGGCGGGGTCCAGCCGGACGGTGACGTTCACGGTGCACACGGACCGGCTCTCCCTCGTCGACCGCGACCTGCGGCGCGTCGTCGAGCCGGGCCCCGTCGAGGTCCTCGTCGGCCGCTCCGCCGAGGACGTGCCGTGCCGCGCGGTGCTCGACCTCACCGGTGCGGTCCGCGAGGTCGGCCCCGACCGGCGTCTCAGCACCCCGGTCGTGCTCTCGTCCGAGGAAGCGCAGCCCTAGAGTGCCCCCGTGACGACCGACCGCCCGACGCTCGCGATGATCGCCGACTCCGCCGGCGTCTCCGTCGCGACCGTCAGCAAGGTCCTCAACGGGCGCAGCGACGTCGCGGCGAGCACCCGGGCCCGGGTGCAGCAGGTCCTCGAGGCGCACGAGTACACGGCCCAGCCGCGGCGCCGCCGGGACGCCACCCGGTCGGTCGAGCTGCTCGTCGACCACATGCACTCGCCCTTCACGAGCGAGGTGGTCCAGGGTGTCGCGGACGCCGCGGCCGACGAGGACGTCTCGGTCACGCTGAGCACGCGCGTGTCGATGGAGGGCCGCGACGCCTCGCCCGGGGTCTGGGCCCGGGCCCTGGCGCGCTCCGGACGCTGCGCCCTCATCTCGGTGACCGGCGAGATGACGCGCGAGCAGGTCCGGGCGCTCTCCGACGCCTCGCTGCCCGTCGTCCTCATCGACCCCATCGACCCGCAGGCCAGCAGCGCCCCGAGCATCGGGTCGACGAACTTCACCGGCGGACTCACCGCGGGCAGCCACCTGATCGCCCTCGGGCACACCCGGATCGGCTACGTCGGCGGGGCCCTGCGCGCGGCGTGCAACGCGGCCCGGGTCGGCGGTCTGCGCGCCGCGATGGAGCAGCACGGCCTGGCCCTCGACCCCGGGCTCGTCACCGCGGGTCAGGTCTTCGACTTCGACACCGGCCTCCAGGGCGGGCTCCAGCTGCTCGACCGCGACGAGCACCCGACGGCCGTGTTCTGCGGCGCCGACGAGGTCGCGCTCGGGGTCATCGAGGCCGCCCGGCAGGTCGGCCTGCGGGTGCCGCAGGACGTGTCGGTGATGGGCTTCGACGACACGCCCTCGGCGACCACCGGCTCGCCGCCGCTGACCACCATCCGGCAGCCGCTCGGCGAGATGGGGCGGCTCGCGCTGCGCACCGCCCTGCGGCTGGCCGACGGCGGGACGGTCGACGCGCCGCACGTCGCGCTCGCGACGCAGCTCGTCGTCCGCGCCTCGACGGCCCGCCCCTCCGCCGGCTGACGGCGCGTCGGCTCAGCCGACGAGGTGCTCGACGGCGAGCTGGTTGAGCCGGACGAACCCGTAGTCGCGCTCGGCGGCCTTCTCGGGGTCGAAGCCGTCGTCGGTCCCGAGGAGGTCGGCGAGCGACTCACCGGGCGAGAGGGTCGGCTCCGCGAGCGTGCCCACGCCGGCGTACTCCATCGCCTCGGTGACCCGGGGGTCGGCCCGGAAGGCGCGCGCCTTGTCGGCGAGGAGCAGGTAGGTCTGCATGCACGCCTTCGCCGACTCCCACACGCCGTCGAGGTACTCGGTGCGCGAGGGCTTGTAGTCGAAGTGCCGCGGGCCGTCGTAGCGCGGGGCGTCCGGGTTGCCGGCGAAGCCGTTCTCGAGCAGGTCGACGGTGAAGAAGGCCGAGAGCAGGTCGCCGTGCCCGAAGACGAGGTCCTGGTCGTACTTCAGCCCGCGCTGGCCGTTGAGGTCGATGTGGAAGAGCTTCCCGGACCAGAGGGCCTGGGCGAGCTGGTGGGTGTAGTTGAGGTTGGCCATCTGCTCGTGCCCGGTCTCGGGGTTGAGGCCGACGATGTCGCCGTGGTCGAGCTCGGCGATGAAGGCCAGGGCGTGCCCGACGGTGGGGAGGAAGATGTCGCCGCGCGGCTCGTTCGGCTTGGGCTCCAACGCGATCCGCAGGTCGTAGCCCTTGTCCTTGATGTAGCCGGCGACGGTGTCGAGGCCCTCCCTGTACCGCTCGAAGGCCGAGTGCAGGTCCTTGGACCCGTCGTACTCGCTGCCCTCGCGGCCGCCCCACATGACGAAGGTGCTCGCCCCGAGCTCGGCGGCGAGGTCGACCGCACCGAGGACCTTGCGCAGCCCGAACCGGCGCACGCCGCGGTCGTTGGCGGTCAGGCCCCCGTCCTTGAACACCGGGTGGCTGAAGGTGTTCGTCGTGACCATCTCGATGGTCAGCCCCGAGGAGTCGCACGCGGCCTTGAGCCGGCCGACCCGGTCGGCCTTCGTCGCGGCGTCGGCGTCGAAGGGGAAGACGTCGTTGTCGTGGAAGGTGATGCCCCACGCGCCGAGCTCGGCGAGCCGGTCGGCGTACTCCCACGGCTCCAGCGCCGGTCGCGACGGGCCGCCGAAGGGGTCCGTGCCGGTCCAGCCGACGGTCCACAGGCCGAAGCTGAACCGGTCCTCGGGGGTGGGCTGACGGGTCATGGCGACTCCTCCGCGTCGAGTTTGTTGTTCCATGCAACATATCCCCTCCGGCCGGTAGGGTCAATGCCGTGAGCCCGCCGACCGACGACACCGGAGAGCACGGCGTCGTGCCCCCGCCCGGTCCGGCGGGCGGGGCGTCGCAGGGCACGCTGCGCGAGACGAACCTGCGCCTCGTCACGCGCACGGTCCTCGAGTCCCCGGTCCCGCCGTCGCGGGCCGACGTCGCCCAGCGCACCCGGCTCACCCGCTCGACCGTCTCCCGCCTCGTCGACGACCTGCTCGGCGGCGGTGTCCTCGCCGAGACCGAGGCCCCGGGCCCGGTGCGGTCGGGACGGCCGGGCACGCCGCTCGTCGCCGGTCCCGTCGCCGCCCTCGGGATGCTCGTCAACGTCGCCGGGCTCGTCGCCCGGGTCGTCGACCTTGGCGGGCGGGTGCTCGCCGAGGGCGCCCTCGAGCGGGACCTGCGCGGCGGGTCCGCTGACGACGTGCTGACCGACCTCGCCGCCCTCGCCCGCCGGGTCCTCGACGACGTGCCTCCCGGGGTGGCGCTCGCCGGCGCGCGGCTCGCCCTGCCCGGGGTCGTCGGCACGGCGTCGGACACCCTGCTCGTCGCCCCCAACCTCGGGTGGAGCGAGGTGACGCCCCGCACGCTGCTGACCCCGGCCGCGCTCGGCGGGCTCCGGCTCCGGCTCGGCAACGAGGCCGACCTCGCCGCCCGCACGGTCGCCGCGCCGGCTCCCGGGCGCGAAGGTCCGCTGCGCGACTTCCTCTACGTCTCGGGCGAGGTCGGCATCGGCGGCGCGGTCGTCGTCGGCGGGTCGGTGCTCACCGGCCGGCACGGCTGGGCGGGCGAGATCGGGCACGTCTGCGTCGACCCGCACGGTCCGCCGTGCCGGTGCGGCTCGACGGGGTGCCTCGAGCGCTACGTCGGGCGTGACGAGCTCGCCGCCCTGGTGGGCGTCGACCCCGCGGTCGTCGGGCAGGTCCTGCCGCGGCTCGTCGCCGACGGCGACCCCGCCGCGTCGGCGGCCGTCGAACGCGCCGTGTGGGCGCTCGGCATCGCCCTCGCCGGGGCCGTCAACCTCATCGACACCCCGGCCATCGTCCTCGGGGGACACCTCGCGCAGGTCGGCGACCTCCTCTGCGCGCCGCTCGAGGCGACCCTCGCGCGACGCGTCCTGTCGTCGCGGTGGGTGCCACCGGTCGTCCGGGCCGCGGGTGGGGGGCCCGCTCCGGCGGCGACCGGCGCGGCGCTCGCCGAGCTCGACGACGTGGTCGAGCGACCGTTCGCCTGGTTGCAACGGAACCGGTTGCCGCAGAGCGGGTCCGACTCGGCCTGACCGGGCGCGAACCCCCGGCGCCGATCCTCAGGCGGTGCCGGCCGAGCGAGCCCGCAGGTCCCACGCGACCAGCCCGAGCAGCGGACCCCAGAGGGCGAGCGGCACGTAGAGCAGCCCGACCCACACCCGGGCGGGGCCGGTCAGCGCGCCGTCCCCCGGCACGACCCACCACAGCACGGCGGTCGGCACCCAGACCAGCGTGAGGAGCACCGCCCCGACGAGCGCCGCCGTGGCCACCCGCCGTCCCCGCAGCGGCCGTCCTCCCCGACGCGGCACCCAGGTCGGGACCCGCTCGCCCCACGGGCGCACGAGACCCAGCGTGAGCAGCCCCAGGCCCTCGAGGAGCACCGACAGGCCGACGAGGTACACCGACCCCCAGCCCGGTGCGTCGAAGAGCGCCCGGGCCTCCCCCGCGGAGTAGCCGACAGGTACCCCGACGGCGAGCAGCACCCGCCACAGGCCGCTCGGCAGCGGCGTGAGGGCCGCGACGTGTGCACAGGTGACCGCCCACCGAGGGGCCGGTGGGAGGCGGGTGGTGGCCACGCGGGTCTCCGTCCGGGGTGGGGTCCGGCTGCGCATCAGCCCACCCGGGGGAGGACTCGGGAGCCGAGGAAGAGGAACCGGCACCGACCGTCGGCGTCACGTCCGAGGAACTCGACGTCGGGGCCGGGACCGCCGGCGCCGACCGCCCGGAAGACGTCGCCGCCGACCCGGAGGAGCTGGTGGTGCTCGTCGGGGAGGTCGGTGCCCGCCGACGCCGCCATGACGAGCGCGTCGCCCCGGCTCGAGCGATGGAGCCAGAGCCGCCCGACGTCCCCCTGCGTCACCTCGGCACGGACCTGGCGCGACGCGAAGACGCCGACGTAGGGAGCGGCGTCACCGGCGAGCTCCGCCGCCGGCTCCCGGGGCGGCGGTTCGGGCTCGACCCCGGGGAGGTCGGCGAACCACGGCTCGAGCAGCTCGCGGACGAGCCGGCCACCACTCTCGCTGTTCGTCAGGACGACGGCGGCCACCCGGTGGCGCGGACTGGTGCGCAGCATGCTGCTCACCCCGAGGCTGCCGCCACCGTGCTCGACCAGCCCTCCTCGCCGCAGCCACCAGCCGAGGCCCTGCCGGCTGTGCGGCCCGAGGACGGCGGGGTGTTCGACCTGCGGCTCGCGCATCATCCGGGCCGTCGCGGCCCCGAGCAGCCGGGTGCCGTCCGGGGCCCGGCCGTCGTCGAGGTGCATCCGGGCGAAGGACAGCAGCCCGCGCGCCGACAGCGCCAGCTGGTTCCCGGCGGCGGGGTTGGACGGCGGCATCACGGCCCAGTGCCGCAGCGGACGGAGGTCGTCGCCGACGTGGCCGATGGCCGTCCGGAAGGCCAGCGCCTGGTCGGCCCAGAAGGCGATCTCCTCGATGCCCAGCGGCTCGGCGATGCGGGTGCGCACGGCCTGCTCGAACGTCTCGTCGCGGAGCACCTCGACCAGGCGCCCGAGGGTGCCGAACCCCGCGTTGCAGTAGGAGAACCGCTCACCGGGCGGGGACACCTGAGGGGCCTCACCCACGAGGTCGGCGACGAACCGCTCCAGCGCGTCCGGGCCCGCGGTGGTGGGCGCCCACAGGTCGCCCTCGAACCCGCCGGTGTGGGTGAGCAGGTGCCGGATGGTGATGCGCCGGCTCTGCTCGGGCTCGCCCGTGCGGAACCGCGGGAGGTGCCGGACCACGGGGTCGTCGAGCGCGACCAGGCCGTCGTCGAGCAGCTGCATCACGAGGGTGGCGGTGACGACCTTGGTCACCGACTGGACCATGAACAGCGAGTCGGGGGTCACCGGGACGCCGGTGCGGGTGTTGACGACGCCCGAGGTCGCCAGCGCGACCTCGTCGCCGCGCAGGACGGCGACCGAGACCCCGGGCACCCGGTGCTTCGCGGCGAGCTCGTCGAGGGTCGCCGCGAGGTCCGTCGCGAACCCGTCGGACCTCACCACGTCCAGCACCTCCCCATCGCGCCCCTGGTCCCCGGCGTCGGCCACTCCCCGATGACCACCAGTGTGCCCCGCCGCAGCGGCGTGGGGTGGCTCCGGCACGGTCGGCGCCGCCCTCGATCCGGTGGGGGCGACGTTCCTCAGTGGGTGAGGGGCGATGCACGGCTCCTCGACGAGACGGTGCAGGCCGTCCGCCGGCCTCGGCGAGCGCCTGGGCGCCTCCCGCCCGCGCTGACCCGGCGACGACCGGCCGGCTCAGGAGCCGACGACCGCCGCGACGAGGCCCGGGAAGCGCTCGTCGAGCTCGGCGCGCCGGACCCGGATGTCGTGCGTCCGGCCGTGGACGTCGTAGGTGACGAGCCCGGCCCCGCGCAACGTCTTGAAGTGGTGGGCGCACGTCGCCTTGGTCGTCGAGAACTGCTGCCAGACATCGGCCTTCGGTCGCGGCCGACCGTCGGCGAGCATCCGGACGATGGCGAGGCGCGTCGGGTCGCCGAGGGCCTTGAGGACCGCCTCCATCGTCACGTCGGCCAGGTCCGGGACCGGGTACTCCACCACGACGACCTTCCCAATTGTTTGACATTCATCTAACGGTGTCTCATCCTCACCGTATGACAACCATCGAACGATCGTACCCGGCGCCGGCCATCGGCCGGTCGGCCCTCGTCCGCCTGTGGGTCCTCGCGGGCGCCCTCTTCACAATGCGTGTGACCTGCACGAACGTCACGAAACGGCCCTCGAGCCCGCAGGCCGTGCCACCTGCGTGCCATCCGCGGGTCAGCGCGTGTCACCTCGCGACCCCGAACGCAGAACGGGTTCTCGAGTCACGTCGACCACTTGGTGAGGCGCACGGTGACGCGGTCCCCGGGCAGCACGTCGCCCTGCTCGGGCGGGAGCACCGCCAAGGCGTTGGCGCCGATCAGTGACCTCACCCCGTGCCCGCACCCGTCACCGGTGGCGCCGGCCACCAGCTGACCGTCGTCGTCCCGCTCGACGCGGACCCGGGTGAACGACACCCGTCCCGGGGTGGCGCGCAGCTCGTCCGCCGCGAGTGCCTCGACGACGCGCACACCGTCGTGGCGCAGGCCTCGGAGCCGCGCGATCGCCGGGCCGGCGAAGACCTCGAACGCCACCATGGCGGCCACCGGGTTGCCGGGCAGCCCGATGAGGGGCACCCGTCGGCCCTCCGGTGCGTCCACCCGTCCGACGACGAGCGGCTTGCCCGGCTTCATGGCGACCAGGAGTGCCTCGACCTCGTGCCGTGACTCGGCGAGCCGGGCGACGAAGTCGGCGGCGCCCGCCGAGGCCCCGCCCGAGGTGATGACCAGGTCGACCGAACCCGCAAGCGACTCGAGCCGCTCGAGCAGGGCGTCGGGGCGGTCGGGGACCAGTGCGCCCTCGACCGGGATCCCGCCGGCTCGGCGTACCAGGGCACACAGGGCCGGTCCGTTCGCGTCGTGCACGCGGGCGGGGGCGAGCGGGTCACCGGCCGGGCTCAGCTCGTCACCCGTCGAGAGGACGGCGACGACGGGCGGACGCGAGACCCGAACCGATGCATGACCGACGGCACTGAACAGCGCGACCTCCCCGGGACCCACGACGGTCCCGGCAGTGGCCAGGACCTGGCCGGCCTCCACGTCTTCTCCGACGCGCCGGACGTGGCGGCCCTGGGCCACCGGCTCGTCGACCTCGATCCACGCCGGAGGGAGCTCGGTGAGCCGGGTGGCCCGCTCACCGGCGGAGTCGGACGTCTTCGTGAGCTCGTAGGGGACGACGGTGTCGGCGCCGGCGGGCAGCGGGGCGCCGGTCATCACGCGGCAGGCCTCCCCCGGGCCGACGTGCAGCACGGCCGGCCGGCCGGCGCGGACGTCACCGACCACCCGCAGCCGTCGACCGTCACCGACGTCGACCGACCGCACGGCGTACCCGTCCATCGCCGAGTTGTCGAAGACGGGGAGGGGCGTGTCGGATCGCACGGTCTCCACGAGCACCCCGTCAAGGGCGCTCCACACGGGCACGTCGTGGCCGGGCAGGGGGTCGATCCGCCCGAGGACGCGTGCCAACGCCTCCTCGGGGCTGATGCCGACGCGATGGGCGGGAGCGGCGGCGAGACCGGGGAGGCACCCCCCGACGGAGGTCACTCCGGAGGCCCGGGGAAGGTCGAGCGGATCGCGCGGGTCAGGTCGGGCTGGGACACCTCGCGGCCGGCGGCGGCGCGGGCGCCGACGGCCAGCCCGAGGATGTACGAGCCCACCGGTGCCATCGGTCGGGCGAACCCGTGGGCGATCTCCTTGGTCAGGCCGTGGATGCCCGTGACGTCGACGTCCGCGGGGTCGACGCCGACGGCGGTGCATGCGTCGACGATCCAGTCGTGCCACTCCACTTCGGCGGCGGCGAGGTCGGTCATGGTGGTCTCCTTCGGTGGGTCGCCCGGCAACGGCCGGGTCACTTCCTGGTCAGCTCGGGCTTGTCCCAGCCCCGTTGCGGCGCACGGTTGCCCGTGCCGCGGCCCGGCCGGGCGTCCTTCGAGCGGTAGACGAGGTACGGACGGGTGAGGTAGCCGAGCGGCGCCGAGAACACGTGGACCAGGCGGGTGAACGGCCACATGGCGAAGAGGAGGAAGGCGAGCAGGGCGTGCAGCCGGAAGCCGAGCGGGGCCTCGGCCATCAGCGCGGGCTCGGGCTGGAGGGTGAAGATGCTGCGGAACCAGACCGAGACGCCCTCGCGGTAGTTGTACTCACCACCGAACTGGAGCAGGCTGCCCGCCACCGTGTTCCACATGCCCAGGACGACGACGGTGCCGAGCACCGCGTACATCACCTTGTCGTTGACCGTCGTCGCCCGGAACACCGGCCCGGTCGTCCGTCGGCGGTAGACGAGGATGGCCAGGCCCACGACCGCGGCGATGCCCGCGGGGATGCCGCCGGCCAGCGCGATGACGTGGTACGCGTGCGGGCTGAGCCCGAGGGCGTTGGTCCAGACCTGGGGGATGACGAGGCCGATGACGTGGCCCATGACGACGCCGAGCATCCCCAGGTGGAACAGCGGGCTGCCGATGCGCAGCAGCCGGCTCTCGTAGAGCTGGCTGGAGCGGGTGGTCCAGCCGAACTTGTCGTAGCGGTAGCGCCAGACGTGCCCGACGACGAAGACCGCGAGGCAGACGTAGGGGACGATCACCCAGAGGAAGGTCGTCATCGGGGGGCTCCTACCGGGATGGTCGGGCCGAGCAGCGCGGTGGTGTCGGCGGGCTCGGGGCGGGGGTTGAGGCGGGGGTCCATCGCGTACGGCTCGAGGCCGACGTCCTCCTGCGGCGGGCCCTCGGCGACGAGTCGCAGCAGCGCGGTCTCGTCGTCGCCGTCGAGCACGGGCAGGGTGGTCCGCAGCGCCTCCAGGGCCGGCAGCCACGGGGAACCCCGCTGGGCCAGACCGGCCCTGAGCACCTCGATGCCCACGCGGTGCGCGGTGAGCAGGTGCCAGGCGGTGGCCCAGTCCTGCACCGCGCCGAACTCGAGGACGACGCAGAGGTGGTCCGGGAGCTCGGTGTCGGCGTCGAACTCGACCCCGGCCTTCCGGTAGGCCTGCTTGAACTCGACGAGGGCCACGCCGCGCCGGCGCGTGTCGCCGTGCGAGAAGTACGTGAGGTGCAGCGAGCAGCGCCGCGTGACGTCGAAGGTGTCGACGTACTCGCGCTGCAGCACACCGAGATCGGTCCGCTCGAGGGTGTCGAGGACGACGTCGAGCGGGTCGCGCTGGGCCGGCGGGAGGCCGGCCACGACGCCGCGCAGCATCGGCACCCGTCCGAGCAACACCGCGTCCGGGTAGTCGAGCAGGAGCGAGACGACCTGCCAGGTGTCGACGAGGTCTCCCTCGGACAGGCCGGGCTGCGCGCCCCGGTGCCGGCGCCACCTCATCGGCCGGCCTCCCGGTCGCTCGGGAAGAGGCCGTCGGGCATCCCGCGGCCGTCCCACGTCAGGAGGTTGACCCGGCCGCGCAGCGGGTTGTCGCCGGGCAGCTGCTCGAGGGAGTCGGCCGACTGGGTCTGCTGGAGGACCCGGAAGTTCTCCACCGCCACCGGCGTGGGGGCCGCTCCGGAGCCCTCGCCGAAGACGTCCTGCTGACCTCCGCCGTACGCGGAGACCGAGCACTCGGTGGCCAGCTCCTCGAGCGCGTGGGCCTGCTCGGCGTGGGCCGGCGGGATGACGTAGCGCTCGGAGTACTTGGCGAGGGCCAGGAGGCGGAACATCTCGTACATCGCCTCCCCCTCCATCCCGACGGCCGCGGGGATCTCGTCGCGCGGGTCGCGGCCGAGGTTGATGTCGCGCATGTAGGAGCGCATCGCAGCGAGCTTGCGCAGTACGCCGTCGACCGGCGCGACGTCGCCGGCGGTGAAGAGGTTCGCAAGGTACTCGACGGGGATGCGCAGGGTGTCGATGGCCCCGAAGAGGTTGTCGACGTCCTCGGCGTCGTGGCCGGTGTCCTTGACGACGTCGACGACCGGCGACAGCGGCGGGATGTACCAGACCATCGGCATGGTGCGGTACTCCGGGTGCAGCGGCAGGGCGACCCTGTAGTCGAGGATGAGCTTCTTGACCGGGCTGCGCCGGGCCGCCTCGACCCAGTCGGCGGGGATGCCGGCGCGCTCGGCCTCACGACGCACCTCGGGGTCCTCGGGGTCGAGGAAGACGCCGAGCTGGGCCTCGTACAGGTCGTGGTCGTCCTCGGTGGTGGCCGCCTCGAGCACCTTGTCGGCGTCGTAGAGGACGAGCCCGATGTAGCGCAGCCGGCCGACGCAGGTCTCCGAGCAGACGGTCGGGATGCCGACCTCGATGCGCGGGTAGCAGAAGGTGCACTTCTCGGCCTTGCCGGTCTTGTGGTTGAAGTAGACCTTCTTGTACGGGCAGCCGGTGATGCACATGCGCCAGCCGCGGCACCGGTCCTGGTCGACGAGGACGATGCCGTCCTCCTCGCGCTTGTAGATGGCGCCGCTCGGGCAGGACGCCGCGCACGAGGGGTTGAGGCAGTGCTCGCAGATACGCGGCAGGTAGAACATGAAGGTCTTCTCGAACTCCATGCGGACCTTGTCCTCGATGCCCTTGAGCATCGGGTCCTTGACGGCGTGCTCGCGCGACCCACCGAGGTCGTCGTCCCAGTTCGCGCTCCAGGACACGTTGATCGGCTTGCCGGAGATCAGGGAGTGCGGCCGGGCGACCGGGAAGGTCTTCTGCGCGGGGGCGTTGAGCAGCGTCTCGTAGTCGTAGGTCCAGGGCTCGTAGTAGTCCTGGATGGACGGCATCTTCGGGTTGCTGAAGATCGTCGCCAGCTTCTTGAGCCGACCGCCGGCGCGCAGCCGCAGCCGTCCGCCCTTCATGACCCAGCCGCCCTGCCACTCGTCCTGGTTCTCGTAGCCGCGCGGGTAGCCGAGGCCCGGCCGGGTCTCGACGTTGTTGAACCAGACGTACTCGGTGCCGGCCCGGTTGGTCCAGGCCTGCTTGCAGGTGACCGAGCAGGTGTGGCACCCGATGCACTTGTCGAGGTTCATGACCATCGCCATCTGCGCCATGACCCGCATGTCAGTACTCCACGTTCTGGTTGGTGCGGCGGCGGATCATCGTGACCTCGTCGCGGTTGTTGCCGGTGGGTCCGATGTAGTTGAAGAAGTACGAGAGCTGCGCGTAGCCGCCGATGATGTGGCTCGGCTTGATCATGATCCGGGTGAGGGAGTTGTGGATTCCGCCGCGCTTGCCGTCACGCTCGGTGAGGGGGACGTCGATGAGCCGGTCCTGGGCGTGGTGCATGTAGACCGTGCCCTCGGGCATCCGGTGCGACACGATCGCCCGGGCCGCGACGACCCCGTTGCGGTTGACGGCCTCGACCCAGTCGTTGTCGTGGACCCCGATCTTCTCGGCGTCGAGGTCGGACATCCAGATGGTCTGCCCGCCCCGGGAGAGGCTGAGCATGAAGAGGTTGTCCTGGTACTCGCTGTGGATCGACCACTTGTTGTGCGGCGTCAGGTAGCGGACCGAGACCCCGAGCGCGTTCTGCTCGCCAAGCGCGGTCTCGCCGAACAGCTCGGTCATGTTGAGCGGGGGCCGGTACACCGGCAGCGACTCGCCCATGCCCTGGACCCAGTCGTGGTCGAGGTAGAACTGCTGGCGCCCGGTGAGGGTGTGGAAGGGCTTGAGCCGCTCGATGTTGATGGTGAACGGCGCGTACCGCCGGCCCCCGGACTCCGAGCCCGACCACTCCGGTGAGGTGATGACCGGGACGGGTGCGACCTGGGTGTCGGCGAAGGTGATCTGCTTGCCCTCGTGCTCGGCCGCGAGGTCGTGCAGCGTCGTACCGGTCCGCTTCTCGACGTTCTTGAAGCCGTGGGTCGCGAGGTGGCCGTTGGTCGTGCCGGACAGGTGCAGGATCACGTCGGCCATGTGGATGTCGGTGTCGAGCCGCGGCTGCCCCTCTCCCGCACCGGGACCCGCGACACCGTTACGCGCGCGCAGGATGTCGATCTCGCGCTTGACGTCGTAGGGCACGCCCTTGGTGAGCATCCCGACCGACTCCATCAAGGGGCCGATCGAGGTCATCTTGTCGTAGACCGCCGGGTAGTCGCGCTCGGCGACGGCGAGCACCGGGAGGGTCTTTCCGGGCACCGGCTCGCACTCGCCGTGGCGCCAGTCCTTCACGACTCCGTGCACGGTGGCCATCGCCTCCGGGGTGTCGTGCCAGAGCGGCTTCGCGACGACGTCACGGCGGGTGCCGAGGTGGTCCACGGCGAGCTCGGAGAAGCGCTTCGCGACGGCCTTCCACGCCTCCCAGTCGGTCTTGCTCTGCCACGGTGGGGCGATCGCGGGGTTGAACGAGTGCACGAAAGGGTGCATGTCGGTGGTGCTGATGTCGTGCTTCTCGTACCAGGTGGCGGCCGGCAGGACGACGTCGGAGAAGAGCGTCGAGCTGGTCATCCGGAAGTCGATGGTGGTCAGCAGGTCGAGCTTCCCCTCGGGCACGTCCTCGGGCCACTCGATGCCCTCGGGCCGCTTCTCCGGCGGCGCCTGCCGGGCCGTCACGGCGTTGTCGGTGCCGAGCAGGTGCTTGAGGAAGTACTCGTTGCCCTTCGCGCTGGACCCGAGGAGGTTGGCGCGCCACAGGCTGAGGATGCGCGGGTGGTTCTCCTCGGCCTCGGGGTCCTCGACGGCGAACCGCAGTGCGCCGGACTTCAGCTGGTCGACGACGTAGTCCGCCGGCGACATGCCGGCGGCCTCGGCCTCGTCGGCGAGGGCGAGGCTGCTGCGGTTGAACGTGGGGTAGCTGGGGGTCCAGCCGAGGCGCACGGACTGGGCGAGCAGGTCCATGACGCCCTTCCCGGCGAACACACCTGTGCCGGCGTCGACGTCGTCGGCGGTGAACGTGTCGTACCGGTACTGGCTGGTGTTCACGTACCAGTACGCGGTCTGGTTCATGTGCCGCGGCGGCCGGTGCCAGTCGAGGGCGAAGGCCATGTGCTGGAAGCCCATGATCGGGCGGACCTTCTCCTGGCCGACGTAGTGGCCCCAGCCACCGCCGTTGCGGCCCTGGCAGCCGGTGATCGTCGTCAGCACGAGCATCGCCCGGTAGAGCTGGTCGGAGTGGAACCAGTGGTTGGTGCCCGCGCCCATGAGGATCATGCCGCGGCCGCCGGTGTCGATCGCGTTCTGCGCCCACTCGCGGGCCAGCCGGGTGACCTGCTCGGCAGGCACGGAGGTGATCTCCTCCTGCCAGGCCGGGGTGGCCGGGGTCGAGGGGTCGTCGTAGCCGGCTGGCCAGGTGCCGGGCAGCCCCTCGCGGGCCACACCGTACTGGGCGAGCATGAGGTCGAGGACGGTGGTGACCAGTCGGCCGCCGATTCGCCGGGCGGGCACACCGCGCGACACGTGGGCGACCTTGCCGTCGGGGGTGTCGAAGCGGGGCAGCACGACGCGCACGGACTCGGTGGCGGTGTCGAGGAGGGAGAGGACGGGGTCGATGCCGTCGAGGTCGAGGTTCCAGCGGCCGAGGCCCTCGTCGCCCCAGCGGAAGCCGAGCGAGCCCTGGGGCACGGCGACGTCATCAGTGCGGGCGTCGAGGACGACCGGCTTCCACATCGCGTTCTCGGACGTGCTCTCGGCAACGTCCAGGTCGCCGGCGACGACGTACTTGCCGGGCCGGAACGCCGGACCTTGCTCTGCCGCAACCGGGTCGGCGCCATCGGCCTCGAGGGAGACGAGGAACGGCAGGTCGGTGAAGCGCTGGTTGTACTGGGCGAAGAAGTCGACCTGCTGGTCGACGAAGAACTCCTTGAGGATGACATGGCCCATGGCCATCGCCAGGGCGCCGTCGGTGCCGGGTGCCGAGGCGACCCACTCGTCGGCGAACTTGACGTTCTCGGCGTAGTCGGGTGAGACCGCGACGACCTTCTGGCCGCGGTAGCGGGCCTCGGTCATCCAGTGGGCGTCGGGCGTGCGGGTCATCGGGACGTTCGAGCCCCACATGATGAGGTAGCCCGCGTCCCACCAGTCGCCGGACTCGGGGACGTCGGTCTGGTCGCCGAACATCTGCGGCGAGGCGTTCGGCAGGTCGGCGTACCAGTCGTAGAACGAGAGCATCGGGGCGCCGATGAGCTCGAGGAAGCGCGCGCCGGAGGCGTACGAGACCGGTGACATCGCGGGGATCGGCGAGAAGCCGGCGATGCGGTCGGGGCCCCAGCGCTTGACCGTGTAGACGTGCGCCGCGGCGATGATGTCGACGACCTCGTCCCACGTCGAGCGGACCAGCCCGCCCTTGCCGCGAGCCGACTTGTAGCGGCGGGCCTTCTCGGGGTCCTGGACGATCGAGGCCCAGGCGAGGACCGGGTCGCCGCCGACGGCCCGCCGCGCCTCGCGGAACATCTCGAGCAGCACGCCGCGCACGTAGGGGTAGCGGACCCGGGTGGGCGAGTAGGTGTACCAGCTGAAGGCGGCGCCGCGCGGGCACCCCCGCGGCTCGTACTCGGGGCGGTCGGCGCCGGTCGACGGGTAGTCGGTCTGCTGCGCCTCCCAGGTGATGATGCCGTCCTTGACGTACACCTTCCACGAGCAGGAACCGGTGCAGTTGACCCCGTGGGTGGAGCGCACGACCTTGTCGTGGCTCCAGCGGTCGCGGTAGAACGCGTCACCCGCGCGCCCGCCCTCGCGGTGCAGGGCCCGGCGGTCCGGGGAGACCTCGGCCGAGGTGAAGAAGCGGCGGGTGCCGACGAGTGCCTGGGTGAGGGGCCCGTCGAGCCCAGTGGTGGTGGTCATCTGTTCTCCCCGCGTCGTGGCGTCAGCCGGAACGGAACGGTGTAGTTGTGCGGATGTGTGCGAGACAGCGGTTCTCGGTGACGAAGGGCTCGAGGGCGACCTGCGCCTCCGACTCCCCCGCCTGGGCGAGCGACTCGGCGATGAGCCCGCGGTGCACGCCGCAGACGACCGCCTCGTTGTCGCGGGCGAGGTCGAGGAACGGGCAGTCGGTGAGCTCGACACGCGCGGTGCGGCCGCCGTCGGAGGTCGACACCTCGGGCTGGTAGCCCCAGTCCTCGAGGACGTCGATCACCTCGCCGACGCGGCCCAGCCAGACGCCGGTGCTGTCGGCCGGCGTGCGCTCGGGGTGACTTGCGAGGTGCTCGCGCGCCCACCGGCGGCCGGCCTCGAAAGGGGTCACCTTTTCGCCGTGCACCGACGCGGTCATCGCCTCGGCGAGCAGCTGGGTGAGGAGGCGCAGCGGCTCGCGGCCGGCCGCCGGCGGAGCGGTGCGCGGGGCCGGGCGGTAGACCTTGCGGGGGCGGCCGGCGCTCTGGCGGCGCTGGAACGAGGACTCGAGGACCCCGGCCGCGACGAGCTGGTCGAGGTGGAAGCGCACCGTGCTGACGTGCAGGTCGGCATCGGGAGCGAGCTCGGCGGCGGTCCGTCCCTCGGGGTGGTCTCCGGCGGTCGCCTCCAGGAGCTCGACGAGGAAGCGACGGACGGGGGATGCGAGGAGCGCGGCGGCGTCGTACTGCTGCTGGGTGGTCACCACGCGATCCTCTCAATCTCCATATACCGGAACGGGACGCTCTATATAAGCACAGGACGGCAGCGCTCGTGAAGCGCCCGGAGTGATGCAATTGCACTGTTTCTGAGGCGTTCTCAAGATTACTACGGAGAGTAGTTGTGTAGGACGACCGACGCGAGTACCGTCCGGTGTCGACAGATTTAGAGGACCATCGTCCTTCCAAACGGAGGATCCCATGACCACGACGCCCACCGTCCCCGTGGCGACGGCCGCCCCCGCCGGCGACACCGGACGCGCCCCCGGCGCGCGGCGTGTGCTCTGGCTCTCGACGGCGGCCTTCACCCTGATGTTCGCCGCGTGGCTGATGTTCGGGATCCTCGGCGTGCCGATCCAAAAGGAGCTCGGCCTCAGCGACCCCCAGCTCGCGTGGATCAGCGCCGTCGCCGTGCTCAACGGCTCACTGTGGCGCCTGCCCGCCGGGATGCTCACCGACCGCGTCGGCGGCCGCAGGGTGATGGCCGTGCTCCTGGTCGCGACCGCCGTCCCAGCGTGGTTCGTCGCGCGGGTCGAGGGCTACGCGATGGTGCTCGTGCTGGCCTTCCTCGTCGGCTTCGCCGGCAACTCGTTCAGCGCCGGCATCGCGTGGAACGCCGCGTGGCAGCCGCGCGACCGCCAAGGGCTGGCCCTGGGGGTCTTCGGGGCCGGCAACGTCGGCGCCTCGGTGACGAAGTTCATCGGCCCCCCGCTCATCGCCGGCACGGCCGGTGCGGCGTGGTTCGGCGGCGCGGTCGAGGGCGGCTGGCGGCTCGTGCCGGTCATCTACGCGGGACTGCTGCTCGTCATGGCCGCCGTCCTGTGGCTCGGCGCCCCGTCCCGCGACCGGATGCCCGGCCGCTCGGCGACCCTGGCCTCCCAGCTGGCGCCGCTGCGGCAGGTGCGGGTGTGGCGCTTCAGCCTGTACTACGTCGCGTTCTTCGGCGCCTACGTCGCCCTGGCCGCCTGGCTGCCGAAGTACTACGTCGACAACTACGGCGTGAGCCTCAAGGTCGCGGGCCTGCTCACCGCGCTGTACATCTTCCCGGCCTCGCTGCTGCGGCCGGTCGGCGGCTGGTTCTCCGACCGGGTCGGCGCCCGCCGTGTCATGTACTGGACCTTCGCCGTGATGCTCCTCGCGAGCGGCCTCCTGATGATGCCCAACGGCCACCTCGTCGTCGACCACGCCGACGGCTCGCACTCCTCGCACCTCGCGTACGCGCTCGGCATCGTGCCGTTCACGGTGCTGCTCGTGGTGCTCGGCAGCGCCATGGGCATCGGCAAGGCCGCCGTCTACAAGCACATCCCCGAGTACTTCCCCGAGAACGTCGGATCCGTCGGCGGACTCGTCGGGATGCTCGGGGGGCTCGGTGGCTTCTTCCTCCCGCCGCTCTTCGCCTACACGAAGGCGTGGACCGGCTTCCCGACGTCGACGTTCTTCGTCCTCTTCGTCCTCGTCGCGGCCTGCGCGGCGTGGATGCACCTGACCGTCGTGCGGATGCTGCACGACGAGTCCCCCGAGCTCGCCCACCGGATCGAGTCCGCGGCGCCCGCCGCGGCCGCCCGCTGACCCCCACCCCGAGGAGACCGTCATGTCGACCAGCACCGTGCAACGCGAGCAGAAGGGCGAGTGGCTGACCGCCTGGGACCCCGAGGACGAGAAGACCTGGAACAAGGGTCTGGCATGGAAGACGCTGTGGGTCACCACCTTCTGCCTCACCCTGGCCTTCGCCGCGTGGTACCTGCCGAGCGCCGTCATCCCCAAGCTCAACGCCCTCGGCTATGACTTCACCAAGGGCCAGCTGTACTGGATGGCCGCCATGCCGGGCTTGGCCGCCGGACTCTTCCGGCTCGTCTGGATGGTGCTGCCCCCCGTCCTCGGCACCCGGAAGCTCGTGTCGCTCACCAGCCTCCTGCTCATCGCCTCGACCCTCGGCTGGGGCGTGCGGGTGCAGAGCCCGACGGCGCCCTACTGGGAGCTCATGGTGCTGGCCTTCCTCGCCGGCATCGGCGGTGGCGCGTTCTCCGGCTTCATGCCGAGCACCTCGTACTTCTTCCCGAAGCGGATGCAGGGCACGGCCCTCGGCCTGCAGGCCGGCCTGGGCAACTTCGGCGTCTCGCTCGTCCAGCTGCTCACGCCGTACATCGTCGCCATCTCGGCGCTCGCGGTCTTCGGCGGCAGCCAGCAGCTCGCCGTTCCCGGCAAGCCGGAGAAGACGGTCTGGTTCCAAAACGCGGCCTTCGTGTGGATCCCGCTCATGGTCGTCGGCGCCGCGCTCGCGTGGACGCTGCTGAAGTCGGTGCCGGTCAAGGCCGACATCCGCCAGCAGTTCGACATCTTCCGCAGCCAGGACACCTGGTGGATGACCGTCCTCTACATCATGACCTTCGGCACCTTCTCCGGCCTCGCCGCACAGTTCGGCCTGCTGATGACCAACCTCTACGGCAGCGGCAACACCGACATCGTCAAGGGCACCGGCGCCTCCGCCACTGTCCTCATCGCCGGCTACGCCGTGCCGGACGCCGTCAAGTACGTCTTCCTCGGCCCGCTCGTCGGCGCCGGCGCCCGCGTCCTGTTCGCCCCGCTCACCGACCGCACCGGCGGCGCCCCGTGGACCCTCGTCTCGGGTGTCGGCCTCGTCGGCTCGATCGCCTACACGATCCCGGCCCTGACGCCGGACACCTCCTCGGCCGCGGCCCTGCAGGGCGGCTTCAGCCACTTCCTCTGGGGCATGCTCGCGATCTTCCTGTTCAGCGGGATCGGCAACGCCTCGACGTTCAAGCAGATGCCGATGATCTTCGAGCGCCGCCAGGCCGGTGGCGTCATCGGCTGGACGGCCGCCATCGCCGCCTTCGGGCCGTTCTTCTTCGGCGTCGGCGTCACCACGCTCGGACCCGTCGCCTTCTACTCGGTCGGCATCGCCTGGGCGGTCCTGTGCCTCGGCATCACGTGGTGGCGCTACGCCCGCCCGGGTGCGCCGAAGCGCAGCTGACCCACCCCTGGACCGGGCGGTCCCGTCGAATCCCCCTGCGCGACGAGGCCGCCCCTTGCCCCGCATCCGCACACCCCGGAAGGACGCTCCTCGTGTCAGCCGTCTCGTCGCAGCCGCTCGAGGTCGTCCGGGGTGTCGACATCGCGGCCGGGAGTCCCCGCGACACGTACCTCGGTGTGCGGCAGGCGGAGCAGCCGCTTGGCCGGGCCGTCGTGGGCGGACGCCGGCAGCGCCTCTCGCACCGCCGCGACGCGGTAGACGGCCAGCAGCGGGTTGACGTGGGCGTCGTCGTCGACCGCCACCGCCGCCGCCACCTCGGGACGAGCCTCGTCGAGGGCGGTGAGCAGGCGCGGCACGGCCGCCGCCGCGTGCGGCATGTCGCCGGCCACGACGGCCATGAGCGCGGTGTGCACCGCCTCGGCACCCGTCGCCACACCGGCCAGCGGACCACCGCCCGGCGGGTCTTCCCGGACCCACACCGCGTCGGAGCGCACAGTGTCTCGGCGCGGGCCGACGAGGACCACGGGCCAGTGGGCCGGCAGCCCGCCGAGCAGGTGGTCGAGCACCGTCACTCCGCCGAGGTCGGCCGCGAGCTTGTCGGTGCCGAACCGCGTCGAGCCCCCACCGGCCAGCACGACGACGGTGACGTCCTCGCGCCCCTCCCGCGCCCGCTCGTCGGCCATCCGGCGAGTCTGCCACCCCGCGCCCCGGCACCCGCTGCCGCGTGAACCCCGTCCCACCACCCCTCCCCGAGGAGACCACCATGACCGGACCCGAGCTGACCCTCTCGCCGATGCCCACCGCGTGCGGCTGCGGCGACGCGGGCCATGACGCCCCCGAGCTCGACGTGCGCACCATCCCCCACTCGATCCGGCACGCCGTCGTGCTCGGCGCGTGGTCGGCCATCGCCGGGGGCGCCTCGCTCGTCATCGTCGCGCCCCACGACCCCAAGCCGCTGCTCGCCCAGATCGCCGACCGCGACGGCCCGCTGACGGTCACCTACCTCGACGAGGGGCCCGACGCCTGGCGCCTGCGGCTGACCCGCGCCTGACCCCGGCCGTCCCGACGTGTGCTCCTACTGCGGCTGCGAGGCCGTGACGGTCGTCGGCCGGTTCATGGCCGAGCACGTCGACATCGTCAACGCCTGCGGCGACCTGCGACGCGCGGCCCTCGGCGGTGACACCGGTGCCGTCGAGCGCACCGCGGACCGCCTCGCCGGCCTCCTCCACCCGCACACCCGGGCGGAGGAGGCCGGCCTCTTCACGCTGCTGGCCCGCGACGACGAGTTCGCCGGCCACGTGCGCTCGCTGTGTGCCGAGCACGTCACCCTCGACGAACGGCTGGCCCGGGTCCGGGCCGGGCACCACGACGAGATGCCCGCCCTCGAGTGGGCCCTGCGCCGCCACATCGAGCGCGAGGAGAACGGTCTCTTCCCCGCGGCCGCCATCGCCTTCGCCGGACCCGAGTGGGACCTCGTCGCCGCGATGACGCCGGACGCCCCGCCCCGGCGCACGGGATGAGCCGCCCCGGGCGCGGCTGGTTGCTGGCCCCCGCTGCGCTCAGCCTGCTCGCCGGGCTGGACGCCGGCCTGGTGCGGCTCGGGGGAACGGCGCCGGTCGACTCCGCACGGCTCGGCGACGTCCACGGCCCGCTCATGGTGCTCGGGTTCCTCGGGACGCTCGTCGCCCTTGAGCGGGCCGTCGCGCTGCGCCGGCCCTGGGCGTATGTGGCACCGGTCCTTCTCGGTACCGGCGGCCTGGCCCTGTCGGCGCCGCTCCCCCGGTCCCTGGGGCAGGTGCTGCTCCTCGACGGGGTGCTCGCCCTCGTGACCGTGCTCGTCGCCCTGTGGGGACGACGACGGGACGACGCCGTGCTCGTCGAGGTGATGGGCGCCGGACTGGCCTCTCTCGCAGCCTTGCTCATGCTGCGCGTCGAGGTGCCGGTTACCCTCCCGCTGCTCGCCGGGTTCGTCGTGCTGACCATCGCCTCCGAGCGGGTCGAGCTCGCCGCGCTACACCTCCCGGCCACGGCGCCGCGGACCCTCGTCGTGCTGGCGCTGCCCCTCGCCGGGTCGGCGGCCCTCGCCCCGGCGCTCCCCGGGCCGGGCACTCGGGCCTTCGGGGCGGCACTGCTCCTGCTCGTCACGTGGCTCGGACCCCGGGACGTCGCCGTGCGCACGGTCCGGACGAGCGGGCTGCCGCGCTTCGCCGCCGCTGCGATGCTCGCCGGGTACGCCTGGCTCGGTGTCGCCGGCGCGGCCTGGGTGGCCGTCGGCCCGACGACGAGCGGCCGGGCCCACGACCTCGTCGTGCACGCCGTCTTCCTCGGGTTCGCGATGAGCATGGTCATGGCGCACGCGCCGGTCATCCTGCCGGCCGTCCTGCGCCGCCCGCTGCCGTGGCACCCCGCCTTCTGGCTGCCGCTGGGGGTCCTGCACACCATGCTCGCGCTCCGCGTCGCCGGCGACGTCACCGGCGCCCAGTGGCTCGTCGTCGCCGGGGGCACCGGCACGGCGCTTGCCCTCCTGCTGCTCCCCCTCACCGCCGCCGCCGGTTCGCTCCTCGCGTCGCGGCGGCGCACCCCGTCCGACTCCGCGACCCTCCGGAAGGTCCTCTCGTGAGCACGCCCACCCGACCCGCCGCCGCCCGTGGCCGCTTCCCGCTGAGGGACCGGCCGGGCCTCGTCTGGCTCGCCCTCGCGGTCCTCGTCGCCCTGGCGCACCCGGTCGTGCCGGCCGCCGGCTGGCTCATGGTGCACCTCGTGCTGCTCGGGGCCATGACGCACTCGGCGATGGTCTGGAGCACGCACTTCACCCAAGCGCTGCTCAAGACGCCCGAGTCCCTCGACGACCGCGGCCGGCAGAACCGTCGCATCCTCGTTCTCCTGGTCGGTGCGGCCCTCGTCCTCGTCGGGGTCCCGACAGGGTGGTGGCCGCTCACGCTCGTCGGGGCGACCGGGGTGGCGACCGCGGTGGCCCTGCACGGGCGGGCTCTGTGGCGCCGCCTGCGGCACGCACTGCCCGGGCGCTTCCGCATCACCGTGCGCTACTACCTGGCTGCAGCGGCCTGCGTCCCCGTCGGAGCGGGGTTCGGGGCGTGGCTGGCCCACGGTCTCGACGACGAATGGCACGGTCGGGTCCTCGTCGCCCACTCGATGACGATGGTCCTCGGCTGGCTGGGACTGACCGTCACCGGCACCCTCGTCACCCTCTGGCCGACGATGCTCCGCACCCGGATGGACGACCGGGCCGAGCGGCTCGCGCGCCAGGCCCTGCCGGTGCTCGTGGCCGCGGTCTCGGTGACCGCCGGCGGTGCGGTCGCGGGGCTGCGGCCGGTGGCCGTGGCCGGGCTCGCCCTCTATCTCGCGGGGCTGGCGTGGTGGGGCCGGGCCCTGCTCGCCCCCGCCCGGACGGCGCCGCCGCGCACCGTCGCGACGGTGTCGGTCACCGCGGCACTGGCCTGGGGGCTCGTCGCGCTCGCCCTGCTCGGCACCCGCTTGGTGCGCGCCGGCGGGTGGGCAGAGGTCGCCGACGACTACGACACCCTGGCTGCGGTGCTGGCCGTCGGCTTCGGTGCGCAGCTCCTCTCCGGCGCCCTCGCGCACCTCATCCCGGTCGTCCTCGGCGGTGGGCCGTCGGTCGTCCGTGCGGCCGCCGAACGGTTCGACCGGGCCTGGGCGACCCGCCTCGTCGTCGTCAACGCCGGTCTCGCGCTCTGCCTCCTGCCCGTGCCGGGGGCGGTCCGGGTCGCCGTGTCGGTGCTCGTCCTCGTCGCGCTGGCCGCGTTCGTCCCCCTGCTTCTCGCCGCCGTCGGGGCCGCGGTCGCCGCGCGTCGCGCCCTGCTGGCCGGGCTGTCGGAGGGCTCGGCACCCACCGCGGCCGTGACCGCCTCGACGGGCGCCAACCGGGAGGTCCCGTCCGGGCAACTCGTCGTCGGGGTCGCGGCGCTGGCGCTGGCCGCCTCCCTCGGGGTGGCCGCCGACCCTGCCGCGGCCGGGCTGACACCGGCCTCCGCCACCCTGGCGGCGGGCCTGCGGGCGGGCGCCTCCGACGTCACGCCGACCGGCCACACGACGCGAGTCCGGGTCGAGGCGCACGACATGGCGTACGTGCCGGCGCGCATCGACGTCCCGCGCGGAGACCGGCTCGTCATCGACCTCGTCAACGTCGACGACGCGTCGCCCCACGACCTGACCTTCGGCGACGACCTGCGCACCCGCCGCGTGATGCCCGGACGGACCGCGTCGCTCGACGTCGGGGTCGTCTCCGGCGACGCCGAGGGCTGGTGCTCGGTCGTCGGCCACCGGCAGATGGGGATGGTGCTGCAGGTGCACGTCGCCGGCACCGACTCGTCCCCGGCGGCCGGCACCGCGACGGAGAACGCATCCTCCCCGCCACCCGCATCGGCCGACCTGTCCCGGACGTTCGGCAACGATTTCCACCCGGTAGACGCCGTGCTGCCGCCCCTGACGTCCGAGCGCACCCACCACGTCACCCTGCGGGTCGCGGAGGTCGACCTCGAGGTCGCTCCCGGTGTTCGACAGCGACGCTGGACCTACAACGGGTCGGTCCCCGGACCCACCCTCCACGGCCGGGTCGGCGACATGTTCGTCGTCACCCTCGTCAACGCGTCCTCGATGGGCCACTCCGTCGACTTCCACGCCGGCGAGACCCCGCCGGACGACGTCATGCGCACCGTGCCCCCGGGTGGCCACCTCACGTACACGTTCACGGCGCGGCGGGCCGGGGTCTGGATGTACCACTGCTCGACGATGCCGATGAGTGCCCACATCGCCGCCGGGATGCACGGAGCCGTCGTCATCGAGCCCGAGGGTCTGACCGCCGTCGACCGCAGTTACGTGCTCGTCCAGTCCGAGGTCCATCTCGACGGCGGCGGGAGCACACCCGCCCCCGTCGACGCAGCGTCCGCCGCTGCCGACACCCCCGACCTCGTCGTGTTCAACGGCATCGCGAACCAGTACGTGGCCCGCCCGCTCACGGCGCGACCCGGTGAACGGGTGCGCTTCTGGGTCCTGGCGGCCGGGCCGAACCGCGGAAGTGCCTTCCACGTCGTCGGGGCACAATTCGACACCGTGTGGACCGAAGGTGGCTACCTCCTCGACCACGGACGCGGCCCGACCGGCACCTCCGGGGGCGGTTCGCAGGTGCTCGACCTGGGGGTCGCCCAGGGCGGCTTCGTCGAGCTGGACGCCGGCGCTCCTGGACACTACCCGTTCGTCACCCACGCCATGGCCGACGCCGAGCGGGGGGCCAAGGGGATCCTCGCGGTCACGAAGTAGGCGAGTTTCGCGGGGGTAGGGCCACGTCCTGCGCACGTGCGCCGGATGTCGATCAGAACCCCCG
Organism: Phycicoccus sonneratiae; assembly: GCF_016887965.1. Classification (GTDB taxonomy): domain Bacteria; phylum Actinomycetota; class Actinomycetes; order Actinomycetales; family Dermatophilaceae; genus Phycicoccus; species Phycicoccus sonneratiae. Next base: position 61,556 of record NZ_JAFDVD010000015.1, read on the forward strand.
CGTGGATGCACGACAGCCCACGTCGCCGTCGCTCACCACGGCTGCAGGTGCGGAAGGAGGCGTTGCATCGCGGCGACGATGTCCTTGGCCTTGGGGAGGTCCTCGGCGATGTCTTCCGCACCGAGCTCTGGTGTGTCCAGTCTCGGGTAGTCGGCGTCGTTGCGAGTCCTCCGGAGTCGGCCGAAGGGACGCACCACGGCGCCGCTGCGACCCAGCTGGGCGGTCACCGCTTCCTGGACGGCGATGTGTCCGCCCTTGCTGGTTGCTCGCAGCCCCTGGACCGCGAGCGCTGCGGCCATGGACTTGCGGGCGGCGGCGTACAACAGGTCGTAGCCGCCGGCCGGGTCGGCCTCGGCGACGAGCTCGGCGGAGCGGAGATGCCGCTCGGCCTCGGCCAGGAGGCGCGCCGCGTTCTGCGCCGACGGGGCGACCTGCTCGAGGTCCCCGGCCGCCACCATCGCCTCGACGTCCTTCTGCCCGGTTTCCCAGCGGGTCATCGGCGCTCACCACCTATCAGGGTGACCATCGGCCGGGACGTCACGGTCGCCTTGAAAGGATCCGTGTCCGCGGCGTCCCAGACCGAAGGACGCACCCGGCGGATGCTGACCTCGCGGCCGAGCCGCTGCCCCGCCGCTTGCGCCACCTCGTCGAGCACGTCAGGGTCCGCCGAGCCCACGACGAGTACGTCGATGTCACCGGGGACCGGCCCCGCCTGCTGGGCATAGCGCGCGGCCCACGACCCATAGATCCATGCCTCACGCACCCCGGGCACGTCGGCCAGCAGCTCGCGCAGCACCGGAACCGGCCCGAACGTCACTGCCATCAAGGCGGCCAACGGCCCGAACACCGGGTTCGCGGTGTCGGCGCTCACCAGCCGCTGGTTTCCGCGCCTGACCTCTCGGACGAGCCCCGCTTCGGCCAGGCGGTCGACCTCCCGCATGACCGTCGGCCCCGATGCGCCCACCGCCCGGCCGATCTCCGTCAGCGAGAACTTCTCCTCCGGGTGGAGCAGGATCCACGCGATGATGTCCCCCTGCGTGCGCGAGCGCAGCAGCGGCAGCAGCATTGGCGAACCTTCTTTCATGAAAAGAACTATAGCGTCGCTTTCATGAAAGAGTCTCCCTCCGGCTGATGGTGCAGATACGCCCAACTCCGTCAGACGTCGCGAGTCTTGCAGCTGGACGAACCGATCCGATCGGTCGTGGCCCACGTCGGGCCCGTCGTCAAGTCCTCGGCAGCGCGAGATTCACGCACCGCTGTCCGTGCCGCCTCCGTGCCATCCGGTGCAGCCGTCGGCAAGCAGCCGGACACCCAATCTGGCTGCTCCACAGTGATTCTGGAGCTGGCGGGGGGACTCGAACCCCCAACCCCCTGTTTACAAGTGCCACCCCCTTGGGGCCGCCATAGGCCGCTGACCTGCGGAACTGGCGTTCATTCCGGAAACAGGGGCGCGAAACGTGCGCTCTGCGTGCCATCCCGAAGAAGGCTTAGGTCCGCTCCTGTCCACGTGAGCTGCCGTTCCTTCAGGACCAACGGGGAGCCGTGGATCGGCGCGAAGCGCCGCCCCCGACGCTCACCACACAGTGGCATAGCCCGGTCCTCACTGATCGGCACGTCAAGACGATGCCGGCCGCGGAACCGGACGCTCAGGAGCCACGGGAGCAGCTCATCGAGCTGCCGCGACGGGCTCTCGACTCAGGATCGCTGTCCGACCAGGACCCCGGTTTGCTCCTGGGTCTCGCTGTCGCGGCCAACCTTGCGGTTGCACCCATTCAGCGTTGCCGGGCTGGCCTGGCCACACCGTCGGTCGCTCAGTTGGTCCGTGAGGATCCCGCGCTCGCGGCGCGGACGTTCCGACGCCGCGCCGCGATTGCGCTCGACAAGCTGGGGAAGGTCGCACGACAACACGGGAAGGCGCTCTAACGACTGGCCCTAAATCCAGGTCAGCGTTGCGTGCGTCCACGTCTTGCCGTCGGCATCGCCGGAGAGCGCGGGGTCAATGAGGCGCTTCGCGAGATCCGCGGCGAGGCCCACGGTTCGGTAGTCGGCGCAGTGGGGGACAGGCTTGCTCAGTTTCGCGTAGCCGGCTCCCCACGTGGAGGGCACAGCGAAACTGTCGAGCGGCTCCATCTGGCGTCGGCGTGCCTCGGTGATGGTGGCGGTTCGCAGTGCGGTGCCGTCGATGTCCTGCGTGGTCGCGAACACGACAAGGTCGACGAGGTCCTTCTCGCGAGTTGACGTGCGTTCGTTGTACTCGGTCATGGTCGCGCAGACCTTGTCGGCAATCTGGTCGACGACGGGGTAGAGGCGGTACTGGTGGCTGACGAGGCGCGGCAGCTCCAGCGCGTTCGCCGGGTCGGTCGTGGTGACCACTCCGGTGATCCCGGTACCGACGGCGAGGTCTACCTGCAGCGGGCCCTTGCTGCTGAGCCCGACGAGGATCTCGAACCTGACCTGATAGCCCTCGGTGTAGGGCTGGGTGTCGTTACCGATCGACTCGGTGTGGCTGACGTACTGGAACCGGAAGTGGTCGCCGAGGTCGATCTCCGCCAGGCGGATCAGGTCGTCGAGAGCTTGGGTGAGAGTGAATCCACGGCGATAAAGGTCGATGTCCCGAGTGGCGCGACTCGACGGCACTCGCGCGAGCATGCCCGTGCCACCCTTCAGCACCCACTCGGAGTCCTCGGCCCCGGAGAACACCCGGCTCAGGAAGCGGTTGAAGTACTCCAGCTGGATCCGCTTGTTGACGTCGAGCGACGGATCGGCAGCAGCTGCCCTCTTCGCGGCCTCTTTGATCGCGTTCTCGACGCCGCGCGCAGTGGAGTAGGGTTCGGGCTCAGCCACGCACGACCACCTTCTGCGCCTCACGGATGGCCGTAAGCGTCTCCGGTTTGACCGCAATGCTTTCGCTCAGGGCCGCGCCCCATCCGCGGCTGATCTTCTCCATGACGTCGCTGTTGACGAGCTGTGCTGAGATTCGGCGCGCGACCTCGTCGACACCGGCGTTCCTGACCATCTCGGCGCTGATGTCGGCGAGCTGAGGAGCCATCGAACTCCGGACTATTGCGGCCATCGACTCTTGGATCGAGCGCATGGCATGTTGCATCTCGGGAGTCATGACGAGCCGAGCAATGTCCTCCTGGCTGAGGCCATCGACGTAGCTCGCAGCGACCCGAGGGCCGATCGACGCGTCGGCGGCGACTCGGCGCGCGACCGCCTCCGGATCGATACCTGCGATCTCCATCAGCCGATCCAGCAGGGCCGCGCCATCGCCCTTCTTGAGTCCGTTGCGGCGGGCAAGGGGAGCGAAGAGTGTTCGGAGCCGCTCGAGGTCGAGGTCCCGCTTGCGGGAGGCGTCGCGCAGTGCGTCGGCGACGAGGCTCAGGTCACCTACCTCGTCGAGGAGATCGGAGATGGTGCGTTCCATCGTCATGACCGGCAGGCTTTCGACGAGCGTGACGTCGCGCGGGTTCAGAGTGCGCCGGCGGTAGCGGATGACGCTGCGCTGACTCTGTCGGCGAGCGGGGGAGACGAACTCGTGCCGCAGGGCGCGGAAGTCACCGATGTCGTGGAGGTGGGCGGCGGACTCGCCTGCCACGACCACACCGTTGGCGCCGTCCTTGATGCGCGCCTCCCCCATCGTCTTCGGCTCGGTGCTGAGCCAGGCTGCTTTCAGGTCGTCGTGCGGGCCGCCGGGAGCACCGGCGTCCTTGTAGACCCCGTGGGCGAGGCGTTCCAGCTGGCCCTCGGCGGCGAGTCGGGAGAGGTCGAGGCGCGTGATGCCGTGCATGCTGGCTTGAGCCGACGTCACCATGCCCCACTGGTAGGCGGTTACCTCAGCAAGGACGCGGAGGGCATCCTTCGACTTCATGCTTTGAGTGTATCTCTCAGTCCGATACATTCCAAGCAACTAGTCTGGTTGAGAATCCCGAGACAGGTCCAGCGGAGGGCGCCGTCGTGACCTGCCGCTTCGGTCGCGGCACAGGTCGAGCGCCCTCGCCACCACCGACTCGACCGGTGACCTCGGCGTTGGACCCGTCGACCCCGGTGTTGTCATAGACCTTGTACGCCGCCCCGAGCGGCTCGCCCGTGAACGGGTTCGACCCGCTGCCGAACAGATGCTTCATCTGCTCCGCCGTCACCACGTCGCCAACTTCCAGGCTGTCGACACCGACGAGCCCGGACCCGACCCAACGCCCTGGCGATTCACCCTTCGCCGGGTAGTAGTCGGCCAGGGGGTAGCACCCTTCCGTCGAGTCGAGCGCAGCAACCTGCCGCGGCAGGTACTCATATCTCGACCCCGCCGAGAGCGTGGGGATCGTCATCGTCACATCCCAAGCGGCCGCCCGAAGGACGCGAGTGGCCACGGGACGGGCGGTGGATGAAAGGGGTGTGTCTGGCTGGGTGGACGTGGCGTGGGGGCCGCGGGATGTCGGTGGCGGCGAGGAGAATCGCGGTAGTTGAACGACGTGGCGGCGCGGCAACGGGGCCGGCGGACAGGGATTCTGGAGCACAACGTGACGAACTCTCGAGATGATGACCTGCTGAGCGAGCTCAGCAGAGTCGCGACTCGGACCCTGCGCGCTGCCGGGCCAAGGTACGCGCCGTCCCTTGATCCCCAAGCCCCGAACCTCGACATCGTGCCGCTTCAGCGGGCCGCTAACGCCTTGGCCCAAGGCTCGGCATTTCGCGAACGGGTCGAGGTGCTGTCAGGAGAGATTCGTAAGGCCTATGACCGTGATGACCACTTCGCGAATCGGCTGTTTAAGCGACGAGTAGCGAGTGTTCAGCGCATCATCGCGGACCTAGATGCGCTCGCTTCGGCCGACACGGTTGTTGGCCGAAGGGCTGCCATGCGTGGTCTGCGCCGACATCTCCGATCCGTCAGAGGGCGGTTGTCCACTAGGGAGGATGAGCTCAGGGCGCGGCTGCGGGCCCTGGAGGGAACCCCGGACGGAACCGCATCCGAGGAAGACAAGAAGGCCCGTTCAAACGAACGCGACCGAGTGCAGTCGCGCCTTGGGGCCATCCGACGCCTAGAGGAGGCGCTCTACGAGGTGGCGGAGTTTGCCGACGGCGATGAAGGGGACCTTGCAGCGGACAGCTCCTCGATCTTGCTTCTGGGCGAGTGGGGCACCGGCAAGACTCACTTTCTGTGCGACTGCGCCGTGCATGCGATCGACGACGGAACCCCCACGTTGGTGGTGCTCGCGAACGCGCTGAGGACTGACATCCCACCTCTCGACGCGATTGCCGACATCACTGGGCTGGCGCCGAGCGGCGCGGCGCTGATGCTGCTCCTCGATGCCAAAGCGAAGGAGGCCGGACGCCGAGCGTTGATCATGATCGACGCGATAAACGAGTCCGACCGGGAGACTTGGCGTCGCGCGCTGCCACGGCTCGTGCGCGACGTTGCGGACGCGGGGAACATCGGGCTCGTCGTCTCCTGTCGCACTCCCTTCGATTCCAGTGTGGTCGCGGACACCGTCCGCAAACGGATGACTGTGCTTCGGCACCCGGGCTTCGAGGATCAGGAGTTCGATGCGCAGCTTGAGTTCTTCAAGTACTACGACCTGCCGGCTCTCCACGTCCCTCTCCTCACATCAGAGTTCTCGCGACCTCTGTTCCTACGTCTGATGTGCGAGGGGATCAAGGATCTCGGGAAGCGCTCGCAGAAGAATCGCCTTCGGGATCTTGCATCGGGGCAGAAGAGCATGACTTATGTCCTTGAGCGCTTCGTCAAGGAGGTGGGCGAGGAGGTCGAGAAGGCGCACAACATCTCGAAGCTCTCGTGCTGGCGCATCATGAAGGGAGAGCCCCGCAACGGGCGCGCTGGCCTTGCTGGCGTCCTCGCAAGCGAGCGAAGGGAATGGCTCAGCCGGGACGAGGCGCTTGACGAGGTGCGGGCCTGCACTGGCGCAACCCTGCAGGAGGCAGGGGCCATCATCGACTCGATGAGGGCTGCTGGCCTTCTCATCGAACACTCCCGCTACCAAGACGGAAGCTACTTTGACGTGCTCATGCTTCCGTATCAGCGCTTCTCGGACCACCTCGTCGCGCGGCATCTCCTTGACGCTCACCTGGACACGACAAGCACAGAGCGACTGCGTCGGTGCTTCTACAAGAACCAGCGTCTCGGGGCGGTGTTCGTGGTGGACCGCTGGGGCCGCGAGTTCGCCGAGCCGGGTATCGCCTCAGCTCTGATGATTGAGTTCCCCGAACGCGTGCGACGAATGGCCGAGCGCGACGGCTCTCCCGCCGAGCTCCTTTTCTATATTCCAAGGGAGCGTCGACTCGTCCATCCGGTCGTTGACGTGTTCTTGGAGGGCCTCTACTGGCGCCCCTCATCAAGCTTCGGTCCGGAGACGAGATGGATGGTCGAGTTCCTGCTGCGCCGACAGGAACAGGAACTCCGCTCCCGGGTGTACGAAGTTGTAGTGGGACTTGCCGTGCGTGACGGGCACCCACTCGGCTCCCGGTGGCTGATCGACCGGCTCGCCGCGATGTCTATGGCGGACCGAGATATCGAGTGGTCAGAGTTCGTGCGAACGGCAGACCAGGATTCCAATCTGCATCGCCTGCTGACTTGGGCCGAGCGCGAGGAGCACCGCAAGGTGGACGCGGAGGTCACAGCCCACGCAATCCGGCTGACCGCCTTGCTGCTCACCACAACGGACCGGCTGACTCGCGATCGAGCAACTCGCGCACTCGTTCTCATGGGCGAGGCGCATCCACGGCGCCTCTTCGATGAAGTGTCGGCCCTCCTGTCATTCGGCGACCCGTACGTCACCGAGCGTGTCCTCGCCGCCTGTTACGGAGTTTGCATGCGCGTCTGGGCGACAAAGGGCCGGAAATCGAACTTCGGCGACGACCTGGCCCGTCTTGCGCGACTCCTGCTGGAGCAGGTCCTCCGCCCCGGGTCCTGTCACTCAACTTGGCATGCCCTCACCCGCGGATATGCGATTGGCGTGCTGCAGATCCTTCTGAAGCTTCGTCCCAGGGCGCTCTCCGCTTCGGACCGCTCGCTGCTGGTGCCATCACCTGGTCACGCCGTATCCCCATTTCGTCCGGTGTCCCGGATCCGGAAGCGCGACGTCGACGACCCTGAGCACGCGATCCATATGGACTTCGGCAACTACACGATTGGTCGCCTCGTGGATGACCGCGGCAACTACGACTTCAAGCACAAGGAGTACGCGGGTGTTCGAAAGCAGATCGCTGACCGCATGCGTCGGCTCGGGTACTCCACCGCGCATTTCAACGACGTTGACAAGATCATCGTTCGCTACTTGGAGTACAGGCGAGACGGGTATCAGGTTGATCGCTACGGCAAGAAGTACTCATGGATCGCCTTCTTCGAGATGTATGGACTTCGGCGCGCTGAGGGAAAGTTCAAAGACGACTACTTCCACGAGCCCAGGCCCTCTGACAGTGACATCGACCCGTCCTTTCCAAAGGACATCAAGCGGTGGACTCCACCCGGCACCGACGTCTTCGCCGTCTCACCCACGGATCTCCACGGGTGGATCGCGAACGGTCAGGATCCCGATTACGCGAGCTTGCTCGAAATGAGCGAAGTCGATGGCATCGCTGGGGACTGGATCCTTCTCGACGCCGCGATGCACGAAGGTGTCGCAGATGGACGCGAGGCACGAGGGTGGGTGACATCCGTCTTCGTCCCTCCTCGGTCCGTCGATCAGATGCGTGAGGAGGTCGATTCGGGACGGGACCTTGGTGACCGAGGATTCCCAGACATCGGGGCCGACTACTACACCTACCACGGCGAAGTTCCGTGGTCGAGAATGTATGGCAGCGACGTCCGCACTGGCCGCGGCCTTCCCAGGCGCCTGAACGATCGCGCATTCGACTACTTCGACAGCGGGTGGAGGCGGGGCATTCCAGTCGAGGACTCGTGTCGTCGCTGGTCTTGGGAGGACTACCACAGTCAGCTCAATCAAGTTGGGGGTGTCGTCTTCCCCGCGCCGCCTATCGCCGAGGCTCTCAGCTTGCGCGTCGCGGGCGGCAGTTCTGACATGTTGGATGACAAGGGCAAGGTGGCAACCATCTTCCGGCGTACAGACGGTCCTGGTTTTGGATCCTTCTTCTTGTACATGCGGAGAGATCTTGTTGAGCGATACGTCGAAGCTCGGAGGCTCAGGCTGGTCCAGGCCGTCGTCACGGAGCGCGATGTGAGCTATAAGGCCATGGAGGGCGGACTTCCAGATTCGCTCCGCGCGGTGTTCCAGAGTCGCGTTCAGATATCTGGGCAAGTCTTTGGTCTCGAGTAAAGGGGATCTGGGTAGCGGGAACCCTTAGGTCGCGTCAGGCAACTTCCTCCGGGAGGGCGGTCTGCTTGATCTGGTGCAAAGTCTCAACGATGACCTCGACGTCTGCGTCCGGGAAGAAGTAGTCGGGGCCGGTGGGTGCGTGGTCGGTGTAGGGCGACTCAAAGAGGCGTGCAGGTTCCATGACGCCGTTCCTGGTCAGTTCGTCGATGATGAGGGTCACGAATCGGACCTGATCGGCGGAGAACTTCGTGCCGTCCAGGTAGTTCTCGAATGCCTCGATGGCCGCGGTGCGGTCGAGGCCGACGAGTCCGCGGACGAAAATCCCCAGGCCGCCGGTCTGCTCGCTGGCCCAGGCGAGGTCGACCTGCTCGCCACCGGAAGCAACCAGCATCTGCTCCAACTGAGTGAGGTCGTTCGCGGTGAGCTGCTTGTTGCGGCGGAGGCGCTGGAGGGCGAGGTTGTCGAGGTGCTCGCGGAGGTACGCCTCGGCCTTGGCGCGGAAGCGCTCGAAGTTGGTGCCGGTGGTGACGCGGGGCAGCACCACCTCGACGCCGTCGCCGATCGTGTCCTCGAAGTCGGTGTAGATCGGGTTGCGTGCCGTCTTCTCGATGAACCGTGCGAGGCCTCGGATGCGGAGTCGTGCGAGCTCCAGCATCGGCAGCGTCACATCGATCCACCACTCGTCGCCGGCCACCGACTCCAGCAGCACGGCCTGCTCGGCGACGCTCGGGATCGTGGTCTTGCCGAGGAGCGCGCCGGCGATGTGCTGGACGGACTCGCGCAGCCTCTCAGCCCTCACCGCATCGCCGTCGAGCTGGGCAAGTTGCCGACGCAGGATGAGGAGGTCGAAGCGTTTGGCGTCCTCGTCGTCATCACGGACAGGTGACGGCAGTCCGGCGAGCGTGAGCAACGCCTCCAAGTCCTCGGGCACGATCTGGTTCCACGCGTCTGCGGACGTATACTTTTCTACCGTTCGGCGGTGCGGGCGGACGACGAAGTTCTCGAGGTTCATTCCGGCTACGACCTCGTGCAGTGTCGTCACGGTGGACGAGCGTAGATCGGGTTCGTTGTCGCCGAGTGCCGTGACAAGCCCGAGTCGCGCCTCGAAGAGGCGCTGGGAGAGGGACTTCTGGCTCTGCCCCTGGGATCCGGGGAGGTCTTGGCTGAAGTAGTCGAGGTTGCCGCAGAAGTCGAAGACCAGGAAGTCCTGCTTGTCCCTTCCGAGGTCGAAGAGGTCGGGGCACAATCGCGTGCCGCGCCCGATCATCTGCCAGAACTTCGACTTCGAGCGCACCATCTTGAAGAAGACGAGGTTGACGACCTCGGGTACGTCGATGCCCGCGTCGAGCATGTCGACGCTGATCGCGATGTGCGGCACCTTGTCCTTGATCGAGAAGTCGTCGATCAGCGACTGGGCGTACGGCGTGCCGTGGGTGATCACGCGGGCAAAGTGGCCGGCGAGTTCGGGATAGGCGAAGTTAAACCGCTTCTCGATGAACTCGGCGTGCTTCTGTGACTTGGCGAAGATGATCGTCTTGCCGAGCCGGTCGCCGCCAGCGACCTTGTAGCCCCGCACCATCAGGGTCTCGAGGACCTTATCGACGGTGTCCTCGTTGAACAGGAACCGGTTGATCTCCTCAGCACCGACCTCGTCGGGCGGACCGTCCTCGCCCCAGTCGAGGGCGTCCCACTGGTCCTTCTCCTCGTCGGTGAGGTCGTCGTACTTGATGCCGGAGCGCAGGAACTGGGTGCCGACGCTGATGCCCTTCGGGGGGACGAGGTAGCCGGAGTCGACTGCTTCGTCGAGGGAGTAGTTGTCGGTGGGGACACCGTCCTCGAGGTGGAACAGCCGGTATGTGTTGTGGTCGACCTCGTCCTTGGGCGTCGCGGTGAGGCCGATAAGTAGCGAGTCGAAGTAGTCGAAGATCGCGCCGTACTTGGCGTAGATGGACCGGTGCGCCTCGTCGATCACGATGAGGTCGAAGTAGCCCGGCCCGAAGCGACGGGCGCCGTCGTCGATTTCGTTGATGAGGTTCATCATCGTGGGGTACGTCGAGACGTAGACGCGCCCCTCGATCGCCTTTTCGGTCACGAGGTTCACCGTCGTCGAACCAGGCAGGTGTTGCTTGAACGCGTTGCCCGCCTGGTTGACCAGGGCGGTGCGGTCAGCGAGGAAAAGCACGCGCTTGACCCAGTTCGCCTTTTGCAACAGATCGACGAGCGCGATGGTGGTGCGGGTCTTGCCCGCGCCGGTTGCCATCACAAGGAGGGCCTCGCGCTGCTTGCGGTCGAATGCATCGCCCACGGCCTTGATGGCCCGCACCTGGTACGGACGCCCAGCGATGGCGGTGTTCGTCTGCGCGGACGACAACGGGAGCTTGGTCTGGCGGCGCTGGATGAGCAGCTCCAGCTCGTCGCGGGTGTAGAAGCCCTGGGTCTCGCGCGGCGGGTAACCGCCGGCGTCGTCCCAGATCCGGTGCTCGTAACCGTTGGTATAGAAGATCACGGGGCGACGGCCGAAGTGCTTCTCCAGGCAGTCGGCGTACAGCTTGGCCTGCTGCTGACCCACCTCCGGCGACTTAGCGGTGCGCTTGGCTTCCACCACCGCCAGCGGCAGACCATCCGCGCCCCAGAGGACGTAGTCGACGAAGCCGCGCCCCTCAGCGTTGGGCATCCCCGTAACGAGGTATTCGCGGTCGCGCTCCTCATCCAGCGTCCACCCGGCCTCGTGCAGCAAGACGTCGATGAACAGGTCCCGCGCGGCGGCCTCGTCGTAGTCGCGCGTGTCGGGCGCGGCTGCTGCCTGGGCAGCTGCGATCTGAGTCTTCAGCTCGGCGATCTCCGCCTCGTGAGCGGCCAACCGCTCGTCCTTCTCGGCGAGCTCGCGGGCGTGTGCCTCGTCCTGCTCCTTGAACTTCGCCGCGAGGCGAGCGACCTCCTCGCGTGTCAGCGGTGCGGCTTTGGCCGCGAGACCAGGGTCGAACTTAGCCTGGAGCGGCACCACTGTCGGCGCGGGCGAGTGGTGGTACGACGTCCACACGATGACGTTAAACAGCTCACGCAGCACGGCGAGCGACACGTCCGCGCGGATCTGCCGGTTCTCGTGCACCGCGGTGTTGGCGATGCGACGGATCGCGGTCAGCTTCTGCGTGATGCCCTGCGGCACCTTGGCCTTGAATGCAGCGTCGTTGATCTTCGCCGCGAGGTCGTCACGGTACGGAAGAGGCAGCGAGAGGACGTCGTACAGATAGCCGACGAGCTCCTCGACCACTCGGCGGCTGTAGAAGCACGCCGAGCGCGGGTCGGACGACAGGTACGACTCAGCCTTGGCGCAGTCGTCATGCAGCGACGGCAGCGCCTGACGGACGAAGTCGAAGTTCCCCATAAGCGTCGATCACTCGCCCTCGTCGATGTCGAAGTGGTCGGCCAGGCGTCCGAGGGTGAACTCCTGGCGGAGCTTGCAAGCGCTGTGCTGGTTGCCGAACATGCCCTTCTCCCAGAAAGCATCTCGTTCAGCCCGGGCGTCAAGCCAAGCCACCGGGACGACCCACTCCGCGTTGTCGTCGTCCTCCTCGCCCGGGTGGACGTAGGTGCCCTCCAAAGGTTGCTCCGCCAGATCCACCCACTCGCCGCCGGTGTAGACCAGCGCTTCGGAGAAGCGTCGTGGAGGACCGATGGTCCGGCCGACTCCGACGTAGCCAGTGCCCGGGATGTTCACCCAGATGCGTGCGCCTTCGGGCAGCGCCCGTATGGACTGGGTGTAGAAGCGCCCGCCACCCGCGGAGACGAAGCCGTGGCGGCGGGCGTCGTCCCAACGCCTGCCGAGGGAGCCGCCGAACGAGACGTACCAGTCCGTTCCGTTCCACGCGGCGCGCTTGCTGCTCTTGCTTCCCGTGATGCCCTGCGGGGTCTCGTCGTCCGATGCGGTCAGCCATGAGCGAGCCAGGTAGCGACGCCCGTCGTCCTCGAGATAGGAGAAGAAGACCGCATTAACGGGGACACCGAAGCCGCGAAGGTAGTCGACGATGCGCTCGGAGCTGGCGTCAAGCTCTGCGGCCACGATCGTGAGGCTGAGGTCGCCGTTCAGCTCGTCGGGCGGCGCGCTTCCGAAGACGTCCTCGAACGCGGCCTCGAACGGCTGGTCCAGGTGCTTGGTGGCGATGTCGATGACGTCGTCCCGCGACAGGGTCGAGGCCCAGGAGCCGTAGTCGAGCACCTGGGCGACGACCTCACGTGGAGTCTTGTCGCGCTTGAGTTCCAGAAGATTGAGGTTGCCTTCGGCGTCGATCGCCAGCAGGTCGAGACGTGGACCGTACGGCGTGATGACCTCACTGCCGATCACCAGCAGCCGCTCGCCGAGCAGCGATGGGTCGCGCTTGAGGAACCCGTGCAGGTCCTTCTCGGCAGGCAGGACCGAGGTGGTCAGTGGCTTTGGCTCGTCGCCGTCGATACGCCACATCCTCATCTCAACCGGCATCGGTCACAGCTCCCCTCGAAAAGCTCGAGCCTGAAGGGAGCCGATCAGCTCATCCTGGAGCTCGAGCATGCTCTCGACCACGGCCCGCTGTCTGGCAGCCAAGTCGAGAACCTTCGCGAGTCGACGCTGCTCTTGGGGCGCTGGAAACGGGATTCGAATGCCCTCGAGGACTCTTGAGTCAAGCTTCTTTGTTCCATGTCCGGCTGTACTCACCTGAGACAAGATGGTTCCATGCTGGGCGCGAAGCATGGCGGCAAGGAAGGTGGGGTCGACATCAATGCCCTCCCTCGGCAACAGAGCTTTTAGGTCCTGATTTATGGCCGCCTCAACGCCGAGGACAGCGATCGGGACGGTGTGCGCAAGGATCATCCCGCGGACGACCAGCACGACAGTGTTTTCGGGCAACTTTCTTAGAGGTGTTGAAGCGAAGACCGCCTCCGAGATGTGGTCGGCCGAGTCCGTCAGTCGTGGCTTCTTGACGTCCTTCGCACTAAACCATGGCACGTTACCGTTCCAAAAGGCTGCGTTTGCCTTTGACGGAGTCCCGCCGCTCGTGAATCTGACGATCTCGGAGAGAGCCACAGTATTCACGAGATCAACGCCTTCAGCTCCGCGTTGGTCGCGGCGAAACTCTGCTTCACGACGTCTAGGTCGGCGAGGATCTCCCGCGGGTCGCGATACTCACTGTGGACGTCGTTGATCCGCCGATAGGGGTAAAGCGAAAGATCGTAGTGCTGCTCAGCGATCTCAGCCTTCGCGACAAGAAACGACTGAGCGGAGCGACTTCGACCCTTTTCGGTTGTCGAGCGTGCCTCCCACCTGGTGAGCACGTCGGGCAGGTCGCTGTTCTCGGTCGGAGTGCGCTTGTCGTCGAGAGAGAAGCCGTCTGTTTTCAGGTCGTAGAACCAGACATCGTCAGTTCCGCCCGAATCAGTCCTGGTGAAAAAAAGGATCGCAGTTGAGGCGCTCGCGTACGGCTTGAAGACCCCCGAAGGCAGTTTGACAACAGCCTCAAGCTTCTGCTCCTCGACCAAGATCTGTCGCAGCTTCCTATGTGCCTTGGTTGAGTCGAACAAGACGCCATCTGGAACGATCACGGCAGCCCTTCCCCCCGGTCGCAGCAGTTTGATGCAAAGTGCGAGGAAGAGAAGTTCAGTCGCCTTCGTGGTCACAACGCGCTGCAAGTCCTTCGACGTCGATTCGAAGTCGAGTGATCCGGCGAATGGGGGGTTGGCGAGGATCAGGCTGTACTTGTCCGAGTCCTCTGAGGCTCCCTCGGAGAGCGAATCGCGGTAGCGGATGTCGGGAGACTCGATGCCGTGCAGAAGCATGTTCATGCTGCCGATACGGAGCATGGTCGAGTCGAAGTCGTAGCCGTGGAACATCGAGGCATGAAAGTGCTTGCGCTGCGTCTCGTCCAAGAGCACATCGGCGTGCGTGTCGCGGACGTACTCACTGGCGGCGACGAGGAAGCCAGCCGTGCCGCAGGCCGGGTCGCAGATCTCGTCAGTCGGCTGAGGTGCGGTCATCTTCACCATCAGGTTGATGATGTGGCGGGGGGTCCGGAACTGGCCGTTGGTACCGGCTGAAGCGATCTTGGACAGCATGTACTCATACAGGTCGCCGTTAGTGTCGCGATCTGCCATCGGGATCTTGTCAAGCATGTCGATGACCTTGGACAGCAGCGCCGAGGTTGGGATGGTGAAGCGAGCATCCTTCATGTGCTCGCTGTAGGTGGTGCCGTCGCCTAGCCCGCGAAGGAACGGAAAGACCTCCTCGGCGACCGTCCGGTGCATCACTTCGGGCGAGGTGTTCTTGAACTGGCTCCACCTCAGGTGTGTCTGTCCGGGCAAGAACACCGGGTTGTGGACGGCGCCGCCGGCCACGCGCGCCTTCTTCTCTTCCAGCGTCTGGATGTCGTCCAAGCGGCGAATGAAAAGCAGGTAAGTGAGCTGCTCGATGACCTCGAGCGGGTTGCTGATGCCCCCTGACCAGAAAGCGTCCCAGACGCGGTCGACCTTGCCCTTCAGTTCACCCGTGATCACGGGCGCCACCCTAGTAAGAGCCGGGCCGATGGACTTGGAGATGGGCGACCTCACGCTGCGTGATCCTCCGGGCAGCCCTTCCGGATGCCGGGCGCCGTGACCCAAGCTCGCGCCTACCGATGCGCCAGTCCCGCCCCTGCAGTGCTCCCGTCGAGTGCAGCTCGACACCGAGAGCTCTCTCCTCGATGCGCGCGATCCTTTCCCGCTCATTGCTCACGCGACCTGGCTCAACCACCTCCCGAGACGAGGGCCTGTGACGTCCTGTGACGAGTCCCGAAGTCCCCTATCGGAGCCACCGCGAGAAGCCTGTCCATCGCGCGGCACGCATGCTACGAAGTTCCGTAGGTCGGTCCGCCCGTGAGGGCGGGCCGAACGTCGTTCCGAGGCTAGTTGACGGGCAGTGACGGGTGGTGGGGCCGGGTGCATGGCGGGGTGAAGTTCTACCGCGGGTCCGCGGCCGCGGCCCGCTCCTACGTGGAAGCCGACCGCTCCCGCGCGGATGACTACTACTTGGCCGAGGGCACCGGGCTGGCCACCCGCTACGTCGCCACCAGCGGTCCGGACAACCCGGCGTCGGTCCTGGAGGCGGGGGCGTTGGACGGCCCGGCGTACGAGCGGTGGGTCGCCGGGTTCGACGTTGCGACCGGGGTCGCGAAGGGGCAGCTGCGGACCGACGAGCGGGGGCTGCGGTTCGTCG
Source organism: Phycicoccus sonneratiae (assembly GCF_016887965.1). Classification (GTDB taxonomy): domain Bacteria; phylum Actinomycetota; class Actinomycetes; order Actinomycetales; family Dermatophilaceae; genus Phycicoccus; species Phycicoccus sonneratiae. The sequence goes on from NZ_JAFDVD010000015.1 coordinate 77,063, forward strand.
AGGTCGTCGTCAACGGACCGAAGACCTGGTCCCTGGCCGCGTCCCTCCACCCGGACGTCGCGGACGCCTACGACGCGGCGCAGGAGAAGGCGGCCCGGGAGGTCATCGGGTGGCTCGCCGCGCACGCCACCACGAGGGTCGGGCCGCGGGGCCGGCAGGTGCAGGTCCCGGTGGACCGGCTCGAGGCGGCCGTGGTGCGGCACTACACCTCGCGAGCGGGTGACCCGCACCGTCACCTGCACCTCCAGGTCAACGCGCGCGTCATGGCCGGCGGACAGTGGCGGGGGCTGCACTCGGTCGGGGTGGTGGACTCCATCCAAGCGGTCAACGGGATCGGGCACGCCGCCGTCGCCTGTGACCCCGAGTTCCGCCGCGCATTGGCGGCCCGCGGGTACCACCTCGACACGGGCACGGGTGAGGTAAATGAGCTGGTGCCGTACGCGGGCCGGTTCAGTGCCCGCGCCGCACAGATCGCCCGGAACATCGACCGGTACGAGGCCACCTGGCGGACCGAGCACCCCGGCAGCGAGCCCGACCAGCGGCTGCGCCGGACGTGGGACCGGCGGGCCTGGGCGCAGGCCCGCCCCCACAAGGTCACCCCCATCAGCGGCGCGGACCTGGCCGCCCGGTGGCGCGAGGAGCTGCACGACCTCGGCTTCACTCCACCCCGGCCCGACCCGGACCTCGGCGTCGGCCTGGTCGGCACGGCCGTCGGGCGAGTCAACCGGGACGCCGTCGCCGACCTCGTCCTGACCCGACTCGGCGCCCGCCGGTCGGCCTGGAACGCCGCCGACATCCGCGGCGAGACCGAACAGATCATCGCCGGCCTCGACGTCATCACCGAGCCGACCGTCCGGGGCGAGCTCGTCGAAGACCTCACCACGCGCGCCCGTGCGCGGTGTGTGCCGTTGCTGGACCGTGGTGAAGTCCCCGAGCACGTCCGCGCGTTGACCTCGCGGCGGGTCCTCGACGTCGAGACCGACCTCACCACCCGCCTCGCCGCCCGCGCCGACCGCCCCGCCACATCCGAACCGGTCGGCGCCCAGGCCAGAGGGCGAACCTTGGACCCGGCCCAGCGAGAGGCGGTGGGCGCGCTGGGCGGCACCGCACGGCTGGTCGTCGTCGAAGGCGCAGCCGGAGCCGGGAAGACCATGACTCTCGCCGCGGCCCGCGACCTCCTCGACGTTCAAGGGCACCGGCTCGTCGTGGTTACCCCGACGATGAAGGCCGCCCAGGTGGTGCAGGCCGAGACCGGCGCCGACGCGTTCTCCGCCGCCTGGCTGGCCCACCACCACGGCCACCGGTGGGACAGCGACGGACACCGCTGGCACGAACCGGCACCCGCCCACCCGCTGGCGCGGCTGCTGCCCGGTGACCTGCTCGTCGTCGACGAGGCCGGCATGCTCGACCAGGACACCGCCCAGGCTCTGCTGCACATCGCCGACACCGCCGGCGCCCGCCTCGCCCTCGTCGGCGACCCGCACCAGCTGCCCGCGGTCGGGCGCGGCGGCGTCCTGGACCACGCCACCCGCTGGGCCGCCCCCGACGCGCACGTCCTCCTCGAGGGCATCCACCGGTTCACCGACCCCGACTACGCCGCCCTCACCCTCCTGATGCGCACCGGCCAGGACCCCGCCCACGCGTTCGACGCCCTCCACGAGCGGGGGCAGGTCGTCCTGCACCCCACCGCCGTCGAACGTACCGCCGCCCTCGCCCGTGTTGATGGTCTCGTCATCGCCGACACCCGCGAGCAGGTCGCCGCCCTCAACGCCGCCATCCGCGACCACCACCGCACCCACGAGACATCGTCGACCGGGCCGGCTGTCACCACCCGCGCTGGAGAGACCCTCTCGGCCGGGGACCTCGTCGCCACCCGCCGCAACAACCCCGACCTACGCGTCGCCAACCGCGACCGCTGGACCATCACCGCCGTCCAGCACGACGGCTCCCTCACCGTCCACGGCCGCGGAGGCACCCGGCACCTCCCCGCCGACTACGTCCAGCACCACCTCGAGCTCGCCTACGCCACCACCGTCCACGGCGCACAGGGCGACACCGTCCCCGCCGCGCACTTCCTCCTCGACGAGACCACCGGCGCCGCCGCCGCGTACGTCGCCATGACCCGCGGCCGAGAGTCCAACACCGCCCACCTCGTCGCCGACACGCTCGAGGACGCCCGCGCCCAGTGGGTCACCACCTTCAGCCGCGACCGCGCCGACCTCGGACCCGCCCACGCCACCCACCTGGCCGCCGAGGACATAGAGCGCTACGGACCCCAACCCCGGCCCACCCAGCCGGAGGACAACGACATCCTCGCCCGTCGACGTTCCCCCGCACACGTCCCCTCGAGGTCCTCGTCCTCCGACCGATCGCCGCGGATCGGACGGTAACGATCCGGTCACAAGAATCGGCAAGAGGACCCTGTGGCATCGGTTCGCCGGCTTTGGGAGACAAGAGACCACAGTCGTCGACGCAGGAGCCCGCGCATGCAGCCCATCGAGGTCCCCACCCAGTGGGAGGACAGCGCCCTGCTCACCTTCGAGCAGTTCTGCACCCTCATCCACACCCCCCAACGCACCGTCCGCGACTGGCGCCGCCGCGGCGTCGGCCCCCGATGGTCCCGCTTCAACGGCACCGGACGCCTCTACACCACCGTCGCCGAAACCCGCCGCTGGCTCGGCATCCCTCGCTCATGACCATCGCCGCCCGTCGCTCATATGAGTCCCTCAGCCAGGCCGCCGTGCGCACCGGGATCAGCACCAAGACCCTCCGACGGCGCATCGCGGACGGGACTTTGACCGCCTACCGGTGTGGACGGCTCATCCGGCTGGACCCGGAGGACGTAGACCGGATCTTGGTCAAGGTCCCGAACGGGCGGTGACGGGCCCGCTAGTTGCCGCTCGGGTTCGACATCCGGGTGAGCGCCTCGGCGATCTGCCGGGCCTACCGATGACTGTCTGAAGGTCGTTGCCAGGGTGGGGGAATCGGATCTCGACCAGCAGGAGACCGCACCTGCGCCGCGGTCGAAGGGTCGGAGGTGACCGTCGTAGGGTTATGTCCACCGCGACAACGTCAGGAGGAAAATGGGAGCCAAGGTCCCGGACCGCAGCACCGAGCAGGCCGCACATGTAGAACTGCGATCAGCCTTGATCCTATCTGTGGCGGTTGCCGGAGCCATCTTTACCGTTGCGCCGTTCATCCTGTCGGCTTTCCTTACGTCGGCATTCGGTCAGTGGCAAGTGATTTCGTCAACGACCTTGACGAACGTGGGAACCACCCTGATGCTGGCGGCGGTGCTCTTCCTCCTGGAACGTAAATTCACAAAGTCTGTATCTGCCGCCGCCGAGAGCACCGCGCGGCTGGAAGTTCTTGAGCAAACTAGGGACCTACGTGAGGCTGCTGACGCACTAAGGCAGCGAGTCGACGTCATAGATGCAAAGCTGGCTGAACGACGCGATGCACGTCTGCGCCAGACGCAGTCCCTTGTGGAGTCGGCGCGCGCGGAAGCTTCGTTCGACGCGTTTGCGCAATTGCTCGAGAAGGCCAACGACCTCAATGCTTTGTGGCATGGCTCAGTCGTGGTCCCAGCGGGCGCTATGGGCTCACCGCGAGTGCGCGTTTTCTGGGGCGAACGGAGCCATGCGGTCCTCGTGCACAACATCTTTGACGAAGCCGAACCCGCCATTGAACTCTCTTACGTTGCTCCGGATGAGGAGCAGCAAGGCCCCTTTCGCCCGGCGCGTTCGCGATGGGTCGCCAGTCAGAGTCCAGCAGAGGCTTTGGACGCGCTCATCTTGGAGATGCAAAGCGCCGGCCACGGGCCGGCCTCTCGCGCGATCACTTCACAGATCTTCGAGCATGTCGCCATTGCCGTCGGAGAAGCGATATCTAGTCGAGCGAACGAGCCCAGTTCGTGGATGACCGGTCAACTGGAGGAATGGATCGGCGACGGGATGGCCGTTACGAGTAGCGGCCTCGAGGCTCGGCAAGGCGGTTTGCTCATTGCTGCAGAGGATTTTCCGGAGCAGGGACCGGTTGCGGGACCCGCCTCTCAGAAGAGGAAGCCGGTGCCGTTCTCTCCCCCCTGCCCGTCAGGGGTAGATCCGACCTCGTGGGCCATCGGAATTGATCGTTCTCGGCCGCATTTTGGTAGGCCTTGGGTGCGCTCGATCAGTGCATCAGAGCATGGTCCGAAGCCATACACGTCGCAAACAACGCCCCGGGGAGACCACCCATGATGCTCGACAGGGCTCGCACTCCAGAGTCCGACACGTCCGCTTGAACACCTCCACCTGCCGGGGGCAGCGCTTTAATGGGCGATGAGCAGCACTTTCATACACCGACCTTCGTCTGCGCTGCGGCGGGCCAATTTGGGCGTCCGGTGGCACTTGGTCTCGCCCGGAAGGTCCGGGGCCCATCTCTTCTGTAGGCCTTCCTGGGGGGAGGTGCCAGAGACGACCACGACTGCACGCCGCTCCCACGAGTCCCTCGCGCAGGCTGCCTGAGCACACCGGGATCAGCACGAAGACGCTTCGCCGGCCCATCGCTGCTGGAGCTTAGACCGCCTACCGGCGCGGGCGGCCCATCCGGCTAGCCCCCTCATCGACCGGATGATGGTCCGCGTCCCCAACGAGCTGTGACCGAACCGCTACTCGCCGTCCGGGTTGGACATCCGCGAGAGCGCGTCGGCGATCTGGCGGTCACGGCCCTGCGCCGCGTGCTGGTAGCGCAACGCGGCGTTGACGCTGCTGTGACCGAGGCGCTGCTGCAGCTCGGCCAGGGTGGCGCCCGCCATCGCGGCCATGGTGGCTCCGGTGTGACGGAGGTCGTGCAGCCGAAGGTCCGGGCGACCGGCCGCCTCACGAGCAGCCCGCCACGGCTTGTACAGAGTCGACGGCTGGAGACTCGACACCCCGTCTGCGCCGGGGAAGAGCAGCGCCTCCGCATCCACACCCGTGAAGGTGTCGAGGTGGTGAGCGATCGCGGGCAGGACGTGCGGAGGGACGGCGACCGTCCGCGTCCCCGCTGCGGACTTCGGGGTCCCGATGACCGGGCGGCCGCGGACCTGGGACACGGCCCGCTCCACCCGCACGGTTCCGGCCCGAAGGTCGAAGTCCCGTCGGCGGAGCTCCAGGAGCTCACCGGCTCGCAAGGCACACCACGCGCCGAGGAGGACCAGGGCGCGGTACCGCTCGGGCATCGCCTCGACGACGGCCTCTATCTCCTCGACCGATGCCGGTCGGACCTCGCGGGCCCGCGTCGTGTTCGACGCCCCGCGGATGCGGCACGGGTTGGTCGCGACCAGGTCGTCCGACAACGCGGTGTTGAAGATCGCCTTGAGCAGCGCATAGGACCGGGCGCGGACGGTCGGTGTGCTCGGGTCCATCGCGCCCCACCACGCGCGGACGTCAGCGGGAGTCACGGCGACCAGCGGCTGCTCACCGAAGTTCGGGAGGAGATACCGCGCCAGGAGGTGCTCGTAGCCCTCACGCGTCTTCGGCTTGATGCCTCGAGTGGCGACCCAAGAGGCCGAGTAGCCGGCGAAGGTCACGACCGATGGTTCGGGCGCCGGCGGCTCGGGGCGCTTCCACTCCCCCAGGATGATGCGTTGCCGTTCGAGGCCGAGCCATCCTTCGGCGTCACCCTTGGAGAGGAAGGTCATCGGGGCATTGAGCCGCCGCAGGTCGGGCGCCACGTAGCTCGCCTGCCACCGCCCCGAGGGCAACCTGCGGATGCGCCCGAAGCCTCGGCGGCCGCTACGCCCGGCCACGGCCCGACCCCCTCGTCAGCGGCGATCCGTGCCGCCCGCGTGCCATCTGCGTGCCATATCCCTGGCTCGTGCCGTCCACCCGTGACCACCTCTGTCCGCCCGCTCGAGAGCGTCTTGGGAGGCATTTTCCCAGGTGAGAGGGCATACGACAAGGCTGTGCGGTGGAGCTGGCGGGGGGACTCGAACCCCCAACCCCCTGTTTACAAGACAGGTGCGCTACCGGTTGCGCCACGCCAGCGGGCCGGTCGGTGACCGGCGGCCACACACTCTATCCGTCGGCCACCGCACCCCGAGGACCGTCAACCGGCGGGCGCAGCGTCGCTCGGCTCGGCCGGCGGTTCCGCACCCGCGGAGGCACCCGGAGGAGCAGCGGCCCGACGGACCGGCGGCGAACCGCGGAGCACTGACACGACGACACCCACCCCGGCCACCGCCGCCGTCCAGGCCAGCCCGAAGCGCAGCAGGGCCTCGTCCACGGACAGGTTGCCCCGGTACACGAGCAGCGCGGCGGGGGCGAACATCAGCACCCCGAACAGCGCCCCGAACCCGAAGCGCTCCGGGGAGTGCGCCGCCCGTCGGCCGCCGCGCGACACGTCAGCCCACCGCCTGGACCGGCGAGGCGCCGGCCGGCTCGACGTCGACGACGCCGGCCGTCGTCAGCCGCAGGTGGCCGCCGAGCTCCTGGTAGGCGAGCACCGCGAGCTGCGGCGCCGTCGACTCGACGAGCCGGCGCACCGGTCGGCGCAGCGGCTGCGCGCAGACGAGCACCGGCTGCACACCGGTCTCCTCGACCGAGCGCGACACCCGTGCCGCCTCGGTGACGACGCGCTCCACGAGGAACGGGTCGAGGGCCAGCTGCACCCCCGACTCGGACGGCCGCAGGGCCTCGAGCAGTCGCTGCTCGAGCCGCGGCTCGAAGGTCAGGACGTGCAGGTCCCCACCGGCGGCGTGCGACGCCGCGATCGCCGGGCCGAGCGCGAGCCGGGCCGCCTCGACGAGGCCGTCGGCGTCGGTGGACACCCTGGCGCGCAACGAGATCGCCTCGAAGATGCGCACGAGGTCGCGGATGGCGACGCCCTCGGCGAGCAGCCCCTTGAGGCAGCGCTGCACCTCCCCGAGCGACAGCGGCGAGGGCGTCAGCTCGTCGACGACCTGGGGGTGGGTGGCGCGCACCGCGTCGACGAGGAGCTTGACGTCCTCGCGACCCAGCAGGTCGGCGGCGTGCCGCCGCACGGTCTCCGCGAGGTGCGTCGTGATGACCGACGACCGGTCGACGACCGTGCCGTCGAGGGCCTCGGCCCGACCGCGCAGGTGCGCGGCGACCCACTTGGCCTCGAGGCCGAAGACCGGCTCGCGCGTCGGCGTGCCGTCGAGGTGGTGCACGGCGTCGCCGATGACGAGCACGTGCCCGGCCGGCGCCTCGCCGCGGGCGACCTCGACCCCGTGGACCCGGATCGCGTAGGTGTGCGACGGCAGGTCGAGGTTGTCTCGGGTGCGCACGAGCGGGATGACGATGCCGAGCTCCATCGCGAGCTTGCGGCGCAGCGCCTTGACCCGGCCGAGCAGGTCGCCGCCGTTGTCGGCGTCGACGAGCCCGATGAGGTCGAAGGCCAGCTCGAGCTCGAGCGGCTCGACGCGGATGTCCTGCGCGAGCACCTCGGGGCTGTCCGGCGACGGCTCGTCCCGGCGCGCCTCGGCGGCCTCCTGGGCCTTGCGCGCGGCCTCGCGCTCCTCGAGCTTGGGCATCGAGCGGGCGAGCACGAGCGCGCCGCCGCCGACGAGGAGGAACGGCAGCTTCGGCAGCGACGGCACGAGCGCGAGCCCCATGATGACGACGCCGGCCAGCTGGATGGCGCCGCGCTGGGCCCCGAACTGGTGGAGGATGTCCCCGCCCATGTCCCGGTCGGTCGCGGCGCGGGTGACGATGATGCCCGTCGACATCGAGAGCAGCAGGGCCGGGATCTGCGAGACGAGGCCGTCGCCGACCGACAGCAGGCTGTACGTGGCGACCGCGTCGCCGACCGCCTGGCCGTTCTGCACGACGCCGATGACCAGACCGCCGATGAGGTTGACGAGCGTGATGACGATGGCGGCGATCGCGTCGCCCTTGACGAACTTCGACGCACCGTCCATCGCGCCGTAGAAGTCTGCCTCGGCGGCGACGTCGGCCCGGCGCTGACGGGCCTGCGCCTCGTCGATGAGGCCGGAGTTGAGGTCGGCGTCGATGGCCATCTGCTTGCCGGGCATCGCGTCGAGGGTGAACCGCGCGGCGACCTCGGCCACGCGCCCCGCACCGTTGGTGATGACGACGAACTGGATGACGACGAGGATGAGGAAGATGACGAGCCCGACGACGATCGAGCTGCCGACGACGACGTGACCGAAGGCTTCGATCACCTTGCCCGCGAACCCGTCGACGAGGACGAGGCGGGTCGCGCTGACGTTGAGCGCCAGCCGGAACAGCGTGGCGACGAGCAGCAGCGACGGGAAGACCGCGAAGTCGAGCGGCCGGGTGACCCGCAGCGCGACGAGCAGGACGAGCACGGCGAGCGTGAGGTTGAGCGCCAGGAGCAGGTCGAGGACCATGCTCGGCACCGGCACGACCATGAGGACGACGACGGCGACGACGGCCGCGGGGATGCCGATCTGGCTCATCCGCACCGACCGGGCGGTCTTCATCGCACCTCGCCGAGGTCGGGGGCAGGGGTCGTGGCAGTCATCTCGGGTCCCTCATCGGCAGCGCCGCCCCGGACCTGAGGCATCCGGGACTCAGACGGCCACACCGACGCGCTCCCGACCCGCGGCCGGGTTGCGGTGCACCCCGCCGACCACCCCGCGCCGCCTGAGCCCGAGGACGAAGACGAACACCCCGGCGACGGCGTCGAACAGCTCCGAGGGGATCTCGTCGCCGATGTCGCAGAGCCGGAAGACGGTGCGCGCCAAGGGAACGTCCTCGACCATCGGCAGCCGCAGCTCGGCCGCCTCCTCGCGGATGCGGGCCGCCGCGGCTCCGGCCCCGCGGGCCACGACCCGTGGTGCCCCGAGCCCCGGCTCGTACTTCAGCGCGACGGCGACGTGCGTCGGGTTGACGAGGACGACGTCGGCCGAGGAGAGGTCGGCGAGCATCCGGTTGCGGCTCATCGCCCGCTGCTTGCCGCGGATCATCCCCTTGAGGAACGGGTCGCCGTCGGTCTGCTTGTGCTCGCGCTTCACCTCGTCCGGCGACATCTTCAGCGAGGTCCCGATCCGCCGGCGCTCGGCGGCGTAGTCGGCCGCCGCGAGGACGAGCCCGACGCCGGCAACCACCCGCAGGACGTGCGTCGCCGCCCCGACGGCCGCGGCCGCCGCGGCCCCGAGCGACCACGACCCCGAGCTCGTCATGAGGACGGCGGCGTCGCGCAGCTGGGTGTAGCCGATCCACCCGAAGACGACGAACTTGAGCATCGTCTTGGCGAAGGTCCACGCCGAGTGCGCCGACACGAGCTGCTTGAGCCCCTTGCCGGGGTTGAGCACCGAGAACCGGGGCTTGAACTTGCCGGGGTACACCCGCAGGCCGCCCTGCGCCGCGTTGCTCACGAGCGCCGCGGCGACCATGACGCCGAAGAACGGCGCGAGGAGCCAGAGCGCGTCGACGCCGGCCTGCCGCATCACCGTGATGCCGCGCTCCGGCCGCGGGTCGAGGACGACCTCGCGCACCCCCTGGAGCAGGTCGGCCACCAGCTCGCCGAGCCCGTGCACCAGCCGGGGCAAAAGGATCGAGGCGAGCAGCACCGCCGTCCAGGCGCTCAGCTCGACGGTCCGCGGTACCTGGCCGTCGCGGCGGGCCTTCTTGAGCCGCTGGGGTGTCGGCTTCTCGGTCTTCGACGCCTTGTCGCTCACCGCCGCCTCACCCCGCCGCGCCCATCATCCGGGCCACCGACGTCATGTCCCGGCCGGCCTGGTCGAGGATGCCGCTCACGACGCCGGGGAGCATCGCGAAGGCGATCCCCGCGAAGCTGATCGCGAGGATGATCTTCACCGGGAAGCTGATCGCGAAGATGTTGAGCGTCGGCACGGCCCGCGACACCAGCCCCAGCGCGACCTCCGAGAGGAAGAGCACGACGAGCACCGGCGCCGCCACCTGCAGCGCACCGCCGAGGAAGGTGCCGACCTCCTCGGTGACGAGCCGGGTGAGGTCGCCGAGGGCCATCGGGTGCAGCGGCACGACACCGAAGGTCGAGACCAGGCCGCGGACGAGGAACAGGTGGCCCCCCGACGCGAACAGCAGCGTGACGGCCAGCAGCTGCTGGATGCGTCCGAACATGCTCGACGAGACGTTGGAGAGCGGGTCGTACAGGCTGGCGAGGGTGAAGCCGCTCGCGAGGTCGAGCAGCTCGCCGGCGGCCTGCACCACGGCGAAGGCCGCGAGGACGACGAAGCCCATGACCGCCCCGACCGCCGCCTGGTACAGCGTGGCGCCGGCGAGCGGCAGCAGCTCGAGGGCCGGGGTGGCCTGCCCGCGCAGGGCGGGCATGACGGCCAGGGCCAGGGCCAGCGCGAGCCCCGCCTTGACGCGGACCGGCACGGCCTTGCTGCTGAACGGCGGCGCGAGGAGGAAGAACGCCGAGAGCCGCACCGTCGCGAGGAGCATCGTGACGAAGGTGTCCGCGGCGAGCGTGACGGTCATCAGGCGAGCAGCTGCGGCAGCATCGCGAACATGCTGCGGGTGAAGGCCACCGCCTCGGCGAGCATCCAGTGCCCCGCGACGACGAGCACGACGGCGACGCCGAGCAGCTTGGGCACGAAGCTCAGCGTCACCTCCTGCACCTGGGTCACGGCCTGGAACAGCGAGATGACGAACCCGATGGCCAGGGCGGTGAGCAGCACCGGCAGGGCGAGCTTGGCGCTGACGATCATCGCCTGCACCCCGATGTGCACGATGTCGGCGTCGGTCATCGCGTCCCCCTCACCGGTAGCTCTGGACGAGGGCGGTGACGATGAGGCCCCAGCCGTCGACCATGACGAAGAGCAGGAGCTTGAAGGGCAGCGAGATGAGCGCCGGCGGCAGCATCATCATGCCCATCGACATGAGCACCGAGCTGACGACGACGTCGATGACGAGGAACGGCACGAAGACGACGAACCCGATGATGAACGCCGACTTCAGCTCCGAGAGGACGAAGGCCGGCACGAGGGTCGTCAGCGGCACGTCGTCGATGGACGCCGGCTTCTCCTCGCCGCTCAGCTTGACCATCGTCGCGAGCTCGGAGGGTCGGGTCTGCTCGCCCATGAAGTCGCGCAGCGGCTCGACGGTGCGCTCGATGGCCTGCGACTGGGTGATCTCGCCCTTGAGGTAGGGCTTGACGCCCTGGTCGTTCATCTGCGACAGCACCGGCGCCATGATGAACATGCTGAGGAACAGGGCCAGGCCGACGAGCACCTGGTTCGGCGGGATCGTGGTGGTGCCCAACGCGTTCCGCGTCAGCGACAGCACGACGATGACCTTGGTGAACGCCGTCGTGAGGATGAGCAGCGCCGGGGCGAGGGAGAGCACCGTGAGCAGGACGATGATCGTCACGGTCTGGCTCGGGGCCGCGGCGGCGGGGTCGATGTTCACCGACACGGTGCCCGGCGTGGCCGACGGGCTCGGGGTCGGCGAGGGGGCCGCGGAGGCGAGCGAGGCGCCCGGGCCCACGGTGAGGAGGAGGACCGCGGCGAGCAGCGCGAGGTGGCGCAGCCGGCGGACCAGCGCGGCGGGACTAGGCACGGCCGCCCTTGATCGCCCCGACGACGAGGGTCGCCGCGTTCCACGGCCACCCGGTCGGTGCTGAGGCGACGTGCGTGCCGGGGGCGTGGGGCGACGGGTGGGCCGGCAGGCGCAGCCGCGACGGGTGCGAGCGCTCCATCGCCCGGCGCTCGGCGCGGGTGGCCGGCACGAGGGTGAGCGGCGCCGGCGACTCGGCGGCCGCCGTGCGCGCGGCGAGGACCGCGGCGAAGTCGCGCTCGGGCGCGGCCGGGTGGTCGTCGTCATCGGCCGTGGCGGGCGCCGCGGCCGGCGCCGGCACGGGGTCGAGCTCGCGCAGGACCGACACCTGCTGGTCGGTGACGCCGAGGACGAGGACCTGCTCGCCGACCCGGACGACGTGGAGGGCGGACCCGCGGCTCAGGGCGCGACGCGACAGCAGCTCGACCTCGACCCCGGTGCGACCGCCGACCGTGCCACCGACCCCGCGCTTGCGCGCCCAGCGGGCGAGCATGACGAGGAGGGTGAGGACGACGCCGAGGGAGACGAGCAGCCTCAGCACCGCGAGCACCGTGGATCCGTCCATCAGGCGCCGAGCCCCACGGCGGGGTCGGAGCTGACGACCTCGGTGATCCGCACGGCGTACTCGTCGTCGACGACGACGACCTCGCCGCGCGCCATGAGCGTGCCGTTGACCAGCACGTCGACGGGGCTGCCGGCCGGGCGGTCGAGCTCGACGACGGCGCCGGGCGCCAGGCCGAGCACCTCGCGCACGGTCATCCGGCTGCGGCCCAGCTCGACGCTGATGCCGAGCTCGACCTCGCGGAGCAGCTGGAGGCGGCGCGGGTCGATGGCCGCCGGGGCCCCGCCGGCGGAGGGGGTGGCCGTCGGGGTGCCGGCCACCGGCGTGCCCGTCGGCGTGGCCACCGGTGCGGCTGGTGCGGGCTCGACCGGCGCGACGGGCGACGCGGCGAACTCGCTCTCGACGGCGAACGGGTCCTGGGGGGCGTCGGGGAAGGTCATGGGGGGTCCTTGCGTCGGGGTCGGGCGGGTCAGGGGACGATCTGGACGGCGAGGCGCCGGCCGTGGCTACCGGGAGTGGCGCGGGCGACGCGGACGCCGCCGGTCGAGACGAGCAGCGGGTCGTGGACGCGGTGGCGCAGGGGCACGAGGTCGCCGGCGGTCAGCGCGAAGACCTCGCCCGAGGTGAGCGTGACCTCGCGGAACGCGACGCGGACGTCGACCTCGACCTGGCCGAGCCGGTCGGTGACGACGCGGCGGGTGTGGGCGGCCCGCTCCCCCGCCGCGGCGTCCTCGTCCTCGGCGACCCGGTCGAGGGTGGTCAGCAGCGGGGTGAGGGTGCTCAGCGTGAGGCAGACCGACAGCGGGACGGCCCGCTCGAAGACGGTGACCTCGACGTCGATGGTGACGACCGGGTCGGTCGCCCGCGCGATCTGGTGGAAGCGGGTCGTCGTCTCGAGGCCGGTCTGGGCCACGGGCAGGTCGCCGATGACGGTGAAGGCGAACGGCAGCTCGGCGGCGAGCTGGCCGACGAGCTGCTCGGCGAGCGCGACCTCGATCTCGGTGAGGGGGCGCTCGGGCTGCTCCCCCGTGCCCGCGCCGCCGAGCAGCCGGTCGAGGAAGCCCATCGCGTCACCGAGGGCGAGCTGGAGGTGACCACCGCCCGGGAGGCCCTCGACGGACAGGGCACCGAGGACGCTCGGGCGCGCGAGAGCGTCGAGGTACTCGCCGTACGTGCGCTGGCCGAGGCCGGCCACCCGGGCGGTGACGATCGTGCGGAGTCCGGTCGAGAGCACGGTCGAGACCCGTCGTGCATAGGTCTCGGCGACGACCTGCAGCGCCTGCTCCCGCTGACGGGAGAGGCGGTCCGGGCTGCGGAAGTCGTACGCGGCGGGCTCCACACTCACGGCCTCCCCATCGGCACCACCCACGGGGACTGAAGGCACCGGGGCGCGTGGCCCGAGGGTCCGGCCGTTCGGCCGATGCCGGGCACCCGCCCGGCGGAGCGGGCCGCGCTACTGCATGACGAACTCGGTGACGTAGACGTCGAGGACGTCGCCGTCGTACCGCTTCTCGATCTCCGTCGTCAGCGCCTTGACCGCGGCCGCGCGCTGCTTCGGCACGAGCATCTGGTCGTAGGTGTGCTGGCCGAGGATGGTGATCGCCGCGTCGCGCGCCTTGGCGCCGTTGACGCCCTCGCTGCCGGCGGCGGCGTTGGCCTCCTCGGTCACCTCGAGCGACAGGCCGATCTTGAGGTAGCGGCCGTCGGAGAGGTTGAGGGTCATCGACTCGAGGTCGACCACCGGCCCGCTCTCGACGACCGGCTCGGCGGCCTTGTCCTCGCCGGAGGAGCCCTTGAGGAAGTACCACCCGCCGCCGCCGGCCAGGGCGAGGACGACGACGATGACGAGCAGCAGCGGCTTCTTCTTCTTCGCCGGCTCGGCGGCGGCGGCCGCGGGCGCGGCGGCGGTGGCGGTGCTCATCGGGTGCCTCCTGAGGGGGACGCGGACTGCGTGGACGGGGTGGACGCGGACGAGATGCTGGCCGCGACCGACGCGGACGGGTCGGTCGAGTGCACGACGACGGCGACCCGGCGGTTGCGCGCCCGGCCGGCGCTCGTGTCGTTCGACGCGAGGGGCCGCTGGTCGGCGTACCCGGCGGCCGAGAGGTGCGACCCGCGGACGCGCTGGGCCAGCAGGTACTGGAGGACGGTCGTCGCCCGGGCCGTGGACAGCTCCCAGTTCGACCGGTAGACGCCGCCCGCCGGGACGTCGTCGGTGTGCCCCTCGACGGTCAGCTGGTTGTCGAGCCCGCGCAGCGTCGGGGCGACGGCGGAGAGGACCTTGCGACCCTCGGGCCGCAACGTCGCCTCACCGGCGTCGAAGAGCACGCGGTCCGAGACGATGTCGACGACGAGGCCGTCGTCGCGCACCTCGAAGTGCACGGCGTTCTGCAGGCCCTTGGCGGTCAGCGCCTTGACGAGCTTGGCACGCACGTCGGCGAGCTGGTCGCGGGCGGTGTTGTCGCCGTCCTTGCTGCCGCTGCCGCCCTTGGCGCCGTTCGTCGGCTCGGTGACGATGTCGCTCGCGACCTGCGGGGCGACCGGGGCGATCGCCTGGATGGCCGAGTCGACCGACGTGCCGTCGAGCAGGCCCTGCGTGTGGTTCGTGATCGCCGGGGCGCCGAAGTCCTCCTGGAGGCCCGAGGACAGGGCGAGCAGCTTCTGCTGGTCGACCTGGCTGATCGCGAAGAGCACGATGAACAGGGCCATGAGTAGGGTGATCATGTCCGCGTAGCTGAGCAGCCAGCGCTCGGCGTTCTCGTGCCCGCCCTCGTGCTCCTCCTCGTGCTGGCGCCGCCGCTTGCCGGAGGGGCCGGGGCCGCTCACGCCGCGTCCTCGAGCGGGGCCGGGTCACCGGCGATGACGGCGCGCAGCCGCTTCTCGACGACGCGCGGGCTCGTGCCGGCCTGGATGGACATGACGCCCTCGAGGACCATCTCGAGGTGGGCGACCTCGGCCTCGCTGATCCGCTTGAGCTTGCTCGAGAACGGCAGCCAGAGGACGTTGGCGCTCATGACGCCCCAGAGCGTCGCGACGAACGCGCCGGCGATGAGGTGGCCGAGCTCCTCGGGCTTGTCGAGGTTGCTCAACACGTGGATGAGGCCGATGACGGTGCCGATGATGCCGATCGTCGGGGCGTAGCCGCCCATGTCGGCGAAGAACTTGATGCCGAGGTGGTCGGTCTTCTTGCGCGTCTTGATCCGGGCGGCGAGGACGTCGTAGATCTCGTCGGCGTCGGTGCCGTCGACCGTCATCTCCAGGCCCTCGCGCAGGAACGGGTCCTCGGCGTTGCGCGCCTTCTCCTCGAGGGCGAGCAGGCCCTCGCGGCGGGCGACGTCGGCGAGCGCGATGAGCTCGGCGACCGCCTCGTCGCTCTTCGGGGGCTTGGCCGTGAAGGCCTTGACGAGCTGCTTGACGATGATCATCGCGTCGGCGAGGTAGCCACCGGAGACGGCGGCACCGATGGAGCCGACGAAGACGAGGATGATCGGCGGGATGAGGATGATCGAGGTCGGCGAGGCCCCCTCCATGATGAGGGAGGCGAAGACCGCGCCGAAGACGAGGATGACCCCGCCGATGGTCGCGAGCTCCATGTCAGTCCTCCATGCCCCGGACGGCGCGGAGGGCGGCCCGGCCGGCGCTCGGGCGTGACCCCGGCTGTCCGGTCCCCGACTCCTCGGCGGCGGTGAGGACGGACGCGCGGGCGTTGCGCATCAGCGCGACGACGTCGTCGAGCGTCTCCTGCACGACGTAGCGGGACCCCGTGACGAGGAGGACGACCGTGTCGGGCGTCTCGTCGACACGCTCGATGAGGTCGGGGTTGAGCCCGAAGCGCGTGC
Source organism: Phycicoccus sonneratiae (assembly GCF_016887965.1). Lineage (GTDB taxonomy): Bacteria > Actinomycetota > Actinomycetes > Actinomycetales > Dermatophilaceae > Phycicoccus > Phycicoccus sonneratiae. Next base: position 92,977 of record NZ_JAFDVD010000015.1, read on the forward strand.
CGTTGCGGCGGGTGAGGATGATCATGGGGGCGGGTCCGTCCTGGGCGATCTGCGCACGCCGTCCGTGACGTGTCGCAGTACCCATCGGCAGGCGGGACCAGGACTTGAGGGGATCGGGGTCCCCTCCCGGGGACGGGGTGGCCCCCTCCGGCGCCGCGTCGCCCGGTCCCGGGGCGACGGCGCACGGGCGCGGGCCCGCCCCGGGGTGGGGCGGGCCCGCGGGCTCGTCGGTCACGTGGTGGCTCCGGTCAGCGCTTGAGGTTGACGAGGTCCTGGAGGATCTCGTCGGAGGCGCTGACGACGCGCGAGTTGGCCTGGAAGCCGCGCTGGATCATCACGAGGTTGGTGAACTCCTGGGCGAGGTCGACGTTGCTCATCTCGAGGCGGCCGGCCGCGATCGAGCCGCGCCCGCCGGTGCCCGGGACGCCGATGGCCGGCTGGCCCGAGGCCGCCGAGACCCGGAACGAGGAGTCGCCGGCCTTCTCGAGGCCCTCGGGGTTGCCGAAGAACGCGAGGGCGACCTGGCCGAGGGACTGGGTGCGGCCGTTGGAGAACGATCCGGTGATGACGCCGTCGGCGCCGACGCCCCAGCTCTGCAGGGTGCCGGCGGACGAGCCGTCCTGCCCGCGGAGGGTCGCCGTGCTCGCCCCGGCGTACTGGGTGAGCGGCGTGCCGTCGCCGGCGAGGTTGATCGCGACGTCGCCGGGGAAGACGTAGCCGGCCGAGGCGAGGGAGGCGTTGGTCATCGCCACCGAGCCCGGGGTGAAGGCCATCGTCGTCGAGTCCCAGGTGAGCGTCGCCGAGCCGACGGTCGTCGTGGCGCCCCCCGACCCGGCGACGGTCGCCGCCGCGGTCCAGGTGTCGGGGCCGGTCTTGGTGTAGGTCAGCGTGACCGGGATGCTGCGACCGGTCTGGTCGAAGACGTCGATGCCGTTGACGACCGTGGCACCGACGGCCGCGTCGGCCGAGAGGTTGCCGCCGGCGTCGACCGCGGTCGTCGGGGTCGGCGCCATGATGAGACCGGTCGGCACGCGCAGCCCGGTCGTCGAGGTGCCGGTGTTGATCTTGCCGTCGACGGCCAGCCAGCCCTGCACCACACCGCCGTTCGGCGAGACGAGGTTGCCCTGGCCGTCGAGCGAGAAGGCTCCGGCGCGGCTGTACACGAGCGAGCCGGCCTGCTGGACCATGAAGAACCCGTCGCCGGAGATCATGAGGTCGCTCGGGCGGTTGGTCGTCTGGGCGCTGCCCTGGCTGAAGTTCGTCGCGATGCCCGCGACCTGCACGCCGAGGCCGACCTGCGCCGGGTTGACCCCGCCGCCGCCGGCGCGCAGGGCCTGGCTGAGGGTGTCCTGGAACTGGGTCTGGCTGGACTTGAAGCCGGCGGTGTTGACGTTGGCGATGTTGTTGCCGATGACGTCCATCGCGGTCTGGTGGCTGCGCATGCCGGTGACGGCGGAGAAGAGCGAGCGGAGCATGGTGGGTCCTTCGGGTCTGGGGGCTGGGGGTCTGGGGGGTCTCGGGGTTCGGGTGGGGCGGTGCGGCTCAGGCCGAGCCGTGCTGGGCGACGCGGGAGACGAGGGACAGGGGGACCTCGTCCTTGCCGATGACGAGGAGCGGTCCGGTGGAGTCGAGCCGGACGGCGGTCACCGCGCCGGTCTTCGTCACGCCGTCGACCGTCCAGGTGACGTCCTGGCCGACGAGGGCGAGCGCGCTCAGGCTGTTCTGGCCGCCGATGAGCGCCATGTTCTGGCTGACGAGCTGGTTGACGCTCTCGACCATCTGCATCTGCGCGGTCTGGGCCATGAAGGCCGCGCTGTCCATCGGCTTGCTCGGGTCCTGGTACTTCAGCTGGGCGACGAGCAGCTTGAGGAAGGCGTCGGTGCCGATGGCCGAGCCGCCGGTCGTGGCGGTCGCGCCGGAGGCCGCGGCTGCGGCTGCGGCGGCCGCGGCGCCGGTGTTGATCGTGGTCACGAGGTCACATCCTCAGGTCGAGTCGGGTGTCGGGTCGGTGGCGGGCCGGGGCGACCGGCGGCGCTGCGGGTGGCTCCGGGCCGTGTCGCGAACCGGGGCGGTCGGGGGTCGCGGCGAGCGGGCGGCGCTCCTCCGGGCCGGGGCCCGGGTGCTGCCGGGGGTCGCCGCCGGTGGCGACGTCGAGCTGGGTGGCCTTGAGGCCGGCGTCCTCGAGCTGGGTCCGCAGCTGGCCGAGCCCGTCGCGCAGGGCCTCGCGGGTGCCGGGGTCGGCGGCCACGAGGTGCAGGCGGACCTCGTCGCCGGAGACCGCGAGCCGGACGTGCACGGGGCCGAGGCCGTCGGGGTCGAGGCGGACGGTCAGCTGGTGGGTGTCGTCCGGGCCGGTGAGCAGCGGCGTGACGGCCGTGACGACCTGGGTGTGCACCGGCGGGGGCGCGAGGGCCGGGGCCGGGGCGGTCGTCGGGGCGACGGGTGCGGCCGGGGCCGTCGGGGCGGTCGGCGGCGTCGGGCCGACCAGCTGGAGGGGTGTGGGCGTGGAGTCGGGCTGGGGAGCGCCGGCGGGGGCCGGGACCGGCTGTGCCGCAGGGACGTCCGCGGTGGGGAGGTCGCCGGCTGGCATCCGGACGACGACGGGGTCACCGTCGAAGCGGGGGGTGTGCGTCCCGTGGCCCGCGCCCGACGGGGTCGGCACCGGCGCGCCCGGCTCCCCGGCGGCGACGCCGGTCGGCGCGGTCGGCTCGGTGGGCGCGGTCGGAACGGACACGGTCGTCGGGCTCTGCACCACCGGACGTCCAAGACTCGACACATTCGTCGGTTCCTGGACACCCTGGGGCAGGGGCTGCACGTCCGGACGTCCGAGATTCGACACATCCGTCGAGTTCTGCACGTCAGCGGGCACGGCGGCGACCGTCGGCGCGCCGGCGTCCGAACGTCCACCATTCGACACATTCGTCGATTCCTGGACACCCTGGGGCAGGGGCTGCACGTCCGGACGTCCAAGATTCGACACATTCGTCGAGTTCTGCACGTCAGCGGGCGCGACGGGGGCGGTGGGGGTCGACGGCCCGGGCTCCGACGGGTCCGCCTCGCCCGATCCGTCGGACACCGGCTCGTCGGCCTCGGCCTCGGGCTCGGCGTGCGTGCGCAGGACCCGGGCGAAGGCCGCGCCGTCGGCGGACCGGGCCGGGCGAGCGGCCGGGGCCGCGGCGGCAGCAGCCGGAGCGGCGGGGACGACGACGGCGCTCATCAGCTGACCCCCATCGAGCCGAGCACACGACGCACGTACTGCTGGGTCTCGGGGTAGGGCGGGACGCCGCCGTAGCGCTGCACGGCACCGGCACCGGCGTTGTAGGCCGCGACCGCGAGGCCGACCGACCCGAACCGGGCGAGGTCGCGCGAGAGCATCCGGGCGGCACCGTCGACCGCCTGGGCGGGCACCATCGGGTCGACCCCGAGGCCGCGCGCCGTGGCGGGCATCAGCTGCATGAGCCCCAAGGCGCCGGCCGGGCTGACCGCACGGGTGTCGAAGCCGCTCTCGGCCTTGGCGACGGCCGTGAGGAGCCCCTGTGGCAGGCCGTACCGGGCCGTCGCGGAGGCGAAGAGGCTCTGCAGGGCGGCGGGCGCACCCGTGGCGGAGGTCGAGGCCGCCCCGGTCGCGGCGAGCCCGGCGAGCCCGGCGGTCCCGGACACCCCACCGGCCCCGACGGTCGGGCCGATCCGGCGGATGGCGCTCGGGGTCTTGTAGACGTCCTGGACCTTGACGACGTCACCCGCCTTCGGCGCGGCGATCATCTTCCCGTTGCCGACGTAGATGGCGATGTGGGTCACCGGCGAGTTGAACGCGAGGATGTCGCCCGGCTGGGCCTGCGCGAGGCTCGGGACGGCGGTGCCCATCCGGGCCTGGTCGGCGGCGACGCGCGGCAGGGAGACGCCGACGTCGGCGTAGGCGCGCTGGACGAGGCCCGAGCAGTCGAGACCGGTGCGCGGGTCGGTGCCGCCCCAGACGTAGGGGACGCCGAGGTACTGCGAGGCGGCGGCCACGGCCTGCGAGCCCACGTCCTGACCGCCACCACCGGCCGTCCCGAGCTGGGCGCCCGACGCGGCCCCGGCGCCCTCGAGCGCGGAGCCGTAGACGGCGTCGAAGGAGGTGGCGCCGGCGGTGCTCGAGGCAGACCGGGTGGCGGTCCCCGACACCGAGGCGATGGTGCTCTGGATGGCGGCCATCCGCGCGAGGGCGGCGGCGGGGCCGGAGGTCTCGACGCTCACCGCTCCCCCTCCTTGGCGCGGCCGGACTCCTCGGCGACCTGCTGGTCGGCGGCGAGCCGGTCCTGTCGGCGCTCCTCGGCGGCCCGCTCGAGCACCCGCTCCAGACCGGAGGTCCGGGTCCGGGCCTCGGCGAGGAGGGCGCGCGAGCGCTCGGTCTCGCCCTCGGCGAGGGCGTGCTCGGCGGTGGTGGACGCGATGCCGTCGGCGCGGAGCACCTCGGCCTGCCGGGTCGCGAGGAAGGTGGCGGCGACGAGGGGCACCCCGACGCCGCACACCTCGCGGGCGCCGTAGCGGGCCGCGGCCTCGGCGGCGGCCTCGGCGGCGCGGCCCTGGGCGGCGGCGGCGCGGGCGAGGTCGCCGCGGCGCTGCTCCTCCTGGATGGTGCGGACGCGCAGCACGGTCGCGAGCCGGTCGGTGCGGGTGCTCACAGCGCACCGGCCAGGGCGGCGAGGGAGTCCCAGCTGTCGCGGGCGTCGGTGACGTCGTCGAGGTCCTGGCGCAGGAAGCCGTCGATGGCCCCGCTCTGCGCGAGCGCCCGGTCGACGAGCGGGTTGGTGCCGGCGACGTAGGCGCCGATCTCGACGAGGTCCTTGGCGTCGCGGCGCGCCGCGAGCAGGCTGCGCAGCGTGTCGGCCGCGGCCCGCTGCACCGGGTCGGTCAGTGCGCGGTTGGCACGCGAGACCGACTCGAGGACGTCGATGCACGGGTAGTGGCCCGAGGTCGCGAGCCGGCGGTCGAGCACGACGTGGCCGTCGAGGATCGAGCGGACGGCGTCTGCGACGGGGTCGTTCATGTCGTCGCCCTCGACGAGGACGGTGTAGAGACCGGTGATGCTGCCGCGCTCGGCGGTGCCGGCCCGCTCGAGCAGCCTGGGCAGCACGCCGAAGACCGACGGCGGGTAGCCGCGCGTCGTCGGGGGCTCGCCGGCGGCGAGGCCGACCTCGCGCTGGGCCATCGCGACGCGGGTGACGCTGTCCATCGCGAGGAGGACGTCACGACCCTGGTCGCGGAACCACTCGGCGATGCGGGTGGCGGTGGAGGCGGCGTGCAGGCGCACGAGCGCGGGCTCGTCGGAGGTCGCGACGACGACGACCGCGCGGGCCAGGCCCTCGGGGCCGAGGTCGTGCTCGACGAACTCGCGCACCTCGCGGCCGCGCTCGCCGACGAGGGCGAGGACGGTGACGGGGGCGTCCGTGCCGCGGACGATCATCGACAGCAGGCTCGACTTGCCGACCCCGGAGCCGGCGAAGATGCCCATGCGCTGGCCGCGTCCGCACGGCACGAGGGTGTCCATCGCGCGGATGCCGAGCCCGAGCTGGGTGGTGATCCGCTCCCGGGTCATCGCCGGCGGCGGGGTGCCGTCCGAGCCGACCCACGAGACGCCGGCCAGCGGCGGGCCGCCGTCGATCGGGCGCCCGAGGGCGTCGACGACGCGCCCGACGAGGCCGTCCCCGACGGGGACGCGCAGGGGCCCGCCGGTGGCCTCGACCCGGTCACCGACGCGCACTCCGCGCAGGTCGCCGACCGGCATGCAGCGGGCCGAGCCGTCGTCCAGCGCAACCACTTCCGCGAGGATGGTGCCGCGCTCGCCGATGACGCGCACGGCCTCGCCGACCGCGACGTCGAGGCCGCTGACCTCGAGGCCGACGCCGATGGCGCGGGTGACCCGGCCGGTCACGTGCGGGCGGGCCGCGGCGACGAGCTCGTCGCGCAGGTCGGTCCTCACGAGCGTGCTCATCGGTCGAGCACCTCCCGGACCCGGGCCAGCGCCGTCGAGAGCCGGGCGTCGACCGTGCGGTCGCCGATGTCGGCGAGGCAGCCCCCGCGCTCGACGGTCGGGTCGGCGACGAGCTCTAGGGTGGCGGTGGGGACGAGGGCGCCGAGCGAGTCCTCGTCGTCGACGAGGAGGGCCGCGTCGTCGGGGTGGACGCGCACGAGGACGGTCCCGCCCCGGGGCACCTCGACGAGGGCCCGGGCGACGGCGTCGCGTGCGGCGCACCCGTCGACCTCGAGGTGGTGCCCGACGAGCGCCTCGGCGATGTCGACGGCGAGCCGGGCCGCGGTGTCGGTGGCGTCGCGCAGGGTCAGCCCGGCGACGGCGTCGTCGGTCGCGCGGCCGAGGCCGGCGAGCGCGGCGGCGAAGGCGCGCGCCCGCTCGTCGCGGTCGGCGGCCAGGCGCGCCTCGGCGCGCTCGAGCCACGCGGCCTGCTCGGCGGCGGCCTCGCGGCGACCCGCCTCGCGCCCGGCCTCACGGCCCGCGAGCCACTCGGCGGGGATGCCGGTGCCGTCGTCGGACCCCGCGGGGGTCAGCTGGCGTCCGAAGACCGCCGGCTGCGCCACGTCGGCGCCGCCGCGCAGGAGCATCGTCGCGGGCACGGTGTCAGTGGACGAGGTCATCGCCGCCCCCGGCCCGCGAGATGATGATCTCGCCCGAGTCCTCGAGCGCGCGGATGCCCTTGACCACGGCCGACCGGGCCTCCTCGACCTGCGCGGTACGCACCGGGCCGAGCACCTCGACCTCCTCCTGGAGGGCGGCGGCCGATCGCTCGGACATGTTGCGGAAGACCTTGTCGCGCACCGCCGGAGCCGCGCCCTTGAGGGCCAGCGCCAGTTCCTTGGCGTCGACCTGGCGCAGGACGAGCTGCACCGTGCGGTCGTCGAGCTCGACGATGTCGGAGAAGGCGAACATCTTGGCGCGCAGGTCCTCGGCGAGGGTGGGGTCGCGCTCCTCGATGCCCTGGAGGATGGCCTTCTCGGTGTCGCGCTGCGAGCGGCTGATGATGCCGACGAGCGGGTCGATGCCGCCGACGCTCACCTGGTCGCGCGCGTCGCCCATCGCCGAGAGGCTGGCCCGCAGGTGCTGCTCGACGACCCGGACGACCTCGGGGGTCGTGCGGTCCATCACCGCGAGGCGGTGGGCGACGTCGGAGCGCAGCGCGTCGCCGAGCCCGGAGAGGATGTAGGCCGCCTGCTCGCTCGTGAGGTGCGCGAGCACGAGGGCGATGGTCTGCGGGTGCTCGTCCTCGAGGAAGGGGCGCAGCAGGCCGGCGTCGACCTGGCGCAGCGAGGCGAAGGGCGCGTGCGTGATGGCCGTCGAGAGCCGGCCGAGGATCTCGCGGGACTGCTCGTGCTCGGCCTTGACGAGCATCTCCTCGGCGATGTCGAAGCCGCCCCGGTTGCGGCGCCGGGACGCGCGCAGCATCTCCTCGAACTCGTGGAGCACCGACTCGCGGGTGTCCTCGTCGGCGACGTCCATCGCGGCGACCTCGGCCATGAGGGCCTCGATCTCCTCGGGGCGCAGCGAGCGCAGGACCGGCGCGGACTGGTCGGGCCCGAGCTGGATGAGGAGCAGCGCGGCCTTGCGCAGGCCGCTCATCGCGACGGCGGTGGTCACGACGCGCCCTCGGAGATCCAGCCGCGGAGCATCCGCGCGACGTCGTCGGGGTTCTCACGGGCGATCGACTCGACCGAGCCGGCGCCGACGGAGACGAGCTGGGTGTCGGCGTCACGCATCGGCAGGCCCCGGGCCTCGGCCATCTCGAGGACGGCGTCGACGGGCGCGGGCGCGTCGGGCACGCGGTAGTACTCGAGCTCGTCGGGCTCGTCACCGCCCTTGCGGCGCCGGCTGCGGAGGAAGCCGAAGACGAGCGCGGCGAGCACGAGCACGGCGAGGCCACCGGTCTTCGCGAGGTCGATCATGTTCTGCTGCTTGGCATCCGCCTCGGCCGCCGCGAGCTCCTTGGCGGCCGACGTGGCGGCGGAGGTGTCGAACGGCATGGCCGTCACCTCGACGACGTCACCGCGCTTGGGGTCGAGGCCGGCGGCGGCCGTGACGAGACGGCTCACCGAGTTCGAGTTGACCTGGGCGGCGGCGGCCGAGTCGAGGAGGACCGCGACGCTCATCCGCTCGACCTTGCCGGGCGTGCTCGTGGACGTCTCCTTGAGGGTGCCGAGCGCGTTGGTCTGGTTCGTCTCCTTCTTGGAGTACGTGCCGTTGCCGCCGGTCGTGCCGGCCGCGCCCGTCCCGAGGACGCCACCGGCCCCGGCCCCGCCGCCGGTGTAGGTCTCGGTCGAGGTCTGCGACTGCGTCGTCTGCCCCGGGGTCATCGGGAGGTAGGTCTGCTTGTCGGTCGTCTGCGCGTCGAAGTTCAGGGTGGCGTCGACCGTGACGACGGCCTTGCCCGGACCGACGAGCTTGTCGAGCATCGCCTGGAGCTTGGCGGCCGCGGCGTCGGAGACGGCCCGCTGCTGGGTGGCCCGGGCGTCGGACCCGGCCGCTCCGGTCGCGCCGCCGGCCGCGCTGAGCACCGCGCCGGTCGCGTCGGACACCGTGACGTCCTCGGCGGCCAGCTTGGGCACCGACCCGGAGACGAGGTTGACGACGGAGGTGACGGCCTGCGGCGAGAGGGACTTGCCGGGGGCGGTCTTGACGAGCACCGAGGCGGTCGGCTTCGCGGCGTCCGAGGTGAAGACGTCCTCCTGCGGGACCGCGAGGTGGACGACGGCGGACTGGACGCCGTCGATGGCGCCGACCGTCTTGGCCAGCTCGCCCTCGAGGGCCCGCTGGTAGGTGACCTTCTGCTGGAAGTCGCTGCTCGTCATCGACTGCTGGTCGAGGAGGGAGTAGCCGCTCGCCTCGTCACCGCCGGCCGGGATGCCCTCGCCGGCGAGCGCGACCCGCTGGGCGTAGACGTCGGCCTGCGGCACGAGGACGGTCTGGCCGCCGTCGGCGAGCTGGTAGGGCTCGCCGGCGTCGCTGAGCGCCGAGGTGACGGCCGCGGCGTCCGAGCCGGAGAGGCCGGTGAAGAGCGGGGCGTAGGCCGGCGTCGAGACCCAGCGGACGAAGAAGAACCCGCCGACGACGACCGCCAGCACCGCGACGACGGCGGTCATCCGCTGGCCGACGGTGAGGTCGCTGAACATCCGCTGGCCGCGCGCGAGCAGGGCCTTGGGGTCCGGGCCGGTCATACGGGCATCCTCATGATCTCGGTGAAGGCCTCGACGGCCTTGTTGCGGACGGCGACGGTCAGCTGGGTCGCGACCGCGGCCTCGTTGGCGGCGATGGTGTAGTCGTGGACGTCGGTCAGCTGGCCGGTGACCGCCTCGACGGCCTTGGTGTCGCTGACCTTCTGCAGCTGGTCGAGCTTCTCGAGGCCGTTGGCCATCGCCTGCCCGAAGCCGGCGCCCTGGGTGCCCTGGGCGCGGGAGGTCTGCCCGACGGCGGGCAGCGCGCCGAGCGAGGAGATCGGGGAGATGCTCATCAGCGGCCCAGCCCGATCGCCTGCTGGTAGGCGGCCTGGGCGCGCTCGACGGTCGCGAGGTTCGCCTGGTACCCGCGCTGGGACATGATCAGCTGGCTCATCTGGTCGGAGAGGTCGATGTCGGGGAGGCGCACGTAGCCCTGCGCGTCGGCGAGCGGGTTCATCGGGTCGTGGACGAGCCGGCCCTGCGCGGAGCCGAGGGCGATGCCGGCGACGTCGACGCCCGTGCCGTCGCCGCGCGACTGGGCGACGACGTAGCGCGCCTGGAACGCGGACTGGTTCGTCGGGCGGACCGTGTTGACGTTGGCGATGTTGTCCGAGATCGCGTCGAGCCACGTGCGGTGCAGCGTCAGGCTGCTGCCGGCGGTGTCGATGGCGCCGAAGATGCTCATCAGGCACCACCCATCGCGCTGCGCAGGACCTTGAAGCGGTCGGTCATCGCCTGGACCCCGAGCTGGTAGGACAGCCCGGTCTCGGTGGCGGCGAGGGTCTCCTGGTCGAGGTCGACGTTGTTGCCGTCGAGGCCGCCGGGGGCGGTGGAGCGGGTGACGCGGATCGTGGCGGCGGAGGCGTCGCCGCCGCCCTGCCACGCGGAGGCGAGGCTGGACTCGAAGTCGACGCGGCCGGCCTTGAAGCCGGGGGTCTGGAGGTTGGCGACGTTGTCCGCGATGACGCGCTGGCGTGCCGACAGGCCGGTGAGCGCTCGGCCGAGCACCCGGAAGGTGCTGTCGCCGATCGGGTCGATCATGGCTCTCCTGGATGGCGTCGCACACCCTCGTCCCCGAGGGTGTGTCCAGTGCGCCGCGCGTCCCTGGCGGCTGACGGCCATCCGTGACCGCTCGCCCCATCGGCGGGTGGGGGCCGGACGTGAGGAGTTCTCCGGAGACTGGCCGAACGGCCGACCCCACCCCCGACAGCTCGCCCGCCCTCCGACGCCCCACGAGTATCGGGTGACCCGATAACACCGCGCTTCCCCCGAGTTCCGTTCCCGGGTGAAGCGCGGGCGTATCGGGTTACCCGATACGCGAGGGACTCGGGAGGATGGCGGGCGGGCAGGCGGACGGGCGGGTGTGGGGTCCGTGCCCCGGGGGGTCAGCGGAGGAAGTCGAGGATGCTCGGCTGGATGACCTTCGCGGTCGCCGAGAGCGCTGCCTGGTAGGCCGACTGCTGGATGCTCAGGTCGGTGAGCGCCTTCGCGAGGTCGATGCCCTCGACGGTGGAGAGCTGGGTCTCCATCCGGGTCGTCGCGGCCGCGCCGACGGTCTTGACGGACTCCAGCCGCGAGGTGCGCGAGCCGACGATGCTCTGGCTCGTGCGCACGGTGTCGGAGGCGGCGTCGACGTCGGTGAGCGCCTGCTGCATCGCCGTGCGGTCGCCGGTGCGCAGCGCGTCGGCGGCCCGGGCGAGCACGCCGAGACCCCCGGCGGCGGCCGGGTCGGCGAACAGCGTGCCGAACGCCTCGGGACCGGTGATGCCCACCGCGACCCGGTCCGGACCGGTCGTCACCCGGCGCTCGACCGGCGAGGTGTTGCCGAGGTAGGCGCCGCTCACGTCGTAGGCGTTCTCGGTGTCCTGGGTGCCGGCGAACACCGGCTGCCCGAGGTAGCGGGTGTTCGCGACGTCGAGCAGGCTCGAGCGCAGCTGGTCGAGCTCGGCGGCCATCGCCGAGCGCTCGGCCGCGGTGTTCGTGTCGTTCGAGCCGGCGAGGAGCAGCTGGCGCACGCGCAGCAGGAGGGTGTCGGTCTGCATGAGGGCCTGGTCGGCGGTCGCGAGGCGCGCCGACCCGTCGTCGATGGCGCGGTCGAGCTGCTCGTTGCGCTGGTGGTCGGAGCGGAGGGACATCGCGGTGGCCGTGTCGGTCGGTGAGTCGGAGGGCTTGCCGAGGCGCCGCCCCGAGCTGATCTGGTCCTGGGTCGCCTGCAGCCGCGCGAGGCTGGCCTGGAGCGCAGCGGTGACCTGCTGGCTCTGCGAGCTGGGCGTGACGCGGTTCATCCCGTGCCTCCGGGACCGGGCGAGGTGGTGGACGCGCTCATCGTGCCATCCCCATGAGGGTGTCGAGGGTCTCGTCGACGACACTGACGAAGCGCGCCGCGGCCTCGTAGGCGTGCTGGTACCCCAGCAGCGAGACCATCTCCTCGTCGACGCTGACGCTCGAGACCCCGAGGCGGGCCGACTCCGCCTGCCCGGCCAGCGCACTCTGGACGTCGGCGCGACGCGTCGCGCCCTGCACCTGGACCCCGACCGAGACGACGAGGTCGCGGTACAGCGAGTCCGGGCCGGAGGCCAGCTCGGACGAGGCGGCCATCGCGTCGGCGTTCGACCCGTCGGCGGCCGGCGGCGGGGCCGAGGACGCGGCGACACCCGCGGCGGTGAGCCCGGCGAGCTGCAGCGAGGCCGCGGTCGTGCCGCTGAAGAAGGCACCGCCGAGCGAGCCGGTCGCGTCGTAGCCGGCGGCCTGCCGGGCGTTGACGGTCGAGGCGACCCCGGCGGCCACGGCGTCGAGGCGGGTCATCACCGACGGGATGGTGTCGGCGAGGGTCGTGAGCATCCCGCCGACCTCGCCGGCGGAGACGGTGACGGGGGTGCCGCTCGCGGCGAAGACGACCGAGACCGACCCGGTCCCGGGACCGGTCGAGGGGCCGGAGACCCCGAGCGCGCTCACGTGGTTGCCCGAGACGAGCACCGAGCCGCCGACCGAGAGGGTGACGGTGCCGTCGTCCATCGGCTGCGCGACCGCGCCGACGACGCTGCCCAGCTGGCTGACGAGCTGTCCGCGCCGGTCCTCGAGCTCGGCCGTCGAGGACCCGGCGACCTTCGCGGCCCGGATGGCGTCGTTGAGCTCGGCGACGTCGGCCGTCAGCCGGTTGGCGGTGGCGACCGAGGCGTTGAGCGCCTCGCGGGTCCCGCCCCACTGGGTCGAGAGCCGGCCGGAGAGCTCGCGGAAGGACGCCGCGAGCCGACCACCCTGCTCGAGGACGCTCGTGCGCGCGGCGCTGCTCGACGGGTCGGTCGCGAGGTCGCCCCACGCGCTCCAGAACTCGGCGAGGCCGGCCTGCAGGCCGGTGTCCCCCGGCTCACCGAAGGCCGACTCGACCATCGAGTAGCCGTTGGCGACGAATCCCGCTGCGGCGGAGGCTCCTCGGGTCTGCAGGGCGCGGACCTCGAGCAGCTGGTCCTGGATGCGCGTCGTGCCGAGGACGACGACGCCCTCCCCCGTCGCCGGGGTGCGCCCGAACATCGACGGCACGTCCGTGCTCGCCTGGGCGGCCTGCTCGAGGCGCTGGCGCGTGTAGCCGGGCGTGTTGACGTTGCTGATGTTCTGGCCGGCGAGCTCGAGACCGCGCTGGGCGGCCTGGAGGGCGCTGAGGCCGATGCTGAGGGACGAGGAGGACATCAGGCCCTCGCATCCACGTAGACGGGGAGCTGGGCGACCGCCGCGGCCGGACGCCGGCCGTGCAGGTCGGCCTCGAGGGCCCGCGCGGAGTCGGCGAGCCGGGCGGCGACGACCGCCTCGAGGGCGCGGGTGCGCTGGAGGGCGGCGGTGGCGCGGGGCCCGAGCCGGGAGGGCAGGGGCGAGCCGACGGTCGGACGGGTGCCGAGGACGTCGACGAGGTCGTCGAGGGTGCCGGCGCGCACGAGCCCCTCGGCCCGCTCGAGCCCGGCCTCGACGGCGTCGAGCGCGTCGTCCCAGTCCCGGTCGAGGCTGCTCACGACGCCTCCGCCGTGGCGGCCGCGGTCGTGAACGCCTCGCGCAGCGGCTCGACGAGCTCGAGCGCCTCGGCGACGAGCGCGGCCGACTTCGTGACGTTCGCGTGGACCAGCCGGTCCTGGAGGTAGTCGTAGAGCGCGAGGAGGCCCTCGCCCTCGGGCCACACCGAGACGTCGAGCGAGGACGAGAGCTCGGAGACGATCTCCTGGGCGTGCCGGAGGGCGCGGTGCGAGCCCTCGACGTCGCGCCGCTCGAGGCCGACGAGGGCGACGGCGAGGTCCTTGACGAGCCGGTTGTAGAGCAGCACGACGAGCTGGTTCGGCGACGCCGTCGTCACGGAGTCGTTCGTGTAGAGCCGGCGCAGGGCCGCGGTGGTGGTCACGTCGTCTCCTCGCTCAGCCCGAGCTCGAGGTGGATGGGAGGGTCTTCAGCTGGGCGGTCAGCCAGTCGCTCTGCGACTTCAGCGTCCCGAGGGCGGTCTCGAGGGCGGCGTACTGCCGCTTGAGGGTGGACTCGCGCATCGTCATCCGGGCCTCGAAGGCGGTGATCTGCTGCGTGTAGTCCCGCACCCGGTCCTGCTCGGTGCCGATCTGCTTCGTGAGGTAGCCGTCGAGCGGGTCGGATGCCTGCGTCGCGACGTCGGCGACGGTGGAGGCCATCGTCGTCAGGGTCGAGCGCACCGCCGCGGGGTCCTTCGCGTACGCGGCGAGGAAGGCGGTGCGGTCGAAGGCGATCTGGCCGTCGCGGCCGACGCTCACCCCGTAGGCGGAGGGAGCCGTGCCCTGGCCGCCGACGGCCGCGTCGGTGATCCGCCGGGTGACCAGCTGGGTCATCGAGTTGCCCAGCAGCGCACCGGACCTCTTGGTGTCGGCGTCGTACCCGGAGCGCGACGAGATGAAGGTCAGCGCCTGGTTCGCGGCCGCGACGAGCGCAGCCATCCTGTCCGCCACTGCGGCGGTGTCGCCGGTGACGGTCGTCGTCACCGGGGTGCTCGGGTCGGCCTTGAGCGCGGTGATCGTCACGCCGCTCATCAGGCCGGTGACGCTCGCCGTCGAGGAGCGCACGTCGTACGCGCCGGGGCCGGTGCCGACGTGCAGCACGGTGTCGGTCCCGGCCTGCAGCTCGACGAGGTCGCCGAGCCCGGAGGCGCCGAACGCGCCCGCGGAGAGCATGAGGTCGGAGTCGGCGCCAGTGCTCGCCGAGGTCAGCTGGAGTCGGTAGGCGCCGGCCGACACCTGGACGGTCGAGGCGCTCGCACCGACGGCGGAGGTGCCCACGGCCGCGGCCACCTGGCCGAGGGTCGACCCCGCCGCCAGACCGAGGTCGGCGACGGTGGCGGAGCCGGCGCGCAGGCCGCCGGCGAGGGACAGGACCACCTGGTCCGTGCCCGAACCGGGGAGCGTGACGCTCGAGCCGGCGGAGAGGTCGGTGAGCGTGGTCGACACGCCGTCGACCGCGACGACGGCGTCGGTGCCGGTCGCGGTGGTCGCGGTGTCGGACAGGCCGAGTGCGGCGTTCGCGGTGTCGACGCGCAGCGAGGCGGCCGAGCCCTCACGGGTCGTCGCGAGCGCGAGGGAGCCGTCGGCGCCGATGGTCGCGCGCAGCGCCCCCCCGGCGGCCCGGGTGACCTCCGCCGCGAGCTGGGACGGGGTGTAGGTCCCGGCGGCGAGGTTGATCGTCGTGGGCCCGGACCCGGTGTCGACGACGAGCTGCGCGCTCGCGGCGTCGATCGTCACGGTGGACCCGAGAGGGACCCCGGAGAGGGTCGCACCGGAGGAGCCCTGGGTGACCCGGACGGTGTGGCCCCCGGCCGAGAGGGTCGTCCCGGGGAGCAGGGCGGTGGCGCCGATCGCGCCTAGCCCCTTGCCGAGGACGACGGGGGCGCTGGTCACCGCGGTCGAGAGGGAGGGGACGGTACCTCTCGACACCGCGGCGCCGGCGGTGGCGACGCTCGTGACCGTGAACGTCGCCGAGCCCGGGGCCGCCGTGCCGTCGGAGACGACGGACGCCAGCCCGGGCTGGGTCGAGCCCGACGTGGTCGTGGACCACGCCGAGGTCTTGGTGATCGAGTCGGTGAGGAAGGACCTGGCCACGTCCGCGAGCGAGGACATCGTCGAGTTCAGCGACTGCAGGGTGCTGACCATCGACTGGCTCGTGCTCTTGCCGGTGCTCAGGTAGGCGCCGGACTTGCGCTCGAGGGTCATGAGCGAGCTGATGATGGACGTCGTGTCCAGGCCGGAGATCAGTCCGTCGATGGACGCCATGGGTCCTCCTCCTTCCTCGCCTCGTCGAGATGGTGGTGCCGGTCCGCCCGGGCCCGCCGAGACGGCGGACCCGGGCGATCAGCCGTACTCAGCCGAGGAGCTTGAGGACGGACTGCGGGGCGCTGTTCGCCTGCGCGAGCATCGAGACGCCGGCCTGCGAGAGGATCTGCGAGCGCGAGAAGCTGCTCATCTCCTTCGCCATGTCGGTGTCGCGGATGCGCGACTCGGCCGCGGCGGCGTTCTCGGCCGCGACGCTCAGGCTGTTGATGGTGTGCTGCAGACGGTTCTGCACCGCACCGAGGTCGGCCCGGTTGCCCGAGACCGTCTTGATCGCGGCGTCGATCGAGGTCAGCGCGCTGGCGGCACCGGCCTGGGTCGAGACGTCGGCGCCGGTGGTGCCGAGGGTGGTCGTGTCGGCCTTGGCGAAGGCGACGGTGACGGTCTGGCCGCTGTTGGCACCGACCTGGAAGGTGAACGAGCCGGCCGTGCCGCCCGTGCCGTCGAGCAGGTTCTGCCCGTTGAACTGGGTGGTGGTGGCGATCCGGTCGAGCTCGTCGTTGAGAGCCGTGACCTCCTTCTGGATGGCCGCACGGTCGTCCGCGGTGTTCGTGTCGTTCGAGGACTGGACCGCGAGCTGGCGCATGCGCTGGAGGATGGAGTGCGTCTCGTTGAGCGCACCCTCCGCCGTCTGGACGAGGGAGATCGCGTCCTGCGCGTTGGACGAGGCCTGGCCGAGGCCGTTGGTCTGGGCGCGCAGCTTCTCGCTGATCGCCAGGCCGGCCGCGTCGTCGGCCGCGCGGTTGATGCGCAGACCCGAGGACAGGCGCTCGAGGCTGGTGTTCATCGAGCTCTGGGTGGAGCTCAGGTGCCGGTAGGTGTTGAGAGCGGCGACGTTGGTGTTGACCTGCAGACCCATGATGATTTCCTCCTTGGATGGGGTCTCGGACCGCCGTCCGTGGCGATCCGTGCCGCTCCCAGGGCGGGGCGACATCCCCCTCATCGGCCGGGCCCCGGACGACTTGAGGGCCCCGGCGGAGAAATTCCGCGGGGGCCCTCGAGGCGTGACCGGTGGGTCGTCAGACGGCGTACCGCGCCGTCTGGGCCGGGCGGGCGCCGAGGCTCCCGCGCTGCGAGATCGTGGCCCGCTTGGCGATGTCCGCGTAGTAGGTGGCGCGGCGGCGGGCCGCGGCCCCCGTCGTCGCCGCGGCGGCGACGCCGGCGGTGCGCTCCTGCTCGAGGGTGGCGTTCATCCCGTCGCGGAGCATGACCAGGGCCTCCGAACGCAGCTGCGAGACACGGGACTCGGTGACCCCCAGCTCCTCGGCGACGTCCTTGAGGAGGCGGTCCTCGAAGAAGACGGCACGCACGACGGTCCGCAGCCGCTCCGGGAGGGACTCGACGGCGGCGGTGAGGTACACCTCGCGCTCGTTGTCGACGACGACGTCCTCGGGGGTGCGGTCCACCCGCGGGAGCACGGTGTCGCCGACGCCGGCGTCGACGAGGGAGTCGATGCGCACGACGGTCGACCGGTGCACGGCGTGGGAGACCTCGCGGACCTCCTCGACGCTCAGGCCCATCCGGTCCGCCAGCTCGCGGTCGGCGGGCTCGCGGCCGAGCTCGGCGGTGAGGACGCCGCGCGCCGCGTCGTGCTCGCGGGCCCGGGTCCGGACCGAGCGGGTGGCCCAGTCCATCGAGCGCAGCTCGTCGAGGAGGGCGCCCTTGATGCGCGTCGCGGCGTAGCGGCCGAACGGCACCCCCCGCTCGGGGTCGAACGACGCGGCGGCCGCGGCCAGGGCGTGCATCCCGGCGGACGTCAGGTCGTCGACGGCGACGTGGGAGGGGAGGCGGGCGCTCAGCGAGCGCACCTCGTAGCCGACGATGGGGAGATGGTCACGGCAGAGCTGCTCGAGGTCCCCCCTGCGGGACGAGGTGGCGCTGGTGCTGGCGTTCTCGGTCACGGATCAAGCGTCGAACCGCTTCGGTGACCCCGCCACCCGGGGAGGGCCCGATCGGGTACATAGGGCCCTTCGGCGTAGCGGGCGCGCACCGAACGTGCAGCGGGCATCCTCCGAACGGCCAGCATGTACCCCGACCTCACGCTCCGGCACCCGCCGGTTCCCCCGTGGCAGACTGGGTCCCGCGCCGGAGGTGCTCAAGTCCGCCTCCGCCCGAGCCGATGAGGTGCGAGTGGAACACCGCGAGGAAAGCGTCGTCGCCGCGTGCGCGGACCTGT
This sequence comes from Phycicoccus sonneratiae, assembly GCF_016887965.1. GTDB lineage: Bacteria > Actinomycetota > Actinomycetes > Actinomycetales > Dermatophilaceae > Phycicoccus > Phycicoccus sonneratiae. Next base: position 110,680 of record NZ_JAFDVD010000015.1, read on the forward strand.
CCGAGTCGCTGTGGCGCACCCGCGAGCTCCTCGAGTCCCTCGCCTACCGGATCGAGGTGCAGCGGGCGCTCGTCGAGACCGGCCGCAGCACCTGGCTGGCCCGCTCGACCCGTGACGTCGACGAGCTCATCACGACCGTCCGCTCCGCCGAGCTGACCCGGGCGGTCGACCTCGTGCCGCTCACCGAGCTGCTGGGGGTCGCCCCCGAGGCGACGCTGCGCGAGATCGCCGACGTCGTCCCCGCCCCCTGGGACCAGGTCCTCGCCGAGCACCGGCACGCGCTCACCGAGCTCACCGGGCGGCTCACCGAGGCCGCGCTGGCCAACAAGGAGCTGCTCGCCTCGAGCGCCCAGGCCATCGACGAGGCCCTCGCCCGCTTCCGGAGCACCGGCACGGGCTCCACCTACACCGCCACGGGCACGCGCGACCGCGAGTCCGCGGCCCGGTTCTTCGACGAGACGACGTGAGGTCGCACATGACGGACACCATCGAGCCGACCACCGCGTCGCGCACCATCCACGTGCCGGAGGGCCTCGTCGGGTTCCCCGCCACCGAGTACGAGGTCGCACCGGTCGCCCCGGGCCTGTTCGACCTGCGCCCGCTCGGTGGGGACGCCACGGGCTTCGTCACCGCCGACGCAGAGGTCTTCTTCCCCGACTACCACCCCGAGCTCGACGACCCCACCGCCGAGCGGCTCGGGCTCACCGACGCCGCCGACGCGCAGGTCCTGCTCATCGTCACGGTCGCCGAGGACGTCACCCGCTCGACCGCCAACCTCCTCGCGCCGGTCGTCGTCAACGCCCGCACGCTCGCCGCCGAGCAGGTCGTCCTCACCGGCCAGGACTTCCCGCTCCGGGCACCGCTCATCGCCTCGTGACCCCCGACCACCGACCCGCCGACCCGCGAGGAGAGGAGCACCCGTGCTGGTGCTGAGCCGCAGGCCCCACGAGGGCATCCGGATCCGCCACGACATCGTCGTCACCGTGCTCGAGATCAGCGGCGACAAGGTGCGCCTCGGCATCGAGGCCCCCGCCAACGTGCAGATCCACCGCGAGGAGATCTACCTCGCCGTGCGCCGCGCCAACGAGGAGGCCTCCGCGACGTCGTCGGCCGCCGTCGCCGGGCTCGCCCGCGTTATCGGCGACCGGGCCGGCGACACGGCTGCGGCGCCGACACCCGGCGCACCGCCGGGGCCGCCGCGGGCCGACGACGCCCCCGCCGGCTGAGCGGACCGGCCCCCGCCGCAGGCCGACCGACGGCGCAGCCGATCAGAGCCGGCCGTCCTTGAAGCTCGCGAAGGCCTTCTTCGACGCGGCGTCGAGCACGACGATCGACTGGCCGTCCGGGCTCGTCCCGAAACCGCCCTTGGCGACCGTGTGCCCCACCTTCGTCGGGTCGAGCTTGTAGAACGACGCGACGAAGGTCAGCGCGTCGGCTGCGGAGAGGTCGGTCTCGGCGTACTTCGAGACGATCGACATCTCCTTCGGCACCACCTTCACCCCCTCGACCCGGGCCGCGACGGCGGCCGCGAGGAGCAGCTCGGACTGGTGCGCCGAGCGGCCGAAGTCGCCGTCCGGCAGCGACTTGCGCTCGCGCGCGTAGGCGAGCGCGAACTTGCCCGAGAGGATCTGCTTGCCGGCCTTGACGGTCGTCTTGCCCTGGAGGACCACCTTCTTGGCCACCGTCATCGGCAGCCCGCCCGACTCGTTGACGATCTTCCCGAACCCGCCGAAGCCGGTGACGACGTAGCCCTCGATCGGCAGGCCGGTGACCTTGCGGACGGTGTCGACCTGACCCTTGCCGCCGCCGTAGGCGAACGCGGCGTTGATCTTGGCGTTGCCGCCGCCGGGCATCGGGGCCCAGATGTCGCGGGCCATGCCCATGACGCCGCCACCGCCCTTGCCGTCGACGCCGAGGACCTGGAGGGTGTCACCGCGGGTGCCCTTGAGCGTCTTGTTCGGCCGCGCGTCCGAGCCGATGACGAGGACGAACCGCGGGCCCTTGCCGAGCGAGGTCGGCTTGTCGAGCGAGGGCCACCAGCCGCCGACGACCTTCCAGTCCGGCCCGACGGCGAGGGTGACGTCGTCGCCGGAGGTGACGACGGCGACCTTCTCCTTCTTCCACGTGCCGAGCGTGGCGGTGGCCTCGATGCCCGTCTTCCCCGCGTAGACCTTCGCGACGGCCGCGGTGAGCTCGGCGTCGGCGCCCTCGACGACGACGTCGGGGGTGGGGGTCGGGGTGGCCGAGGTCGAGCTCGCGGAGGTCGTGGTCGTGGGCTCGGGGTCGCCGGAGCAGCCGGCGACGGCGAGCAGGACGACGGCGAGGACCGCGGTGGGACGCATGCGCATGGCGGAGAGGGTATGCCGGGGTGCGCGCGGCTCCCGCATCGGGCTCAGGCGTGTCTCAGCGGCTGTCCGTCGCGAGCAGCTCGATGGTGCAGGTGGGGCCGGAGGCGTGAGCGAGCCGCCGGTCGCCGGTGAGGAGGGTCGCGCCCAGAACCTCGGCCAGTGCGACCACGAGGACGCTCGCGTCAACGACGAGCACGATCCTCCTGCACGGTCGCGACCGCCTCCGTCAGCGGGACCGACCCGCCCGACCGACCGCCCGCCCGGGCGAGGACCTCCTCGACGGTCGGCCGGCTGGCCTCGGCGATCAGCCGGGTACGCAGGTACTCCTGGAGCGACTGGTGCGCGGCCGCGGCGCGTTGCCGCAGGACCGCATGGGTGCTCTCCGGGACGTCCTTGATCTGCACGCGCGGCATGGCGCCATCGGCGCCAGGGCGCAAGCAATGGCCCACCGGACACCCCGCTGCGCCGTCTTCTCAGCGCGGGACCTGGTCGGTGCGGGGGCGCCGGCTGCCCCGCACGTGCCGGTCCCAGGGGGCCGCGAGGTACTCGCCGAGGACGGTGCCGGTGGCGATGGCGAGCAGCACCCCGCCCGCGGACAGCAGGGTCGACAGGCCCGACTGGAAGGTGAGCAGCCCGGAGTTCTCGCCCTGCGCGACGAGCTCGTAGAGGCCGCGGAAGATCGTCAGACCGGGGAGCAGGCCGAAGCTCGCCGGCACGACGAGGACGAGGGAGGGCGCGTCCATCCGCTGCGCGAGCAGCCGGCCGAGCACGCCGACGGCGACCGCGGCGATCCCCGTGGCGGTGACCGCCCCGACGCCCGGGCCGCGGGTGAGCACGGCCGAGACCGCCACCCCGATGATCGTCAGCAGGCCCATCGGGAGGATGAGCCCGCGGCGGCTCTGGACGGTGACGCCCGCGGCGAGGCCGACGACGAGCGAGGCGAGGAGGGCCGGGACGATCGGGGCCTGGGTGACCCGCAGGTCGAGGACGTCCGGCGAGACGAAGTCGCTGCCGGTCCAGCGGGTGAGGTTGAGCATGAGACCGAGCCCCGAGGCGATGCCGATGATGAGGCCGGTGAGCGAGAGCAGCACGGCGAGCAGGCGTCCGGCGCCGGTCAACGGGTAGCCGAAGATGACGTCCTCGATCGCCGAGGCCATCGTGCGCCCGGGGAGCATCGCGACGATGCCGCCGGCGACGACGAAGGCGAAGTCGCTCTCGTCGAACGGGATGACCCCGCTGGCCCCGAGCGCGTAGAGCCCACCCGCGAAGAGCGTGGCGGCGGCGGCGTTGATCGCGTTGCCGTAGAACTCCGGCAGCTCGAGGCGCGCGTGGGCCCGCGCGACCCCGGCCACGGCGAGCACGACGACGATGGTCAGCAGCGCGGCGAGCGGGCTGGCCCCGATGACCACGGCGACGGCCGAGGCGAGGACCGCGTTGGCCGCCGTGACCGCCCAGCGCGGGTAGTTGCGGGGGTGCTTCCCGATCCGGCGGATGCGCGTCGCCGCCTCCTCGGTGGAGACCTCCCCTGCGACGAGCGACTCGACGAGGCGGTGCACGGCCACGAGGCGCGCGTAGTCGAAGCGGGTGTGCCGGACGACCCGGAGCAGGGTGTGGGGCGTGCCCCCGCTGCTGCGGGCCTGGACGACGATCGACTGGAGGGTGATGTCGAGCTCGACGCGGTCGACCCCCGCCGCGGCGGCCGTCGCGGCGATCGCGCCCTCGACCTGCGGGGCGCCGGCGCCGCAGCGCAGCATCAGCTCGCCGACGCGCACGGCGAGGTCGAGGGCGTCGCGCAGGGCGGTGTCCTCGGCGGCGTTGTCGGGGATGCGGGCGTGCCGGTACGGCGTGCGCCGCAGGAGGTCGGCCATCGGCATCGGCTCGGTCGGCAGGTCGCCGCGCAGGATGCGCGGCCGCCGGGTCCGGGGGTCGGTCACAGGCTCGGCACCACCTCGTCGACCCAGCCGGGCGGGGTCGACAGCGGCCACCACGCGGGGGCGCCGCGGCTCGCGGTGAGGGCGACGAGGACCGCGCCGCCGAGGAGGAGGGCGACGACGAGCACCTGCCGCACGGTGTCGTGGCCGGTGAGCCCCCGCACGAGGCTGCGGCTGCCGCGGCGCAGGCTCGCGCCGCCCGGGCCCCACCACGCCGTGAGGGCGGTGAACACGCCCGCGGCGAGCAGCGGGACGACACCGTCGGCGCGCACCGCCGCGCCCGTCAGCCCGCCGACGACGAGCGCGCCGGCGAACATCGCGGACACCCCGACGAGGAGCGGGAGGGCGAGCGTGACGAGGGAGCCGACGGCGCCGACGACGAGGTGCCAGGGGCTCGAGGCGACGGCGAGCGCGACGTCGCTGCCGCGGGCGCCACGGTCGTGCCGGCGCATGACGAGGGAGGTGACCGACCGGTCGGAGGTGCGGGCGAGGACCATCCAGGCCCCGAGCAGCAGGAGCCCGACGAGCGGGGCGGCGACGGTGACACCGGCGAGCAGCGCGAGGAGGGCGAGGAGGACCCCCGAGCGCGTCGGCAGCCCGATGCGCGGGTCGGTGGCGACCTGGACGACGTCGTCGTCGTCCTCCTCGAACGGCGCGAGCGGTCCGGGCGGCAGGGCGGGCGGGGGGCCGGGGCGTCCGGTGCCCGTGGGCGGCGGCGGGGCCGGGGCCGGCGGGACGGTCGGGGCCGGCGGGGCGGCGGCGGGCAGCGCGGCGGTGCCCGAGGTGTCGATGGCCCGGGTCTCGGGGCGGGCGCGGCGGACCTCGATGGCCGAGGTCGCGAGCTCACCGCGCGCGTACCGCTCGAGGGCGCGGACCACCTCGCCCTGGTGCGGTCGCTCGTCGGGGTGCGGCGAGAGCGCCGCGTAGAGCAGCGGCTCGATGCGGGGGTCGACGGCGACGAGGTCGGGCTCGCCGGAGGCCACGCGGGCGAGGACGGCGTTCATCCCGCCGCCCCCGAACGGCGGGGTGCCGCTCGCGGCGAAGGCCGTCGTGGCCGCCCAGCCCCACCAGTCGGTGGCCGGCGAGACGTCGTCGCCGTGGACGACCTCGGGCGCGAGGTAGCCCGGGGTCCCCATGACGAGGCCGGCGCTCGTGAGCCGGACGTCGTCGACGACGTGGGCGATGCCGAAGTCGATGAGCACCGGGTCGCCCTCGACGAGGAGGACGTTGCCCGGCTTGACGTCGCGGTGGACGACGTCGGCCGAGTGGATGGCGTCGAGGGCCTCGGCGAGCCCGGCGGCGAGGCGGTGCAGCTCCTCGGGCGGCAGCGGGCCACGGCGCGCCACGTGGTCGTCGAGCGGCGGGCCGTCGATGAACCGGGTGACGACGTACGGGGTGTCGCCGTCGACGTCGGCGTCGACGACCGGTGCGATGCGGGGGCTGCGGATGCGGCTCAGGGTGTCGACCTCGCGGGCGAGGCGGGCGCGGGCGTCGGGGTCGTGCGCGACGTGGGCCCGCAGGACCTTGACCGCGACCGCCCGGCCGTGCCGGTCGAGGCCGAGGTGGACCACCCCCATCCCGCCCTCGCCGAGGCGCTGGACCAGCCGGTACGGACCGAGCCGGGCGTGCTCGCCCGGCTCGTCGTGGTCCCGCGGCCGGTGGCCGTCCGCGGGCGCGTCGGCGGTCATGGGTCCACGGTAGGCGCTCGGGCTGAGCGCGTGCTGGAAGCCCTCCGGGGCGCGTGTGGGGCTGCCGCGTGCAGAAATCGACGAATGTGTCGATTGGTGGACGCCGGGTTCGATCGTGCAGACGACCGGGCGTGCAGAAACCGACGAATGTGTCGGTTGTCGTCCGCGCCGGCTACTGCTGGATGTAGTCGCGCAGCTGGTCGCGCTCGGCCTGGAGGGTGTCGATGCGGAACTTGACGATGTCGCCGATGCTGACGATCGCCGCGAGCCGGTCGTCCTGGAGCACCGGCACGTGGCGAATGCGCCGCTCGGTCATCCGCGAGGCCATGTCCTCGAGGGAGTCCTCGGGCGTGCAGGTGTGCACCTCGGCGGTCATGATCTGGCGCACCGGTGCCTCGAGCAGGCCCGCGCCGTCGGTGTGCAGGTGCCGCACGACGTCGCGCTCGGAGACGATGCCGTGGACCCCCTCGCCGTCGTCGCTGACGACGACGGCGCCGATCCGGTGCTCCGACAGCAGGGCCAGCAGCTCGACGACGGTGGCGTCGGGACGCACCGTGACGACGTCCCCGCCCTTGCGCTTCACGACGTCCGCGATCCTCATGGCCCAACCGTAGGGACTGCCGCCCCGACGCGCCAGAGGAGGAGCGCCCGCCGTGGGACGGCCCTCGCGGCGCGGCGCCGGGGTCCGGCATACTGGGGACACCGTGTGCACCGACGCAGGCGGGAGCTCCACCCTTTACAACGGATCGTCCGGCACGTTCCTGCCGGTGAAGGAAAGGCAACGACGCCATGGCAACTGTGAAGTTCGACGAGGCCACCCGCATCTACCCGGGCAACGACACCCCCTCGGTCGACAAGCTGAACATCGACATCGCCGACGGGGAGTTCCTCGTCCTCGTCGGTCCCTCCGGCTGCGGCAAGTCCACCTCGCTGCGCATGCTCGCCGGCCTCGAGGAGGTCAACGGCGGCAAGATCTGGATCGGCGACCGCGACGTCACCGACCTGTCGCCCAAGGACCGCGACGTCGCGATGGTCTTCCAGAACTACGCGCTCTACCCGCACATGACGGTCGCCGACAACATGGGCTTCGCGCTCAAGATCGCCGGCGTCGACAAGGGCGAGATCCGCAAGCGCGTGGAGGAGGCCGCGAACATCCTCGACCTCACCCAGTACCTCGAGCGCAAGCCGAAGGCCCTCTCCGGTGGCCAGCGCCAGCGCGTCGCGATGGGCCGCGCGATCGTCCGCAGCCCGCAGGTCTTCCTCATGGACGAGCCGCTGTCGAACCTCGACGCCAAGCTCCGCGTCCAGACCCGCACCCAGATCGCCTCGCTCCAGCGCCGGCTCGGCGTCACGACCGTCTACGTCACCCACGACCAGGTCGAGGCCATGACGATGGGCGACCGGATCGCGCTGCTCAAGGACGGCATCCTCCAGCAGTGCGCCACCCCGCGCGAGATGTACGACAACCCGGCGAACCTCTTCGTCGCGGGCTTCATCGGCTCCCCGGCGATGAACCTCGTCACGGTGCCGGTCACCTCCGACGGCGCGAAGTTCGGCAACCACAACGTGTCCATCCCGCGCGAGGGTGCGGGCAACGGCGGCTCGACGCTCATCGTCGGTGTCCGCCCGGAGGACGTCGAGGTCACGACGAACCCCGACGGCCTCGAGCTGACCGTCGACGTCGTCGAGGAGCTCGGCGCCGACGCGTACGTCTACGGCACGCCCACCGACCCGAACATCAAGCTCGAGGGTGGCGACGACAACCTCGTCAAGCCGTTCATCGCGCGGGTCGACGGCCGGCAGGTCCCCGACAAGGGCGGGAAGATCTACGTCTACCCGAAGTCGCAGCACATGCACGTCTTCGACCCCTCCAGCGGCGCCCGCCTCGGCTGAGTCCGCCACCGCTGCACCGCGACGACGCCCCGGACGAGCCACTCGTCCGGGGCGTCGCCCGTCCCGGTGCCGCAACCTCCACCGGGAGCGTTGCCGCACACCGACTCCCGACCTCCGGAGCCCCGATGGCCCTCGAGCTCACCGCCGCCCGACCCGACCCCGCCCTCCTCGACCTGCCGTGGCGCGTCCCGCTCGAGGAGTGGCCCGAGGACATCCTCGCCGCCCTCCCCCGCGGCATCTCCCGGCACGTCGTGCGCTTCGTCCGGCTCTCCGGGCGGGTGCTGGCCATCAAGGAGATCAAGGACGACATCGCCCGCCGCGAGTACGAGATGCTCCGCAACCTCGGGCGCCTCCACCTGCCCGCGGTCGAGCCGTTCGCCGTGGTCAGCGGCCGGGTCGGGCTCGACGGGCAGCCGCTCGACGCCTGCCTCGTCACCCGGCACCTCCAGTTCTCGCTGCCGTACCGGGCGCTCTACAGCCAGTCGCTGCGCAAGGGCACCGCGACCCGGCTCATCGACGCCCTCGCCGTGCTGCTCGTCCGGCTCCACCTCGCGGGGTTCTGGTGGGGCGACGTCTCGCTGTCCAACACCCTCTTCCGGCGCGACGCCGGCGCGTTCGCGGCCTACCTCGTCGACGCCGAGACCGGCGAGCTCCGCAACCGGCTGAGCGACGGGCAGCGCGAGCACGACCTCGAGATCGCCCGGGTCAACATCGCCGGCGAGCTGATGGACCTCGACGCCGGCGGCCTGCTCCAGGAGGAGCGCGACCCGGTGGAGGTCAGCGAGCGGATCATGACGCGCTACCGCGACCTGTGGGCCGAGCTGACGAGCGAGGAGCTCATCGACGACTCCGAGCGCTGGCGCGTCGACGACCGCATCCGGCGGCTCAACGAGAAGGGCTTCGACGTCGACGAGCTCGAGATCACGACCGACATCGACGGCACCTCGATCCGCATCCAGCCCAAGGTCGTCGACTCCGGCCACCACTCGCGGCGGCTGCTGCGGCTCACCGGCCTCGACGTGCGCGAGAACCAGGCCCGCCGGCTGCTCAACGACCTCGAGGTGTACTCGGCCTCCACCGGCCGGCAGGGCGAGGACGAGGAGATCGTCGCGCACGACTGGCTCGCGAGCGTCTACGAGCCGGTGACCCGCGGGGTGCCGCGCCACCTCGTCGCCAAGCTCGAGCCGGCCGAGGTCTTCCACGAGGTGCTCGAGCACCGGTGGTACCTCGCCGAGCGGGCGCAGCACGACATCCCCATCCGCGACGCGGTCGCCGACTACGTCGCCACGGTCCTGCCGGGCAAGCCCGACGAGCGCGCGGTGCTCGGGGTCGACACCGAGGAGCTCCCGGTGGTCGCCGACACCGGCCCCTAGGATCGGGTCAGACCGACGAGAGGGAACCGATGTCCGAGCAGCCGCCGCCCACCGACCCGTCGCGCGAGCCGCAGCCCCCGGCCCCCGAGCCCCCGGCTCCCCCACAGCCCGCGGCCCCGCAGCCCCCGGCTCCGGCGCCCGCCCCGCCCCCGGCGCAGCCGCCGTACGGACAGGCCCCGGCCGGGTACGGACCCCCCGCGCAGAACCCCTACGGCGGCGCCACCGCGGACCCCTGGGCCGCGCAGCGCTCGATGCAGCCCGGGCACCTCGGCTACGTCGAGGCCCACTTCGGACCGGTCGCCTCCTTCGGCGACCGCGTCCTCGCCCTGCTCGTCGACGGCCTGCTGAGCCTCGTCGCCCTCGGACCGATGCTCATCGGCATCCCCTTCATCGTCGCGGGGGCCCCGGACTCCACCGGCTACGACGACTACGGGTACCAGACCTACGGCGACGCCAACGGCGGCCTCATCGCGGTCGGCGTCTCGCTCGTGGTGCTCGGGTTCCTCGTGGGCCTCGGTGTGCAGCTGTGGAACCGGGTCTTCCGGATGGGTCGCACCGGCCAGAGCGTCGGGAAGAAGGCGATGGGTCTGCGGCTCCTCGACGCCCGCACCGGCCAGCCGATCGGCGCCGGCATGTGCTTCCTCCGCGAGCTCGTCAGCGGCCTGGTCAACCAGGTGATCTACCTGTCCTACCTCTGGATGCTCTGGGACGACGACAAGCAGACCATCGCCGACAAGGCGGTCCACTCCACCGTCGTCAAGGTCCCCAAGGCCTGACCGCGCCCGCAGTGCGGCCGCGGCACCCCGGGCGGAGCGAGCGGCTGCCGCTAGGGTGAGCGCCAGCCGGCCGCCGCCGGACCTCTGACGTGGGAGGACCCATGAGCAGCAGCACGCCCCCGCCCCCTCCGCCGCCGCCGCCGGGCGGGAGCTTCCCCCCGCCGCCGGAGCCCGAGGAGCCGGGCGGCACCTCCGCCGGCGGGTACACGACCCCGCCCCCGCCGCCCGGTGACGCCGGCGGCCCCGGGGTCCCGCCCCCGCCGCCGTCCTTCCCGCCGTCCGGTCCCGCGGCCGGTGGCCTCGGCGGCAACAACACCAAGGCGGTCATCGCCCTCGTGCTCGGCGTCCTCGGCATCGTGTTCGCCGTCTGCTGCGCCTTCGTCGGCCTCCTCCTCGGGGCCGGAGGCGCGGTCCTCGGCTACCTCGCCAAGCAGGAGATCGCCCGCACCGGCCAGCCGGGTGGCGGTCTCGCACAGGGCGGGTTCATCACCGGCATCATCGCCGTCGTCCTCGCGATCATCATGATCGCGGTCGGGGCGGCGAACGTCGCGGCGAACTACAACAGCTGACATGACGACCCACGCCGGCGGTCTCGGGGGCCTCTCACCACGCGTGTGGTGGGCGGCCGCCGGGGCCGCGGCGGCGGGGAGCCTGGCCTGGCTCGCGACGCACGACCCCAACGAGCCCGGCCACTACCCCGCCTGCTTCCTCCTGCAGACGACGGGCCGGTACTGCCCGGTCTGCGGGGGCACGCGGGCCACCTACGACCTCCTGCACGGGGACGTCGCCGGGGCCTTCGCCCGCCACCCCCTCGTGCCGCCGGTGTACCTCGCCGTGGCGGCCTACGTGGTCTACCGCGTCGTCCGCGCCCGCCAGGGCCGGCCGGTGCGCACGAGCATCCCGAACTGGCTGCCCGTGGCCCTCGGGGTCGCCGTCATCGCGTTCGGCGTCGTGCGGAACATCCCGGGCTGGGAGTTCCTCTCCCCCGCCTGAGCCCCCCGCTGCGCCCTGAACCCCCGCTGCGCCCCGAACGCCTCAGGCCGGCGACAGCCAGGTCCAGCCGGGGACGTTGCGGGCCACCGTCAGGACGACGAACGAGACGCCGAGGAGCGCCGGCATCCAGCGCGGCGGGTCCCAGCGCAGCTGCTCCCCCCGCCAGGCGGCGCGCACCCAGAGCCCGAAGAGGACGACCACCCCGAGGTACAGCGGCACGGCGAGCGGGTTGCGCTGCATCGCCCCCGCGACGTCGAGGTGGGTGAGGTCGTGCGTGGCCCGGAGCATCCCGCACCCCGGGCAGTAGATGCCCGCGAGCGCGTAGGTGGGGCAGACCGGGTAGTGCCCGGGCCGGTTCGGGTCGACGGCCCAGACGTACGAGGTCGCGGCGAGCACGCCCGCCGCGACCGTTGCGTGCGGCAGCAGGCGGCGCCACCGGGTCGTCGCCGACCGGGTGGACGCCGCCTGCCGCTGCGCGAGGGTCACGCTCAGGGGGAGGTGCTGGAGCTGCCCGAGAGGACCGCGAGGCCGCCGAAGAAGACGACCCAGAGGATGCTGATGACGAGGAAGACGATCCCGATGATGCCGAGGATGCGGCCGATCTGGACCAGCTGCCGGTTGGAGTAGCGACCCGGCTGGGCGTCGATCTCCTTGAGGGCGTTGTTGCCCATGACGAGGGCGGCGATGCCGAGCGGGGAGCAGCAGACGAGCGAGAGGATGCCGAGGACGAGGATGGTGATGCCCTTCGGGTGGTCGACCGGGCCACCCATGCCACCCGCGGGGGGCGGCGGGGCGGAGTAGCCGCCGTCGCCACCGCCGGGGGGCGGGGGCGGGGTCGATCCGTAGTCAGACATGGTCTCTCGCTTTCACGTGTGGGGAGGCCGTGGCCCCTGCCGGCCGTCCCGGCGGCGCCGATCCTTCCACAGCGCTCCCTCAGATTTCACGCATCCGCGTGCTTTCGGGACGTCGCGCGCCGCGTCCTCAGCGGCGTCGCGAGCGCACGAGGGCGTAGTAGCGCGACGACGAGGGCAGCCACAAGAGCACGATCGCACCGGTCCCGACGGCGAACCCGGGCAGGGCGAGGAGCAGGTCGGCCAGCCCTCCGCTCAGGGCGCCGAGCGCCGTGATGAGCACGCCGAGCACCGCGAAGGCGTAGAACACCGTGGCCGCCACGCGGGCTCCGCCGCGACCCTTGGCGTTGCCGGACGCGACCCACATCCAGACGAGGGCGAGGACCAGGCCCCACCCGACGGAGGCCACCTTGACCCCGGTGACCACGGCCCCGGCGACACCGGGGTCGACGGCGAGCCCGGTCGACGCGAGGACCTCGTCGACGGCCGTCTCGGCCCGGAACGCCGTGACGATGCCCTCGAGCAGGGCGAGGACGGCGCCGGCCCACATGAGGTAGACGGCGTTCATCACCGACGAGGGCGCGAGCACCGTTCCGTCCCACCGGACCCGGAGCCCGTCGGAGGTCTGCTCCTGCACGGGCGTGATCGGCCCGGCCTCGGCGACCACCGCGCCGACCGGGTAGGCCCCGACCGGAGGGGGCAGCTGCGGGGGCGCCGCGAACCCCGGAACGGGCTGCTCGACGGTCATCGGTCCTCCTCACCGGCGGCGCCCGGACGGGCCGCCGGCGCAGCATGCTGCCACGGCGAGCGCTCGCGCAGGGGCGGAACCGGGGACGCGGGGCCGGCCGGCCGAGGACGCGCGACGCCCCCGCACCGGGGGTGCGGGGGCGTCGTCGGGGCGCTCGAGCGGGTCAGTACCGCCGGGCCGAGCTCGCCGCGTAGAACTCGGAGGACTCCTTCTTCCACAGGAGGAAGACGATGTAGGCCCCTAGCAGGATGCTGACGATGTTGAGGACGCGGGCGAGCGCGGCCTGCGGCTGGACGAGGCTGACGAGGAAGCTGACGACCGACAGGGCGAAGAAGACCGTCGCCACGATCCGCGCCCACGACCGGCCCTTGCCGTTCGCGCTCGCCATCCACAGCCACAGGGCCACGCCGATGAGGCCGAAGACGATGGCCGTGCCCGTGCCGATCGCGACGGCGGCGTCGACCGTGCTCTGGTCGACGGTCGTGCCGGCGTCCTCGAGGCTCTTCGTGACGGCGTCCCGGATGGTGCCGCGCAGGAAGAGGACGCTCAGCCCGGAGATCAGCGAGAGCACCGCGCCGACCCGCATGAGGGTGACGGCGAGGTCCATCGACTTGGGCCGGGTGACCGGGCCGGCGTCCGGCGCCTGCTCGTAGGACGGGGCCTGCTCGTAGGACGGCGCCGCGCCGTACGGGTTCGGGGCCGCCGGCGGCGGCGCTGACGGGGGCGGCGGGGCCGACCCGGTCTCGGGGGCCGGCGGGGGCGGCTGCGGGACGGTCCCGTCGGCCGGCGTCTCCGGCTGCTGGGGCGTGCTTCCCTGGTCGGACATGGGGTTCCCTCCTCGTGAGCGGCGGCGGGTGCCTGTGGTGGACCGCTCGCCACGATCGTGGCACAGAGCGCTGCCGGGCTCACGGGGGCGCGCCCCGGGCGGAGCGACCCCGACGGGGTCAGCCGCGGCGGCGCCGGGCCACCTCGTAGAGGGTCACCCCGGTGGCGATGCCCGCGTTGAGCGACTCGACCGCCGAGCTCATCGGCACCGAGACGATCTGGTCGCAGGTCTCGGACACGAGCCGCGAGAGCCCCTTGCCCTCCGAGCCCACGACGACGACGAGCGGCTCGGAGGCGAGCTCGAGGTCGGGCAGCTCGACGTCGCCGTCCATGTCGAGGCCGATGACGAAGAAGCCGGCCTTGCGGAAGTCCTCGAGGGCGCGGGTGAGGTTGGCGGCCTGGGCCACCGGGATGCGCGCCGCGGCGCCGGCGCTGGTCTTCCAGGCGCTGGCCGTCATGCCCGCCGAGCGTCGGCTGGGGACGACGACGCCGTGCCCGCCGAACGCCGCGACCGAGCGGACGATCGCGCCGAGGTTGCGCGGGTCGGTGATGCCGTCGAGGGCGACGACGAGCGGGATGCCGGGGGTCTCGGGGTCGACGAGGTCGCGCGGGTGGGCGTACTCGTACGGCGGCACCTGGACGGCGAGGCCCTGGTGCACGGCGCCGTCGGTGAGCCGGTCGAGCTCGCCGCGGGGGGTCTCGAGGACGGGGATGCCCCGCTCGGTGGCGGTCTTGATGGCCTCGCGGACGCGGTCGTCGGCGTCGATCCGGCCGGCGACGTACATCGTCGTCACGGGCACGTGGGCGCGCAGCGCCTCGACGACGGCGTTGCGCCCGGCGACGACCTCGCTCGAGCCGGCGGGCTTGCGCGACCCGGAACGACCGCCGCCGGGACGACCCCCGGACCGCTTGTCGGCGGCCTTGGCCATCTTGTGCGCCTTGTGGTTGGGGCGGTCGGCGGCCTTCGGCGTGGGGCCCTTGCCCTCGAGGCCGCGACGGCGCTGGCCGCCGGACCCGACCGTGGGTCCCTTCTTGCCGCCCTTGCGGATCGCTCCGCGTCGCTGCGAGTTGCCGGCCACGTCAGTCTCCCTTGGATCGGGCGAGGGTCCACCGGGCGCCGGCCGCGGTGTCCTCGAGGGCGATTCCCGCCGCCGTGAGCTCCTCGCGGATGGCGTCGGCGGTGTCGTAGTCGCGGGCCGAGCGCGCCGCGGCCCGGGCCGCGACCCGGCCGGCGACGAGGACGTCGAGCGCCGCGGTGGCGTCGTCGGCCTCGGAGCCACCGGAGGACCACGCCGGGTCGAGGGGGTTGACCCCGAGCACGTCGGTCATGGCGACGACCCGGCGGGCGGTGGCCGCGGCCTCCTCCTGGTCGCCGTCGTCGAGCGAGATGTTGCCGGCGCGCACCGCCTGGTGGATGACGGCCAGCGCGTCGGAGACCCCGAGGTCGTCGTCCATCGCCTCGCGGAAGTCGGCGGGCAGCTCCTCGGAGCCGTCGGGCAGCAGGGTGTCGACGTCCGGGAGGGCGCGGCGCAGGAACCCCTCGATGCGCTCGACGGTGGTCGCGGCCTCCTCGATCGAGCCGTCGTGGTACTCGATGGTGCTGCGGTAGTGCGCGGCCGTGAGGTAGTAGCGGACGGCGAGGGGCCGGTGCTCGCGCACCACCTCCGAGACGCGCAGGCTGTTGCCGAGCGACTTGCTCATCTTCTCGCCGCCGAGGGTGACCCAGGCGTTGTGCAGCCAGTAGTTGGCGAACCCGAGGCCGGCCGCGCGCGACTGGGCGACCTCGTTCTCGTGGTGCGGGAAGCGCAGGTCGACCCCGCCGCCGTGGATGTCGAAGGTGTCGCCGAGGTACTTGCGGGCCATCGCCGAGCACTCGAGGTGCCAGCCCGGCCGACCGGTGCCGAAGGGCGTGCGCCACGAGGCGCTCTCGGGCTCCTCGCTCTTGCGGCCCTTCCAGAGCGCGAAGTCGCGGGGGTCGCGCTTGCCCCGCGGGTCGGCGTCCTCGGCGTCGGACATGTCGTCGACGCTCTGGTGGGTCAGCTCGCCGTAGCTCGGCCAGCTGCGGACGTCGAAGTACACGTCGCCGGAGTCGTCGGCCGGGGCGTAGGCGTGGCCCCGGGCGACGAGGGTCTCCATCAGGTCGACCATCTCGGGCACGTGGCCGGTGGCGCGGGGCTCGTACGTGGGCGGCAGGACCCCGAGCGCCTCGAGGGCGTCGGCGGTCTCGGTCTCGTTGCGGTAGCTGAGGGCGTACCAGGGCTCGCCGGCCTCGGCGGACTTCGCGAGGATCTTGTCGTCGATGTCGGTGACGTTGCGGATGAGCGTGACGTCGTACCCGTGCCCGCGCTCGAGCCAGCGGCGCAGGACGTCGAAGGCGACGGCGAACCGGACGTGCCCGATGTGCGGCGGTGCCTGGGTCGTGAGCCCGCAGATGTAGATCCCCGCCTTGCCGGGCACGACGGGGACGAAGTCACGCAGCTCGCGCGTGAGGGAGTCGAACAGCCTGAGGGTCACCCGCGACAGGCTACCGGTGGCGCCGCGGGCGCCCCGCATCCGTCGGCACCCGCCGAGCGGCCGGCCGGCGCGCGCCGGTCGAGGTGAAACCCGACCCGGAGGCGGTCCTCCTTCACCTCGACCCGGGGTCAGTGGCCGCGGTCGAGCCACTCCTGGAGGTGCGGGGCCTCGTCGCCGATGCTCGTGGGGTCGCCGTGGCCGGTGAGCACGACCGTCGCCGACGGCAGGGTCAGCAGGCGGGTGCGGATCGAGTCGACGATGGTCGGGAAGTCGCTGTACGAGCGGCCGGTGGCACCCGGACCGCCGGCGAACAGGGTGTCGCCGCTGAACAGGACGCCGAGGGCCGGCACGTGGAGGCAGCAGGCGCCCGGCGCGTGGCCCGGGGTGTGCAGCACGGTCGCCTCGACGTCGCCAACGGTGAACACCTGCCCGTCCGCGAGGTCGCCGCCCGGTGCCTCGTCCTGGCTCTGGTCCCAGAGGACGCGGTCGTCGGGGTGCAGCCATGCGGTGGCGCCGGTCTCGGCGATGAGGTCGGACACCGCGTTGACGTGGTCGTTGTGGCCGTGGGTGCAGACGATGCCCGCGACGCGCCGGCCGCCGACCGCGTCGAGGATCGCGCGCGCGTCGTGGGCCGCGTCGACGACGAGCACCGCGTCGTCGTCACCGAGCAGCCAGACGTTGTTGTCGACGTCCCACGCGCCGCCGTCGAGCTCGAACACCCCGGAGGTGACGACGCGCTCGACCCGGACGCCACCGGGCGAGGTCGGCACCTCGACGCCGAGGTCGTGGCCGCTCACGCGGACCCGTCCAGGACGACGACCGAGCGCAGCACCTCGCCGCGGTGCATCTTGTCGAAGGCGGCCTCGACGTCGCCGATGCCGATGCGCTCGGAGACGAAGGCGTCGAGCGGGAAGCGGCCCTGCCGGAACAGCTCGACGAGCATCGGGAAGTCGCGCGAGGGGAGGCAGTCGCCGTACCAGGAGGACTTGAGGGCCCCGCCGCGGCCGAAGACGTCGATCATCGGCAGGGTGACCTCCTTGTCCGGGGTCGGGACCCCGACGAGGACGACGGTGCCGGCGAGGTCGCGGGCGTAGAACGCCTGCTCGTAGGTCTCCGGGCGACCGACCGCCTCGACGACGACGTCCGCACCGTGACCGCCGGTCAGGGCGCGCACCGCCTCGACGGGGTCCTCGGTGGAGGCGTCGACGGTGTGCGTGGCGCCCAGCTGCCGGGCCCACTCGAGCTTGCGGCCGTCGACGTCGACGGCGACGATCGTCGTCGCCCCCGCGACCTTCGCCCCGGCGATCGCCGCGTTGCCGACGCCGCCGCAGCCGATGACCGCGACCGAGTCGCCGCGACCCACGCCTCCGGTGTTGACGGCCGCGCCGAACCCGGCCATCACGCCGCAGCCCAGCAGGCCGACCGCAGCGGCATCGGCCTCGTCGACCTTCGTGCACTGGCCGGCAGCGACGAGCGTCTTCTCGACGAACGCGCCGATGCCGAGCGCCGGCGACAGCTCGGTGCCGTCGGTCAGCGTCATCTTCTGCGTCGCGTTGTGGGTGGCGAAGCAGTACCAGGGCTTGCCCCTGAGGCAGGCGCGGCACTGCCCGCAGACGGCGCGCCAGTTGAGGATGACGAAGTCGCCGGGTGCGACGTCGGTGACGCCCTCGCCGACGGCCTCGACCCGCCCCGCGGCCTCGTGCCCGAGGAGGAACGGGAAGTCGTCGTTGATGCCGCCCTCGCGGTAGTGCAGGTCGGTGTGGCAGACGCCGCAGGCCTCGACCACGACGACCGCCTCGCCCGGGCCGGGGTCGGGGACGACGATGTCGACGAGCTCGACGGGGGCACCCTTGGATCGGGCGATGACTCCCTGGACGGTCTGCGGCACGGTTCCTCCTCGGTGAGCGACGCGGCGGCCCTCGCCACGCTAGTGCCCGGCCCGGCGGTCGCGGGAGGGGCCGGCCGGCCGCCGGGTGCACACCCCGTGCACCGGGCCGTCGAACCCCTCTTTCCCGACGGGCAACGCGACGTATCCTGCGGCCATGCCCTACCCGGTGTTCGACGAGGTCATCCACGAGCCGCACCGCCTGCAGATCTGTGCCTACCTCGTGCCGGTGCCGGGCCGCGACTTCGGGGAGGTCCGCAACGAGCTGGGGCTCTCGGACTCCGCCCTGTCCAAGCACCTCAAGGCGCTGACCGGCAAGGGCTACACCCGGCTCGAGCGCGGCGCCCGCGAGGGGCGGCAGGTGACGACGATCGTCCTCACCGCCGCCGGCCGCGACGCCTTGTGCGGGCACGTCGCCGAGCTGCAGCGGATGGCCCGCATCGTCGGTGCCGACCGTCGCACCGGGCTGCGCACGCGCTGACCGCCAGCCAGCTGCCCACTTCTTGCGAGTTGGGCTCGCGACACGCCGCAGGTCCCGGCGCGTCGGCGGCGGAACGCGCAAGAACTCGCGGGATCAGCGGGGGACGACGAGCGCGGTGGCGATGGCCGCGACCCCCTCGCCCCGCCCGGTGAGGCCGAGCCCGTCGGTCGTCGTGCCGCTCACCGACACCGGGGCGCCCACGGCCTCCGACAGCACCGCCTCGGCCTCGGCCCGGCGGCGGCCGACCTTCGGGCCGTTGCCGACCACCTGGACCGCGACGTTGCCGATGTCGAAGCCGGCGTCGCGCACCAGCCGGGCGGCCTCGGCGAGCAGCGTCACCCCGGAGGCCCCGGCCAGCTCGGGCCGCCCGGTGCCGAAGTGCGCCCCGAGGTCGCCGATCCCCGCGGCCGAGAAGAGGGCGTCGCAGGCGGCGTGCGCGGCGACGTCGGCGTCGGAGTGCCCGTCGAGCCCGCGCTCCCCCGGCCAGTGCAGCCCGGCGACCCACAGCTCGCGCTCCGAGCCCTCGGGGGCCAGGGCGTGCACGTCGACGCCGACACCGACGCGGGGCAGGGGTCTCATGGCGACGATGCTAGGGCCGCCCGGCGGGCGACCGGCCCGGGTCGGCGGCGAGGAGGCGCTCGGCGTGGGCGAGGTCGTCGACGGTCGTCACCTTGAACGCCCGCGCGTCGCCGTCGACGACGAGCACCTCGTGGCCGAGGGCCTCGACGAGCGCCGCGTCGTCGGTGGCGCCCGAACCCCCCGCGTGGGCCGCCTCGAGGACGTCGCGCCGGAAGCCCTGGGGGGTCTGCACGGCCCGCAGCGCCGACCGCTGTGGGGTGCCGGTGACGACACCGCGCTCGTCGACCGCCTTGACGGTGTCGACGACGGGGACGCCCGGCACGACCCCGGCGTACCCGGCGCGCACCCCCGCGACGACCCGCTCGAAGACGCCGACGGGGGTGAGGCAGCGGGCCGCGTCGTGGACGAGGACGACGTGGCAGGCGGGGTCCAGCGCCGCGAGGCCGGCGGCGACCGAGTCGGTGCGCTCGCTCCCGCCGGCGACGACGCGCGCGCCGACGGGCAGCGTGACGCCCGACCACTGCGGGCCCGAGGGGTCGGCGAGGGCGGCCGGGGCGACGACGACGACGGAGACCACGCCCGGGACCCCGGCCACGGTGTCGAGCGCCCACGCGAGGAGCGGGCGCCCGGCGAGCGGCACGAACGCCTTGGGCACCGCGGCGCCCAGCCGCGAGCCGGACCCGGCCGCGACGACGACGACGCCCACGCCGCGTGCTGCGGCGTGGGCGT
This sequence comes from Phycicoccus sonneratiae, assembly GCF_016887965.1. Classification (GTDB taxonomy): domain Bacteria; phylum Actinomycetota; class Actinomycetes; order Actinomycetales; family Dermatophilaceae; genus Phycicoccus; species Phycicoccus sonneratiae. Next base: position 130,294 of record NZ_JAFDVD010000015.1, read on the forward strand.
CGGTCACGTCAGTGGATGTCCTCGCCCGGGGGCGAGCGACGGCGTCAGGACGCGAGGACCTCGTCGAGGATGGTCTCGGCCTTCTCCTCGTCGGTCTTCTCGGCGAGCGCGAGCTCGGAGACGAGGATCTGGCGGGCCTTGGCGAGCATCCGCTTCTCCCCGGCGGAGAGGCCGCGGTCCTTGTCGCGGCGCCACAGGTCGCGGACGACCTCGGCGACCTTGATGACGTCGCCGGAGGCGAGCTTCTCGAGGTTGGCCTTGAAGCGGCGCGACCAGTTGGTCGGCTCCTCGGCGTACGGTGTGCGGAGGACCTCGAAGACCTTGTCCAGACCGGCCTTGTCGACGACGTCGCGGACGCCGACGAGGTCACAGTTCTCGGCGGGAACCTCGATGACCAGGTCGCCCTGGGCGACCTTGAGCTTGAGGTAGAGCTTCTCCTCTCCGCGGATCGTGCGGGTCTTGATCTCCTCGATGCGCGCAGCCCCGTGGTGGGGGTACACGACCGTTTCGCCGACCTTGAAAACCATGTGTTGTTGTCCCCTTTCGCGGCGTTCAGGATACCACGACACGCCGAGTGCACCCAATGCAGAGTCCCGGCGTTTGCGCAGGTCAGAGGCCTGAAGTCGGTGTCGCAGAGAAGATTTCGGGGGTTGACAGATCGGCCTGCGGCATGCTTCACGCGCGGGCGTCGCGCGAGAGGGGACGGCCACCGCGGACCCCGCTCCCGGCCTGCGCGCGGCACCGTCGCCGGCCCGGCTATCCTTGGCCCCGTGACGACCCGAGCCGCCTCCGCCCTCCGGTTCGCCGGACTCGCCGCCGCCGCGCTCCTCGCGTCCGGCTGTGCCGTCTTCTCGCCGACGCAGACCGACTACCCGTACATCCCGGCCGACGGCGTCGACCTGTCGATGCCCGGTCTCGAGCTGCGCAACGTCGCCGTCGTCGCCACCGCCGAGGGGGCCCCGGGCGTGCTCGTCGGGCAGGCCGTCAACGAGGCCGCCGACGCCGTCGACGTCGCCTTCGGGCTCCAGGACGAGCAGGGCGGCACCACCTCGGTCCCCGCCTACTCGGGCGCCACGCTCTCGACGGCCACGACGAAGCTCGAGGTCGGCTCGGTGCCCGTGGCGCCGGGCGGCATGGTCCAGCTGACCGTCACGACGCAGCAGGCCGGCCAGAACGTCGTCCTCGTGCCGGTGCTCGCACCCGAGCGCTACTACGCCGACCTCGAGGTCAGCCCCTCGGCGTCGCCGTCGCCCTCCCCCTCCGCGAGCTGAGCCGCCGGCCCCCCGCGCGGCCCGGACGCCTCAGGCCTCGAACTTGTACCCGAGGCCGCGCACGGTGAGGATGTGCGCCGGGCTGCCGGGGTCGGCCTCGACCTTGGCCCGCAGCCGCTTGACGTGCACGTCGAGGGTCTTGGTGTCGCCGACGTAGTCGCTGCCCCACACCCGGTCGATGAGCTGCATCCGGGTCAGCACCCGGCCGGTGTTGCGCAGCAGCATCTCGAGCAGCTCGAACTCCTTGAGCGGGAACGACATCTGCTCGCCGCGCACGGTGACGACGTGGCGCTCGACGTCCATCCGCACCGGGCCGGCCTCGAGGGTCGTCGGCAGCAGCTCCTCGGGCTCGGCGCCGCGGCGCAGGACGGCCTTGATGCGGGCCAGCAGCTCGCGCGAGGAGTAGGGCTTCGTGACGTAGTCGTCGGCGCCGAGCTCGAGGCCGACGACCTTGTCGATCTCGCTGTCCTTGGCCGTGAGCATGATGACCGGCACGTTCGAGCGCTGGCGCAGCGCGCGGCAGACGTCGACCCCCGAGAGCCCCGGCAGCATGAGGTCGAGGAGGACGAGGTCGGCCCCGGCGGCGTCGAACGCGCTGAGCGCCTCGTGCCCGTCGTCGGCCACCGACACCTCGTAGCCCTCCTTGCTCAGGAGGTAGCTCAGCGGGTCCGAGAACGACTCCTCGTCCTCGACGATCAGGATGCGCGTCATGCGGTGCTCTCTCCTCGGGAGGCGACGGCGACCCCGGGGGCGGGGTCGGCCGGGGGGTCGGTGTCGACGGCCTGGGGGGCCGCCACCGGCAGTCTCATGGTGAAGGTCGAGCCGCGCCCCTCCTGGCTCCACACGGTGACCTCGCCACCGTGGTTGGCGCAGACGTGCTTGACGATGGCCAGCCCGAGGCCGGTGCCGCCGGTGGCGCGCGAGCGGGCGGCGTCGACCCGGTAGAAGCGCTCGAAGATGCGCTCCTGCTCGGCGGCCGGGATGCCCTGCCCCTGGTCGGTGACGGCGATCTCGACGGCGTCGTCGACGAGCCGGGCGCCGATGCCCACGCGGGTGCGGGTGTCGCTGTAGTTGACGGCGTTGGTCAGGAGGTTGGCGACGGCGGTGACGAGCAGCTCGGCGTCGCCGAAGACCCTGAGCCCCCGCTCGGTGGCCAGCCCGAGGTCGATGTCCTTGGCCTCGGCCGCGACCCGCACCCGGTCGAGCGCCTCGACGAGGACCGTTCCGATGTCGACGAGCTCGGGCTCGTGGAGGGTGTCGGCGACCTGGAGCCGGGAGAGGTCGACGATCTCCTGGACGAGCCGCCCGAGCCGGGTGGCCTCGACCCGGATCCGCTCGGCGAAGCGGGCGACGGCCTCGGGGTCGTCCTTGCCGTCGAGCACCGCCTCGGCGAGCAGCGAGATGCCGCCGACCGGGGTCTTCAGCTCGTGGGAGACGTTGGCGACGAAGTCGCGGCGCACCTCCTCGACCCGCCGGGCGTGGGTGTGGTCCTCGGCGAGGATGAGCACGTGGTGGAGGCCGAGCGTGGCGACCCGCACGCGCATCACGACGGAGGCGTCCGGTGACGGCCCGCGCGCGAGGTCGAGCTCGGCCTCGCGGATGACGCCGTCGCGCCGGACCAGCCGGGCGAGGTGGCGCAGCTCGTGGTGCACGAGCTCGCCGTGGCGCACGAGGCCGTAGGTGAGGGCCGGCGCGGACGCCTTGACGACCGCGTCGGAGGTGTCGACGACGACGGCGATGGAGCGCAGGACCGAGAGGACGTCGCCGACGCCGCGGGCCAGCGGCGGCTCCTCGACCTGGGGCGCGGCGGCGAGGCTGCGCTCGGACCAGCGGCCCGCGAGGACGCCGACGGCACCGATGACGAGGCCGGCGGCCCCGCCGAGCGTCGCCGCGATCGTCGCATCCACGGATCCAGCGTACGGCGGCCCCGGGGCGCCTCCGTGCGTCCGGGAGGGGTGCCGCGCAGGCGGACGCCCGAAGTTCACCTCGCCGGTGCCTCCGGTTCATCCCCGGGTGCGATGGTTCCCGGGCGACGGCGCGACCCGCCGGCCCCCGTCGCGCCCCCGAGCCCCGGACCCGAAGGACCACCACCCGTGATGCGCAAGGCCTACCACGAGGAGCTCGACCGGATCGCCGAGAGCCTCGTCGAGATGACCCACCTCGCGGCGTCCGCGATGAGCCGCGCGACGACCGCGCTCCTCGACGCCGACGTCCACCTCGCCGACTCCGTCATCACCGCCGACGCCGACATCGACGCGCGGCGCGAGCAGATCGACCTGCTCTCCTTCGACCTGCTCGCCCTCCAGCAGCCGGTGGCGACCGACCTGCGCGTCGTCGTGACGAGCATGCGGATGAGCAGCGACATCGAGCGGATGGGCGACCTCGCCCGGCACGTCGCCAAGGTCGCCCGGCTGCGCTACCCCGCCTCGGCCGTCCCGCCGGAGCTGCGGGGCACCTTCCGCGAGATGGGGTCGGTCGCCGAGCTCATCGTCGAGAAGGTCGGCTCGGTCATCGCCCGGCGCGACGTCGAGGGCGCCCTCGAGGTGGCCCGCGACGACGACGCGATGGACCGCCTCCACCGCGACCTCTTCGCGCAGGTGACGAGCAGCGAGTGGCCGCACGACACCGAGACGGCCGTCGACATCACCCTGCTCGGGCGCTACTACGAGCGCTTCGCCGACCACGCCGTCTCGGTCGCCGAGCGGGTCGTCTGGATCGTCACCGGCGAGTGGGGCGACGAGGCCGGCGGCGGCCACGACGAGGTGGCGGACACCGCACCCGCGGGAGCCTGAGACCCGGTGCCCGCGGCGATCGGCGGCGATACGCTCGAGACGTGGACGACGAGCAGCGCCGGTCGGTGACCGAGGACTACGCCGAGGAGATCGAGGAGCTCCACGACCTCGAGGAGGCCGAGGGCGTCGACGTCGACGTCAAGGTCGGCAAGGCGTGGCAGCACGGGTACCCGTACGCGAAGAAGCTCCCGCGCGACGAGTACGAGAAGACCAAGCGCCGGCTCCAGGTCGAGCTGCTCAAGCTCCAGCTGCACGTCAAGGACACCGGCACGAAGGTCCTCGTGCTCTGCGAGGGGCGGGACGCGGCCGGCAAGGGCGGGGCCATCAAGCGCTTCATGGAGCACCTCAACCCCCGTGGCGCGCGAATCGTCGCCCTCGAGAAGCCCACCGAGGTCGAGCGCACCCAGTGGTACTTCCAGCGCTACGTGCAGCACCTGCCGAGCGGTGGCGAGATCGTCTTCATGGACCGCTCCTGGTACAACCGCGCCGGCGTCGAGCGGGTCATGGGCTACTGCACCCCGACGCAGTACCTCGAGTTCATGCGCGAGTGCCCCGAGTTCGAGCGGATGCTCGTCAACTCCGGCATCCACCTCGTCAAGCTGTGGTTCTCGGTGAGCCAGGAGGAGCAGGCCGCGCGCTTCGCCTCCCGGCAGAACGACCCGGTGCGGCAGTGGAAGCTCTCCCCCACCGACCTCGCGAGCCTCGACAAGTGGGAGGCGTACACCGAGGCCAAGGAGGCGATGTTCTTCTACACAGACACCGGTGACGCCCCGTGGACCGTCGTCAAGAGCAACGACAAGAAGCGGGCCCGCCTCGAGGCGATGCGGTTGCTGCTCACCGGGATCGACTACCGCAGCAAGGACCACGACGTCGTCGGCACGCCCGACCCGCTCATCGTCGGGCCGGCCTCGCGCATCTTCGAGCAGGGCGAGCACACCGACCGGGTGCTGCCCCGGCTCTGAGGCCACCGGCGGCGAGCCCTGGACTCCGGCCGCCGCGGGCGGACACTGGGGACGTGACGCCGCCGTCCGCCCCGGGCTTCCGGGACTTCGCCGAGGCCCGCTGGCCCGACCTCGAGGCGGTCGCGCTCGTCACCACGCTCGACCCGGTGGGGGCCCGGTCGGCCACCGCGCGGGCCCTCGCCGCACTGGCCGGGCGCTGGGGCACCGTCGTCGAGGAGGGCCGGCCGACGGCCGAGGCCCAGACCGCCCTCCTCGCCCTGCTGGCACGCCCGCTGCCCGCGTCGCCGGACCCCGTCGCGGTGCGGGCGGTGCTCGACGGCCCGGGCGACCACGTGCCGCTGGCCCTCCTCGACCGGGTGCTCGCCGAGGAGCCCGCCGTCCGGGCCGACCTGGCCGCCGAGGCGGTGTGGGCCTGGGCCCCGGGCGCGGGGGCGCGGGCGCTGGGCCTCCCCGACGCGGACCCGGCGCTCGCCGGTGCGCGGGCCCGCCTCGTCGAGGCGCACCGGGCCGCCCGCGCCGCCGACGGCCTCGCCCCGGCCGACGAGGAGGTGGTCGCCGACCTCTGCGGGCTCGCCGACCGGCTCGCCGCCGCGCAGCCGCCGGCGCCCGACCCCGACTCCCTCGCCGCGGCCGTCGGGCCCGGAGCACGCCGCCGGCTGCTCGTGGCCGGGGGCGGGACGGCCCTCGCGGTCGGCGCCCTCGCGTGGTGGGGAACCGCCGGGCGGGGGGCGCGCTCGACCGCCGCCACGTCCGGCCCCCCGCCCAACGCCGACCGGACGTGGACGTCGACGGCCCGGTGGCCCGCCCGCGGGCGGGTCGGCACCGACCTCGAGGTCCAGGCCCTCGTCGCCCGGTCGGCCCCCGGGGGCCGGGTGCTGCTGGCCGACGACGTGCTCGACGGGCGGGTCGTCGTCGCGGCGGAGGCGGCCGGCGAGGCCTCGGGGACGACGCTGAGGCTGTGGACCGGACCGGTCGGGGCGGCGCCCACGGGCCTCGCCGAGGTGCCGCTCGTCCCGGGGCAGGTGCGCGGCGCCGCCGACGTCGTCGCCCTCGGGGTCCCCCACGGCGACGCGGGCGTCCTCGTCGTGCTCACCGGGCCGGGGGTCGAGCGGGCCCGGTACTCCCTCGTGGCCCGGCCGACGCCGCTCGGCGGCATCCGGCGCGAGTGGGAGGACCTGCCGCTCACCGGCGGGATCGGGTCGGTCCTCCTGGGGCAGCCGGCCGGGCCGGCCGCGCGGGTCCGGGTCGGCGGCTGGGACGGGCCCCTCCCGCGGCCGCGGTCCTGGGCGCGGGTCGGCCGGCGCGGCGAGGACGCCTTCCGCGACGAGGTCGCCGCGATCACCGGGGTGCCGGCGGACCGGCTGCGCCTCGGGGTGCGGCGCTCCCGGCTGCCGGACGACCTCGTCCTGCCCACCGCACCGGATTCCCACCTGGAGGCCCGCCTCCTCGTCGCGACGACCCCGGACGGTGCGGTCCTGCGGGCGCTCCTCGTGACGACCGCCGACGCCGCCCCCCGGGTGGTCCGCGGCGACGGCCCGCTCGTCGTCCCCGCCGACGACGCCGAGGCACCCTTCGCGCTGCGCGTGGACGACGACCTCGGGGGCCGCTCGACGTGGGTCGTCACGAGTCCGCCGCGGGGTGCGACGGTCCAGTTCCGCACCGCCGACGGCACCGACCGGGCGCTCGGGGCCGCCGCACCGGTCGTCGGCCACGCCGCGGTGGTGCGGGTCGAGCTGGCGCCCGGGGCCGCGGGGGCGCGGGTCGTCGTCCGGGACGCCGACGGCACGCTGGTGGTCGACGGGCCGCCGCTGCGGGGGCGTGACGCCTACGACCTCGCGCCCGGCGACCCCGCCTGACCCGCCGGTCGGGCGGTCGGGCCGTCCCGACGCCCGGACGTCCGGGGCCCGCCTGGGTGACACTGTCCCCGTGACGCTCTCGGCGCAGGAGGACTTCGGGGGCTTCGTCGTCGCCCGCTGGGGGGACCTCGAGGCGGTCGCGCTCGTCACCACGCTCGACCCGGTGACGGCGCGGGAGGCGACGACCGCCGCGCTCGCGACCCTCGGCCCCCGCTGGGCCGCCACCCTCGAGGAGGGCAGCCCGACCACCGCGGCCCGACGCGCCCTCCTCGAGCGGCTCGTCCCGGCCCGCCGGGCCCGCCCCGGCCGACCGGTGCCCGGAGCGACCCCGCCCGGCCCGGCTCCTGCCCTCGCCGCCCCCGGGGCCTTCGGCACCCCCGACGACGACGCCGTCCCCGCCGCGCTGCTGCGCGCCCTCACCGCCGAGGAGCCGCTCGTCCGCTGCGCGCTGGCCGCCGAGGTCGTCTGGGACACGCCGCCGCCGGAGACCGGCAGGCTGCTCGGGCGACCGGACGTCGAGGACGCGGTCGCCTCGGCCCGCGAGCGCCTCCTCGCCGTGCACCGCGGCGCCCGCGCCGACGACGGCCTCGGCCCGGCCGACCACCTGCTCGAGGCCGACCTCGTCGACCTCGTCCACCGCCTCACCACGACGCAGCCGGAGCCACCGGACCCCGACTCGCTCGTCGGCGAGCGGGTCCGGCGGGTGCGCCGGCGCTCCGTCGTCGCGGGCGGCGGGGTGCTCGCCGTCGCGGGGGCGGCCGCCTGGTGGGGGCTCGCCGGGGAGGAGCCCGCACCCGCCCGCCGATCGGTCGCGACGCCGTCCACCGCCGGACCGGACGACCCCGCCTGGCGCTCCTCCGGCCGCTGGCCGGCCCGGGGGACCCTGGCCACCGACCTCGGCATCCAGGCCCTCGTCGCCCGGGCCGCCCCCGCGGCCCGGCTGCTCTTCGCCGACGACGTCCACGACGTGCGCTGCGTCGTCGCCAAGACCCTCCTGCCCGACGACGTCGGCGGTGGCACCCAGCTCCAGCTGTGGGCGGGCTCGGTCGGTGCGCCCGCCGAACAGCTGACGATGGTGCCGCTCGGCTACTCGGGCATCTACGAGGTCGGCGACGTCGTGGCCGTCGGGGTCCCGCACCCGAGCGCCGGCGTGCTCCTCGTCCTCACCCGGCCCTCCATCGACCTCGCCCAGTACTCGCTGACCGCGCGACCGACCCCGGCCGGCCTCTCGTCGCGTACCTGGCGCAACGTGCGCCTCGAGGCCGGGGTCGGGTCGGTGCTGCTCGACGCCCCTGCGGGGCCGGCCACCCGCGTCCGGTGCGCCGGGTACGACGGGCCGCTGCCGGCGCCCGAGGCCTGGGCGGTGCGGGACAGCGCGGAGGGCCTCCTCCTCCCGGACGTCGCCGCCATCACCGGCCACCGCCCCGAGGACCTCCGGGAGCGGGTCGTCGTCTCGCGGATGCCGGCCTCGGTCGAGGTCCCGGACCTCGGTGACGGCCGGGTGACGGTGAGCCTGGTCATCGTCACCACCCCCGACGGCGGCGTCGTGCGCGGGGTCACCCTCGCCACGGAGGGTCCGTCGGGGAACAGCAGCATCGGGTCGAGCCCGGTGGTCGTGCCCGCCGACCTGGCGGAGGCCCCGTACCTCACCCGGGTCGACGACCTCTCCGGCGACGCCGTCTGGATCGTCACCGTCCCCCCGGGCGGGGCCGAGGTCCGCCTGCGCACCGACGACGACGCCGGCAGGGCGGTCGGGACGTCGGCCCGCGTCCACGGCCGCGCGGCCGTCCTCCGGACCCCGCCGACCGACGGAGTCGCCGTCGTCGTCCGCGACGCCCGGGGCCGGGTGCTCTGGGACGACCGACCCGTCGAAGGCCGCGACGCCTACGACACCTACCCGACCGCGACACCCGACACCGTCGGCGGCTGACGCGTTCCCGGTCGCCGTCGCGGGAGAGGATGGGGCGGTGGCGACGACGCTCGAGGAGGACTTCGGCGGCTTCGTCGCGGCCCGCTGGCCGGACCTCGAGGCCGTCGCCCTCGTCGCGACGCTCGACCCCGAGCGGGCCCGCGAGCTGACGACCTCCGCGCTGGCGGGGCTGCGGCCCCGGTGGCAGCAGACCCTCGAGGAGGGCGCCCCGACGGCTGCGGCCCGGCGGGCCCTCCTCGCGCGGCTCGAACCCTCCCGCGGTCGGGGTGAGGCATCCGTCGCGTCCGGCGCGCCGGAGCACGGGCCGGTCGTCCGGCCCCCCGCCGTCGACGACCCCGACACCGGCGTGCCCGCCGCCCTGCTCGACGCCCTCGCCCGGCTGCGTCCCGCGGTCCGGGCGCAGGTCGGGGCCGGCGCCCTGTGGGAGACCACCGACGACGAGCTGCGGGCCCTCGCCGGCGAGGCCGCCCCGTCCCGCGCCGATGTCGACGCCGCGCGCCGCGAGCTGGTGGCCGCCCACCGCGCCGCGCGGGCGGCGGACGGTGTGCCCGCCGCCGACCACCGGCTCGACGCCGACCTCGCCGACCTCGCCCACGCCCTGGCCCGCGCCCTCCCCGAGCCGCCCGACCCAGCGGGTCTCGTCGTCGACCGGGCACGGCGGGTGCGCCGCCGGGCGCTCGTCGCCGGGGCCGGGGGCCTGCTGCTCGCCGGCGGCGTGGGCTGGGTCGCGGTCCGCGACGGGCTCGGCGCGGACCCGGTGCGGCCGTCACCGCAGACGCCGACGACCGCCGGCCCCGACGACGCCGCGTGGGGCACGACGACCCGGTGGCCGGCGCGCGGCGGGCTCGCCGACGACCTCGGGGTCCAGGCCCTCGTCGCCCGGGCCGGGGCGGGCGTGCGCCTGCTGTGGGCGGGCGAGGTCGCCGACCTGCGCGTCGTCGTCGCGGCCACCCCGGACCACCCGCCGACCAGCACCGCCGTGCGGGCCTGGAGCGGGCCGCCCGGCACGGTGGCCGAACGGCTCGTCGAGGTCCCCACGTCCTTCGACACGATCCTCGGTGTCGAGGACGTCGTCGTGCTCGGGCTGGACCGGCCGGGCGGTGCGCTGCTGCTCGTCCTCACCCGCCCGACCGAGCGCTCGGCCGCCTTCTCCCCCGTCGTCCGGCCGACCCCCGCCGGCTCGCTCGAGCGCGAGTACACGGCCGTCGCCCTCGCCGACGGGGTGGGGACGATGCTGCTGCCGGAGCCGTGGGGCACCGCCGGCCGGGTGCGCTGCGCCGAGTACGACGGCGGCCCGCTCACCCCGCGCGCGTGGGACCGCACCCGCTCCGGCGGCCCCGGGAGCGGACCCCTCGCGGACCTCGTCGCCCTCGTCGCGTCGTCCACCGGCCTGTCGCCGGACGACCTGCGCGGCGAGGTCCTCGTCGACTCCCCCACCGACGGGAGCGTCTTCGACCCGACGGCCGTCTCCGCGACCGGCGGCGACGGCCGCGCGGTGCTCACGGTGGTCCGGACGCCCGACGGCGCGGTGGTGCGTGGCCTCGACGTCCGCGACGACGGCCGCTCGGGCACGACGACCTTCCTCGCCGGCTCGCCGGTCGTCGTCCCGGCGCGGCTCGCCGGCGAGCCGGCGGTGCTGAGCCTCGACGCGCCGGCCGGGGGCCCGGGCCGCTTCCTCGTCGTCGTCCCCGGGGGCGGCGCCACCTGCCGGCTGGTCGCGGTCGGACGCCGGGGCGCACCCACGTCCGAGGCCACCGCGATGAAGCGCAGCACGGCCGTCGTCAGCGTCCCGGACGTCGAGCGCACCACCTACGGGCTGCGCCTCGTCGTGCAGGACGCCGCCGGGCGCACGACGTACGACGACGTGCCGCCGGCCGGCCGTGACCTCGGGGGGTACGACGACGGGACCGGGTGGCTGGGGCTGCCCCTGCCGTACTAGACGCCTCGGCGCGACGGCCCAGGACGGTTGCGGCTCAACGCCCCTGGTTGGCCACGGCGGCCGCGGCCTCGGCGGCGGCCTCGGGGTCGAGGTACTCGCCGGGGCCGGTCGGCATGAAGTCGTCGCCGAGCCGGTACACGAGCGGCATGCCGGTCGGGATGTTGAGCCCCGCGATGTCGTCGTCGCTGATGCCGTCGAGGTGCTTGACGAGGGCGCGCAGGCTGTTGCCGTGCGCGGTGACGAGCACGGTCATCCCCGCGGAGAGGTCGGCCCTCAGGTCGTGCTCCCAGTAGGGCATCATCCGCGGGATGACGTCGGCGAGGCACTCGGTGGCGGGCACGTCGACGCCGGCGTAGCGCGGGTCGCCGCTCTGGTCGAACTCGCTGCCCGCCTCGATGGGCGGCGGCGGGGTGTCGAAGCTGCGGCGCCAGAGCATGAACTGCTCGTCGCCGTACTTGTCGCGGGTCGCGGCCTTGTCGAGGCCCTGGAGCGCGCCGTAGTGCCGCTCGTTGAGCCGCCAGCTGCGGCGCACCGGGACCCAGTGCCGGTCGCAGGCGTCGAGCGCGAGGTTGGCGGTGGTGATGGCCCGGCGCAGCACCGAGGTGTGGACGACGTCGGGGAGCAGCCCGGCGTCCCTCATCAGCTGCCCGCCGCGGACCGCCTCGGCCCGGCCCTTCTCGGTGAGGTCGACGTCGACCCAGCCGGTGAAGAGGTTCTTCTGGTTCCAGTCGGACTCGCCGTGGCGCAGGAGGATCAGCGTGTGCTCCGTCATGCCGCCAGCCTAGCGAGGCACCCGACCCCGACCTTGTGGGCATCCGTCCGCCGAACACGCCGCCGGACCGGGGTGTCGGGCGGATGCGGCCCCACAAGGTCGGGGGAGTCGGGGAGGAGCGGGGTCAGGAGGAGGTCTCTCGCGGCGGGTCGCCGGGGCGCTCGAGGATGTGCCGGAAGGCCTCGAGGTTGCGCAGGCTCTCGCCGCGCGAGACCCGCCACTCCCACTCCTTGCGCATCGAGGTGAGGAAGCCCATGACGAGCAGCTCGTTGAACGGCTCGTCGACCGCCGAGAGCACCACCCCGAGCAGCTGGTCGAGGTAGCCGGCGTCGACCCCGGCCGCCGGCACGCGGCCGGTGACGAAGACGTCGCCCGAGCGGTCGACGGCGTACGCGAGCCCCGGCAGGCGCAGGTTGCGGCTGAGGAGGAAGCGGTAGACCTCGCCGTGGTTCTCGTCGGGGTTGCGGATGACGAACGCCGACACCGACAGCGCGCTCTCGCCGCAGACGAGCGACACGACGGTGCGCAGCTTCTTCTCGCCGGGCAGCGACACGACGAGCTCGTCGTCGCGCGCGCCCTGCTCCCACTCCAGGCCGGACTCCTCGAGCACGCCGCGGACGAGGGCGAGCAGGTCGGCGCCGCTCACGGGATGACCGCCCGGGGCACGTCCGCGATGCGCTCGGCGTCGTCGATGGAGACGTCCTTCGGGCGGGCCAGCGCCTCGCGGTAGACCTCGAGCAGCCGACCGGCGGTACGCGCCCACCCGAACCCCTGCGCGTGCTCGGCCGCCCTGCGCGACAACGTCGCCCGCGTCTCGGGGCCGAGGGCGACCCGGCCGAGGGCGGTGGCCCAGTCGGCGGTGTCGTGGCCGTCGACGAGCAGTCCGCCCGGCCCGACCGCGGTCGGCAGTCCCCCGACGTTCGCCGCGACGACCGGTGTGCCGCAGGCCATCGCCTCGACGGCGACGAGCCCGAAGGACTCGCTGTGCGACGGGACGGCGACGACGTCGGCGGCGCGGTACCAGTCGGCGAGCGTCGGCCGGTCGACCGGCGGCACGAAGCGCACGAGGTCGGCGATCCCGAGGCGCTCGGCGAGGACGTCGAGCCCCATCGGGGTCCGCACCCCGCTGCCGCTCGCCCCGCCGAGCACACCGACGACGAGCCGGTCGCGCAGGTCGGGGCGCCGGCGGACGAGCTCGGCCGCCGCGCGGACGAGGACGTCGGGGCCCTTGAGCGGCTGGATCCGCCCGACGAAGAGGAGCAGCACCGCGTCGGCGGGCACCCCGAGCGCCGCGCGGGCCGCGGCCTGCGAGCCGGGGGCGAAGGTCACGAGGTCGACCCCGGGCTCGGCGACCGCGACGCGCGCCGGGTCGGCGCCGTAGAGGTCGACGAGCTCGGCCGCCTCCCGCTCGGTGTTCGCGACGAGCCGGTCGGCCGCCTCGACGACCTGCGCCTCCCCGATCTCGCGACCCCGGGGCTCGGGCTCGTCGCCGTCGGCGAGGTGGACGTTCTTGACCCGCGCCATCGTGTGCATCGTGTGGACGAGCGGGACGCCCCAGCGGTCGGCGGCCAGCCAGCCGACCTGCCCGGAGAGCCAGTAGTGCGAGTGGACGAGGTCGTAGTGACCGGGCGGCGCGTGCGCGGCGACCCGCATCATCCCCGCCGCGAAGGCGCAGAGCTGGCCCGGCAGCTCCTCCTTCGACAGCCCCTCGTACGGACCGGCCGCGACGTGCCGGACGACGACGCCCGGCTCGACCTCGACGACCTCGGGCTGGGCCGCGCTCGTCGTCCGCGTGAAGAGGTCGACCTCGGTGCCGAGCCGCGCCAGCTGTCGCGCCACCTCGAGGACGTAGACGTTCATCCCGCCGGCGTCGCCGGTACCCGGCTGGGCGAGCGGTGAGGTGTGCACGGTGACCATCGCGACCCGCCGCGGCGGGCGCGGTCCGCTCGGGTCGCTCATGGCGCCGAGTCTTCCACGGCCGGGCGCGGGGTGTCCGTGACGGTCACCACGGCCCGCGGCGACCACACGTGGATGGCGATGCGCCCGTCCTGGCGCAGGTCGACGGCGCGCGCGACCCCGACCGGCCCGATCGAGACGTCGGTGCCGAGGACCCACGTGAAGGCCGGCTGCTCGACGACGGTCGGCTCCATCCAGTAGGCCCGGGCCTTGAGGTTGCGCGCCGGCAGGGCGGGCTCGATGCCGGTGGTCGCCGGGCGCCAGTCGAGGTTGACGGCCACGCCCGAGGCCCCCTGCACGGCGACGTCCATCCGGATGCGCCCGTCGGTCGGTTCGAAGACGATCCGCAGCGGCAGCGAGCGCGTGGCGTCGTGCACGACGCCGCTGTACGTGACGGTCTCGTCGTCGCGCGTCACGGCGTCGATGCTCACGGCGGTGAGGGCCGAGGTGACCTCCTCGCGCGGGTGCTCGCCCGCGGTGTCGACGGTGCCGACGACGGCGACGACCGGCGCCCCTTTGGTGACCGTGTCGGCGAGCACGGTGCTGCCGCGGGAGAGGCGGAAGCCCCGGTCGTAGAGCGTGACGGTGAGGCCCGCCCCGAGCGACTGCACCCCGAACGCGTTCTGCGAGACCTGGAGCAGCCCCGGCTCGACGTCGGTGATGCCGATGTCGCGGGCCATCACCTCGGGCACCCAGGAGCTGAGGCCGAGGCCGAGGGCGGCCACGAGCGAGACGACGAGAGCCATCATCGAGAGGCTCACCGACCCCTCGCGACGCTCCGCTCGCCACCGCTCCAGCACGGGGTCAGGGTAGTCGGCGGGGCTGGACGCCGGCCGCGCGCCGCCGGGGAGCGACCGCCCCCCGCCTAGGCTGGGCCGGTGCCCGCCCCGCGCCCGGTCGGCGTCGTCACCCGCGGGACGACGAACCCGAACCGCCTCCGCCGCTGCGACCGCTGGCTCGCCGGACCCGAGGCCCGTCGGCTGCGACGCCACCCGGGGCCGCCGGTCGTCGTCGACCTCGGGTACGGCGCCTCGCCGGTCACCGCGGTCGAGCTCCACGAGCGGCTGCGCCGGGTGCGCGCCGACGTCGAGGTCGTGGGCGTCGAGATCGACCCCGAGCGGGTCGCCGCCGCCCGGCCGCTCGAGCGACCGGGGCTCCGGTTCGTCCGCGGCGGCTTCGAGGTGCCGCTCCCCGGGGGCGTGCGTCCCGTCGTCGTCCGCGCGTTCAACGTGCTGCGCCAGTACGACGAGTCGGAGGTGGCGGCCGCGTGGGCGACGACGGTCGACCGGCTCGCCCCGGACGGCCTGCTCGTCGACGGCACGTGCGACGAGCTGGGCCGGCTCGCGGCGTGGGTGGCGGTCGGGCACGGGGGTCCGGAGTCGCTGACCCTCTCGTGGCGGCTGCGCGGCCTCGAGCGGCCCGGGGTGGTCGCCGAGCGGCTGCCGAAGGCGCTCATCCACCGCAACGTGCCGGGTGAGCCGGTGCACGCCCTGCTCGGGGCGCTCGACGCCACGTGGGAGCGGCAGGCGCCGCTCGCGTCCTACGGCGTGCGGCAGCGGTTCATCGGCACGGTCGCGGCGCTGCGGGAGGCCGGCTGGCCGGTGCTCGGCGGGCCGTCACGCTGGCGGCTCGGCGAGCTGACGCTGGCCTGGTCGGCGGTGGCGCCTCACCAGGGGCCGTAGGGACCCTGCCGGCCGCCGCCGCGGCCCATCACCTGGTCGAGGGCGGGCTTGACGTCGGCGAGGTAGACCCCCGCCGCGACGATGCCGACGATGGCGAGCAGCCCGAGGCCGCCGAGGGCCACGACCCCGAGGAGGACGGCCACGCCGGTGACGAGGAGCCAGAAGTTCTTCGTCCGCTTGCCGGCCGCCGTGAAGGCGTCGGGGCGGCGCCGCACGCAGTCGACGAGGGCGAAGGCCTCGACGCCGAGGGCCGCGATCGAGAGCGCGAGGACGATCCAGCCCTGCACGGTGCCGAGGATGTTCATGGGCCCAGCGTAGGCGTCAGACCTCGAGGAGGATGGTGACCGGTCCGTCACCGACGAGCTCGACGTCCATGTGCGCCCCGAACCGGCCGGTCGCGACCTCGAGCCCCTTCGCGCGCAGCGCCTCGACGACGGCCTCGACGAGCGGCTCGGCGACCGGGCCGGGGGCGGCGGCGTTCCACGACGGCCGGCGACCCTTGCGGACGTCGGCGTAGAGCGTGAACTGGCTGACGACGAGCACGGGCGCCCCCTCGTCGAGCACCGACCGCTCGCCGTGGAGGATGCGCAGGTCGGCGATCTTGCGGGCCGTCGCGGCCACCTGCTCGGGACCGTCGTCGTGGGTCGCCCCCACGAGGGCGAGCAGCCCGGGGCGGGTGATCTCGCCGACGACCTCGCCGTCGACGGTGACGCTCGCCCGCGACACCCGCTGGAGGACGGTCCTCACCGCGCGGCGTCCTCGCCGATGCCGACGGCGACGACCGCGCCCACCGGCTCACCGTGCCCGAGCACCGGGGCCTCCTCGAGGCGGCCGTAGGCCTCGGACGCGACCCCGAGCCGGCGCAGCACGGCCGCGAGGACGACCGGGCGGGCCCGCTGGCCGCCGTCGGCGACCTTGAGGGCGACCCCTCGCCCGTCGGCGAGCCCGACGGCGTACACCGACTCGGCGCCGTCCTTGGCCACGAGGCCGGCGGTGCCGCCCATCAGGGCGGTGACGTCGCGGCGGGTGCCGCCGACCAGCTCGGGGTGGGCGCGCATCGCGGCGGCGACCTCGGCCTCGGGGGTGCCGGGGTCGGCGCCGGCGAGGCGGCCGAAGGCGCGGGCCAGTCCGGCGAGCGAGATCGCCATGACCGGCGCACCGCAGCCGTCGACGGCCGTCGCGGCCACCGGCTCGCCGGCGAGGTCCTCGAGGGTGGCGGCCGTCGCCCGCTGCAGCGGGTGCTCCGGGTCGAGGTAGGTGGTGGTGTCCCAGCCGTTGGCCCGGCAGGTGGCGAGCATCGCGGCGTGCTTGCCGGAGCAGTTCTGGGCGAGCGGCCGGGCGGTGCGTCCGGCGGCGACCCAGGTGTCGCGCTCGACCGGGTCGTAGGGCAGGTCCGGGGTGTTGAGCAGGTCGGACTCGGTGAGCCCGGCGTCGGCGAGCATCTCCCGCACCCCGTCGAGGTGGACCGGCTCGCCGCTGTGGCTGGCGCAGGCGAGGGCCAGGTGCGGCGGGGGCAGCCGCAGGCCGGCGCGGAGCATCGCGAGGGCCTGGAGCGGCTTGTTCGACGAGCGGGGGAAGACGGGGTCGTGCGGGGCGCCCCAGGCGTGGAGCACCGAGCCGTCGGGGGCGGTGACGGCGACGCTCGCGCGGTGGGCGGACTCGACGACCCCGCCGCGCACGACGTGGGCGAGCACCGGGGCGTCGGCGAGGGCGGGCGGGGTGGGCATCCGGTCGAGGTCGGGCACCGCCCGACACTATCGCCGGGCGGACCGGCAGCCCGCCGCCCACCGCCAGACCCGGGCGTCCGGTCGCTCCTCTCCCGGTCCACCGCCCTTCACCCGGTCGAGAGACGAGAACATGCCGTGCACCACGGAGGGTGCACGGCATGTTCTCGTCGTTCGTCCGGGAGGACCCGGATCGGTTCGTCAGTCGCCGACCTTCTCGGCGGCCTTCTTCGTGGCCTTCGGAGCGGTCTTCGCGGTCTTGCGCGCGCTCGTCGTGGCGCCCTTGGCGGAGGAGGTCGTCTTGCGGGCGGCCTTCTTCGTCGTCGTGGCGGTGCGCTTGGCGGCGGTGCGGGTGCGCTTGACGGAGGCCGCGACCTCGGTCTGGGCCTCCTTGGCCTCCTCGGCGACCGAGTCGGTGAGCACGGTGGCGACCTTGGCGACCTCGTGGCGGCCGGTGGTGATGGTCGCCTTGGCGGAGCGCTCGATGTCGGCGGCGGCCTTGCGGGCCGTGGTGACGGCGCCCTTGGCCTGCGCGACGGTGGTCTCGGCCTGGGCGACGAGGTCCTTGGTCGACTGCTGGGTGCGGATGCGGTTCACGATGCTCTTGCCGCGGGTCGCCAGGTCGGCGTAGCCGTCGGTGACCTTGCCGCCGACGACGAGGCCCTGGTTGAGGGCGAGCGCCGGGAGCTCCTTGACCTGCTCGGTGACGGCCTCGACGCGGGCCTGGAGGGCGGCCGGCGTGAGGTCGGCGCGGGCGGCCTCGGCGCGCTTGGTCAGCTCGGCGCGGCGGACCTCGGCGCGCTTCTGGGCCTCGCGGACCTTCTCGACGGCGAGGTCGGTGGCGCCGGCGATGGCGTAGAGCGGGGTGGTGTCGATGCTGGTGCGGAGGTCGTCGAGGACGGCCATGGTGTGCTCCTTCGTGGTGGAGGGGGGTGCTGACGGACGGTGCGGTGGTTCGGTGGCCCGGTCCGGCGACGCTGCCGGGGGCGGTGGCGGCGTCAGTGCCGGGCGTCGTCCTCGACGTAGGACTCGTAGATGTCGAGGAGGGTCTTCTTCTGCCGGGCCGTGAGGAGCGGGTCCTCGGCGATCGCCCGGCGGACGTCGGGGGTGTCGCCGGTCGGCGCGGCGTGCTCGGCGTCGAGGATGCCGGCCCGCACGTAGAGGGACTCGGCGGAGACCTCGAGGCCCTTGGCGAGCTGCTGGAGGATCTCGGCGCTCGGGCGCTTGAGGCCGCGCTCGATCTGCGACAGGTAGGGGTTGGACACCCCGGCGAGCTCGCTGAGCTGACGGAGGGAGAGGCGGGCGGCCCGGCGCTGGTCGCGCAGGTACTCGCCGAGGCTCTCGCCCAGGTCGTTCAGCGGGTTCTTGCTCATGCCTCCATTGTGCTTGCTCCAGTTAGCAAAATGCAAACCGGGGCAAGCGTGAGACGGGCCACAGCCGACCGGGTGCCCTGGTGAGGTGGCGCGACGTGGCGCGATGGTGTCGTGCGACGAGCACTCTCGGTTGCTTCAGCATCGGGAGCAACCGACAGCCGGGCCGAGAGCTCGTGGTGCGAGCGCTCTCGGTTGCTTCGGCATCGGGAGCAACCGAGAGTCCCCGCGACACCACTCGTCGTGAGGCCCGTCGGTTGTTCCACCATCCGGGGCGGGTCGCGGCCGGCGCCCACCTCCGGCCGCGCCTGTCAGGCGGGCTGGACCTCGCGGCGGCGCAGCGAGATGTCGTTGCAGGCCGCGCAGGTCTCCTCCGGGACGACGCCCCACCGCATGAGGTACCCGAAGACGAAGCAGCCGGCGCAGAACCCGACGACGGCCTCGAGCGAGGCGAAGACGAGGAGGACGGCCAGCAGCCCGACCGCGACCACCGGGGCCCCGAGGGCCAGCGCGGCCGTGGCACCCGCCGTGAACACGAACCCGACGCCCTGGGCGAACCGCTTGGGCGGGCCGGCGACGACCACGGGCGCACCGAGCCGCGGCGCGAGGACCTTCGTCGCGAGCTGCCCGAAGGGATCGAACCGGGGCCCGGAGGCCACGCGCAGCGCGAACCCGACGGCGAGCACGGCGCTCAGCCAGAGCCATCCGGTCGCGAGGGCCAGCGCCGTGACGACGACGACCTGGCCGGCCACGGCGCGCGCGGCCTTCTCGTTGACGACGGCGGGGAAACCGATCAGCGAACGCATGGCAGCCATAACCACGGATTATGGGACCGGCATTCCCCGGGCGCCGAGCACCGTCCAGCCCTCGGACCTTGTCCCACCCGTCAGCGGCCGGCGCGGCGCTCCTTGACGCCGAGCAGCGCCCTGGTCTCGTCGCACGTCAGCGGCGGGCGCTGCATGACCGTCGCCAGCCCGGCGGCCCGCGCGACGAGCTCGTCGTTGTGCTCGACGATCTGGCCGCGCCGGAACACGACGTTGTCCTCCATCCCGACCCGCAGGTGCCCTCCGGCCGACAGCGCGGCCGCCATGACCGGCAGGTGCCCGCGCCCGATGCCGGTCGCCGACCACGAGGTCACCTCGGCCGGGAGCATCGACACCCCCGCCATCAGCGCGGCGGTCGTCGCCGGCATCCCGCCGGGCACACCGGTGACGAAGTCGACGTGCACCTTCCCGCCGAAGGGCAGGCCGTGGGTGTCGAGCAGCCGGGCCAGCGCGTGCACGTGCCCGAGGTCGAAGAGCTCGAACTCGGGGACGACCTCGCGCTCCTGGGCCTGCACGTAGAGGTCGCTCATGAACCCCCACGGGTTGAGGAAGACGTCGTCGCCGAAGTTCGTCGTGCCGCAGGTGAGCGAGCACGAGTCCGGCTCGGCGTCGAGGACGGTCAGCCGCTGCTCGAGCGGGTCGTGGACCGACCCGCCGGTGGACAGCTGGACCACGAGGTCGGTCGCCTCGCGGACCGCGTCGACCGCCGCGCGCAGGTAGCCGCCGTCGAGGGTCGGCCGGTGCTCGGCGTCGCGGATGTGCAGGTGGATGAGGGAGGCCCCCGCCGCCTCGCACCGCACGGCCGTCGACACGACCTCCTCGAGCGTCGTCGGCAGCTGCGGGAGGTCGGCCTTGGCATGCTCGGCGCCGGTGGGCGCGACGGTGATGAGGGTGCCGGTGACCCCGGCGGACGACGTCGTCATGGCGCCCATCCTGTCAGCACCGGCCATCCGGGCGACACCCGCCCGACGACCCGGGCGCCGGAGGATCTCCGGCGATCAGCCGCTGACGACGACGGTCTGTGCGGCCGAGATGCCGTCAACGACGAATTCGACGTCCTCGCCGACGGACCGCTTGACGACGGCCAGCGCCACCGGGCCGTCCTCGTGGTGGCGCGCGACGCTCGTCAGCCGCCCGACCTCGCGGCCGTCGACGACCACCGCCGAGCCGGCCTCCGGCAGCACGTGCCCGGACCCGTCGAGGTGGAGGAAGACGAGCCGCCGCGGCGGACGTCCGAGGTTGTGCACCCGGGCCACGGTCTCCTGCCCCCGGTAGCACCCCTTGTGCAGGTGGACGGCCGTGCGCAACCAGTCGACCTCGTGCGGGATGGTGCGGTGGTCGGTCTCGGCCCCGAGCCGCGGCCGCCAGGCCGCCACCCGCAGGGCCTCGGCGGCCCACGTGCCCGCGAGCGGCCGGTCGCCGACGAAGTCCTCGACCGACCCCCGCGGCACGAGCAGCTCGCGCCAGGCCCGGCCGGCCGCCGGGTGCCCCTCGACCGGCCCGTAGGCCACGGTGTCGCCGACCAGCCCCGGCCACGGGTCGACCCAGGCCAGCGGCTCGCCCTCGGCCGACTCCGCCCCGACCGGCTCGCCGAGCACCGCCCACTCGGACGTCACGTCGGCGACCTCGACAGCCAGCATGAAGCGCATCGACTCCAGCCAGGCGACGAGCGCCGGCGCCGTGCCCGGCTCGACGGTGACCCACGTGGCCGACCCGTCGTCGACGAGGTGCAGCGCGTGCTCGACGTGCCCCTTGGGCGAGAGGACGAGCGACTCGCGCGAGGTGCGCGGCGCCAGGCCGGTCAGCTCCTGGGTCGTCATCGAGTGCAGCCACGAGAGCCGGTCCGGCCCGGAGACGCGCACGACCCCGCGGTGCGAGAGGTCGACGACGGCCAGCCCCTCGGCGAGGAGGCGCTGCTCGCGCATCGGGTCGCCGTAGTGGGCGGCGACGCCGGTGTCGGCGCCCTCGCCCTCGACGGCGCCGTGCCGCCCGAGCAGCACCGAGCGCGGCACGACGGCCGGCTCGGCGGGGGTGGCGGGGGTGGCGGGGACGGTGGGGGTGGTCATCGGTCCTCCCGGCAGGTACGGCACAGGCCGTGGATGGCGGCGTGGCTGACGTCGGCGGCGAAGCCGAGGCGGTCGTCGATGCGCGCGACGAGCTCGTCGGCGGCCTCGAGCGGGACCTCGCCGACCCAGCCGCAGCCCCGGCAGACGACGTGGACGTGGGTGGCGTGCTCGGCGAGGTGGTAGCTCGGGGCGCGGTGGTCGACGTGGGTGTGCCCGACGAGCCCCAGCTCCTGGAGCGCGTCGAGCGAGCGGTAGACGGTCGACACCGGCAGAGAGCCCCCGCCGTCGCCGGCCACGGAGTCGGCGACCTCGTCGGGCGTGGCGTGCCCGAGCCGCCCCACGGCGGCCAGCACACGTTCGCGCTGCGTCGTGAGGCGCTTTCCGTGCGCCCGCAGCCGGGCCCCGAGGTCGCTCACCCCTCCAATGTAGGCCGGACCGGCGGACGCGACGGCGACGGCTCCTTAGACTGACGTGGTGACGGACCAGGACCTCGACCTCTTCGGCTCCGGCGGTGCCGACGCCGACGACGCCCCCGACGAGGGCGCCGACGAGCCTCGCCGACCCCGCCGGCGGGGTCGGCGGGTGCTCCTCGTCCTCGTCAGCCTCCTCGTCCTCGTCCTCGTCGCGGTGGCCGGCTTCGTCGGCTACCTCGGCTGGCGGGTCAACGACAACGTCACCCAGGCCGAGCTGCTGCCGACCGCCGCCCCGCCGACCGTCGACGCCGAGGGCGACCCCATCCAGGTCCCGGCCTCCGGCAACGGCACCAACTTCCTCCTCGTCGGCGCCGACAGCCGCGGCCCCAACGACCGCGGGCGCGCCGACGTCATCGTCCTCGTCCACGTCCCGGCCGACCCCACCGCCATCCAGATGGTCCACTTCCCCCGCGACCTCTACGTCTCGATCCCCGGCCACGGCAAGAACAAGATCAACGCCGCGTACGCGTTCGGGGGCGAGCCGCTGCTCGTCGAGACCATCCAGAACCTCGTCGGCATCAAGATCGACCACGTCGCCCGCACCGACTTCGACGGCTTCAAGGGGATGACCGACGCCGTCGGCGGCGTGCGCGTGTACGCCGAGGAGGGCAACGACGCCTCCGGCAACGGCGGCAAGGCCATCCAGAAGGGCTGGAACGAGCTGAACGGCGAGCAGGCGCTGGCGTTCGTCCGCGAGCGCTACGAGCTGAGCGAGGGCGACATCTCCCGCGGGCGCCGGCAGATGGCCTTCGTCAAGGCGCTGCTCCTCAAGGCCACGAGCAAGCAGACCATCACCAACCCGCTGGCCATCGCCCGCTTCACCGACGCCGCGACGAAGAACCTCGTCGTCGACAAGGGCCTGTCCATCGGCGCGATGAAGGACTACGCGCTGCTGCTGCGCCACATCCGGTCCTCCGACGTCGTCTTCGCGACCGCGCCGTTCACCGGCTTCGGGATGGACCCGGTGGCGGGCAGCATCGACATCGTCGACACCAAGGGCATGAAGCTGCTCGGCGAGGCGCTGCGCAAGGACCAGATGGACGACTACCTCGACGTGTTCGTCACGCCCTGACGCCCGGACCGCCGCGGGCCGGCCGGTGGCTCGACCGGGTCACTCGACCCGCTTGAGCTCCGCGGAGACGTGCGACTGCAGCGGCTGCCCGACGGCGGCCATGTCCATGACCCACATGAGGTTGCTGTTGACGTACCCGTAGAGCCGGTGGGCCGCCGTGTACTCCTTGGCGTCGGGGCTGCGCATCACGCCGTCGGTGCGCAGCTCGACCTTGGCCGGCTCGGCGACCCCGGCGTACATCTCGACGAAGCCGGTGGGGTGGGCGAGCAGCAGCTCGCAGTTCGTGCCGTCGGTGGAGCCGGTGACCGGGCGCCAGAAGCCGGTCTCGGTGGCCAGCGGGCGCACCTGGTTGCCGTCGTCGTCGAGCAGCCAGGTCCGCGAGTCCCAGCGCAGGAAGCGCCGGCCGTCGTGGCTGCAGACGACCTCCTGCCCGAAGCGCACGGACTCGATCGTCGGGTAGCCGACGACGCCGGCGCCCGCCCAGGTACCGACGAGCCAGGCGAGGGGGGCGAGATCCTCGTGGAGGGAGGTGTCGAGCGTGAAGACCATACGCTCCAGTCTATGGATGCCCCGGCCACCACCCTCGTCGTCAAGGTCACCTGCGGCACGGAGGCCCTGGAGCGCCTTACCCAGGGCTGGACGGTCGCCGCGACGGCGCTGGCCTCCGGGCTCGAGGTCAGCGTCTGGCTCACCGGCGACGCCACGTGGACGGCGGTCCCGGGCCGGGCCGAGGAGGTCGAGCTGCCCCACTCACCGCCGCTCGCCGAGCTGCGCGACGCCGTCCTCGAGGGCGGCCGGGTGACCGTGTGCGGTCAGTGCGCCGCCCGCCGGGGGCTCGGGGAGGCGGACCTGCTGCCCGGAGCGGTCGTCCGCGGGGCGGCCGCGTTCGTCGAGGAGGTCGTGGCGCCCGGCGCCCGCGCGCTCGTCTACTGACGCGGGTCGGCCGGGACTCAGCCGACGAGGGCGAGCGAGACGCCGTAGGCGACGACGCCGGTGACGAGCAGCCCGGCCGCGGCCGCGGAGAGCTGACAGCGCAGGGCCGTGACGGGCGGGAGCACGACGAGGACCCGCCGCATCGCGTGCGAGACCGCGGCCGCGAGCAGGCCGACGAG
The DNA here is from genome assembly GCF_016887965.1 of Phycicoccus sonneratiae. GTDB lineage: Bacteria > Actinomycetota > Actinomycetes > Actinomycetales > Dermatophilaceae > Phycicoccus > Phycicoccus sonneratiae. The sequence goes on from NZ_JAFDVD010000015.1 coordinate 154,095, forward strand.
GGCGGCGGTGCCGGGCCGCGGGGTGCCGATGACCGAGGCGGCGACGAGGGCGCCGGCCGCCCCGAGGACCATCGCGATCGGCAGCAGCCACGCCTTGACCGCCCCGAGCCCGGCGCCGAGGTCGGCCACCGCCCCGACGGCGACGGCGACGAGGGCGACCGTGGCGACGTCGGTGGGCCGGGCCGCCCGCGCCAGCGGCAGCCACGTCGTGCCGACGGCGAGCAGCGCGAGGCCGAAGGCGGTGACGCCGATCGACTCGGTGAGCCGCGGGCGGCCGTCGCGCCGGACGATCTGGTGGACGAACATCAGCCCGAGCCCGATGGCGAGCGCGACGGGGACGAGGCGCAGGTAGGGGTCGTCGGTCGGCGCGACGGCGGCCGCGGGCGCGAGGACCGCCGTGACACCCACGGCCAGGGCCGAGCCGAACCGGCTCGAGCTGCCGAGCAGCCGCGGCCAGCCCCACGCGAGGACCAGCCCGGTCCAGGCCAGCCCGGCCGCGAGGACGAGGGGGTCGGTGCGCAGCGCGAGGACGAGCAGCGCGGCGAGGACGACGGTGGCGACGGAGATGACCGGGCGCGGCACGGTGGCCATCTCGGGGAGGACCGGATGCCTCAGGAGCGCCTCGCGGCGGGCCCGTCGGCTGGCCCGCGTCTCGGCCGCGGCACCGGCGGCGTCCGGCTCGACGGCCGGCTCGGCGACGGCGTCGTCCGCCGGCTCGGCCACCCGCTCCTGCTCCTCCACGTCGCGCATCCTCGCATCACCCACCGGCGAACGGCGGGAGCACCTCGACGAGGGCCCCGGGCGGCACCGGGTCGGTTCCGGAGGCGGCGAGCCCGTCGACGAGGACCGAGCAGACGGGCAGCACCTCGGCCAGGCCCGGACGGGCCGCGGCGAGCGCGGCGACGAGGCCCTCGACGGTCGGCGGGGCGGCGAGCACCTCGCCGTCGACCCCGGCGGCCGCGCGGGCGCCGGCCCAGTACCGGACGCTGACGGTCGCCGACGAGCCGTCCTCGGCCGTCGTCCCACTGGAGGTCGATGCCCCGTGCCGTGCGTCCATGACCGCCTATCCTGTGGGGCGATGGCCCACCTGTTGCTGTTGACGAACACCTTGGCTCCCAGCGCCGAGGTCCTTCCGGCGCTCGGGCTCCTCAGCCACCATGTTCGCATCCTCCCGGCGGAGGCGTCGGCGCTGGTCGACGCCCCGGAGGCCGACGCCGTCCTCGTCGACGCCCGCCGCGAGCTCGCGATGGCCAAGTCGCTGTGCCGCGTCCTCACGACCACCGGGGTCTCCGCGCCGCTGCTCGTCGTCGTCACCGAGGGCGGGCTCGCGGGGCTCACCGCCGAGTGGGGTGTCGACGACGTCCTCCTCGACACCGCCGGGCCGGCCGAGGTCGAGGCCCGCCTGCGGCTGGCCGTCGGGCGTCGCGCCGAGGCCGAGGAGGACGAGGTCGGGCCGATCACCGCCGGTGCGCTCGTCATCGACGAGACGACGTACTCGGTGCGGCTGCGCGGGAGGCTGCTCGACCTCACGTACAAGGAGTTCGAGCTCCTCAAGTACCTCGCGCAGCACCCGGGGCGCGTCTTCACCCGCTCCCAGCTGCTCCAGGAGGTCTGGGGCTACGACTACTTCGGGGGCACCCGCACCGTCGACGTCCACGTGCGCCGGCTGCGCGCCAAGCTCGGCACCGAGCACGAGCTGCTCATCGGCACGGTCCGCAACGTCGGGTACCGCTTCGTCCCCGAGGTCGCCGCCGAGCTCGAGGAGCTCGAGGAGGTCGACGGCTGACGTGCCGGTCACCGAGCGGCTCGAGGCCGTCGACGACGCCACCGCGCACGAGGCCCGCGAGCTGTGGGACCGCGCGGAGGCGGCCGACGGCGTCGGGGCGGTGTCGGAGGCGTTCCGGATGGCGCTCGGGGCGGCGCGGGCGGGTGTCGTCCACCTGCTGCGGCGCGACGACGCGGGGCAGCTCGTCGGGTATGCCCAGGTCGCGTCGGCGGGCACGTCCGACGCCGTCGCCGAGCTCGTCGTCGACCCCGCGGCGCGGCGCGCGGGGCACGGCCGGGCGCTGCTCGACGCGGCGCTGGCCGAGGGCACGCGGTCGGTCTGGGCCCACGGGGACCTCGACGCCGCGCGCTCGCTGGCGGCAACGGCCGGGCTGGCGCGCACCCGCGAGCTCTTCCGGATGGCCCGCCCGCTGACGTCCGCGGATGCCAACGATCCCGTTCTCCCGCAGGGCTACTCGGTGCGCGCGTTCGAGCCGGGGCGCGACGACGAGGACTGGGTCCGGCTCAACGCGGCCGCGTTCGCGAGCCATCCCGAGCAGGGCCGGCTGACCGTCGAGGACCTCCATGAGCGGATGTCGCAGCCGTGGTTCGACGCCTCGGGGTTCCTCCTCGTCGAGCGCGAGGGCCGGGTGGTCGCCTTCCACTGGACCAAGGTCGAGCCCGGCAGTTCTTCCGGGCGGGCCCACGGAGCCGGGACGGACGAAGTCCGGCACGGGACCGGGCGGGGCCCCGGTTCCGGTCCGAACGCAGTGAGGAGCGGGACCGGGGCCCCGCCCGGTTCCGGTCCGAACGCAGTGAGGAGCGGGACCGGGGAGGTGTACGTCGTCGGGGTCGACCCGGCCGAGCAGGGGCACGGCCTGGGCGGGCCGCTGACCGCCCTCGGGCTGGCCCACCTCGCGCGGCAGGGCCTGGCCGAGGTCGAGCTCTACGTCGACGGCGACAACACCGCCGCCCGGCGCACCTACGCGCGCCTCGGCTTCGAGGACGCCGCCGTCGACGTGCAGTACACGGCCCCGCCGCCCCCCTGACCCATCCGGTCGAGGTGAAACCCGACCTCATCCGGGTCGCCTTTCACCTCGACCCGGGCGCTGCGCCCGAGTGGCGCGGACCCCGCGACGGGGGGACAGTGCGGGGATGCGCGCGATCCTCCGCACCGTCCTGACCACCGTCTCCGCCGCCGCCCTCGTGGCCGGCCCCGTCGCCCTCGCCGCACCCGCCGGGGCGGACGGACACCACGACCGCGGGCACACCCCGCGCTTCACCACGCGCGTCCTCGACCCGGACCAGTCCTTCCGCGGGCTCGACGCCGTCGACGCACGGACGGCCTGGGTGAGCGGGGGCAGCATCACCGAGGGCGGGGCGGGCGGGGTCTGGCGCACCACCGACGGCGGGGCGCACTGGCAGGACGTCTCGCCGCCGCAGACCACGGGCCTGAACTTCCGTGACGTCGAGGCCCGCAGCGCCACCGAGGCGAGCATCCTCTCGATCGGCCCGGGCGAGGACTCGCGCATCCTCCGGACGACCGACGGCGGGCGGACCTGGACCGAGACCTTCCGCAACACCGAACCGACCGCCTTCTACAACTGCCTCGCGTTCTTCCCCGGCGGGCGGCACGGCCTGGCCGTCAGCGACCCCGTCGACGGGCACTTCCGCATCGCCGCCACCGACGACGGCGGCCGCTCCTGGCGGGTCCTGCCGAGCCGCGGGATGCCCGAGGCCGACGGCGAGGCGAACTTCTCCGCGAGCGGCGAGTGCCTCACCGTCTCCGGCCACGACGCGTGGTTCGGCTCCGGCGGCGAGCGCTCGCGCGTCTTCCACTCCACCGACCTCGGCCGCACCTGGCGCGCGGCGCCCTCGCGCATCCCGCCGGGCGAGGCGGCCGGCGTCTTCGCCCTCGCCTTCCGCACCCCGCACCAGGGCATCGCCGTCGGCGGTGACTTCGCGGCCCCGGACGACGGCGCCGACGCCGTGAGCACCACCCGCGACGGCCGCACGTGGCGCGGCGCCGGCGACCTCGAGCACCTCGGCGAGGACGTCACCTGGCTGCCGGGCACTCGCTCCGCCGTCCTCGTCGTCGGCGAGTCCGGCGAGGTCGGCGGCGTCAGCGTCAGCCCCGATGGCGGGCACCACTGGGTGCGGCTGTCCGACACCGGCTTCCACACCCTCGACTGCACGGCGGACGGCTCGTGCTGGGCGGCCGGAGGGGCCGGCGGGGTCGCTCGGGCTTCCGTGCGCTGAGCCGCTCGCCCGCGGGCGAGCCCGCACCGCACGTCCCGGACCTGACAGGATGGAGGCCATGACGGACGAGTCGGGTGTGAGCGTCGACGAGACCACCGCTCGCGACGCGGCGGCGGACGCATCGGCCGAGGGCACGATCGTCAGCGAGGTCTCCATCGCGAGCGCCTCCGCCACCGAGACGCGCCACCAGCCGCGCGCCACCAACGGCCGGTTCGTCCGCGGTCCGCACCAGGCCGCCGAGGAGGAGGCCGAGGGGCTGCCCTCCGACCGCTTCCTCGACCGCGAGATCTCCTGGCTGCAGTTCAACGAGCGCGTCCTCCAGCTGGCGGGCGACGAGAACGTCCCGCTCCTCGAGCGGGCCCGCTACCTCGCGATCTTCGCCTCGAACCTCGACGAGTTCTTCATGGTCCGGGTCGCCGGGCTCAAGCGGCGCATCGCCACGGGCATCGCCGTCCGCTCGGCCTCCGGGCTCGAGCCGCGCGAGGTGCTCGAGCAGATCTCCCTCGTCGCCCACGAGCTGATGACGATGCAGGCGCGGGTCTACGCCGAGCAGGTGCGCCCCGCCCTCGAGGAGGAGGGCGTCTCCATCGTCCGCTGGGACGCCCTGTCCGACGACGAGCGCGACCGTTTGGCCAAGGTCTTCACCGACCGGCTCTTCCCGGTCCTCACCCCGCTGGCCGTCGACCCCGCGCACCCGTTCCCGTACATCTCCGGGCTCTCGCTCAACCTCGCGGTCATCCTCGTCAACCCGCGCTCGGGCAAGGAGCACTTCGCCCGCGTCAAGGTCCCGCCGATGCTGCCGCGGCTGGTGCGCGTCGAGCCGGGGCCGGACGAGTCGCCGCTCGCCGACCTCTACGACACCCGGTTCGTGCCGCTCGAGGACGTCATCGCGGCCCACCTCGACCAGCTCTTCCCGGGGATGGAGATCCAGGAGCACTTCACCTTCCGGGTCACCCGCAACGAGGACCTCGAGGTCGAGGAGGACGACAACGAGAATCTCCTCACCGCGCTCGAGCGCGAGCTGACCCGGCGCCGCTTCGGCCCGCCGGTCCGCCTCGAGGTCGAGGACGCGATGGACGACCACGTCCTCGACCTCATCGTCCGCGAGCTCGGGGTGCACGCCGCCGAGGTCTACCGGCTGCCGGCACCGCTCGACCTGCGCGCGCTCAACGTCATCGCCGACCTCGAGCGCTCCGAGCTGCACTTCGAGCCGTTCGTCGCCCGCACCAACGCCGACCTCGCCCCGACCGAGTCGGCCAAGGCGCGCGACATCTTCGCCTCGGTCCGCAAGCAGGACGTCCTGCTCCAGCACCCGTACGACTCGTTCTCGACGTCGGTGCAGGCCCTCCTCGAGCAGGCCGCCGCCGACCCGCACGTCCTCGCCATCAAGCAGACGCTCTACCGCACGAGCGGTGACAGCCCGATCATCGACGCCCTCATCGACGCCGCCGAGGCCGGCAAGCAGGTGCTCGCCGTCGTCGAGATCAAGGCCCGCTTCGACGAGGAGAACAACATCTCCTGGGCCCGCAAGCTCGAGCACGCCGGCGTCCACGTCGTCTACGGCATCGTCGGGCTGAAGACCCACGCCAAGCTCTGCCTCGTCATCCGCCAGGAGGCCGAGGGGATGCGCCGGTACTGCCACGTCGGCACCGGCAACTACAACCCGAAGACCGCCCGGCTCTACGAGGACCTCGGGCTGCTCACCGACGACGAGCAGGTCGGCGAGGACCTCTCGAAGCTGTTCAACCAGCTCTCCGGCATCGCGCCGCGCAGCAAGTTCAAGCGCCTCCTCGTCGCGCCCCGCTCGGTGCGCTCGGGGCTGCAGGCGCACATCGACGCCGAGATCGCCCACGAGCAGGCCGAGCCGGGCAGCGGCCTCATCGCGTGGAAGGTCAACTCGATCGTCGACGAGCAGCTCATCGACGCCCTGTACCGCGCCTCGCAGTCCGGTGTCACCGTGCAGCTGTGGGTGCGCGGCATCTGCGCGCTGCGCCCCGGGGTGCCCGGGCTGTCCGAGAGCATCGAGGTGCGCAGCGTCCTCGGCCGCTTCCTCGAGCACTCGCGGGTGTTCTGGTTCGGCGGGGGCGGCGAGCCCGTGGCCTACATCGGCAGCGCCGACATGATGCACCGCAACCTCGACCGTCGCGTCGAGGCGCTCGTCCGGCTCACCGAGCAGCGCCACCTCGACGACGTCCGGTCGCTCCTGGAACGCGGGATGTCCGACCGCTACTCGCACTGGGGGCTCGCCGGTGACGGTCGCTGGACGCGCCACCACCTCGACGAGGAGGGGCAGCCGCTCGAGGACCTCCAGACCGCCCTCGTCGAGATGCACGCCAAGCGGCGTCGCAGGGCCCGGCGGCGCTGAGGCTCGGGCCGCACGTGCCGACGACGATCCCGGCCGCCGGGAGCCTCCCGTGGCGGGTCCGCGACCACGCGCTCGAGGTGGCCCTCGTCCACCGCCCGCGCTACGACGACTGGTCCTGGGCCAAGGGCAAGCTCGATCCCGGCGAGGACTGGGCGTCGGCCGCCGCGCGCGAGACCCACGAGGAGACCGGGCTGCGGGTACGGCTCGGGGTGCCGCTGCCCGAGGCCCGATACACGCTGCTCGACCGCGACGGGAAGCCCGGCGACAAGGTCGTGCGCTACTGGGCGGCGACCGTCGTCGGCGGTGACGGCCGGCTGGTCAACGAGATCGACGACGTCGAGTGGCTCGACCCCCGGGTGGCCCACGACCGCCTCGACTACGCACGCGACCGCGAGCAGCTGCGCGCGCTCGTCCGCCACCACCAGGCCGGCACGCTCGACACCTGGCCGCTCGTCCTCGTCCGGCACGCGCACGCCGTGGCCCGGGGTGCGTGGGACGGCGAGCTCGACACCCTCCGACCCCTCGACCGCGAGGGCCGGGCACGGGCCGCGGCCCTCGTCGACGTCCTCGGGGCCTACGTGCCCGAGCGCGTCGTGTCCTCGCCGTCGCTGCGCTGCGTCGACACCGTCGTACCCTTCGCTGCGGGCGCGGGGATGAAGGTCCGGACGCGGAACGGGTTGTCGGAGGAGGGCTTCGCCGACGACCCCTCCAAGGCGGTGCGCCGGCTCCAGAAGGTCGTCGCCGCCGGCCGGCCCACGGTGCTGTGCTCGCACGGGCCGGTGCTGCCGGCGCTCCTCGAGGTCGTCCACGCGCTCGCCGGGGATGCCGACCCCGGCGACCTGGCCCGGCTCGAGGCCGCCGCCCGCGAGCGGCTCGTCAAGGGCGAGGCCCTCGTGTGCCACGTCGCCGGGGCCGGGCCGTCGGCGCGCGTCGTCGCCGTCGAGCGCCACCTGCCCTGACCGGCGGCACCGGGGGCTGACCGTCCCGTCGGCAAGTGCTCGGGTGCCGTTCACGCGACGTTCACCCGTGACGGGCCACCCGGTCATCCGGCGTCCCTACCGTCCGGAACGTCGGCCACCGATGTTCGACGCCAACGACCCCCATGACCTCCGAGAGGTACACCTGTGAAGACCCTCCGTCTCGGCCAGCTGGCGAGCATCGCCCTGGTCGGTTCCATCGCCCTCGCCGGCTGCGGTTCGGACAACAACGCGGGCACCGGCGCCACCGCTGGCAGCGGCTCCAGCGGCTCGGCGGCCGCCGCGGACTGCTTCGACGGCACGCTGAACGCCGAGGGCTCCTCCGCCCAGAAGAACGCCTTCGAGGAGGCCGCCGCCTCCTACACGGCCGCCTGCTCGGGCGCCACGGTCAACTACAACCCGACCGGCTCGGGCGCCGGCATCAAGCAGATGCTCGCCGGCCAGGTCGACTTCGCCGGCTCCGACTCGGCGCTGAAGACCGAGGAGAAGGACGGCGTCGTCGAGAGCGACGCCGCTGCGCAGGTCTGCGGCTCGCCGGCCTGGAACCTCCCGATGGTCACCGGCCCGATCGCGATCGCGTACAACGTCGGGGGCGTCGACTCGCTGACCCTGACGCCGACCGTCGCCGCCGACATCTTCAACGGCAAGATCACCACCTGGAACGACCCGAAGATCGCCGCGGTCAACTCCGGTGTCACGCTGCCGGCCACCGCCATCAAGGTCTTCTTCCGCTCCGACGAGTCCGGCACCACCGAGAACTTCACGAAGTACCTCGCCGCCGCCTCCGACGGTGGCTGGACCGCCGAGCCCGGCAAGAAGTGGACCGGCAAGGGCGAGGGCAAGGAGAAGTCCTCCGGTGTCGCCGAGGGCGTGAAGTCCACCGACGGCGGCATCACCTACGTCGAGTGGAGCTACGCCAAGGACAACGACCTCGGCGTGGCCAAGATCGACAACGGCGGCGGTGCCGTCGAGCTGACCGGTGAGACGGTCGGCAAGGCCGTCGAGGCCGCCCAGCCCGACGGCGAGGGCAACGACCTGCGCCTCAAGCTCGACTACGCGACCAAGGAGGCCGGCGCCTACCCGATCCTCCTCGTCACCTACGAGATCGTCTGCTCGAAGAACAAGGACGCCGAGAAGGGCAAGAACATCAAGTCCTTCCTCAAGCACTTCGCGTCCGCGGACGTCCAGAAGAGCCTCGAGGACATCGGCTACGCCCCGCTCCCCGCGTCGGTCCAGAGCAAGGTCGAGACCGCCATCGAGGCCCTGTCCTGACCACCCGGGACCGGCGGCCCCGGCCGCTGACCTGACCGCGAGGGGGCGGACCGCGACCCGGTCCGCCCCCTCCGGCACGACCACCACCGACGAGAGAACAGCGAGGAGCCCCGTGTCGACCTCCATCACCGGCCGCTCGGCCGTCGACGAGCTGCCCGGACCGGACGGGCGCTCGCCGCTCGCGGGGGACCGGGCCGGTACCGGACGGCTGGGCGACCGGCTCTTCGGCGGCGCGGCCACCGCCTCGGGCCTGCTCGTCATCGCCCTCGTGACCCTCGTCGGCGTCTTCCTCGTCGCCCAGGCGATCCCGGCGCTCCAGGCGAACCAGGCCAACTTCCTCACGTCGCGCGAGTGGGCCACGGCGGGGACCAGTCCGCGGTTCGGCATCGTCGACCTGCTCTGGGCGACCGTCGTCACCTCCGTCATCGCGATGGCCATCGCCGTCCCGCTCGGGGTCGCGATCGCCCTCTTCATCACCCAGTACGCCCCGACCTGGCTGTCCCGCCCGGCCGCGGCGACCATCGACCTGCTCGCCGCCGTGCCCTCGATCGTCTTCGGCTTCTGGGGGCTGACCATCGCCGGGCAGTACTTCGAGCCGGTCGCGGGCGTCATCGACGCGGCGCTCGGCTGGATCCCGTTCTTCGCGGAGTCCGAGGGCGGCCCGAGCGCCAAGAGCACGCTGGCCTTCGCCGGCGTCATCCTCGCGATCATGGTCCTGCCGATCGTCACGGCCATCTCGCGAGAGGTCTTCGCGCAGGTGCCGACCGCGCACAAGGAGGGCGCGCTCGCCCTCGGGGCCACGCAGTGGGAGATGATCCGCACCGCCGTCCTGCCGTTCGGCAAGCCCGGCGTCATCAGCGCCGCCATGCTCGGCCTCGGGCGCGCGCTCGGCGAGACGCTCGCGGTGACCATCCTCCTCTCGGCCCTCAACGACGGGGCGCCGTTCTCGTCCTCGATCTTCAACGGCGGGGCGACCTTCGCCTCGAAGATCGCCCTCGGCATCCAGGAGGCGAACACCGCGACGAGCACCGGCGCGCTCATCGCCGCCGGCCTCGTCCTCTTCGTCCTCACCTTCGTCGTCAACGCCATCGCGCGCGTCGTCATCGAGCGCAGGAAGGCCTTCTCCGAATGAGCACGATCGAGCTCGAGACCGGGACCCGCGGGGGCTCCCCGGCTCCGGCGGCCCCTCCGACCCTCAGCCCGAAGTCGGGGTCGAGGGCGGTGCGGGACAACCTCGCCCGCATCGTCATGTGGGGGGCGTTCGTCATCGGCGTCATCCCGCTGGTGTGGATCCTCGTGTCCACGATCCTCAAGGGCGGCTCGATGCTCCTCGAGTCCCAGTGGTGGACCAACTCGCAGGCCGGCATCACGAACCGCCGGGTCGGCGGCGGCGCCGTGCACGCCATCCAGGGCACGCTCATCCATGCCGCGGTGACCACGGTCCTCTCGGTGCCGGTCGGCGTGATGACGGCCGTCTACCTCGTCGAGTACGGGCGGGGCCGGCTGGCCCGCGCGGTCTCCTTCATGGTCGACATCCTCACCGGCATCCCCTCGATCGTCGCCGCGCTCTTCGTCTACGCGCTGTGGGTGACGACCTTCGGGTTCCAGCGGGTGGCGTTCGCGGTGTGTCTCGCCCTCGTGCTGCTGATGATCCCGACGATCGTCCGCTCCACCGAGGAGATGCTCAAGCTCGTGCCGAACGAGCTGCGCGAGGCGTCCTACGCACTCGGGGTGCCGAAGTGGAAGACGATCTTCAAGGTCGTCCTCCCGACGGCGTTCTCGGGCATCGTCACCGGCGTCCTGCTCGGCGTCGCCCGGGTGATGGGCGAGACCGCCCCGCTCCTCGTCCTCGGGCCGTACACGCAGGTCATCGTCACCGACCTCTTCGCGACGAACATGGCGACCCTGCCCACGATGATCAACCAGAGCCGCAGCGAGAACCTCCAGCCCGCCCTCGACCGCGTCTGGGGCGCCGCGCTCACCCTCATCCTCCTCGTCTTCCTGCTCAACCTGCTCGGCCGCTTCATCGGGCGGTTCAGCAAGGTCAAGGGCTGAACCTCCCTCCTCCCCCACCGATCCCCGACCACCCCCACCGGGACGAAAGAGACACCGACACCATGGCCAAGCGCATCGACGTCAAGGACCTCGACATCTACTACGGCGACTTCAAGGCCGTCGAGGGCGTGACGATGACCGTGGAGCCCCGCTCCGTCACCGCCTTCATCGGGCCGTCCGGCTGCGGGAAGTCGACCGTGCTGCGAACGCTCAACCGGATGCACGAGGTCATCCCGGGCGGACGGGTCCACGGCTCGGTGATGCTCGACGACCAGGACCTCTACGCCTCGTCGATGGACCCGGTGGCCGTGCGGCGGACCGTCGGGATGGTGTTCCAGCGGCCGAACCCGTTCCCCACCATGTCGATCCGCGACAACGTGGCAGCCGGACTGAAGCTCAACGGGATCAAGAAGAAGTCGACCCTGGACGACGTCGTCGAGAAGTCGCTGCGCGGCGCGAACCTGTGGACCGAGGTCAAGGACCGGCTCGACAAGCCCGGTGCCGGGCTCTCGGGCGGGCAGCAGCAGCGGCTGTGCATCGCCAGGGCCATCGCGGTCAACCCGCAGGTGCTGCTCATGGACGAGCCGTGCTCGGCCCTGGACCCGATCTCGACCCTGGCCATCGAGGACCTCATCAACGACCTGAAGTCCGAGTACACGATCGTCATCGTCACGCACAACATGCAGCAGGCGGCGCGCGTCTCGGACCAGACGGCGTTCTTCAACCTCAAGGCGACGGGCGAGCCGGGGCGGCTCGTCGAGGTCGGCGACACCCCGCGGATCTTCAGCAACCCGACCGAGAAGGCGACCGAGGACTACATCAGCGGCCGCTTCGGCTGACCACCCCCCGCCCCCCGCTCACCCGACTTCTTGCGAGTTTCGGCGGGGCCCCCCCCCCCCCCCCCCGGGGGGGGGGGCGGGGCCCCCCCCCGGGGGGGGGGGGCCCCCCCCCGCGGGGGGGGGGGGCGGGGCCCCCCCCGCCCCCCCCCCCCCCCCCCCCCCCCCCCGCCCCCCCCCCCTCGACGGGGACGACCCACCCGGGCGCGCAGCTCGCCGCCCTCAGGTGCGGGGGCTGATCCGCAGGAGCTTGTCGTCGTCGCCGTTGCTCGTCGTGACGTAGAGCGCGCCGTCGGGGCCGAGGCGTGCGGCCCGGAGCCGGCCGTACGGACCGTTCGTGGCCTTCGGGATGGCGACGTCGGCGACCGACCCGTCCTCGTCGAGGGTCAGCACGAGCAGCTTGGCCCCCTTGAGCGCGGTGATGACGAGCGCGCCGTCGAAGGCACCCCACTGCTCGCCCTCGAGGAACTCGGCCGCGCACACGGCCTGGGTCGTCTTGCCCGACTGCCAGATCGCCCGGACCGCCTTCGGGTAGCGGTCGGTGTCGGTCATCGGCACCGACTCGTCGTACCCGCCGACCGACCCGCCCTGCGCCGGGTCCCACCCGTAGTTGGCGCCGGGCTCGATGACGTTGACCTCGTCGTTGAAGCTCGGGCCGTGCTCGGCGGTGAAGATCCGCCCGGTACCCGGCTGGAGCGCGACCCCCTGCACGTTGCGGTGCCCGTAGCTCGTGACGTACCGCTGGTTCGCGTTCTTCGCGTCGGCGAACGGGTTGTCGGGCATCGGTTTCCCGGTCTCGAGGTTGAGGCGCAGCGTCTTCCCACCGAGGCTCGTGAGGTCCTGCGGGATGCGGCCGTTCGCCGTGTCACCCGTCCCGACGACGAGGGCACCGGTGGCGTCGAGCTCCGGGCGGCAGCCCGAGTGACGACCGGTGGAGAGCGGCAGCCCGTCGAGCAGGGTGCGCACCCGCTCGGCGGACCGGCCGTTCGCGGCGAGCTTCCAGGTGACGAGCCGGATGTCGTCGGGCGCGCCGCCGCGGGCGTGCGTCTGGCAGGTCGTGAACTGGCGCGAGGTCGCGAAGTCGGGATGGACGACCATCCCCATCAACCCGCCCTCGGAGTTGACGTAGAGGTCGTCGAGGTCGGCACTGACGCGGGTGACGTCGGCCCCCTTGCGCAGGGACGAGACGCGGGAGATGCGCCCCGAGCGCTCGGTGACCAGGGCCGAGCCGTCCGGGAGGAAGCCGATGTCCCAGCCGTTGTCGAGCCCATCGGCGACCTCCTCCACGGCGAGCTCGGGGACCGTCGTGCTGCGCGGTGCCGGCGAGGAGGCGCTCGGTGACGTCGACGGGGAGCCGCCCGAGGAGGGGGTGGTGCTCGGCCGGGCCGGGACCTCCCCGTACCCCTCGTCGTCGCCGGAGGAGCAGCCGGCGAGCGCGAGCGCCCCCGCGGCGACGAGGGCGGCGGACCGGTGCACGGACGGGGGACGCATGCCCCAGTCTCACATCCGGTCCGGACCGGGGCGCCGGGACGAGCAGCCGTTCGACGTCCGGCGCCGGCGTCAGGACGGCAGGTCGCGGACCGACCGCTCGTAGGCGGCGGCGAGGGCCCTCAGGTCGGCGCGGTGCTCGGCGATGCTGCAGCCGCGGCCGTTGCGCTTGAGGAGGATCCCCTCGTCGGCCCAGGTCTGCCGGGCCTCCTCGAGGAGGTTCACCGGCAGGTCGCCGTAGGAGTTCGTGACCCGCCACCACGTGACGTTGCCGCCGTACGCCTTCATGATCGACCCCACCTGGCGCGGCCCGATGCCGACGAGCGCGGCGAGGTCGCCGTAGGACACGACGCGACCGCGCGGCACCTGCTCCACGGCCCGCAGCACGCGCTCCACGACGACGTCGTCCACGGGTCCGAGTGTGCCGGACGCGCGGGCGCGAAACGCTCGCGCGGCTCCCGGGCGCCCCTGACACACTGGCCCCATGCGCCGGATCGTCCAGAGCCAGAAGCTCCAGAACGTCCGCTACGACGTGCGGGGCCCGATCCTCGTCGAGGCCCAGCGGCTCGAGGCCGAGGGGCACAAGATCCTCAAGCTGAACATCGGCAACACCGCGCCGTTCGGCTTCGAGGCCCCCGAGGCGATCGTCGCCGACATGGTGCACAACCTCCCCGACAGCCAGGGCTACGCCGACTCGCGCGGCATCTACTCGGCCCGCACCGCCGTCGCGCAGTACTACCAGGCACGGGGGTTGCGCGACACCGCGGTCGACGACGTCTTCATCGGCAACGGCGTCTCCGAGCTCATCACGATGGTCCTCCAGGCGTTCGTCGACGACGGCAACGAGGTGCTCGTGCCGGCACCGGACTACCCCCTGTGGACCGGTGCGGTCTCGCTCTCCGGCGGCACCCCCGTGCACTACCGGTGCGACGAGTCGAACGGCTGGAACCCCGACCTCGAGGACATCGAGGCCAAGATCACCCCGAACACCCACGCGATCGTCGTCATCAACCCGAACAACCCCACCGGGGCCGTCTACTCGGAGGAGACGGTGCGGGCCCTGGTCGACATCGCGCGCCGCCACGACCTCGTCGTCATGGCCGACGAGATCTACGAGAAGATCCTCTTCGACGACGCCGTCCACCACCACGCCGCGACGTTCGCCGGTGACGACGTCCTCTGCCTCACCTTCAGCGGCCTGTCCAAGGCCTACCGGGTCTGCGGGTACCGCGCCGGCTGGGTGATGATCTCCGGCCCGCAGCACCTCGCCACCGACTTCCTCGAGGGCCTGACCCTGCTGTCGAACATGCGGATGTGCGCGAACGTGCCTGCGCAGCACGCCATCCAGACCGCACTCGGCGGGTACCAGTCGGTGAACGAGCTCATCGGTCAGGGCGGACGCTTCCGCGAGCAGTCGAAGCTGGCGTGGCGCCTGCTGGGCGAGATCCCCGGCGTCTCGTGCGTCGAGCCGATGGGCGCCCTGTACTGCTTCCCCCGGCTCGACCCCGAGGTCTACCCGATCGACTCCGACGAGGACTTCGTCATCGACCTGCTGCGGGCCAAGAAGATCCTCGTCACCCACGGCACCGGCTTCAACTGGTTCGAGCCCGACCACTTCCGCCTCGTCACGCTGCCCGACGAGGAGGTGCTCACCGAGGCCATCGGCCGCATCGCCGAGCACCTCGCCACCCTCCGGGCCTGACCGGATGGCCTCTCGCGCACCGCTTCCCGAGCCAGCGATGCTCGGTGCGGTGGCCGTCGGCGGCGTGCTGGGGTCCCTCGGGCGGTGGGGCGTCGGGCTGGCGCTGCCGCACCGCGTCGGTGACTTCCCGTGGGCGACGTTCGTCGTCAACGTCACCGGCGCCCTCGCGATGGGGCTGCTCGTCGCCTTCCTCGTCGACCGGCCGGGCGTGCACCGGCTGGCGCGGCCGTTCGTCGGGGTCGGGGTGCTCGGCGGGTGGACGACCTTCTCGGCGCTGGCCGTCGACGCCGTGCAGCTCGGGGCCGCGCACCACGTCCAGCTGGCCGTCCTCTACGTCGCCGCGACCTTCCTCGTCGGCACCCTCGCCGTAGCCGGCGGGATGCTCGTCGGGCGCCGGGTCTGGCCGGGCCCGTGACCGCCACGCACGCCCTGCTCGTCGCCCTCGGGGCCGCCGTCGGGGCGCCGCTGCGGCTCACGGTCGCGCACTGGGCCCGCGAGCACCTCGGGGCGGCCCCGCCGGCGGGCACCCTGGCCGTCAACGTCGTCGGGTCGCTCGTGCTCGGGGCGCTCGTCGGCGACGCGGTCGGCGGTGGCGCGCTCGCCCTCGTCGGCACGGGGTTCTGCGGCGCCCTGACGACGTTCTCGACCCTCGCCCTCGAGCTCTGGGACGCCCTCGACGACGACCGCCCGGTGGCCGCTGCGGTCAACCTCGGGCTCTCGCTCGTGCTCGGCATCGGGGCCGCCGCCCTCGGCTACGCCCTCACCGCCTGAGCCCCCGGACGACGGAGCGCCGCCCGCCCCACGAGAGCGGGACGGGCGGCGCTGGTCGGAGCGGTCGGGCTCAGTGCCCGTGCCCGTGGTCGTGGTCGTGGTCGTGGCCACGCGCCACGACGCCGGACGCACTGACGATCCCGGCCCCGTAGAAGGAGTTGAACTCCTTGGTCCCGGTGCAGGTCGCCGTGTACTCCGGGCCGCGGCCCACGTCCTCGTAGGACTGGACGCCGCCGGCCGGGCAGGCGTGCTCGGTGGCCGTGCCCATGACGATCCGGCGGACGGTGTCGGGCGCGAGCCCGAACCCACCGTGGCGCTGGGACTTCCCGTGCGCCGAGACCGCCAGCGCGGCGACGCCCGCGGCGTGCGGCGAGGCCATCGAGGTGCCCTGGAGGTACTGGTAGTACCCGCACACCTGCTTGCCCTTGACCGTGCGGCAGTCCTTCGTCGTGCCGGCCGCCTCACCCGCCGGGGTGATGTTGCCGTCGGCGTCGACCTGGCCCTCGGCCTGCATGACGTTGAGCGGCGCGGTCGAGAGGATGAGGTTGCCGTTCGTGCGGTAGGTGTCGGTGCCGAGGCCGTCACGGAACCAGCCGCCGGGCGCCGCGACCTCGATCTCGCCGGAGCGCAGGTCGGTGGCCCAGTTGGAGTAGTCGGCCTTGCGGGTCGACGGCCCGACCGACGAGACGCCGAGGACGTGCGGGCCCTCGACCGGGAGGTCGAAGCAGGTCGCGTCGTCGATGGTGCGCTCGTGCTCGGTGCCGCCCGGGTAGTCGGGGCTCGAGGTGTCGGGCCGCGGGTTCGACAGGTCGTCGTTGCCGTTGCCGAGCGCGCCGACGAGCGTGACGCCCTTCTTGTGCGCGTAGTTGAGGGCGCGGGTCATCGACTTGATGATGAGGTCCTGCTCGGCGGCCTGCTCGGGGGTGTCCTCGGGGGCGCCGCCGATGCAGTTGTAGGCCCACGGGTCGACGTAGAACGACATGTTGACGACGTCGATGCCGGCGTCACCGGAGTAGGTGAGCGCGTTGACGGTGGGCGTCAGGAAGAAGTAGCCGCTGTCCTGGCCGGCCCGGACGTTGACGAGGTCGACGTTCGGGGCGACACCGGAGACGCCGATGCCGTTGAGCGCCGCCGCCATCGTGCCGGCGACGTGGGTGCCGTGGCCGTCGTCGTCGTGGTCGACCGGGTCGACGCAGGACGCGAACTCGCACGGGCCGTCGATGTCGGGCATGTCGGTGACGAAGTTGCGCGAGAGCTTCTTGTCGAAGTTCGGGGCGAGGTCGGGGTGCGTGCCGTCGACGCCGGTGTCCATGACACCGACCCGGACCCGCTTGTCACCGAGCTCGCTCTTGTGGGCCTTGTCCGCACCGATGAGCTTCATGCCCCACAGGGAGGAGTCGAGCGGGTCGGCCTTGCCGCCCTTCGGCCCGTGGCCGTGGTCGTGCTCGTCGCCGTGGCGCGAGGTGGCGCGGTTCTCGCGGGTCACCGCGTCCTTGGCGGGTCGGGCGTCCGGCGAGCGGCCGACGACGCCGTCGCGGGCCGCCGCGGCGACGCCGCTCATCGAGCGGGCCGCACCGGCGAAGCCGGCGCTCGTGGACTCCACCGAGACCAGGCCGATGTCGGTGTTCACCGAGGTCACGGTGGCCCCGGCCTTCGCGAGCCGCTGGGCCAGCGCGCGGGCGTCGGTGCCGTCGGCCGCCAGCACGGCGTAGCCGGTGCGCGCCGTGGTGGTCGCGCCTGCGGTCGCGGCGCCGGACGCGGTCGCGGTCGTCGCGCCGAGGGCGCTCGCGGCCAAGGCCACGGCACCGGTCAGGGCGACCATGCGAGATCGTCGCATCAGGGTGTCTCCTCCGTCGTGATCGGGCGCGGCGTTGCGCCCGACCCGAACCGTAGGGGGGGAGTCCGGCGTCGCGGGGGTTTCGTGACGCCTCCGGCGGTGACCGGTCGACCGGGCCTCAGGCCGTCGGCGCCCCGACCTCGACCTCGGTGCGGTAGGACCAGCCGTCGGCGAGCGGCAGGGAGTCACCGCTCCAGAAGCGCCCGGGGTCGTACCAGTTGGTCGGGACGTCGGCCCGCAGGATGCCCATGTCCTCGAGCGTCGCGGCCACCACCTCGGCGCAGTAGGCGTCCTCGGGGCGCAGCCCCTTGCGCTCGAGGGCGCGGCGCGAGAGGTGGGCGTCGCGGCCCCGCAGCCAGCGCCAGCCGAGCCGCACGGTGGAGGGGAAGGACACCCCGTCGAGCCGTGCCACGGTGCGCAGGGCCGCGTCCTCCTCCGCACGGCCGACGCCCGGTTCGAGCTGGCGCAGCCAGGCCCGCTGGCCGTACCTGACCTGCCAGGTCGTCACGGCCTCGGCGAGGTCGTGGAGCTGGACGCCGCGGTGGTGGTCGCCGGTCCAGTGGTCGCGCATCGAGCGCCCGAGCTCGGCGTGCCACATCAGCGGGGGGAGGTCGTCGAGCACGAGGGCCATCCCGACGTGGTTGACCGGGGCGTTGCTCGCCGTCTGGATGAGCCGATCGGCGACGGTGCCGCCGCGGAAGATCCACAGGTCGCCGGTGCGCGTCGCCGCGACGGCCTCGTCGAAGGGGACGGTCGTGGGTGCGGGGCGCGCCATGGGGCCAGTGTGCCGGGTGGCGCTCGCTAGGGTGGCGCCGTGGACCGCAACCGCAGGTGGAAGGTGCTCGGCCTCGCCGGGCTGGCCGGCGTCGTGGCGACGGGGGTGCTCGTCGCCCGCGACGAGCGCACGCGGCGGGCCTACTCGCCCGACGAGGTCCGCGACCGGCTCCAGCAGCGGCTCGACGAGGCCGAGCGCGCGGCGGACCAGCCCGCCGACGACTGACCCACCGCCCCGCCGCTCGCCACCCCCGTCCCAGCTTTCCCTCCGGCTGCCGGAAGGTTCAGTGACCTGCCGGTTGCATCCGACAGGTCACTGAAGGTTCCGGCATCCGGAGAGAAAGTTCAGGGGGTGCAGGGTCAGGAGGTGGCGGGGGTAGCGGCGGTGTGCGCGTCGGCGAGGAGGGCGTCGAGCTTGTCGTAGCCCTCGACCATGCCGCCCTCCATCCCGGACTCGACCATCGCGTCGCGACCCTCGACGCTGCGCCCGATGCTCCGCCCGTGCAGGCGGGTGCGGCCGTCGCCGAGGTCCTCGAAGTGGAGGAACTCCAGCGCCACCTCGTCGGGCATCCCCTCGAACTCGAAGGTCTGGAGGATGAACTCGTCGTCGCGGACCGTGTGGAACACCCCGCGGAAGCCGAACTCCTCGCCCGAGGGGTTGCGGTGCACGTACCGGTACCCCCCGCCGTCGGAGAAGTCCCAGTGCGGGACGTCCATCTCGTAGCCCTGCGGCCCGAGCCACTGCCTGACCTTCTCGGGGTCGCGGTGCGCGTCGAAGACGGCCGCGACCGGCGCGTCGAAGTCGCGGGTGAAGTCGATCCACGGCACGCCGGCCGGGACGTCGAGGCTGAGTGCGTTGCTCATCGTGCTGCTCCTCCGGTGTCGTCGCGCGGCTCGGCGAGCAGCGCATCGAGGCGACGGAACGACCGCTCGCGGGCGAGCCGGTAGCCGTCGATCCACGCCGTGAGCCGCTCGAGGGCCTCGGGCGCGAGGTGGACGGGGCGGCGCTGGGCCTCCCGCCCCTTGGTGACCAGGCCCGCCTGCTCGAGGACCCGGACGTGCTTCGACACCGCCTGGAGGGAGATGGCGAAGGGCTCGGCGAGCTCGTTGACCGTGGCCGGTCCGCGGCTCAGCCGGGCGACGATGGCCCGGCGCACCGGGTCGGCGAGGGCCGTGAAGCCCAGGTCCACCAACTCGTCGTCGTCCATGCCCGTACTCAACCATATGGTTGATCAACCGTCAAGATGAATACGGGACGTCCGGGTCAGGGGGCGGCGAGGGTCGCGACGACGTGGAGGACACCGAACGGGTCCTCGGCGTGGACGTCGAGGGCGGCGAGGCCCGGCCGACCGGCGAGGGCCGCGGCCGCCACCTGGAGCGGCGCCCGGCCGTGGACGAGCAGGTCGGCGCAGAGCACGGGGTCGAGGGCGAGCAGCCCCTCGGGGTCGGCGGCGCGCAGCGCCCCGAGCAGCGCCTCGTCGACCGCGAAGGCCCGCTCGTCGAGGTGCCCCGGCGCCTTCTCGCCCCGGCGCGCACTGCCGTCGGCGACGACGACGAGGGTCGCGTCCGCCGACCCGACTGCCGGCTGCTCGCCGAGCGCGCGGCACTCGGCCGCCGGGGCGTCCCACGCGACGGTGACGACCCCCTCGACCGCCACGCCGGCGAGCGCGGCGAGGTGCGCCCCGACCCGCTGGCCCAGCGGCGGACGGGTGCCCCGCTGCTCGCGGTCGGTGGCGACGACGAGCACGACCCCGGATGCCCCGTCGGCCGCCGCCGCGTCACGCACCGCGGCCACCGCCCTGGCCCGCAGGTCGGCCGCGGCATCGGTGCGACCCGTGTACTCGGGCAGGAGGAACGGTGCGCTCGGCACGACGACGACCGACTGGCTCACGCGAGGCCCCGGACCGTCCGCGCCGGCGGCAGCTCGCCGGCGACGACCGAGACGAGGTCGAGCACCTGGCGCGTCTCGACGACCTCGTGCACCCGGTAGACCTGGGCCCCGTGCCACGCGCAGAGGGCCGTCGCCGCGAGCGTTCCGGTCAGCCGCTCACCGACGGGCAGGTCGAGCGACTCCCCCACGAAGTCCTTGTTGGACAACGAGACCAGCACCGGCCAGCCGAGGGTGGTCAGCTCGTCGAGCCGGCGGGTGACCTCGAGCGAGTGCCACGTGTTCTTGCCGAAGTCGTGCGCCGGGTCGATGACCACACGCTCGCGCTCGACGCCCATCGACACCGCCCGCTCGGCCTGGCGCAGCAGGGAGGAGCGCACGTCCTGCACGACGTCGTCGTACTCGATGCGGTGCGGCCGCGTGCGGGGCGTGACCCCCCCGGTGTGGGTGCACACGAGCGAGGCGCCGAACTCGGCTGCGACGGAGGGCAGCTCGGGGTCTGCACCGCCCCAGGCGTCGTTGATGAGGTCAGCGCCGACCGCGCACACCGCCCGCGCGACCTCGCTGCGCCAGGTGTCGACGCTGATGACGAGGTCCGGGTGCTCGGCGCGGACCCGCTCGACGAAGCCGACGACCCGACGCTTCTCCTCCTCGGCGTCGATCTCGGCGCCCGGTGCCGCCTTGATGCCGCCGATGTCGACGAGATCGGCGCCCTGGTCGACGACCATCCGGACACGGTCGAGGGCGGCATCCTCGGCCCAGCTGATCCCCTTGTCGTAGAACGAGTCCGGCGTGCGGTTGACGATGGCCATGACGAGCCGGGCCGTGGCGGGGTACTCGTTGCGCCCGAGCCGCAGCACGGCCCCGCGGGTCATCGCCGCACCTCCGTCCGCTGCGCGTACCCCTCGACCGACACGGCGGGCGGCCGCTCGGTGAGGTCGACCGGCCGCGGCCGCGGGACGAACCCCTCCGCTGCGCGCACGTACTGGGTGAGGACCGCTCCCTCGGCCCGGGACGGCGCACCCCGGCCGAGCCGGGCCTCGACGGCCGCCAGCACCTGCACGGCCATCGGTCCGAGGGTGTCGTGCCGGTGGTGGCGGTGGGTGCGACGCCCGAGGTCGACCTGGGCGATGGCCTCGGCGCCGAGGAGGTCGGCGGTGTCGACGAGGGCCGCGATCTCGACCCCGTAGCCGACCGGCACCGAGAAGCGCTCGAACGCCGAGCGACGGACCGCCCACTCCCCCGCGAGCGGCTGGACGAGACCGGCGAGGTCCGGGCGGTGCAGCGCCAGGAGCGGCCGGGCGACGAGCTCGGTGACCCGCCCCCCGGTCTCGGCCTCGTGCCCCGCGGCGTCGAGCAGCGGACGGTCGTACACGGCCTTGACGAGGGCGACGCCGGGGTCGGCGAGCAGCGGCGCCACGAGGCCGCTGACGAAGTGCGTGCCCCACTCGATGAGATCGGCGTCGAGGAAGACGAGGACGTCACCCGTCGTGACGTGCAGCGCCTTCCACAGCGCCTCCCCCTTGCCCCGGGCCGACCCGAGCCCGGGCAGGACCTCGGCCGCCGCGTGCACCGTGGCGCCGGCGGCCCGGGCCACCGCGGCGGTCCGGTCGGTGGAGTCGGAGTCGATGACGACGAGCTCGTCGACGAGCGGGACCTCCTCGACCCAGGCCCGGCGGACCCCGGTGACGACCTCGCCGACCGTCGACTCCTCGTCCCGCGCCGGCACGACGACCGACACCCGCGTCGCGCCCTTGGCCGCGAGGAGCTCCTCGGGCGCCGGCACGGGGCCGGCGACGGTGCGGACCGGCATCAGGCCTCGTCGGCGACGGGTCGACGGAAGACGGCGAGCAGGGCGCCCGCGGCGGCCAGCCCCCCGACGGCGGCCACGGCACCCCAGGCCGGGCCGGAGAGCGGCAGGCCGAACGCGTCGTCGAGCGACCAGGCGCCCGGACCGGTGACGGCCAGCGCCACCGCGGCCATCGCGACGAGGAGCACGTACTCCCAGCCACCCTTGAAGACGAAGTACCCCTTGCCGCGGTGGTCGGTGAGCGCGGCGACGGTCATCAGCCCGACGAAGGCCATGGCGGCGAGCCCGGTGAGCAAGCCGAGGGTGACGAGGACGCCGGCGACCAGCTCGGTGCCGGCCGCGACCCGGGCGTGCAGCCAGCCCGGCCGCAGCCCGAGCGACTCGAACCAGCCCGCGGTGCCGGTGAGCCCGCCGCCGCCCCACACCTTGTTCGCTCCGTGGAGGACGAGCATCGGGCCGAGGGCCAGGCGCAGCACGAGCAGGCCGAGGTCGAGGTCCATCCCCCAACTCTAGGTGGCGCCGAGGCCGGCCCGACGCCCGGCGGGCCGGGGCTCGACGGCGCTAGCGTGACCCCATGGACGAGGGTGACGCCGCACCGGCCGGCCGCCGCGCCCGCCCACCCGGCCGCTCCCTCGACCGCCTCCAGGCGCAGCCGGTCATCGACACGGTCGAGCGGCTGCGCCGGCGCATCGACGCCCGCTTCGCGACCCGCGGGCTGAGCGACGTCGCCGCCGAGCTGTCGGTGCTGGCCCGCGACGTCGCCGAGGGTTCCGGGGCCATCCGCGGCCGGTTGCGCGTCACCCGGCTGGTCTCGCGGGTCCTCGTCGCGGCGGTCGTCGTCGCGGCGCTGGCCACGCTGTGGGTCGCCGTGCGCGACGCCGTGGTCGGCGGCCCGGACCGGGGGTTCGAGTGGCTGCCGCTCATCGAGAGTGCGGTCAACGACCTCGTGTTCACCGCCATCGCGGTCTGGTTCCTCGTGGCGCTGCCGTCGCGGCTCGAGCGCGGACGGCTGCTCGGCCTCCTGCACCGCCTCCGGTCGCTGGCCCACATCATCGACATGCACCAGCTGACCAAGGACCCCGAGCGGCTGCGCGACGGGTACGAGAGCACGACCGCGTCGGTCGACCCGGGGCTCGGGCGCGCGGACATGGAGCACTACCTCGACTACTGCTCCGAGCTGCTCAGCCTCGTCGGCAAGACCGCGGCCCTGTGCGCCGAGGAGTCCCGCGACGACGTGGTGCTGGCCACCGTCGCGACGGTCGAGCGGCTCACGACGGAGATGTCGAGCAAGATCTGGCAGAAGATCTCGCTGCTCCCCGACTGAGCCGGGCTCAGCGCGAGAACACCTCCCGCAGAGGTCAGTCGGTGACCTCGACGCCCTTCCAGAACGCGTAGCGGCCGGTGATCTCCTGCGCGGCGTCCTTCGGCTCCGGGTAGTACCAGGCGGCGTCGGCGTTCAGCCGCCCGTCGACCTCGATGCCCTTGTAGCTCGCGGTGCCCTTCCACGGGCAGACGGTGTGGGTGTCGGAGGACCGCAGCAGGTCCTCGCGGACCGACGCCGCGGGGAAGTAGTGGTTGCCCTCGACGACGACCGTGTCGTCGCTCTCGGCGACGACGACGCCGTTCCAGATGGCCTTCATGACGGCTCCTCCCGTGGTGGCGGCACTGGCTCCCGGGGCAACGCCCCGGACCCGTCACCTCTTCCCGCAGGGTTGTCGCCGGCCCCGCACCGGGTGACGATGGCCCGGTGACCCAGGACACCGCCGCCCGCGCCTCCCACCTCCTCGCCCTCCACCGCGCCCCCGAGCTGCTCACGGTCGTCAACGTCTGGGACGTCGCCAGCGCCCGCGCCGTCGCCGACGTGCCGGGAACGACCGCACTGGCCACCGCCTCGCACTCGATCGCGGCGATGCTCGGCTACGAGGACGGCGAGAACATCCCGGTCGACGAGATGCTCGCCGCCGTCGACCGCATCGTGCGGGCCACCGACCTGCCGGTGACCGCCGACCTGGAGTCCGGCTACGGCGACCCCGCGGGCACGGTCCGCCGCGCGATCGACCTCGGCGTGGTCGGTGCGAACATCGAGGACGGGATGCGCCCGCTCGCGGACGCGGTGCGCGCCGTCGAGGCCGTGATGGGGGCCGCCCGCGACGCCGGCGTTCCCGACTTCTGCCTCAACGCCCGCACCGACGCGTTCGTCAAGGACGAGGGGCGCTCCCCCGAGGAGTGCCTCGAGGTCGCGATCGAGCGCGGCCGGGCCTTCCTCGACGCCGGAGCGCCGATGGTCTTCGTCCCGCGGGCGGCCGAACGGGCCCACGTCGAGGCGCTCGTCGCGGCGTTCGGGCCACAGCGGCTCACGCTCATCGGGGTGCCCGGCGCGCTGCCGCTCGCCGAGCTGCAGGACCTGGGCGTCGCCCGCGTCTCCTACGGCCCGTGGTCGCAGCGGGTGGCGCTGACCGCGCTCCAGCAGCTCGTCGAGGGCGTGCACGAGGGCCGCGGCCTGCCCGAGGGGACCCGTCCGCTCAACTGACCGTCGGCGACGACTCCGACGCCCTCGGTCAGCCCGCCACCAGGGGCACGAGCGGGTGGATGGCGATGTCGCCGGCCAGCGCCCCGTCGGCCGCGGCCATCGCGGCGGCGATGTGCGGCGTGCCCAGGTGGGCGTCGAGCGCGTCCTGACCCGTCCAGCGCTCGACCGTGACGAACACACCCGGCGCGGAGGCCGACTCGAACAGGTCGTAGCCGAGGCAGCCCTCCTCCCGCCGGGTCGCCTCGACGAGGGTCTCGAGGGCGGCGCGGATGTCCTCGACGCGGTCGGGGGCGGCGGGGATGGTGGCGACGACGTGCAGCTCGCTCATGGGGGACCTCTCTCGTCCGGGGCCCTCAGGCTAGGCGGCCGCGCGTCCGTCCGGACCTCTCCGGACGGAGGTCGTGCGCTCAGCCCCGCTCGGCGAGCTCCTTGAGGGTGAGCAGCTGGCGCCGGGCCATCACGAGGTCGCCCACCGAGACGAGCGGGGCGAGCAGCCGCCCTCGCGCCATGACCAGCTTGAGCAGCAGCCGCGAACCGCCCCCGGGCTGCGGGTCGAGCCGGTAGCTCATGAGGGCCCCGAGGATGCGGCCGGTCAGCTCGCGCCCCTCGTCGACGGCGAGCACCTCACCCGTGGGGTGCCCGGCCGCGCGGGTGAACGGCTCTCCCACTCGAGGCGGCTCGAGGTCGAGCAGTGTTCGCGGAGAACGGCGTCCGAGGTTGTCGACCCAGTCGTAGGAGTACGGCGCGACCCGGATCTGCGTGACCCACGGCCATACGCGCTCGGCAGGGGCGGCCACGGAGACCCCGCGCCAGGCCGCGAGCACCGGACCGGGAAGCAGCTCGTCGCAGCCGAAGGGCGAGGCCACCTCGGCATCGGTCACGCCCCAGCGGTCCGCGATCACGGGACCATCGTCGCAGCCCGACCGGCCGTCCGGTCCCGGGGTGCGGTCCCGCCCGGGTCGGGCTAGCGTGGCGGCAGGCGCACCGTGCGCCCGGTCCGGGGGGAACCGGACCACGACTCATGGGGGGAACCATGACGAACCAGCACAGTCCTGCCCTCGCCCGGCGCGGGGTCCTCGCGCTCGGCCTCACCGCGGGCGTCGGCCTCGTCGGCGCCCGGAGCGCCGCCGCGGCCACGAGCGTCTCGTACTCCTACCAGCGGCAGCAGACGCAGTCCTGGTGCTCGGCGGCCAGCTCGCGGATCGCCCTCACTGCCAAGGGCCGGACGCCGACGCAGGCCTCGCTCGCCGCCTCGCTCGGGCTGAGCGGCGGCTCGGGTCTGCAGGACCCGCTCGCCATCGCCCGGGTCCTCAGCGACCGGCTCGGCATCGCCGGCAACGCCCGGCGCTACCGGTTCCGCCAGCCGGCGGCCGGCACGCTCAAGGCGACGCTGCACCAGCACGTCCGCACGAGCATCGACGCCGGGTACCCCGTCGTCATCAACATGAACCAGGTCAACGGCGACCACTACTCCGCCGGCCACTACATCGCGATCGTCGGCTACCGCGCCGGTGACTACAAGATCGCCGACCCGGACGAGCCGGCCCGCAACGGCGTCTGGCGCGACGAGGACTCGATCGTCCTCTGGAACAAGCTGAACCGGTACACCGCGTTCGGCGGCTGACCCGTCAGGTCGCCAGTCCCGTCAGGGCGCCTGTCCCGGCCACCCGCCGGGTCAGGCGTTCTGCCGCGCGGCGATCTTGGCCGCCCGCTCCTCGCGCTTCTCGACGAACCGGGTCGCCTCGGCGTCGAGCGCCCCCACGGCCGCCGCCAGCTCGTCGCGCGCCTTCTCGCCCTCGGCGTCGAGGCCCTCGAGCTCCCAGATGCCCCACTGCCGCAGCAGGGGAGCCACGATGTCGTCGTGGTGGATGCGCAGGTCGTAGATGCCGGCCATCGCCATCTGCACGGCCTTGCGGCCGAAGCCGGGGATGATCGCGCCGGGCATCTGGAACGAGACGACCTCGTCGGTGATCGCCCGCATCGTCTGGCTGGGCGTCAGCTCGAGCGCCGCCTGGATGATGTTGCGGTAGAAGATCATGTGGAGGTTCTCGTCCTTGGCCACCCGGATGAGCAGCTTCTCGGCGATCGGCTCCTCGGTGAAGCGGCCCGTGTTGCGGTGTGACACACGGGTGGCCAGCTCCTGGAACGACACGTAGGCGCAGACGTTGAGCAGCGGCTTGTCGCCGGAGTCGTAGCCGGTCTCCATCGTGTCCATCCGCGCCCGCTCGAGCTCGTCGGGGTCGACGCCACGCGTCACGAGCAGGTAGTCGCGGATGCAGAACGCGTGCCGCCCCTCCTCGGCCGTCCAGCGGTTCACCCAGGCTCCCCACGCGCTGTCGCGCCCGAACGCGCGCTCGATCTCGCGGTGGTAGCTCGGGAGGTTGTCCTCGGTGAGGAGGTTGACCTCGAGCGCGGTGCGGGCGATCGGGGACAGCTGCGACTGCTCGACCGACCACGGCTCGCCGCCGAGATCCTTGAAGTCGCGCCCGAGCGACCACGGCACGTACTCGTGCGGCATCCACTCCTGGGCGGCCGCGAGGTGGCGGTTGAGGTTCTCCTCGACGGTGGGTTCGAGGGCGGCGAGCAGCCGGGCGGCGTCGAGTGTGGCCATGGGTCCTCCTCGTCCGAGCGAACGCGAGGGCCGCGCCCATCCCCTGCCTACACCCTCCGGACCGCCCGGACCAGAGGAAGGGACGTGTGGGACCGGGTCGCCCCCGGGTAGGGGGAGGGCGACCGAGCACGACCACGACACGAAGGAGACACGCATGTCGGCTGACGAGAAGGTCGCCAAGGAGCTCGTCGAGACGCTCAGGGACGGACGCGACGGCTTCGCCTCCGCGGCGGAGCGGCTGCGCGACGACCGGCCCGAGGTGGCGGCGACGATGCAGCGGTTGTCCGAGCAGCGCGCCGGGTTCGCGCGCGACATCGTCGCGATGGGTCACGACTACGGCGACGACGTCGACGAGGGCGGGACGGCCGCGGCCGCCCTGCACCGGGGCTGGATCGCGCTCAAGGACGCCGTGACCGGTGACGACCCCTCCGGGGTCCTCGGCGCGGCGGCCACGGGTGAGGACCACGCCGTCTCCGAGTACGAGAAGGCCCTCGAGGCCGACCTCAGTGACGGCTTCCGGTCCGTCGTCCGGCAGCAGCACGCGGCGGTCGTCACCGCCCGCGACGAGGTCAAGGCGCTCCAGCAGGCCGGCTGACCGGCTGCCCCGGCGCGCCCCGCGCCCGTCACGACAGGACGCCCCGGTGGTTACCATCGGGGCGTCCTGTCGTGTCTGGAGGTCGGTGTGGGCGAGGTCGCGCGGTGAGCGGCGGGCACTCCCACGGCGCCGGCTCGCACGCGGGGGGCCGGCACCGCTGGCGGCTGGCCGTGGCCTTCGGCCTCGTCGGGGCGTTCTTCGGGGTCGAGCTCGCCGCGGGCTTGGTCTCCGGGTCGCTCGCCCTCCTCTCCGACGCCGGGCACATGGCCGCCGACGTCGTCACGCTCGGGGCCGCACTCGTCGCCACCCGCATCGCCGCGCGCCCCGACACGACCGGCCGCCGCACCTTCGGGTCGTACCGGGCCGAGGTCTTCGCCTCGGGGCTCGCCGTGCTCGTCATGACCGGCGTGTCGGTGTACGTCGTCGTCGAGGCGGTGGCCCGGGTCGGCGCCGAGCCCGCGGTGGCCTCCACGGCGATGTTCGTCGTCGGCGGGCTCGGGCTGGTCGTCAACCTCGTCGCGCTCGCCCTCCTGCGCGGTGGCGCCGGCGAGAGCCTCAACGTCAAGGGCGCCTACCTCGAGGTCGTCGCCGACACCGTCGGCTCGGTGGGTGTCGTCGTCGCCGGCGTCCTCGTCGCGACCACGGGGTCGGCCCTCTGGGACACCGCGGTCGCGCTGGCCATCGGCGTCTTCGTCCTCGTCCGGGCCGTCCACCTCGGCCGCGAGGTGCTCGCCGTCCTCGGCCAGCACGCCCCCGCCGGGGTCGTCCCCGACGAGGTGCTGCGAGCGCTCGAGTCGGTCGAGGGCGTCGGCGACGTCCACGACCTCCACGTGTGGACCCTCACCTCGGGGATGGACGTCGCGACCGCCCACCTCGTGGCATCGGGCGACGGCGACCGGGTGCTCGCCGAGGCCTCCACCCTGCTGCGCGAACGGTTCGGCATCGCCCACGCGACCCTCCAGGTCGAGACCGTCGAGAACCACCACTGCCAGGGCGTCGACTGGTAGGTCGGTCGCCGGCGACCGCGGTCAGCGGGGGAACCGGACCCCGACGAGCTCCTCCGACACCTCCCACATCCGGGTCGCGTCGTCGCTCGAGCGCAGCGGTGGCCACAGGGCCTGCTGGCCGGGCCGGCCGCCGGCGGCTCCCGGACCCTGCGGTCCGTAGAAGCCGCCGCCCTCGGACACGCTCGCCGCCACCAGCGCGGGGAGCCCCGCGGAGTCGGGGGTCCCGACGATCCCGAGCCGCGACATCACCCGGATGGCCCGGACGCCGACGGTGTCCGACGCGCGACCGACCTCAGGCCGGGCGGCGAGCAGGCTGGTCGGGGCGACGCCCGGGTGCGAGATCGCGCTCGTCACGCCCCACCCTCCCGCGACGCTGCGCCGCTGGAGCTCCAGGCCGAACAGACCCACCGCGATCTTCGACTGCCGGTAGGCCCGCATCCCGTCGTAGGACCGCTCCCACGCGAGATCGTCCCAGTTCACCGAGCCGCTGCGTGCGGCGACGCTGGTCTGCGACACCACCCGCGCCGCGCCGGCCCGCAGCAGCGGCAGCAGCCGGGCCACGAGCCCGACGTGCCCGAGGTGGTTCGTGCCGAACTGGAGCTCGAACCCGTCCTCGGTGACCTGCCGCTCCGGCGGTGTCATGACCCCGGCGTTCGCGACGAGCAGGTGCAGGGGCGCGCCGTCGCCGAGGAGGCGGTCGGCCAGGGCGGCCACCGAGGCGAGCGAGGACAGGTCGAGCGACTCCGGGGTGAGCCGGGCACCGGGGACCTCGTCCCGGATCCGGCGGGCGGCGGTCTCGCCCTTCACGGGGTTGCGGACCGGCATGACGACCTCGGCCCCGGCCGCGGCGAGGCGGGTCGCGATGCGCAGACCGATGCCGTCGCTGGCCCCGGTGACGAGGGCGCGGCGGCCCCGGAGGTCGGGCAGGTCGAGCGCGGGGCGGCGGGTCATGGTCGGTGCTCCTCGGTCGGGTGCGGCGGGTCCGGCGACCGGGTGCGGGCCACCACCTCGATGCTCGCCCGGGAGCACGCTCAGGAGCCACGGCCTGACGATCCGTGGCTGCGCGGTCCGCCCCGGGGGAGGATGACCACGTGCCGATCGACCGTCCGGGCCTGGCCCGGTTCCTGCGCAGCCGCCGCGAGGCGCTGCAGCCGGAGGACGTCGGCCTGCCCCGTGGCCCCCGACGCCGCACGGGCGGGCTGCGCCGCGAGGAGGTCGCCGCCCTGAGCCACATGTCCGTGGACTACTACGCGCGCCTCGAGCGGCAGCGCGGTCCCCAACCCTCCGAGCAGATGGTCGACGCGATCGCGCAGGGCCTGCACCTCAGCCGGGCCGAGCGCGACCACCTCCACCTGCTCGCCGGCCACCCGGCACCCGCTCGGGGCTCGGGGACCGACCACGTCGGCCCGGGGATGCTGCGGGTCTTCGACCGGCTCACCGACACCCCGGCGGAGGTCGTCACCGAGCTCGGGGAGACGTTGCGGCAGAACGCCCTCGGCGCCGCCCTCACCGGCGACGCACTGCGGCACACCGGGCCGGCGCGGAGCATCGGGTACCGGTGGTTCACGGACCCGGCGGCCCGCGCGCTCCATCCACCCGAGGACCACGCGTTCTACTCGCGGCTCTACGCCTCGGGACTCCGGGGCGTGGTGACCCTCCGCGGCCCGGGCTCGCGCGCGGCGCACCTCGCCGACCTCCTGCTCGCGGGCAACGAGGAGTTCCGGGACCTCTGGGAGGCCCACGAGGTGGGCCTGCGGCCTCGGGAGGTCAAGCGCTTCCTCCATCCGGAGGTGGGTCTCCTCGAGCTGGGCTGCCAGGTCCTGCTCGACCCCGAGGTGTCGCACTCGCTGTTGGTCTACACCGCGGTCCCCGGCAGCGAGAGCCACGACAAGCTGGCCCTCCTGTCGGTCATCGCGGCACCGACCGCCTAGGCGTGGGGCGCCGACGTCAGAAGACCGGCTTGCCACCGGTGACGCCGAGCACCGTCCCCGAGACGTAGGACGCCTCGTCCGACGCGAGGAAGACGAAGGCGGCAGCCACCTCGACCGGCTGGCCGACGCGGCCGAGCGGGGTGTCGGAACCGAAGCCCTCGACCTTCTCGGCCGCCATGGTCGCCGGGATGAGGGGCGTCCAGATCGGCCCGGGTGCGACGGCGTTGACGCGGATGCCGCGCGGCCCGAGCTCCTGGGCGAGGTTGACGACGAGGTTGGTCAGCGCCGCCTTGCTCGCCGCGTAGTCGAGGAGGTGGTCCGAGGGCTGGTAGGCCTGGACCGAGGTCGTGACGAGCACCGACCCCCGGGAGGCCTCGAGGTCGGCGGCGAGCTCGCGCACGAGCCAGAAGGTCGCGAAGACGTTCGTGGCGAAGGTGCGCTCGACCTGCTCGGGCGGGAAGTCCTCGAGCGCGTCGTGGGTCATCTGGTACGCGGCGTTGGACACGAGGACGTCGAGCCCGCCGAGCTCGTCGCGGACCCGGTCGACGAGCCCGACGACCGCCGCGTGGGTGCGCAGGTCGGCCTCGACGGCGACCGCCCGCCCGCCGGCGGACTCGATCGTCGCCACCGTCTCCCGGGCGTCCTCGGACTCCTGTGGCAGGTGGGTGAGGACCACCGCCGCCCCCTCGCGCGCGAAGGTCACCGCGACGGCGCGCCCGATGCCGGAGTCGCCCCCGGTGACGAGGACGCGCGTGCCGACCAGCCGGTCGCGCGCGGTCCACGACTCCTCGCCGTGGTCGGGGCGCGGCTCGAGCGCGTCGGTGCGCCCGGGCCAGTCCTGGGTCTGTGCGGGGAGGTCGGTCATCGGTGCTCCTGGGTCGGTGTCGGTGGGTCAGCCGGGACGGTGCGAGGGACGGTCGAGCAGGCCGGCGAACCCGCGCTGCTGCTCGCCGAGGTAGGCGTCGAGGACGAGCAGGCCCCCGGTGAGCACGGGGTTCACCCACTGCAGCCGGCGCAGCCGGCCGGCCAGGGAGCGGGCCTCGGCCCGGGCCTCCTCGTCGTGGTCGGCGGCCTCCCGGGCCTCCCCGAAGGCGGCGCCGACGCGGTAGGTCTCCGCGCCGAGGGCGACGGCTGCGCCCGTGAGGGCGGTCTTGGCGAGGACCGCGACGGCCGTCGGACGGTGGTGGCGCACCCGCCGCCGGTTGTCGGCGAGGATGGCCACCCCGCTCAGCAGGTGCAGCGCGACCGCCGCGCCCTGCACCGGCCCCCAGCGGGTCCAGCCCTCGTCGGCGATGGCCGCCCGCTCGCGAGCGTCGTCGCCCTCCTCGGCGGCGGGGTTGAGGCCGACCGCCCCCATGAGCGACCCGCCGAACCAGGCGGCGTTCGTCGTGAGGTGCGTCGCGCGGACGACGGTGCTCCAGGCGGTCATCGCCGGCTCCGGGGCGCGGCGGTCGGCGGCCTGCCGGATCTGCGGTCGGCGCGGTGGTGGTGGGGCACGACGGGCTCCTCTCGGGCGGTGGGTTCCCCCGTCCCTTACCCGCCCGCACCGGGCGGAACCGTCAGGAGGGGGCGACACCCTGCCCTTCCGCGGGCACGAGACGGGCGAGGTAGGACGCGAAGCCGCCGTCGACCCGGCTCTCCGTCCGGGCCGAGGTGCGTACCCGGGTGCCGTCGGTGCCCACCCACCGGCGCCCGGTGGCGCGCACGGCCTCGACGAGGGCCACGTCCTCGTGGACGGGCAGCGGGGGGAAGCCGCCGACCTCGAGGTAGGCGTCGGCCCGCACCCCCAGGTTGGCACCGTGCACGTGCCGGTGCCCCTCGTGCAGCTCGTGCCGCGCCCACCAGGCGCGCAGCACCCGGGGGTCGACGACCTCGTCGGGGACGACGGTGCCGACGACGAGGTCGGCCCCGGCCGCGGCGAGCTCGAGCTGCCGGAGAAGCCAGTGGGTCGGCACGACGCAGTCGGCGTCCGTCCCGGCCAGCCAGGTGCGGTGGGTCGGCGACCCCGACGCCCGCGCGCGGGCCAGACCGGCCGCGACGGCGGCGCGACGGGCGGCCCCGACGGCGCCGACGTCAACGTGGACGACCTCCACCCCGGCACGGGTGGCCACGGAGGCCGAGCCGTCCACGCACCGGTCGAGCGCGACGACCACGCTCACCCGGACGGTGGGGTGCGCCGGGTGCAGCGTCGTGACGGCCGTGAGGACGCTGTCGAGGCAGCGCCCGAGCAGCTCCTCCTCGTCGCGCGCCGGCACGGTGACGACGACGTGGTCGGGCCTCACCGGCGCCCCTCCTCGGTCGCGACCGATGCCGGTCCACCCCAGACGTCGAGGAGGACGTCCGCATCGGAGTACCGGGCGCGGTGCCCGAGGTCGGCGAGCGCCGCGGCGGCCTGCTCGTGGACCAGCGGGCCGTCGAGCGGGATGCCGGCCGTCGGGTGCCGCCAGTGCACGAGCACGACCTCGCCACCGTCGGCCAGGCGCTTGCGGGCCACGCGCAGGGTCTCGAGCAGCTCGGTCGGCCGGAGGAAGTAGCCGACCTCGGACAGCACCACGAGGTCGAACACGCCGGGCGGCACGTCGCTCGGCGCCGTGCCGAGCACCCACCGCACCGACGCGGGCCCGTCGCGCCGGGCCACCTCCAGGGCTCTCGGGCTGACGTCCATCGCCACGACACGGTCCGCCCGCGACGCGAGCTCACGGGTGAGGACGCCTGTCGCGCAGCCGATCTCGAGGACGTCCGGGTAGTGCGGGCGACCGAGCGCCGCCGTCGTCAGGGCCCGTTTGCGGGTCTCGTAGAAGGACCCGAGGTGGTTCCACGGGTCGGACGAGTGGTCGTACATCTCGTCGAAGGGACGGGCCCGGTCGGCGCCCCCCGCGTCGCGGCGGACGGGCAGGGCCGCGGGGTCGGCGAGCAGCACCTCGACCAGCCGGCGCGCGCGGCGCAGCACCGGCCCGGTGACGACCTCTCCGTCGCCCGGTCCGGGGCCGAGCGCCGCGGTCTGCGACCGGTGAGCGTCGAGGGCGGTCGCCTTGCGGTGCAGGTCCTCCGGCGCCGGCTCGACGACGACCGCGCGAGACCAGTCGAGGTCGTCCGGGGTCCCCCAGTGCCACAGCCAGAGCGGGTACGCAGCGACCGTGGCGCCGGTGCGCCCGCCGGCCACGGCGGCGGCCCGGCCGAGCGCGTCGTGGTCGGGGTGGCCGTCGACCCGGACGGGGGCGACGAGCAGGGACCCCTCGTCGCAGCGCTCGGCGAGCAG
This sequence comes from Phycicoccus sonneratiae, assembly GCF_016887965.1. Lineage (GTDB taxonomy): Bacteria > Actinomycetota > Actinomycetes > Actinomycetales > Dermatophilaceae > Phycicoccus > Phycicoccus sonneratiae. The sequence goes on from NZ_JAFDVD010000015.1 coordinate 187,826, forward strand.
GTGCACCAGCTGCTCCTCGCAGCCGCTCAGGCCACCGTCCGGCAGGTCGAGGTGCTCGACGACCGCGTTGCCGGCCAGTCGCCGCACGGCCTCCTCGACCTCGGCGCGGCGCACCTGCGCCAGCAGGTCCGGCGTCCAGGCCGTGGCCCCGGGGTGCGAGGCCTCTCCCGCCGTGGCCACGACGACGTGCACCGGGAGCCCGGACCGGTGGGCGGCCGCGAGCAGGCCACCGACCGCGAGGGTCTCGTCGTCCGGGTGGGCCGCGGCGACGACGAGCCGGGAGAAGCGCCCGGCGAGCGCGTCGAGGTCGAGCACCGGGAGACCCGACCACCGGGGGTCGGCGAGCCAGACCGGTTCGGGGGTCCCAGGGTCGTCGTGGGTGAAGGCCGGAGGGGTCGTCGGCGCGGGCGGTTCGGTCACCCGGCGCCGTCCGCGGCCAGCACCAGGCCCCCGAGGGAGGCGAGGTCGCGCTCGGCGTGGTGCTGGCGCAGGTAGACGGTGAGGTCGGCGACCCGCCGGGCGTGCGCCTCGTCCTGCGTCAGCGGCGCCGGCCCGAGCCCGTGCCCCACCGCGGTGAGCACGACCTCCGCCGCGTCGGCGACGACGGCCCGCGTCCGGGCGGCGAGCAGGGCGCCGGCCGCACCGTCCGCCCCGCCGCCACGGATCTCGTCCGCCGCGTGGCGCAGGGCCAGCAGGGAGGTGTGCAGAACGCGGTCGACGGTCCCGAGGTGGAGCTGCGCCACCTGGTCCGGCTCCCGGCGGCCGGCAGCGGCCCGCAGCGCCCCGGCGAGGGCCGCCGCACCACCGAACCAGACGGCGGCCACACCGATTCCACCCCACGCGAACCCGGGGCGCCCGAGGTACCAGTCCGGCCCCCCGAGGCGGACGCCCGGCACGTCGTCCAGCCGCAGCGCCCCGGTGGTCACCGCGGCCAGCCCCCGCGACACCCAGGTCGACGCCGCGTGCGTCACCCCGGGGTGCTGCAGGGGGACGACGTGCAGGTGCTCGTCCTCGCCGGAGGTCGTCGTGACCACCGCGTGGCTGACCAGCCCGGCGAGCGAGCACCAGGCCTTGGTCCCGGAGACGCGCTCGACGCCGTCCGCGCCGGGTCGGGCGACGAGGCCGGTCCCCGGAGCCCGCGCCGCGTAGACGCCGAAGGTGCTGTGCCCGTCGACCCCCAGCGCGGACAGGTCGGGGTCGCCGGCCTGGCCGAGGATGGCCACGGCGTCGAGGTGCGGCTCCAGCGCGCGGGCCGCGGTGAGGTCGACGGCCCCGAGCGAGGCGAGGACCGCGAGGTAGCGCCACGGGTCCTCGGCCAGCCCCCGCGCCGCCGATTCCAGGCCGGGGGCCAGCGCCAGGGCCTCCCGGGGCGACGTGCCGGCCACGACGCCGACGTCCTCGAGCCACTCGTCCGCGCGCCACACCGTTCCCACGCCGCCCACCTCGCCCGTCCGTCCCGTCCTCGCCGACGGCGTGGACCCGTGCGTCGCCCCTACCCGCGCCGACCGTGGGACAACCGCTCCCCGCCGGAGCACCCGGGCCGGGCGCACCTGGACCACCGGGGCGCGCCCGGATTGCCCGGCTTCCCGGTGGGGTAGGTGACCGGGACCGAGGAGAGGACCTGCATGCGCACCACACCACCCGGGACCACCGGGGCCGTCGTCACCGGCGCCTCGAGCGGGATCGGCCGGGCGACGGCGCTGCGGCTCGCCCGCGACGGTGTCGCCGTCCTGGTGACCGGACGCGACCGCGCCGCCCTCGACCGCGTCGTCGAGGCCTGCCGTGCGACGGGCGGGAGCGCCAGGGCGGAGGTTCTCGACGTCCGCGACGACGATGCCGTGCGGCGGCTCGTCGACACCGCGGCGGCCGAGCACGGGCGCGGACTGGCGGTCGTCCACGCAGCGGCCGTCGTCGCCTACGGACACTTCGAGGAGGTCCCCGCCGACGTGCTGGCCGACGTGGTCGACACCGACGTCCTCGGCACGGTCCACGTCGCCCGGGCCGCCCTGCAGGCGTTCCGCCGCACCGGCGGCGGTCACCTCGTGGTCGTCGGGTCGCTGCTCGGGGAGATCGCCACGCCGTACATGAGCCCCTACGTCCTCTCGAAGTGGGCGGTGCACGGGCTCGTGCGCACCCTGCAGGTCGAGGTCCGGGACCGGGTCGGCACCCACGTGTCCCTCGTGTCCCCCGGCGGGATCGACACCCCCGTCTACCGGCAGGCCGCCACGGTCCTCGGGCGGCACGGTGCGCCGCCCCCTCCCGTTCGCTCGGAGGACGCCGTCGCGGCACGCGTGGCGCGTGTCCTGCGCCACCCCCGCCGGCAGACGCACGTCGGGCCGGCGAACCCGGTGGTGGTCGCCGGGTTCCGGCTCCTGCCCGGGGTGTTCGACGTGCTCGTCACCCCGCTGATGCGCCGCTTCGGACTCGCGCCGTGGACCGGCCTGCCGCCGACTGCCGGGAACGTGCACGAGGCACGCCATCCCGCCCCCTCCGACCCCGACCCCGAGGAGCACCCCGTGACCGAGCACCACCTGAACCGGCCCCGCGTCTCCCGGACCGTGACGGCGCCGGCCGAGGCGGTCTGGGCCGTCCTCGCCGACGGCTGGCAGTACGCGACCTGGGTCGTCGGTGCCGCCCGCGTCCGCGAGGTCGACAGCACGTGGCCCGCACCGGGCAGCCGGATCCACCACAGCGTCGGCACCTGGCCGCTGACCATCTCGGACACGACGGAGGTGGAGGAGTCGGCAGCCCCCCACCGGCTGGTCCTCACCGCCCGTGGCTGGCCCGCCGGCGAGGCCCGCGTCGAGGTCGAGGTCGTCCCCGACGGCCCGGGCACCTGCACGGTGTCGATCGCCGAGGACGCGAGCACCGGGCCCGGCCGACTGGTCCCGATACCGTTGCGGCAGGCCGCGATCCTGCCGCGCAACCGCGAGACCCTCCTACGGCTGGCCCTGCTGGCCGAGGGCCGGTACCGCGAGGACGGCGCCGCCACCGGCGGCTGAGTCAGACCTCGCGGAGCACCCGGGCCCAGGCAGTCCGGGCGAGCGCCCGCCGCGCCGGACCGAGCACCCCCTGCTGGCCGAGCGCCGCCACGGCGGCGTTCCAGCCACAGGCCCCGTGGACGCCACCCCCGGGGTGGGCCGAGGCGCTGGCGAGGAACAGGCCGGGCAGCGGGGTCTCCGGCCGGCCGAGCCCGCGGGTCGGGCGCATCACGAGCTGCTGGTGCAGCGCGGCGGTGCCGCCGTTGAGTGCGCCGCGGCTGAGGTTCGCATCGGCCGTCTCGAGGTCGTCGGGACGCTGGACGAAGCGCGCGCGCACGGTGGACCCGAAGCCCGGGGCGACCTGCTCGACGGCCGCCTCCACCCGGCGCACCTGCGTGTCGACCGCCTCGGCGTCGTCGGCGAACCGGCGCGGCAGGTGCGTGTACGCCCACGCGGTCTCGGCGCCCTCCGGCGCTCGGGTCGGGTCGGCGGTCGCCATCTGCCCGAGGAGGACGAACGGTCGCTCGGGCATCCGGCCCACCGAGAGGTCGGCGGCGACGTCGACGAGCCCGTCGTCGTCGACGCCGAGGTGCACGGTGCCGCTGCTCGCGAGCGCCGGGTTGCGCCACGGCACGGGGGCGTCGAGGGCCCAGTTCAGCTTGAGCGTGGAGTCGTCCCAGTCGAAGCGGGCAAGGTCGGCGAGCAGCCGCGGCGGCAGGTGCGACGGCCCGACGAGGTCGGTGTAGAGCGTCGTCGCGGGGACGTCGGCGAGCACGGCCCGCCGGGCCCGGATGCGGGTGCCGTCGGCGAGCCGCACGCCGCGGGCGCGACCGCCCGAGACCTCGACGGCGGACACCGGTGTCCCGCAGCGGACCTGGACACCGGATGCCTCGCCGCGGCGGCGCAGTGCGGAAGCCAGCGCTCCGGCGCCACCGACCGGCACGGGGAAGCCGACGTCCTGGCCGAGCATCACGAGCAGCCAGCCGAAGAGGGCGCTACCGGCGCCGTCGGGCGGGACGTCGCTGTGCATCGCGTTGCCCGACAACAGGGCTCGAGGTCCCTCGCCGTCGAACTCCTCGGCGCCGAGGCGCCGGACGGAGAGCAGCGCGAGGCGGGCGAGGTCGAGCGTGCCGGAGACGCCGGCCCGTCGGAGCAGCCGTGCCGCCGGGCGGGCGGCAGGCAGCGGTGTGAAGAGGGCGTCGAGCAGGGGGTCGCGGACGCGGTCCCAGCCGGCGACCATCCGCAGCCACGCGTCGCCGTCGCCCGGCGCGTCGGCCTCGAACGCGGCGGCCGTGTCGTCGGCCGAGGCGTGGAGGACGGCTGCCCGGCCGTCGGGGAAGGCGTGACCGACGACGTCCGGCGAGCGCGCCCAGCGGAGCCCGTGGGCGCCCAGGTCGAGGTCGCGGATCACCGGGCTGGCCGCGGCGAGCGGGTAGAAGGCGCTGAACAGGTCGGACACGAACCCGGGAGCGGTCACCTCGGCGCTGCGGACCGCCCCACCCACCTCGTCCTGCGCCTCGACGAGGACGACGTCCCACCCCGCGTCCCCGAGCGCCGCGGCGGCGACGAGCCCGTTGGGCCCGCCGCCGACGACGACCGCGTCGCACGTGGTCATCGACCACCCGCCGGCGTGCTCACGCGACCGACGCGTGGGGGTCGAGGACGACCTTGACCATTCCGTCCTCCTTGGCCTGGAAGGTGCGGTAGGCCTCGGGGGCCGCGTCGATCGGGAGGTGGTGGGTGGCGAAGCCGTCGACGCCGAGCGGGTCGTCATCGGTGAGCAGCGGGAGGATGTCGGGCACCCACCGCTTGACGTTGGCCTGCCCCATCCGCATCTGCACCTGCTTGTCGAAGAGCGTCATCATCGGCATCGGGTCGCTCATCCCTCCGTAGACACCACTGAGGGAGATGGTGCCACCTCGGCGCACCGCGTCGATGGCGGAGTAGAACGCCGCGAGCCGGTCGATGCCGGTGTTCGTCATCAGCGGCTTGGCGACGGCGTCCGGCAGGAGGCCGACGACCTTGTGCGCCGCCTTGGCCACCGGCGACCCGTGGGCCTCCATGCCGACGGCGTCGACGACCGCGTCGGCACCGCGTCCGCCGGTCAGCTCGCGGACGGCGTCGCCGACGTCGTCGACGTCGCGCAGGTCGAGGGTCGTGACGCCGCGCTCGCGGGCCCGGGCCAGTCGCGTGTCGACCCGGTCGACCCCGATGACCCGTCCGACCCCCCGCTGCAACGCGATCCGGCAGGCCATGTCGCCGATCGGGCCCAGCCCGAGGACGAGGAGCGTTCCACCCGGCTCGGGGTCGGCGTACGCGACCGCCTGCCAGGCCGTCGGCAGCACGTCGGAGAGGTAGACGAACCGGTCGTCGGCCGGGCCCTCGGGGACCTTGACGTGCGTGTACTGCGCCTGGGGCACGCGGAGGTACTGCGCCTGCCCGCCGGGCAGCGCGCCGTAGAGCTCGGAGTAGCCGAACAGCGTGGCGCCCGTCCCCTGGTCGCGGTTCTGCGTGGTCTCGCACTGGCTCTGCAGGCCGTGCTCGCACATCCAGCAGTGGCCGCAGCAGACCTGGAAGGGGATGACGACGCGGTCGCCGACGGCCAGGTCGGTGACCTCGGACCCCACCTCCTCGACGACACCCATCGACTCGTGGCCGAGGACGTCGCCCGGCGTCATGAACGCGCCGAGGGGTTCGTAGAGGTGCAGGTCCGAGCCGCAGATGTTCGTGCTCGTCACCCGGATGACGGCGTCGGTCGGCTGCTCGATCCGCGGGTCCGGGACCTCCTCCACCCTGACGTCCTTCGTTCCGTGCCACACGACTGCCTTCACGGGGTACCTCCATCGTCGGTTGTCCCCGAGCCCTACCCCGGCCTCCGCCGAGGCACACCCCGACGTCGCCGGTGCGTCGTCGTCAGCTGCTCAGGGCACGGAGGGCGAGGAGGTCCTCGGTGGGTCGGCTCGAGCGGACGTTGACCATGAGGTGCGCGACCGCGGGATGGCGTCGCCAGCGGGCCAGCAGGTCGCCGACCGCGTCGAGGGAGCCGACGACCCGGCCCCGGTCGTGGAGCGTCAGGCCCCTCGCGTCCTCCCGCACGATGACGTCGGCACGCACCGCCACCGGCATGCGGCGCGCGCTGACCCGTTCCATCGCGGCGTGGACGTCGTCGAAGGCCCGTTCGTCGCCGAGGAAGGCCATCCACCCGTCGGCGTCGCCGTCGACGGCCCGCCACCGCTCGGCCCCCGTCGTCGCGAGGTAGACCGGTGGGGTGGGGGTCGTCCGGTGTCCCGCGACGAGACCGCTGTCGAGCCGGCCGGCGAGGGCGGCGCGCACCGCCCGCCACTCCGTGGCGAACTCCTCGATGGTCCGGCCACGCAGCCCGAGGGCCGCGTTCATCGGCGGCTTGCCCCCCGTGCCGAGCCCGAGCACCAGCCGTCCACCGGTGTGCGCCTGCGCGGTGGCGACCGCGCGGGCGAGCACGAGGGGGTGCCGCGTGCCGAGGACGACCGAGGCGATGCCGACCACCGGAGGGAGCACGCCGGCCCCGGCGAGGAGCGACAGGTGCGCGAAGGGGTCGGTGCCCTGCCCGGCGTCCTCGTCGCCGTCGGGGACGCAGGGCAGGTCGCGCAGCCAGAGCGCGTCGAGGTCCGGGACGGCGGAGGCCTCGGCGAGGTCGTCCAGCGGACCGGGCGAGCCGGTCCGGTCGGCGACCGGGGTCAGCGGCGCGAGCAGCCCGAAGGTGGCGAGCCCCGCGGGCGGCGACCCGCTCACGACGCCGGGTACGGGTCCGCCCGGAGGAGGCGCGCCAGGTGGGCGGCATGGGCGGCCGCGCTCTGCGTGGCGGACGCCGTGGCCTCGGGCGTCTCGTCGAGGTCCCGGTAGTCGGTGCCCGTCATCGCCTCGCCGTTCCAGAACGTGCAGCCGTTGGCCGGGATGGTGAAGCCGACGTCGTTGAGGGCCTGGTAGAGCACGGCGCAGACGTGGTGCGCGCCGTCCTCGTTGCCGACGACGACGGCGAGGGCCACCTTGCCGAACGTCAGGAGGCGTCCCTCGTCGTCGGTCTCGGAGAGCTCGGCGTCGAGCCGCTCGAGGACGCGCTGGGCGACGCTCGAGTGCTGCCCGAGCCAGGTCGGCGTGGCGAGCACGAGGATGTCGGCCGCCATCACCTGCTCGCGGATGGCCGGCCAGGCGTCGCCCTCCCCCATGTCGAGCTCGACCCCGGGTCGGACGTCGTGGTCGACGACCCGGACGGTCGTGCCGGACACGTCGTGCCCGGCGAGCGCCTCGAGCAGCTGGCTGCTCAGCAGGTCGGTGCTCGACGGCGTGGGTGAGGGGCTCAGGGTGCAGTTGAGGACGAGGGCGGTGAGCTGGGGCACGGTGGTCCTTCCGTCGCGGTGGTCCGACCGCGTGCCCCTACCCGGCGCCGGGTGCCGTCACACCGACCCCGCCGCCGGACGCATCCCGGCCGCTCGTGACGGGTACGTCGAGGCCGTGCACACGACGACGCGACGACAGCAGGCCCGGCAGGGGGACGGGTCATGGTCTCCGTCGACCCGCGCCTCCGCGTTCCGTCGCCTGCAGTCCACGCTCGCGGCCGCCCGGGCGGCCACCGCCCCGGGGACCGCGACGGAGCACGTCGTCGTCTCCCTGCCGTCGCACAGCATGCCGCAACGGCTCCTGGACCACCACGCCTCCCTGCTCCCGGGCCTCGAGCACCGCGCGCTCGTCGACGGTCTGCGGACGGCCCGCAGCCCGGGGGCGCGGGTGGTCGTCGTGACGAGCGAGGAACCACCGGGCTGCGTCCTCGACTGCTACGCGGCTCTGGCTCGCCCGGAGGACCCCGAGGGCGCTCGGCGCAGGATCTCGTCCCTCGTCGTCCCGGACGCCGGCGCACGAGGCGTCGCCGCGAAGCTCCTCGGCTGGCCCGACCTCGTCGAGGAGCTCCGCCGACGGGTCGGGGGCGCGCCGGCGGTCATCGAGCCCTGGAACGTCACGGACGACGAGGTCGACGTGGCGCTCGCCCTCGGCGTCCCGCTCGACGGCAGCCCTCCGGACCTGTGGAGCCACGGGTTCAAGAGTGCGTCCCGGCGCCTCTTCCGCGAGGCCGGGGTCCCGGTCCCGCTCGGCGTCGAGGACGTGCACGACGCGACGGAGGTCGCGGCCGCCGTCGCCGCCATCCGCCGTGATCGCCCGAGTCTCGAGGACGTCATCGTCAAGCTCGACAACTCCGGTGCGGGCGAGGGGAACTGGACGATGGCGACGAACGCTCCCACCGGACAACCCCTCACGGTGGACCAGCTGGCTGCCCAGATGGCCTCGCGGGCGCCGGAGTGGTTCCTCGCCGACCTGGCCTCCGGCGGCGTCGTCGAGGAGCTGGTGACCGGTGAGGTCCTGACCAGTCCCAGCGCCCAGGCGGAGATCCGCCCGGACGGCGAGGTGGTCGTCCTGGCGACGCACGAGCAGGTCCTCGGGGGAGGCAGCGGCCAGGTGTTTCTCGGGAGCCGCCTACCGGCCGACCCGGCCTACGCGGCGGAGCTCACCACGCACGTCACGTCGGTCGCGTGCGTGCTCTCGCAGCTCGGGGCCGTGGGTTGGCTGACCGTCGACTTCGTCGCGCGCCGGGGCCGGGGCGGCTGGGCCCTCGCTGCCGTCGACCTCAACCTCCGCCGGGGCGGGACGACCCACTCCTACACCGCTCTTCGGTACCTGGTGCCCGGCTCCTACGACCCTCGTGCGGGGCGCTGGGTCGCCGACTCCGACGGCAGCACGCGGACCTACCGCTCAGGTGACGCCGTCGAGGTCCTGGCGGGCCGGGAGCTGTCGCCGGAGCGGGCCATCACGTCGCTCGAGGTCGCGGGGCTGGGCTTCGACCACGCCCGGGGCGCGGGCGTGCTCCTGCACGGCTTCCCCTCGCTGGCGAGCCACGGGGCCATCGGGGTGACCGCGATCGCCCGCACGAGTGAGGAGGCGGAGCGGCTCTTCGCCGCCGTTCCGCCAGCCCTCGGCCGGACGGCCGACCGCCGTCCATGACGGAGCATCCACGCGAACTCCGGCGCCGCGCCCTTCCGCGTCCCGACGCCCGGACAGAGCAAGGCCCCGACCGCGTCTCCGCCGGCCGGGGCCCGTCCTACTGTCTCAACACAGTGCGCGCCCGAAGGGATTCGAACCCCTAACCTTCTGATCCGTAGTCAGATGCTCTATCCGTTGAGCTACGGGCGCCCGTCACGCACGCGGCGCAACGACTGAGCAGACTACCGGAGCCCGCCCGCCCCGAGAAATCGGCCCGGCCTACCCCCCTGGGTCAGACCTCGACGGGGTCGTAGCAGTCGTAGGTCTCGAGCCGGGCGATGCGCCCGTCGGCGACGGTGACGAACTGCGCCACCCGGGCGTGCAGGACGGTGCCCGCCGGCCACGACCCCGCGTCGACGGCGAGCTCACCGGTCCAGTCGAGGCGGACGACGACTGCGTCCCCCGCCTCGAGGACGTCGAGCACGTGGAAGCGCTGGCCGGCCAGGAGCCCGGCACCGGCGACGGACGCGGCGACCATCGCCGCCCGGTCCGAGGACCCTCCGCGCGGAGCGACGAGGTTCGGGTGTGTGACCGTCCGGACGTCGTCGGACCAGAACCGCGCGAGCGCCTCGCCCTGCTCTCCCGACTCGAGGGCTTCGAGGAAGTCCCTCACCAGCTGCGCGTGCGACATGCCGCCGACATTACGTCCACAACCTTGGTTGTGCAAATGGCAGGATGGCGCCGTGCCCTCCCTCCACCTCGACGACCTCGACCTCCCGGTCCTCGTCCTGCTCGGTGCCCGCGCCACCGACCCCTGGCTGCTCGCCGCGAGCGCTCCGCCCGGCGTCCGGAGCCTGCACGGCTACGTCGTCCAGCACCTCGTCGAGGACCGCCCGACCGTCACCGACCTCGCCGGACGCCTCGGCGTGACCCAGCAGGCCGCGTCCAAGTGGGTCGCCGAGCTCGAGGAGCTCGGGCTCGTCGAGCGCCGGCCGGACCCCGCCGACGGGCGGAGCCGCCGGGTGGCCCTCACCGACGCGGGACGGGCCATGGTCCGCTCCGCGCGGGCGGCGCGCCGGTCGCTGGAGGAGCAGGTGGCCGACCGGGTCGGGGACGCCGACGTCGCCGTCGCCCGCCGGGTCCTCGCCGCGCTGCTCGACGTCGTCGGGGCCGGGGAGGCCGTCGCCCGTCGCTCGGTGCTCCCACCCTCCTCCGAGGGGGATCAGAGCACCTCCTGAGCCGCACCACGGCGGTCTTGTGAACACTTTCACAAGCGCGGTCCGCCGCACCGTCCCGGTCCTACCGTGGAGGTGAGGCTCCCCGCGGTGGGCGGCCGAGGTTCCCGCCGAACGCCCGTCGCCCGGTGCCGACCACACACCGGCAACGGCGGAAGGACCCACCTGATGACCACCATCGCGACGACGACCCCGCGCACGACCCACGCCGACCTGCAGTCCTGGGTCGACGAGGTCGCCGCCCTCACCCAGCCGGACGAGGTGGTGTGGTGCGACGGCTCGCAGGAGGAGTGGGACCGCCTGACCACGCAGCTCGTCGAGAACGGCACCTTCGTGCGGCTCGACCCGGCGAAGAAGCCCAACTCCTTCCTCTGCCAGAGCGACCCCACCGACGTCGCCCGCGTCGAGGACCGCACCTTCATCGCCTCCGAGCGCGAGGAGGACGCGGGCCCGACGAACAACTGGGTCGACCCCGCCGAGCTCAAGGCGACGATGACCGAGCTCTACCGCGGCTCGATGCGCGGTCGGACGATGTACGTCATCCCCTTCGTCATGGGCCACCTCGACGCGACCGTCCCGATGTTCGGCGTCGAGGTCACCGACTCCGCGTACGTCGTGACGAACATGCGGATCATGGCCCGTATCGGCACCCCCGTCCTGCAGACGATGGAGGAGCTGCAGGCGCCCTTCGTCAAGGGCCTGCACTCGGTCGGCGACCCCCTCGTCGACGGCCGCCCCGACGTCCCGTGGCCGTGCAGCGACACCAAGTACATCGCGCACTTCCCCGAGACGCGCGAGATCTGGTCGTACGGAAGCGGGTACGGCGGCAACGCCCTGCTCGGCAAGAAGTGCTACGCCCTGCGCATCGCCTCGGCGATGGCCCGCGACGAGGGCTGGATGGCCGAGCACATGCTCATCCTCAAGCTCACCTCGCCGCAGGGCACGACGCACTACGTCGCCGGCGCCTTCCCGAGCCAGTGCGGCAAGACCAACCTCGCGATGATCGAGCCGGCCCTCGAGGGCTGGAGCGCCGAGATGGTCGGCGACGACATCGCCTGGATGCGCTTCGGGCCGGACGGCCGGCTGTACGCCGTCAACCCCGAGTTCGGCCTCTTCGGCGTCGCGCCCGGCACCGGGATGCACACCAACCCGCAGGCCGTGCGGACCATCGAGCAGGGCAACTCGATCTTCACGAACGTCGCCCTGACCGACGACGGCGACGTGTGGTGGGAGGGCCTCAGCGAGGCCCCGCCGTCGCACCTCACCGACTGGAAGGGCAACGACTGGACCCCCGAGTCCGGTGTGCCGAGCAGCCACCCGAACAGCCGCTTCACGACCCCGGCCAAGCAGACCCCGATGATCGCCCCCGAGTACGACAACCCGGACGGCGTGCCGATCGACGCGATCCTCTTCGGCGGCCGCCGCAAGACGACCGTGCCGCTCGTCTACGAGTCGCGCGACTGGGCGCACGGCGTGTTCGTCGGCGCGACGCTCTCCTCCGAGACCACCGCCGCGGCCACCGGGGCGGTCGGCGTCGTCCGCCGCGACCCGATGGCGATGCTGCCCTTCATCGGCTACCACGCCGGCGACTACATGCAGCACTGGCTCGACATCGGCGCGCACGCGGACCCCGCGAAGCTGCCGAAGATCTTCCAGGTCAACTGGTTCCGCCGCGACGAGGAGGACGGGTCCTTCCTCTGGCCGGGCTACGGCGACAACGCCCGCGTCCTCAAGTGGGTCGTCGAGCGGCTCGACGGCACGGCCGACGCGGTCGAGACGCCGGTCGGACTCGTCCCCACCCCCGGCGCGATCGACACCACCGGTCTCGGCATCGGCGACGAGCAGCTCGCCAAGGCCCTGCGCGTCGACGTCGAGGACTGGAAGGCCGAGGTCCCCCTCATCGAGGAGTGGTTCGCCCGGATCGGTGACCGTCTCCCCGCCCCCCTCGCCGACGAGCTCGCCACCCTTAAGGAGCACGTCGAGCAGGCCTGACCCGCAGCACGACGGGGCCCCGCCGGATCGCACTCCGGCGGGGCCCCGTCGTGGGCTCAGGTGGTCGGCGCGGTGCCGTTCGCGTCGCCGGGCGTCGACTGCTGCGACCCGCCGGGCAGCTGCCCCTGCCGGCCGGGCAGACCGCTGCCGGAGCCGTCACCGTCGTGGTCACCGTCGTGGTCGCCGAAGCCGTGGTGGTCGCCGTCGCCGTCGCGGTCCCGGGGCGCGCCGGGGACCTGGCCCTGCCCACCGCCGGGGAGCCGGCCCTGGCCGGGGCCGCCGGGGAACTGGCCCTGCCCACCCCGGCCCCCGAGGTCGCCGCGGCCGCCACCGTCGGACTGGGTGATGGCCGCCGTCGCACCGGCCGCCCCGAGCGCCCCGATGCCCAGCGCCGCGACGAGCGCGACGACCGTGCGTCGGCCCGACCAGCGCCCGGGCGAGCCCCAGCCGGACCACGGGCGACGCCACGCCGCGGCAGGCGCCGCTCCGTGGGTCGCCACGGCCTCCCACGACCGGCCGGCGGCCGGGGACGGGGTCGAGACGTCGGGCGCGGGTCCGGGCACGGCCTGGGTGGCCCAGTCCGGCGTCCCGGGGGACGACGCGTCGGGCCCGTCGTGCTCGCGGCTCTCGCTCATCGGTGGTCTCCTTCGTCGGGCGGGTGCTCGCGGCACCGTGGCAGCCCCACCTGTGGCGGACCTGTGGCGCAGCCAGCACGACGCTGGCAGCCTGTGGACGTGGCACACAGGAAGCGCACAGGCGGCGCATCGGATCGGCCCAGCCCGCGCGCACAGACTCCTCCCATGCAGACCCGCCCGCAGACCGCCCCCGCACCCGCCCTCGCCCGCCTCGACGGCAGCCCGGTGCGGGTCCTCGTCGTCGACGACGAGCCCAACCTCACCGAGCTGCTGTCGATGGCCCTGCGGTACGAGGGCTGGGAGGTGCGCAGCGCCGCCTCCGGCATCCAGGCCGTGCGCGCGGCCAAGGACTTCGGGCCCGACGCCGTCGTCCTCGACATGATGCTGCCCGACTTCGACGGCATGGAGGTGCTCCGGCGGATGCGCGCCGACGACCCGAACGTGCCGGTGCTCTTCCTCACCGCGAAGGACGCCGTCGAGGACCGCGTCGCCGGGCTCACCGCCGGCGGCGACGACTACGTCACCAAGCCGTTCAGCCTCGAGGAGGTCGTCGCCCGGCTGCGGGCCCTCATGCGGCGCACCGCCGTCGCGACCGCCGAGAGCGACTCGCTCCTCGTCGTCGGCGACCTGACGATGGACGAGGACAGCCACGAGGTGACCCGTGGCGGCACCGAGATCCAGCTGACGGCCACCGAGTTCGAGCTGCTCCGCTACCTCATGCGCAACCCGAAGCGCGTGCTGTCGAAGGCCCAGATCCTCGACCGCGTCTGGAACTACGACTTCGGCGGCCAGGCCAACGTCGTCGAGCTCTACATCTCCTACCTGCGCAAGAAGATCGACGCCGGGCGCACCCCGATGATCCACACGATGCGGGGCGTCGGCTACGTCCTCAAGCCGGCCGAGTGACCCGATGACCCCACGCCCCCACCTGCCCGTGGCGGCCCACCCGCCCTCGCGGTGGACGCTGCGCACGCAGCTGCTCGTGGCCGTCCTCGCGCTCTTCACCGTCGTCATGCTCGCGACGAGCGCGCTGACCGTGCTCGAGACCCGCCGCTACCTCGACTCCCAGCTCGGCCAGGACCTCCAGAGCGCCCTCGGCCGCGCCGGCGACCGCGGTGGCGTCTTCGACGACGACGGCGACGGCCGGGTGCCCCACGGCAGCGGACCACCCGGCGCCCCCGGCTCCGACCGGGTGCTCGTCCTCGGCCTGGCCGCCGACGGGTCGGTCGCCACCGACTCCCGCGGCAACGCGCTCAACTCGGTGACGCTGCGCGACGGCGACGGGCAGCTCGACACCGCGCAGATCGCGACCGTCACGGACGGCCTCAAGGGCAGCGAGGCCGTGCACATCGACCTCGGCGGCGACCTCGGCGAGTACCTCGTGACGTCCCGGACCCTTTCCGGCGGAGGGCAGTTCATCGTCGGCGTGTCCACGGAGCCGGTCGACCGGCTGCTCTCCAAGCTGCTCGCCCTCGTCGTCGGCGGCACCGCCGTCGGGCTCGTGCTCGTCGGGGCCGGCGGGGCGCTCGTCATCCGCCGCAGCCTCGCGCCCCTCGACCGCGTGGCCGCGACCGCCCGGCAGGTGTCGGGCCTCCAGCTCGACTCCGGCGACGTCTCGCTCGCGGTGCGCGTCCCCGAGGCCGACGCCGACGGACGCACCGAGGTCGGCCAGGTCGGGCTGGCACTCAACACGATGCTCGACGACGTCGAGTCCGCGCTGCAGGCCCGCCAGCAGAGCGAGATGCGGGTGCGGCAGTTCGTCGCCGACGCCTCCCACGAGCTGCGCACCCCGCTGGCGTCCATCCGCGGCTACGCCGAGCTGACCCGCCGCGAGAGCGAGCCGGTGCCCGGCACGGTGACCCACGCGATCGGCCGGGTGGAGTCCGAGGCGCTGCGGATGCAGGAGCTCGTCGAGGACCTGCTCCTCCTCGCCCGGCTCGACTCCGGCCGCCCCCTCGAGCGCGAGCCCGTCGACCTCAGCCTGCTCGCCGTCAACGCGGTGAGCGACGCCCACGCCGCCTCGCCGGACCACACGTGGGAGCTCGACCTGCCCGACGAGCCGGTCGAGGTGACCGGCGACGGGGCACGGCTGCACCAGATCCTCGCCAACCTGCTCGCGAACGCGCGCACGCACACGCCGTCCGGCACGAAGGTCGTCACGCGGTTGCGGCCCGAGGGCCGGATGGTGCGCATCTCGGTGTCCGACAACGGCCCCGGGATCCCCGACTCCCTGCAGGCCAAGGTGTTCGAGCGCTTCACCCGCGGCGACGACTCACGCAGCCGGGAGAAGGGCTCGACCGGGCTCGGGCTCTCGATCGTCGCGGCCGTCGGTCAGGCGCACGGCGGGCGGGTCGAGGTCGAGTCCGCACCCGGGGCGACGACCTTCTCGGTCCTGCTCCCCGCCTGACCCCTCCGGGCCCGGTCGTCAGAGGGTCAGGCGGTAGGCGATGAGGTCGACGTCGGGGCGCGGGCTCCAGTCGCGCTCGGGCACGCGGACGAACCCCATCCGCTCGTAGAGGCGGTGGGCGGCGGTCATCCAGGTCCCGCTCGAGAGGACGACGGCACGACACCCCTCGGCGCGCGCGAGCCGGACGCACTCGTCGCTCAGCAGGCGGCCCACCCCACGCCCCCGCGCCTCGGGAGCCACGGCCAGGGTGCGGACCTCGGCCTCGTCCGGCCCGCCGATCTCCGAGAAGGGGGTGCCCGGGCGGACGAAGGTGACCGTGCCGAGCACCGACCCCGACTCCTCGGCCACGAGCAGCTCGGCGTCGCGGGCGCGGGCGCCGGCATCGAGCAGCGTTGCGGCGTAAGGGTGCTCGGGCGACATGCCGCCATCCGCGGCGTAGGCCGCGAGGGTCAGCCGCCCGACGGCCTCGAGCTCGTCGGGGCGGGCAGGACGGACGACGGGAGCGGCCACCGCGCCATCTTCGCACCGGGTCAGACCCCCGCGACAGGCGAGCCACAGGTCGGGCACAGGAGCCGGCCCGAGCGTGGGGTCATGGACACCGCCACCCTGCCCACGACCTCCCGCGACGAGGCCCCCGCGCCGCCGGCGAGCGCCGGTCCCCCGCCCCGGCCCCGTGGCGGCGCGCGCGGCCGGCAGCGGCTGACCCGCCTCGTCCGCGGACCCGAGGAGGACCCGCGCTGGGCCCGCCCGGCCCTGCTCGCGCTGCTCGTCGTCACCGCCGGGGCCTACCTGTGGAACCTCACGGCCAGCGGCTGGGCGAACAGCTTCTACTCGGCGGCGGTCCAGGCGGGCAGCACGTCGTGGAAGGCCCTCCTCTTCGGCAGCTTCGACGGCGGCAACGCCATCACCGTCGACAAGCCGCCGGCCTCGCTCTGGGTGATGGCCCTCTCGGTGCGCCTCCTCGGCCTCAGCTCCTTCGCGATGCTCCTGCCGCAGGTGCTCATGGGCGTCGGGACGGTGGCCGCCGTGCACGCGTCGGTGCGTCGGTGGTTCGGCCACGGCGGAGCCCTCCTCGCCGGCGCCGCGATGGCCCTGACCCCGGTCGCCGTCCTGATGTTCCGCTTCAACAACCCCGACGCCCTCCTCACCCTCCTCATGGCCCTCGCGGTCTGGGCGACCCTGCGCTCGCTCGAGTCCGGCTCGTACCGGTGGATCGCCCTCGCCGGCGCGTTCACGGGCCTCGGGTTCCTCACGAAGACCCTCCAGGTCCTGCTCGTCGTCCCGGCCGTGGCCCTCGTGTGGCTGTTCTGCGCCGACACCCCGGTCCGCCGGCGGGTCGTCGGCGGGCTCCTGTCGGTCGGCGCGTTCCTCGTCTCGGCCGGCTGGTGGGTGGCGGTCGTCGAGCTCGTGCCCGCCTCGATGCGTCCGTACATCGGTGGCAGCCAGACGAACTCGTTCCTCGAGCTGACCTTCGGCTACAACGGCCTCGGCCGCCTCGACGGGTCCGAGGTCGGCCGGGTCGGCGGCGGTGGAGGCGGGGGCGGCGGTGGCTTCTCGAACGGCACCGGCCTGACCCGGATGTTCGACTCCTCGGTCGGGGGCCAGATCTCGTGGCTCATCCCGGCGGCGCTCGTCCTCCTCGTCGGCGGCCTGCTGCTGCGCGGCCGGGCTCCTCGCACCGACCGCCGGCGGGCGGCCTACCTCGTCATGGGGCTCTGGCTCGTGACGACCGCCCTCGTCTTCTCGCTGATGCAGGGCATCTTCCACGAGTACTACACCGTCGCCCTCGCCCCGCCGATCGCCGCCCTCGTCGGGATGGGCGCGGCCGAGGCCTGGCAGCGACGGCACGAGGCGCTCGGCGCCCTGACCCTCGCCGCCGGGACCGCTGCGGGGTCGGTGTGGGCCTTCGTCCTGCTCTCCCGCACGACGGCGTACGGCGGGTGGCTGCGCTTCGGCGTCCTCGCCCTCGGGCTCGCGGCGACGCTGCTGTTCCTCGTCGTCGGCCGGCTGCACCGCCGGGCCCTCGTCGTCGTGGCGGGCATGGCGGTCGTCGCCGGGCTCGCGGGCCCGACGGCCTACGCGGCGACGACGCTCTCGACCGGCCACAGCGGGTCCATCGTCACCGCCGGCCCGTCGACCGGTGGACCGGGGGGCGGCGGCGGGATGCCCGGCGGCGGCCCCGGCGGCACCCCGCCCGGTGGCACGGCGGCGACCAACCCCAACGGCGGCACGACGCCCTTCGGCGGCGGCACGGCCCAGGGTGGCACGACCGGGGGCACCACGCCGGGTGGCGCGACCGGTGGGGCCGGCGGGCCCGGCGGACGGGGCGGGATGGGCGGCCTGCTCGACGCCACGACACCGGACGCCGACGTGGTCGCCGCCCTGACCGCCGACGCCGACCAGTACACGTGGGTGGCGGCCGCGGTCGGGTCGCAGAACGCCGCCGGGCTCCAGCTCGGCACCGGGTACCCGGTGATGGCGATCGGCGGCTTCAACGGCTCCGACCCGTCGCCGACCCTCGCCCAGTTCCAGCAGGACGTGGCCGACGGCCGCATCCACTGGTTCGCCGCCGGTGGTGGCTTCCGCGGGCAGCAAGGTGGCTCGGACGTCGCGGACCAGATCAACACGTGGGTGTCGGAGAACTTCACCGCCGTGACGATCGGCGGGTCGACGTTCTACGACCTCACGCAGCCGACGGCGGCCGGGCAGTGACCAGCCTCGTGACGCGCCCGGTGGCCGACGCTGCCCGAGGTGCCCGCCCGGCCGTCACCCGCGAGCTCGCCGTCTTCGCGGTCGTCGGGCTGGCCAGCACGGGCGTGCATCTCGGCGGGTTCGTCGTCCTGCGCCACCTCCTCGACTCGGCGCAGGTCGCCAACACGGTAGCCCTGCTCGTCGCGGCGGTCGCGAACACCTGGGCCAACCGGCGCTGGACCTTCGGCATCCGCGGACGCGACGGCGCGGCCCGACACCAGGTGCAGGGCCTGCTCGTGTTCGCCCTGACCCTGGGGATGACCTCGGGAGGGCTGGCGCTGCTCGGGGTCCTCGCCCCCGGGGCGCCGACGTGGGTCGAGACCGGGGTGGTCGCCGCGACGACGGCCGCCGCGACCGCCGTCAAGTACCTCGCGATGCGCTGGTGGGTCTTCGCGCCGGCTCAGAGCTCGAGGAGGACGAAGGAGCCGGCCGAGTCCTCGAAGTGGACCACGCCCGTCCAGTCGTCACCGTCGACCGTGCCGGTGCAGACGACGACGGTCGAGCGGGCCACCGACGGGGTGTCGGGGCAGTCGATGTCGTCGACGACCCACCCGAAGTCGCGCTCCGCTCCGTCGACGACCCACTCGAGGCGGTCACCCGACAGGGCGGATCCGGCGGGGAGGGCGGTCACCTGGCCGCGCACCGACTCGTAGTAGGCGTCGTCGGCACCGGAGAACGCCCCGTTGCCCGCGAGGACGACCGCGACGACCGACAGCAGCACGGAGATGCCGGCGGCCACCGCCGCCCCGATGGCCCAGCCGAGGGCGGTCGACGCCTTGGCCCGGGCTTGCTCGGCGCCGGCCGGCGTCGCGAGCGGCAGCGGGGCCAGGTACGACGCGTCCGGCACGGCCGTCGGTGTGGAGACGGCGGTCGGCGAGGGCGGCTGCGGGAACGGCGGGGTCGTCACGGCCGGAAGTGTGCCAGCGCCCCGGGGGTCGCGTCCGGCGAACACCCTCGGCCGAACGGACCGCCTCGGGCGGCCCCTCCGGTCTCGGGAGGTGGGTGCTTTTGCCCGCCGCTGCGCCGCCGGATACCCTGTGCAGGCGTTGGAGGCGTCGCCTAGTCCGGTCTATGGCGCCGCACTGCTAATGCGGTTTGGGTCTCAAGCCCATCGAGGGTTCAAATCCCTCCGCCTCCGCCAACGGAAAGTCCCCCGGGAAGCTTGCGCCCCCGGGGGACTTTCCATTGGCGGAGGCGGGTGGATGCCGGGAGGGCGAGGGCGTCGGCGAGGGACGAGCCGA
>NZ_JAFDVD010000016.1 GCF_016887965.1 Phycicoccus sonneratiae
CCGGGGGCGCCCGGACGTGGCGAAGCCCTCCGGGGGGCCCAGTCACTCCCGGAGGGCTCCGCGCTCGGACCGCCGGGCCTGCAGGGAAGGGCCCGGCGGTGGTCACTAGTGCTTCTCGGCGAGGCTCCACATCGTCCAGAGCTCGGTACGCATCCGCCGGGGCTGCTGGAGCGTGTGCAGCACCGCGCCGGCGATGTCGGCGGGCTCCATGAACGGTCCGGACGACGGGTCGCCCTCGCCGAAGCGCCCGTCGGCCGCGGCGAACGCGGTGTTGACCCCGGCCGGGGCGATGACGGTGGTCCGGATCCCCTCGGAACGCAGCTCGCGGTCGAGCGCGTACCCGAGGTTGATCTGGGCACCCTTGGTCGCCGAGTAGACGGCCTCCTTGCCACCGCCGATCATCAGCCCGGCGACCGACCCGATGATGACGACGTCGCCGCCACCACCCTGGGACCGGAACTGCCGCACCGCCGCCCGCGCCAGCCAGACGGTTCCCTTGACGGTGACGTCGACCATCAGCTCGACCTGCTCGGAGGAGTAGTCGAGGATGCCGCCGTAGAAGCCGACCGCCGCGTTCGCGACGACCGAGTCGACCCGCCCGAAGGCCTCGACCCCGGCCGCGACGAGCGCCTCGGCCGTCGTCTCGACCCGGACGTCACCGACGACCGTGACGAGCCGGCCGGGCCCCCACTCCTCGACGAGCCGGTCGAGCCCGTCGGCGCGCAGGTCGCCGGCGACGACCCGGGCCCCGGCCTCGAGGGCCAGGCCCACCGTCGCACCACCGATGCCGCCTCCCGCACCGGTGACGGCGACGACGGTGTCGGTGAGGTCCCGGGACGGGGCGGGCATCAGGCCGCCCCGCCCGGGACGCGGGCCGCATCGGTCACTTGATGGCTCCCATCGACAGGCCGCGGACGAGCTGCTTCTGGGCGACCCAGCCCGCGACGATGACCGGCAGGGCGGCGATGGTCGCCGCGGCCGAGAGGACCGCGAGGAACTGCCCGCGGCCGTCGACGAACGAGCCGAGGAACGGCGGGGTCGTGCGGGCGGCCGAGGAGGTGAGCAGGGTCGCGAGGAAGTACTCGTTCCAGGAGAAGATGAACGTGATGAGCGCGGCCGAGGCGACCCCGGGCAGCACGAGCGGGAGCGCGACCCGGAAGATCTCGCGCCCCAGCCCGGCACCGTCGACGCGGGCGGCCTCGATGATCTCGAACGGGACCTCGAGGAAGAACGAGCGCATCATCCACACCGCGACCGGCAGGTTCACCGCCCCGTAGACGATCGCGAGCATGTAGATGTTGTCGAGCAGCCCGAGGGTCTTGAGGATCATGAACAGCGGCAGCACGACCGCGGCCAGCGGCATGAACCGGGTGGAGATGAAGAACGACAGCGCGTTCTCGACGTTCTTGACCCGCCGGATCGACAGCGCGTACGCGGCCGGGATCGACAGGACGACGGCGATGATCGTCGCGGTCACCGACGCGGTCACCGAGTTGAGCAGGTAGCCCTTCATGCCGCGGTCCATCGCCAGCTGGTAGCCGTCGGTCGAGGGGCTGAAGAACAGCTTCGGGTTGACCGAGGAGGCCACCGACTCCGGTTTGAACCCGTTGAGGATCATCCAGAAGACGGGGAAGAAGAACGCCAGGACGAGGATCCAGGTGAGGGTCGTGACGAGCGAGCCCTTGAGCGAGCGGTTCATCGGCTGCCTCCTGCCATGAAGACCTTGAAGAGGGTGCGCAGCGCGACGGTGGCGACGATGATCGTCAGGATCACCGTGACGACGCCGTACGCGGCGGCCTGCCCGACGTCGAGCCCGATGAACGCGCGCTCGTAGAGCAGGTAGGCCAGGGTCTTCGTGCCGCCGGTGCCCTTGGTGAGGATGGCGATCGGGTCGAAGACCTGGAGGATGATGACCGACCCGAGCAGCACGCCGATCTCGATGTACATCCGCAGGTGCGGCAGCGTGATCCAGGTGAAGGTGCGCCAGGTGCCGGCGCCGTCGACCTGCGCGGCCTCGAGGATGCCCTTGTCCTGGCCCTGCAGCCCGGCCAGCAGGATGAGCATCATGAACGGGGTGAACTGCCAGGTCAGGACGATGACGACCGAGAGCATCGGGTGCTCGGTCGACCACGAGACCACCGGCAGGTGCAGCGCGCGGGAGAGCCAGTTGAGGATGCCGATGTTCGTGTCGAACATCGAGTACTTCCAGATCAGCGAGGCCGCGGCCGGCATCACCAGGAACGGGGTGATCATCAGGGTGCGGGCGATGGCCCGGCCCCGGAACTCGCGGTCGAGCAGGATCGCGAAGAGCATCCCGATGACGACGGAGAGGATGACCGAGAAGGCCGTGATGAGGACGGTGGCGACGATCGAGGGCCACAGGTCCCCCGAGGTCAGGGCCGACTTGTAGTTGTCGAAGCCGGTGAAGCCACGGTCGTTCGGGTAGAGCAGGTTCCACTTCAGCGACGAGTAGACGATCGTCACGACGAACGGGACCTGCGTCAGCAGGATGAGGAAGATGACGGCGGGGAGCAGCAGGCCGCGAGCCGACCACAGCTCCCTCTTGTTCACCCGCCTGGGCTCGGTGGCGGCCTCGGCCTTCACCGTGTCGAGCTCGGTCACGGACATCTGGGCACTCCCTTGTGCGAGCGGATGGTCGACCTTGTGGCTGCGGGTGCCGGGGTCGGTCGGAGGACCCGACCCCGGCACCCGCGGTTCACGGTGTGCTGGGTTCAGCTCTTGTGCTTGTCACCAGCGGCCTGGGCGAGCGACTGGCACTTGGCCAGCGCGTCGTCCACGGACCCGCGTCCTGCGATGTAGTCGGCGACGAGCTGTGCGCACTGGTTGCCGACGTCCTGGAACTCGGGGATCGAGACGTATTGGATGCCCACCCAGCCCTGCGGGTTCACCCCCGGCTGCTTCGGGTTGACCGAGCTCATGACGTCGAGGGTGATCGGGGCGTAGGCGGCCGCGGCCTCCTTGTACTCGGGGATCTCGTAGGTCGAGGTCCGCGAGCCCGGGGGCACGTTGCTCCAACCGATCTTCTGCCCGACGAGCTTGATGTAGTCCTTGCTCGTGGCCCACTTGACGAACTTCAGCGCGGCGTCCTTGTTCTTCGTCGAGGACGGGATGGCGAGGTTCCAGCTCCAGAGCCAGCCGGACTGCTGGGTCTTGTTCACCGGCATGTGGGCGTAGCCCATCTTGCCCTTGACCGGCGAGTCGTCGGCCTCGAGCATCGACGCGGCGACGGAGGCGTCGGCCCACATCGCGGCCTTGCCCTCCTTGAGCGCGGTGAGGCACTCGTTGAAGCTGTAGGACACCGGGTCCTTCTCACCGGAGGTGTCGAGCATCGTCTTGTAGAAGGTGACGGCCTCCTTCCACTCCGGGGTGTCGACGGTGGCGTTCCACTGGTCGTCGTACCAGTTGCCGCCGAAGGTCTGGATGACTGTCGTCAGCGGCGCGAAGAGGTCGCCCCAGCCCGGCTTGCCGCGCATGCAGATGCCCGACATGTCGGCGCTGTTGACCTTCTTCGCCGCGTCGGCGACCTCCTGCCAGGTCGGGCTGTCACCGAGGGTGACGCCGGCCTTGGAGAGGACGTCCTTGTTGTACATGAGGATCGAGGACTCGCCGTAGAACGGGACCGCGAACAGCTTGTTGTCGTAGGTGTTGACGTCGCGCACCGGCGGGAGGATGTCGTCGACGTCGTAGGACGAGTCGGACTTCAGGCTGTCGGTGAGGTCGACGAGCCAGCCGTTGGCGCCCCACTGCGGGGTCTCGTACGCGCCGATCGTCACGACGTCGTACTGGCCGGCGCCGGAGGCGACGTCGGCGGTCACGGCGGCGCGCAGGTCGCCCTCCTCCATGACCTGGAAGTTGACCGTCGTGCCGGGGTTCGCCGACTCGTACTCGGTCTTGAGCTTCTCCATGTCCTTCATCTGGCCGTTGTTCACGGTGGCCAGGTTGAGGGTGACCTTTCCTCCGGCGTCACCGCCGCCGGACCCGCTGTCGGTGGAGACGTTCCCCGACGAGCAGGCCGCGAGGGCGAGGGCCGAAGCCAGCGCACCGGCGCCGAAGGTCAGGGCGCGCTTCGAGCTGAGCATGCCTAACTCCTTTGGTAGGTGTGCCCCCTCCCTGCCACGGGAGGAGACGGGGTCCCGGATGCCTCCGGGGGCGTTCCGATGCGCCTTGCCGCCTGGAACACCCGCAATGTAGGAAGGGTCGCCTCACCACGACAAGCACCATCAGCCCCGCTGTTTCGATACTATTTTTCCAGTGCTCACCCGTGCGGGCCTGTTCTCGGGTGAGCGGGCCAGCAGCGTGGCCCCGCTGCGGACCACACGTCGACGACGGAGTCAACGAGGAGTGGTGACGATTTCGTATCAGTCCACGGGAACCCCCCGCGCTCGCCTGGCCGGTTTCCCCTCCCTGTCCGTCGAGGGGGGCCCCGAGGGTCGCCAGCTCGTCCGCGGCCCCTACCCCTCGGCGCCGCGCCGCGAGATCATCCCGCCGCACCCCCAGCACGCCGTCCGCACCCTCACCCACGACTTCCCGAGCGAGATCTGCGGCTGGGGCGCGCACCCCGAGTACGAGATCCACCTCATCACCAAGTCGCACGGCAGCTTCATCGCCGGCGACCACGTGGGCACCTTCTCCCCGGGCCACGTCTCGATCATGGGTCCGAACCTCCCGCACGACTGGGTGAGCGACCTCGAGCCGGGACAGGTGGCCGTCGACCGCGACGCCGTCATCCAGTTCACCGACGAGTGGATCCGGCAGTGCATGGAGCTCATCCCCGAGCTCCAGGAGGTCGGCGACGTCCTCACCCAGTCCAGCCGCGGGCTGGTCTTCTCCGGGGCCACCGCCTGGCGCGCCGCCGAGACCATCCTCGAGGTGGTGCGCAGCCACGGCGCCGAGCAGGTCTCGCTGCTCTTCAAGCTGCTCGCGCTCTTCGCCCGATCGCCCGCCGAGGACCGCGAGGTCGTCGCCAGCGAGTGGCTCGGCCGCCCCACCGACGCCAACTCGCTCGGGGCCGTCGAGGCGGGGCTGGCCTACATCTTCGAGAACCTCACCGGCGACATCCGGCTGGCCACCGCCGCGAAGCTCGCGTACATGTCCGAGCCGACCTTCTCGAAGTACTTCAAGTCGGCGACGGGCACGACCTTCAGCACGATGGTCAAGAAGCTGCGCATCGCCCACGCGCGCCGGCTGCTCGACACCACCGACCACGCGATCGCCCAGGTGGCGGCCATGAGCGGGTATCACAACATGGCCAACTTCAACCGGCAGTTCCTCACCGAGGTGGGCACCACGCCGACCACCTACCGCCGGCTCGAGTCGTCGCAGAAGCCGCCGCCGGAGGTCTTCAGCCTCGGCCTGCGGGCCCCCGTCGACGACTAGCGCCGGTCAGCGCCCGAGGGCCTCGTCGAGGGTCGCGGCGACGCCCTCGGCCGCGAGCGCGGCGCGCCAGCGGAGGAAGGCCTCGCGGAAGGTCGGGTCCGTGCCGAGGTCGCCGAAGACCGCCTCGATCCCGAGGAAGGCCGCGGGGTCGTCGGCGGCCGCCGCGGACCGCAGGGTGTCGGCGTGCACGTCCGGCGGCACCTCGGGGTCGGCGAGGCCGCCGCGGGCGATGAGCGCCCAGTACTCGGCCCACGCGGCGACCATGAGGGCCCCGAGCTCGACCGGCCGGCCGGCCGCGAGGTTGTCGCGCACGGCGGGCAGGGTGAAGGTCGCCATCCGGTTGGCACCGTCGGTCGCGAGCCGCACGAGCGTGTCCCTGATGCCGGGGTTGGCGAAGCGCTCGAGGAGCGTGGCCATGTACCCCGGGAGGTCGATGCCCGGGAGGTCGCCGAGGGTCGGGGCGGCCTCGTCGGCCATGTACCGCTCGAGGAAGGTGCGCACGCGGTCGTCGCGCATCGTCTCGTCGACGAGCACGTAGCCGAGCGGCGCACCGAGGTAGGCGAGGGCCTGGTGGCTCGCGTTGAGCAGCCGCAGCTTCATCAGCTCGTAGGGCCGCACGTCCTCGACGAACTGGACGTCGACGGCCTCGAGGTGCGGTCTGCCGAGGGGGAACTCGTCCTCGACGATCCACTGCGTGAACGGCTCGGCGGGCACCGGCCAGCGGTCCTCGATGCCGAAGTCGCGGATGAGCGTCTGGCGGTCGGCGTCCGTCGTCGCGGGCGTGATCCGGTCGACCATGCAGTTGGGGAACGCGACCTCGGCCTCGATCCAGTCGGCGAGCCCGGGGTCGACGAGCCGGGCGAACCCGGCGATGGTCTGCCGGGCGACGTCGCCGTTGCCCTGGAGGTTGTCGCAGGAGAGCACGGTGAACGGCTCCATCCCCGCCTCGCGCCGGCGCCGGAGCCCCTCGACGATGTAGGCGAACGCCGTGCGCGGGTCGTCCGGGTGCGCGACGTCGTGGACGACGGACGGGTCGGCGGGGTCGAACTCGCCGGTCGCCGCGTTCTTGAGGTAGCCGCCCTCGGTGACGGTGAGGCTGACGATGCGGACCGCGGGGTCGAGCAGGCGCTCCTGCACGGTGGCGAGGTCCTCCGGGCCGTGGAGGTACTCGAGGACCGAGCCGACGACCCGTGGCTCGAGCGAGCCGTCCGGGTGGCGCACGACGAGGGTGAAGAGGCAGTCCTGGGCCCGCATCGCGTCACGCATCGCGGCGTCCTGCGGCAGCACCCCGACCCCGCAGATCCCCCAGTCCAGCCCCTCGCCGGTCTCCATGAGCCGGTCGAGGTACATCGCCTGGTGCGAGCGGTGGAAGTTGCCGAAGCCGAAGTGGACGATGCCCACCGTCGCGCTCGAGCGGTCGTAGCTGGGCGACGGCACACCCTGGTCGGGTGCGGTCGCGGTGGTCAGTGCGGTCACGGGAGGTCCTTTCGCGCGCGGCCGGGGCCGTCACACGCGGCCTCGCGGGTCCGTCGGCATGAAACCAACATCCCGGGCCGTTGGGGAGACCCCGTCGGCACAACGGAACGAAACCATCAGCACCCGATGGTTTTGCATCGGGCCGGGGAAGGGGGTCAGGAGCAGATGTCCTGGTCGGCGGTGCGCGCCTCGATGGACGTCGACGGGGCGGGCGCGCTGACCGACGGCTTCGGGATGGGGTCGGTACCGAGGCGGTTCGGCACCTCGACGACGGCGGGTGCGCCGGCGCCCAGCGTGACCCGGACGGTGGCGTCGAGGGCGGCGTCCTCGGAGAGCTTGGCGTCGGGGAAGGCCGCCGCGACCGTGCGGGCCGCCTCCTCGCGCCCCGGCGCGTACGCGACGGTGACGCCGGTGGGGCGCTCGGTCGTGTTCGACGTGGTGACCCGCGCGAAGCCCTGGACGCGCAGCGCCTCGGCCACCTGGCCGGCCAGCCCACCGGTGCCGGTGGCGTTGACGACGAGGACGCTGACCTTCGCCGGGCTCACCGTGAGCGGGGTGGCGCTCGCCGAGGGGCTGGCGGAGGGCTTCGGCTTCCCGGTGACCGGCTGGTCGGCCCGGAGCCGCTGCCAGAGGGTGTCGGCCGCGTCGGTCCACTGCACGCGGTTGGCGTCCTCGGGGTAGGTCTCGACCGGCACGGTGACGAAGGCGACGTTCTTCACGCCGACGTTCTTCACGGAGTCGGCGATGTCCTTCATCGTGCCAAGGCCGAGGTCCTCGTCGGTGGTCAGCGACTTCGTCGCGGCGTCGAGGAAGCCGTAGAGCTTGTCGGGCCGCAGCAGGAGGGAGGTGCGGGTGGCCTCCTGGACGATCGAGGAGAGGAAGGCCTGCTGGCGCTTGATCCGGCCGAGGTCGGACCCGTCGCCCTCGGTGTAGCGGACCCGGACGTAGCCGAGCGCCTGCTTCCCGGTGAGCACGTGACGCCCGGCGGCGAGCGTCAGGTGGGCCTTGGGGTCGTCGATGGCGACGGGGGTGCACACCGGCACCCCGCCGAGCGCGTCGACCATCCCCTTGAAGCCGTTGAAGTCGACGACCGCGAAGTGGTTGATGAACAGGTCGGTGTTGCCCTCGATCGTGTTGATGAGGCAGGCCGGGCCGCCGAGGCTGAACGCGGCGTTGAACTGCTGCACCGGCCACTCGCTCTTGGGCACCTTGGCGTCGCAGTTCGGGGGCATCGGGACCATCGAGTCGCGCGGGATCGACACCAACGTCACGTGCTTGCGGTCGGCGGAGAGGTGCGCGACGAGCGTGGTGTCGGAGCGCGCCCCGGAGACCTTCCCGGCGTCGGGGGCGTCCTGACCCACGCGGGTGTCGGACCCGATGAGGAGGATGTTCAGGGGCCCCTCGGCGACGGTGGGCCGCTCGCTCGAGAGGGCCTGGCTGATGTCGAGCCGGCTGATGTTGCCGTCGAGCCGCCACCAGACGAATCCGGCGGCGAGGGCCAGCACGACGACGAAGGCGGTGCCGCCCGCCACGAGGCGGCGACGCCGGCTGGTGCGCGAGGCCGAGCCCCGCGCCTCCGACCGGGTGCGCCGGGTGGGTTCCGACACGGGTGTGCTCCTTGCGATCCGGGCACCCACGGGCACGGGACGTGCCGAGGCGGGTGGGCGACCTTCGGAGTGTACGGAGTGATGCTGTGTCCCGGCTGCGAGTCGGACACGGGTGTGACGCGTGCCGCCGGGGCGGGCGACGCGCCGCGGGGCGCGACCGGGGCACCCGTCGGGGAGGATGGGGCGCATGGGACGACGGGTGGCGTGGGTGGTGGGGGCGGTCCTCCTCGTGGGGCTGGTGGCCGGGGGCGGCTGGTGGTGGGTGCAGCGGGAGTCGGCGCGGGACGACGCCGCGACGGCGGCGGTGACGCGATACGTCGAGGGCTGGCGCGCCAAGGACCTCTCGCGGGTGCCGTTCGCCGGGTCGGGGGCGGCCGCCGACTTCGCCGCCGCCGTCAAGGGCCTGGGGTCGGCGGGGGTCACGGCCGAGCGGGGCGCGGTGCAGCGCGACGGCTCGGGCGCCACCTCGTCGGTCACCGTCACGTGGGCCCTCCCGGGGAAGGCGACGTGGCGGTACTCGACGCCGGTGCGGCTCGTCGAGCGGGACGGCCGATGGCTCGTCACGGGCCCGGCGGACGGCTCGCCCTGGCACCCCGACCTACCCGCCGGCGAGACGATGGCGCTCGAGCGCAGCGCTCCCGCGCGCGGTGACCTGCTCGACCGCGACGGGAAGGCGCTCATGCCCCAGGGCACCGTCTACCAGGTGCAGCTCGATCCGGTGAAGGCCGACGAGGCCGACGCGGCCGCCGTCGAGCAGGTCACCGGCGTGACGAAGGGCTCGGTCGTCAAGGCCCTCGCCGACCGCAAGCGCACGGGGTCGCAGGCGCCCGTCCCGGTCATCACCTACCGCGAGTCCGACTACGCCCCGCGCAAGGCGCGCCTCGACGCGATCACCGGGGTCATCGCGCCCACGGCCACCCAGCCGCTCGGCCCGACCCGCACCTTCGGCCAGCCGCTGCTCGGCTCGGTCGGGGAGGTCACCGCCGAGATCGTCGAGAAGAGCGACGGGCGCTACGCCGCCGGCGACCGGGCCGGGCGCAGCGGCCTGCAGGCGCAGTACGACTCCACGCTCGCCGGCACGCCCGGGCTGGCCGTCACCACGAGCGGGGGCGCCACGCTCTTCGAGACCAAGGCCGTCGACGGGGCCGACGTCGCGACGACGCTCGCGCCGCGCGTGCAGAGCGCGGCCGAGAAGGCCCTCGCCGACGCGTCGCTCACCGTGCCGGGGGCCATCGTCGCCGTCGACGTGAAGACCGGCGAGGTCCTCGCGGCGGCCAACTCGCCGTCGAGCGGGTTCGACCGGGCGGTCACCGGCAAGTACCCGCCGGGGTCGACCTTCAAGATCGCGTCGACGTACGCGTACCTGACGCGGGGCGTCACGACCCCGTCGAGCACCGTGCCGTGCCCGAAGACCATCACCGTCGACGGGCGCTCGTTCCGCAACTACGCCGGTGAGTCCATCCCCGGCTCGGTGCCCTTCGCGCAGGACTTCGCGCACTCGTGCAACACCGCCTTCATCTCGCTCTCGCAGAAGCTCGGGACGACCGACCTCACCACGGCGGCCAAGGCGCTCGGCATCGGTGCCGGGTGGGCCGACTCGCTCGGGGTGTCCGGCGCGTTCGACGGCAGCATCCCGGAGACCCGCAAGGGCACCGACCAGGCGGCGGCCGTCATCGGGCAGGCCCGCACCGAGGTCTCCCCGCTCGCGCTGGCGGTGATGTCGGGCAGCGTCGGCCGGGGGACCTTCCTCCCGCCGGTGCTCGTCCGGGGCGACACCGGCACCCCGCGGCCGACGCCGCTCGACGGCCAGGCCGTGGGGCAGCTGCGCTCGATGATGTCCGACGTCGTGACGTCGGGGACCGCGACGGTGCTGCGCGGGACGCCGGGGGGCACGGTGCGGGGCAAGACCGGCACCGCCGACCACGGCGTCGACGAGAAACCCTACTGCTGGTTCACCGGGTACCAGGGCAGCGTGGCCTTCGCGGTGCTCGTCGAGGAGGGCGCGAGCGGTGGCACGGTCGCGGCACCGGTCGCCAAGCGCTTCCTCACCGCCCTCGCCGGCTGAGCACCCAACCGGACGACGACAAGTGACACATTCGTCGATTCCTGGACACCCCAGCCCGCGGACCCGACGTCCCGCCGTCCACCAAACGACACATTCGTCGATTCCTGGACGCGCCGCGCACCGGCCGGCGGACGCGGACGACCCCCGCCCGGCGGTGCCGGACGGGGGTCGTCGCGAGGACTCGGGTGAACCCGGGTCAGATGGGGCGGACCTGGTCGGCCTGCGGGCCCTTCGGACCCTGGGTGACCTCGAACTCGACCCGCTGGGCCTCGTCCAGGCTGCGGTAGCCCTGGACGTCGATGGCGGAGTAGTGGACGAACACGTCCGGGCCGCCGCCGTCCTGGGCGATGAAACCAAAGCCCTTCTCGGCGTTGAACCACTTCACGGTGCCCTGTGCCATATGGGGAGAACTTCCTTTACCTGTGTGCACTCGGCCGGTGCCCGTCGCATCGACCGTGGATGCGACTCCAGCCCCCCTGTGGCGCGAGGGTAGTTCGACCTTCGAGGTACTGCTGTTGCTGCAACCGCCAGCGAACCTAGCAGAGGTTGGTCGCTCTCACCGGTTGCGTGGCGCAGAGTCCACGAGGCGGGCACTCAGGCGTCGGCGGCGGGCACGACGAGCACGTCGCAGTCGGCGTCCGCGAGGACTCCCGAGAGGGTCGAGCCCCCCGTTCCGACCCCGGCCGGCCGCCGCCTCCGGAGGCCGACGACGAGCAGCCGCGCGGAGCATCCCGCCGCCGCCTGCACGAGCTCGTCGGCCGGCGCGAGCCCGCGCGAGGGTTGCCGGACCTCGTGCGGCACACCGACGTCCGCGAGGCAGGCGCACAGTGCGTCGATGTCGCGCCGGTCGGCCAGACCGCGCCGACGGGGTTCGGCATCGGTGCCGGCGTTGACCACGAGGAGCGGCTGCGCGGTGCGCGCCGCCTCGGCGACCGCGGCCTCGAGGGCGGCGAGGCCGTCGCGGCGCGGCACGTAGCCGACGACGATGGTCATGGGCACTCCGGTGTGCGTGGGGGCAGGGGGCATCGCGTCCCGCGCGCGACGGCGGGACGGGGCGCCGCACCCCGCGCGGGGGTGCGGCGCCCGGCCGTCAGCCCGAGAGGGTCTTGGCGCCGGTCATGATCGCGACGCCCTCTCCCATGTCGTGCGACTGCGGGGTGATGACACCCGCGCAGCCCCCGAGCCGCTGGATGTGGATGCGGTCGGCGACGTCCCACACGTGCGGCATGTTGTGGCTGATGAGGATGACCGCGAGACCGTTGTCCCGCAGCTGCTTCACCATGTCGAGGACCATCCCCGACTCCTTGACGCCGAGGGCCGCGGTCGGCTCGTCGAGCACGACGACCTTGGACCCGAACGCCGCCGCACGGGCGACCGCCACGGCCTGGCGCTGACCACCGGAGAGGGTCTCGACGGCCTGACCCATGTTCTGGATCGTCTGGATGCCGAGGTCCTGCACCGACTGGCCGGCCTCGCGCTCCATGCCGCCCTTGTCGAGCATCCGGAACACCGAGCCGAGGACGCCCTTGCGACGCGTCTCGCGACCGAGGTACAGGTTGCTCGCGATGTCGAGCGCGGGGATGACGGCCAGCTGCTGGTACACCGTCTCGATGCCGGCCTCGCGGGCGTCCTGCGGCCGCCGGAAGGTGACCGGCGAGCCCTCGAGCCGGATGCTGCCGGAGTCGGGCACGTAGGCGCCGGTGAGGCACTTGATGAGCGTCGACTTGCCGGCCCCGTTGTCGCCGATGACCGCGAGCACCTCGCCCTTGTAGAGGTCGAGGTTGACCCCGTCGAGGCCGACGACCCGCCCGAAGGTGATGACGAGCTCGCGCGCCGAGAGCACGGGCTCCGCGTCGTAGATGTGCCGCTTGGCCTCGGGGATGTGGTCGACCGCGAGGGGCAGCTTCTCCATGGTGCTCACGACTTGACCTTCCGGATCCACTGGTCGACGGCGACCGCGACGACGATGAGCACGCCGATCGCGAGGACGCGCCACTGCTGGTTGACGCCGATGAGCGAGAGCCCGAAGTCGAACGTCTGGACGATGAGCGCCCCGATGAGGGTGCCGATGAGCCGGCCCCGCCCGCCGAAGAGGCTCGTGCCGCCGATGACGACCGCGGTGATGCTGTCGAGGTTCGCCGTCGGGACGGCGTTCGGCGTCGCCGAGCCGGCCCGTCCGATGAGGACCCAGCCCGCGATGCCGTAGATGAGGCCGGCGACGGTGTAGACGGCCAAGAGGATCCGCTTGCTCGGCACACCGGACAGGCGGGCCGACTCGGCGTCGTCACCGACCGCGTACACGTAGCGCCCCCAGGCGGTCTGCGACAGCACGAAGGCCATCACCGCGTAGATGAGGACCACGACGACGATCCCCCAGGTGAGCCGGAACGCCCCGATGCCGAAGCCCTCGCCGAGGAAGTTGAGGATCCGCGGCAGGTGCTCGGCCTGGATGCTCGACCCGCCCGAGTAGAGCAGCGCGATGGCCGTGAAGATGCTCAGCGTGCCGAGCGTGACGATGAACGGGGGCAGGTTGATCCGCGTGACGAGCAGGCCGTTGAGCAACCCCGCGAGCGTGGCGAGCGCGATGCCGATCAGCAGCGCGAGCAGCCCGGGCATCCCCCCGTCCTTGGCGAGCGAGGCCATGACCATCATCGAGAGGATCATGATCGCGCCGACCGAGAGGTCGATGCCCGCCGTGAGGATGACCAGGGTCTGGCCGACCGCCAGCGCCGCGACGATCGCGGTCTGCTGCAACAGGGTTCCCATCGCTCCGGCGGTGAGGAACAGAGGCGTCGCGATGAAGAAGGCGACGAACGTGATGAAGAGCAGCAGCAGCGGGCTGAGCCACGGGCGCTTGTGCAGGTGGTTCTGCAGCTGCTGGACCGGGGACTGCCGCCGCCGAGCGAACTCGGCGGCGGCAGCAGAGCCAGAGGCGGTCATGCTCAGTTGCCCCAGCAGATGTCGGCACCCTTGGTCGAGTCGATGCTCTCGACCCCGTCGACCGGCTTGTCGGTGACGAGCGCGACGCCGGTGTCGAAGAAGTCGAGGCCCTCGGTGGTCTGCGGCTTCTCGCCGCCGCGGGCGATCTTCGCGATCGCCTCCATGCCGAGGGTCGCCATCTTCAGCGGGTACTGCTGGGCGGTGGCGCCGATGACGCCGTCCTTGACCGACTTGACGCCGGCGCAGCCGCCGTCGACCGAGACGATGGTCGCGGTCTTGCCCGCGGCCTGGAGGGCGGCGTTGGCGCCGACCGCCGCCGGCTCGTTGATCGTGTAGACGAGGTTGATGTCCGGGTTCTTCGCGAGGCACTTCTCCATCGCGGAGCGGCCGCCGTCCTCGGCGCCGTTCGAGGCCTCGTTGCAGACGATCGTGTAGTCGCCGCCCTTGCCGGCGGTGTACTTGCCGGTGGGGGCCTCGTCGCCGTTCTTCTTGCCGTCGGCGACATCGATGCCCATGCCCTCGAGGAAGCCCTGGTCGCGGTTGTAGTCGACCGAGACGATCTTGTCGTTGAACAGGTCGAGGAGGGCGATGACCGCCGCCTTGCCGTCGAGCGTCGCCGCGGCCCACTGGCCGTCGAGCTTGCCCGCGGAGCGGTTGTCGGTGGCGAAGGTGATGTCGACGGTGTCGGCCGGGTCCGGCGGGGTGTCGAGGGCGATGACGTAGAGGCCGGCGTCGCGGGCCTTCTTGATGGCGGCGTTGACGCCGGTGGACATCGGGGTGATGAGGATCCCCTTGTCCTGGCGGGCGATCGCGTTCTCGATGGCCGTGATCTGGCCCTGGTCGTCACCCTCCTGCTTGCCGGAGGCCACGGTGAGCTTGACGTCGTTCTTCGCGGCGTCGGCCTTCGCGCCGTTCTGCATGGCGACGAAGAAGGGGTTCGAGGAGTCCTTCGTGATGAGGGTGACGCCGACGGTGGACTCCCCTCCGCTCCCGGAGTCGGAGTCGGAGGAGCGGTTGCAGGCGGTGGCGGTGAGGGCGAGGCCGACGATGCCGACCGAGGCGACGACACGGCGGGCCGTGCGCGGCGAGGGGACCTGACGGATGTGCATGATCCGTGACTCTCCTTTGAGTACTGGGCTGGGTCGAACGACGCTGCCTCGTGACAACGTTGTCAGGAACCATTTGTAGCGTTCACTTGCGCGCAGGTCAAGACATCCGTTACACATCGTGATGTGGCCGTGACATCGTTGTCAGATCCGGGACGCTCCCGCGCGACGATGCGCGACGTCGCCGCCCTGGCCGGCGTCAGCCTCAAGACCGTGTCCCGGGTCGTCAACGAGGAGGCCGGCGTCTCCCCCGACGTCCGCGAGCGGGTCGGTGCCGCCGTGCGCCGCCTCGACTACCGCCCGAACCTCGCCGCGAGCAACCTCCGGCGCACCGGCGCCCGCACCGGCCTCATCGGCGCGCTCGTGCAGGACCTCTCGAACTCGTTCTCCGCGGGGGTGCTCCGCTCGCTCGAGGACATCGCCCGGGCGCACCGCACCGCCGTCCTCGCCGCCAGCCTCGACGAGGGCGTCGACCGCGAGCAGGCGATGGTCCACGACCTCGTCACCCGGCGCGTCGACGGCCTCGTCCTCATGCCGGCCAGCCAGCGCCAGGACTACCTCGTCGCCGAGCTCCGCACCGGCACACCGGCGGTCTTCGTCGACCGCCCGCCGCGTGGGGTCGACGCCGACTCCGTCGTCGTCGACAACCTCCTCGGTGCCCGGCTGGCCACCGAGCACCTCCTCGACCACGGGCACCGGCGCATCGCGGCGCTCTTCCACCTGCCGCAGATCCCCACCGCCCACGAGCGCATCGCCGGATTCACGTCGGCGCACACCGACCGCGGGGTGCGCCCCGACGACCGGCTCGTCGTCGAGGGCATCACCTCCACCGACGAGGCGACCGAGGTCGTGCACCGGCTGCTCGACCTCGACGACCCGCCGACGGCGATCTTCGCCGGCCGCAACATCCTCGCCTCGGGCGCCGTCCGGGCCCTCGCCGAGCGCGGGCTGCGGCGCTCGGTGGCGCTCGTCAGCTTCGACGACTTCCCGATGGCCGACCTGCTCGACCCCGGGCTCACCGTCGTCCGCCAGGACGTCTCGCGCATCGGCCGCACGGTGGCGCAGATGCTCTTCGAGCGGATCGGCGGCGAGAGCTCGCCGCCGCGGCACGTCGTCATCGAGCCGACCCTCGTCGTCCGCGGCTCGGGCGAGATCCCGCCCCCGGCCTGAGCGTCGGCGCCGTGACGGTCAGGCGCGCAGGTGGCGGGCGCGGGTCATGAGGTAGACCCCGAAGGCCACGAGCCCGACGGAGACGACCGCGAGCGCCCACCGCCCGGCCGGGGCCTGCTGGAGGAAGTGCAGCGCGCCGTCGATGCCGGTGGAGGCCGTGACGTCGTGCGTGCGGGCGGCGATGACGAACAGCAGCCCGACGACGGCGAAGGCGACGCCGCGGGTCACGAAGCCGAGGATGCCCACCGAGACGAGGAGGCGCCCGGGTGGCCGGGCGAGGTCGAGGAGGAAGTCGCGCGAGAGGCCGGACCAGATGCTGAAGACGCCGACCCCGGCGACCGCGATGCCGGTGCCGACGACGAGCAGCACCCCGCCCGGCAGGCCGAGGAGCGAGCGGGTGATGCCGACGGTGGAGTCGCGGCTCGTCTGGCCGGCGCCGATGGCGAAGGCCGCCGCGGCCCAGGCGACGGTGGCGTAGGCGATGCCGTCGGCCGCGTGCTCGAGCCGCTTGAGCCGGGTGTGGCAGTGCCGGCCGGTGACCGCCCGCGCGAGGTTCCACACGGTGACGACGGCGAACCCGACGCACGAGACCCAGAGCACCGCGCGCCCGCCGAGCGTCGTCGCGATGGCCGTGAGCGCACCGGACTCGTCGGCCGTCGTGGTGCTGCGCCCGATCCAGACGACCTGGAGGCCGGCCCAGCCCATCGCGACGTGGAGCAGTCCGTCGAGGAGGAACCCGAAGCGGGCGCC
Source organism: Phycicoccus sonneratiae (assembly GCF_016887965.1). Taxonomy (GTDB): domain Bacteria; phylum Actinomycetota; class Actinomycetes; order Actinomycetales; family Dermatophilaceae; genus Phycicoccus; species Phycicoccus sonneratiae. Next base: position 16,512 of record NZ_JAFDVD010000016.1, read on the forward strand.
GGCGCTGACCGCCCGGTGGGTCTCGGCGACCTCGGCCGCGCGGGCCGTCGTCTCCACCGCCTGCCGGGTCACCTCGCCGGCCGCCTCGACCGCGTCGTGCACGGTGTCGACGGCGTTGTGCACCGTCTCGACGACGGGTGCGGCGACCTCCTCGACCTCGTGGACGACCGCGGCGAGCGGACCCTCGGCGGGTGCCTCGTCCGTCGGCTCGGCGGGGCGGCTCACCGGTGCGGGGGCGGGGCGTCCGCGACGTTGACGGTCGGGATGCCCGTGCCGGCGCGGGCGATGACGGCGAGCGAGGGCTCCCGGCCCGGGTTCGACTCGCGGTGCACGGTGAAGGCCGGCACGTGGACGTAGCAGCCGGCCGCGGCGTCGACCCAGCCCTCGACCCCCTCGCACTCCAGGCGCAGGACGCCCCGGACGACGTAGAGGACGCTGGTGTTGGCGTCGTGGTGGTGCCACCCCGAGACGGCGCCGGGGTCGGTGACGACCTGTCCGGCCCAGAGTCCCGGCACCTCGAGGGCGCGGCGGCGGAACATCCCGGACGTTGGGTCGGCCTCGACGAGCTCGTCGTCGCGCACGACGCGCACCGGCTCCCACTCGACCATCCGGCCACGGTAGCCCCGGCGGCCCCGCGTCCCCGACTTATTGCCCATCCCCCACTCCGGAAGCGCTCCCAACGGCCGCCAGGAGGTGGGTGATGGGCAATGAGTCGGCGCAAGCGACGGGCGTGGGACTCCGGCTCTCACTCCGTTCGAGCCTCCCCGTCATCCCCCGCCCTCCGAGCGCCCAGGGCGCTGCGCGCCCGCGGGCGCAGCGGAGGGCGTGGGATTCGAACCCACGATGACGTTGCCGCCATAGCGGTTTTCAAGACCGCCGCACTAGGCCACTATGCGAGCCCTCCAACGAGCATCTCCGCAGGTCAGCGGTGCACTCGCGTCGCGCGACACCGTGATGACTGGCCGGCGTACCACCGTGGTACCACCAACCGCTGCAACCAGCTTCCGGTGTCGCACTCCCAGCCTAGAGGCAGCCCAGCACTGAGTCCGGCTGCCACGATGGACGTGCGGAGAGCCCCTCACGGCACGGCCATCTCATCGAGTGGTCCACCCGCCTCGACCCGCAAGGGCCGGTTAGGGCGACAACCACCCACGGATCGCCGACGCCGATGTCCGCCCTGCTCCGACCCGGGCCGATACCCTCCCCGCCCTCACCTGGCACTTGGCCGTTGCGGCCGTGGCTGTCCCGGCATCAACTGTCGGAACCATGCGGCACAGTGCTGGCAGAGAGCACAGACAGGAGCCTCGCGTGACGCATCACCGCACTGCCCGCCCGACCCCAGCCGTCACGGCCGGCCCTGCAGGCCAGGGCTCGAGAACACCAGCGTCAGCCCAAAGCGCTACCCAGAACCTGAAGCTGCGGCCATTGGCTCCGCTCTACCAAGCCGAACACCACGCCGTCTACCTCGAGCACCTCGAGGCGGCCGTTGCCGACCCCAGAACCAAGAACGTCGCCCTCACCGGCCGGTACGGCACGGGCAAGTCCAGCGTCCTGGACGAGTTCGAGAGACGCCACCGGGGCAAGGTCCTGCGCGTCAGCATCACGACACTAGGCCCAGATCGCGACGGGGAAGGGCTGACGAACCGGATCCAGAAGGAGCTCGTCAAGCAGGTCATCTACCGGGCTCCCCCGGACAAGCTACGCACCTCCCAGTTCGCTCGCACCGACCACATCACCCGGACTCGAGCCCTGCTCCAGAGCGGCCTGTTCGCCGCCCTGCTGGGTGTTGTCCTCGCCCTAGCAGGATGGCTGCCCTCGGTGGCAGTCTTCCCGCGAGCCACCCGTCAGGAACCGGTGACCGCGGGTGACCTAGCTACCTTCTTCGCGCTGTGGGCGCTGTTCTTCTTGGTGGTCACGATCCTGATGGCGTGGGCGCGCCGTGCGCTCGGTAGTCGCATCATCACCAGCCTGTCGACAGCGGGCACCTCGATCACCCTCGGGGAGCGCGGGGACACCTACTTCGACGCCTATCTCGAAGAGCTCGTCACTCACTTCGACGAAGGACAGGAGGACTTCGTCATTTTCGAGGACATCGACCGGTTCGACGACCCGGTCATCTTCGACTCCCTGCGTGAGCTCAACACGATCCTGACCGCCTCCCCGCGGCGCCTCACAACGCCACAGATCGGTTGTCACCTATCGGTGCAGCAGTCCCAAGCGATGCGTAGGCCGGATCCGCATTCGCCGACTGTCCGGCTTCGACTAATGGCTGGGACGGCTGAAGGGTCGGGCGACTAAAGCTCAGCGCCAGCCGAGGGGCCTAGGGTCACTAGGACGACCACTCAGCGACCAAGATGAGCCCGAGACTCGTGTGCGCTGACGACTCGACGTAGATCGCAGTGCGAGTGGCGTCACCTGATTGCTCGTTCGCCCAAGCCATGACGTCCCGGACGTCCGAGACCCCAGTCAAACGGTAGGTATCACAACTCAGCGCCTGCTTCTCGCGTGGCACGTGATCTCGGTCAGCGCCGTGGCTCCAAAACTCGACGCGAAAGACCGGAGCGGTGACCTCCCAGTCCACGTCGCGCGGATCGATGAGGTGGGCACTGAAAGGCACAGGCGAGGTCGCTTCCGGGGGCTGGGAGGTCATTGTGCTGCCCCTGCGATGGCTACGCCAAGTTCTTGACCACGCTCCACAGCACTCCGATAGTGAAGCCCGGCCAGGATGCGTGACTTCGAGGCCTCGGTCGCCGCCGCCGTCCACGACGTCACCGTGCGGGGGGCGGACTCGTTCATGGGGTTGCGAAGGACATCCTGGATCGGCTCCTTCAGAGGAAGCCAGCGCTCCAGCACCGTCGCCGCAGCACCGCTGATTACCGAGTGGCCGGAGGGGTACTCAGGGAATGGTGGTGTCGTGAGGGCGGGTGTCCACTTCGAGTCCATGTACTTACGGATGTACGTCACGGGACGCATGGTGCCGAAACGGAACTTCCACGCGAAACATGAGACGGCGGCGTCGTGCATCACCACGGCTAGGCTCGAAAGGACCGCGAGAGCCCTCGCCGGGTCGGTGCCTTGAGCGCGCGCTGCCTCCACGCCTAACAGCATCCAGTGACCGACAGGCGAGGCGGACATGTAGGGCCCATCTGCCCACCAGCGCACCATCTGGTCTTCTGACGAGGTGAGCTTCGCGCCTCGGCGGTACACCTCTAGTGCCTCTCGCCGATAGGGCGCGTCGCCCGAAGTGGCGAAGTCCGGAGGCGGGGGCAGGGGCAGGCTCATGGGGCTTGGCAAGAACAGGGGTACGACGCGGTCGCAGAATGAGTCGACCGGCCGTAGGAACCCCGGTGGAGTTGGCACCCAGCTCCCTTCACCCGAAGGCATGACAAGCGGGCCGTCGCGGAGAAGTAGGTAGGCGTCGTTCTGGGACCATTCCGCGAAGCTGAGGACGAATCGAGTTGTAGCGGCAGCCGAACCATCGCGGCCCCCGGCGAAGCGCTGACGAAGTTCGTCGACTTGGAGGGACAGCATGTCCCAGAATGCCGGGCTGACTCCTGGCGTCAGGAGCGGCGCTAGCGTTCGCCATACATCGATCGCATCGGCCACGCTGCCCGAGCCAAGCCCCGATGGTGCACTGCTCAGCCGGTCGGATTTCACCCTTAGGCGAGGGTTCGGTTCTAGGACCGATTGGGTGGCCAGCATCAAGTGGCTGAAGAATCGCGCGGTTTGTACGGGTGTGAAACCCTCGATAGCGCAGAGGTCGGCGGTAAACGCAACGAGCTTCTGGAGGAAGGTGATTGAGAGCTCAGGTGTGGTCGCGGGGGGCTTCTCGGAGGAGGTGCATGCTCCCAGAGTGGTCAAGGCTCCGAGGCTCAGAGCCGCGCGAAGCACACCGCGGCGGTCACCAGTAGAGGGGGACACTGGCGGCAGCGAAGGTTGAACCGGTGCTGTAGTAGCCGCGCACGCAGGCGACAAACCATGCGCCCCGGGGTGCTCCAGACTCCCCAGTTCGTGGAATGTAGCGAGTCACGGGGGTTGTTGCAGAGAAGGTGAAGCCTGCCGGGCCGTTGGCGCTGCGTGTGGGTGAACATCCGTAGTCAGTTGTCCACTGCTTTTCCGCCAGGCCGCGTGCGGGCTCGCGCGGACAACGGTAGAGGTTGCCGATGAAGCTCGTGACTTTACGGGATGCACTCCCTGTGCAGACGAACCGAATCTTTGCAATGACCCCGCCCGCTCCGGACGAATAGTGCGGCCCGTCAACAAGGACGTTGCACTTGTTCAAGTCCGGGTCTGTTAGGAGTACGGCTTCCCCGCCTGAGGGTTCTGGGCTAGGAGCTGCCGCGACTGTCGTACTGGGCAACTCCGCACCCACGGCCAGCGGGGGTGCGACGATTGCGCTGGCGCAAAGCAGTCCAAGAACCAGCGAGCGAGTCAGCATCAAGCGGCGCATGTCAAACCCCCGTCTAGATAGTTGATGCAATCAACGTCAGCGGCAGGGCGCCGATGTTGGTGCGAAGGTAGTGGCCTGGCCCAGTTCTTGAGAAGAGCGATTGCGAGAAGTCGCAAAGTGGAAGGCGATTGAGCAGACATCAGGCAGCCGGGGGCTTCTTCCCCCAAGTCAGGCAGTTGCTGGCCGGGACGGTCAGATTGCGCCGCGGGCGTGCGTCATGCGGTCTTTGGTGCTCGGCGCAGGTTTCGTCACCTGGCTGTGAGCGCCCACGCCCCGGGGCGCTGCGAGCCGGCGCGGATACGCCTGGTCACCTGGGTTCAGCTGTCTCCGGGTTCGGCTTCGCCGGGAGGTGGAGTTCGCTGATCGCCCCGCCGCCCTATGCGTGATCGGTGGCTGACGCCGAGCTGGCCGTGACCATCGATCGCGTCCATGCCAACTCGCGCAACACCTGCGGCGCGCCGCCCGCACCTGGATTTCACGAGTCGAGCTGGTCGTCACGGCGAGCCGTCAACGCGGTGGCTCCGAGGTGGTGACGTCACCGCGTCGGAGGCGCTCGAGCACGTCGCCGGTGGCGAGCTCTCGCCGCAGGTCGGGGCGGGTGCGGTAGAGCTCGAGGAGGTCGGCGACGACGTCGGGGTCGGAGCGCAGCATGGTGCCGGGGAAGAGGGTCCCGGCGGCGCGCAGGGTCTTGTCCAGGCGGGGGGCGCCGTTGGCGTCCACGGGCGGGAGGTCGTCCCAGGACAGGGTGGACTCGGTGCGGTTGGCGTGGGCGGTCACGCCGGCCGGGGTGAGGGTGAGGCTGGTCGGGGTCCAGCCGCGCAGCCAGAACAGGCCGTAGATCCCGATCGCCGGTGCGGCGTACAGGAACGCCCGCGCGACGCCGCTGTTCTCGCTCCCGACCCGGGCGATGTCCCACGTCGCGACCACGGGCAGGGCGATGAGGCCGAGCGACATGAGCAGGTAGCAGATGCGGTTGGAGCTGGTCGCGGGGAACACGATGCCGCCTCGGTTGTGCACGAGGCGGACCACGCCACGTCGACGCGTGACCAAGGCCCACAGGAACGGGGCGCCGAACAGCACCAGCGGCAGGATCAGGGCAAGGATGAAGAACAGGGGAGCGTCCAGTCCGAACCCTGCGGCGATGGCTACCCAGATCGCCGCAGGCACAGCGACGAACCCGGCCAGGACCCAGGGAACAGCCCCGAGGGGGCGGCGGACGGCACCCGGGACGGTCACGTCCTCCACGGGCGCTCCGGTCGCAGCGGCGCTCATCCGAACACGCTATTCCATGCGTCCGAGACGGTGTCCGTGGTGCTGTCCCAGGCGTCGGAGGCCTTGTCGGTGGTCCAGTCCCACGCCTCATGGGCGGCGTTGTCGATGGCCTCCTTCGCGCCGTCGGGAACGACGTTGTCCCACAGCCACTCACCGCCCTTGGCGGCGGCAATACCGACGACGACTGCGGCTCCCCCGACGACGATGACGGGGGCGGAGACGCCGAGGAGGGCGGCGCCGCCGACCACGGCGGCCCCGGCTGCGGCGCCACCGATCATCCCGCCGGCGAACCCGCTCGCGGCTCTACCGGGCGACTCGCCGCCCGCGACCGAGACCCCGGCCCCGACGAGGCCGGTCACGGGCCCGCCGCCCTTGAGGACCTTGCCCCACTTGGCGGCCGCGGCAGCCTCCTCGGCCAGGTTCGCCGCCTTCGTGCCGGTCTTGGCCGCGTTGGCCAGCCCCCTCGCGCTGGGCGCCTTGCTGCCGGCGCGCACGGCGGGGTTGCCGGAGCGGCTGGCCGCCAAAGCGGTGGCGGCGCTCGTCGCGGCCTTGCGCAGGTCCCTCTCGCGCACCGTGAACGCGGCGTCTCCGAAGGAGATGGAGTCCCCGATCCGGTCGGCGGCGGTCTTGGCCTTCTCGAGCAGGGCCTTCAGGCCCGAGTCGGACGCGGCCTCCTCCTGGGCCGGGGCGAGGGTGGCGGTGACGCAGGTGTCGAGGCGGTCGTAGGTGGCGCGCACGTCGATGCGCAGCTGCTCGTAGAGCTCGTTCTGCTCCAGCCGCGCCGTGAACGCGCCTCGGTCCTCGTCGAACTGGCGCTGCTGGGCGGGAGTGGCCATCAGCAGCGGCGGCCCGGGGTCGAACGCGGCCGGTGGGGCTTCGATGGTGGTGCCGACCACGGCCAGGCCGCCGGCGGCGGCGCGCGCGCGATGGGCGGCCATCTCGGCCTGGCACGCCTGCAGCTCCCAGGCGTAGGTGTCCACGGCCTGGGCGCAGCGTCGCACGACACCGACGCGGGCGTCGCCGGCGGCGATGACCTCGCTCACGTGCGCGGTGTACGCCGCGTGGCTGGCCCCGTCCCAGTCGGCAGCGGCGGCCGAGCGGGCGGCCACGGCGTCGTCGCCGGCGCCGTCCATCGCGTCCGCGAGGTCGGCAAGCCAGGTCGAGGCGGCCTGCAGGGAGGCGAACGAGCCGGGCAGGTCGGTGTCGATCATGACGCCGGGGTACAGATCGGGGCCGCGGACTGGCGCAGCACGGCGGCCGCCTCGGCGTCGGTGGTCTGGGTGTCGGCGGCCACCGCACGCAGGGCGGAGGCGGTGCCGGTGTTGAGCTGGGCCAGGGCGTCGGCGTCGGCGCCGAGGTCGGCCAGCATGAGCAGCACGTGCGGGCCGCCCTCGCCGCCGTCGACACGGACCGGCTGCGCCGGTGCGGTGCCGGCGACCTCGGTCGCGGCGTCGGCGTGGGTGCCGGCCATCGAGGTCAGCCGGGCCGGGGAGATGTCGAAGTCGCTCACGAGGTCCTCCGTCCCGGACCGGCCGGGTCCCCGACCTCGCGCACCGTCGGCGCCGGGTCGGCCGGTTCGGTCTCGGTGTGGCGCAGCTCGTCGGGGATGACCATGCCGAAGTAGACGACGTCGTAGGGCTGCTCCGCCTTGAGCTGGTCCAGGTTCGCGGTCGGCACGAGCGCGTACGGCTGGTGCGGGCCGCAGCAGTCCAGCAGCCGGTCGAAGGCCGAGTACGCCAGCAGCGCCAACCGGCCGTCGGTCGTGGTCCGCATCTCGATCTCGAGCGGCTCGCCCTCGCCGGTGGCACGGGCCACTGGCAGGTACAGCACCGGCGGGATGGAGGCCCGGTAGCGGGCCTGGAACTCCTCGAAGCTCTCGCCGTCGCGAGGTCGGGCAAAGGTCTGCGGTGTGCTCATCTGCGGCCACCCCCTGGGTCGCGGTACGCCGGTCCGCTCCCTCGGGCCCGGCTACTGGTCGGTACTCGTCAGATTTCGACCGTACGACGATCCAGTCGGGCTGTGCCACTTGGGGACCTGCGAGTTCTCGCAATGGTCAGGTGACGATGACAAGTCTGCATGCAATCTGCATACGGCAGCGGTGGTTCCATGGCACTTCTACCCTGCCTAGCAACGACTAGTCCGATTTGGGAGTCCTCTGGCGAGGCACATACTCAGTCACTTCGTCTCGGCCGAGGCAAACCCAGGTTGTAGCGTGCGTCCGGCCCAAACCCGTCATTGAAGGGTCCGGGGTCGGGGCGCAACCGTCCCCGGCGGTCGCGCACCCACGCTCTACCGTCGGCGTCTTTGAAGTACACCTTCGGCCGCATCCCAGAGGGCTCCCACCTCGGGTCGGCTGAGATGGGTGCCACGACATCGCGGTGGCGCGTCTCACCGGGTGGAACTGGGCCGACGTCAATGCGTTCCTCTACGCCGTCGGGGTGCCAGAAGTCAACGAAGACCTCATACACCGCCTGGTCCGAGGCGTTGCGCACGTAGATGGCCGGCACGTGTGGGTGATCGCAATCGGCCTCAGGAGACTGTGAGTTCCAGTCACACCAGTAGGTGACCCGGGTTGCCTGCTCGCGCTGCCGCTCTTCGGCCAATGCTCGGCGGTCCAGCTGGCCCTGCCGAAGCAGGAACAGCGACAACGCAGTCGCTATCACCGTGCTGATCGTTGCCGTCCACTGCACCACCATGTCCATACACACATGCTCACGGCGCCCTCCGACAGAGCGAGACCTTCTCGAGCCCTACGCGCAGCGGCGGAGCGCATGCCAAGCGCCGGACCTACACAGCGTGGGCCAGCGCCAACCGTGGGCATCGGCGACGAACCACAGCGGTGCACCTCGAGTAGCTGCTGCGTCGGGGCAGTGCGTTCCGTACCACCGGGGTACCACCGTCATGAGCTTTGGTGGAGGCCAGCGAGCGCCAGTGAGCACGGAGTCACGTCCGGAAGCACCTGGATGGGGTGAGCACCTTGTGCTGGTCTCGGTTTTCAAGACCGCCGCACTAGGCCACTATGCGAGCCCTCCATCGGACCGGGGCCGCCACGGGCGGCCGGTCCGCCCGCCCAGCGTAGGGCTCGTCACCATCCGCGGCCGCACCCCCGCCCCGGTGGCAGCATCGAGGGATGAGCACGTTCGCGATGACCGCCCCCAACCCCCTGGTCCGCGTCCTGCTCGCCGTCACCGCCTTCCGACGGGGCACGGTCGAGCTGACCGACGAGACCCTCTCCGTGCACCTCGGCATCGGGTGGCAGTCGACGGTGCCGCGCTCGAGCATCGTCTCCGCGAGCCGGGACCCCCGGCACCGGATCAGCATCGGCGCCCACGGCAGGCGCGGCACCTGGCTCGTCAACACGAGCGGCCACGACCTCGTACGCATCGACCTCGACCCACCGCAGCGCGGTCGTTGCCTGGGGATCCCGGTGCGACTGCGCACGCTGCGCGTCAGCCTCGCCGACCCGGACGCCTTCCTCGCGGCCCTCGGCGCCCCGGCCGCCGGCTGACGGGCCGCCCGTCACTGCCCCGCGTGACCCGCTGGGGCAGTGGGTAAGGTCGGAGGCCGACGAAAGGAGCCCCCATGGGCAAGCTGTCCTTCCTCGCCGGCATGGCCGCCGGCTACGTCCTCGGGGCCAAGGCGGGGACCCAGCGCTACGAGCAGATCCGCCGGACGTCCGGCAAGGTCTGGAACTCCGACCCGGTGCAGAAGCAGGTCGCCCAGGCCAAGGAGGCCGCGCGCACCAAGGCCGCTCCCGTCGTCGCCGACATGGTGGCCGATGCCGCCCGGGCGACCGGGGAGAAGCTGCGCCAAGGACGCACCATCGCCTCCGAGGCCATCCACCACGACGCGCACCGCCCCGCGGACGGCACCGGTGCGCCCGACACGAACGGGACGCACTCCGACGCCTGGGCCGCCGCCACGAGGCCGCCGGGCTCCTCCGACTGACGGTCCCCCGACTGAGGGTCCCCCGCCGGGAGGACCCGCGGGGGGACGCCGGCCACGCCGGTCCGGGCCGTCCCCGCGGGAACGGTCCGGGTGGCGCCCCCCTGCGGGCGCCGCCCCGGCGTGACCGGCTCCCCGCCAGCGGGACCGGCACGGCCACCGCGTCGCAGGTCCGGGCGACCCGGTGGCCGAGACCCGGATCGGTCCCGCCCCCGGGTGACAGCAGCGGTCACCCGGAGCCGTTGCCCCTGGGTCTCGAGGAGCAGGAGCGCGGCCGCGCCCCCCTGATACGTCCCCGTCGAGATTTTCCGTCGCGCCGGATGTATCAGCGCACCCACCCCGGGCTCCTGTTCGTCGAGCACGAACATCACTACGCTGGGCGCGACTGCCACGCCCTGCACCGTCAGGAGCCCTGCATGAGCGCCCGTCCCGACAAGCACCCGCCGCGGGAGACGCACGACCGGCCGGTCGACGACGCCTCCCCCCTGCCGCCGATGCCGGTGCTCTCACCGCTGCTCGCGCGGCGGTTGCGGGCCCGGGTCCTCGACCCCGAGACCGCCGTGCTCGCCCCCGGCCAGCCGGTCCCGCTGCCGACGGTCTACGTCTCCGACACCCTCCTCGTCCGCGACGTCGTCGACGACGGGCTCTCCGACGCCGGTCGCACCCGGGTCGACGAGCTGCTCGCCTTCGCGAAGGGCCTGCCGGACCCGCTCCACCTCGAGGTGCTCGGCGCCGCCCTCGCCATCCCCTACACGGGCGACACCCCCCAGAGCCTCGGCGGCGACGCGCGGGTCACCCTCACCCGGGTGCGCCTCGGCCGCGGCGACTCCCAGGCCGGCAAGATGCCCGACGCCTGGCGCTTCCTCCAGACGGCGATCACCGCTCCGAGCGAGCGGGCCACCCAGCTCTACGACAAGCTCGGACTCGGCCGGCGCGACTGCCCCGAGCCCACCGACGACGCCGAGCGCTCCCGCCGCGCACGCCGCGAGGCCCGGGCCCGCAGCATGGCCGGCGGCGTCTTCGTCGAGCACCTCCTCACCGCCGGCGGCGGGGTCTGGGGTGGTGGCGGCGGCGTCTGGGGCGGCGGTGGCGGCGTCTGGGGTGGCGGCGGTGGCGTCTGGGGCGGCGGTGGCGGCGTGTGGGGCGGCGGCGGCCTGCTCGCCGAGTACGGCACGCCCGGCATCGGCGGCCGCTCGCCGGTCGTCTGGTCGGCCCCGGACCCGCGCCTCGCCGCGCGCCCGGGTGCCGAGCGACCGGTCGTCGCCGTCCTCGACACCGGCCTGGGCCGCCACGACTGGTACCCCGAGGAGGACGAGGGCGCCACCGCGGACACGTGCTCCGGCGACTGCCCCGGCGCCCACCGCCGGGTCGGCACGGCCGGCGCCGAGATCGGCCTCTGGCACGAGCCGTCCCGCGACCCCGAGGTCACCGGCGTCCTCTTCGACGACGTCAACGGCCTCCTCGACTCCCTCTGCGGGCACGGCACGTTCGTCGCCGGCGTCGTCCGCCAGCGCTGCCCCGAGGCGGTGATCCTCGCGGTCCCGGTCATGGCGTCCGACGGCGCGGCGCTCGAGGAGGACGTCCTGCGCGCCCTCAGCCAGCTGCTCGACCGGCACCGGGCCGCCAAGGCCAAGCCGGGCAGCATCACGCACGGCGTCCTCGACGTCGTCAACCTCTCGCTCGGCTACTACCACGAGACCCCGGACGAGGCCGACGACACCGCGCTCGCGGCGCTGCTCCAGCAGTTCGCCGACGAGGGGATCGCGGTCGTGTGCTGCGCGGGCAACGACTCCACCCGGGCCCGCTTCTTCCCGGCCGCCTTCGCCCGTCCTGACGTGGACGGGCTCGTGGGCGTCGGGGCGACGAACCCCGACGACCGCAGCGTGGCGCTGTTCTCGAACGTCGGCGACTGGGTGACGGCCCACGCCCCCGGTGCCGGGGTCGTCAGCACCGTGCCGACGACCCTGTCGGGCAGCCTCGGCCGCACCGTCTACGTCGAGGGCACCGACCGCGGGCCCCGCGCCGGCGTCGACTTCGACGACTTCAGCTCCGGGTTCGCCGTGTGGAGCGGGACCTCGTTCGCCTCGCCGTGGATCGCCGGCGAGATCGCGGCCCAGATCGTCGCGACGGGCACCTCGACCACCGGCGACGAGGGTCGTGCGCTCTCGGCCGCCGCCGAGGTCGTGGCCCGGGCGAACGCGCGCTGGACGGAGCAGGAGCCGTGACCGAGCACACGGCCGAGGGGCTCGCCACCCGCGCGGCCGGCTGCTTCCGGGCCTACGTCGACGGCGACGCCGCGGCGATGGACCGCCTCGTCGACCTGCTGACGCCGATCCTCTGGCACACCGCCCGCGCCCAGGGCGCCGGTGAGGCCACCGCGCAGGACGCCGTGCAGACCGCGTGGCTGCGGCTCGTCGAGCGGGCGGGCACCATCCGCGAGGCGCAGGCGGTGATGGGCTGGCTCATCGTCACCGTCCGCCGCGAGTGCTGGCGGCTCCAGCGGGCCCAGTCGCGCACCGACCACGAGCTCGACGAGACGCGTCCCGACCCCCGGCCCGACCCGGCGACGGTCACCGTCCGCCACGCCGAGCACATCCTCCTGTGGTCGCACGTCGAGAAGCTCGACGCGCGGTGCCAGGCGCTGCTGCGCGTCATCGCCTTCGCCGACCGACCCGACTACGCCGCCGTCTCCGAGGCGCTGAAGATGCCCCTCGGCAGCATCGGACCCACCCGCGGACGCTGCCTGGCCAAGCTCCGGGCGTCCCTGACCGATGACCCCGCCTGGGGAGGTGCCCTGTGAACCCCGACCACCTCGCGACACAGCCGCTCGACGACGTCGACGTGCACGTGCTCGACACGATCGCGGACATCCTGCGAGCCGGTGACCCCGTCCCGGCCGGCCTCGTCGACGAGGTGAAGTTCGCCCTGACGATGCAGGCCCTGCACGCCGAGGTCGCCGAGCTGCAGGCCCTCGGGGTCGACACCGCCGCCGCCCGCTCCGCCGAGTACAGCCACACCCAGACCCTCACCTTCGGGGCCGAGGCCCTGTCGGTGATGATCACGCTCTCCCCGCTCGACGACGACACGGTCCGCATCGACGGCTGGGTCACCGGCCACGACGGGACCGTGAGCATCGAGCTCCGGGCCGGCACCCGCACCCTCGGCGCCACCACCGACGCCGACGGCCGCTTCATCATCGACCCGGCCCCCCGCGGGCTCGTCCGGTTCGTCTTCACCCCCGAGGGCGAGGTGCGTCCGGTCATCACCCCGACCGTCGAGATCTGAGGTCCCCGTTACCGACCTGCACCACCACGTCGCACACCTCGTCGAGGAGGCGGTCCTCGCCAACGCCGCAGGTGCGCCCGCCCGTGCCGAGGCCCGGCTGCGCCGTGCCCACCGGCGGCTCGACCGCGAGGACGACGGCCCGGAGGTCGCGGTGCTGCGGGCGCGGGTGCACGTCACGCACGCGGTCTCCCGGGTCCAGCGCGGCGACCGGCGGGGCGCCTTCGAGCTGCTCGACGAGGCCGACCGGCTGCTCGTCGGGGCGCCGGCCAACCAGGTGTCCTCCCTCGCGGTCGTGCAGCGCGCCGGGCTGCACGGCCGGGTCGGCGAGTGGCACGCCGCCGCCGCCCTCCTCGAGGCGCTGCCGCTGACCCGGCACGTGGCGCCGCGCACCCGCTGCCTCATCCACCTCAACCTCGGTCTCTGCTACCAGTTCCTCGGTCGGTACGGCGAGAGCGACGCCCGGCTGCTGCGGGCCCAGCAGCACGCCGTCGCCCTCGGCTACCCCGACCTCGCGGCCGCCGCCGTGCACAACCGCGGGCGCCTGCACCTCCTCCTCGGCGACCTGCCGCGGGCCCTGGCCCTCCTCTCGGAGGCCGGGGAGCACGCCGACGAGGTGCTGCCCCCCGGCGCCCTCCTCGACCGCGCCCGCGTGCTCGCCGAGGCCGGCCTCATCGACCGGGCCCTCGAGACCCTCGAGGACGGCGCCCGGGCGGCCCGCGCCGGTGGCATCGCGCACGACCTCGCCGAGGCCGACCTCGAGCGCGCCCGGCTCGCCCTGCTGCGCGAGGACCCCGCCGCCGCGCGAACCCTCGCCGCCCGCGCCGAACGACGCTTCCGGCACCGGTCGGAGGAGGCGTGGGCGGTCCGGGCCACGCTGCTCCGGCTGCAGGCCGAGGTGCTCACGGGGCGTCGGCCCCAGGCGGTCGCCACCGCCCTCACCGAGCTGGCCGACGGGCCGGCCCGGACCAGCGCGGTCGGAGCGGAGGCCGCGGTCCTCGCGGCCGAGGCAGCCGCTCGCGTGGGTGACCTCGACGAGGCCCGGCGCCAGCTGGCCCGCCCCGACGTGCGCCGCACGGCGTCCTTCCCGCTGCGGCTGCACCGGACGCTGGTCCTCGCCGAGGTGCACGCGGCCGAGGGCCGCACCGACCTCGTCCGGCGCGAGCTGCGCCGCGGGGTCCAGCGCCTCGTCACCGAGCAGGCCCGACACACCTCCCTCGACTCGCGCACGGCCGTCGCTCTGCACAGCCGGCGGCTCCGCGAGGCCCACCTCGACCTCGCGCTCGGGCGCGCCTCCGCCAGCCAGGTGTTCGACGCCACCGAGCTGTGGCGCGGTGTCTCGCACCGGCTCCCGCCGTTGTCGGCGCCGCCCGACGCCGAGCTCGCCCGCCTCACGGCGGATGCCCGGCGCCTGCACACCGAGGCCGCCGAGACGTCCGACCCCCGGCGCCGGCGGGCCCTGGAGGTGGCCGCCCGCGACGCCGAGCGGGCCGTGGCCCGCCGCGACTGGTCGCACGCCGGGGCCGGCACCGACGGCTCGGGCGAGCAGCTCTCCCCGGTCACCCTCGCCGCCCTGCGCCCGGTCCTGCGCGAGGCGCGGGCCGGGCTGCTCAGCCTGTTCATCCACCGTGACGACCTGTGGGCGGTCACCGTCACCCCGGACGAGACGCGGCTGACGCGGGTCGTCGACCTGCCGGCGGTCGTCGAGGCGGCGCAGCGGCTGCGCGCGGACCTCGTGACCCGGCGGCTGGCCGTCGGCACCCCGATGGAGGCGGTCGTCCGCCGGTCGATGGAGCGCAGCGCCGCGATGCTCGGCGCGCTGCTCGGACCCACCGTCCCCCGGGCCCACCGGCTCGTCGTCATCCCCTCCGCGGCGCTCGCCTCCATCCCCTGGCGCCTCGTCCCGGGCATCGCCGGCCACCTCGTCACCGTCGCCCCGTCGGCGACCTTCTGGGCACGGCGCTCACGACGGGCCGAGCCCGGCCCGGCCCCCCGGGTCGCCGCCCTGGCCGGACCGGGGCTGGCCCGCGCGCACCACGAGGTCGCCGATGTCGCGGCCGCCTGGCACGACCCGCTCGCCGACGTCGCGTCGGGTGCCGTGGCCGACGGCCGGCAGCTGCGCGCCGCCCTCCGCAGCGCCGCGGTGGTGCACGTCGCGGCGCACGGGGTGCACCAGGACGAGAGCCCGCTCTTCTCCTCGCTGCTCATGCGTGACGGCCCGGTCTTCGCGCACGAGCTGCAGCGCGGCGGTGTGCGAGCCGACCACGTCGTGCTGTCCTCGTGCGAGGTCGGCCGCACGCACGTGCGCCCGGGCGACGAGCCCCTCGGCCTCACCGCGAGCCTGCTCGCCACCGGCGTCCGCTCGGTCGTGGCCGCCGTCGGGCCGGTGGGCGACGACGACGCGCACGCCGTGATGTCGACCTACCACCGGCTCCTCGCGCGCGGGATGGACACCGCGGAGGCCCTGGAGATCGCGAGCGCCGGTGTCGACGACGGACGGCTGTTCTGTGCGTACGGGGCCGACTGGGCGGCCCCGTGGCCGGGCGACGAGCCGGCTCAGATGAAGATGGCGGGCTCGGCGAAGAGCGCGTCGTAGGGGTCCTGCGCCGGGTGGTCGGGGAAGCGGACGACCGCCGGGATGCCCGTGGCGACCGCGCCGGCGGGGACGGGCTTGACGACGACCGAGTTGGCCCCGATCTGCACGTCGTCACCGATCTCGATGTCGCCGAGGATGCGGGCGCCGGTGCCGACGGTGACCCGGTCGCCGAGGGTCGGGTGCCGCTTCGTGCCGCGCGCCAGCGACCGCCCGCCGAGCGTGACCCCGTGGTAGAGCATCACGTCGTCGCCGACGACCGCCGTGGCCCCGATGACGACGCCCATCCCGTGGTCGATGAAGAAGCGCCGCCCGATGCGGGCACCGGGGTGGATCTCCACCCCGGTGACCGCCCGGGTCAGCGTGGACAGCAGTCGTGCCGCAGGACGCCACTGGGGGCCCCTGTCCCACAACCGATGCGCGAGCCGGTAGGACCAGATCGCGTGCAGCCCGGGCGAGTTCAGCGCCACGTCGGCCCGCGTCTCGGCGGCGGGGTCACGGAGCATCGCGGCGTCGAGGTCCTCCCGGACCGTGGCGCGTGCCTGCTGGAGGAAGGACATGGTCAGTCGACGAGGCCCTCGAAGAGGATCGTCGAGAGGTAGCGCTCGCCGAAGCTCGGGATGATGACGACGATGGTCTTGCCGGCGTTCTCGGGGCGGGAGGCCACCTCGTTCGCCGCGGCCAGCGCCGCACCGGAGGAGATGCCGACGAGCAGGCCCTCCTCGGTGGCGGCCTTGCGGGCCCACTCGACGGAGGTCTGGGCGTTGACGTCGATGACCTCGTCGTAGACCTCGGTGTTGAGGATCTCGGGGACGAAGTTCGCGCCGATACCCTGGATCTTGTGCGGGCCGGGCTGGCCGCCGTTGAGGATCGGGGACTCCTCGGGCTCGACGGCGACGATCTGCACCTCGGGCTTACGGGACTTGAGCACCTCGCCGACGCCGGTGATGGTGCCGCCGGTGCCGATGCCGGCCACGACGATGTCGACCGCGCCGTCGGTGTCCTTCCAGATCTCCTCGGCGGTCGTCCTCCGGTGGATCTCCGGGTTGGCCGCGTTGGCGAACTGGCGGGCGAGGACGGCACCGTCGCGCTCGGCGACGATCTCGTCGGCCTTGCTCACCGCACCCTTCATCCCCTCGGAGCCGGGGGTGAGGACGAGCTCGGCGCCGTACGCGCGCAGCAGGGCCCGGCGCTCCTTGCTCATCGTCTCGGGCATCGCGAGGACGACCTTGTACCCGCGGGCGGCGCCGACCATCGCGAGGGCGATGCCGGTGTTGCCCGAGGTGGCCTCGACGATCGTGCCGCCGGCCGTCAGCTGGCCCGAGGCCTCCGCGGCGTCGATGATCGCGACGCCGATGCGGTCCTTGACCGAGCTCGCGGGGTTGTAGAACTCGAGCTTGGCGGCCACGGTGGCCTCCCCGCCGATGATCCGGTTGAGCCGCACGAGCGGGGTGTTGCCGACGGCCTGGGTCACGTCGTCGAGGATGGGCATCGCGTCGCCTTTCGGTCGGGTGCGCCGACCGCCCACGGGCGACGGCGCGCTGCATCGGTCCTGCTGCCCGGGCCAACCCCGAGCGCGTTATGCGTATTCCAACAGAGAGTTATCCGGTCGACAACGGGGTCTCGCCCCGGTCCGCGACGCGGTGTCGCCCGGACGGGCTCGTTGACGGTCGTCACAGACCGGTGAGCGCCCGCTTACCGGGCAGTAGGCTGCACCGCATGCCTGCTGCCCTCGCCCCCGCCCTGGCCAGCGACGTCGTCCCCTCGTTCGACGACCGGTTCGGCGGGGTGACCGCGCTCCAGGTGGTCGCCATCGTCCTGTGCCTCGTCGTCCCGACGATCGGGTGGGCGCTGCTCTTCCGGCAGGTGGGGCGGTTCGTCTCGCTCTACCGGCTCGGTCAGGCCGACGGCACGCGCACCGACGCCCCGGCGGCCCGGACGTGGACCCTCGCCAAGGAGTTCCTCGGGCACACCCGGATGTCGCGCCTGCGGGTCGTGGCGGCGGCGCACTGGTTCACCGCGCTGGCGTTCATCATCCTCTTCACGACGCTGGTCAACGCCTTCTTCCAGCTCGTCCAGCCGGACTACCGGCTGCCGCTCATCGGCCACTTCGCGCCGTTCGAGTGGGTCGTCGAGATCTTCGCGTGGGGCGGGCTCGTCGGCATCGTCGTGCTCATGGCGATCCGCCAGAAGAACCACCCG
Organism: Phycicoccus sonneratiae; assembly: GCF_016887965.1. Taxonomy (GTDB): domain Bacteria; phylum Actinomycetota; class Actinomycetes; order Actinomycetales; family Dermatophilaceae; genus Phycicoccus; species Phycicoccus sonneratiae. The sequence continues at coordinate 34,256 of NZ_JAFDVD010000016.1, forward strand.
CGGCGGGCCCGCGGCGAGGGCGGGCGCTACTCGCGGTTCTTCGGGTCGACCTTCTGGCAGGCGTACTACGTCGAGCTGACCATCCTCTTCGTGACGATCTGCATCGTCCTGCTCCGCGGCCTCGAGGCGGCGATGGTGCAGCGCTTCGAGCCCGACGTCTCGCTCGTCGCCCACTTCCCGCTCACCGGGTGGATGGCCGGCTGGTGGGCCGGGACGTCGCCGGCCGGGCTCGCGGCGTGGGTGCAGGTCGTCGCGACGGTCAAGATCCTCATCTCGTTCGCGTGGATGATCACCATCGCGCTCCAGCCGACGATGGGCGTCGCCTGGCACCGGTTCCTCGCGTTCCCGAACATCTGGTTCAAGCGCGAGTCGTCCGGCCGCACGGCCCTCGGCGCGGCGAAGCCGATGACGGTGGGCGGCAAGCCGTTCGACCTCGAGGCCATGGAGGAGATGGAGGAGGGCGACGTCCTCGGCGTCGGCAAGGTCGAGGACTTCACCTGGAAGGGCCTGCTCGACTTCTCGACGTGCACCGAGTGCGGCCGCTGCCAGTCGCAGTGCCCCGCGTGGAACACCGAGAAGCCGTTGTCCCCCAAGCTGTTGATGATGACGCTGCGCGACCACGCGGACGCCAAGGCGCCGTACCTGCGCGCGCTGGCCGACGCCGACGGCGACTCCGAGAAGGCGATGGCGTCGGTCACCGCCGCCGCGCAGACGGTGCCGACCGACGGCATCGAGCCGGCCGGGTCGGTCGACGTCGTCGACTGGACCTCGATGGCGCTCGTCGGCTCGACCGGGTACGACCCGGCGGCGCCGCTGTCGGCGTACAACCCGCACGGCCCGGACGCCGTCATCGACCAGGACGTCCTGTGGTCGTGCACGACCTGCGGCGCCTGCGTCGAGCAGTGCCCCGTCGACATCGAGCACGTCGACCACATCGTCGACATGCGCCGGTACGCGACGCTCATCGAGTCGGCCTTCCCGAACGAGCTCGGCGGGCTGTTCAAGAACCTCGAGGGCAAGGGGAACCCGTGGGGGATGGGCGCCCGGGCGCGGCTCGACTGGGCCAAGGACCTGCCGTTCGACGTCAAGGTGCTCGGGCAGGACGTCGCGGAGGCCTCCGAGGTCGACTGGCTGTTCTGGGTCGGCTGCGCCGGCGCCTACGAGGACCGGGCGAAGAAGACCTCACGCGCCGTGGCCGAGCTGCTCGACGCCGCCGGGGTGTCGTTCGCGGTGCTCGGTGACGGCGAGACGTGCACCGGCGACTCGGCGCGACGGGCCGGCAACGAGCTGCTCTTCCAGACCCTCGCCGCGCAGAACGTGTCGACGTTCGGGGAGTTCGGGGTGACGAAGATCGTCGTCACCTGCGCGCACTGCTTCAACACGATCAAGAACGAGTACCCGCAGCTCGGTGGGTCGTACGAGGTCGTCCACCACACGCAGCTGCTCAACCGGCTGGTGCGCGAGAAGCGCCTGACGCCGGTGGCGCGCCCGGACGAGGTGCCGGGGATGTCGTCGGCGAAGAACGTCGCGTCGACCGCGGCGTCCGTCACGTACCACGACCCGTGCTACCTCGGCCGGCACAACGGGGTGTACGCCCCGCCCCGCGAGCTCATCGGCGCCCTGCCCGGGGTCGAGCTGCGCGAGATGCCGCGCTCGGGCGAGACGTCGTTCTGCTGCGGCGCCGGCGGGGCCCGGATGTGGATGGAGGAGAAGCTCGGCACGCGCATCAACACCAACCGCACCGACGAGGCGCTGGCCACCGGGGCCGAGCGGATCGCCATCGGCTGCCCGTTCTGCCGGGTGATGATCTCGGACGGCCTGACCGCGAAGCAGGCCGAGGGGGTCGGTGACGAGGTCGAGGTCGTCGACGTCGCGCAGATGCTGCTCGCGGCGGTGCGTCGGGGTCAGGAGCCGGAGCCGGCGGAGACGGCGGCCGCGGAGGCCGGGGTCGGTGCTGCGGCGGCGACAGCAGCGGCGACGGTCACCGAGGAAACGCCGGCCGAGACCGAGGCGTCGCCGGCCGAGACCGAGGCGGCGCCGGCCGAGACCGAGACGGCGCCGGCGAGCGAGGAGCCGTCGACCGAGACGGCGGCCACAGAGCCCGCGCCCGTGCAGCAATCGACGAATGTGTCAGGTTCTGCTCACCAGCCGACCGACGAGGCCGACCCCTGGGACGAGCCCGCCGGAGCGAGCACTGCTTCCGCACCCGACCCGGCCGTCGCCCTCGACGCCACGTCCGCCGACGCCGTCGAGTCCGGCGACGAGCCCGACCCGTGGGACGAGCCGGCCGCCGTCGCGGACCCGGCGCCCGGCCGGTCGCAGGGCGAGCCGTCGGAGGAGAAGGCGAAGGTCGACGCGGCCGCCTCCACCGACGACGTCGACCCCTGGGACGACGCGCCCGCACAGCAGGAATCGACGAATGTGTCAGTTCCTGCTGCCGCGCAGGCCGACGACGACGTCGACCCCTGGGACGAGCCCGCCGACACCACCACGCCGGCCGTCCAGGAATCGACGAAGGTGTCAGTTCCTGACGCCGAGCCCGAGGACACCCCGGAGCCGGAGGCCCAGCAGGCCCAGCCCGCCCCGGCGGCGGACGACGACGTCGACCCCTGGGACGAGCCCGCCGACACCACCACGCCGGCCGTCCAGGAATCGACGAAGGTGTCAGTTCCTGACGCCGAGCCCGAGGAGACCCCGGAGCCGGAGGCCAAGCAGGCAAAGCCCGCCCCGGCGGCGGACGACGACGTCGACCCCTGGGACGAGCCCGCCGACACCACCACGCCGGCCGTCCAGGAATCGACGAAGGTGTCAGTTCCTGACGCCGAGCCCGAGGAGGAGTCGGAGCCCGAGCATGAGGAGTCATTCTCCGAGCCCGAGCCCGAGCCGGAGACAGCCGAGAGGCCGGAGCCCGAGCCCGAGGCCGCCGACCCCGAGCCCGAGGCCGCCGACCCCGAGCCGGAGGACGCCCCGAAGCCCGAGCAGCCGAAGGCTTCGGGCGAGTTCGGCGGCGACGCGTCACTCCTCGACGAGCCCGACCCCTGGGACTGACCCCACCCTCCCGACTGATTGCCCAGAACCCACCTCCGGACCCCCGACACAGGGCCCGCGGGGTGGGTTCTGGGCAATGAGTCACGGTCCGAGGCGCAGCGGGCGCGCCGGACACGGCCCAACCCGACTCGATCGGAGGATCACCGCCCGGCGCAGGGCGGTGATCCTCCGATCGGGGCAGGGCGGGTCACCCCGCGACGAGCCGCAGCCCGACACACACAGCGCGACGCCCCGACCCCCACGACGGGGACCGGGGCGTCGCAGCCGCCAGCCGGCGGCCGGCAGACCTCAGCCGAGGCCGTTGGCCTTGAGGAACTCCTCGGCGACGGCCTTGGGGTCCTTCTTGTCGATGTCGGTCTGCTTGAGCATCTGCGTCACCGCGTCGGTCGTCAGCTTGGCCGACACCGCGTTGAGCGCGTCCTTGACCTGGTCGGCCTTGTCGGCGCGCACGAGCGGCACGATGTTCTGCGACCCGAACACCTTCTTCGTGTCCTCGAGCACCACCAGGTTGTTGGCCGCGATGCCGGGGTCGGTGGAGAAGACGTTCGCGACGTCGGCCTGGCCGTTGACGAGCGCCTGGAGCACGGCCTGGCCGGTGAGCGGCCGGAAGGTCTTGAAGGTGACGCCGTAGACCTTCTCGAGTCCGACGACGCCCTGCGGACGCTGCTTGAACTCCGGCTGCGCGGCGAGCGTCATGTCGCCGGACACGGCCTTGAGGTCCTCGATCGTCCTGAGGTTCTTGGAGTCGGCCGTCTCCTTCGTCACCGCGAGCGAGTCGACGTCCTCGGCGGCCGACTTGTCGAGCACCTTGAGGGTGTCCGGGATGACCTCCGAGGCCTTCTGGTACACCTCCTCGGCGTCGGTGCCGGAGTAGGACTTGTCGTAGAACACCGCGAGCGCGCCGGTGTACTCGGGGAAGACCTGCACCGAGTTGTCCTCGAGCGCGCGCAGGTAGATCTCGCGGGCGCCGATGTTCGTCTTCGTCGTGGCGTCGATGCCCTTGGCGCGCAGGGCGCCGGCGTAGACCTCGGCGAGCAGGGTGGACTCGGAGAAGTCGGCGCCGCCGACGACGATCGAGCCGGAGGAGCCGCCGGACGACCCTCCGGAGGGGGCGTCGGAGGCGAGCGGGTCGCTGCCGCCACCGCACGCCGACAGCCCGAGGGCGGCGGCGACGGCGACGGTGCTGAGGACGGTTCTGCGCTTCATCGGGTCGGTCCCTTTCGTGGTGGCCGGGCTCGGGGGCCGGGGCCGGTGTGCGGTCGGTGCTTCACGGGTCGGGGGACACCAGCACGTGGCGTCCGGATGGCTCGGGCGGGCGGGCGGTCAGGAGTTCCCACCCGCCATCCCACCCGGACCAACAGGCATTCGGGCGTTTGCTTCCGCCGCAGCGGCATCGTCATCGTTTCGTGACCCACCGACAGCCCCTCGTCCGCCGCCCAGACCGGGCGAGACGAGCCGCCGCTGGAGCAGCGCGAGCAGGCCCTCGAGGAGCACGGCGAGCACCGCCACGAGCAGCGCGCCCGCTGCGGCCTGCGGGTAGTCGCCGAAGGCGATGCCGTCGACGAGCAGCCGCCCGAGCCCGCCGAGCCCGATGAGCGCCGCGATGGTCGCCGTCGCGACGACCTGGAGCGCGGCCGTGCGGACGCCGGACATGACGAGGGGCAGGGCGCAGGGCAGCTCGACCTGGCGCAGCACCTGCCACCCGGTCATCCCCACGCCACGGGCGGCGTCCCGCGCGGCCGGGTCGACCGCCTCCACCCCGGCGTACGTGCCGGCGAGCAGCGGCGGCACGGCGAGCAGCACGAGGACGATCGTCGCGGGGACGAGGAAGGCGAGGTCGCCGCGCAGGGACGGCCCGAGCCAGAGCGCGAACGCGAAGAGCAGGCCGAGCGTGGGCACCGCCCGGGCCGCGTTCGTCGCCGTGACCAGCCAGCGCAGCCGCCCGGTGTGGCCGATGTAGAGCCCGAGCGGGAGGGCGATGACGAGCGCCAGCACCATCGCCAGCACGCTGTACCAGAGGTGCTCGAGCAGCCGGTTGAGGATGCCGTCGGACCCCGACCAGTGGGCGGGGTCGGCGATCCAGGAGAAGAGCGAGCCGATCACGACCGCGCCCCCGCCGCCGCGCGCCACGGGGTGAGGCCCCGCGACACGGCCACGATGACCAGGTCGAGGACGAGCGCGAGGAGCATCGTCGCGACGATGCCGGTGAGCAGCTCGCCCCAGATGATCCGCCGGTAGCCGTCGACGAGGAGGTTGCCGAGCTGCGAGACCCCGACGACCGAGGCGATGGAGACGATCGAGACGTTCGAGACCGCGGCGACCCGGAGCCCGGCCGCGATGACCGGCACCGCGAGCGGCAGCTCGACGCCGAACAGCCGGCGCAGGCCCCGGTAGCCCATCGCCGTCGCGGCCTGCTCGACGTGGTCGGGGACCGACAGCAGGCCGTCGGCGACGGTGCGGGCGAGCAGCGCCACCGTGTAGATGGTCATCGCGACGACGACGTTGACCGGGTCGAGGATCTTCGTCCCGAGCACCAGCGGCATGATGACGAAGAGGGCCAGCGACGGGATCGTGTAGAGCAGGCCGGTGGAGGTGACGACCGCCGGGTAGGAGCCGCGCCAGCGCTTGGCGGCCCAGCCGAGCGGCAGCGAGAGCGCGAGCCCGACGAGCAGCGGCACCCCCGCGAGGTAGAGGTGCGAGAGCCCGAGGTCCAGCACCGTGCGCCAGTTCGCGGCGAGCCAGTCCATCGTCAGGCCTCGTCCGCCGCAACCGCGACCGCCCCGCCGTGCACGGGGTCGTCCTCGTCGCGCTCGGGCCGGTCGGTGTCCTCGATGGCGCTGAGCACCTCGTGGGCGAGCACCGTGCCGACGAGCGCGCCGCTGTCGTCGACGACCACGCCGCGCCGGGCCGGCGAGGAGAGCGCGGCGTCGAGCGCCCCGCGCAGGGTGCCGTCGGCGCGCGCCACCGTGCCTCCGCGGTGCAGGTCGGCGTCCTCGACCGCCCGCCCGCCGATGCGTCGCGGCTCGACCCAGCCGAGCGGGTGCCGGTCGTCGTCGACGACGAGCAGCCACCCGGCGTCGGAGTCGGGCCGCTCGCCGAGCACCACGGTGCGCTCCGAGCGCAGCGGGAGCCGGGGCGTGGCCTGGAACTGCAGCGCCCGGTAGCCGCGGTCGCGGCCGACGAAGTCGGCGACGAAGTCGTCGGCCGGGTGGGCGAGCAGGTACGACGGCTCCGCCACCTGGGCCAGCACGCCGCCGACCCGCAGCACGGCCACCTGGTCGCCGAGCTTGATCGCCTCGTCGATGTCGTGGGTGACGAAGACGATCGTCTTGCCCAGCTCGTCCTGGAGGCGGAGGAACTCGTCCTGGAGCTGGTCGCGGACGATGGGGTCGACGGCCGAGAACGGCTCGTCCATGAGCATCACCGGCGGGTCCGCGGCCAGCGCCCGGGCCACCCCGACCCGCTGCTGCTGGCCGCCGGACAGCTGGGCCGGGTAGCGGTCGCCGAGGTGGGGGTCGAGGCCGACTCGCTCGAGGAGCTCGCGCGACCGGTCGCGGGTCTTCGTGCGGTCCCACCCGAGGAGCCTGGGCACGGTGCCGATGTTGTCGAGCACGGTGCGGTGCGGGAACAGCCCGGCGTGCTGGATGACGTAGCCGATGCCGCGGCGGAGCTCGGCCTGGTCCATCCGGCCGGTGTCCTGGCCGTCGAGGGAGATGGAGCCACGGGTCGGCTCGATCATCCGGTTGACCATCCGCAGGCTGGTCGTCTTGCCGCACCCCGAGGGTCCGACGAGCACGGTGATCTTGCCCGTCGGCGCCGTGAGGCTCAGGTCGTCGACGGCGACCGTGCCGTCCGGGAACTGCTTCGTGACGCCGTCGAACCGGATCATCCGACGACCCTAACGGGGTCGCGACCGGGCGGTGCGGGTAGCCGACCGTCCTTTCACGGCGCCGGCGGGGCCGGTCAGCGGGTGGGGGCCGGCCCGAGCAGCGCCTCGGTGACGAAGTCGGTGACCGTGCGGTGCCAGTACGAGGCGCGCCGGAGCATCGCGTGCTTCTCACCCGGGACGCGCAGGTACGTGACGTCGGCGCCGGACTCCTCCCACCGGCGGGCGATGACGGCCGTGCGCCGCGGGTCGGTCATCCGGTCGCCGGTGCCGTGCATGAGGAGGACGGGGACGTCGGCGCGCGGCTGCCGCGCGTCGCCCTCGACCCAGGGCGCGAGGGCGGCGACGGCGGCGACGTCGGGTTCGGCCGCGAGCTGGAGGGCGACCCGGCCGCCCATCGAGTGGCCCACGAGGGCCACCGGGGCGCCCGGCAGCACCCGGCGGATGCGCTCGAGGGCCCAGCGGGCGTCGTGCACGGGGTCCTGCTCGTGCCCGTTCCAGCCACGGACGCGGTACTTGAGGCGCAGCACGGCCAGCCGCCCCTCGGCGCCGTGCTGGAGGGCGGTGGCGAAGGGGAGCATCCGCACGACGGCCAGCCGTCGCCAGCTGACCGGCTCGTGGCTGCGCTCGGCTCCACCGTGGAGCACGAGGACGACGCCCTGGGGGTCCTCGGGCACGTGGCCGCGCAGCTCGGCACCGCCACCGCCGTCGGCGGAGAGGAGCGCGGCGGCGAGGTCGGAGGGGTCGACGGGGGGCTCGGGGTGGGTGGTGTGCGCCGGGGACGCGGCGGGCTCGGGGGCGATCGTCAGCGGCGGGAGATCGTGCTCGGGCGTGCTGGCGGGGCGGTCGGGCATCGCGTCCTCCGGTTCGGTGCAGGCCGGTCGGTGTCCGGGGCGGACCGTTCCTGCACACCGATGGGTATCGCGAAGCGACGCGCCGTGCCGGGACCGCCCGCACCCCGGGCGTGTCGTGGAGGAGTTCGGTGCCGACGCGGCGGCGGATGGCCGCGCGGGCTCAGACGTCGGCGCGGTGGAAGTTCTGGAAGCTGCGGCTGGCGGTGGGGCCGCGCTGGCCCTGGTAGTGCGAGCCGTAGCCCTCCGAGCCGTAGGGGCTCTCGGCCGGGCTGGAGAGGCGGAAGAACGCGAGCTGGCCGATCTTCATCCCGGGCCACAGCATGATCGGCAGGGTCGCCACGTTGGAGAGCTCGAGGGTGACGTGGCCGGTGAAGCCGGGGTCGACGAAGCCGGCCGTCGCGTGGGTGAGCAGGCCGAGCCGGCCGAGGCTCGACTTGCCCTCGACCCGGGCCGCGAGGTCGTCGGGGAGGCTGACCGTCTCGAGCGTGCTCCCGAGGACGAACTCGCCGGGGTGGAGGACGAAGCCCTCGGCCGGGTCGACCTCGACGAGGCGGGTGAGGTCGGCCTGGTCCTGCGCGGGGTCGATGACCGGGTACTTGTGGTTGTCGAAGAGCCGGAAGAACTTGTCGAGGCGCACGTCGACGCTGCTCGGCTGGATCATGTCGGCGTCCCACGGGTCGAGGACGACCCGTCCGGAGTCGACCTCTGCGCGGATGTCGCGGTCGGAGAGGAGCACGGCGTCAGGCTACCGGTGGGGCTCGGGGGGCGGTGCGGTGGCGCGGCGGCGGTCGGCTAGACTTCCCGGCGCCGGGGAGGTCGCGCTGACGATCTCGACCCGGCGCGCCGATGTAGCTCAATGGTAGAGCGCCAGCTTCCCAAGCTGGACACGCGGGTTCGATTCCCGTCATCGGCTCTGAACGACGAAGGACCGGACACGCTTTTCCGTCCGGTCCTTCGTCGTTCATTGGTGAGGTGGCCGGGAATCGGGAGCCGCCCCGGGCGAGCGCAGCGAGCCCGACGCGGCGGATCCCGTCATCGGCCTCCGCCGGCAGAGCACCGCATCTGCCGGCCGGTCGAGGTGAAATCGGACCACCAGAGGGTCGGACATCACCTCGAACCCCGTCGCCGACCGGCCTCACTAGGCTCGCCGACATGGTGGCGCGGCTCCTGCTCCTCGCGGCGACGGTCTCGGCCGGCCTCGTCGCCGGGGTGTACCTCTTCTACGCACACACCGTGATGCCCGCCCTGCGCGCCACCGACGACCGCACCGCCGTCACCTCCTACGCCCTCCTCGACCGCCGCATCGTCAACCCGTGGTTCCTCACCTCCTCCTTCCTCGGCGCACCCGCGCTCGCCGTCGCGGCCCTCGTCGCCACCTGGGGAGACCCGCCCGCCCCCTGGGTCGCCGCCGCCCTCGTCCTCCACGTCCTCACGACGGTCGTCACCGCGACCGTGCACCTCCCCCGCAACAACCGCCTCACGGCCCTCGCCGACGACCCCGCCGCCGCCGCCGAGGCCCGCGCCGCCCTCGACGAGCCCACCTGGACCCGGTGGAACCTCGTGCGCGTCGCCACGAGCACCTCCGCCCTCGCCCTCCTCGGCTGGGCCCTGACCCTCACCTGAGGCCACCCGCGCCCCGACCCGGCGCCCCGACCGTTCGGCGACAGTTCGCGCGTCGACCGGACGCCGACACCCCCGGGGGGTTAGCCTCCTGCCACCGCGTGCAGGGGCAGCGGAGTCAGTGCCGTGACACCAGCGAGGAACGCCATGCCCCAGCTCGCCCGCTCCCCCCGCCCCCGCAGCCGCACCGGCAGGACGCGCTCGATGCGCACCGCCCTCGTCGCCGCGCTCGGCCTGGCCCTTCTCGGCCTCGCCCCCGCGGCCACGGCCGGCACCCACGCTGCGACGCTCCCGCCCGGCGGTCCGCGCCCCGTTGCCCTCGCCCCCGTCTACGCGCTGACCAGCGCCGACACCCGGATGGCCTCCGCCCTGACCAGCCGCGCGACGACCGCCCGCTTCGGGGCGTCGTTCTCCGGCACGGTCTTCGACTCGGTCTCCAACCGGGTCATCTGGACCAAGAACCCCACGACCGCCCTGATGCCCGCCTCGACGACCAAGCTCGTCACGGCCCACAACGCGCTGACCGTCTTCGGCCCCTCGTACCGCTTCACGACGACCGTCCGCAGCGGACCCAACAGCAACCAGGCGATCATCCAGGGCTCGGGCGACCCGAGCCTCACGAGCGCCGACATCGACCGGCTCGCGACGACGACGGCCGCCGTCCTCAAGAGCCGGGGCGTCACCTCGGCCCGGGTCTACGCCGACGACGACGTCTTCCCGACGCCCACGCTGGCGCCGGGCTGGAAGTCCAGCTACGTCCCCGACTCGATCACCCCCGTGCGCGGGCTCGTCCGCGACCAGCGCGACGTCGCCGACACCAGCGTCGACGTCGGCACCTACTTCCGCGACCGGGTCAGGGCGCACGGCATCCCCACGGTGAGCTACATCGGCCGCGGCAACGCGGCCACGGACGCCTCGGTGATGGCCTCCTCGCAGGGCGCGCCGCTCTCCGACATCGTCAGCCGGATGCTCCTCAACAGCGACAACGAGATCGCCGAGGCGCTGCACAAGATCGTCGGCATCAAGAAGGGCAAGGGCAGCTCGTGGACGGGGGCGCGCTCCGCGCAGTCGTCCGTCCTCACCGGCCAGGGCCTCTCGGCGAGCGCCCTCTACGACGGCTCGGGGCTCTCCCGCTCCGACCGGCTCTCGAGCCTGCAGCTGGCCCGGGTCGTCGACCGCGGGCTGAACACCGACTACTCCGCGCTGGCGCCGATGCGCTCGGCCGCCGCCATCCCCACGGCCGGGCGGACCGGCACGCTCGCGGCGAAGTACTCGCGCTTCACGACCGCGCCGTCCAGCTGCGCCGCCGGCAAGGTGTGGGCCAAGACCGGCACGCTCAACGACGTCGTCTCGCTCGCCGGGTTCACGGTCGCCAAGGACGGCCGGGTCAAGGTCTTCGCGTTCGTCGTCAACGGCAAGACCTCGTCGACGACCCTCAAGAAGGACGTCGACATGCTCGCGGCGACGGTGAACGGCTGCTACTGACCCGAGCCCGTCGGCCGAGCCGGCCCGTCAGCCGCCCGGCACCAGCCAGCCGAGGACGGTGACGACGCCGATGACGGCCGCGACGACGAAGAGCGCCGCGAGGATCCAGCCGATGACCTGCGCGCCGTCGACGCCGTCGGCCTCGTCCTCCGGGGCAGCGACGAGCTCGCCGGTGCGGACGAAGGGCTCGGGGTCGGCGTCGAGCCGCGGGTCCGCGTCGAGGGCCTTGGCGTGCAGGGCCTCGATGCGCGCCGGCCGGGGCTCCTCGCGCACCGGCGTGGGCAGCGAGCGCCACATGACGGCGAAGTCGTCGCCCGACTGCTCGCGCCAGGCGGCGACGGCGGCGTCGGCCTCCGGACCCTTGGTCCCGGCCGCGAACCACATCGCGCCCGCCCGCGGCAGGTCCCCCATCCCGTGGAGCACGTGACCCAGCATCGTCAGGGCCTCGGCGTCCTCACGCGTCTCGACGTGCGCCGCGAGCAGGTCGCGCGCCTTCCACGCCGAGCCCTCCTCGATGTGGGCCCGCGCCTCGGCGAGGACGTCGTCGGCGCCGCTCACGCCACCACCTCGACACCACGCGGCGCCGCCGCGCGGGTGACCCAGACCTTGTGGGCGACCAGGCCGGCGAGCACGAGCCCGATGAGCAGCACCGCCCACGCCATCGACGGGACGACGAGGGCCACGAGGAGGCACAGCCCGCCGGCCAGCGCACCGGGCACGACCACCCCGACGCCCTCGTCGCCCGCGAGCGCGTGCAGTCCCGACACGGCGAGCAGCACGACGGCCACGGCCACGGCCAGCGCGAGGGCGACCGGCCGGGGGCCGGCCTCCGAGGCGCCCTGGACGACGTCGACGGCGGCCGCCAGGGCGGCCCCGACGGCGGCGACGGACGCGAACACCGGCAGGTGCCCGTACCCGAAGATCCACACCGCGCGCGGGTTCTCGAGGATCGTCGCGTTGTCGCGCGCGAAGTAGGACCACCACAGCGAGAAGACGATGAGCAGCCCTCCGACGACGAGGGGGGCCATCCCCCAGCCCAGGCCCGAGGCCGCCTCCGTGGCGTAGGGCGCGGTGTGACCGCCGGACCCGGCCGGCCCCTCGGCCGGAGCCGCCATCACGCCCTGGACGGCCTGCACCGACGAGAGGATGACCTCGCCGAGCACGATGATCGTCAGGAGGCCGTAGCGCTCGGCGATGTGGTGCGGGTGGAACGGCGTCCAGCCGTGCCGGCCCTCCGCCAGCACCGGCACCAGCAGCTCGACGGCGACGAGCGCGAAGAACGACGGCACGAGCCAGGAGTCGGGCGCCCACAACCGCGCGATCCACAGCACCTGGGCGACGGCGATGCCTCCCGCGTACCAGAGGGCGGTCCGGCGGCCCTCCGGATGACCCGCCGCCGCCCGCAACCACAGGCCGACCATCGCGAAGCGCATGATCGCGTACCCGATGACGACGGTCGTGGACTGCCCGTCCGCGAAGATGTCCGGCACGCCGGCCGCGATGAACAACGCGCCGGTCATGATGACGAAGGTCAGCAGCCGGAAGACGACGTCGTCGTTGTCGTAGGCGCTGGCGAACCACGTGTAGTTCATCCACGCCCACCAGATCGCGAACCACGTCATCGTGTAGCCGACGACGGTGCCGTAGTGCGCGGCGGAGAGCCCGTGGTGGAGCTCGGCGGCGTTGCTCGCGATGGCGACGACGAAGACGAGGTCGAAGAGCAGTTCCAGCGGGGTCGCGACGCGGTGGCGCTCGGTGCGCTCGCGGGCGACGACGGGCCGGCGCAGCGGCACGGGGACGATGCTCACGCCCCGAGTATGCCGTCGCCACGAGCACCCCACGGGGCAGCGCGCGGCCCATCGGGAACACCCCTGCTGCTTGCGCTTGTTACCCACTGGTAGCACACTGATGAGCAAGCGCTCACTTTGCGACGTCTCCGGGAGGACCACCATGGGCCACTACAAGAGCAACCTGCGCGACATCGAGTTCACCCTCTTCGAGGTGCTCGGTCGCCAGGACGTCCTGGGCTCCGGCCCCTACGAGGAGCTCGACGCCGACACCGCGCGCGAGATGCTCAAGGAGGTCTCCCGGCTCGCCGAGCACGAGATCGCCGAGTCCTTCGCCGACGCCGACCGCAACCCGCCCGTCTACGACCCGCAGAGCCAGGCCGTGACGATGCCCGCGTCGTTCGCCAGGAGCTTCGAGGCCTACCGCGAGAGCGGCTTCTGGAACATCGACCTGCCGGCCGAGCTCGACGGCACCGTCGCCCCGCCGAGCCTGCGCTGGGCGGTCAACGAGATGCTCCTCGGCGCCAACCCGGCGCTCGCGATGTTCGCGGCCTCGTACTCCTTCGCCAAGCTCCTGCACACCCTCGGCACCCCCGAGCAGCAGCAGCTCGCGAAGTGGATCGTCGAGAAGGGCTGGCACTGCACGATGGTGCTCACCGAGCCCGACGCCGGCTCCGACGTCGGCGCCGGCCGCACCAAGGCCGTCGACAACGGCGACGGCACGTGGACCCTCACCGGCGTCAAGCGCTTCATCACGAGCGCCGAGTCCGACATGGTCGACAACGTCGTGCACTTCGTCCTCGCCCGCCCCGAGGGCGGCGCGCCGGGCACCAAGGGCCTGTCCCTCTTCATCCTCCCGAAGTACCACGTCGACCTCGAGACCGGTGAGCTCGGCGAGCGCAACGGCGTCTACGTCACGAACGTCGAGAAGAAGATGGGCCTCAAGGTCTCCCCCACCTGCGAGCTCACCTTCGGCGGCGACGCCCCGGCCACCGGCACCCTCCTCGGCGAGGTGCACGACGGCATCGCGCAGATGTTCCACGTCATCGAGAACGCCCGGATGATGGTGGGCACCAAGGCGATCGCCACCCTGAGCACCGGCTACCTCAACGCGCTCGAGTACGCCAAGGAGCGCGTCCAGGGCGCCGACCTCACCCAGATGACCGACAAGAGCGCGCCCCGGGTCACCATCACCCACCACCCGGACGTCCGCCGCTCGCTGATGCTCCAGAAGTCCTACGCCGAGGGCCTGCGCGCGCTCGTGCTCTTCACCGCGAGCCAGCAGGACGTCGTCGACCAGCACGTGCTGGCCACCGGAGAGCAGTCGTTCGAGACCGGCTCGGCGGCCGACGTCGCGAACCGGGTCAACGACCTGCTGCTCCCGATCGTCAAGGGCCTGGGCTCGGAGCGGGCCTGGGTGCTGCTCGGCACCGAGTCGCTGCAGACCTTCGGCGGCTCCGGCTTCCTCCAGGACTACCCGGTCGAGCAGTACGTCCGCGACGCCAAGATCGACACCCTCTACGAGGGCACGACCGCCATCCAGGGCATGGACTTCTTCTTCCGGAAGATCGTCCGCGACAAGGGGCAGGCGCTGACCCACCTCGCGACCCAGATGCAGGAGTTCGCCAAGGACCTCGGCGCCCACGGCGGGCGCATCGACCGCGAGCGCGAGCTGCTCGGCCAGGGCGTCGAGGACGTCCAGGGCATCCTCGGCTACATGGTCGGCGAGCTGATGAAGTCCGACCCGCGCCAGGGGGGTGAGCTGCCGAACCTGTACAAGGTCGGCCAGAACACCTCGCGGCTGCTGCTCGGCGCCGGCGACCTCGTCGTCGGCTGGCTGCTGCTGCGGCAGGCCGCCGTGGCCCTCGACGCGCTCGCCGCGGGGGCCGAGGGCAGGGACAAGGACTTCTACGAGGGCAAGGTGGCGGCCGCGCAGTTCTATGCTCGTCAGGTGCTGCCCCGCCTCTCGGCGGAGCGCGCGATGGCCGAGGCCACCGACAACGAGCTGATGGAGCTCCCCGAGTCGGCCTTCTGAGCCACCTCGACCCCGGGTCGGGAGCGCAGCCCGGAGCGCGCTCCCGGCCCGGCCCACACGGCGACGGCCCGTCCCCCTCGGTGGGGGACGGGCCGTCGGCGCGTGCTGCGACTGCCTGCGGCGGGTGCCGTCAGTGCGGGTCGATGTCGGTGCGGTCGACCCGCGTGCCGGTGGCGGGGTCGACGTGGCTCTCGCGCGTCGTCGTGACCCGGCCCCGGCGGCCGCCGGCCTGGACGAGGAAGGACAGGAGGATGGCCAGCACGCCGCCGGCCATGAGGATGTAGCCGATCATCGTGAGGTTGACGGCGTCGACGCTGTCACCGACCGCGAAGGTCAGGATGGCTCCGACGACGAGCAGGAAGATGCCGAGTCCGATGTACATGGGGGTCTCCTCTGGGGCACGGGGTCGGCTGGCGCACCGACCCTACCTGCGACGACGCCGGCCGTCGAAGGTTTGTGCAAACTCCTTCGACCGGGGTCCTCGGGACCGTCAGCCGGCCCCGCCCCCGCCGCTGCCGAAGCCGGGGCCACCGCGGCTCACGCGTGAGGCGGCCGACTCCGCCCCGTAGGGCGCGTCACCGGTGAACTCCGAGCGGGTGCCGGTGCCCCGGCGGCGCCGGTCGAGCACCACCCCGAGCACCACGATGAGCGCCAGCAACCCGATGAACCACCACATGGCGTCCCTCCCTCCGGCGCCCGGTGCCTCCGGGCCCCTGTCCGGTCAGGGTCGCACACGACCGATCCGGTGTACAGGAGGTCGGGTCAGACGAAGGAACCGGGGTTGAGGATGCCGTCGGGGTCGAGGGCGGCCTTGACCCGGCGGTTGAGGGCCATGACGTCGGGGCCGAGCTGGGCCTCGAGCGAGCCCTTCTTCAGCCGGCCGACGCCGTGCTCGCCGGTGATCGTCCCGCCGAGGTCGATGGCGGCGCGCATGATGTCGTCGAAGGCCAGCCGGGCGCGGCGCTCGGAGTCGGGGTCGGTGGGGTCGTAGACGATCGCCGGGTGGGTGTTGCCGTCGCCGGCGTGCGCGACGACGGGGATCTCGACCTCGTGCCGCTGGGCGATGGCCTCGACCTCGGCGAGGAGGGCCGGCAGCTGGGGGACGGGGACGCCGACGTCCTCGGGGAGGACTGCGCCCCGGGGTTCGAGGGCGGTGAAGTGCACCCGCCGGGCCTGGACGAACATCTCGGCCTCGTCCGGGTCGTCGGTGGCGACGACCTCCTTGGCGCCGGTGACCTCGCACGCGGCGACGATGGCCGCGACCTCCTCCTCGCGCGAGGCGCCCGGGGCGTCCGACTGGATGAGGAGGAGGGCGCCGGAGTCACGGTCCAGGCCCATCGGCTGGAAGTCCTCGACGGCGTTGATCGAGGCGCGGTCCATCAGCTCGACCATCGAGGCGCGCACGGTGCGGCCGAGCTCGATGACGGCGGCCGCGGCGTCGGCGACGGTGGGGAAGAAGGCGATGACGGTGGAGCGCGGGGCCTGGGCCGGGACGAGGCGCAGGATCGCGCGGGTGACGATGCCGAGGGTGCCCTCGGAGCCGACGAAGAGCTTGAGGAGCGAGAGGCCGGCGACGTCCTTGACCCGCTTGCCGCCGAGGGTGACGAGCGTGCCGTCGGCGAGGACGACGTCGAGGCCGAGCACGTAGTCGGTGGTCACGCCGTACTTGACGCAGCAGAGGCCGCCGGCGTTGGTGGCGATGTTGCCGCCGATCGAGCAGATCTCGAACGAGCTGGGGTCCGGTGGGTACCAGAGGCCTTCTGCCACAGCGGCGTTCTTCACCGCGACGTTGAGGGCCCCGGGCTCGACGACGGCGACGCGGGCGGCGGTGTCGATCTCGACGGCACGCATCCGCTCGAGGCTGAGGACGACGGTGCCGTCGACGCCCATCGAGCCGCCGGAGAGGCTGGTGCCGGCGCCGCGGGGGACGACGCCGATGCCGTGCGCGGTCGCCCAGCGCAGGGTCTGCTGCACCTGGCCGGCGTCCTCGGCGCGGACGGCGGCGAGCGGGGTGTCGGCGCTCGCGTCGTGGGTCCAGTCGTGGCGGTACTTCTCGAGGGCGGCCGGGTCGGTGGTGACGACTCCCTGCGGCAGGGCCTGGACGAGCTCGGCGACGGCGGCGACGGCGTCGGTGGTCATGGGCACCACCCTCTCAGAGGCGGCGGTCGGCGAGGACGGGGAAGGCCTCGCGGTAGGCGGACGTGGCGGCGAGGTCGACGTCGACCGAGAGCACGGCCTCGTCACCGTGCGCCGCCTCGGCGAGGACCTCGCCCGTGGCCGCGACGACCTGGCTGTGCCCACCCATCGGCGTGCGCGCGTGGGTGCCGCCGGTGTTGGCCTGGACGACGACGCACTGGTCCTCGACCGCCCGGGCCCGTCCGAGAAGCGTCCAGTGCGCCACGCGCGCCGCGGGCCAGGCCGCCGGCACGAGGAGGAGCTCGGCGCCGGCCTCCTGCTGGCGGCGGTAGAGCTCGGGGAAGCGCAGGTCGTAGCAGGTGGACAGGCCGGTGCGGATGCTGCCGCCGGCGCCGTCCGGCAGGTCGAGGACGACGACGTCCTGACCGGCCTCCATCAGCTTGGGCTCGCCGCTGCCGAACCCGAAGCGGTGCACCTTGCGGTAGGTGGCGACGACGTCGCCGTCGGCCGCGAAGACGAGCGAGGTGTTGGCCAGGGTGTTGCCGTCGGGCCCGGGCTCGGGGAGCCGCTCGACGAAGGACCCGGCGTGCAGCGTGGCCCCGAGCGCCCGCGCCGCGTCGGCCATGGCGGCCGCCCAGGGTCCGTCGAGCGGCTCGGCGGCGGCGTCCCAGCCGGAGTAGTCGAAGCCGGTGGGGGCCCAGAGCTCGGGCAGGAGGACGAGGTCGTGGCCGCGGAGGTCGGCGACGAGGCGGGCGACCCGCTCGACCCGGGCCGCGCGCGGCTCCTCGTCCCCGTAGGCGAGCTGGACGACGGCGATGCGCATGCGTCCATCCTCCCCCACGGTGGGCCGGGGCCGCGGCCGCGGCGCCCTGGGACCGGACGCCCGACCGGCAAGGATCGCTGGAGGACATCAGTACCGCCCCGGGACGGCTGCGCCCGCCCCAAGACGGCTGCGCCCGCCCGGGGGACGGCTGCGCCCGCCCCGGGACGGCTGCGCCGCCGGCCGGACCGGCGCACCGCACCCGCTCGCGCGAGCGGCGCACCGTTCCCACTCAGCCGAGCCGCTCGGCCTCCTCGCGCAGCTGCTCGAGCCGGGCGTTGTACGCGGCGAGGTCGGCGTCGCCGTCGCGGTCGGCCTTGCGGTCGAGGCGGGCGGTCTCGCGCGCCTCGCTGCGGAACCACTGCACGGCGACGATGACGGCCAGCGTCAGCGTCGGCGCCTCCCCGATGCCCCACGCGATCTCGCCGGCGGTGTGCTGGTCGGCGAGCGGGTCCGGGCCCCACGGGAGGTTGATCGCCGTGAAGAAGTCGGGCGCGAGCAGCGAGGTGCTCCCGGTGAGGGCCACCCCGAAGAACGCGTGGAACGACACGGTCGCGAAGAGGATGACGAGGAGCATGAGCGGCGACCACCGGGGCACGCCCGGGTCGATGCCGATCATCACCCAGACGAACAGGTACCCGGTGAGGAGGAAGTGGGCCATCATCAGCAGGTGACCCGTGTGGGTCGTCAGCGCGAGGTCGAACAGGCCCGTGTAGTAGAAGGCCGCGAGGCTGAAGAAGAAGAACGCCGCCGCGACCACCGGGTTGGCGAGCACCCGCAGCGCGCGCGAGTGCACCACCTGGAGGAGCAGCTCACGCGGCCCCCACGTCTTGTCGCGCCGCGTCGGCAGCGCCCGCAGGGCCAGCGTCACCGGGGCCGCGGGCACGAGGAAGAGCGGCACGATCATCGCCACGGCCATGTGCATCACCATGTGCGCGCTGAAGAGCACGCGGCCCCAGATGCCCGGCGCACCGCACGTGGCCCACACGAAGAGCGCCCACCCCAGCACCCAGAGGACGACCCGCAGCACCGGCCAGGCGTCACCGCGCCGCCGCAGCCGCACGACCCCCGCCACGTACAGCCCGACGGCGAGGACGGCGACGGCGACGAACAGCCAGTCCATCCGCCAGGTGAGGAACCAGTCGGCGCCGGAGATCGGCCCGGGGTCGGGGGAGCCGGTGAGGTTGAGGACGATGCCGGGGTCCGGCAGGGCGTCGGGGACGGGCGGGAGGCTGCGGGCCAGGACGGCCGCCAGACCGGTGGCCACCCCCATGAGGAGGACCTCGGCCGTCGCGAGCCGCGCGAACGCCCGGCCGTCGGACGGGTCGGTGGCCAGCCGCTCGACGAGGTTGCGCCGGTGCCGCCAGCCGATGACGCCGAGCGCGACGAGCGCGACGGTCTTGGCCAGCACCACCCCGCCGTACGCCGTGAGGAGGCCTGCGGGAGAACCGATCCGGATCCACGCCTGAAGGGTGCCCGACGCCGCGACGGCGACGAACGACCAGAGCGCCAACGTCGAGTAGCGCGCCACCGTGGCCCCGAGGTCGCGCCCCAGCCGCGAGCGCATGACGACGAGCGCCACGAGCCCCCCGACCCAGACGACGACCCCGAGCAGGTGCACGGCGAGCCCGTTGACGGCGTCCTCGTGGCTCGCCGACCCCGCCGCGTGACCCGTGAGCGACTTGACGAGGACGCCGACGAAGGCGACGAGGCCGAGCCAGGCGATGGGCGCCCGGCGCCGGCTGACCCGCGCCGCGACGGCCACGACGAGCGCCGCGAGCGCGCTGAGCAGGAGAACCCGGGTCGTCTCGAGCGACCACGTGAAGGAGACGAGCTGGCCGAGCAGCTCGGGGGCGGTGAGGGGCGTCCCGGCGAGGTCGGCGAAGGTGACGACGAGCTCGAGGACGGCGGCGACGAACCAGATGGTCGCGCTCGTCGCGGCGAGCCGCACGGCCTCCCCGCGCCGGTCGGTGCTCGCCCGCTCGGGGACGAGGAAGGCGGCCAGCCCGAGCAGCCCGACGGTGGTCACGGACGCGAGCACGGCCACCGCGTCGGTGACGGGGACCATCCACCGCACGAACGGCCCGGCGTCGGCGAGCGCGAGCGGCGCCACCGCCCCGGTGAGCAGGGCCGCCGGGACGAGCGCGAGCAGCGCGGCACCCACCACCGCGGACAGCGGCTGCACGAGCGGGTTGCGCTGCGGGACGGCCATGTCCTCCAGCGTAGGTACTGTGGCGGGATGTCGCTGCACCCGCCCGCCCCGACGGACTTCGCCGGCGCCGTCGACGCCTGGGCCCAGACGGTGCAGTCGGTGCTCGACCTCGGCCGCACCCTCCGCCCCGGCGACGAGGGCCACGCCACCGACTGCCCGGGGTGGACGGTGTTCGACCAGGTCGCGCACGTCGCCAGCGCGGAGGCCGCGGTCGCCGGCGACCCCGTGCCCGACCTCGACGTCAGCGGCCACGCCCACGTCCGCCACGCGTTCGGCGCCCGGATGGAGCGGCTCGTCGAGTCGCGGCGCGGACGCACCCTCGACGACCTGCTCGACGAGCTCGAGTGGCGGCTCGCCGAGCGGCTGGCCGCCTACCGGGCCGAGGGCGTCACCGGCGAGGAGGAGGTCGAGGGCCCGTTCGGCCCCACGCGCCTCGTCGACCTCGTGGCGGTCCGGACCTTCGACGTCTGGATGCACGAGCAGGACCTGCGCGAGGCGCTCGAGCGCCCCGGCGGGCTCGACGGCCCGGCCGCCGCCACGAGCGTGGCCTGGGTCTTCCGCCAGCTCCCTCGCGTCGTCGCCAAGGACGCCGGCATCGAGCCCGGCAACGCCGTCGTCCTCGACCTCACCGGGCCGACCGTCGGCCGCGTCGGCGCCCGCGTCGAGGAGCAGGACGGCCGGGCGGTCGGCATCCCGCTCTTCATCGGCGAGGACGTCGAGCACCCCGACGTCGTGACGACGACCCTCTCGATGTCCACGCGCGTCGCGATGCGCCTGGCCGGTGGCCGCCGCGCCCCCGAGGACCTGCCCGTCACGGTCTCCGGCGACGACGACGTCGCGCGCCGGGTCCTCGCCGCGCTCGCCATCACGCCCTGATGGCCTCGTTCTCCACCGCGACCCGCTCGGCGGCCACCGTCACCGCGCACCCCGACGAGGTCTGGGCCACCCTCACCGACCCCGACCTCATCGCCCACCTCACCCCGTTCCTCCACCGGGTCACCGAGCGCGGCGAGCACTGGGTGTGGGAGATGACCCGGGTGCCGGTGCTCGGGCGCAGCTTCTCCTTCACCTTCACCGAGCGGATGGCCTTCGACGAGCCCGACCGCATCGGCTTCACCCACGACCCCGCGGCCGGCACCGGGCACGAGAGCGCCGGGGTCGAGGGCTGGTACGCCCTCGCGCCGCACCCGGCGGGAACCCACCTCGAGACCTCGATGGCGATCACCGTCGAGCTGCCCTTCCCGGCCGTCACCCGGCCGGCGGTCACCGCCGCGATGAAGGGCGTCGTCACGCTCATGGGACAACGGTTCTCGCAGAACCTGCTCCACCACCTCGGCGCGCGCACCGCCTGAGGAAGGGCCCCGCCCCACGCCCACCTGTCGAAGGTCGGGACACGGTCGCCGCAAATGGTTGTATGCTGCAAACAACTGTGTTCCCCCCGACGAGGAGTTCCGATGCCCTTCCGCACCGCCGAGTCGACGCCGACGGCGCTGCTCGGCGACGAGCTCGTGCGCGTCCTCAAGCTGATGCACGTCGCCCGCGCCCGGGCGCCGCGCCACCACGAGCAGGTCGACCCGATGGCCTACCCGCTGCTCTTCAACCTCAAGCGCGCGACGATGCGCGTCTCCGAGCTGGCCGACGCCGTGCACTCCGACGTCTCGACGGTCAGCCGCCAGGTGAGCACGCTCGTCGAGCACGGCCTCGTCGTCCGCCAGCCCGACCCCGCCGACGGCCGGGCGCACGTCCTCGCCGTCACCGACGCCGGCACCGACCTCCTCCTCGCCCTGCGCGAGGGCCGCGACCGCTGGCTCCAGGGCCTGCTCTCCGAGTGGTCCGACGACGACGTCCGCGACCTCACCGCCCACCTGGCCCGCCTCGCCGCGGACCTCGAGACCTCCCTGACCGACCCGACCCAGAGGACCGACCGATGACCACAGCACGCCACGCGGACCCCGACCAGCCGACGAGCCACTCGACCGCCGGCGGCCCGGGCCGTCACGTCGCCGGCGCCACCCCCGGCGCCCACGTCGCCGACTCCGGTCCGGCGACCGACGGCGCCCTGACCCACCGGCAGATCGTCACCATCCTCATCGCCCTGATGTCCGGGATGTTCCTCGCCGCGCTCGACCAGACCATCGTCGCGACCTCGATCCGCACGATCGCCGACGACCTCAAGGGCCTGGACCACCAGGCGTGGGCGACGACGGCCTACCTCATCACCTCGACGATCGTCACGCCGCTCTACGGCAAGCTCGGCGACATCTACGGCCGCAAGAAGCTGTTCGTCACGGCCATCTCGATCTTCGTCGTCGGCTCGGTGCTCTGCACCCTGTCGACCTCGATGACCGAGCTCGCGTTCTTCCGCGCCGTGCAGGGCCTCGGCGCCGGCGGCCTCTTCTCGCTCGCGCTGGCCATCATCGGCGACGTCGTGCCGCCGCGGGAGCGGGCCAAGTACCAGGGCTACTTCCTCGCGGTGTTCGGCACCTCGTCGGTGCTCGGCCCGGTCATCGGCGGCTTCTTCGCCGGGCGCGACACCCTGTTCGGCATCACCGGCTGGCACTGGGTCTTCCTCGTCAACGTGCCGGTCGGCATCCTCGCGCTCGGCCTCGTCACCAAGACCCTGCACCTGCACCACCGCCGGCTCGACCACCGCATCGACTGGCTCGGCGCCGCCCTGCTGTCGGTCTCGCTCGTGCCGCTGCTGCTCGTCG
This sequence comes from Phycicoccus sonneratiae, assembly GCF_016887965.1. Lineage (GTDB taxonomy): Bacteria > Actinomycetota > Actinomycetes > Actinomycetales > Dermatophilaceae > Phycicoccus > Phycicoccus sonneratiae. The sequence continues at coordinate 56,850 of NZ_JAFDVD010000016.1, forward strand.
CCGAGCAGGGCCGCGAGTGGGGCTGGACCTCGACGAACGCCGTCGTCTGCTACGTCATCGGCGTCGTGGCGGCCGTCGCGTTCTTCTGGCAGGAGTCGCGGATGGGCGACGAGGCGATCCTCCCGATGGCGATGTTCCGCAACCGCACGGTCGGCATCTCGTCGGTGGCCTCGGTCGTCATCGGCGTCGCGATGTTCGGTGGCCTCGCGGCGCTGCCGCTCTACCTCCAGATCGTCCGGGGCGCCACACCCACCGAGGCCGGCCTGCTGCTGCTGCCGCTGACCCTCGGCATCATGGCCGGCTCGATCACCTCCGGCCAGATCATCAGCCGCACCGGGCGCTACCGCATCTTCCCGGTCACCGGCGCGGTGCTGCTCACCCTGTCGCTCTTCGCCTTCCACTACGTCGCGTTCGACACCCCGCTGTGGCAGACGATGGTCGTCATGGTCTTCTTCGGGCTGGGCCTCGGCTTCAACTTCCAGCCGCTCACCCTGGCCGTGCAGAACGCCGTGCCGCCGCAGCAGATCGGTGTCGCGACCTCGACGGCCACCTTCACCCGCCAGATCGGCGGCACCATCGGCACGGCGGTCTTCCTGACCATCCTGTTCTCGCTCGCGCCCGACAAGATCGCGGCGGCCTTCCAGCGGTTCGCCCCGACGCCGGACTTCCAGGCCGCGCTGCGCGACCCGGCCAACGCCGCGTTCGCCCAGCAGCTCCAGCAGTCGCAGGGTGGCGGCACGGCCGCGGCCAGCGGTGTGCTGCAGGACAGCTCGTTCCTCTCCTCGCTCGACCCCCGGCTGGCCAAGCCGTTCCTCGTGGGGTTCTCCGAGGCGATGGACGTCGTCTTCCTCGTCGGCTCGGCCGTCATGGTGCTCGCGATCGTCGTCCTCGCCCTGCTGCCGCAGGTCGAGCTGCGGCGCGGGTCGGCCTACAGCGAGCGCTCGGCCGGCGCCACGGCCCCCGAGGACGCGCCGGCTACGGCACCGGCGAGCTGAGCCGGGCGCGCTCGGCACCCTCGAGGTGCCGGGCGCGCACCGCGATGATGGCCACGGCGACGAGCCCCGCGGCGACCGGCACGGCGTAGGCGCGCTGCGGCCCGAGGACCTCGATCGCCCAGCCGCCGACCGCCGAGCCGGCGGAGATGCCGACGAGGATGCCGGTGACCGCCACGGCCATCCCCTCGGTGACGAGCGCGGCCGGGACGAGCCGCTGCGCGAGGGACAGGCTGGTGATGAGCATCGGCGCCGTCGCCGAGCCGGCGACGACCATGACGACGGTCAGCTGCCAGGTGTTCGCGACGAGCAGGGCCGGCACCTCGAGGACGAGCATCGCCGTGGCCGCCACGAGCAGCCGGCGGGTGAGCGTCGAGCGGAAGGTGCGGGCCCCGAACCACAGGCCGGAGAGGGTCGACCCGACGGCGAACCCGCCGAGGACGAGGCTCGAGAGGCTGGCGTTGCCGTCGGCCTCGGCATAGGCGACGGCCACGACCTCGTTGGCGCCGAAGATGATCCCGGTCATCACGAGGGCCGAGGCGACGAGGAGCAGCCCGGGCCGGCGGACGGCCAGCCCGGCCGGTCGCTCGCCGTGCGGCACGACCGGGGGCTCGGTGGAGCGGGCGGCGAGGAAGGTGAGGACGCCGACGGTGAAGAGGACCTCGGCGAGCACGAGGCCGGCCTCGGGGAACCACAGCGTCGAGACGAGCACCGCGACGACCGGACCGATGACGAAGGACGCCTCGTCGGCGACCTGCTCGAAGGACATCGCCGTGTGCAGGCGGTCGGGGTCGTCGCGGAAGATGTGCGCCCAGCGGGCCCGCGACATCGGCCCGGGCTCGGGGAGGAAGGCGCTGACGCCGTAGAGGACGAAGAGCGTCCAGACCGGGGCCCCGGCCCACGACGCGAGCGCCGTGCCGAGGCCGGCGACGGCCGACAGCGCGACGAACGGGCGGGCCACCCGGCGCTGGCCGTGCTTGTCGATGAGCCGGCCGAGCACGGGCCCGGCGACCGCGAGCACCGCGAGGCCGACGGCGGAGACCGCGCCGGCCAGGCCGTAGGACCCCTGCCGCTCGCTGACCATGACGATGACCGCGACCCCGAACATCGCCCCACCGGTGCGCGAGAGGGCGGTGCCGGCGATGAACGGCAGGGCACCGGGGACGGCGAACAGGGGGCGGTAGGGCGCGAGCACGGATGCCTCGTCGGTCGGGCGACCGCCGGAGGTCCCGGCCGGGTCGAGCGTGGTGAGGGGGTCGTGTCCAGTGTGCTCCCGCGCCCCGGCGCCCGACAAACCGGTTCCGGCGCCTCCGCACCCGGCGCGGGCTACCCCGCAGTACTCGCTGTGATCACGACACGTACTGCGGTGTAGCCCGCGATGGAGGTCAGCGGAAGGCGGCCTCGCCGGTGAGCGCCTGCCCGATGACGAGCGTGTGCATCTCGACCGTGCCCTCGTACGTGAGCACCGACTCGAGGTTGTTCGCGTGCCGCATCACCGGGTACTCGCCGCTGATGCCGTTGCCGCCGAGGATGGTGCGCGCGGTGCGGCAGATCTCGATCGCCTTGGTGACGTTGTTGTACTTGCCGACCGACACCTGCTCGGGACGCAGCCCGACCGAGTCCTTGCGCCGGCCGAGGTGCAGGGCGAGCAGCCGTCCCAGCTGGAGCTCGGTCGACATGTGCGCGAGCTTGGCCTGGGTCAGCTGGAAGCCGGCGATCGGCCGGTCGAACTGGGTGCGCTCGACGGAGTAGCGCCGGGCGGCCTCGAGGGCGCTGCGAGCGGCTCCGAGGCAGCCCCAGACGATGCCGAAGCGCGCCTCGGACAGGCAGGACAGCGGCCCCTTGAGCCCCTGCGCCTCCGGCAGGACGGCGTCGGCCGGCAGCCGCAGCCCGCGGAAGGTCAGCTCGGCGGTCACCGAGGCTCGCAGCGACATCTTGTTCTTGATGACGTGCGCCTCGAACCCCGGTGTGTCCGTGGGGACCACGAAGCCGCGGATGCCGCCGTGCTCCTCGCCGGCGTTCGCCCAGACGACGGCGACGTCGGCGATCGAGCCGTTGGTGATCCACATCTTCGAGCCGTCGAGCACCCAGTCGTCGCCGTCGCGGCGGGCGCGGGTGCGCATCGAGGCGGGGTCGGACCCGTGGTCGGGCTCGGTGAGGCCGAAGCAGCCGATCGCCTCGCCGGCGGCCATCCTCGGCAGCCACTCCTGCTTCTGCTCCTCGGACCCGAAGGCGTGGATGGCGTACATCGCCAGGCTGCCCTGCACCGACACGAGCGAGCGGATACCGGAGTCGCTCGCCTCGAGCTCGAGGCAGGCCAGGCCGTAGTCGACCGACGACATCCCCGCGCAGCCGTACCCCTCGAGGTGCATCCCGAGGAGGCCGACCGTGCCGAACTCCTTGGCGAGCTCGCGGGCGACCGGCAGCTCGCCCTTCTCGTACCACTCGACGACGTGCGGCTCGACGAGGTCGTCGCACACCTGCCGGACCGTGGCCCGGATGGCCTTCTCCTCGTCGGTGAGCATCGAGTCGACGTCGACGACGTCGAGGGGGTCGGAGGGGCGCTTCGGCATCGTCGACGAGCTCATGGGGTTCATCATGCCGGGGCCGGTCCCGTGCCCCCGTGTGACCTCCGCCTCGGAACAACCGCCGGGGAGGGCCGGTTGCGCCCGGCATGGCCTCGACGACGACCTCCCGTGCCCCGGTGAGCACCCTCCCGCTCGTCCCGGCCGCCGGGTTCGTCCTCGTCTGGTGCTCCGGCTACGTCGCCGGCCCCGCGGCGGTCCGGGCCGTCGCACCGTTCTGGGCACTCCTGCTGCGCTTCGTGCTCGCGGCCGCCGTGACGGCCGCGCTGGCCCGCCGGCTGCGCGGCCCGTTGCGCATCCGCCGCCCGGTGCTCGTCCGCATCGGGCTCGTCGGCCTGATGATGAACGGCGTCGTCTTCGCGCTGATGTACCTCGCCTTCGACGCGGGGATGGGCGCCACGCTCGCGTCCCTCCTGCACGCGCTGAGCCCGGTGCTCACGGTGGTGCTGGCCGGCCTCGTGCTCGGCGAGCGGCTGGGGCGCCTCCAGGTGCTGGGGTTCGTCCTCGGCGTGGTCGGGGTGCTCGTCGTCCTCGGTCCGGACGTCGACGAGGCCGGCGGGGTGCTCGGCGTGGGCCTCGGGCTGCTCAGCCTCGTCGGGCTGAGCGTCGGCACGCTCGGCCAGCGCTGGTTCCACCTCGACGACGACCCGCCGGACCCGCTCTGGGCGGCGACGGTGCAGTTCGCCGTCTGCGTGCCGCCGCTCGCCGTGCTGGCGCCACTGCTCGAAGGGGTGCCGTCCGTCGCCGACCCGGCACGGGCCGCAGCGGCGGTCGGCTGGCTGGCGCTCGTCAACTCGGTCGCCGGCCTGCTGCTCCTCGGGCTGCTCGTGCGTCGCGGTGGGGCGGGTGCCTCCTCGAGCCTGTTCTTCGTTTGCCCGCCCGTGACCGCGCTCATGGCGTGGGTGGCGTTCGGCGACACCCTGTCGCCGCGCGAGGTGGCGGGCATCGTCGTCGCCGTCGTCGGCGTCGGCATCGCCACCGGGCTCGCCCGACGACGTCGCGGCCCCGATGTCGAGAACGCTCCGGCGGCTGCGACCCCGGGGTGAGCGCGGCCAGAATGGGCCGCACCACCCGAAGGGACCGTCATGGCCAAGTACCTGATGCTCAAGCACTACGTCGGCTCGCCGGCGCCGACGAACGACGTGCCGATGGACCGGTGGACGCCCGAGGAGGTGGACGCGCACGTCCGCTTCATGGACGACCTCGCCGACCGGCTGCGCGAGTCCGGTGAGTTCGTCGACGCCCAGGCCCTGAGCCCGGGCGGGAGGTGGGTCCGGTTCGACGGGGAGGGCCGGCCGCCGGTCGTCGACGGCCCGTTCGCCGAGACCAAGGACCTCATCGCCGGCTGGATGGCGATCGACGTCGACAGCGAGGAGCGGGCGATCGAGGTCGCCGCCGAGCTGTCCGGGGCCCCCGCCGCCGGCGGCCGCCCGCTCGGCGAGTGGATCGAGCTGCGGCCGTTCCTCGACGACCGGCCCAACGCCGCCGAGTGAGCGCCCTCGACGCCGGCCTCGTGCGCTCGCTGGCGCCGCAGGTCATCGGCGTCCTCGTCCGGCGCGGAGCGGACTTCGCGTCGGCCGAGGACGCCGTCCAGGAGGCGTTGCTCGCCGCCCACGAGCAGTGGGGGCAGGAGCCGCCGCGCGACCCGAAAGCCTGGCTCGTCACGGTCGCGTGGCGGCGCCACCTCGACGTCGTCCGCTCGGAGTCGTCGCGGCGGGCCCGGGAGGAGCGGGTCGACCGCGAGCCACCGCCCGGCCCCACCCCGTCGGACGACGACACCCTGGGGCTGTACTTCCTCTGCGCCCATCCGTCGCTTTCGCCTTCTGCCGCAACCGCTCTCACGCTGCGGGCCCTCGGCGGGCTGACGACCCGCCAGATCGCCGAGGCCCACCTGGTGCCGGAGGCGACGATGGCCCAGCGCATCAGCCGGGCCAAGCGGACGGTCGCCGACGTATCGCTCGACACACCCGGCGACCTCTCGACCGTGCTGCGGGTGCTCTACCTCGTCTTCACGGAGGGGTACGCGGGTGAGGTCGACCTGGCGGCGGAGGCCGTCCGGCTGGCGCGGCAGCTCGCCGCGCTCACCGACGAGCCGGAGGTGCACGGCCTGCTCGCGCTCTTCCTCCTGCACCACGCGCGGCGGCCGGCCCGCACCCTCCCGGACGGGCGGCTGGTGCCGCTCGACGAGCAGGACCGCTCCCTCTGGGACACCGCGCTCGCCGCCGAGGGCATCGGCCTGCTGCAGGGGGCGCTCGCGCGCGACCGGCTCGGGCAGTACCAGGCGCAGGCGGCGATCGCGGCCCTGCACGCCGACGCGCGACGGGTCGAGGAGACCGACTGGGTGCAGGTCGTCGAGTGGTACGACGAGCTCGTCGCCCTCACCGGCAGTCCCGTGCACCGGCTCAACCGGGCCGTCGCGGTCGGCGAGGCCGACGGCGGACGGGCCGGGCTGCGCGCGCTGGCCGACCTCGACCCGGCCCTGCCGCGGTACGCCGCCGTGTCGGCCCACCTGCACGAGCGCGCCGGTGACCTCGCGGACGCCGCCCGGCTCTACGCCGAGGCCGCGGCGGTGGCCACCCGCACCGCCGAGCGCGACCACCTCACCCGGCAGGCCGCCCGCCTCAACCGCGACCGTGGGTGAACACCGTCGGTGTGCCGCAGGTCTTCACCCCCTGTCGCGGGGGAGGGACAGGGGCGTGCGGAGCAGGGGTCAACGGGCGGAGGCGGCGCCGAGGAGGGCGGCGAGCCCGAGGGCGCTGCGGGGGTCGTAGGCGGTCCGCCACAGCCCGCCGTGCGCGGCGGCGTACGCCTCGTCCTGCCACGGGTGGTCGAGCGCCGCGGGCCGGGCCTGGAGGTCGTGGACGAGCAGCGCCGCCATGAGGGTGTTGGCGGTGCCCGGTTCGAAGACCTCGACCCCGAAGCGGTGCGCCCCCGAGTACGCCGCGGCCAGCGCCCGGTTCTTGACGACCGAGCGCGTGCGCGTGGGTGGGGCGACCTTGAACGACACGGTCGTGCCGGCGGCCCGGGCGGCAGTGGCCCGCCAGCGCTGGATCCGCTTGGCCAGCAGGTAGTTCGGCCCCTGCTGGAGGACGACGGAGTCGTTGAGCCCGGGGTCCTCGCCCGGGACGTAGTTGCGGCGCAGCAGCCGTCCGCCGGAGAGCGTGCGCAGCGGCACGCGCAGCACCTTCGAAGTGCGCCGGCTCGCGTAGGCCTCGGTGGCCGCCGCGACCGCCTCGGGCGGCACCGCGAAGACGTCGGTGGGCGTGGCGAGGAAGGAGAGCGCGGCGTCGGAGCGGGCGGCCGTGACCGCGCCGGAGAGGGCGTCGACCGCCGTGCTGACCCGGACGTTCGTCGCGCCGTCGGCGTACACGTAGTTGCCGAGGACGAGGTGGTCCTCGAGGCCGGTGACCCACGCCGTGGCCACGGGCAGGTCGTGGAGCAGGTCGAGGCCGGCCCGTTGCGCCACGTCACCGTCCCCGGCCCGCGCCGGGACGAGCAGGCGCCCGGCGAGGGGCCGGGTGTCGGCGAGCAGCCGGCTCCACAGGTCGGGACGCGGCAGGTCGACGGCCGCGACGGTGGCTCCCCAGCGCAGCAGCGAGCGCAGCGGACCCATCTCGGCCGCCGCCCCGAGCACGACGACGGTGCGGCCCTCGAGGCGCAGCCAGTCGGGGTTCTCCAGCACGGCCGTGACCGCCTCGCGCAGGCTCGGCTCGACGACCCCGGCCTCGACCCAGGCGTCGAGCCGGCGGCGCAGGTCGTCACCCGCCAGCCGGCGGCCGTGGTACGGGATGGTCAGGGCGGTGTCGGGCTCGCCCTGCCCGGCGAGGACCTCGGTGCCGACGAGACCGGTCGGCGCGCCGGCCGACCCGCCCACGGCGGCCGTCAGCGGCAGGTCGTCGGTGCCGTCGGGGCTCCAGCGCATCCGCTCGTGGACGGAGGCCAGCCCGGCCTCGGCGATGCTGCGTGCGTCGCCGTAGCTCGGGAGCCCGGCCTCGACGAGCCGGCGGAAGTGCGTGAGGTAGCCACTGCGCCAGTTGGTCTCGCGCTGGGCGGCGGAGGCGCCGACGGGATCGACCGGGCGCAGCGCGTCGGCGACGACACCGCGCCCCGTCGCCGAGGTCGAGCGCCGGTCACCCTCGACGGGGAAGACGACGCCGCGTTCTCCCGTGGCCACCCGGTCAGCCCCAGACGAGGGCGCGCGACGGGTCGGCGAGCAGGGCGGCGACGTCGGCGAGGAAGCGCGAGCCGAGCTCGCCGTCGACGAGGCGGTGGTCGAAGCTCAACGCGATGGTCGTGACCCAGCGCGGCTCGATCCGCTCGTCGGCGCCGGTGCCGACGACCCACGGCCGGCGGGTGACCGAGCCGAACGCGAGGATGGCCGACTCACCGGGGTTGAGGATGGGCGTGCCGGCGTCGACGCCGAAGACGCCGACGTTCGTGATCGTCATCGTGCCGCCGCTCATGTCGGCCGGCTGGGTGCGGCCCTCGCGCGCGGTGGCGGTCAGCGCGGCGATGGCGTCGGCGAGCTCGCGCATCGACATCCGGTCGGCGTCCTTGACGTTCGGGACGACGAGGCCGCGCGGCGTGGCGGCGGCGATGCCGAGGTTGACGTAGTGCTTGAGGACGATCTCCTGGGCGGCCTCGTCCCAGCTCGCGTTGATCTCGGGGTTGCGGCGGACCGCGACGCACATCGCCTTCGCGAGGACGAGGAGCGGCGTGACCTTGACGTCGCGGAACTCCTTGTCGCGCTTGAGCTTCTCGACGAGGTCCATCGTCGCGGTGACGTCGACGGTGACCCACTCGGTGACGTGGGGTGCCGTGAACGCCGAGCCGACCATCGCCTGGGCGGTCATCTTGCGGACACCCTTGACCGGGACGCGGGTCTCCCTGTCCCCCGCTGCGGGGGCCGGGCGGGCGGCGGCGGGCGCGGTGGAGGCGCCGGAGGCGGCGGCCTCGACGTCGGCGCGGGTGACGACGCCGCCGTCGCCGGTCGGGGTCACCGACTGCAGGTCGACCCCGAGGTCCTTGGCGAGCTTGCGGACCGGCGGCTTGGCCAGCGCCCGGGCGGGGGCATCGGCGCCGTCCGGCTGTGCAACACCTGACACATTCGTCGATTGCTGGACGCCGGAGCCGCTCGACCCGGCACCCGACCGTGCAGGATTCGACACATTCGTCGATTGCTGCACGGGCGAGCCGCTCGACTTGCGGGGGCGGCGGACGGCCTCGGTCTGCTTGACCCCGTAGCCGACGAGGACGGCGGTGCGCCCCGTCGACGTCGTGCCGCCGATCAGGCCCTCGGCGACCTCGGGCTCGGCCGGCGCCGAGGGCTCCGGGGCCGCGGCCGGGGCGGGAGCGGCCGGAGCCGCCGCGCCGCCCACGCCGTCGTCGACGGTGATGATCGGCGTGCCGACCTCGACGGTGTCGCCCTCGGAGACGTGCAGCGCCGAGACCGTGCCGGCGAACGGCACGGGCAGCTCGACGAGCGACTTGGCCGTCTCGACCTCGACGACGACGTCGTTGACCTTGACGGTGTCGCCGACCGCGACGTGCCAGGTGACGATCTCGGCCTCGGTCAGACCCTCGCCCGGGTCCGGGAGCTTGAACTCACGAAGAGCCATCTGCGGCAGCGCCTTTCAGTACGCGAGCGAACGGTCGACGGCGTCGAGCACCCGGTCGAGGTCGGGGAGGAACTCCTCCTCGAGCCGGCTCGGCGGGTAGGGCACGTTGTACCCGCCGACCCGCAGCACCGGCGCCTCGAGCGAGTGGAAGGCCTCCTCGGTGACCATCGCCGAGATCTCGGACCCGATGCCGAGGAAGGTCGACGCCTCGTGGACGACGACCGCCCGGCCGGTCTTGCGCACCGACGCGAGGATCGCCTCGCCGTCGATCGGTGACAGCGAGCGCAGGTCGATGACCTCGAGCGAGCGCCCCTCCTCCTCGGCGGCCTGCGCGGCCTGGAGGCAGGTCTTGACCATCGGGCCGTAGGCGAGCAGCGTCACGTCCGTCCCGGACCGCAGCACGCGGGCCGTGCCGAGCGGCCCGTCCGGCTCCTCGCCGACCTCGCCCTTGTCCCAGTAGCGCCGCTTGGGCTCGTAGAAGACGACGGGGTCGTCGGACTCGATCGCCTGCTGGATCATCCAGTGCGCGTCGTGCGGGTTCGAGCAGGCGACGACCCGCAGGCCGGCGGTGTGCGCGAAGTACGTCTCGTTCGACTCGCTGTGGTGCTCGACCGCGCCGATGCCGCCGCCGAACGGGATGCGGATGACGATCGGCATCTTGACGTACCCGAGCGAGCGCGAGTGCAGCTTGGCGACCTGGCTGACGATGTGGTCGAAGGCCGGGTAGACGAAGCCGTCGAACTGGATCTCGACGACCGGCCGGTAGCCGCGCAGGGCCATCCCGATGGCCGTGCCCATGATGCCGGCCTCGGCGAGCGGGGTGTCGATGACCCGGTCCTCGCCGAAGTCCTTCTGGAGGCCCTCGGTGACGCGGAAGACGCCGCCGAGCTTGCCGATGTCCTCGCCGAGGAGGACGACCTTGGGGTCGCGCTCCATCGCGGCCCGCAGGCCGGAGGTGATGCCCTTGGCGATGGTCGTCGTGCTCATCGGGCCCCCTCCTCCTCGAACGAGGCGTGGTACTCGGCGAACCACTCCTGCTCGCGCGCCGTGACCGGGTGCTCCTCGGCGTACACGTGCCGGAACATCTCGGCCGGCGCGGGGTCGGGCATCGAGAGGCAGCGCTCGCGCACCGAGGCGCCGAGCTCGTCGGCCTCGGCGTCGACGGCCTCGAAGAAGTCGACGTCGGCCTTGCCGGTGGTGGTCAGCCAGCGCTTGTAGCGCTCGATGGGGTCGCGGTGCTTCCACACCTCGACCTCGGCCGAGACGCGGTACTTCGTCGGGTCGTCGGAGGTCGTGTGCGCGCCCATCCGGTAGGTGAAGGCCTCGACGAAGGTCGGGCCCTGGCCGGAGCGGGCGGCGTCGAGGGCCTGCTTGGTGACCGCGTAGACCGCGAGGACGTCGTTGCCGTCGACCCGGATGCCGGGGAAGCCGAAGCCGCGGGCCCGGTGCCACAGGGGCGCACGGGTCTGCTTCTCGTTCGGCTCGGAGATGGCCCACTGGTTGTTCTGGCAGAAGAAGACGACCGGGCTGTTGTTGACGCCCGCGAAGACGAGCGCCTCGGACACGTCGCCCTGCGAGGTCGCGCCGTCGCCGAAGTAGGCGATGACGGCCGTGTCGCGTCGCTCGTCGCCCGTGCCGACGTCGCCGTCGCGCTGGACGCCCATCGCGTAGCCCGTGGCGTGCAGCGTCTGGGCGCCGATGATGATCGTGTAGAGGTGGAAGTTCTTCTCGTTGGGGTCCCAGCCGCCGTGGTTGACGCCGCGGAACATCCCGAGGAGGTTGACCGGGTCGACCCCGCGGCACCACGCGACGCCGTGCTCGCGGTAGGTCGGGAAGGCGTAGTCCTGGCGGCGCATCGCGCGGCCCGAACCGACCTGGGCGGCCTCCTGGCCGAGCAGGCTGGCCCACAGGCCCAGCTCGCCCTGGCGCTGGAGCGCGGTGGCCTCGGCGTCGAAGCGCCGCACGAGGACCAGGTCGCGGTAGAAGCCGCGCAGCGCCTCGTCGGACAGGTCGTCGACGATGGCGTCGAGCTCGGCGTTCGGGACCCGCTCGCCCTCGGGGCTGAGCAGCTGGACCATCTCGGGGCCACCCTCGTGCGCCGGGCGCTCGGGCGCCTCCGCGACGCTCACGTGGTGGTCGACGCCGAAGGCGGTCTCGAGGGGGGCGACCTCGTTGTCGCTCACTGGGCACTCCTACTCCGGGCCCCGTGGGTGGGGGGCCGATCTCGGGGGCGTCGTGCCGCGCTGCTGGGTGTGGCGGCGGTCACGGCCGGTGTCGGGGCCCACCGTACCCGGCTCGCGGCACCCCCCGGGACGGGGCAGGGTGGAGGGATGCCCTCGACACGACTCGCCCGGCCGGCCGCGCTCGCGGCCGCGATCCTCCTCGCGACGACGGGATGCGGGGGTGGCGACACCGGCGATCCGGAGCCGTCCACCGGCCCGTCGTCCTCCTCGGCCCAGCCTGGTGGGCCCACGAGCACCCCCTCCGGTCCGGGGGACGGCTCGCGGGGCATCCCCACCGAGGCCGAGGTCGAGGTCGTCGAGGTCCGGGGCGACTGCGTCTACGCCGCGGTCGGCGACTCCGAGCGGTGGGCGCTGCGCGGCGCCGTCGAGGGGCTGGAGACCGGACAGCGGCTCGCGCTCACCGGCGCGCCGGACGACACCGCCTACCCGGAGTGCCCGGACGGGCGGCCCTTCCTCGTCAGCTCCGTCGAGCCGGTGGGCTGACCGACGCGGAAAGCGCATGGCGCCGCGGGCCGGGCGACGTACCCTGCTGCTGGGTCCGAGCCGGCCCGGAGACAGGGATGACGACACTTCAGACACGCGCGCGAAGCGAGGAGGAGCGCCGCCGCAGCGTGCCCGCACTCACCCGGGCGGCCGCGGCCGGCGCACTCATCCAGCGCCTCGAGCCGCCGCTCGGCCGGCCCGCGCACATCGCGGAGGCCCGGTTCTCCGGCACCGGGCTCGCCCTCGGGGGCGTCTTCCTCGCGGCCTCGCTGCTCCCCTCCCTGCTGCCCCGCCCGTCGGTCGTCCAGGGGGTCATCTCGGGCGTCAGCCTCGTCGCGGGCTACGGGGTCGGGGCCGGCCTCGGCTCGCTGTGCCGGTACCTCGGCATCCCGGCGCCGCGGGCGCGGGTCCGCGAGGTGCTCGTCGGCGTCTCGGTCGCGGTCTGCGTCGGCATGCTCGTGCTGTCGATGTGGAAGCAGGTCGGCTGGCAGAACGACATCCGCCTGCTCTACGGGATGCCGCCCATCGGTCCGGACGGCTGGCCGCTCGTCGCGGCGGTCACCCTCCTCGTCGCCGCCCTCCTGCTCCTCCTCGGCCGCAGCCTCGGTGCGGCGGTCCGGGCGCTCAGCCGGGGGCTGGTCCGGCTCATGCCGCGACGGCTCGCCAACCTCCTCGGGGCACTCGTCGTCGTCCTCACGGTGTGGGCGGTTTTCAGCGGCGTGCTCGTCACGGGATTCTTCGCCGGGGCCAACGCCCTCTTCGCGCCCTCGGACCAGGTGATCTCCTCCGGCACCCGGCAGCCGACCTCGCCGCTGCGCTCGGCCGGGCCCGGTTCGCGGGTGCGCTGGACCGACCTCGGCGCCGAGGGCCGCGGCTTCGTCTCCGGGGGGCCGACCGTGGAGAGCATCGACGCCGTCACCGGCGGCGGCGCGAAGCTGCCGGTGCGCGTCTACGTCGGGCTGCGCAGCGCCGACACCATCCGGAAGCGGGCGGCCCTCGTCCTCGAGGAGCTCAAGCGCACCGGGGCCTTCGACCGCAAGGTCCTCGTCCTCGCGACGACCACCGGCACCGGCTACCTCGACCGCAACGGCACCGACCCCCTCGAGTTCCTGTGGAACGGCGACACCGCGATCGCCGGCGTGCAGTACTCGTACCTGCCGAGCTGGATCTCCCTGCTCGCCGACCAGGACGCCGCCCGGCAGACCTCGCAGGCGGTCTTCGACGCCGTCCACGGCTACTGGTCGACGCTGCCGGAGGCCTCGCGCCCACGCCTGTACCTCTACGGCCTCTCGCTCGGGTCGTACGGGGTCGAGAGCATCCTCGGGTCGATCAACCTCATCAACGAGCCGATCGACGGCGCCCTGCTCGTCGGGCCGCCGTTCGTCAGCCCGGTGCACGCCCGGCTCACCGCCGACCGCGACCCCGGCAGCCCGGCCTGGCTCCCGGTCTACGGCGAGGGCCGGACGGTGCGCTTCGCCTCCGAGGACGACGGGTTCGCCCGAACGCCCGGGCCGTGGGGCCCCACCCGGGTCGCGTACCTGCAGCACGCGTCCGACCCGGTCGTCTTCTTCGACAGCGACCTCGCCTTCGCCCCGCCGCAGTGGCTGCGCGACGGCCAGCGCGGCCCGGACGTCTCGCCGCGGATGGGCTGGTTCCCCGTCGTGACGATGGTGCAGGTCCTGCTCGACCTGCCCGGCTCGGGCAGCGTCCCGATGGGCTACGGGCACCTGTACTCGGCGCCGGCGAACGTCCGGGCCTGGGTCGGGGTGACCGAGCCCCCGGGCTGGGACGAGGCGTCGCTGCGGCACCTCGGCGATGTGCTCTCGAAGCGCCCGCACCCCTACGGCTGACGCGGCTCAGGGGCGGGCGGCGAGGAAGCGGCCGGCGACCTCGACGAGCCGGTCGTTGGCCTCGGTCTCGGCGATCGTGGCGCGGACCCCGTCGGTGCCGTACGGCCGGACGGTGAGGCCCTCGGCCTCGCACGCCGCGGCGAAGGCGGCCGTGTCGTCACCGAGGCCGAACCACACGAAGTTCGCCTGCTGGTCGGGCACGTCCCAGCCCTGCTCGCGCAGCGCCGCGACGACCCGCTCGCGCTCGGCGACGAGCTCCTTGACCCGGACGTCGAGCTCGTCGGCGGCGTCGAGCGAGGCGATGGCCGCCGCCTGGGCGAGCGAGTTGACGCCGAACGGCAGGGCGGAGGTGCGCAGCGCCGCGGCGACCGGCTCGTGGGCGACGGCGTACCCGACGCGCAGGCCGGCGAGGCCGTAGGCCTTGGAGAAGGTGCGCAGGACGACGACGTTGGGGCGGGCCTCGTGGACGGCGAGGGCGTCCGGCGCGTCGGGGGCGTCGACGAACTCGAGGTAGGCCTCGTCGAGCACGACGACGACGTCGGACGGCACGCGGTCGAGGAAGGCGTCGAGCTCGGCGGCACCGACGGTCGTCCCGGTGGGGTTGTTCGGGGTGCAGACGAGGACGAGCCGGGTGCGCTCGGTGACGGCCGCGGCCATCGCGTCGAGGTCGTGGCGGGCACCGGGGGCGAGCGGCACCTGGACGGGCACCGCGCCGGCGAGCGTCGTGAGGATGGGGTAGGCCTCGAAGGAGCGCCAGGCGAAGACCACCTCGTCGCCGTCGTCGCAGGTGGCACGGATCAGCTGGTCGAGGACACCGACCGACCCCGGCCCGGTGCTGATGCGGGCCGCCGGCACCCCGAGCCGGGCGGCGAGGGCCTCGGTGAGCGCCGTGACGGCCATGTCCGGGTAGCGGTTGACCGACCCCGCGGCGTCGCGGACCACGTCGAGCACCGACGGCAGCGGCGGGAAGGGGTTCTCGTTGCTGCTGATCTTGTACGCCGTGAGGCCATCGCGCACGGCCGCGGGACGCCCCGGGGTGTACTCGGGCAGGGCGCCGAGCGCGGACCGCAGCCGCACCGGGGTCGGGCGCGCGGCGGCGTCGGCGAGGTCGTCGGTCATGGCCCCACTGTAGGTCCGGGGTCCGTGGGAGTCGTGTCGGTCTAGCGTGGCGGCATGGCCCCCGCGAGCACCCCGACCCACCGCCTGTCCGACGGCACCGACGCGCCCCTCGTCGGGTTCGGCACCTACCCGCTGCGCGGCGAGGAGGGCATCGCCGCGATGGTCTCGGCGCTCGAGGCCGGGTACCGGTACCTCGACACGGCGGTCAACTACGAGAACGAGGAGGAGGTCGGTGAGGCCCTGCGCCGCAGCGGCGTCCCGCGCGAGGAGGTGCGCGTCGCGACGAAGGTCCCGGGCCGCTTCCACGCCCGCGACCTCGCCCTGCAGTCGCTGCACGACTCCGCCGGGCGCCTCGGCCTCGAGCAGCTCGACGTCGCGCTCATCCACTGGCCGAACCCGAGCCGCGACCTCTACCCGCAGGCGTGGCAGGCGCTCGTCGAGGCGCAGCAGGAGGGCCTCGTCAGGACGATCGGCGTCAGCAACTTCACCGAGGCGCACCTGGCGCGCATCGTCGAGGAGAGCGGCGTGACGCCGGCACTCAACCAGCTCGAGCTGCACCCGCTCTTCCCGCAGGAGCAGATGCGCGCCGTCCACGAGCGGCTGGGCATCCTCACCCAGGCGTGGAGCCCGCTCGGGAAGCGGCAGGCGCCGTTCGCGGCCGACCCGGTGGCCGCGGCCGCCGAGGCCCACGGGGTCTCGCCGGGCCAGGTCATCCTCCGGTGGCACGTGCAGCTCGGGTCGATGCCGCTGCCGAAGTCGGCGACCCCGTCGCGCCAGCGCGAGAACCTCGACGTGACGGGCTTCGCGCTGACCGACGACGAGGTCACGGCGATCACCGGTCTGGCGCGTCCGGACGGCCGGCTCTTCGGCGGCGACCCCGACACCCACGAGGAGATGTAGCGGCCCGCGTCCAGCCGGGCCCCAGCGGGACCTGTCATGATCGGGCCGTGACGAACTTCCTCATCCGGGTCGGCATCAACGCCGTGGCGCTCTGGGTCGCCGCGCTCGTGGTCTCGGGGGTCAACCTCGCCGAGGACCAGGTCTCGCTGGGCCGCAAGGTCCTCACCATCGTGCTCGTGGCGCTCGTCTTCGGGCTCGTCAACGCGGTCATCAAGCCGATCGCGAAGTTCTTCTCGTTCCCGTTCGTCATCCTCACGCTCGGGCTGTTCACGTTCGTCGTCAACGCGTTCATGCTCCAGATCACCGAGTGGATCAGCGACGCCGTCGGCCTGTCGTTCACCATCGACCACTTCTTCTGGGACGCCATCCTCGCGGCGATCGTCATCACCCTCGTCTCCTGGGTGCTCAGCGTCGTCCTTCCCGAGGACGACTGACCCCCGCCGCTAGGGTCGGGGCCATGCGCGTCCTCGTCTCCGGCGGTGCCGGCTACATCGGGTCCCACACGGTCGTCCAGCTCGTCGCGGCGGGCCACGACGTCGTCGTCGTCGACTCCTTCGCCAACGCCAAGCCCACCGTCGTCGGCCGCATCGAGGCGCTCACCGGGCAGCCGCTCGACGTCCGCTCCTTCGACCTCACCGACCACGACAAGACCGAGCACCTCTTCGCCCACGAGCCGTTCGACGCGGTCATCCACTTCGCGGGGTTCAAGGCCGTCGGCGAGAGCGTCGAGAAGCCGCTCGAGTACTACGAGAACAACATCGGCTCGACCTTCTCCCTCGTGCGGGCGATGCGCCGGCACGGGGTGCGCCGGCTGGTGTTCTCCTCCTCGGCGACGGTCTACGGCTCGGACGCGCCGGTGCCGATGCACGAGGACCTGCCCACCTCGGCGACCAACCCCTACGGCTGGACGAAGGTGATGCAGGAGCAGATCCTGCGCGACGTCGCCGTCTCCGACCCCTCGTGGCGGATCGCCCTGCTGCGGTACTTCAACCCGGTCGGCGCGCACCCGTCGGGGAGCATCGGCGAGGACCCGTCCGACGTGCCGAACAACCTCATGCCGTACATCGCCCAGGTCGCGGTGGGCCGGCGCGACCGGCTGCGCGTGTTCGGTGACGACTACCCGACCCCCGACGGCACCGGCGTCCGCGACTACATCCACGTCGACGACCTCGCCGCCGGGCACGTCGCCGCCCTCGTGCGACTCGGGGCCACCGACGACGCCGTCTCGACGTGGAACCTCGGCACCGGGCACGGCACCTCGGTGCTCGAGCTGTTGCACGCCTTCGAGCGGGCCTGCGGGCACGAGCTGCCGTACGAGGTCGTCGCCCGGCGCCCCGGCGACGTCGCCGCCTCCTACGCCGACCCCGCGCGGGCCGAGGCCGAGCTCGGCTGGCGGGCCACCCGCACCGTCGACGACATGTGCGCCGACACCTGGCGCTGGCAGTCGAAGAACCCGCACGGGTACCCCGACGCCTGAGCGCCGGCCGGGTCAGGCGTGGTCGGGGGCGGCCGGGAGCTTCTGGTTGATGCGCAGGAGGTTGCCGGCCGGGTCGCGGAACGCGCAGTCGCGCACCCCGTAGAACTGGTCCATCGGCTCCTGGAGCACCTCGGCGCCCGAGGCCCGGACGTGCTCGAACACCGCGTCGACGTCGGCGCAGGTGAGGACGACCGGCGTCAGCAGGCCCTTCGCGAGGAGGGTGTCGATGGCCTCCCGGTCCTCCGCGCTCGTGTGCGGCCCGCCACCGACCGACTGGATGGTCATCGTCAGGTCGGGCTGCGCGGGCGGGGTGAGGTTGAGCCACCGGAACTCGCCCTGCGCGTAGTCGCTGACGACCGTGAAGCCGAGGACGTCGCGGTAGAACGTCAGGGCGGCCTCGTGGTCGTCGACGACGAGGAAGACGTTGGCGACGGCGAGCGTCGAGGTGGCGGTGGTCGTGCCGGTCGTGTCCATGCGCCGAGGCTAGGCCCGGGCGCCCTCGGCCCGCTTCTCCGAACCTGACCGGTCCCGGCGCGGACGCTCGGCCTCCTTCGCGACGCACGACGGGATGGCCGCCGCCCCCTCGTGCGAGGCCGCCCGGAACTCGCTCGGCGTCACGCCCATCAGCTCGGTGAACCGGCTGCTGAACGACCCGAGCGAGGTGCACCCGACGGCCATGCACGCGTCGGTGACCGACACGTCGCCGTGGCGCAGGAGCGAGGCCGCCCGCTCGATCCGCCGCGTCATGAGGTGCTGGTACGGGGTCTCGCCGTAGGCCTCGCGGAACATCCGGTGGAAGTGCCCCGGCGACATCAGCGCCTCGGCGGCGAGCGAGGGCACGTCGAGCGGCTCGGCGTAGTCGCGGTCCATCCGGTCGCGGGCCCGGCGGAGCCGGACGAGGTCCTCGCGCTGCACCTCGCCACTGTGCCACGGCTGTGCGGCGGGTGAGGTGAGCCTGCGTGGTCCGCGTCACACGGGATCGGGTTCCGGGCCGTCTACGACACCCTGTAGTTTGTACTACGTCACGTCGTACTACAACGCCGTCCCCAGGAGCAAGGCATGGGATCTTCGCTCGACGTCGCCCGGTGGCAGTTCGCCATCACGACCGTCTACCACTTCCTCTTCGTCCCCGTGACGATCGGGATGTCCGCCGTCGTCGCGTACTTCCACACCCAGTGGGTACGCACGCACCGTCCGGAGTACTACCGGCTCACGAAGTTCTTCGGGAAGCTCTTCCTCATCAACTTCGCGCTCGGTCTCGTCACCGGCATCGTCCAGGAGTTCCAGTTCGGCATGAACTGGTCGGACTACTCGCGCTTCGTCGGGGACATCTTCGGTGCCCCTCTCGCCTTCGAGGCGCTGCTCGCGTTCTTCCTCGAGTCCACATTCCTCGGCGTCTGGATCTTCGGCTGGGGACGCATCCCCGAGAAGCTCCACGCGAGCACGATGTGGCTCACCCACATCGGCACCGTGCTCTCCGCGTACTTCATCCTCGCGGCGAACTCGTTCATGCAGAACCCGGTCGGCTACGAGTACAACCCGACCACCGGCCGCGCCGAGATGTCCGACTTCCTCGCCGTGCTGACCAACAAGGTCCAGCTCGTCACCTTCCCGCACGTCGTCCTCTCGGCCTACATGGTCGGCGGCGCCGTGATCATGGGCGTGGCGCTCTGGCTGCTCCGTCGTGACGCCGCCACCGACGACGCCCCGGTGTACCGCAAGGCGGTCCGGGTCGGCGCCGTCGTCTCCCTCGTCGCCTCGCTCGGCGTCATCGTCTCCGGCGACGTCCAGGGCAAGATCATGACCGAGGTCCAGCCCATGAAGATGGCTGCGGCAGAGGCGCTCTACGACACCACGAGCAACGCCCCGTTCTCGGTCCTCTCCGTCGGGCCGCTCGACGGGTCGAGGGCCAGCCGGCTCATCGAGGTGCCCGGTCTCCTCTCGTTCCTCGGCACGGGTGACTTCAACGGCACCGTCGAGGGCATCAACGACCTCAAGGTCAGCGAGCGCGACGCCGCGCAGCAGGTGGCGAAGCAGTACGGCCCGGAGGTCGCGGCCCTCGTCACCGACGACGACTACACGCCGATCGTCCCGGTCGCCTACTGGACCTTCCGCCTGATGATGGGCGCCGGCTTCCTGACGATGCTCTTCGCCGCCATGGCACTCTGGGCCACCCGCAAGAACGGTGTGCCCCAGGCGAAGTGGTGGACGGCAATCGCGGTGCTCACGCCGCTGCTCCCGATCTTCGCGAACAGCTTCGGCTGGATCTTCACCGAGATGGGCCGCCAGCCCTGGCTCGTCTACGGCCTCATGACGACGGCCACCGGGGTCTCGCCCTCGGTGAGCGTCGGTGAGGTGTGGGTGTCGATGGTCGTCTACACGCTCCTCTACGCCGCCCTCGCCGTCGTCGAGGTCAAGCTCTTCCTCACCTACGTCCGCCGTGGCGCCGAGCCCTTCGAGGACCCGGCCGCGCACGTGGACGCCGACGAGGACCGCCCCCTCCAGTTCGCCTACTGACCCCCAGGACAACGACAATGGATGCTCTTCAGCTCGTCTGGTTCGGACTCATCGGCCTGCTCTGGGCCGGGTACCTCGTCCTCGAGGGCTTCGACTTCGGTGTCGGCGCCCTGCTCCCCTCCCTCGGCAAGGGCCAGGATGCCGAGGACACCGAGAAGCGCCGCCGCGTCATGCTCACGACCATCGGCCCTCACTGGGACGGCAACGAGGTCTGGCTGCTCACGGCCGGCGGCGCCACCTTCGCCGCCTTCCCGGAGTGGTACGCGACGATGTTCTCCGCGTTCTACCTGCCGCTGCTCCTCGTGCTCGTCGCGCTCATCGTGCGCAACATGGGCTTCGAGTACCGCGGCAAGCGCGACGACGTCACGTGGCGCAAGCGCTGGGACCTCGCGATCATCGGCGGCTCGGTCGCCGCGCCGCTGCTCGTCGGCGTCGCCCTGACCAACGTCGTCCGCGGTGTCCCGCTCGACGGCAACAGCGAGTACGCGGGGAACCTCTTCACCCTGCTCAACCCGCTGAGCCTGCTCGGTGGCCTCACCGTGCTCGCGCTCTCGCTCACCCACGGCGCGTACTTCATCGCGCTCAAGACGAGCGGGCAGATCCGGGAGGACGCCCGGCGGATGGGCACGACGCTCGGCCTGGCCACCGCCGGCCTCGCCGTCGTGACGCTGTTGTGGCTCAACCTCTCCACGGGCTCCCTGTGGTCGTGGGTCACCACGGTCGTCGCGGCCGGGGCGCTGCTCGCGGCCATCTGGATGAACACGCAGGGCCGTGAGGGCTGGGCGTTCGTCGGCACGGCGGTCACCGCCGCCATGGCCGTCGCGACGTACTTCCTCGCCCTCTACCCGGACGTCATGCCGACGACGCTCGACGGTGGCCGCTCGCTGACCATCGAGAACGCCTCGAGCAGCCCGATGACGCTGACGATCATGACGTGGGCCGCCGTGGTCTTCACGCCGATCGTCCTGCTCTACACCGCGTACACCTACTACACCTTCCGCAAGCGGATCGGGACGCAGCACATCCCGGCCCCGGTCGCGGTGTCCTGACGCGGAGCCCGTCCCGGCGATGAGGCCCTTCGACCCCCGCGTCCTCGCGGTCGCCCCCGCGGCCCGCCGACCCGTCGCCGTCCTGGCGGCGGTCGGCGTGGCCCAGGGGGCGGCCACGATCGGGACGGCCTTCGCCCTCGCGGCGCTCGTCGTCGCGGTCGTCGAGGGCGGGGGGCTCGGGGGGCCCGTCGCGTGGCTCACCGGCCTGCTCGTCGTGCGGGCCGGTCTCGGCTGGACGTCGGAGAGGGTCGCCGCCTGGGCCGGGGTCGAGGTCACCGCCGCCCTGCGCACCGTGCTCCTCCGCCGGTGGCTCGAGGTCCCCGCCGAGCAGCGCCCCGACCCCGACCGCGGCGCGACCCTCTCGGCCCAGGGCGTCGCGGCCGTCGAGCCGTACGCCGCGCGCTTCCTCCCGGCGCTCGTCGCCGGCGCCGTCGTCCCCGTCCTCGCGGTCGCGGCGCTCGTGTGGGTCGACTGGCTCAGCGCCCTGGTCGTCGTGCTCACCCTCCCCCTGCTCCCCCTCTTCGCGGCGCTCATCGGCGCCGCCACCCGCGACGAGACCGAGAGGCGCTGGGAGGCGCTCTCGTCGCTCGCCGGCCACTTCGTCGACGTGATGCGCGGCCTGCCGACCCTCGTCGGCTACGGGCGGGCCGAGCGCCAGGTCGAGGTGATCGCCGAGGTGAGCCGCCGGCACCGGCGCGCGACGATGCGCACCCTGCGCCTCGCCTTCATGAGCTCGGCGGCCCTCGAGCTGCTCGCGTCGATCTCCGTGGCCATCGTCGCCGTCACCGTCGGGCTCCGGCTCACCCACGGCACGGTCGACCTGCGGACCGGCCTGCTCGCCATCCTCCTCGCCCCCGAGGCCTACTGGCCGATCCGCCGGGTCGGCGCCGAGTTCCACAACGCCGCGGACGGCGCCGAAGCCGTCGCCGCGGTGCTCGCCGACGTGACGACGGACCCTGATTCCCCTGTCCGGGGCCCGTCGTCGCCCGACGAGCTCGGCGTCACCGCGCGCGGTCTCGGCTACCGCCACCCCGGGACGGACGCGCCGGTGCTGCACGAGGTCGACCTCGAGGCCGGGCCGGGGCTCACCGTCGTCACCGGACCGTCCGGGGTCGGCAAGTCGACCCTCCTCGAGGTGCTCGCCGGGCTGCGCACGCCGACGACGGGCGAGGTCTCGGCCGGCCGCGTCCACCTCGTCACCCAGCGGCCGTTCCTGCCCGCCGGGACGCTGCGCGACGCCCTGCGCCTCGGCACCGACGCCCCCGACCCGGCCCTCTGGGAGGCGCTGCGCCGCGTCGGGCTCGAGGGGTTCGTCGCCGGCCTGCCGGAGGCCCTGGCGACCCGCCTCGGTGACGACGGCGTCGGCCTCTCCGCCGGCCAGCGGGCCCGGGTCGCGCTGGCCCGCGCCACCCTCTCCACCGCGCCGGTGCTCCTCGTCGACGAGCCGACCGCGCACCTCGACGCCGCCTCCTCCGCCCTCGTCGGCGACCTGCTGCGCGAGCTCGCCGACCGGCGCACGGTGCTCGCCGTCACCCACCGGCCCGAGCTGGTGCGGGTCGCCGACCAGCACGTCGTCCTCACCCGCGCCGGGGCGGAGGTGCACCGATGAGCGCCGGCCCCGTCGTCCGCCCGACCCGCGCCACCGTGCTCGGCGGGCTGCTCGGCGGCGCCGCAACGTCGGCGGGCATCGCGCTCACCGCGACCTCGGGCTGGCTCATCGTCCGGGCCAGCGAGCGCCCGGTCATCCTCACCCTCCTCGCCGCGATCGTCGCCGTCCGGGCCTTCGGGATGGCCCGCCCGTTCTTCCGTTACCTCGAGCGGGTCGTCTCCCACGACGCCGCCCTCGCCGACCTCGCCGACCGGCGCAGCAGCGTCTACGCGGCGCTCGTGCCCCTGACCCCGGCGCGGCTCGGCCGCCGCTCGCGCTCGCAGGTGCTCACCGGCGTCGTCGACGACCTCACCGACGTCGTCGAGGCCCAGGTGCGGGTCACCGTCCCGGTGTTGTCGAGCGCCGTCGCCGGGGTGCTGGCCGCGGGCCTCGCGGCGTGGTTCGCGCCGGCCGTCGGGCTCGTCGTCACCGGGCTGCTCCTCGTCCTGGCGCTCGGGTGCGTGCTCGCGTGGCGGGTCGAGTCCCGCTCCCGCGACGAGCTGCTCGCGGCGCGCGCCGAGACCGCCCGCATCGGCGACCTCGTCGCCCGGCAGGCCGGCGAGCTGCGGGCCATCGGCGCCCAGGACGTCGCGCTCGGCTGGCTCGAGGAGGCCCACGACGCCCTGCGTCGCGCGGTGCGGCGGCAGAGCCGGGGCCGTGCGGGCGTCGCGGCGCTCGTCCTCCTCGGGACGGCGGCGGCGACGGTGGCGGCGGCGTGGCTCGTCGACCCCGCCGCCGTCGGCGCCCCGGTGGCCGCGCTGCTCGTCCTCGTCCCCGTGGCGGTCGGCGAGGCGCTCGCCCCGCTCGTCGACACGATGCGCGCCCTCGCCCGGGCCCAGGGCAGCAGCGCCCGGCTCGACGCCCTCCTCGACCAGCGGCCGGCGGTCCACGACCCGGAGCACCCGGCGGCCGCTGCCGTCGACCGGCCCGGTGACGGGCCGCGGGTCCGGCTCGAGGGCGCGAGCGCCTCGTGGACCGGCGGTGCCGACCAGCTGGCCCCCACCGACCTCGACCTCGTCCCCGGGCGGCACGTCGCCGTCGTCGGCCCCAACGGCTCCGGCAAGTCCACCCTGCTCGCCGTGCTGGCCCGCACCCTCGACGTCAGCCGCGGCCGGCACACGGTCGACGGCACCGACGTCCGCGACCGCACCCTCGCCGGCGTGCGGGCCGACGTCGCGGTCGTCGACGACGAGCCGCACGTGTTCGCCACGACGCTCGCCGAGAACCTCCGGCTGGCCCGCCCCGGCGCCGACGACGACGCGGTCCGCGCCGCGCTCGGGCTCGCCGGGCTCGGCGGCTGGCTCGAGGGCCTGCCCGACGGCCTCGGCACCCGCCTCGGCACCGGCGGCCGCGGCCTCTCCGGCGGCGAGCGGACGCGGCTCGGGGTCGCCCGGGCGGTCCTCGCCGACCGGCCCGTCGTCCTCCTCGACGAACCCGCCGCGCACCTCGACCACCCGACGGCCACCGCCGTGCTCGATGATGTCCTCGACGCGACCCGCGACCGATCGGTCGTCCTCGTGTCGCACCGCGCGGAGGCCATCGACCGACTCGACGCCGTCCTCGACCTCGGTGACCGCCCCGCGTCGCCCCTCACGAAGGAGTAGCCATGCCGCACTCGACCTCAGCCCCTCGCCTCGGCGACCTGGAGCGTGTCGTCATGGACCGGCTCTGGGCGGCCGGCGCCACGGAGGGCGCGACCGTCCGCGAGGTGCACGAGGCGCTCGAGCAGGACCGCGACATCGCGTACACGACCGTGATGACGGTCCTCGACCGGCTCGCGAAGAAGGAGCTCGTCACCCGCGAGCGCGAGGGCCGGGCCTGGCGCTACTTCCCCGCCGACACCCGCGAGGCGATGACCGCGCAGACGATGCGCCGCACGATGGACGACATGGACGTCACCGACCGGCGGGCCGCGCTGCTGCACTTCCTCGACGGCGCGAGCTCGGCGGAGATCGACGACCTCAAGGCGGCCCTGGCCGAGGTCGAGGCCCGGGCCGGCTCCGGCGAGGAGACCGCGCGCCGGCTCCGCGACCGGCTGCGCCGCTGAACGCCTGCTGACGGGTGACGGCGGGCCTGTCACCATGGTCGCGTGGTCCCGCTCGCCCTCGCCGGGCTGGCCGTCCTCCTCGTCTGGGTGACGCCCGGCCTGCTCGCCCGCCAGCCGCGCTTCCGGCACGCGCCGCGGGCCGCGCTCGTCGCGTGGCAGTCGGTCTCGCTCGGCGGGATCCTCGCGGCGCTCTTCGTCGCGCCGGCAGCCGTGCTCGTCCTCGCCGGCCGTGACGGCATCGCCCGCCACCCGTGGTTGACGGCGCTCGGCGCCCTCGTCAGCGGTGCGGTCCTCGTGCGCGTCCTCGTCTCGGGCCACCTCGTCGGCACCCGCGTGCGGGCCGCCCGGGCACGCCACCGCGACCTGGTCGACATCGTCGCCGAGCACGAGCGCGACGGCCTCCGTGTCCTCCAGCACCCGACGGCGACGGCCTACTGCATCCCCGGGCGCAGCGCTCGGGTCGTGCTGTCGCAGGGGGTCCTCGACACGCTGCCGCGTCCCGAGCTCGCGGCCGTCCTCGCCCACGAGAAGGCCCACCTGCGGGCGCGCCACGACCTGCTGCTCGAGTTCTTCACCGTGCTCCACGAGTCGGTGCCGTCCACCTTCCGCTCCCGCCGCGCGCTGGCCGAGGTGCGGCTGCTCGTCGAGGCGCTCGCCGACCGCGCGGCCGTCCGGGCGAGCGGTGAGGTGGCCACGGCCCGGGCCCTCCTGGCCATCGCCGAGAGCCGGTCGCCGGACGCGGCGATGGGCGCCGGTACCTCGGCGCCGGTCCGGATGCAGCTGCTGGCCGCCGGGCCACGTCCCGAGCTGGCCGTCCTCGCCTACGGCATCGCGCTCGCGGCGCTGCTCGCGCCGCTCGGGCTGCTGTCGCTGGTGCTCGGGTGAGCGGCGACCTGCGCGCGCGGCTGTCCGACGCCCTGCGCCCCGCGATGCGGGCCCGCGACGCCGCCGCGGTCTCGGCGCTGCGCTCGGCCCTCGGGGCGGTCGCCAACGCCGAGGCGGTGCCGGTGTCGGACGCGCCGTCGGCGGGGGCCCTCGAGGAGGCGCGGGTCGGGGTCGGGGCCGCCGACGCGCCGCGGCGCGAGCTGACCGAGGACGACGTGCGCCGTGTCGTGCACGCCGAGGTGGCCGAGCGCGAGGGCGCGGCGGAGGTGCTGGCGGGCCACGCCCGGCACGACGAGGCCGCCCGGCTGCGGGCCGAGGCGGCGGTGCTGCGCGCCCACCTCGACGCCTGACGCTCCGGCGCGCGCCCGGGTCAGGCCCAGCTGGGCGGGGGTGGCGGCGGAGGAGGCGTGTCGCCCCGGGGCGGCTCGGCGGCCGGGGGTGCGGCCGGCGGCGGCGGCGCGGACTGAGGCGGCGCCGACGGGGGCGGCGGCGGGGCGGAGGGCGCGGCCTCCGGAGCCGGCGGGGGCGGTGGCGCGGCGGGGGCAGCGGGTGCGCCGGCGGCCCCGGGCGGCGGGGGCGGTGCGCCGTAGGCCGGCTGCGGCGGGGTCAGGGTGAGCGGCCCGAGCCGTCCCGAGGACTCGAGGTCGCGCAGCGTGGCCATCACCCGTTCGCGGTCGGCGTCGGCCACCGGGCGCCCCGTGGCGTCCATCCAGGCGATGACCCCGAGGTCGCGCAGGGCGCGGTCGCCGCCCATGCCGGGGACGTTGACCCCCGCGTTCGACATCGCCACGTCGGCCTTGGCCGCGAGGTCGCTCGCGGCCGCCTTGGCCCGCTCGAAGAAGCTCATCCGGGTCCTCCCTGACTCGACCCTCTGCTGTGCTCGGAACCATAGCCCCGACCCCCTCGTCTCTTCTAGCGTTGTGCCCGACGGGAGAACGCTCCCGACCGACGCGGAAGGCTGCACCGATGACGATCCACGGCTCGCTGTTCAACGACTTCAGGGAGAAGGAGACCGGCGACCCGTTCTCGCTCCAGAACAAGAAGATGCTCAAGGTCGAGATGCAGTACGGCCCGGTGCAGGCGAAGACCGGCTCGATGGTGGCCTACCAGGGCGACGTGCGCTTCGCGAACAAGGGCTCGGGCGGCATGGGCAAGATGTTCAAGGCCGCGGTCACCGGCGAGGGCGTCAAGATGATGGAGTGCTCCGGAAGCGGCGAGCTCTTCCTCGCCGACCTCGCCTCCGAGGTGCAGGTCATGTATCTCGAGAACGACGCGATCTCGGTGAACGGCAACAACGTCCTCGCCTTCTCGAGCTCGATCCAGTGGGACATCCACCGCATCCAGGCCCGCGGCGCGGCGATGACCGGCGGCCTCTACAACGTCTCGCTGCGCGGCACCGGCTACGTCGCCGTGACGACCAAGGGCGACCCCATCGCCCTCGACGTCGCCTCGGCCCCGACCTTCGCCGACGCCCAGGCTGTCGTGCTCTGGACCTCCGGGGTCTCGATGGACGTGCGCGTCGACACCGGCGGCTTCGGGTCGATGATCCGCGGCGGCACCGGCGAGCTGCTCCAGATGGCCTTCGGCGGCCAGGGCTACGTCCTCGTCCAGCCGAGCGAGTCGGTGACCGAGGGC
Source organism: Phycicoccus sonneratiae (assembly GCF_016887965.1). Taxonomy (GTDB): domain Bacteria; phylum Actinomycetota; class Actinomycetes; order Actinomycetales; family Dermatophilaceae; genus Phycicoccus; species Phycicoccus sonneratiae. Next base: position 83,898 of record NZ_JAFDVD010000016.1, read on the forward strand.
GGCCACCAGGGCGGCGGCAACCAGCAGGGCGGGATGCTCGGCCAGTTCCTCAGCTGATCCCCCCGCGCCCCCACTTTCCCTCCGGCTGCCGGAACCTTCGGTGACCTGCCGGTTGCTTCCGGTAGGTCACCGAAGGTTCCGACAGGTCGGGTGGACGCCACCTGCCGGGCCGGGCGACGGACTGCGACAATCGCGGGCATGACGGCTCAGGTGACCGGCACGGACATCCTCGACGTCGCGCGCGAGCAGGTGCTCGAGCGCGGCGTCCCGCTGACCCAGGAGCAGGTCCTCGCGGTCCTGCGCACCGGCGACGACCGGCTCCAGGACCTCCTGGCGCTCGCCCACGAGGTCCGGATGCGGTACCAGGGGCCGGCCGTCGAGGTCGAGGGCATCGTGTCGCTGAAGACCGGCGGCTGCCCCGAGGACTGCCACTTCTGTTCCCAGAGCGGCCAGTTCACCTCGCCCGTCCGCTCGGTGTGGCTGAACATCCCCGAGCTGGTGCGCGCGGCCAAGCAGACGGCGGCCACCGGCGCGTCCGAGTTCTGCATCGTCGCGGCGGTGCGGGGGCCGGACGAGAAGCTCATGGAGCAGATGCGCGAGGGCGTCGCGGCCATCCGGGCGGCGGTCGACATCCAGGTGGCGGCGTCGCTGGGGATGCTGACGCAGGAGCAGGTCGACGAGCTCGTCGACATGGGGGTGCACCGGTACAACCACAACCTCGAGGCCGGGCGCTCCTACTTCCCCAACGTCGTGACGACGCACTCGTTCGACGAGCGGCTCGACACCTGCCGGATGGTCAAGGAGTCCGGGATGGAGCTGTGCTGCGGCGGGCTCGTCGGGATGGGCGAGACGCTCGAGCAGCGCGCCGAGCTGGCCGCCCAGCTCGGCGAGCTCGAGCCGCACGAGGTGCCGCTGAACTTCCTCAACCCCCGCCCCGGCACCCCCTTCGGCGACCTCGAGCCGATGCCGGCGAACGACGCGCTGCGCACCATCGCCGCCTTCCGCCTGGCCCTGCCGCGGACCATCCTGCGGTACGCCGGCGGCCGCGAGCTGACCCTCGGCGACCTCGGCACCCGCGACGGCCTGCTCGGCGGCATCAACGCGGTCATCGTCGGCAACTACCTCACGACGCTCGGACGCGACCCCCGCGAGGACCTCGCGCTGCTCGACGAGCTCGAGATGCCGATCAAGGCCCTCAACGAGACGTTCTGACGGGCTCGGGACGGTGGTGTTCGCGGACGCGGGGGCGCACGGGCCCGTGGCCCGGGGCGAGGACCCGGGGGCGTGGTGCGGGCAGTGCGGGGTCGCCCTCGTGGACGGCGACCACGCACGGTGCACCCGGCGGGCCGAGCTCGAGCCGCCGCGCTTCTGCGTCCACTGCCGGCGCCGGATGAAGGTGCAGGTCACGCCGGGGGCGTGGACGGCGACCTGCATCGAGCACGGCACGGTCGAGCGCAGCACCTGGGGCTGACGTCCGCCGGCGCTGCGGCGCGGTCGAGGTGAAACTGGACCCTCTGCCGGTCGGATTTCACCTCGACCCGAGGACGCCTCCGCCGGGTCGAGGTGATGTGCGACCACCTGGGGGTCGGGTTTCACCTCGACCCGATGTGACGGGCTCCACGGAATGTGCCACGGTGGTTGACGGTTCAACCACTTGGTCAGCGTCGACCCGCCCCTGCCCCCATCGCACACCCGGGAGACCCACCGTGAACGTCCTCGTCCTCGTCGGCAGCCTGCGCGCCGGCTCCACGAACCGCCAGCTCGCCGACGCCGCCGTCGCCCACCTGCCCGAGGGCACCTCGGCGACCGTCTTCGAGCAGCTGGCCGACCTCCCGCACTACTCCGAGGAGCTCGACCACGACGACGCGCTGCCCCAGGTCGCCCGCGACCTGCGCGAGGCCGTCGCCGACCACGACGCCCTCCTGCTCGTCACGCCCGAGTACAACGGCTCGATGCCCAGCGCGCTGAAGAACGCCGTCGACTGGGCGTCGCGCCCGCGCGGTGCGGCCGTCGTCGCCACCAAGCCGGCCGCGGTCCTCGGCGCGAGCGGTTCGCCGCGGGCCGCCCAGTGGGCCCGCGAGGACGGCGTCAAGGTCCTCACCGTCGCCGGCGCCGACGTCCTCGACGACACGGTCGGGGTCGGCTCCGCGTTCCAGGCCTTCGAGGAGGGACGGCTCTCCGACGCCGACCTCGACCTGGCGCTGCGCGACCTCGTCCGCGCCCTCGCCGAGAAGGTCGAGCAGGCCCGCACCGCCGCCTGACCCCGGCCGGTCTGCACGAACCCCGTCGCGGGGTCGTCGGGACGCTGGCACCATCGGTTCCGTGACCGGAGCCGTCGAGCGCGCCCGGGCGGACCTGGAGGCGGGCCGCCCGTGGATGGCGCGTGACCGTCTGCTCGGAGCACTGCCGCACCGCCCGGACGAGGGGCTGGTCGACCTCCTTGCCGAGGTCCACGTCCTCATGCACGACCTTCCCGCTGCCGGCGCCCTGTGGTTCGCCACGGGGCGGGACGACGAGGCGGCGCGCGACGCCGTCACCGTCTGGGCAGCCCGGTTCCCGTCCGACGATGCGCGGTGGTCGAGCATCCCGCGTCCCCTGAGGCTGCGCACCGGTTCGCGTGATCTCGAGGAGCTGCGTCGACGACTGTCCGGGCGACCCCGTGGCGAGCCTCGGCCCCCCGACGTCGTGCCGGACGAGCCGTGGACGGAGCGCGTCCTCTTCCCGGCGATGCTCGTGGGAGGCCTCCTCTGGGTCGTTGCCATGGTGCTGATCGGCGCATGGACGGTGCTCCGCTGGATCTGGGGCTGAGCCGGCATTCCCGGCATGATGGGCGGCGATGGATGCCGACGCCCTCGCCGCCCTGCGCGCGGTCGACCGTGACCACGTCTGGCACCCGTACTCCTCGGCCCTGACGCCCGGCGACCCGTACGTCGTCGAGTCCGCCGAGGGGGTCCGGCTCCGGCTGCGTGACCCCGACGGCACCCCCCACGACGTGGTCGACGCGATGAGCTCGTGGTGGTGCGCGGTCCACGGGTACCGGGTGCCCGAGCTCGACGCCGCCGTCCGCGACCAGCTCGGCCGGATGGCCCACGTGATGTTCGGCGGCCTCACCCACGAGCCGGCCGTCGACCTCGCCCGCCGCCTCCTCGACCTCGCGCCGGACGGGATGGAGCACGTCTTCCTCGCCGACTCCGGGTCCGTGTCGGTCGAGGTGGCGATGAAGGCCGCCCTCCAGTTCCACCTCGCCGCCGGCCGCCGCCGGACCCGCTTCCTCACCGTCCGCGGCGGGTACCACGGCGACACGTTCTCGCCGATGTCGGTCACCGACCCGGTCGGCGGGATGCACTCGCTGTTCCGCGGCGTCCTGCCCGAGCACGTGTTCGCCCCGCGACCCCCGGCCGGCCTCGACCGGCCCGACGACGACCCCGAGCTCGTCGCCTGGGAGCGGACCACCCGGGACCTGTTCTCGCAGAACGCCGCCGACATCGCCGCGGTGATCCTCGAGCCCGTGCTGCAGGGCGCCGGCGGGATGCACGTCTACACCCCGCGGGTCCTCGACGTGCTCCACCGGCTGGCCCGCGAGCACGGCGCCCTCGTCATCCACGACGAGATCGCCACCGGCTTCCACCGCACCGGCCCCCGGTGGGCCGGCGACCGCGTCGCGACCACCCCCGACATCCTCTGCCTCGGCAAGGCTTTGACCGGCGGCTACCTCACCCTCGCGGCGATGCTGTGCACCCGCGAGGTCGCCGAGGGGGTGAGCGTCGGGGAGGCCGGCGGCCTCATGCACGGACCGACCTTCATGGGCAACCCGCTCGCCTGCGCCGTGGCGAACGCCAACCTCGACCTGCTCGCCGCCCGCGACACCGAGGTCGAGGTGGCCCGCATCGAGCGTCGCCTGCGCGAAGGGCTCTCTCCCGCAGCCGATCTCGCCTCCGTCGCCGACGTGCGCACCCTCGGCGCCGTGGGCGTCGTCCAGCTGCGCGAGCCGGTCGACGTCCCCGGCGTCACCGCCGCCGCGGTCGCCCGCGGCGTCTGGGTCCGACCGTTCCGCGACCTCGTCTACACGATGCCGCCCTTCGTCACCGCGGACGACGACCTCGACCGCATCACCGACGCCCTCACCGCGGCGATCGCGGACGTCCACGGCTGACGACCCCCCGCTGCGAGTTCTCGCCACGACCCTTGTGCGACTCCGTGGGCAGGAGTAGAACTCAGCCACTGCGCAGCCGCGCAGCGGGGTGGACGAAGGGCGCGCTCCCATGCGAGACGACAGGCTCACCAGGTTCCCGGTCCGGACACTGCGGACCGTCGGGACGGCACTCACGGCGGTGCTCCTCACCGCGCCCCTCGCCACGGCGGTCGGGTCCCCGGCCACCACCTCGGTGGCGGCCGTCCCCTCCCCCGCGGTCCGGTACTCCGCAGCGCCGGCCACCGCTCCCACGACGGTCCGGCTGATCACCGGCGACGTCGTGACGCTGCCCGATGCCCGCCGCCCGCTCGGCGTGCTCCGCGCCCCCGGCAGCCGGTCGTCCTTCAGCGTCGCCCGCAGCGCCGGGCACCTCTACGTCGTGCCGTCCGCGCTGCGCGACGTCGTCGGCCGCCTCGACCTCTCGCTCTTCGACGCGGCGGCGCTCGCGGCCGGGCCGGCCCGCACGCCGGTGTCCATCACCTACGCGTCGACGGCCACGCCGACCGCCGTGCCGGGGGTGGAGGTCACCCGACGGTCCGGGCGCACCGCCACCGGGGTCGTCACGGCGGCCTCCTCGGCCCGGCTCGCGACGGCGCTGCGCACCCGCCCGGCGACCTCCCTCTTCGCCGGGGTCACGAGCCTCACCGCCGGCTCCACCGTCGTCACGCCGAACTTCCCGATGCACACGGTCACGCTCCGGGTCGTCGGACCCGACGGCGCGCCGGCCGACGGCCTCGTCATCGTCGACAACGTCGACGACATGCGGCGGGCCTCGCTCGGCGCCGTGACGTTCGAGGGCGAGGCGCGGGTCAGCCTGCCCGCGGGCAACTACCAGGTCAGCGGGTTCGTCGACACCCCCGACGGTGTGGCGCTGCCGGTCCTTCCCGAGGTGGTCGTCTCGGCCCCCCGTCAGGTCACCCTCGACGCCCGCACCGCGACGGTCCGGCCGCGCATCACCACCCCGCGACCGACCGAGAACGGCGCGCTGGCGGTCGACGTCGTGCGCACCGACGCCCGCGACACCGGGACCTCGTCCATCGGGGTGCTCGCCTTCGACGGGATGTCGGTCACCGTGACCCCCGTCGCCCCGAGCGCCGTGCGCCACGGTCGCATCTCGTCGGCGCTGACCTTCGTGGGCCCCGGCCCCGGCGCCTCCCCGGCCTACCAGTACGACCTCGGCTACGAGTGGATCGGCTCGGTGCCCACCTCGATGGCCGTCGCCCCCCGACCCGCCGACCTCCAGCAGGTGGCGATGACCTACCGCGGCAGCACGGCGACGAGCGGGATCCCGGCCGTCGTCGAGAACGGCCTCTCGACGTCGACGTCGGGCCTGTCCCTCGGCGTGCCGCTGACCGTCCCGGCCCGGCTGACCGTGTGGTCGGGAGGGACCCGAGGCGTCCGGACCATCTCGGGCTACACCGCCTCCTACGACTGGGAGACCGGCGAGGGCTCGGAGTTCTTCAGCGGGGAGAGCCAGGCGATCGTCCCGGGCAGCAGCCGGGCGGAGGAGTGGAACCGCCGGCCCTCGCACCCCTCGCTGCTCCGGCCCACCGACGACCTGCCGCTCTGCGGCGCGTGCCTCCAGCGAGACACCCTCGTGCTGGCCGTGCCGTCGTTCTCCGACAACGACCCCCACCACTGGGGGCTCGTCGACGACCCCGCCCGCGTGGCGTGGAGCGTGACGAGCAGCGGCACCGAGGTCGCCGCCGGTGACGGCCCGCTCGTCACGGCGGCGCAGCTGCCCGCCGGCCGGGCACCCGTCGTCGTCCGGCACTCGGAGCGGATGCGCCGCCTCGGCTTCCCCGACTCGACGACGACGACCACGTGGTCGGTCCCCCGCACCGCCCTCGGCGACGAGCTCACCGGCTGGGCCTGCCCGGACGGCATCGGCCCCTGCCGCGCCCTCGGGCTGCTCGAGGCGCGCTACCGGCTGCCGATCGACGACCGGGGCCGGATGTCCGCGGCCGCCCACGCGGGCACCCTGACGGTCACCCCGTACCTCTCCGGAGCGGACGTCACGAAGGTCACCGTCGACGTCAAGGTCGGCACCGGCGCGTGGACCGCCGTGTCCGTGCGGCGCACCGGACCCACGACCTTCGCCCTGGGCGTCCCGGCCACGTCGCGTACCGGCCGCGCCACGCTCCGGGTCACGGCCACCGACTCCAGGGGCAGCACCGTCACCCAGACCATCGGCGGCGCCTGGACCGTCGCCCCCTGACCGGCAGGAGCACCCCCATGAAGAACGTGTCGTCCCCCGGCCGTCGTCCCTCGCGCACGCGGTCCGTCGTCCGCCCGCTCGGGAGCCTCGTCGTCGGGGTCCTCGTGGCCGCCGGCGTCGTGGCCGGTCCGTCGGTGGCCCTCCCTTCCGGCCCCGTCGACCCGGCCGCCGACCCCAGCCTGTCCGCGCCCGCCGTCACCGAGTCCGCCTGCGCCCGACCGACGTCCGGCGACGCCCGGTGCCTCGCCGAGGGTCGTGTCGACTCCACGACCCGCCGGGCCGCGGCGAGCGCGACGCGGTCGGCAGGCCTCGCCCGGGCGACCTCGGGCCTCGGGACGCTCGCCGCCACCGCCACGAAGCCGCCCGGCTACGGGGCGGGCGACCTCCGCGCCGCCTACCGGCTGCCGGCGGGCACGAGCCGCGCCACCGTCGCCGTCGTCATCGCCGGTGACGTCCCGACCGCCGAGGCCGACCTCGCCGTCTACCGCGCGACCTACAAGCTGCCCGCGTGCACGTCGGCCAGCGGCTGCTTCCGCAAGGTCAACCAGCGGGGCGCGAAGGCGCCTCTGCCGCAGGCCGACCCGGGCTGGGCGCTCGAGGGGTCCCTCGACCTCCAGATGGTGTCCACCGGGTGCCCCACCTGCCGCATCCTCCTCGTCGAGGGTGACGACCCGTCGTTCGAGGCCCTCGCGGCGGCCACCGACACCGCCCGGCGGCTGGGCGCCACCGTCACGTCGCACAGCTACGGCGCCGACGAGAACGCCTTCGCCCTGCAGTTCTCCCGCTCGTACCGCGCCTCGGGCATGCTCAACGTCGTGTCCTCCGGTGACTTCGGCTTCACGATCGCCAGCTATCCGGCGGTCCTGTCGCAGGTGCTCGCAGTGGGCGGGACATCGCTGCGCCGCAACGCCACCGCGGCGCGCGGGTGGACCGAGAAGGTCTGGAGCGGAGCCGGCAGCGGGTGCTCGGCGTACGTCGCGAAGCCCTGGTTCCAGCACGACGGACACTGTGCGATGCGCACCGTCGCCGACCTGTCGGCCGTCGCGGACCCGCAGACCGGGGTCGCGGTCTACGACAGCTGGGAGAGCCCGTTCAGCACCGAGCCCGGGTGGTACGTGCTCGGCGGCACGAGCGCCTCGGCCCCCCTCGTCGCGGGGATGGTCGGCGCCGCCGGCACGGGGACGACGTTCCGCAACGCCAACGCCTACCAGCGCACACGGTTCGTCAACGACGTCGTCGGGGGCACCAACGGCGTCTGCGGCGGCGACTACCTCTGCCGCGGGCTCGCGGGCTACGACGCGCCGAGCGGCATCGGCACGCCGAACGGGCTGCGCGTCTTCACCGGCTGAGCGGGTGATGTGTTACTTGACAAACCAAGGTATGCCTTCGTGGAATTGGGGCATGGCCAAGAACTCGCTCACCATCCCCTCGCTGGCGCTGAAGATCGCCACCGAGGCAGACGCGTACAAGTTCCTTGAGGAGCTGCGCTGGGATGGCGAGCCTGACGGGTGCCTTCACTGCGGCGAGGTCGGCGCGACCTACCTCATTCGCCCTCAGAACGGCGTCAGCCGCAAGACCCGCACCGGAAACATGTCGGAGCGCCGCGTGTGGAAGTGCCGCGCGTGCAAGGGCCAGTTCTCGGTACTGACGGGGACGATCTTCCACGGCACGAAGATCCCCGTCCGGACGTGGCTGTTCGTGATCGTGGACATGTGCAGCGCCAAGAACGGCATGTCGGCCCGCGAGGTCGAGCGCAAGTACGGGGTCACCCCCAAGACGGCGTGGCACATGCTGCACCGCATCCGCGAGGCCATGACGCTGGAGCCACTGGCGGGTCTGATGCGCGGCACGATCCAGGCCGACGAGACGTGGATCGGCGGCAACCCCAAGAACCGCCACCGCAAGGACCCCCGCGAGCAGGGACGCGGCAAGTGGGGCAGCGACAAGATGCCCGTGCTGTCCCTCGTGGACACGGCGACCGGCGAGGTCCGTTCCCGCGTGGTCCCCGACGTGACCGGAGCGACCCTCCTGCCAGTCATGCGCGGTCAGGTCGACATGGCCGTGACGACGCTCCACACCGACGCGTCGAAGTCCTACACGGGCACCATCGCCCGGCAGGCCAAGGCTCACGCGTACGTCACCCACGAGCGCGACGAGTACGTCCGCGACGGCGTCTCCACCAACATGGCGGAGGGCTACTTCTCGCAGCTGAAGCGCAGCATCGACGGCACCCACCACCACGTCTCACGCGAGCACCTTCAGCGGTACCTCAACGAGTTCGACTTCCGCTACTCCACCTGCGAGATGGACGACCACGAGCGGGTCCGGACGCTGATCGAGCGTGTGCCTGGTCGTCGCCTCTCGTACCGCCCACTGACCCGGTCGCAGGCTCCCCAGCGGACCGCCCCCAAGCCCCAGCAGCGTCGACGGGATGCCGGACTGACGTTGGATGAGGCGATGGAGAGGGCGCATCGACAGGCCGCCGAAGGGCGCGGTGACGTGTGAAAACCCGCTCAATTGGCTACAATTGAGCGGGTTTCCCCGGTGGACCGGACGGGGATCGGACCCGCGAAGAGACCTTCCAAGGGGCGCTCTCGTCAACCATGACCCGGCCCGCGGTCGAACCGCCGCAGCGGTAACTGCGACGGCCCGACCTTGGTGACCTACCCTCACTCGCTGGTCAGTCCACTCGGTGCGAGCGAGGCAAATCCCTCCTCATGGGGATCACCTCCAAGACCAGCCCTGGCGCCCATCGCGCCGGGGCTGGTCTCACTATAGGGCACGAGTTCACCTTTAGTCCACGAAGACGCAGTCGCGGCGCGGTGCGAGTTCTGGCGTTGACTGCGACGATCCCGCTACCATGGTTCAAGTTCACTTTGACCAGAGGAGCCGCAATGAGCACCATCTCGCCTCAGGACCTTGCAGACATGGTCGCAGACAGCCAGAGCGCTGACCCCGATGCGGAGGATGCGACCTCCGGAGAGCGGGAGCGCTCGACAATCAAGTTCCCGTATAGCGACCTGAAGGACGCCGTCACGGTGGTCGAGACGCTGAAGGAGAACTTCAGCACCACGTGCTCGTCGGATCAGCTCGCCGCCGCTCTCGCAGTTAGCCCGACCAGCAGCGGGTTTCGTACGAAGGTGGCGACCGCTGCGGCATTTGGGCTGGTCAACAACAAGCGGGGCACGATCACCCTCACCGATCTTGGGCACGCGGTTGCTGACGCGCACACGCGTGAGGCCGCTGTCGTGGAGGCGTTTCTGCGGGTCGAACTGTTCAGCGCGTTGTACGAGAAGTTCCAGGGCCGCGCGCTGCCGGGGGACGCGGGTTTGGAGGCCGAACTGCTCAACCTGGGCGTAGCGCAGAAGCAGGTTGGTCGTGCGCGGCAGATCCTTCAACGGTCCGCGCAGACTGCCGGATTTTTCTGGGCTGGCCGGGATCGGTTGGTGAAGCCCTCGACCAAGGCGGGTACGCTCAGCGAGCAGGAAAACCCGCCCAAGACGGCTCTCGACGAGGTGCGCGGGCCGCGGGTAGAGGAGGAGAGTGACACCTTGGCCGACGACCCCGTGCTGAAGGGCTTGTGGCTCAAACTGCCGAAGTCCGGATCGTTCCCTAAGTCTGAGCGCGACCGGTGGCTCAATGCGTTGAAGGTCAACCTCGACCTCGTGTACGGCCCCGGAGACGAGGCACAGGGTGCCGCCCGCCAGGAGGCCACGTGCCCCGCGAGCCAGAGCGCGTAAGCCTGCAAGGTCTCGATCCCGAAGAAGCTCTACGAGCCCTTCTGGCCATTGACCCAGACGCCGACCCACCCGACGAAGACGGCGACCCTGACGACCGTGAGGGTCGAGACGACGACGAAGGCCCCGACCACTGAGGTCGGGGCCTTCCCCATGCCAGCCAGGCCATACCGAGACATGCCTCGCCGTTACTGACCTTGGCGGGGGTCAGCCTAGTTCGTGGGCGGCCCCGTACCGTGGTTTGTCAAGTGACACATCACCGCTGAGCGGATCGAGCCCCGCCGGGCCCGCCTCAGGCTCCGGTCGTCGGCCCGCGCCGCTCCAGGGCCTCGAGCCGCGTGCGCAGGTCGTCCTGGAGCGCGCGGAGGATCTCGAGCTGGGTCGCGTTGACCTCCAGCAGGGCCTCGACGTCGCGCTTGGCGGCGACGTTGGTGTCGTAGTCGTGCCGGGCGAGGTCGGCCGCGACCGCGTCCTGCCGCTTGGCGGCGATGAGGAGGATGGCGCCCTGCAGGCCGGCGAGCATGGAGAGGAAGAGGTTGAGCAGGATGAACGGGTAGGGGTCCCAGCCGCGGGTCAGCGAGTTGAGGAGCGCCCAGACCGCCATGAAGGCGACGAACGCGAAGACGAACCGCCAGCTCCCCATCCCGTTGCGCATGACGTCCGCCGCCCGCTCCCCGGTGCTCAACGACGCCCGGTGGCGCTCGTGCCAGGTCTCGTCCGGCACGGTGCGTGCGCTGGTGAGGGGGACGGTCGACGGGGACGGCTCGCTCATGGTGACCTCCGGTGGGGCTGGCGCTGGCCCCACGCTAGGACCCGACGAAGCCCCGCGGTCAGTCGGCCTTCGCGGCACCCCATCCGTGCCAGTGGGTGACCTCGACCCAACAGCTGATCCGCGCCCGGTCGCGCGTCGGGTAGTCCCGGCCGCCGTAGTGGTTCGAGAGCCGGTCGATGTCGGCGAGCGCCCGCTCGGGGTCGTCGTCCCAGCGCACGACGCGCCCCCGGACGCTGACGTGGGTGTACCAGGACCCTTCCTCGAGGGCGGTGAGGGCGACCTCGGGGTGCTCGCGCATCCACGAGACGCGGGCCCGCTCGGCGTCCATGTTGAGCAGCACGGTGCCGTCGTCCTCGACGAGGTACCAGGTGGCGACCGACATCGGCGCGCCGCTCGGGAGGAGCACGGCGACGACGGCGGGGTTGGGGCGGCGGAACAGCTCGGCGACGTCGTCGGGCAGGGGCGCTCGGGGCACGGGGACTCCTTCGTCGGGGACGTCCTCCAGCATGCCCGTCCGCCGGCACCGGACGGCGCTCAGGTGCCGGCGACCCGGCGCAGCGTCGCCACCGCGTCGGCCGCCGGGATGCCGAGGACGCGGGCTCGCTCGAGGTAGGCGGCCGCCGCCTCCTCGAGGGCCTGCCCCGGTGTCGCGGCGGCCGGGGGCGAGGGCGCCACCCGGGTGCCACCGCCGCGGCGCGAGCGCACGTAGCCGGCCTGCTCGAGCTCGCGGTAGGTGCGGGCGACGGTGCCCGGCGCGAGCCCCAGGTCGGCGGCCAGCTGGCGCACCGGGGGCAGCCGGTCGCCCGGGAGCAGGACCCCGCTGCCGACGAGGTCGGCGAGCTGCCGGCGCAGCTGCTCGTAGGGCGGCGTCGGGTCGAGGACGTCGACCGTGACGGCCTGGAGGGTCATCGGACGGGGGCCCCGACGGGGGCGGGGTCGCCGGGCAGCGGGCGTGGCAGGTCCTCGACCCGCAGGGTCGGGGTGACGAGCAGGCCACCCAGCGCGGCCGCCGCGCCGACGACCGCCAGCGGGGCGACTCCGAGGGTGAGCCACCGGACCACGACCTGACCGAGCCCCTGGGGGCAGTCCGCGGCACCGAGGGCCAGGGCCATCACGCCGGCCACCGGGCCGAGGGTCCCGAGCACAGTGAAGGTCGCCGCCGTGAGGATGGTCCCCGTCGACCAGCGGCGCAGCGTCGAGTCGAGGCCGAGGCTCTGCAGCGGCGGCCGCGGGCGGCGCGCCACGGCCCGCAGCGCGGCGACCACGAGCAGGGCAAGCAGTCCGAGGGCGACGGCCAGCGGCACCGCGTAGAACGAGCCGGGCCACGGCCCCCGCGACGACGCGGTCTCGACGAGGGCGCCGTCGACGACGACGCGGCACTGCTCGGCGAGCGCCCGCCCGGCCCGGCCGAGGGAGTCCGGTGACCCCCAGGCGGCTCCCGCCCCGAGGACGCCGGCGAACAGGAGGGCCGACAGGGCGAGGAGCCCGGTGCGTACCGGGGGCAGGAGGCCACGCACAGTCCGCGTCTCGACGACCGCCGCCCGCCGGACCCCGACCGCGGGCCGGGCCGTGAGCTCGCCGACGATGGTGCCGACGAGGACGCCCGCACCGAGCGCAGCCGGGGCGAGGGCGGTGATCCGGCCGAGCGAGTCCACGCGCTGCCCGAGGAGGAGGAGCAGCCCGCCGAGCAGGAGGCCGAGCAGCAGACCGCCGACCCGCCAAGCCCGCGCGCGCCGGGCCAGTCGGACCAGCTCGGCGTGCTCGTTGACCCCGACGGTGACGACGTGGCGTCGGGCCAGGGCGACGACGAAGGCCACCAGCGCGATCGGCAGCGACAGGACGGTGAGCCCCATGGCCCCTCCCTCGTTGTATCGGGCGGTTGGTACAAAGTGGAGGATGCCCCGCCCTCGCTCTTGTGTCAAGCATCTGTCACAAACACTCCGCCGTCCGGCCGTGCCCTGCGCCGCCGCGGGGCCGGGCGCCGGTGACAGCGACCCCACAGGTGCGCCGGACGTCGCCGTGGCAGGATCGAGGGATGACGAGCCCGCTGGACTGGATCCGGGAGGCCGCCTCGGCCCGGGCCGACGCGGGCCTCACCCGACGGCTCGTCCCGACCAAGGCGCACGACGTCGTCGACCTCGCCGGCAACGACTACCTCGGGCTGCGCCACCACCCGGCGGTCGTCGCCGGGGCGGTCGCGGCCGTCGAGACGTACGGTACCGGCGCCGGGGCGTCCCGCCTGGTCACCGGCACCCTCGACGTCCACGAGGAGCTCGAGGCCGCGCTCGCCGCGCTCACCGGCGCCCCGTCGGCGCTCGTCCTCTCCAGCGGGTACGCCGCGAACCTCGCGGCCCTGACGACCCTCGCCGACGCCGGCACCCTCGTCGTCAGCGACGAGCACGCGCACGCCTCGCTCATCGACGGCTGCCGGCTCTCGCGGGCCGCGGTCTCGGTCTCGCGGCACAACGACCTCGAGCACGTCGCCGAGCTGCTCGCCCGCCGCGACACCCCGCGGGCGGTCGTCGTCGCGGAGTCGGTCTACTCGGTCCTCGGCGACGCCGCACCGGTCGAGGACCTCGTGGCCCTCACCGCCGAGGCCGGCGCGCTGCTCGTCGTCGACGAGGCCCACGCGCTGGGCGTCGTCGGGCCGGGCGGCGCCGGGCTCGTGGCGGCCGCCGGGGCGTCCGGCGCCGAGCACGTCGTCGTCACGACGACCCTCTCCAAGTCGCTCGCCGCCCAGGGCGGGGTCGTCCTCGCCTCCCCGGACGTGCGCGACCACCTCGTGAACACCGCGCGTCCGTTCATCTACGACACGGGGCTGGCGCCGGGGTCGGCCGGTGCCGCGCTCGCCGCCCTCGGCGTGCTCCGCGAGCACCCCGAGCTGCCGGCTCGGTTGCACGCCAACGCTGCTCGCCTCGCCGAGACCTGCGGGGTGGCCGCGCCGGACGGCGCCGTGATGTCGGTGCCGATGCCCGGGCCGCACGAGACGGTCGAGGCCGTCGAGCGGGCCGCGGCCCTCGGGGTCCGGGTGGGCGCGTTCCGGCCGCCGTCGACGCCCGACGGCTCGTCGCGGCTGCGCATCACGGCCCACGCCGACCACACCGACCACGACCTCGACCGCGCGTGCGCGGTGCTCGCCGAGCTCGTCCCCTCGCAGGCCTGAGCGAGCCGTCGGTGTCCGACCCCCGCGCGCTGCCGTCCGTCGTCCTCGTCACGGGAACGGGCACGGGCGTCGGCAAGACCGTCGTCACGGCGGCGCTCGCGGCCCTGGTCCGCGGCCGGGGCAGCCGGGTGACCGTCGTCAAGCCGACCCAGACCGGGCTGGTCGCGGGCGAGCCCGGTGACGTCGACGACGTCCGCCGCCTCGTCGGCGACGGCCTCGAGACCCACGAGCTCGTGCGGCTGCGCGACCCCCTCTCCCCCGAGGCGGCGGCGCGGCGCGAGGGGGTCGACCTGACGCCGGTCGCCCTGCACGCCAAGCGGATCGGTGAGATCGCGGCCGGCGCCGACGTCACGTTGGTCGAGGGGGCCGGTGGGCTCCTCGTGCGGATGGACTCCCGCGGCGGCACGCTCGCCGACCTCGGCACGGCCCTGCGCTACAAGGGCGTCTCGTGCGGCGTCGTGCTCGTGGCGTCCGCCGGGCTCGGGGTCCTCAGCACCGCCGCGCTGACGGCCGAGGCGCTGGCCAGACGGTCGATCCCGCTGCTCGGGGTCGTCGTCGGGTCGTGGCCGCAGGAGCCGGGGCTCGCCGAGACCGAGAACCTCCACGACCTGCCGCGGGTCACCGGGGCGCCGCTCTGGGGCCGGGTGCCCGAGGGCGCCGGTGCACTCGACGCCGACGCGTTCACCGCCGCCGTGCCCGGCTGGTTCGACATCACCTGACCCTGGGCCCGCAGCCACCCGACTCATTGGCCGGAACCCACCTCTGAGGGCCAGGATCCGGTCCCGCGAGGTGGGTGATGGGCAATCAGTCGGACCACCTTGGGAGGATGGGGGCATGAGCGAGCCCGAGCGCCCGTACCGCGTCACCGTCGTCTGCCACGGCAACATCTGCCGCTCGCCGATGGCCGAGTTCCTCCTCCGCGAGGCGTTCGACGAGGCCGGGCTCGCCGACCGGGTCGAGGTCGACTCGGCCGGCACCTCCGCCGAGGAGCTCGGTAACCCGGTGCACCCCCGCACCGTCGCCGTCCTGCGCCGTCACGACCACCCCGACGTCGGCTGGGGCGCGCACCGGGCCCGGCAGTTCCGCACCGACGGGTTCGACGCCGCCGACCTCGTCCTCGCCGCCGACCACCCCCACGCCGACCGGCTGGCCCGACTCGCCCGCGACGAGGACGACGCCGCCAAGGTGCGCCTCGTCCGGTCCTTCGACCCCGACGCCGTCGCCGCCGGTGAGCTCGGCATGGACGACCCCTGGTACGGCGGCGACGCCGAGTACGAGCAGACCTACGACGAGATCCGGGCCGCCGTGCCGGGCATCGTCGAGCACGTCCGGGCCGCGCTCGACCGTCCCTGACCTTGTGGGGCGGCGTCCGCCGGACACCCCGTCAGGGCGGCGTGTCGGGCGGATCCGCCCCCACGAAGTCGGGGAGAACGCGGGCTCTGGGAGGATGGACCCATGCCGAGCACCGCCCCCGCCGCCACCGGCCTCTCGCACGCGCGCAGCCTCGCCGACCTCGCCCCGTCCATCGCCCTCGGCGCGCTCGACGGCCGCTACCGCGGCGTCGTCGCGCCGCTCGTCGACCACCTCTCCGAGCCCGCGCTCAACCGGGCCCGCATCCACGTCGAGGTCGAGTGGCTCGTCCACCTCACCGAGCGCGAGGTCGTGCCCGGCGTCCGGCGGCTCACCGATGCCGAGAAGGACGCCCTGCGCACGGTCGTCGCGGGGTTCGGGGCCGACGAGATCGACGAGATGGCCGCCACCGAGCGGGTCACCCAGCACGACGTCAAGGCGGTCGAGTACTTCCTCAAGGCCCGGCTGCGCGACATCGCCCCGGCCCCCGAGGACGCCGGCCTCGCCGAGCTGATCCACTTCTGCTGCACGAGCGAGGACATCAACAACCTGTCCTACGCCGTCATGGTCAAGGGCGCCGTGCACGACGTCTGGCTGCCCCGCGCCACCGCCCTCGTCGAGAAGCTGACGACGATGGCCCGCGAGCTCGCCGACGTGCCGCTGCTCGCCCACACCCACGGCCAGCCGGCGACCCCGACGACGATGGGCAAGGAGCTCGCCGTCCTCGCGTGGCGCCTGCGGCGCCAGCTGCGCCGGGTCGAGGACGCCGACTTCCTCGGTAAGCTCAACGGCGCCACCGGCACCTACGGCGCCCACCTCGCGGCCGTGCCCGGCGCCGACTGGCAGGACGTCAGCCGCACCTTCGTCGAGCACCTCGGCCTCACGTGGAACCCGCTGACCACGCAGATCGAGAGCCACGACTGGCAGGCCGAGCTCTACGCCGACCTCGCCCGCTTCAACCGCGTGCTGCACAACATGTGCACCGACGTCTGGACCTACATCTCGATGGGCTACTTCGCCCAGGTGCGCGGCCAGGGCACGGTCGGCAGCAGCACGATGCCGCACAAGGTCAACCCGATCCGCTTCGAGAACGCCGAGGCCAACCTCGAGGTCTCGAACGCCCTCCTCGACGTCCTCGCGAGCACCCTCGTTCAGAGCCGGCTCCAGCGCGACCTCACCGACTCCTCGATGCAGCGCAACATCGGGTCGGCGTTCGGGCACAGCCTGCTCGCCATCGACAACGCCCACCGAGGGCTCGACGGCCTCGACGCCGTGCCGGCCGCGATGGCCGCCGACCTCGACGCGAACTGGGAGGTCCTCGGCGAGCCGGTCCAGTCGGCGATGCGGGCCCTCGGCGCCCAGGGCGTCCCCGGGATGGAGGAGCCGTACGAGCGGCTCAAGGAGCTGACGCGCGGCCGGCGCATCGGCCAGGACGACCTCGTCGGGTTCGTCCGCGGCCTCGGGCTTCCCGCCGAGGTCGAGGAGCGGCTCGCGGCGCTGACCCCGGCGACGTACGTCGGGCTCGCGCCCGAGCTGGTCCGGCACCTGCCGTGACCGATCCGGCCGGCGAGCCGGTCATCCGCCCGGCCGACCTGGACGACCCCCGGGTCGCGGCCCTCGTCGCCGAGCACCTGGCCGAGATGGAGCCGACGGCTCCCGCGTGCAGCCGGCACGCCCTGTCGGTCGAGCAGTTCCGCGACCCCGCCGTCCGGCTCTGGGTCGCCGAGGCGGACGGCGCACTCGTCGGCTCGGTGGCCCTCAAGGACCTCGGCGGCGGTCACGTCGAGCTGAAGACGATGCGCGCGAGCCGTTCGGTGCGCGGCACCGGGCTCGGACGCCGGCTGCTGCTCCACGCCCTCGCCGAGGCGCGGGCCGCCGGGGCCTCGTGGGTCAGCCTCGAGACCGGGTCGGGCGAGGTGTTCGTGCCGGCCCGCAGCCTCTACCGCGCCCACGGGTTCGTCGACTCCGAGCCCTTCGCGAGCTACCGCCCCGACCCCCACAGCACCTTCCTCACCCTCGCCCTCTGACGGCCGGTTCCGCGGCCCCGCCGGCCGGTCGCGTGTCACACTGTGCCGTCGTCGTCGGAGGGGGTCCCCGTGCTGCGCAGTCCGTGCGCATCGTCCACGCGCGCCGTGAGCCGGGCGGGCACCGTCGCGGCCGTGGCAGCGCTCGCGCTGTCCGGGTGCGCGGCCGTGCCCCTGGAGGCGGGCCGTCCCGCGCGTCCGCCGGCGTCGGTCGGCGCGTCCACCACGACCTCGCCCTCGACCTCCCCCTCCCTCCCGTCGGGGAAGGTCGACGCGGCGAGGTTCTTCGACGACCTCGCCGACCGGGTGACCGACGCCGACACCGTCGACGTCGAGCTCGAGTCGCCGTACGAGTCCATCCAGGCCGAGTGGCAGCCCTCGACCTCGTCGGCGCGCGTCGGGTTCCAGGACTCCGAGCAGTGGCTGCGGGTCGTCGTCATCGGCGAGCAGGCCTGGACCCTCGACGAGGAGAAGACCGACGCCCCGTGGCGGAAGGTCGCCGAGCCGCCCGACGTCATCCAGGAGGCGCTGCCGAGCCTCCAGGTGGACACCTGGCGCGACGGCACGCGCTCGGTGACCCGCGGCCCCAGCGAGGTCGTCGAGGGCCACCGGATCACCTCCTACTCGCTCGCCGTCCGGGCCGAGCAGGCCTACGCGGTCCTCGGCATCGACCCGCCCGCGAAGGGACCGGCGACCGTTCCCGTCCTGCTGCGCCTCGACGACGAGGGGATGCCGGTGCAGGCGAGCATGAAGGTCGCGGACGGCCGGCTCGACATCCGCTACTCCGGGTGGGGCGCGGACCTGGAGATCGTCGCCCCGCCCGTCGGCTGAGAGCGGCGTCTCCGCCGGATGTGGGACGCTGGCGCGATGGCGACCGAGGACCCGAAGCCCGTCGACCGCGACGACGTCGACGGCATCGCGCTGGCCCTGCCCGAGGTGACCCGCGAGGGCACCGACGAGCGGCCGGCCTACGTCGTGCGCGGGAAGAGCTTCCTGCACTGGCGCGAGCCCCGCAAGGACGCCGTCGACCCCGACACCGGCGAGCGGATGGACGACGTCATCTGCGTCACGGTCCCCGGCCCGGAGGACAAGGAGTCGATCCTCCAGCTCGGCGGACCCTGGTTCACGACACCGCACTTCAACGGCTACCCGGCGGTCCTCGTCCGCGAGCGCGACCTCGGGCGGCTCGACTACCTCGAGCTCGCCGAGATCATCACCGACGCGTGGGCGACCAAGGCGCCGAAGAAGCTCGTCAAGGAGCACCTCGGCTGACCCCCTCCGCCGGGTTCAGCCCTTCATCCCGCTGAAGGTCATCGTCGCGACGAACTGGCGCTGGGCGAGCATGAAGAAGAGCACCATCGGCATCGTCGCGACGACGTTGCCGGCCATGAGGAGCGACCACTCGGTCCGTCGCTGCCCCTGGAAGTTCGCCAGTCCCAGCTGGATCGTGTACCAGCGGTCGTCGTTGATCGCGATGAGCGGCCAGATGAGGTCGTTCCACGACCCGAGCAGCGTGAAGATCGCGAGGGTCGCGAGCGCCGGCCGGGCCAGCGGCAGCACCACCCGCCAGAACACCCCGAACGCGCTGCACCCGTCGAGCCGCCCCGCCTCCTCGAGCTCGCGCGGGAGCGACAGGAAGAACTGCCGCATGAGGAACACGCCGAAGGCCGACGTCAGCCACGGGAGGATCACTGCCGGAAGGGTGTTCACGACACCGAGCTTCGTGAACATGATGTACGTCGGGATCATCAGCAGCTGGGTGGGGATCATGATCGTGCCGACGAGCAGGACGAACGACGCACCCCGCCCGGCGAAGCGCAGCCGCGAGAACCCGTAGCCCGCCATCGAGCAGAGGACGAGGTGGGCGATGATCGCCGAGCCCGACACGATGACGCTGTTGAGCAGCCAGCGCAGGACGTCGGAGTCCTGGAAGAGCCGGACGTAGCCCGAGAGCGTCGGGTGGGCCGGGACGAAGGTCGGCGGCACCTGCCGGATCTCGGCGTCGGTCTTGAACGACGCGAGCACCATCTGCACGAGCGGCATCGCGAAGAGCACGGCCAGGGGCGCGAGGAGCAGGTGGTACGGGCTGAACGGCCAGCGCCGGCGAGGAGGCGGGCCGCCGTCGGCCGGGTCCTGCGCCGCGCACTCCCCGGTGGGTGTCGGTGCCGTCGAGAGCGCCATCAGAAGGCCTGCACCTTCGCGAACCGGGAGTACACGATCATCCCCAGCGTGATGACCATCGTCGCCGCGAACAGCACGTACGCCACGGCCGAGCCGTACCCGAAGTTCAGCTGCTTGAAGGCCTGCTCCCACAGGTAGTAGACGATCGTCTTCGTCGACTCCACCGGCCCGCCCCGCGTCGTCGTGTAGACGAGGTCGAAGAGCTGGAGCGAGCCGATGAGCTGCCAGATCGTCGTGAAGACGGTCACCGGCGTCAGCTGGGGCAGCACGACGTGCCGGAACACCTGCCACCGGTTGGCGCCGTCGACGACCGCGGCCTCGACGAGGTCACGCGGGATGTCCTGCAGCGCAGCGAGGTACACGACGACGGTGAAGCCGAGCGAGGCCCACAGGGACATCAGCGCGATGACCGTCATCGCCTGGTTCGGGTCCTCGAGGAAGCGTTGCGCGGGCAGCCCGACCCGCCGGAGCGCGTTGTTGACGAACCCGAACTGGGGGTCGAACAGGTAGTTGGCGAGGATGCCGGTCGCGGCGGCCGAAGCGACGAACGGCACGAAGATCGCGGTGCGGTACAGCCCGATGAACCGGATGCGCCGGTTGAGGGCCAGGGCGATGCCGAGCCCGAGGAACACCGACGTCGGGACGTAGAGCAGGGTGAAGAACAGGGTGTGGAGGGCGGCGGACGCCAGGTCGGGGTCGTCGACCATCCGCTCGTAGTTGCGGAACCCGACGCCGCGCGCCGGCGAGAAGCCGTTCCACTTCAGCTGCGCGAGGTAGAAGGCCCAGCCGGCCGGGAAGAGCGAGAGCCCGAGGATGACGAGCGTCGAGGGACCGACGAACAGCCATCCCGTCGCGGCCCGCCGGGAGGCACCGACCGCCCGCCGCCGCACGCGCGCCCCGAGGGGCCGCGTGGGGGCGGGCGCCGACGTGGTCACCGGTCGGCCAGGGCCCGGTCGGCGGCCTCGGCGGCGTCGTCGAGGGCGGGCCCCACCTCGCCCTGGCCCTGCAGCAGGCGGGACACGGCCTTGCCGTACGCGGCCGACACCTCGACGTAGCCCTCGACGGTCGGGCGCTTGTTCTTCGCGTTGTCGAGGTTCTTCGCGAGCAGCTCGTAGCCGGGCGTCACCTTCGCCTTGGCCTGGAACTCCGGCGACTCGATCTCGGACGAGCGCAGCGGGAGGTTGCCGAACTCGACGTTCCACGTGAGGTCCTGCGCCGGGTCGGTGAGGTACTTGACGAACTGGTAGGACCAGTACGCGCGGTTGCGGTCCTGGTGGTCGAAGAGCACCCAGAGGTCCGGCCCCGACACGGTCTGGTGGTCGTCACCGGTCCCGGGCAGGAGAGTGACGTCGTAGTCGGTCTTGGCCCCGCCGACGTCGAAGAGTGCCCACGGCCCGGTGACGAGCATCGCGATGTTGTTGCTCGCGAAGAGGCCGATCGCCTTCTCCGCGGTCTGGTCGAGGTACACGGACTTGTCCTCGACGGCCATGTCGCGCCAGAACTGCACGGCCTCGACCCCGGCCTCGGAGTTGAAGGCGACGGTCTTCTCGTCGGGCGCGAGCACCTGTCCGCCGTTCTGCCACAGCTGGGGCCACATGGCCCACGTCGTGCCCTCGCCGCCGGTGACGTCGAAGGAGGTGCCGAAGACGTTGCGCGAGGGGTCACTGAGCTTCTTCGCCGTCGCGCGGAACTCGTCCCACGTCATCGTGTCGGTGGGGTAGGGCACCCCGGCCGCGTCGAAGAGGGTCTTGTTGTAGAAGAGGGCGAGGTTGTCGACGAGCGCCGGGATGCCGATGGTCCGTCCACCGGGACTCGCGGTCTCGCGAGCGGCCTCGGAGATCTCCTCCCACTTGACGGCCGGGTCGGCGACCTCGGCCGAGATGTCGAGCGTCTTCCCGGAGGCGCCGAGCTCGCTGGCCCACGAGCCGAACGCGTACGAGATGTCGGGGTAGGTCCCCGCCGCGAAGCCGGCGCTCAGCTTCTGGAGGAGGTCGTCGGTCGTCGCCGCGCCGGACGAGGACCGGATGGTCACGTTGGGGTGCTGCTTCGTGAAGTCCGCGACCTTCGCGTCGAGGATCTTCTGCGCGTCGGACTCCTGCCCCGTCCACCACACGAGCTCGACCGGCGCGTTGGGGTCCTCCGCGGTGAGCGGAGTCGCGGACGCCGTCGGCCCCGAGTCGGTGGGCTCCGGGTCGACGCCCGCGCACCCGGCCAGCACGACCGAGGTGAGGGCGGCGAGGGCGAGGACGGTGCGACGGGTCCTGCGGTGTCCGGTCATGGGTCCAGCTCCTTCGTCAGCCGCGCACGGCGTCGGGGGCGTCGAGGATGACGCTGCGGGTCAGGTGGCGGGGGGCGTCGGGGTCCAGTCCCCGGGCCGCCGCGAGGTCGACGGCGAGGCGCTGGGCGAGGACGAGCTCGACGAGCGGGTCGTGCACCGGCTCGCGGACGGTGGCACCGACCGCGCGGACGTCGTCGGCGAGTCCGGCCGGGGTCGGTCCGAGGAGCCAGACGTGGCTCCGGGGACCGGCGACGGCGATCGGTCCGTGCCGGAAGTCCAGCGCCGGGTAGCTCTCGGCCCAGGCCTGGGCCGCCTCGCGGATCTTCAGGGCGGCCTCGTCGGCCAGGCCCTGGCACCAGCCGCGCCCGAGGTAGACGAAGTGCTCGAAGGAGGCGGGATCGGGCCGGTCGGCGGCGAGCGCCGCCCCGCACGCGGCCGGCAGGTGGCCGACCGACTCGCCGAACGCGGCCCGGCCGAGGAGCAGCACGCTCGTCGGGAACCGGGTCTGGACGACCGAGCGCTCGTCGGCGGCGGTCAGCGCGACGACGTCGTCGGCGAGGCCCTCGACGGGCATCCCCTCGACGGCGGTGACGGCGACGAGCCGGGTGCTGCCGCGCAGCGCCTCCATCGCCTCGAGGACCTCGGTCGTGGTCCCCGACCGGGTGATCGCGACCACCCGGTCGTAGTCGCGCGGGCCGGGCGGCAGCTCCGATCCGTAGGCCCAGTCGCTCGTGCCGAGGCCGGCCGACTCGCGCAGCACGGCGAGCGAGTGCGCGACGAACGCGGAGGTGCCGCAGCCGATGAAGAGCACGCGCTCGCCGGGGGCGGCGAGCGCCGGACCGCCGGCGTGCCTGAGCACCTCCTGCCACAGGCCGGGCTGGCTCTCGATCTCGGCCCGGGTCAGGGCGCCGGGGGTGGGGGTGGTCGTCATGTCGACCCATGGTGCTGACGCCGGACCCGGGCGGCGCGGTTCGCTCAGTCCACCTGCGCGCTCGCTCGGTGCCGTTGCGCGTTTCCGGTGCCCGGACGAACGACCCGGCACGCTGGCCGGGTGAGCGACCTGCCGCTGCGGGACTTCCGACCCCACGACCGCCTGGTCCGTGGGCGCACGGTCGTGGCGCGGCCCCCCGTCCCGGCGATCGACGTGCACAACCACCTCGGCACCTGGCTCTCGCCCGACGGCAGCTGGCTCGTGCCGTCGGTCCGCGACCTCCTGGGGACGCTCGACGACCTGGGCGTCGAGCGGGTCGTCAACCTCGACGGGCGCTGGGGCGAGGAGCTCGAGGCCAACCTCAGGCGCTACGACCGCGCCCACCCCGGCCGGTTCGCGACCTTCTGCCACGTCGACTGGGGCCTCCTGCACACCGGCGACGACGGTCGGGCCCTCCTCGCGAGCCTCGACGCGTCGGTGGCCGCGGGGGCGCGGGGGCTGAAGATCTGGAAGGACCTCGGGCTGGGTGTCCGCGACGAGGCCGGCGCCCTCGTCCGCCCGGACGACGAGCGGGTCGTCCGGGTCGTGCAGCGGGCCGGCGAGCACGGCCTCCCGGTGCTCATCCACACCGCGGACCCAGTGGCCTTCTTCGACCCGCTCGACGGGACCAACGAGCGCCTGGAGGAGCTGGCCGGGCAGCCCGACTGGTGGTTCGGCGACCGCACCCGCCACCCGTCCTTCGAGGACCTGATGGGCGCCCTCGAGCGGCTCGTCGCGGCCTGCCCCGGGACGACCGTCATCGGGGCGCACGTCGGCTGCCACGCCGAGGACCTCTCGGCCGTCGGCACGATGATGGACCGGTACCCGACCTTCCACGCCGACCTCGGCGGCCGGCTCGCGGAGATCGGGCGCCAGCCGCGGGCCTTCGCCCGGTTCGTCGCCGCCCATCCCGACCGCGTGCTCTTGGGCACCGACGCCTACCCGCCGGACCCGCAGGCCTACCGCAACCTCTACCGGTTCCTCGAGACCGACGACGAGCACTGGCCGTACGACGGCGCCGACGACGAGGCCGAGCCGGGGTCGCAGGGGCGCTGGCGGGTCTCGGGGGCCGCGCTCGACCCCGCGCTCCTCCCGGCCCTGTACCGCGACAACGCCCTGCGCCTCGGCCTCTGACCCTCTCGGCGCCCGGGCCGGGAACTCGCGGTGATGCGCGACGCGGGACATCCGCCGCCTCGTGCATCACCGTGACGAGAGCGGGCCCCGGGTCAGACGCTGACGCGGACCCTCGCCCACTCGGGAAGGAGGTCGCCGTGGGCCTCGACGAGCGCGTCGCACATCGCGAACACGTCGTCGACGGCGAGGGTGGCCGAGGTGTTCGGGTCGACGAGCACGGCCTGCCGGATCATCAGCGGGTCCTCCTCGAGGGCGGCCCGCACGGTGAGGCCGGCGACGTCGAGGAAGGCGTGGTTGAGCGCGGCGCACTGCGGCGGGAGCGACCCCATCGGCTGCGGGTGGATGCCGGCCGCGTCGACCGTGCACGGCACCTCGACGCACGCGCCCTCGGGCAGGTTGTCGACCAACCCGCGGTTCGGCACGTTGCCGTGGATGGTGACCTCCTCGCCGAGCGTCATCGCGCGGATGACCTGCGGCGCGTACTCGGCCACCTCGTCGGGCAGGTCGAGCTCGCCACCGGCGTCGAGGACCTCGCGGGTGTGCTCGTACTCGCGGACGTTGTCCTCGCTGATGCCGAGGTAGTCACCGACCGGGATGCGCAGCCGCTCGACCTCGGCGTCGTCGTGGAGGTACCACGGCACGTACTCGCTGGAGTGCTCGCTCGTCTCGGTCGGGTACCACCCGAGCCGGCGGAACATGTCGACGCGCACGCGACGGCGCAGCTCGGGGTCGGCGGCGACGCGCTCGCGCAGCCGGGGGTAGAGGTCCTCCCCCCGGTGGCTCCACTCGAGCAGCCACGCCTGGTGGTTGACCCCGGCCGCACGGTACGCGACCTCCTCGACGGGCACGCCGAGCAGCTCGGACAGGTCGTGCACCGTCCAGTAGACGCTGTGGCACAACCCGACCGCGCGCACCTGGGGAGCGGTCTCGGAGAGCCACCACATGTTCATCGCCATCGGGTTCGTGTAGTTGAGCAGGTGGGCCTCCGGGCAGACCCGCGTCATGTCGTCGGCGATCGCGGTGAGGACGGGGAAGGTCCGCAGCGCCCGGAACACCCCGCCGACGCCCAGGGTGTCGCCGATGGTCTGGCGCAGCCCGAAGCGCGCGGGCACCTCGAAGTCGGTGCGCGTCGCGTCGATCCCCCCGACCTGCACCATGTTGACGACGAAGTCGGCGCCGTCGAGGGCCGCGGCGCGGTCGGTCGTCGCGGTGACGACCGGCGCGGTACCGGTCCGGGCTGCGAGGTGCTCGGCGGTGCGGCGGGCGGTGTCGAGCCGGTCGGCGTCGACGTCGTGGAGGGCCACCTCGACCTCGGCGAGCTCGGGCACCCGGAGCAGGTCGTGGAGCAGCTGGCGGGTGAACACGACGCTGCCGGCGCCGACGAACGCGATGCGGGTCATGCCGGCGATCGTGCCGACCTCGGCGAGGGCCGGCACCGATCCGCACGCCCGTGCTGCCCGAATGCGCAGCACCGATGAGCGTTTGACATCCCGTTCGCGCACCACGTGCTCGACTGACGCCCGATCATGGACGTCATGACCTCGCCCCCGTCGACGCCGCGCGCCCAGGTGTCCGACCGTCGCACCTCCCGGCTCGCGGCGATCCTCGCGCTCCTCACCGAGCACGGGACCGTCTCGGTGGCCCGGCTCGCCGAGGAGCTCGACGTCTCGCAGGCCTCGCTGCGCCGCGACCTCGCCGTCCTCGAGGGCCAGGACCTGCTCAAGCGGGTGCACGGCGGCGCCACCTGCCGCGTCCTCGCCGGTGAGCTGCCGGTGCGCTACCGCGACGGCCAGCGCCGCGACGCCAAGGCCCGCATCGCCGCCGCCTGCGTCGAGGCCATCCCGCGGCGGGCGATGGCGGTCGCGATCTCTGGTGGCACGACGACGACCGAGGTCGCCCGGCGCCTGCACGACCGTTCCGAGCTGACCGTCGTGACCAACGCGGTGAACATCGCCACCGAGCTCGCGACGAGCCCCCGGCTGCGGGTCATCATCGCCGGCGGGACGATGCGCTCGGAGAGCTACGAGGCGGTCGGCGCCTGGACCGAGCGGTTCATCGAGGGCCTGAACTTCGGCGTCACCGTCATGGGCGTCGACGGCATCTCGGTCGCCGGCGGGCTGACCACCCACGACGCCGTCGAGGCGCGCACCGACCAGAAGATGGCCGAGCGCTCGCAGCGCCTCTTCGTCGTCGCCGACGCGAGCAAGATCGGCAAGGTCGTCCTCTCGCCGATCGTGCCGGTGTCGCGGGTCTCGATGCTCTTCACCGAGGTCGGCGCGCCGGCCGACGAGGTCGCCCGGCTGCGGGCCGCGGGCGTCGAGGTCCACCTCGTATGACCACCGAGCCGTTCGACGTCGTCGTCCTCGGGGAGGCCAACCCGGACCTCGTGCTCCGGGGCGACGTCGTGCCGCGCTTCGGGCAGTCCGAGCAGCTCCTCGACCACGCGGACCTCGTCCTCGGGGGGTCGGGCGCCATCACCGCCCACGCGCTGGCCCGCCTCGGGGTGCGGGTGGGCCTGATGGCCCGGGTCGGCGACGACGTGTTCGGCGCCGAGACGGTGCGGCTGCTGCGCGCGGGCGGGGTCGACTGCTCGCTCGTCGAGGTCGGGCCGGAGCCCACCGGTCTCTCGGTCGTGCTCTCCGACGGCTCGGCCCGGGCGACGCTCACCCTCGTCGGCGCGATCGACGCGCCCGCTCCGGAGTGGCGCACCCCCGCCGACGTGCCGCCCACCCGGCACCTGCACGTCTCGTCCTTCTTCCTCCAGCGCCGCCGGGCCGCCGCCCTCCCGCGGATGCTCCCGCTCGTGCGCGCCGCCGGGGTCCGCACCTCGCTCGACACGAACCTCGACCCCGAGGGTCGCTTCCCCGGCCTCGCCGAGGTGCTGCCGCTCGTCGACCTGCTGCTCCCGAACGCCGAGGAGTGCCGAGCATCGGCCCGGGCGCTCGGCGTCGACGCCGCGGACCTCGTGGGGGCGGCGCGGGCCCTCGCCGCACGCGGCCCGACGGTCGTCGTCAAGGACGGCGCGGACGGTGCGCTGCTCGTCGGCGCCGACCGGGTGGTGCACGAGCCGGGGACGCCGGTGGAACCCGTCGACACCACCGGTGCGGGCGACACCTTCGACGCGGCCCTCGTCGCCGCGCTGCTCGAGGGCCGCCCGGAGGCCGAGGCGCTGGCCCGGGCCTGTGCCGCCGGGGCCCTCTCGACCCGCCGCAGCGGAGGCACCGCCGGCCAGCCGACGGCCGCCGAGCTGGACGCCGCCCTCGCGCCCACCGCGACGCGCCCCGTGCCCCACCGCTCCTGACCGTCCGCCAGCCCGGAGGATCCCGATGCCCCTCGTCCCGACCGCCGACCTCGTCGCGTCCGCCGCCTCCGCCGGGCGCGCGGTGCTCGCGTTCAACGTCGTCACCCTCGAGCAGGTCGAGGGGGTGCTGGCCGGGGCCGAGCGAGCAGGACATCCCGTCGTCCTCCAGGTGAGCGAGAACGCGGTGGCCTTCCACGGTGGGCGGGCCGGCCCGCTCGCCGCCGCCTGCCGGACGGCGGCCGAGGGCTCGACGGCCCGGGCCTCCCTGCACCTCGACCACGCGACCGACCTCGACCTCGTCGACTCCGCTGCGGCGCACGGGTTCTCGTCGGTGATGGTCGACGCCAGCCGGTTGCCCCACGACGAGAACGTCGCCGTCACGGCCCGGGCCACCCGCGCCCTCCACGCGCAGGGGCTCTTCGTCGAGGCCGAGCTCGGCGAGGTCGGCGGCAAGGACGGCGCCCACGCGCCCGGCGTCCGCACCGACCCCGACGAGGCCGCGGCCTTCGTCGCCGCCACCGGGGTCGACGCGCTCGCCGTCGCGGTCGGCAGCAGCCACGCGATGACCTCCCGCACCGCGCGCCTCGACCACGACCTCGTCGGCCGGCTGCACGCCGCCGTGCCCGTCCCCCTCGTCCTCCACGGCTCGAGCGGCGTCCCCGCCGACGAGCTGCGCGCCGCCGTCGCGGCCGGCATGACGAAGGTCAACGTCGGCACGCTGCTCGGCCTGGCCTTCACCGCGGCGGTCCGTAACCGGCTGGACGCCGACCCGTCGGTGACCGACCCGAGGCGGTACCTTCGGGAGGCGCGCGAGGCCGTCGCCGACGCGGTGGCCACCACCCTCGCCGAGGTGCACGGCGCCGCCGGCGGCAGCTGACCGCCGGCCCGCTCCCCGACTCGCACGGCATACCCCACAGGGGTATGCTGCCAGGATGAGTGCGACCACTCCCCCACCCCCGGTCACCCCGGGCTACTCCGACACCAAGGAGGCCCACCTCAAGCGGCTGCGTCGCATCGAGGGCCAGGTGCGGGGCATCGCGCGGATGGTCGAGGAGGACACGTACTGCATCGACGTCCTCACCCAGGTCAGCGCGGTGACGCGGGCGCTGCAGGCGGTGAGCCTCGGCCTGCTCGAGGAGCACGTCGCCCACTGCGTCGTCGACGCCGCGCGCGAGTCCGACGAGGCCGCGGCCGCCAAGGTCGACGAGGTCGTCGCCGCCGTCACCCGGCTCGTGAGGAGCTGAGGTGACCCAGACCGCCGACCGTCCCGCCGACGAGGTCCACGAGGTCGACCTCGCGATCACCGGGATGACCTGCGCCTCGTGCTCGGCGCGCATCGAGAAGAAGCTCGGCCGGCTCGAGGGGGTCGACGCCGTCGTCAACCTCGCCACCGAGAAGGCCCGGGTGCGCTGGAGCGGGCCGCTGACCGTCGAGGACATCGTCGCGACGGTGCAGCGCACCGGCTACGGCGCCGAGCCGATCGCCGCCCCGGGGCGTGCAGGACGTGACACATCCGTCGATTCCCGTACGCCCGAGCGTGCAACACCTGACACATCCGTCGAATCCTCGACAGCCGGGCGTGCAACACCTGACACATTCGTCGATTCCGGGACGCCCGCCGACCACCAGGTGGCCCGCCAGGACGACCTGCGCCGCCGGGCCGAGCTCGCGGCCCTCCTCACCGTGCCGGTCGTCGTGCTCGCGATGGTCCCCGGCGCCGACGTCCCCGCCGAGCCGTGGGTGCAGCTCGCGCTCGCCACGCCGGTCGTCGCCTGGGCCGGCTGGCCGTTCCACCGCAGCGCCGCGCTCAACGCCCGCCACCTCGCCTCGACGATGGACACCCTCGTCTCGCTCGGCGTCCTCGCGGCCTACCTCTCCTCGCTCGTCGTCGTCCTCACCGGGCGCGCCGGCGGGATGGGCGGCGGCGGCTCGCACCTGTGGTTCGAGACCGCCACCGTCGTCACGACCTTCCTCCTCGTCGGCCGGTGGATGGAGGCCCGCGCCACCGACCGCACCCGCGACTCGCTGCGCGGCCTGCTCGACCTCGCCGCCAAGGACGTCGCCGTGCTGCGCACCGACACCGCGAGCGGTGCGACCGTCGAGCAGCGCATCCCCGTCGAGGCCCTCGAGGTCGGCGAGCGCTTCGTCGTGCGCCCCGGCGAGAAGGTCGCCACCGACGGCACGGTCCGCGACGGCCGCAGCGCCCTCGACGCCTCCCTCGTCACCGGGGAGTCCGCCCCGGTCGAGGTCGGGCCCGGGAGCGAGGTCACCGGGGGCACGATCAACACCACCGGTCGGCTCGTCGTCGAGGCCACGCGCGTGGGGTCCGAGACGACGCTGGCCGGCATCGCCCGGCTCGTCGAGCGGGCCCAGACCTCCAAGGCCCCCGTCCAGCGGCTCGCCGACCGCGTCTCGGCGGTGTTCGTCCCCGTCGTCCTCGGGCTGGCCGTCCTCACCCTCGTCGGCTGGTGGGTCGGCACCGGCGACGCCGGCGGGGCCCTCGAGGTCGCGGTCTCGGTGCTCGTCATCGCCTGCCCGTGCGCCCTCGGCCTCGCCACGCCCACCGCCCTGCTCGTCGGCACCGGCCGCGGCGCGCGCCTCGGCATCCTCATCAAGGGCGCCGACGTCCTCGAGGACACCCGCCGCGTCGACACCGTCGTCCTCGACAAGACCGGCACGGTGACCACCGGCGAGATGACGCTCGTCGAGGTCACCACCCACGGCCGGCTCCCGAAGGACCAGGCGCTCCGGGCCGCCGCGGCCGTCGAGGCCGGCAGCGAGCATCCCGTCGCGAAGGCCGTTCTCGCAGCGGCTCGTTCGCGCGCGCTCGCCGTCCCCGAGGCCTCCGACTTCGAGGCCCTGCCGGGCTCCGGAGCGCAGGCGCTCATCAAGGGCACCCGCGTCACGGTCGGACGGGCCGACCTCTTCGACACCGTGCCCGCCGACGTCGCCAGCCCCTCGGCCGAGGGCACGACGGTGTGGGTCGGGTGGGACGGCACGGCCCGCGCCTCCCTGACCGTCGCCGACACCGTGCGTCGCAGCTCGGGCCGCGCGGTCCGGGCCCTCGACGAGTCCGGGATGGTCTGCTACCTGCTCACCGGCGACCACGACCGGGCCGCGCTCACCGTGGCCCGCGACGTCGGCATCCCGGTCGGCCGGGTCGTCGCCGACGTGCGCCCCGAGGACAAGCACGCGATGGTCGCCGACCTCCAGCAGCGCGGACGGGTCGTCGCGATGGTCGGCGACGGGGTCAACGACGCCGCCGCGCTCGCCCAGGCCGACCTCGGCATCGCGATGGGCAGCGGCACCGACGTCGCGGCCGAGGCCGCCGACATCGTCCTGCTCCGCTCCGAGCTGCCGGCCGTCGTCGCCGCGATGGACCTCTCGCGCGCGACCCTGCGCACCATCCGGCAGAACCTCGTCTGGGCGTTCGGCTACAACGTGGCCGCGATCCCGCTCGCGGTCGCGGGCCTGCTCGACCCCATGGTGGCCGGCGCGGCGATGGCCCTCTCGAGCGTCCTCGTCGTGACGAACAGCCTCCGGCTGCGCCGCTGGACCCCCCGCAGCTGACCCGCCCCACCCCGACGCGGGCCGGGGACGACGAAGGCCCCCACCGGGTGCTCCGGGTGGGGGCCTGTTCGTCGGGGAGGACGGGTCAGATGGTGACCTCGCCCTGCGGCGTCTCGAAGGTGACGGCCATGAGGCCGGGGGTGCCGTGCGGCGACACGAACGAGAAGTCGATGACCGAGGAGGTGTAGTCGGCGGGGAGGCCGAGCCAGTCGCGGACCCGGTCGGGGTCGCCGGCGATGGTCAGCGACTCGATGGTCACGTCGGTGTCGGCGTCCTCGGAGGGGTGCGGCGTGCCCTGCTCCCAGGCGATGAAGAAGGGGAGTTGCGGGTCGGCCTGCAGGCCCTTGACCCCGAGCTGGCGCCAGCGCAGCTCGACGCCGTCGGGGCGGTGCCGGTTGCCGGCCACGGCCTCGCGACCGAGGCGCTGCTCCTGCTCGGCGATGTCGTCGACCTGGACGACCCAGCCCAGCCAGCCGCCGCCGGCCGCGGAGCGGGCCCGGACGACCTGGCCGAAGGGGGCCTTGTCGCTGGCCGGGTGGTCGAGCACCTCGACGACCTCGACGTAGCGCTCGTGGGCCAGCGGAAGGATGACGTTGCGCGTCCCGAAGCGCGGGTGGACTCCCCCATCGACCGGCCGGACACCGATCAGCTTCGCGAGGCGCTCGGCCGTGGCGTGGACGCCATCGTGCTCGGCCGCATAGACGACGTGGTCAACTCGCATGCCGTTCATGATCCCATAGGCGCGGGGGTGCTCCGGACACGGGTCGGCCGCCGCGCAGCGCTCCCGCACCACCAGTCACAGGGGTCACCTCAGGACCGCTGGCGGACCGCCTCGTAGAGCACGACGGCCGCCGAGACACCGGCGTTCAGCGAGTTGACCCGCCCGGCCATCGGGATGCGCACTCGCTCGTCGGCGGCCGCGAGCGCCTCGTCGGTGAGCCCGGTCTTCTCGGTGCCGACCGCCACGGCCACCGGTCCCCGCCAGTCGACGGCGGTGTGCAGCACCTCGGTGTCCGGGGTCGTCGCGACGAGCCGCACGCCCCGCCCGCGCAGCCAGTCGAGCACCTCCGACAGCGGCGCCGCGGCGACCGGCACGGTGAAGACGGTGCCCTTGCTCGCCCGGACGACGTTGGGGTTGCCCCAGTCCGTGGCGGGGTCCGCCGCGACGACGGCCGCGACCCCCGCGGCGTCCGCGCTGCGCAGGACCGACCCGAGGTTGCCCGGCTTCTCGAGGCCCTCGACGACGACGACGAGCGGGTCGGGCGGGAAGTCGAGGTCGGCCAGCGCGACGCCGGCCACCGGCACGACGGCGAGGAAGCCGTCCGGTCCCTCCCGGTAGGCCACCTTCTCGAAGGCCGCCCGACCGCACCGGATCGTCGTGGCCCCGAGCGCCCGCACCCGCTCGACGAGCCGGCCCTGGGCCTGCGCGTCGAGCATCAGCTCGGGGCAGTGCAGGAGCAGGTCGGGCACGACCCCGGCGTCGACCGCGAGCGCGAGCTCGTCGTAGCCGTCGACGACGGTGCGCCCCTCGTCCTCTCGAACCCGGCGACGGCGCAGCGCGGCGACCGCCTTGAGGCGGGGGTTGGTCGCGGACGTGACGTGGAGCTCGGCCATGGCGGCCCCAGCATCCCACGGCGCCCACGGGCGGCCTCCCGACCGCCCCTGCGGCACAGCCCTGCACCGGGCGCCGGTCCGGGGGGTCGCGGTGCGGTAGAAAGTCCGGATGACCAGCACCGACGTGGCCAGTCCGCCCCGGACCCGGACCCGTCGGCTGGGCCGGGCCGCGGCCTACGCCCTCGTCACCGCGCTCGTGCTCTTCGGGGTCGGCTTCCTCGTCCGCTCGCGGTGGGACCCGCTCATCGACCTCGACGACGGCGTCATCACGCGGCTCACCGACGTCACCCGCGACCACCCCGGATTCCGTGACGCCCTGCTCACCTGGCAGGAGCTGACCCGGCCCGTGTACCTCCACGTCGTCGGCACGCTCGCGTGCCTCCTCGTCTGGTGGCGCACGGGGATGCGGACCCGCGCGTGGTGGGCGTTCGCGACCCTCATGCTGTCGTGGTCGGTCGGGCTGGGTGCGAAGTACGTGTTCCAGCGGGCCCGCCCGGTGGTCGAGGACCCCGTGTCGCAGGCGCCGGGCTACTCCTTCCCCTCCGGCCACGCCGTCAACTCCGCCGCCTGGGTCACCGTCCTCGTCGTCCTCGCCTGGCCGATCGTGCGCGCCCGCGCGGGACGGGTGGCGATGGTCGCCGTCGCCGCGGCCGTCGTCCTCGTCACGGCCTTCGACCGGATGTTCCTCGGCGTGCACTACCCGAGCGACGTCACCGTCGGGGTCGTCACCGGCACCGGTCTCGTCCTCGCCTCCTACGCCGGGTACACCGGATGGAACCCGGCCGACCCGCAGCCCGCGGACGACCCGGACGTCGACGCCGGCGACCGCAGCACCCATCCCCACCCCGAGGAGCCCTGATGTCCTTCCTGACCCGCTGGGACGACGACCCGTCGCGCCCGGGCTTCGGATCCGCGCTGCGCGACGCTGCCGTCCGGGCCGTCCTGCCCGGAGTGCTCGTCTTCGCCGTCGTCTGCGCGATCGGCTGGGTCATCATGGAGCCGTTGCGCGGCTTCGAGGCCGAGAACGACGTCAACCGGTGGTTCCAGGACCACCGCACGCCCACCGGCGAGACGATCACGAAGTTCATGTCGATGATCGGCAACACCGAGTACGTCATCGCCGTCGGCGTCCTCGTGGCGCTCGTCGTCCTCTGGCGCACGCGGGCGTGGTGGTTCGCCGTCGTACCACTGCTCGCGATCTCGCTGCAGGCGACGATCTTCGTCATCGCCGCGTACGTCGTCGGCCGTCCGCGCCCCACGGTCGAGCGCCTGGACCCGACCCCGCCGACGTCGAGCTTCCCCAGCGGGCACGTCGGCGCCTCGACCGCCCTCTACGTGTCCTTCGTGCTCATGGCGACGCGGCTGCCGAACCCCGTGGTGCGCCGCGTCGTCGTCACGCTCTGCGTCGTCGCGCCGCTGCTCGTCTCGTTCGCCCGGCTGTACCGGGGCGCCCACCACATCACCGACATCCTCGTCGGGCTCGCGAACGGGGTCGTGTGCGCCCTCCTCGCGTGGGGCTACCTGCGCCGCGAGCCGGCCGGCGGTCAGAGCCGGGCGTAGCGCGCGCGGGCGAACGAGTACACGCCGTACGCCGCGATCCCGAGCGCGACCACGGTGAGGAGGACGGGCCCGAAGGCCATGTCCTTCAACGACTTCAGCGCGCCGTCGAGGCCCTGCGCCTTGTCGGCGTCGTGCTTGACGGCGGCCACGACGAAGAAGACGCCGACGACCGCCAGTGCGACGCCCTTGGCGACGTAGCCGGCCCGGCCGGCCTGGACGGCCCAGTCACCCGGGTGGCCGACGAGGTCCTCGAGGAACGTCTTCTTCCAGCCCTTGTAGACGTGGTAGCCGGCGATGCCGAGGACGACGAGGCCGAGCGCGCCGACGAGGAGCTGCCCGGCCGGGCTCTTCATGAGCGTGGCGGTGAAGTCCTCGGTCTGCTTCTCGCTGGACCCGCCGCCGCCGAGGGCGACGACCTTGAACGACGTCCACGCGAAGAACGCGTACATGACGCCCTTGGCGGCCAGCTTCACGCGGTCCGCGGTCTCGCCGTGGCTGATCGCCGCCTCGGTGAGGTTCCAGACGGCGAGCAGCGCGAACCCGACGACGGCGACCCACAGCAGGGCCTTGCCCGTGCCCGACGTCGAGAGGGTGCCCAGCGCACCGGACTGGTCGGCGCTCTTCGAACCGCCGCCGATGCCCCACGCCACCTTGACGGCGATCCAGGCGATGAGGAGGTGGAGGACGCCGACGATGGCGTAGCCCACCCGGGCCCCGTACTCGACGACCGGGCTCTCGTTGGCGTCCCGGGTGGCTCGGCTGACGTCGCTGCTCATGGAGGGTCACTGTGCCACCGGCGGGCGCGCCGCGGTGGGGTACGTGCCGGCCGGGTCAGGGCAGCGAGCGCAGCACCGCGACGAGGCCGTCGTCGTCGACGTGCCCGGTGACCTCGTCGGCCGCGGCCTTCACCTCGTCGGGGGCGTTGTCCATCGCCACGCCCCGGGCCGCCCAGCGCAGCATCTCGAGGTCGTTGCGCTGGTCGCCGACTGCGACGGTCGCCGCGGGCTCGACCCCGAGCCGCCGCCGCACGCCCTCGAGCGCGGCCGCCTTGGAGACGCCCTCCGGCGTGATGTCGAGCCAGGCGCTCCAGCCGACGGCGTACTCGACGCCGTGCAGGCCGATGCGCTCGGTGCGGGCGTCGAAGTCCTCGCTCGTGCTGTCGGGGTCGCGGATGGTCAGGCGGGTCACCGGCTCGGCCATCAGCTCCTCGAACGGCACGACGCGCGGCTCGCCGTCGAGCTCGCCGTCGGGGAACGGCGCCGAGACCTTGAACCCGACGCCCAGCTCCTCGACCGCGACGAGGGCGGTCGGGAACTCCTCGCGCAGGACGCGCAGGGCCGGCGCCGGGTCGAAGGTGACGGCCTCGAGCACCTCGTAGCCGTCGGGGAGGTCGGGGTCGACGCGCAGGGTGATGGCACCGTTGGCGCACACCGCGTAGCCGTGGGTGAGGCCGAGGGCCTCGAGCACCGGCAGCGTGCCGATGATCGCGCGGCCGGTGGCGAGTGTGACGTGGTGGCCGGCGTCCACGACGGCGCGCACGGCCTCGCGCACCGGCTCGTGGAGGTGGCCGTCGTGGTCGACGGTCGTGCCGTCGATGTCGAGGCAGATCAGGTGTGGGGTGGTCATCGCGAGCCACGCTACCGACGACGGGTGAACGGACGGTGGACGCCTCACGGGCGCGGGCGGCCGAGCTTCCAGTAGGCGCAGAAGAAGACCGACGCCTTGTCGGCGCCGTGGCGGACGAGGGTGCGGCGCGCGCCGGTCGCGAGGTCGGCCTCGCCGCAGGCCCATCCGTAGGCGATGGGGCCGCGGCCCGCGTCCAGCGCGCGGTCGAGGGCCGGGACGACGGCGCTGCCCGGGCGGCCCGTGCGCACGTGGACGCGGGCGTCCCCGAGGTCGTAGGAGTCGAGGACGGCGGGGTCGGCCACCTCGACGTGCACCTCGACCCCGTGGTCCGCGGCGTCGGCCGGACCGCCCCAGGCGTCGAGGATGGCCGCGACCGAGGGCACGGCGGTCTCGTCGGCGACGAGCACCTGCCGCCCGTGCGCCTCGAAACCCCGGTAGAGCGCGCCGCTGGTGCGGATGCCGACCGGGTCGCCGCGCCGGGCGCGGGTGGCCCAGGCCGACCCGGGGCCGCTGTCGCCGTGCGTGACGACGTCGATGTCGAGCCGGCCGCGGGCGGGGTCGTGCTCGCGGATCGTGTACCAGCGCAGGGCCGGGCGGTCCTCCTCCGGCAGCGCCGCGACCTCGGCCCGCACGTTCGCCGGCCCGGGGTCGGGCATGACGAGGGGCCGGCCGGCGGGCGGCATGAGCAGGCCGACGTACTCGTCCGGTCCGATGGGCACGAAGCTGCGCAGTCCCGGTGCCTCGCACGCGATCCGGCGCATGCCGCCACCGAGGTCGGTGACGTCGACGACGGTGGCCTCGAACTGCGGTGTCTCGGCGCGCACGAGGGCGGTGCCCGTCGCGCGGTCCGGTCGCAGGGTGGCCCGCAGCGCGGCGGGCGAGGTCACGACGTCCTCCGGCGGGGGATGACGACCGGCGCGCCGGTGTCGGGGTCGGCGAGGACGGTGGCGGTGACGCCGAAGACCGCCTCGATGACCTCGGGCGTCACGACGTCGGCCGGACGGCCCTCGGCGACGACCCGCCCGTCCCGCATCGCGACGAGGTGGTCGGCGTAGCGGGCGGCCATCGCGAGGTCGTGGAGGACCATGACGACCGTCGTGCCGTCGTCGTCGCACATCCGGCGCACGAGGTCGAGGACGTCGAGCTGGTGGGCGACGTCGAGGAACGAGGTCGGCTCGTCGAGGAGCAGCAGCGGGGTGGCCTGCGCGAGGACCATCGCGAGCCAGACCCGCTGCCGCTGACCGCCGCTCAGGCTGTCGACCGCGACGTGGGCCAGGTGCACGAGGTCGGTCCGCTCGAGCGCCTCGGCGACGGCCCGCTCGTCCTCGCGGCTCCACGTGCGGAACAGGCCGTGGTGGGGATGGCGTCCGCGCTCGACGAGCTCGAGGACGCTGACGCCCTCGGGGACGACCGGCTGCTGGGGCAGCAGGCCGAGCCGCCGCGCGACCTCGCGGGTCGGCAGCGACCCGATCTCGTCACCGTCGAGGAGGACCGACCCGGCGCGGGGTCGCAGCAGCCGTCCGAGCCCGCGCAGGAGCGTCGACTTCCCGCAGCCGTTGGGTCCGACCACGGCGGTGGTGCGGCCGGTCGGGACCTCGAGGGTCACGCCGTCGACGACGACGCGGTCGTCGTAGCCGAGGCGCAGGTCGAGCGCGCGCAGGCGGGAGCCCGCGGGGGCCGTCGGGGCGTCGTGCGGCACGGTCGCCGGCGGCGTGTCGGTCACGGTCATCGGCCCTCCTGGGTCGTGGGGCGGGAGCGGAGCATCCAGAGCAGGACGGGGGCACCGAGCAGGCCGGTGACGAGGCCGACGGGGAGCGCGGTGCCGGGGACGGCGTAGGCCGCGAGGTGGTCGGCGCCGACGACGACGACCGCCCCGACGAGGGCGGCGACACCGACCGACGGCCGGCCGGGCACCAGGCGGCGGGCGATGGGACCGCTGAGGAACCCGACGAAGGCCACCGGCCCGACGACCGCGGTGGCCGCCGCGACGAGGGCGACGACGACGAGGGTGACCCCGACCCGCAGTGCCGTGACCCGCACCCCGAGCGCGGCGGCGAGGTCGTCCCCGAGCCCGAGGACCGGCAGCCGGCCGGCGAGCAGCAGGGCCACCGGCAGGAGGAGCGCGTCGAGGACGAGGAGGCGCGCGATGTCGGCCCACGTCACCGTGTTGAGGCTGCCGCTCAGCCAGACGAGGGCGTCCTGCGCCTGGTAGATGCTGGCGCGCACGAGCAGCCAGTGGACGACCGCCGACAACCCGGCGGCCAGCGCGACGCCGACGAGGACCATCCGGCCGGTCGCCCCTCCGCGACCTCCGGCCTGGCCGAGGATGACGAGCGCGGCGAGCAGCGAGCCGCCGAGGGCGGCGAGGGTGACGGGGGTCCCGCGGACGCCGAACACGACGACGGCCGTGACGGCGGCGGCGCTGGCGCCGAGGGTGATCCCGAGGACGTCCGGGCTGGCCAGCGGGTTGCGCAGCAGCACCTGGAACGCGGCGCCGGCGGCACCGAACGCGGCGCCGGCGAGCACGGCGACGAGGGCGCGGGGCAGGGTCGACTCCATGAGGACGAACGAGGCCCCGGGCACGGGCTCGCCGCCGATGATCCGCACCGCGTCGACGAGCGAGACGCGGTAGTCGCCGAGGAGGGCCCGGACGAGGACGAGGGCGAGGACGAGTAGCACGAGGACGGTGACGACGGCGCGGCGTCGGCGACGCGGCCCCCGGCGGGCGCGGGCGAGGGCCTGCGCCGTCGAGGTCCGGGGCGCGGTGGCGGGCCGGGCGGGTGCGGCGGCGGACATCAGAGCCCCCTGACCCGGCGGACGACGAGGACGAGGACCGGCGCCCCGACGACCGCGCAGACGATGCCGACCTGCACCTCCGACGGCGGGGCGACGAGGCGTCCGACGACGTCGGCGAGGACGACGAAGGCCGGCCCGAGCAGGACCGACAGGAGGAGCACCCGGCGGTGACCGACACCGACGAGGACCCGGACGAGGTGGGGGACGACGAGCCCGACGAAGGCGATCGGCCCGGCGAGCGCGGTGGCCGTCGCGGCGAGGAGGACGGCGCCGGCGGCGGCCAGCCCGCGCTGGACGACGACGTTCTGCCCCAGCCCGCGCGCGAGGTCGTCGCCGAGCGCGACCGCGTCGAGGGTCGGGCCGGAGGTGAGGGCCAGGGCCGCGCCGACGAGGAGCACCGGCAGCACGTCGAGGACCTGACCGGCGTCCCGGCCGGCGACCGAGCCCACCTGCCAGAAGCGGAAGCTGTCGAGCGAGCCCCGGTCGGTGACGAGCACGGCGCCGATGAGGCTCTGCGCCAGCGCCATCACCGCGGCTCCGGCAAGCGCCATCGACACCGGGGCGCTGGCCCGCGGGGCCATCAGGGTGAGGGCCTGGACGAGGGCGGCGACCGCGAGGGTGCCGACGATCGCGGCGACGACGTAGCCGCCGACCGTGTCGAGCCCGAGGAAGCGGATGCCGAGCACGACGGCGAGCGCGGCGCCGGAGTTGAGGCCGAGGATGCCCGGCTCGGCGACCGGGTTGCGGCTCAGGCCCTGGAGGACGACTCCGGAGAGGGCGACGGCCGCGCCGACGACGAGGCCGATGACCGTGCGGTCGATGCGGGCGGCGACGATCGCGGCGGTGCCGGGGTCCCGACCTGTGCCGGTGAGGGCCGCGAGCACCTCGCCCGGCGCCAGGTGCTGCACCCCGAGCAGGAGCGACGCGGCGACCGCCCCGAGCACGGCGAGGGCCGCGCCGACGAGCGCCCACGCCATCGGCACGCGCGCCGGCCCGACCCGCGACCCCGTGGCGGGGGTGGTCGCGGGCCGGGCCTGCGGCGCGGCGGTCGTGCTCACGCGGCGGGCTCGCCCTTGACGGCCGACACGAGCTTGGGGAGGAAGTCCTGCACGGCGGTCGTCACCGAGAGCGGGCTCGGCAGGGACATCGAGAGGGCCACCTCGTTGTCGGCGCTCGCGACGTAGTGGCCGTCCTCGAGCGCGGGGATCTGCCCGATGAGCGGGTTCTTCCGCAGCTCGTCGGCGCCCGCCCCATCCTCGGCGTAGAAGACGACGACGTCGGCCTGGAGGGTCGAGGCCTTCTCGGCCGAGAGGTTGGCGGAGAAGGCGCTCGGGTCCTTCTCGCTGAGCTCGGCGACGGTCGGGGAGTCGACGAACCCGAACTCGCGGAGCATCTGCGGGCGCAGGTCGGCGGTCGTGTACAGCCCGATGGTCGACAGGTCGGTCGGCGTGAACCACGCCCAGGCCGCCGACCTGCCCTTGATCTCCGGGTTCGCGGCGACGGCGTCGGCGATGGTCTTCTCGGTGGCGGTCGTCAGCTGCTCGGCCTGCGCCGGCTTCCCGACCGCCCGGCCGATGGCCGCGACCTGGTCCTGCCACGGTGTGCCCCAGGCCTTCTCGGTCCACGCAACCGTCGGGGCGATCTTGGAGAGCTTGTCGTAGTCCTCCTGCGTGATCCCCGAGCTGAGGCCGAGGATGAGGTCCGGCGTCGTCGCCGCGATGTCGGTGAAGGGGATGCCGGCCGAGTCGTCGTACCGGGTCATCCCGGAGGCGTCGAGGCCCGCGTCGGCGACCGCGGCGTCGAACCAGTCGGTCGAGCCGGCCTCGTTGCCACCCCAGGTGATCTTCGGGGCACCGACGGGGACGACACCGAGCGCGACGAGGGTGTCGGCGTCGGCCCAGCCGACCGTCGCGACCCGGGTCGGCGCCTTCTCGACCGTGGTCGTGCCGTACGCGTGCTCGACGGTGACCGGGAAGGCAGCGGCCTCGGCGGAGGCGCCGGCCGCCGCCGTGGACGACGAGCCGCCCGAGGGACCGGTCGAGCAGGCGGCGAGGACGAGGGCGGCGGCGGCGAGGGGGGCGGCGGCGAGCAGCCGGCGGCGGGACGGCACGATGGTCTCCAGTCGGGGTAAGGCGAGACTTACTTAGGTGAGCCTCACCTTATAAGCACGCCCGGCCCGGCCGTCAACCACCCCTCGCGATCGGGTCACTCCGGGGCGGACCAGGCCTGTCGCATCGAGAGCTTGCCGCCGGTCTGCAGCAGCGAGCGCCGGTAGAGCCGTTCGGCGACCCGCACGACCGCCCCGGCCGCGACGAGGAGCAGGGCGAGCGCGACGAGGGCCTCCCACCACTGGGCCGTGCCCTCGAGGAGCCGGGTCGGCATGAGCACCGCGGAGAACGGCGGCAGGTACGAGACGACGACCTTCGCCGCCCCGTCGAGGAAGAGCGAGCCGAAGAAGACGGCCATGACGAGCATCGTCAGCGGGGTCGCGGTGCTCTGCACCTCCTCGGTGCGCGACGCGAGCGCACCGGCCACGGCCCAGAGCGCGGCGAGGGCGACGAACCCGGCGACGAAGAAGACGAGGAACCAGACGACCGGGCCGCTGACCGCCGTGACGAAGGAGGAGTAGGGCGTCAGCGACAGGCCGACGAGGCCGACCGCGGCGAAGAGCACCATCTGGGCGATGGCCAGCGCGCTGTTGCCGATGATCTTCCCGACGAGCAGCTGTCGCACCGGGATCGACGTCGCGATGATCTCGACGATCCGCGACTGCTTCTCCTCGACGACGCTGTTGGCCAGCGTGATCCCGAAGGTCAGCGTCGCGATGTAGAAGAGGAAGGCGAACGCGAAGGCGATGCCCGACGCGAGGCCGGCCCGCTCGGCGTCCCCGGTGAGCAGCGAGGTGGTCACCGTGGACCCGGCCTGGAGCTGCTCGGCCGTCGTCCCGAGGTCGCTCGCCTGCTGCTCGAGCGCGGCCTGGCGCACCACCTCGCGGGTCACGCCGGTCAGCGCGTCCTCCTCCTCGCTGTCGGTCGTCAGCACCCACGTCCCGCCGTCTCGGTGCAGCCACGCGTCGGCGTCGCCCTCCCGGACGAGCGCGCGGGCGGCGGCGGGGTCGGCGGCGTCGGTGACCTCGACCGCGACCGTGTCGTCGACCCCCGTCGCGTCGGTGGCGAGGCGCTCGGCCATCGACCGGTCCGCGGCCGTGGCGGCGACCGAGTACGTGGTCGTCCGTCCCGCGTCCCAGGCCTGCCAGCCCATGAAGGCGGCGATGACGACGACCGTGAAGACGGTGCCGAGGAGGAAGGCGCGGTCGGTGAGCTTGACGACGACCTCGCGGCGCGCGACGAGGGCCCAGGCGGCGCGGCCGGCCGCGGGCTCGTCGGCGACGGTGGTGTCCGGGGGCGTGAGGGTCGTGGTCATCAGGCGGCCACCTCTCGGTAGATGTCGGACAGGGCCGGACGGACGGGGGAGAACTCGCGGACCCCTCCGCGGGCGGCGGCCTCGCGCAGGACGACCTGCTCGGCGCCGTCGTCGACGACCTCGACGAGGGCGGTCGGGCCGTCGACGTCGACGACGTGGATGCCCCGCACCTCGCGGACCCAGCCGGCGTCGCGGTCGAGGGCCAGCCGGTAGCGGACCGGGCCACGCGACCGCAGCTCGTCGGCGTCGCCGGACGCCACGACCCGCCCGCGGGACAGGATGACCAGCCGGTCGCAGAGCCGCTCGACGAGGTCGAGCTGGTGGCTCGAGAACAGCACCGGCACACCGGTGCTCGCGTGCTCGCGGAGCAGGTCGGCCATCGAGTCGACGGCCGTGGGGTCGAGCCCGGAGAACGGTTCGTCGAGGACGAGGGCCTTCGGCCGGTGGAGCAGGGCCGCGACCACCTGCACGCGCTGCTGGTTGCCGAGGCTCAGCTCCTGGAGCCGGTCCCGTGAGCGCTCGGCGAGGCCGAACCGCTCGAGGTGCTCCTCGGCGGCTCGGCGGGCGCCGGCGGCGTCCATCCCCTTGAGCTGTCCGAGGTAGACGAGCTGGTCGACGACGCGCTGCTTCGGGTACAGCCCGCGCTCCTCCGGCATGTAGCCGAACCGGCGCTGGTCCGCCGCGGTCACCGGGCGGCCGCCCCAGCGGACCTCCCCGGCGTCGATGCCGAGCACGCCCATGACCATGCGCATCGTCGTCGTCTTGCCCGCCCCGTTGCCGCCGACGAACCCGGTGAGGATGCCGTCGCGGACGTCGAACGAGACGCCGTCCACCGCCGTCACGTCACCGAAGCGCCGGGTGAGGTCCGTGATCTCCAACATGGCTCCGACGCTAGGCGCCCCCGACGCCCGGGGGATCCACCCGCGGGTGGGTTCAGCCCTCCGCCGCGGTGATGAGCCCGGCCTCGTGCGCGAGGACGACGGCCTGCACCCGGTCGCGGACGTGCAGCTTGGCGAGGCAGTTCGAGACGTGCGTCTTGACCGTGGCCTCCCCGAGGAACAGCTCGCGGGCGATCTCCCCGTTCGACATCCCCCGTCCGACGAGCACGAGGACCTCGCGCTCGCGGTCGGTGAGCCGGGCGAGGCCGGGGGGCTCCGGGCGGCGGGGGGCGGGGCGCTCGCTCGTCATCCGCTCGATGACCCGCCGGGTGACCTCGGGCGCGAGGATGCCGGACCCGGAGCCGACGACCCGCACGGCCTCGACGAGCTGCTCGGGCTCGGCGTTCTTGAGGAGGAAGCCGCTGGCGC
This sequence comes from Phycicoccus sonneratiae, assembly GCF_016887965.1. Taxonomy (GTDB): domain Bacteria; phylum Actinomycetota; class Actinomycetes; order Actinomycetales; family Dermatophilaceae; genus Phycicoccus; species Phycicoccus sonneratiae. Next base: position 127,114 of record NZ_JAFDVD010000016.1, read on the forward strand.
CGGCGTCGAGCGCGTCGAAGAGGTAGTCGTCCCGGTCGAAGGTCGTGAGGATGACGACGCGGCCGAGGTCCTCGGCGACCAGCCGCCGGGTGGCCTCGATGCCGTCGAGCACGGGCATCTGCACGTCCATGAGGACGACGTCCGGCGCGCTCTCCCGCGCCACGACGACCGCCTCGGCACCGTTGGCCGCCTCGCCGACGACCTCGAGGTCCTCCTCGACGGAGAGCATCATCCGGAAGCCGGAGCGCACCATCGCGTGGTCGTCGACGAGGAGGACCCGCAGCGGTCCGCCTGCGGCAGTGGCCCGTTCGCTCACCGCACGGCCTCGTCGGTCGTGGCCGCCGGGACGTCGAGCCGCAGCCCACCCGGCGAGTCCGGGACGTCGGACGCGGCATCGCGCCACGGGTAGCGCGCCCGCACGCGGTAGCCGCCGGTGGGGCGGGGACCGAGCTCGACGGTGCCGCGGTGCGACGCCGCCCGCTCGCGGATGCCGAGCTGGCCGAGGCCGCTGCCGGAGCTGCCGGCGCGCGGACGGCCGTCGTCGACGACCTCGACCTCGGCGTACCCGGTGACGTCGTCGAGACGGACGACGACCGAGACGCGCGTCGCGGTCGAGTGCTTCTCGACGTTGGTCAGCGCCTCCTGGACGGTGCGGTGGATGGAGTGCGCGATCGGGGTGCCGAGGCGGCCGGCAGCGCCGGGCCGGGCCTCGACGAGGTCGTACGAGACGTGGCGAGCCGGTGTGGCACAGGCCTCCACGAGCGCCGGCAGCTCGGCGAGACCCGGCTGCGGAGTGCGGCCACCGTCGTCGACGGCTCCCGGCCGCTCGACCTCGCGCAGCGTGCCGAGCAGCCCGCGCATCGACGCCACCGCCTCGCGCGAGGAGCCCTCGATGCCGGCCAGCGCGGCCCGGGACCCCTCGGGGTCGCGGTCCATCACGCGGCGGGCGGCCGCGGCCTGGATGCCGATGACCGACACGTGGTGGGCGACGACGTCGTGCAGCTCGCGGGCGATGCGCAGGCGCTCCTCGGTGACGGCGCGCGTGCGCAGCTCCTCGGTCTGGGAGGTGATGGTCGCGGCCTGCCGCTCGAGGAGCGCGCGGTCGCGGGCGGAGCGCCACTGGAGCTGGCCGATGACGACCGCCCCGCCGAAGTAGACGACGTTGATGACGAGGGTGAGCAGCACGGCCGCGGGGATGGGCGGCAGGGGTCCGTAGCGCTCGCCGGCGGTGGTGTCGTCGACGTAGTCCTGCGCGGCGTTGCCGACCGCGAACTGCAGCGCGATCCAGGTGAACATCACGACGACGATGACTCCGACGACGACGAGCATCCAGCGCCGGTCGCGGGCCCAGGCGACGCCGGACATCAGCGCGACGAAGTACAGCACCTGCATCGTGAACTGGCCCATGACCAGCGGCATCGTCACGCCGACGACGACCATGTGCGCGGCCGCGAGCGCGGCGACGGTGACCGGCCAGCGCCGCCGCCCGACGAGGAGCGCGCCGCCGGTGAGGACCGCGACCCACTGGACCCACCAGGGGGCCCCGGTCTCGCGGAGCACGCCGACGCTGCGGACGAGCTCGAGGGCGACGAGGCCGAAGACGGCCAGTCCCACGGCCCAGCCGACGTCGGCCCGGCTGACCTCGGGGCGTGGGCGCTCCCACGAGTCGTCGGCGCCGAACCAGCCCGCGAGGCGGGCCGGCCAGGACCGGCGCGGGGAGTCGGACATGGCGCCCAGCCTAGGTCGGGCGGGTCCACCGCGCCCTCCCCCGGCAGGTGGAGGACGCCTCCGTCGCCCGGGCTACGGTGGCCGCGTGCCCACCGCCGCGCAGATCGCCTCCTTCCCCAACGACACCCCGCCGCCCGGCGCCTCCCCGTGGGTGGCGGGCGGACCGTCCCCGATGGTCGCCGTCGTCGACGCCGACCCCGCCTGGCCGGCGTGGTTCGCGCGGCTCGAGTCCGTCGTCCGCGGCGCCCTGGGGCTGCGGGTGCTCGGGCTCGACCACATCGGCTCGACGTCGGTGCCCGACCTGCCCGCCAAGCCGGTGGTCGACATCGACCTCGTCGTCGCGGACCCGGACGACGAGGACGGCTACGTCCCGGCGCTCGAGGCGGTCGGCTTCGTCCTCTGGGTCCGCGAGCCGTGGTGGGACGGCCATCGCCTGCTCCGGCACGCCGACCCCGCGTGCAACCTGCACGTCTTCGGTCCCGACAGCGCCTGCCCCTGGCGCGACCGGGTCTTCCGCGACTGGCTGCGCACCCACGACGACGACCGCGACGCCTACGCCGCGGCCAAGCGCGAGGCGTCGGCCGCGGCGGTCGCGGCCGGCGAGCACGCGATGCAGTACAACGCGCGCAAGCAGGACGTCATCCGGGAGATCCACGGCCGGGCCTTCGCCGCGGCGGGGCTGCCGGTCCGCTGAGCTCCCCGGCCGGCGCCCCGGCCGCGCGCGCGAGCCGGGTTCCGCCCGTCGAGCCCGCTGCAGGAGGCTCGCTCGGCGGGAACCGGCTCGTCCCCGGATCGCGCCCGGCGGACCCGTCGGGCGTGGCTCCCGGAACGCGTGGCCGCTAGCGTGTCGAATCCGCCGCGTCCCGTTCGTCGGGTGGGTGAGGGCGGGCCACGGGGGCCCGCCCGGACGGAAGGAGCCCGACGTGGCCCAGTACATCCTCTTCTTCAACCAGGAGTGGGTCGGCGAGCACACCGAGGAGTGGTTCCGGTCCCGTGGGCCGCTCGCGGCGGCGTGCGTCGAGGAGATGAAGGCGGCCGGCGTGTACGTCTTCGCCGGCGGGCTCGAGGAGCACGGACCGGTCTACGCCGTCGACCCCACCGGCGACGACGTCCTCGTCACCGACGGCCCGTTCACCGAGACCCGCGAGGTGCTCGGCGGCTTCGCGGTCGTCGACGTGGCCGACGACGCCACCGCGAAGGAGTGGGGCGCCCGGATCGCCGAGGCCTGCGGCTGGCCGCACGAGATCCGCCGGGTGTCCTGACCCGCCTCGTTCGAGCGCCCGGTCAGCGGACGGGCGTGAGAACGTCGAGCCCGACGTACGGGCGCAGCGCCTCGGGCAGCACGACGGAGCCGTCGGCCTGCTGGTGGTTCTCGAGGATGGCGACCATCCAGCGCGTGGTGGCGAGCGTGCCGTTGAGGGTGGCCGCGACCTCGTTGCCCGACTCACCCCGGTAGCGGGTGTTCAGCCGGCGCGCCTGGAAGGTCGTGCAGTTCGACGTCGAGGACAGCTCGCGGTGGCGCCCCTGGCTGGGCACCCACGCCTCGCAGTCGTACTTGCGGGCGGCGGGGTCGCCGAGGTCGCCGGCGGCGGTGTCGATGACGCGGAAGGGCAGCCCGAGCGCGCCGAGGATGTCCTTCTCCATGCCGAGCAGCCGCTCGTGCTCGGCCTGGGCCTCCTCGGGTCGGCAGTAGACGAACATCTCGATCTTGTTGAACTGGTGGACCCGGATGATGCCCCGGGTGTCCTTGCCGTACGACCCGGCCTCCCGGCGGTAGCACGTCGACTGCCCGGCGTACCGCAGCGGACCCGACGCGAGGTCGAGCACCTCGTCGGCGTGGTAGCCGGCGAGCGCCACCTCCGAGGTGCCGATGAGGTAGAGGTCGTCGGCCTCGAGGCGGTACACCTCGTCGGCGTGGTGGTCGATGAACCCCGCCCCCGCCATGACGCTCGGCTTGACGAGCGTCGGGGTGACCATCGGCACGAGCCCGTTCTCGAGCGCCCGGTCCATCCCCATCCGGAGCAGTCCCATCTCGAGGCGCGCGCCGGCCCCCTTGAGGAAGTAGAAGCGGGCTCCCGAGACCTTGGCGCCGCGCTCCATGTCGACGGCGTCCAGGCCCTCCATGAGGGTGAGGTGGTCCTTCGGCTCGAAGCCCTCGGCCGCGAAGTCGCGCGGGGTGCCGACCTCCTCGACGACGACGTAGTCGTCCTCGCCGCCGGCCGGGACCTCGGGCTCGACGACGTTGCCGATGGTGCGCATCAACCGGTCGAGCTCGGCCTGGGCCTCGTCGGCGGCGGCCGAGAGCGACTTGACCTCTGCCGCAAGCTCCTTGGTGCGGGCGAGGAGGGCCTGCTTCTCGTCGCCCTGTGCCTTCGCGACGTCCTTGCCCATCGCCTTCTGCTCGGCCCGCAGCCGCTCGAAGGCGGTGAGGGAGGACCGGCGGCGCTCGTCGGCGGCGAGCACGGAGTCGACGACGGCGTCGTCCTCACCGCGGGCGCGCTGGCTGGCGCGCACCGTGTCGGGGTCGTCCCGGAGCAGCCTGATGTCGATCACGCCCGGGAGTCTATCGACGCGTCCACAGGCCGCCCCTCCACCGTCGGTCGTCCACAGGTTGGCGCGAACCCGGTGCGCGGGGGTGGTCCGGTCCGTCACACTCCGGACATGACGATGGGGGATCGGGCGACGTCACTGCGCCCAGCCGGCTGGTACACCGACCCGGAGGACGCCACGCGCCTGCGCAAGTGGGACGGCCGGGGGTGGACCGACTCGTGGATGCGGGCGCCCGGCGGCGCGGCGTCCGCCGCCACGCTGCGCCCGACCGCACCGGGCACGACCCCACCGGGCTGGTTCCCGGATCCGGCCGACGCCGCCGTCCGGCGCTGGTGGGACGGCTCGCGGTGGACGCCGCGGGTGCTCACCGGCACGGTCTTTCCCGGCCGCACCGAGCTCGGCACCGGGTTCGCGGTCCTGGGCCGCTTCCTCGCCGGGCTGCTCGCGCTCGACGCGCTCGTCGGGGTCGTGGGGGTCGGGCTGGCGTTCTGGTCCTCGTCCGTCATCGGCCGCTGGCTCGCCGACATCGAGGCCGTCGACCCCGCCGAGGCCCAGCGCCACGACGACGTCTACCTCGCGACGGGGGTCGTGTCGGCCCTCCTGGTGCTCGCGAGCGCCGTGCTCTTCGTCGTGTGGCTGCGGCGGGCCTACGGCTCCAACCGGGTCGACCCCGCCGCCCTGCGCTTCGGCGCCGGGTGGACCATCGGGGCGTGGTTCGTCCCGTTCCTCAACCTCGTGCGGCCGTTCGGGCTGGTGCGCGACCTCGGCCGCGGGCTCGGCGACCGGGCGGCGGGCGCGGGGCTCCGGTGGCTGGTCCCGGCGTGGTGGGCGGCCTGGCTCGGCATGAACCTCGTCAACAGCGTCAGCAGCACCCTGAGCCGGCGCTCCGACGACCTCGCCCCCGTCGAGAGCCTGCGCCACCTCCACCGGTGGCTGTGGCTCGACGGCGTCTCCTCCGCGGTCACCGCGGTCGCCGGCGTCCTCGCCGCCCTCCTCGTCCTGCGGGTCACCCGCGCCCTCGAGGTCGGACGGGCCGAGCGCCCGGTGCCGACCGACGCCGGCTCCTGACCGGCGTCAGTCCGGGCGGCCGGTGACGAGCAGGCCGGCGCCGAGGCCGACCATCATCAGCCCCCCGGTGCCACCGACCCGCTCCATCCGGCGCGGGGAGGAGGCGAACCACTCGCGGAAGCGGGAGGCCAGCAGCGCGACCGTCCCGTCACCCGCCAGCGCGACGCACGCGAATACCGGGCCGAGCACGAGCAGCTGCACCCCGACCGGCCCCGTGGGGTCGACGAACTGCGGGAGCACGGCGGCCAGCAGGACGAGCGACTTCGGGTTGGTCACCCCGACGACGAACCCGGTACGCAGCGCGTGGACGGTCGCCGCGGGTGCCGGCAGCCCGCCGACGAGCGCCTCGGCCATCGCCCGACGGTGCCGGACGGCCTGCACCCCGAGGTAGACGAGGTAGACGGCGCCGACCACCTTGAGCACCGTGTAGGCGGTCGCGCTCGCCGCGATCACCGGCCCGAGGCCGAGGGCGAGCCCGATGATCTGGGCCTGCACGCCGAGGGCGTTGCCCGCCACGGTGAGCAGCGCCTCACGCCGCCCCGCCGACAGCGCGCGGCCGATGGTGAAGAGGATGCTCGGCCCGGGGATCGCGATGATCACCGCGGACGCGAGCGCGAACGCGAGCACGGTCGAGGCAGTGGGCATGCGGTCAGTGTCCGGCACCGGGCCGCGCCCCCGCACCCCCGTTCCACCGGTCAGCGGCCGGCGCCACCCCGCACCACGTCCGTGAAGGCACGACACAGGATGCGCGCCGCGGCCTCCGACTCCGGCTCGGCCGTGTCGGCGGCGACCCGCAGCGCCGCGAGGTCGAACCCCTCCCCGGCCAGCCGGGCCGGGTCCCAGCGGGCCAGCCGCTCGGCGGAGGCCTCCGGGTGGAACTGGACGCCCCAGGCCCGCTCCCCCACCCGGAAGGCCTGCACCGGGCAGGTCGCCGACCGCGCGAGGTGCACGGCGCCGGGCGGCAGGAGCGTCACCTCGTCACGGTGGTGCTCGATCGCCGGGAAGGTCGGCGGGAGCGCCCGGAACAGCGCGTCGTCGGCCGACGCGGGGAGCCGCTCGACGAGGACCGACCCGTGCTCGGGCCGGCCGGACGACGCGACGACGGTGCCGCCGGCGACGTGGGCGAGCACCTGGGCCCCGAGGCAGATGCCGAGCAGCGGACGCCCTTGCGCCACGGCGGCCGCCGTGAGCGCCCGCTCGGCCGGCAGCCAGGGTGCCCGCTCGTCCTCGTCGGGCATGAGGCCCCCGCCGAGCAGCAGGACGCCGTCGACCGCGTCGGGTGCGGAGGGCACGTTCTCGCCGGAGACCAGCTCGAGGTGCATGCCCTCCCCGGCGAGCCAGTCGGCGAACCGCCCCGGCCCGCTGTCGGGGTCGTTCTGCACCACGAGGACGGTGGGCCCGGCCTCAGCCACGGGCCACCTCCGCCGACGCGTCCCGTCCGTCGCGCCGGATGTCGAGGCGGCGCATCACCGGGGTCGCGAGCACGCCGTGGACGAGGACGGACAGGGCGATCGTGAAGCCCACGGCCGACCACAGCCAGCGCTCCTCCGGGAAGACCGCGGCCCCGGTCGCGTAGGCGACGTAGAACAGCGTGCCGACCCCGCGGACCCCGAAGAAGGCGACGGCCACCCGCTCGCGCGCGTCGAGCCGTCCGTGCTCGTCGCTGCACCGGTACCCGACGAGGGCGAGGTAGCCGGCGAGCGGTCGCACGAGCAGGACGAGCGCGACCCCGACGACGACCCCGCGCCAGTCGAGGTGGGCGAGCAGGCCGGTCGTGATGGCGTAGCCGAGCCCGAGGAGCACGACGAGGGTCAGCAGCGTCTCGAGGCGGTGCACGACGTCGTGCATGTGCCGGTGGTAGTCGCTGTCGCGCTCGACCGAGCGGACCGTCAGCGCGCAGGCGAAGACCGCGAGGAAACCGTAGCCGTGGACGAGCTCGGCGACGCCGTAGGCGAGGAGAAAGGCGGCGATGGCGAGCAGCGGCTCGCCGACCTCGGCGAGCCGGAGCGAGCGGGCGGGCGACCGGAAGGCCAGCCGCGCGAGCGCCCAGCCCACCGCGCACCCGGCGGCCACACCGACGACGACCTTGCCGACGACGTCCCACCCGAGCCAGGCCGCCCAGCCCGACCAGCCGGCGAGCCCACCGCCCGCGAGGAGCACGGCGAGGGTGACCGCCGGGAAGGCCAGCCCGTCGTTGAGCCCGGCCTCGCTCGTCAGCGCGAAGCGGACCTCGTCCTCCTCGTCGATCTCGTCGACGTCCCCCTCGAGCGTCGGCCCGCCGACCTGCACGTCCGAGGCGAGCACGGGGTCGGTCGGGGCCAACGCGGCCCCGAGGAGCACGGCGGCCGGGGGCGCGACCCCGAGGACTCCCCAGGCGAGCACCGCGACCCCGGCGACGGTGAGCGGCATCCCGATCGCGAGCAGCCGCCACGCCGGGGCCCACGAGCGCCACGAGGCCCGCACCCGCCACCGGAGCGGACGGTCGATGGCCAGCCCGACGCCCATGAGCGCGACGAGGACGGTCAGCTCGGTGACGTGCTCGACGACCGGGCGCAGGGCCACGGGGTCGAGGGCGACCTCGTCCGAGAACGGCAGCAGCCCGACGAGCATGCCGACCGTCACGAGGACGATCGGCGCGGAGAGGGCCCATCGGTGGAGCAGCTGCGGGAGGACGGCCGCGAGCAGCAGCGCCCCGCCGAGGAGGACGTAGACCAGCTCGGGGGTCACGGGCGGGCGGCTCCGACGTCGTGGAGGTGGTGGGCGAGGTCGTGCAGCCCATACCTACCCAGCGTGAGGGCCGTGAACCGCGACCCGTCCGAGCGGGTGGCGGTGCGCTCCCACCACGGGCCCTCGACCCCCGCGAACCGGGCGGCGAGCACCCCGGCGGCCTCGACGACCTCGCGGCCGACGACGTGCGGTTCCTGTTCGCCGTACCGGTCGGCGGTCGCCGTCTCGTCCTGGTCCCAGTTCGCGAAGGTCGGGTCGTCCTCGGTGAGCAGCAGGTGCAGGCGCTCGTCGAAGAGGCGGCAGACGTCGCGCACGTGGCAGGCGTACTCGAGCGGGGACCAGGTGCCGGGGTGCGGGCGCACGGCGGCGTCCGGGCGGGCGAGCACCTCCGGCCACGGGTCGGTGACCTCGGTGACGAGCCGGGAGACGTCCTCGGCGCGCACCGCGGAGGCCTCGAAGCCGCAGTCCGGGCAGGGCCGCTCGAGCACCCACGTCCAGTCCTTGGTGTCCGGCGCGATCGGACCGTCGGCGGGGTCGCTCATGGCGGCAGACTACGGCGGCGGGGCCGGGGTGCCCCGCCCTGATGTACCTTCCCTGTGTGTCGGGCGAGACGTGGACGGTCATCGGGATCGTGGTGGCGGTGGCGTTCGCCCTCGTCGGGGCCTACCTCGTCCTCTCCTCGCGCGAGTCGGGCCGGCACGCGAGCAGCCGGCCGGCGCGCGACGCCTTCCGTCAGGGCACCGACGACGAGCCGCCGCCGCGCAAGCGGGTCGCGGTCGTCGTCAACCCGACGAAGTTCGACGACCTGCCCGCGGTCCGTGCCACGCTCGCCAAGGTCTGCGCCGAGCAGGACTGGGACGACCCCGTCGTGCTCGAGACCACCGAGCACGACGTCGGCTTCGGCCAGACCCGCACCGCCCTGAAGGACGGCGTCGACCTCGTGTGCGCGCTCGGTGGCGACGGCACGGTGCGCGCGGTCGCCCAGGAGATGGTCGGCACGGGGGTGCCGCTGGGGCTGCTGCCCGGGGGCACCGGCAACCTGCTGGCCCGCAACCTCGAGATGCCGGTCGACGACCTCGAGCGGGCGATGACCGTCGCGCTCACCGGCCGCAACCGACACGTCGACGCGGCGTGGCTCACCCTCGACCCCGAGGACCTCGAGCTCGAGGAGGGCGCGGGCGAGGGGTCCACCGCGGGTGAGCGCCGGCACGCGTTCTTCGTCATGGCCGGTCTGGGGCTCGACGCGGCGATCATGGACTCCACCTCCGAGCAGCTGAAGTCGAAGATCGGCTGGGGCGCGTACGTGCCGGCCGGCCTGCGGAACATGCTCACCGAGCGGTTCCGGGTCACCCTGACGACGGACGGCGGGCCCCCGGAGACCCAGAAGGCCCGGATGGTCGTCATCGGCAACTGCGGCAAGATCACCGGCGGCATCGACCTGCTCCCGGACGCCGAGCCGGACGACGGCCTGCTCGACGTCATCGTCCTGGCGCCGCGCGGGGTCGCGGCCTGGGCGTCGGTGGCCGCGCGGGTCATCACCAAGAGCGACCGCACGACCGCGACGCTGTCGCGCTCCCGCTGCCAGACGGCGCACGTCGAGGTCGACGAGCCGCAACGCGTCCAGGTGGACGGCGACATCATCGGCGAGGCGACACGGGTGGCCGTCGAGGTGCAGCCGCGGGTGCTCATCGTGCGGACGGAGAACGGCCGGCCGAACGGGGGCTGATCCGGCCCGCGGCGCGGGGTGCGACGCGGAGCCACTCGGAGCCGACCACGACGGTGGGCCGACGCCACGGCGACCACGACGAGGGCCGACGCCAGGGCGACCACGACGAGGGCCGACGCCACGGCCACCACGACGCGGACAGGCCCCGGGACACCGTGTGTGTCTCCGCGGACTCCATGCCACCAGCAAGGGATCGATTGCCGCTGACAAGCAATTCCTTGCACCCGGCAAGGGATCGCTTGCACCCGGCAAGGGATCGCTTGCCACGTGCACGGAGAACTGGCGCACCCACCGTCGTCCTCGGCCCGAGCGCTGCCCGTCGTCCTCGGCCCGAGCGCGGCCCGTCACCCTCGGCCCGAGCGCGGCCCGTCACCCTCGGCCCGAGCGCGGCCCCTCGCCCTCGCCCTCGGCGCGGGCGATCAGCCAGCCCGCCCGCCTCACACCTTGCGCTCGCGCCACTTCCGCTCGAAGGGCAGCCGCCAGGTGAAGGGCGCGATGAGCTGGTGGATCTGGTTCGGGCCGTAGGTGCCCTGCGCGTACGGGTGCACCGGCGGCGGGTTGTCGATGAGCGGCTGGCTGATCTCCCACAGCCGCTCGATGCCCGTCGCCGACGTGAAGAGCGTGCGGTCGCCCCGCGCCGCGTCGTAGATCAGCCGCTCGTAGGCCTCGAGCACCGACCCCGCCCAGTCGGTCTCGTGCATCGAGAACTGCATCGAGAGCTTGTCGAGCCGGAACCCCGGCCCCGGCCGCTTCCCGTAGAACGACAACGACATCCGCGACTTGTCGGCGAGGTCGAAGGTCAGGTGGTCCGGCCCCTGGTCCCCGACGCCCGAGCCCTTGGGGAACATCGACTGCGGCGGTTCCTTGAAGGCGATGGAGATGATCCGCGCGCCCTCGGCCATCCGCTTGCCGGTGCGCAGGTAGAACGGCACCCCGGCCCAGCGCCAGTTGTCGACGAAGCACTTGAGCGCCACGAAGGTCTCGGTCTCGGAGTCCGGCGCCACCCCGGGCTCGTCCCGGTAGCCGGTGTACTGCCCGCGCACGACGTCGTTCGACATGATGGGCTGCATCGACCGGAACACCTTGTTCTTCTCGCGGCTGATGGCCGCCGGCTCGAGCGCCGTCGGCGGCTCCATCGCCGTGAAGGCGAGGATCTGGAACAGGTGCGTCACGACCATGTCGCGGTACGCCCCGGTCGCCTCGTAGAAGTCCGCACGCTGGCTCAGCCCCAGCGTCTCCGGCACGTCGATCTGGATGTGCGAGATGTTGTTCCGGTGCCAGATCGGCTCGAAGAGGCCGTTCGCGAACCGGAAGGCGAGGATGTTCTGCGCCGGCTCCTTGCCGAGGAAGTGGTCGATGCGGAAGATCTGCTCCTCGTCGAAGACCTGGTGCAGCTCCGCGTTGAGCGCGACCGCGGTGGCGTGGTCGTGCCCGAACGGCTTCTCCATCACGACGCGGCTGCGCTCGACGAGCCGGGCGTCGGCGATGGTCTGCACCGCGGCCAGGGCGGCCTTCGGGGGCACCGCGAGGTAGTGCAGCCGCAGCTCGACGTCACCGGGGAGCTGCTCCTCGGCCCGGAGCACGGCCTCCTCCAGCGCGTGCGGGCCGGCCTTGAGCGGCACGTAGTCGAGGCGCTGGGCGAACTCCTGCCACTCCGCCTCGGCGGTCTCGCGGGTGCTGTGCTCGCGCACGGCGGTGAGCGCGAAGTCGCGGAACTCGTCCGGCGTCATCTCGTCGAGCGAGGTGCCGACCACGCGCAGGTCGTCGAGCAGCCGGGAGAGGAAGAGGTGCAGCAGTCCGGGGATGAGCTTGCGCTGCGCGAGGTCGCCGGTGGCGCCGAAGAGGATGACGGTCGTGGGCGCGGTCATGGTGACCACCTTGGCCCGCGCACCGGGCCCGCGCCAGCCTCCGGGGCGGACGAAGTTGCGCGACAGCGAGGATCAGGCGAAGAGCTGCGTGCCCCAGTCCTGCCCGTCGCGCAACCCCGGCGGGCAGGCGAAGAGCGCCGAGCCGGTGTGCTCGATGTACTCGTTGAGCTTGTCGGCCCGCGCCAGCGCCTGCTGCATGGGGACGAACTGCCGGAAGGGGTCTCGCACGAACGCGATGAAGAACAGGCCGGCGTCGAGGTGGCCCTGGCCGTCGGAGCCGTCGGTGAAGTTGTAGCCCCGACGCAGGATGCGGACGCCGTCGAGGTTGCTCGGGTGGGCCAGCGCGACGTGCGAGTCGACGGGGATGCGCGGCTGCCCGTCGGCGGCCACCGCGGCGAGGTCGGGCTCCTCGAACTCGTCCCGCTGGCCGAGCGGAGCCCCCACCTTCTTGTCCCGCCCGATGGTGTCCTGCTGGTCCTGGAGGGTGCTGCGGTCCCACACCTCGATGTGCATCCGGATCCGGCGCGCGACGAGGTAGGACCCGCCGGCCAGCCACCCGGCACCGCCCGCGGCCTCGGCCCCGTCCACCCACACGTGCTCGTCGAGGGCGACGGGGTCCTCGGCCTTGAGGTTCGCCGTGCCGTCCTTGAACCCGAACATGTTGCGCGGGGTCACCTGGCTCGTCGACGTCGACGAGGTGCGCCCGAAGCCGAGCTGGCTCCACCGCACCGCCACGACGCCGAAGCCCATCCGCACGAGGTTGCGCACGGCGTGCACGGCGACCTGCGGGTCGTCGGCGCAGGCCTGGATGCACAGGTCCCCGCCGGAGCGAGCCGGGTCGAGGTCGTCCCCCGCGAAGGCCGGCAGCTCGCGCAGCGCCCCGGGCCGCCGTGCACCCAGCCCGAACCGCTCGTCGAAGAGCGAGGGGCCGTAGCCGATCGTCACCGTGAGGTTCGCGGCGGCGAGGTCGAGGGCCTCGCCGGTGTCCTCGGGCACCCCGTACGGTCCGCCGCCCACCGTCCCGCCCGGCGCGGCCTCGGCCCCGGCGGTCATCCGCTCGGCGGCCCGGGTCCACGCGGTGAGCAGGGCCCGCAGCTCCTCGGGGTCGCTGGTGACGACGTCGAGCGCCACGAAGTGCAGGCGGTCCTGGGCAGGGGTCGTGATGCCCGCCTGGTGTGCGCCGCGGAACGGCACGACGCCGTCGGCGGGCGCGTCAGGAGCACCGGCACCCGGTCCGGCCGCCGCCGGGCGCGAGGCCCAGGTCAGGCCGGCCGCGGCGCCGGCCACCGCCGTCCCCGCCCCGGCGGCGAGGACGGCCCGGCGGCTCGAGGCCTCCACGTCAGCCCTTGGCGACCGCACCGGCCACGGTCGCGACCGGCTCGGCGAAGGCGTCGAGCGCCTCGGTGAGCTTCTTGACGTCCGCGGGGGTGAGCTCGGTGTAGAGGACGAAGCCGTCACCGTCGCGGTGGGTCTCCAGCAGGTCGCCGAGCGCCGTGCCGCGGCTGTCGATCGTCGCGACGAGGTCGGGGTCGGCCTCCCGGAGGAAGGGGCGCAGGGCCTGGATGGCGGCCTTGCTGCCCTCGAAGTTGGCCTCGAAGTCCCAGAGGTCGGTGTGGCTGTACCGCTCCTCCTCGCCGGTGATCTTGCCGGTGGCGATCTCGTCGAGGAGCGCCTTGGACCCGTTCGCCAGCTGCAGCGGGTTGAGCTCGACGGCCTTGGCCTTGGCCACGAGCTCGGTGACGTCGGCGAGCAGCCGGTCGGCGATCGCGCCGGAGTCGGACCGGAGCCCGGTCTCCCAGAGGTCCTTCTCGAGGCGGTGGTACCCCGTGAACTCCATCCCCTCCTCGACGACGTCCTCGCGGCCGTCGATCTTCGGGTCGAGGTCGCCGAACGACTCGGCGACGGGCTCGATGCGCTCCCAGTACGAGCGCGCCGTGGGGTAGAGGGCCTTGGCCTCCTCGACCTTGCCCGCCTTGACGAGGCCGACGAACTCGGTCGTCTCCTCGAGGAACTCGTCGGCCTGGCTGGAGACGTAGCGCTGGTAGTCGGTCGTGGCCGCCGTCAGCTTCTCGTCGTCGCTCTTGGCGGCGGCCGAGCTGCCGGTGACGGTGAAGTCGGCGCGGATGCCGTCGCCGACCATGCCCGGCTTGCACGCCGTCTGGTAGGTCCCGGGCTCGGCGAGCTCGACGTGGAAGGTGCGCGACAGGCCGGGGCCGATGTTCTCGACCTCGCCCATGATCCGGTCGCCCTCGGCGTAGACGTAGAACTCGTTGACCTTGGTGCCCGAGTTCGTCACCGCGAACTCGACCGTGCCGGCGGGCGCCTCCGTGCGGGCCACCTCGCACGCGGTGTCGGAGGCGGTGACGGCGATCGGGCCACCGCTGCCGGTGGTCTCGGACCCGTCGGCGGCGCCGGAGCAGGCCGCGAGGCCGAGGGTCAGCGGCAGGATCAGGAGGGCCGCGCGGGCGCGCGAGGTCGTCATGGGAGGTCCTTCGGTGGGTGGGGTGGAGGGTCCGGGTCGGGCGGAGCGGCCACGGGCGGGCCGCCGCCACGGGTCATCCGACGGTGAAGTCGGCGCGGATGCCGTCGCCGCTCATGCCGGGCTTGCAGGCGCTCGTGTAGGTGCCGGCTGCGAGGTCGTCGACGGTGAGGGTGCGGGTGAGTCCGGGACCGATGTCCTCGACCTCCCCGACGATGTCCTCGCCCCGGTAGAGGTAGAACTCGGTCACCTGGCCGCCCTCGTTCGTGACGGTGAAGGCCACGCTCCCCGGCGTCGCGCTCGTCGCGGACAGCGTGCAGGCGTCGTCGGTGGAGGTGACGGTGACCGTGGTGTCGGCCCCGGACGCGGCGCCGTCGGTGACGGTGCCCTCGTCCTTCCCGCAGCCGGTCAGCGCGAACGAGGCCGCGGCGGCGAGGAGCACGGTGGAGAGGGTGCGCATGGTGGGTGGTGTGTCCTTCGGGTGGGTCAGGCGGTGGCGGTCTCGTGGGCGGCGTCGGGCCGCTCCGCGGGGGCCGCGACCGTGGGCGGGGCGGGGCGGAGGAACAGGGTCATGACGACCCCGACGTAGGCGACCCACGCGACGGCCTGGAGGACCGTCGTCTGCGGGGTGAAGTTGAGGATCCCCTTGAGCAGCGCGGCGTACCAGCTGCCCGGGTCGATGATGTGCGAGACGTCGAAGGCCAGGGTGTTCAGGCCCGGCAGGACCCGCGCCTCCTGGAGGTCGTGGATGCCGTAGGCGAGGATGCCGGCGGCCACGACGACCAGAGCGATCCCGGTCCAGCGGAAGAACTTCGCGAGGTTGATCTTCAGCGCGCCCTTGTACATGAGCCAGCCGAGGACGACCGCGCCGACGATGCCGACGGCCCAGCCGAGCAGCGGCAGGTTGTTGCCGGAGCCGGCGGCCTGTGCCGTCGCGTAGAAGAAGATCGCGGTCTCGAGGCCCTCACGGCCGACGCCGAGGAACCCGACGAGCGCGACGGCCAGCGGGCCGAGGTCGAGGGCGCGGTCGAGCTTGCCCTTGAGCTCTCCGGAGATGCTGCGCGCAGCCGACTTCATCCAGAAGACCATGACGGTCACGAAGGCGACGGCGACGATGCTCGCGGTGCCGCCGACGACCTCCTGGGCCTCGAAGCTCAGCTGCCGGGTGCCGTAGGTGAGCAGGGCGCCGAGGGCCACCGACAGGGCCACGGCGGTGCCGACGCCGGCCCACACCCAGCGGATGCCCCAGGTGCGCTGGGTCTTGGTGAGGAAGGCGAGGAGGATGACGACGACGAGGGCGGCCTCGAGGCCCTCGCGGAGCCCGACGAGGGCGTTGCTCACGAACATCCGGTGCGTCCCATCTCCTGCAGGTAAGGCTTACCTGAGTTAGGGAACCCTAATGCGGGCCGGAGGTCAAATCCCGATCCGCGGTGCGGAACGGCGGTTGAGGGGCCGCTCAGGAACGGGCGGACCGGCCGCCGGGGGTGGCCAGCCGGATCTCCTCCTCCGTGGGCGTCCGCTCCTCGCGGGCCTCGGGAGGCAGGCAGTCGACGATGGCTTCCATGATCCGCCGGGTGTCGGCGGCGGCCGAGCGCCCGAGCACCTCCACCGGAGGGCCGACGCGCACGCGCACGGTCGGCGGGTCGGTGAGCGAGAGCATCCGGGGCAGCGTCGAGCTGCGCGGCCAGACCTTCTCGCTGCCCCACACCCCGAACGGGATGACGGGGGCGCCGGTGGCGGCGGCCAGCCTCGCCGCGCCGGTGCGTCCCTTGAGGACGGGGTCGTAGAACTTCGCCCCCCGCGGGATGGTGCCCTGCGGGAGGAGGCAGACGAGCTCGCCGCCGGCCAGGGCGACCGCCGCGTGCTCGAAGGACTCCTGGCCACCGCCCGCCCGGTCGACGGGGATGCCGCCGAGGGCGCTGGCCAGGGCGCCGACGACCGGGACGTCGAAGAGCTCCTTCTTCGCGAGGATCCGACCCGTGCGCCCGGTGCGGCGCATCATCTGGATCATCGCGGGGATGTCGAAGTAGCTGCGGTGGTTGCCGACGAGGATCGCCGGCCCGGTGCGCGGGATGTTCTCGGTGCCGGCGACGTCGAAGCGCGCGTAGGGCGTGACCGCGGGCGGGTTGGCGAGGAAGAACAGCCGCTGGAGCTCGACCCCGAGGACGGGGACCTTGACCACTCCCGGCGAGACGTCGAAGTGCACGATGGGCCACCCCCGGGCGAGCGCGTAGACGGTGAGCCGCGGGTCGGGGTTGACCGCGGCCGGGCTGCCGACCGCGGAGAGCAGCGGCAGGTCGTAGATCGAGTCGGAGTAGGCGAAGGACTCGGCGAGGTCGACCCCCTCGCGCTCGGCCCACTCCCGGACCGCCGCGAGCTTGCCGCGCGACCAGACGAACCGGCCCTCGAGGGCGCCGCTGAAGGTGCCCTCCTCGGTGATCGCGTACCGGGTGGCGACGACGTGGTCGACGCCGAGCCGCTCGGCGAGCGGGCGGACGAGGTGCTCGGGGGTGGTCGTCGCGAGGACGACGGGCCGACCCGCGGCCCGGTGCTGCTCGATGAGGGTGAGCGCGAACGGGTGGATGACTCCGGCGATGGTCTCGGCGGCGCTGCGGGCCGCGGCGTCGAAGGTGTCGCCGGCCCGGCCCTTGGCGACGAGCGTGGCCTGGCGGGCCAGCGCGATGGACGGCAGCGTCTCGCCGATGACGTCGAAGGCCTTGTAGAGCAGACCCTCCCCGGGCAGCTTCCGGGAGACGACGCCGAGGTCGTACATCGCGCGGGAGAGCAGGGGACCGGTGCCGCCCTGGAGGAGGGTGCGGTCGAGGTCGAAGATCGCCGCGCCGGACATGGTCGCAGGCTACCGGGCGGTCGGGGCGGCCCGCGGGCGGCATCATGGGGTCATGCCGCGCCGGAGGGAGCTGACCGCGTTCGTCCTCGGCGGCGGTGGCGTGCTCGGGGCGACCCAGGTGGGGATGGTGCGCGCGCTCGCCGAGGCCGGGGTGGTGCCGGACGTCGTGCTCGGGACGAGCATCGGCGCCCTCAACGGGGCGTTCGTCGCGGCCGACCCGACTCCTGCGGGGGCGGCGCGGCTGGCGGAGGTGTGGGACGCGGTCGTCCGTGAGGGCGTCTTCGTCGAGAACCCCGTGAAGCAGGCCGCGCGGGCGGCGCGCTCGCGCACGCACCTGCTGTCGAACGCGCCGCTGCGCCACGTCGTCGACGAGTACCTGCCGGTCTCGACCTTCGAGGAGCTCGCCGTGCCGTTCCAGTGCGTCGCGGCATGCATCGAGGACGCGAGCGCGGTGTGGTTCTCGGCCGGGGAGCTCGTGTGGCCGGTCGTCGCGTCGTGCTCGGTGCCGGGGCTGTTCCCGCCGGTGGTCATCGACGGGCGGCACCTGCTCGACGGCGGGCTCGTGCACTCGATCCCCGTGGGGCGGGCGGTGCAGCTCGGGGCGACGCGGGTGTTCGTGCTCCAGGTCGGGCGGGTGGAGCAGCCGCTCGCGCCGCCCCGGTTCCCCTGGGAGGTCGGGACGGTGGCGTTCGAGATCGCGCGACGCCACCGGTTCGTGCACGAGATGACGTCGCTGCCGGACGACGTCGAGACGCACGTGCTGCCCAGCGGCGCGGCGTCGTCGCCGAACGTGGCGATCCGGGCGGCGCGGGGGTCGCGGATGCGCGAGCGCGCCGAGCAGGCGTACGAGGCCTCGGCGGAGTACCTGGCCGCGCTCTGAGCAGACCGGGCCGGGCCGGGCCGCGCTCTGAGGCCCGGACCCCGTCCCTCCGCGCGCTGCGCCCGGGGAAACCGGGGTCATGGCACCGGTTTCGTCGGTCCGAGCCCGAGGGTGTGTAGGGGTGTGCGCGTGCTCTCGGTCGAGTCAGCATGTGAAGCAACCGAGAGCACTCGCACACACACCTGCCGACCCGCGCCCCGCCGTCGGCGCCCCACCTCCGATCCACCTCCCGCCGGAGGACCCCGGCCCCTACGCTCGGCCCATGGGCGCGCGCAGCATCCCCCCACCACCGCCGGTCGTGCGGCGGGCGCTCGCCCCGCTGTGGCCGCTCGTCGCCGTCGCCATCACCGGCCTCATGGTCCCGGTCGTCGTCGCCGGCGCCTTCCACGCCCTCGTCGACCGCCGCGCCCGCCTGTTCCGGGTCGCCTGCCTCGCGGTCCTCCTGCTCTGGGTCGACATCCGGATGCTCGTGCGCTGCTGGACCCTCGGTGCCGGCCGCCGCGACACCGCCTCACCGCAGTGGCGCGCCGCCCACGAGGAGCTGCTCTCCGACGCCCTCGACTCGCTGATGTACTACACGCGGCGCTGGCTCGGGCTCGAGGTCGAGCTCACCGACCGGATGCACTTCGGCACCGAGGACCACGCCCTCCTCGCCCTCGCCCGGCACGCCGGCCCGTTCGACTCCCTCGCCGTCGCCTGGCTGCTCGCGCGCACCGCCGGCCGGCTGCCGCGCATCGTCCTCGCCGAGGCCCTGCGCTGGGACCCCGGCGTCGACACGATCCTCACCCGGCTCGACTCGTTCTTCGTCCCCTCCGCCGGCGACGACCGGCTGGCCGGCGTCCGCGGCATGGCCGCCAGCCTCGAGCCCGCCGACGTCCTCCTCATCTTCCCCGAGGGCCAGAACTGGACGCCGTCGCGCCGGGCGCACCTCATCGAACGGCTCCGCCGCCGCGGCGACCACCGACGGGCCGACCGGGCCGAGGAGCTCGTCAACGTCCTGCCGCCGAAGACCCGCGGCGCGTGGGCGGCTCGCCAGGCCCGCCCGGACGCCGACGTCATGGTGGTGGCGCACGCGGGCTTCGGGCACCTGTCGACGCTGCGCTCGATCTGGGCGGCGATCCCGTTCCGGGGCCGGCCGTTCCTCGTCCGGACCTGGACGTGGCGCTCCGCCGACGTCCCCGACGACCCGGTGGTCTTCGCCGCCTGGCTCGACGAGCGCTGGGGCGAGGTCGACGCCTGGGTCACCGCCCACACCACGCCCGAGGGCATCCCCGAGCTCGCCGACCCGGCGCGCCGGCCGGGCTCCGGAACCAGCACGCGCTGAGCCGGCGTCCCAGCGGCATGAAGCGCCCGCCCGCCCTCGTCGTCGTCCTGGCCCTGGTCCTCGTCGCCGTGCTCGGGGCCGCGGCCGCGGTGCTCCTGCGCCAGCGCACCGACGACACCGCCAACGGGTCGGTCCCCGTCCGCTCGCTCGAGGACCTGACTGGCCACTGGGCGGTCGTCACCTCGGTCGGCGCGCCCCGGCCGCTCGCCGCCCCCGTCGAGCTCGAGGTCGACGGCAGCCGGCTCCTCGTCCGCACCGGGTGCAACTCCGGCAGCGGCGACGCCTCGGTCGACGACTCCCGGCTGGTCCTCGCCGGCGCCGGCCTCGCCGTCACCGACATGGCGTGCGACGAGCCCCGGAACGCGCAGGAGAGCTGGGTCATCGACATGCTCTCGGCCCGGCCGCTGCTCGAGCGCTCCGGGCCGTACCTCTACGTCCGCTGGGGCACGGGCGAGCAGTACTGGCTCGGCCTCGAGCTCTCCGCCGCCTCGTCCTGAAGGGCGCCGGCTCCCCTCAGGCTCGCCCGTCGCGGATCTCGCCCAGCCAGTCGCGCGCCGCCGCGAAGTGCGCATCGCTGGCCTGCGGCCCCACCGTCGCCCGCTGCCGGTCGGCCCGCGGGTAGGAGCCGAGGAAGCGCACCTCGGAGCAGATCCGCTTGAGGCCCATGAGCGCCTCGCCGAGCCGCTCGTCGCGCACGTGCCCCTCGATGTCGACCGAGAAGCAGTACGACCCCATCGACGCCTTCGTCGGCCGCGACTCCAGCCGCGTCATGTTGATGCCCCGCGCCGCGAACTGCTCGAGGAGCTCGAGCAGACCGCCGGCGTGGTCGTCGCGCTGGAAGAGCACGACGGTCGTCTTGTCGGCCCCGGTCGGCCCGGGCATCGACCCCGGCCGGGCGACGAGCACGAAGCGCGTCACCGCGGCCTGCATGTCGCCGATGCCGTCGGCGAGCACCTCGAGGCCGTGCAGGGTCGCCGCCGCCGGGGCGCAGACGGCCGCGTCGAACGGCGGCGGTCCCGCGGCGGCCGTCCGCGCCTCGTGGCCCTCGCCCAGGGTCTCGGCGGCGGCGGCCGTCGACAGCGTCGGGACGTAGACCGCCTCCGGCAGCCGCGCGCCCATCCATCCCCGGACCTGTGCCCAGGCGTGCGAGTGGGTGCCGACGGCGCGCACGTCGGCGAGGGTCGTCCCGGCCCGGGCCGCGAGGACGAAGGTCACCGGCACCATGACCTCGCCGGTGACGAGGAGCGGGTCGCCGCTGGCCAGCGCGTCGAGCGTCGCCGACACCCCGCCCTCGACCGAGTTCTCGATGGGCACCATCGCGCCGTCGACCTCGCCGGCGCGCAGGGCGGCCAGTGCCGCGTCGACCGATCCGAAGGCCACCCGCTCGGCACCGTCGGCGGCCGGCCACCGGTCGAGCGCCATCGAGGTGAAGGTCCCCTCGGGACCGAGGTAGCCGAGGCGGGTCATGGGTGCTCCTTGCCGGTGCGGGCGGCCGCGAGGGCCTGCTGCTCCTCGGGGGTGAGGGTCGCGTCGGACTCGCCGCCGACGACGCCCTTGGCGTAGGTGCGCGACTCGCCGCGCGCGTGGATCGAGCTGATGACGAGGCCGTCGCCGTCGTCGTCGACGACCGCGGCGCTGAAGCTCAGCCGGCCGCCCATGTCGCCGAACGCGTCGTAGCGGACGACGGCGACGTGGCGCAGCGCCTGCCCGAGGTCGGCGCGCAGGGCGGCGAGGTCGGCCTCCCCCGCGGGCCGGTGCGCCTCGAGCGCGGCCACCCGGCGGCGCAGCTCGCCGTGGCCCCGGACGATGCGCGCCAGGGCGAGGAGGACCCACACCACGACGAGCAGTGGCACGCCGACGAGCAGCAGCTCCCAGCCGTTGAGCCCGAACATGGCCCTCAGGCTAGGCCGTCACCCGCGGGCGACGGGCGCCCGTCCCATCCGGCAGGGCCTCCGGACCGGGCCCGTCCGCCCGGTCGCGCGCGACCCACCAGAGCAGACCGAGGCAGAGCAGCCCACCCGCGACGTCGGCGTTCTGGAGGACGCGGCCCGGCCACTGCGGCCAGTCGCGGTGCGCCAGCCAGTCGATGCCCCACCACGGCAGGCGCAGGGTGAAGAACACCGTGATCGCCGCGGCGGCCCACAGCCGGCGCCGCTCGCGCCACGGCTGCACCCCGAGCAGCGCGAGGACGACGACGACGACCCAGTGGTAGTGGTGCACCCAGGAGACGGGCGAGACGAGGCAGGCGACGATGCCGACGACGGCGAGCTCGCCGACCGGGTCGCCGGCGCGGTACCGCCGGGCCGCGAGCCGGAAGCCGAACCAGGCGATCGCCGCGGCCACGACGAGCCAGAGCACGGTGCCCGGCAGGCCCTCCGGACCGAGCCGCAGGAGGAACCCGCGCACCGACTGGTTCGCCGTGCCGGCGTTGGGGCCCAGGCGGGTGGGGTCGCGCAGGGCCGCGGTCCAGTACTCCCAGGACGTGCCGGGCAGGACGGCTGCGGCGAGGAGGGTGGCGACGGCCGCCGACGCCACCGCCGTGGCCGCCTCCTTCCACCGTCGCGTCACGAGGAAGTGCACGACGAACACCCCGGGCGTCAGCTTGACCGCCATCGCGAGGCCGATGAGCGCCCCCTTCGGCAGCCACCGGGCGATCCGCGGCCGGGGCTCGACGAGGTCCATGACGCAGGCGAGCACGATGAAGGCGTTGACCTGCCCGAAGCGGATGCCGTCGCCGACCGGGTGCAGCCAGAGCATCGGGGCGGTGAGGGCGGCCAGCGCCAGCGGCAGCCACGGCCCGGCCTGCCGCAGCAGCCCCCGGGCGGCGTACCACGTGATGGCCGTCGTCGCGAGCACCTGGAGCGCGGTCCACAGCCAGCCGACCACCCCGAACGGCAGCAGCGCGAGGGGCACCCCGAGGAAGGCCGCGAAGGGCGGGTAGGTGAAGGGCAGCAGCTGCGGCGCCTCGGTCATCGCGGAGTAGACCGGCCGGCCGGTGAGGATCGAGACACCGGCGTCGCGGTAGACGTCGACGTCGACCTGCCACTGGTCCAGCGGCCAGAACACGAGGTAGCGCAGCGCGACCGGCGAGGCCGCGACGGCGACGACGAGCGCGGCGAGGACCCACCGGTGCCGGGGCACGACGGGTCGGGGTCGGGTCGGGACGCGCACGGCTCCATTGTCCCTTGCGTACCCTGTGCGGCGTGACCCGCCGAGTCCTCGCCGCCGCTCTCGCGGTCCTCGCCTCGGTCGGCGGCCTGCTCCTCGCGGTCCCCGGAGCCCCCGCCGGGGCCGACACCGACCCCACGGGAGCGGTCGTCGTCATCGGCACCGGGGGGCTCAGCTGGTCCGACGTCGACGAGGAGCGCACCCCCAACCTCTGGGGCCTGCTCCGCGACGGTGCGTCGGCGACGCTGTCCGTCCGCTCGGTCTACTCCAACACCTGCCCGGTCGACGGCTGGCTCGGCCTGTCGTCCGGGGGGCGCGCGGCCCCCGACCGCGAGGGCCCGCAGGCCAACCCCGCCGACCGGCCGTGCCCCGGCGCCCCCACGGTCGTCGACGGGCGGGTCAGCCAGTGGGACGACTACGTCGACGCCACCCGGGCCCAGAAGTTCGACACCCGGCTCGGCCTGCTCGCCGAGACGGTGGAGGACGAGGGCATGTGCGTGCGCGCCATCGGTCCGTACGCCGCGGCCGGGGCGGCGCTCCCGGACGGTCGGGTCACGCAGTACGGCGAGCTCACCCCGGAGAACCTCCTCGTCGACCTCAACACCTGCCCCGTGACGCTCGTCGACGTCGGCGCGCTGCGCGACCGCGACGACGTCGCCGACGGCGAGCAGTCCGACGGCTCCCGCAGCGAACAGGTGCGCGAGATCGACCAGCGGATCGGCCAGGTCGTCGAGGCCGGACCGAACGGAGCGGACTTCGTCGTCGCCAGCCTCTCCGATGCCGGTGTCTCCGAACGGCTCCGCCTCGTCCTCGCCCGCGGTCCGCACTTCGGGCCGGGGACCCTGTACTCCGACTCCACCCGTCAGTCCGGGCTCGCGCAGACCGCCGACCTCACCGCGACGGTGCTCGCGAACGTCGGGCTCCCGGTGCCGAGCGCGGTCGGCGGCGCCCCGCTGACCACCGACGCCTCGCCGGACAACTCCGAGCGTCGCGCCCGCGACCGACTCCAGGCCCTGCGCGACCTCGACGAGGCGAGCCACGACGTCCACGGCCTCGTCGAACCCTTCTTCCAGGTCTTCGCGTACGGCCAGCTCGTCGTCTACCTCCTCGTGCTCCTCGTCTGGAAGGGCCGGATCGGGTCCGAGGCCTCGCGCACGACCGTGCTCTCCCGGGTCCGCACCCTGTCCGTGGCCGCGGCCGCCGTCCCGGTCTCGACCTTCCTCGCCAACCTCGTCCCGTGGTGGCGCTTCCCGGTCGAGATGCTCGCCGTCGTCGCCGCCGTCCTCGCCTTCGTCGCCGTCATCGCCGGCGTCGCGCTGCGCGGTCCGTGGCGGAAGTGGCCGCTCGGGCCGATGGCCGTCGTCTCGGCCGTCACCGTCGTCGTGCTCGCGGCCGACGTCATGAGCGGCTCGCGGCTCCAGATCTCCTCGCTCATGGGCCTCCAGCCGGTCGTCGCCGGCCGCTTCTACGGGATGGGCAACCCCACCTTCGCGCTCTTCGGCACCGCGACCCTGCTGCTCGCCATCGCCGTCTCGTCGGCCTTCGTGCTCGGCGGGCGACGCCGGGCGGCAGCCGTCTCGGTCGGGGTCGTCGGCGGGGCGGCGCTGCTCGTCGACGGCGCCCCGTTCTGGGGCGCCGACGCCGGCGGACCGCCCGCGCTGCTGCCGGCCCTCGTCTTCCTCGTCCTCGCGATCCTCGGGATCCGGATGACGGTGAAGCGCTGGCTGCTCGTCGCCGCGTCGGTGGTCGTCGTCTTCTTCCTCGTCGCCGGGGCCGACTGGCTGCGCGACCCCGCCGACCGCAGCCACCTCGGCCGGTTCGTGCAGGCGATGATCGACGGCACCGCCGACGACATCGTCGTGCGCAAGGCGCAGCAGAACTGGGACATCCTCCGGATGAACGCGCCGCTGACCTTGCTCGTCCCGGTGGCGCTGCTCTTCGTGACCTACGTGCTCGCCCGGCCGACGTCGTGGGGCTCGCGGGCAATGCAGCGCTCCTACGACGCCGCGCCGACCCTGCGCCCCGGCCTCGTCGCGCTCGTCCTCATGCTCGCGATCGGGTTCGCGGTCAACGACTCCGGCGTCGCCATTCCCGCCGTGGGGGCGACCCTCGCCGTCCCGCTCATCGTGTCGGTGTCGGTGGGGTACCTGCTGGAGGAGGCGCGGACGACCGCCCCGACCCGCCGCGCCCGGCGACGCCCCTGAGGCCGAGCGCGAGGACGGCCAGCCATAGCGCGAGCTCGAGCCACGGTGAAACCGAGCGGCGCAGCCCGAGGGTCAGCGACTCGACCGCGGGCGTCATCCCGAGCACGCGCCCCGGGACGTAGGCGAGGGACATGACGAGCAGTCGGGCCGTGGCCACGAGGTCGACCGGGCCCGCGACGACCGCGGGCAGGGCCGCCCAGACGAGCAGGTCGTACCAGGGCAGCGAGTACGGCGCGGCGAGCGAGTAGGCCAGCGAGAGACTGGCGGTGAGCCACAGGGCGGTCGCCGCCCAGCGTGCGCGGCCGCCTGCGGCGGACGGGTCGGGGCGGGTCGCGCGGAGGAGGAGGACGGCCAGGACGACGGCGAGCAGGGCGGCGCCGACGCTGATCGCCAGCCGGGCGGCGTCCTCACCCATCGGGCCGCGTGCCGCCTCGAGGAAGGGACGCCAGGGCGTCGCCAGCGACACCGCCTGCCGCGACCGGGAGAGCTGGTCGTAGACGTGCGCCCCGGCCCACACGTGGAGGGCGCCGGCCGCGACGACGAAGCCGAGCACGGTTGCGGCACAACGCCCGAGTGCACGACGCCGACCCATCGGCCCGTCGCCGCGCACGGCCCACCACGCGGCGAGCACGGCGACGAGCGCGACTCCGTAGGTCACCTTGGTCGAGGCCGCGGCCGCGACGAGCGCGCCCGTGCCCGCGGCCCCCGCCGCCCCCGCCCGCCGGGCGGTCAGCGCCACGGCCGCGACGACGAAGGCGGTGGCGACGACGTCGACGTGCGCCCCGAGGACCCCGACGCCGAGGACCAGCGGGTTGGCGGCCCACGCGACGTCGACGCGGCCGTGCAGCCGCTCGGGCAGGGCCACCCGCAGGGCCACGCGCGTCCCGAGCCACGCGAGGACGACGACGACCTGCCAGACCCACACCTCCTGGCGCAGCGACGGCCCGCCGACCCAGGCCGCCAGCGCGTGGAGCAGCGTGCCCGCGGGTCCGTAGACGCTCGGCTCCTCGGTCCACGGCGCCTCGACCCGGCTCGTCACGGGGTCGGCGCCGCCGGCCCACCCCGCGGGCGACTCGACCCAGGGGTTGCCGCCCGACACGAGGATGCGCCCGTACGCGACGTAGCTGACGTGGTCGGCCGACCCGAAGGGCGCGACGAGCAGCGAGGCCACCGCGAGCAGGCCCGGCGCCCACCAGCGCAGCGCCGGTGCACCGCGACGCAGCCCCAGGACCACGGCGACCGCCCCGACGAGGTAGCCGGCCCAGAGCACGCCGGTGACCGCGCCCGGCGAGAGGGTGAACGGCAGCAGCGCGCCCGGGGCCCAGCCCCGGGGCGCGAGGTCGGGCTGGGCGGCGTTCGGCCGGCTCAGCCCGACGACGAGCAGCAGCAGGACCGACAGGACGAGGAGGGCCCGGCGGGCGAGCTCGGCGCGCGACGTCGCCGCCCCGGCACCTCCCTCCCCCGGACCCCCCGCGGGGTGCGGCCGGGTCAGGCCCGGCGCCACGGACGCCAACCGCGCCGGACCAGCGCCAGCCACACGTCGCGGTACTGGCCGGCCCGGTGCAGCTGGCCGCGCCAGTCGGAGCCGCTGACCCGGTGCTGGAGCTCGCACGGCACCTCGAGGACGGTGAGCCCGGCGCGCAGCACGTCGACGGTGAGCGCGGTCTCGACGCCCCATCCGCGGGCGAGGGGCGCAGCAGCGTCGTACGCAGCCGGTGACACGCATCGCATTCCCGAGAGCGGTTGCACCGCACGGAAACCCGTGAGCGACTCGATGCCTCGCCGGGCGAGCCCGACGACGAGGCCACGCCCCCCGCCGGCCGTGATCTGCGCGGGGAGGGTCGCGATGGTCATGTCGGCGCGGCCGTCGAGCACCGCGTCGGTGAGCACGCCGAGGTTGGCGGCGGTCTCCTGGAGGTCGCCGTCGACGAAGAGCAGGGCGGCGGGCCACGCGGCGTCGGAGTCCTCGGCCGCCTCCGCCGCCTCGAGCGCCCGCACCCGCGCGACGCCCGTCTCGAGAGCGGCCGCCTTGCCGCGGTTGCGCTCGTGGCGCACGACCTCCGCACCGGCCGCGCGCGCCGCGTCGGCGGTGCCGTCGGTGCTTCCGTCGTCGACGACGACGACCCGCCCGACCGAGGGCAGCGCGAGCACCGCCTCGACCGTCGCCGCGATGCGCTGCGCCTCGTCCTTGCACGGGACGACGGCGGCCACGCGCGCGGCGAGGGAGCTCATCAGCGGAGGGTGACCTGGCGGCTCAGCAGCCCGGATCGGGCGCGGCGCTCGTCGGCGGTGAGCGGGGCGTCGACGGCGAGGGCCGCGCGGTAGCGCTCGCCCCAGGCGCCGAGCTCGTCCTCGTGGTCGGCGGCCTCGAGCTCGGGGTCGAGGTCCCACACCGGGACGAGGAGCCCGCAGGTGCGGAACGCGCCGAGCAGGCGGGTGCCCTCGCCGAGGCCGTCGGTGCCGGCGGCGTGCAGCCGGGCCAGGGCGTCGGTGGCGGCGTCCTCGTCCTCGGGGAGGACGAGCCGCACGTGGGCCCGCTCGCCGATGCGCACCCAGTAGGCGGACGGCAGGGCGGACATCGCCACGGTCGGGACGACGCTCTCGTTGGCCCGCTCGAGGGAGGCCTGCGCGTCGCCCTCGAGGTCCTGGCCCTCGACCCAGAAGTCGAAGCCCTCGTGGACGGTGACGTCGAACCCGGAGTCCTCGGCGAGGACGTCCTGGAGGCGCGGGCTGTCGGCGGTGACCTGCTCGGTGGTGACGACGGGGTGCCCCTGCTCGGCGGCCAGGCCGGCGAGCACCTGGGCGGCGAGGTCGCGCGAGGCGTCACCGCTGGAGTTGCCGGACTGCGTGCCGACGAGCACCGTGCCGTCGGTGCGGTGCAGCGCGGGCCACGCGAGCGGCAGGACGGTGGCCACCGTGACGGTCGAGGGGGCACCGTCGGGGACGTGCTCGGGGCGCACGGTGACGACGGCCGTGGCCGCCGGGAGGATCTCGCGCATCGCGACCCAGTCGGTCTCGTTCGGCAGGCCCGCGAAGGGGCGCGGCTCGAACGGCGCCGGCTTCGGCCGGGCGGCCCGGGGGGTGCGGTCGGTGCCGCGCTGACGTCGTGATGCCTTGCCCATGCGCGCCACCCTAGGGGACGCGGGGGCGGCGGCCGTCAGGTGGCGCGGCGGCGGCTCGGCCCGCCGAGGGTGGCCCAGACGACGTTGCCGGTGCGGTCCTCGGTGACGCCCCACTCGTGGGCCATCGAGCGCACGATGCGCAGGCCGCGGCCGCTGGAGAGCCAGACGGTGCGAGGAGCCGGCTTGGGCACGGTGGCGCCGCCACCGTCGGTGACCTCGACCTCGACGACGTCGCCGCGGATCTTCCAGCGCACGCGGATCGTGCCGTCGGAGAGGGGGCGGGCGTGGCGCACGGCGTTGGTGAGGAGCTCGGAGGCGACGATCTCGGCCTCGCCGACGAGGTCCTCGGGCAGGTCGCGGGCGGAGAGGTCGGTGACGATCTCGTGGCGCACCCGGCCGACCGACGAGGGGTCTGCGGGGACCCGCACCGTGCAGATGATGCTGTCCGCGCCGGGGCCGGAGGACTCGCCGACGTCGAGGTCGTGGTCGAGCTCCGGAGGAGCGGTGTCGTCCGAGGTCACGGGGTCAAACTACCCCGTGACCCCCATGCGGTCGATGGCCACCCCGGGGCGGTTGGTGATGACGACGTCGACCCCGAGGTCGCAGCACAGGTCCATGTCCCGCTCCTCGTCGACGGTCCACACGTAGACCCGGTGCCCGTGCCGCCGGAAGCGCTCGACGACCTGCGGCTTGCGCCGCACGAGCCGCACGTCGAGCCCCACCGCGCCGATGCCCTTGGGCAGCGTGCCGTCGATGGCCATGGCCGGCACGATCCCCTCGACGAGGTGGACGAGCGGGACGGCGGGCGACAGCTTGTGCACGCGCTGGAGGGCCCTCGCGGAGAACGACATCACCCGTACGTGCGGGCGGCCGGGCTGGTCGCCGCGGTCGAGGTCGAAGTGGCGCAGCACCTGGACGAGGGTCTTCTCGACGTCGTCGCCGTGCCGCGTCGGGTGCTTGGTCTCGATGAGCGTGACGACCTCCTCGCCGGTCGCGACGAGGGTGTCGAGCAGGCGCCGGAGGGTGAGCAGGTGGCCGCGCTCGGGGTCGGCCTCGGGCGTCTCGGTCTCTCCGGGGCCGCGCTTCCACGAGGCCCAGTCGAGCTCCTCGAGGCGGGCCAGCTCGAGGGTCGAGACGACGCCGGCGCCGTTGGACGTCCGCTCGACCCGGCGGTCGTGGACGCAGACGAGGTGGTGGTCGGCGGTGAGCCGGACATCGCACTCGACCCCGTCGGCGCCGTGGTCGAAGGCCTTGCGATAGGCACGCAGCGTGTGCTCCGGCTCCTCGTCGCTGGCGCCGCGGTGCGCGACGACGAGCGGACGGGCGGACGGCCGCGGGGGGACGTTCACGGCGCACCATCCTGCCGCACCCCCGGCCCGCCGCTGGTGGCCGGGCGGGCAACACGCCGGGTCGGCCCGGTGGATCCGGCCGTTCGGCCGACGGAGCCCTCGCGGCCGGGTCCGGCGCTCACGGATCGGCGCGCCCTACCGTTGCACCATCGTGAGCCTCCCGCCCTTCCAGCACCTCGTCGACGAGCACTGGCGCGACGTCGCCCGTCTCGCCCACGGCCTCGTCGGTCCCGTGCACGCCGACGACGTCGCCCAGCAGGCGTGGACCCAGGCCCTTGCGGCCTACCCGCGGCTCACCCACGCGCGCAACCTGCGCTCGTGGCTCCTCACGATCACCCACCGCTGCGCGATGGACCACCACCGCGCCGCCCGCCGGACCACCCCGTCCGACGACCCGGCCGCGCTCGCCGAGGCGCCGGTCGTCCCGCCGCCGGACGCGCCCGACGGCTCGTTGTGGGCGATGGTCGCGGCGCTGCCCGAGCGGCAGCGCGACGCCGTCGTCCTCCGTTTCGTCGGCGACCTCGACCACCGGTCGGTCGCCGCGGCCCTCGGCACCTCCCCCGGGATGAGCCGGCGCCTCGTCAGCGACGCCGTCGCCACCCTCCGACTCGACCTCACCGACCCCGAGGACCCCCGATGACCCCGATGACCTCCGCGACGGACCCGTTCCGCTCCTTCTCCCCGACCCTGACCGGCCCGCCACGGCTGGCGCCCACCGACGTCTCGTACGTCGTCGACGACACGGCCGTCGGCCGGATGCTCCTCGCCGTCCGCGACGACGGCCGGGTGCTGACCACCGCGTACGTGCCCGACGCCGGGGCCGAGGAGCGCTGGCTCGCGCGGCTCGCGGCCGCCGTCAGCCCGCGCGTGCTGCGCCATCCCCGTCCGACCGACGCCGTGCGCCGGGCCCTCGAGGACTACCTCGCGGGGCGGGCGCGGCGGGTCGAGGTCGAGACCGACCTGACCCTGGCGTCGGACTTCCAGCGCGAGGTGCTCACCGGGCTCGCGGCCTCGGTCGGGTACGGCGAGCGGACGACGTACGCCGTGCTCGCGGCCGCCGTCGGCCACCCCGGGGCGGCCCGGGCGGTCGGCACCGCGCTCGGTGGCAACCCGCTGTGCGTCACGCTGCCCTGCCACCGGGTGCTGCCGGCGTCCGGCGGCGTCGGCGGGTACGCCGGCGGACCGGCCGCGAAGGAGCACCTCCTCGCCCTCGAGTCCCGCCCCGCCTGACCGACTTCTTGCGAGTTCGGCCGCTCGACGCGCCGTCGGACGGCGCGTCGAGCGTCGCAACTCGCAAGAAGTTGGGTGGGTCAGTGGAAGCCGTGGCGGGCGAGGGGGTGCAGCAGCTCGCGCTCCTCGTAGGCCAGGTGCGACAGGAGGGTGTCGGTGAGCAGGTCGACGACGTGCCGCAGCCGGTCCAGCGCCCCCGGCTCCTCGGACACGAGCGCGACGAGCGCGCGGTCGACGTCGTCGAGGACGTCGTGGATGACCTCGTGCTCCTCCTCGAGCCGGCCGATGACCGGTGCCGCGTCCGGGTCGGTCCAGCGCAGGTGGGGGAAGACCGCCTGGTCCTCGAGCGTGTGGTGCCCGGTGACGATCCGGCAGTACGACTCGCAGTACGCGCCGAGGGTCCACTGGTTCTGGCGCATCGTCATCGCGTTGACGGCCGAGCGGGCGTCGCCGACCGCGAGCATCCCGCGGGCCACCTGGTCGACGACGTCGCGCACCCGGGCGAGCTCGGAGCGCAGGTGGTCATGGATCTCGAGGAGGTGGCGTGGCGCGGCGAGCTGGGCGTCCGAGTAGCCCGCCTGCTCACCGGCCTCCGGACCGACCGGGTAGCGCGGACGCGACGCCTCGTCCCACGGCAGGGTGCCGGTGAGCCGCGTGCCGTCGTCGGGAGTCGGCACGACCACGCGGGATGGTGAGGACGACGAGTCGGGTTGCGGCGCACCGGTCTCCACGACGTCGACCGGATGCTCCGCGCCCGAGGCCCGCCGCTCGCGCTCGACCGCCACGAGCTCGCGCAGCGCCGGCCCGACCTCGCGGGCCCAGACCTGCACCAGCTCCGGGTCGTCGGTGCCGAGGACGAAGGTCGACATCCCGTGCTCGAGGGTCAGCCCGGCGAGCTGCTCGGCCCAGTCGGAGGGCCGGCCGAGGAGCCCGCTGCCGCCGGTGCGACCGGGGAAGACGTTGTAGAGCCGGCGCACGTCCTCCGGGGCGCGCCCCGCGGCGAGCGCCGCCTCGTCGATCGTCGCGTTCATCGGCCCGAGCGCGTCGGGGTCGGCGTACCCCATGCTCGGCAGCCAGCCGTCGGCGAGCCGCCCGGTGAGGCGCAGCATCCGCGGCTTGTAGGCGCCGAGCCAGATGCCCACCGGGTGCGCCGGACGCGGCCCGGCGTGCAGCCCGACGACGCGGTGGTGCCGGCCCTCGACGCGCACCGAGCCCTCGCCCGACCACATCGCGCGGAGGACGGCGACCGCCTCCTCGAGCGCCTCGACCGACTCCCCCGGCGTGAGCCGGGTGCCCCCGGCGGCCACGACCGGGTCCCAGAAGGCACCCGCCCCGAGGCCCAGCTCGACCCGCCCGCCGCTCAGCAGGTCGAGCGAGGCCACGGCCTGGGCGAGCACGGCCGGCGGCCGCAGCGGCAGGTTGGCGACGTTCGGCGCGACCCGCACCGCGGTCGTCCGGGCCGCGACGACCGAGAGCAGCGTCCAGGCGTCGAGGTGGCGGGCCTGGTACGGGTGGTCCTGGACGGTGACGAGGTCGAGCCCGAGCACGTCGGCCAGCTCGGCGAGCTCGAGGACCCGCTCGGGGGCCGCGGCGTCCGGCGTCGGGAAGATGCCGAGCTCGACCTCGTGGCCGTAGTCGGTCACGACGCGTCGACCCCGCGGTCGCCGTCGCCGTCGTCCGGCCCGTCCTCGCGCGCCGGCAGCCGGCCCTCGCCCGCGTAGCCACCGAGCAGCTCCGCCATCGCGAGGTGCGGGCGCGCCTCGGCGGGCCGACCCTGGCGCTGGAGGGTGCGGCCGAGCAGGAGGTTGGCGTAGGCCTCGTCCGGGTCGTCGACGAGGATCGCGCGGGTGACCCGCTCGGCCCGGCCGAGCTGGGCCGAGTGGTAGTACGAGCGGGCGAGGAGCAGCCGCAGCTCGGTCGTGCCGTGGAGCGGCGGCTCGAGGGCGCTCGCGTCGACGAGGGCGCTCAGCTCGACCGCGGCCTCGCGGTACTCCCCGTGCTCGAAGAGCCCGCGCGCCCGCTGGTAGCGCTCCGCCATGCCGGTCTGGGGGGTCGTCATGGGGGGCAGAACGCCCACGTCGCACGGGGTGTTCCGGCAGCGCCCGCGGGCCGGTCCCCCACCCGGTGGCCGGCACGAGGCAGGATCGGAGGGTGAGCGTGCCCCCCACCGCGTCCCCGGACCGGGAGCCGTCGCCGCAGTCGGCGGCGCCGCCCCCGCCCGGGTCCGCGCCCGGGCCCGGGCGGTCCGGCCGGTTCTCCGGGTCGGCCCGGGCCGTCGGGCGCGGCGGGGCGGCCTCGGCGCGTGCGGTCGGGCGCGGGGGCGCGGCCTCGGCGCGGGCCGTCGGGCGCGGCGGTCGGGCCGCGGGCCGGCGCTTCCGGCGCTTCGCCGCCGCCGACGGGGCCGCCGACACCGGGCTGGCCCGGCTCACCGAGCTGCACGCCGTCAACGTCGCCGGCGACGCCGCGGTCACCGTCTCCCTCGCCGGCACCGTCTTCGCGATGCCCACCGACGAGGCCCGCGGCCGCGTCGCGCTCTTCCTCCTCCTGACGATGGCGCCCTTCGTCCTCCTCGCCCCGCTCATCGGGCCGCTGCTCGACCGGTTCCGGCACGGGCGGCGCTGGGCACTCGGCACGACGCTGGCCACCCGCGGCTTCCTCGCCTGGGTGCTCGCCTCGGCGGTCGTCGACGACAGCCCGTGGCTCTTCCCGGCGGCGCTCGGGTGCCTCGTCGCGTCCCGGTCCTACGCGGTGGCCCGCGCGGCCGCCGTCCCGCGCCTGCTCCCCGAGGGCATCGGCCTCGTCAGCGCCAACTCGCGCCTCAACATCGCGGGCATCGTCGGGATGGTCCTCGGCGGCGGGATCGCGGGCGCCGCGTCCCGCATCGGCCCGGACTGGTCGCTGCGCGTCGCCTTCGTCGTCTTCGTCGCGGCGACGGTGCTCGCCATCCGGCTGCCCGCCCGGGTCGACTCCACGGCCGGCGAGGTCGACGTCGACGGCACACCCGCGGGCGAGGAGCCGCTCGACGACCCCGAGCGCGGGGTGCGCCGGATGCGCGCGCTGCCGGTCACCGTCCGCTACGTCCTCTGGCTGACGACCGGGGCCCGGCTGCTCTCCGGCTTCCTCACCCTCTTCCTCACCTTCCTCATGCGCGAGCACCCGCTGCCCGGGGTCAGCGGCCCGCTCGTCCTCGGCGTGGTCGCCGGCACGGCCGGGGTCGGCAACGCCCTCGGCTCGCTCGTCGGCAACCGCAAGCAGACCCCGGCCCCGGAGGCCATGGCCACGGTCATCGCGGGCCTGGCGCTCGCGGCCGCCCTCGTGACGGCGCTCTTCTACTCGCTGTGGGCACTGGCGCTCCTCGGCCTGGCGACGGGCACCTTCGGGCAGCTCGCCAAGCTCTGCCTCGACGCCCTCGTCCAGCGCGACGTCGCCGACCTCGTCCGGGCCCGGGTCTTCTCCTGGTCCGAGACGATCCTCCAGGCCTTCTGGGTCATCGGGGGGACGCTCGGCATCCTCGTCCCGCTCGAGCCGACCCTCGGGTTCTCGGTCATCACCGGCGTCGTCGTCGTCGCCGTGCTCGTCGCCCTGCACTCGCGCCGCACCGGGCGCCGGCGGCCCCCGGTCGCCACCTGAGGATGGCCACCTCCGGCCCGCTGCGGGTGCGCCTCCTCGCGGCCGCGATCGCCCTCGCCCTCGGGGCCGGCCTCGTCGTCCTCGTGCTCGGTGGCGACCTCGACACGGTCCGCCGGGCGGTCGCCGGCAGCGGTCCGTGGGGGCCCCTCGTCTACGTCCTCCTCCATGTGCTCGTCACCCTCGTGCCCGTCCCGAAGAACCTGCTCGCCGGCATCGCCGGGGCGCTGTTCGGCCTCGGCGCCGGTACCGCCCTGTCGTGGGTGGCCTCGATGCTCAGCGCGTGGGTGACCTTCGAGATCGCCGGACGGCTCGGACGGGACGCGGTGTCGGCCCTCACCGGCACCCGGGTCGAGCGGGTGCGCCGCGTGCTGCGCGAGCAGGGCGTGCTCGCCGTCGTCATCGCCCGGCTGACACCGCTCGTGCCCTTCACGGTCGTCAACTACGGCGCCGGGGTGAGCCCGGTGTCCCGGCGCGACTACCTGCTCGGCACCGCGGTCGGGGTGCTGCCGGGCACCGTCGCCTACGTGGCGGTCGGGGCCTCGGCGGGCCGGGACGCGACGACCATCCTGCTCGCCGGGGGTGCCGGGGTCCTCCTGCTCGTCGCGGCGGCGCTCGTCACCCGACGGCTGCGGCGCCGCTGACTCAGTCCTCGACCCAGTGGTTGTCGTGGGCGGCCATGAACGCGTCGTACTGCTCGCGCGACCAGTCGTCGGTGCCCGCCGCGAGGCCCTCGAAGTACGGCTCGCGCGGCGCCCCGGGGGCGAAGTGCAGGAGCATCTCGGCCGGGCCGTCCTCGTTGCGGAACCCGTGCAGGCCACCGGGCGGCACGTGGACGAAGTCCCCGGCGCCGACCGGGACCCACGTGCGACCGTCGTAGATGCGCACCGTGCCCTCGAGCACGTAGAACGACTCGCTGATGGTGCGGTGGAAGTGCGGGCCGGGACCGCTCGGCGGGCCGGCGAAGGACCACCGGTAGAGCCCGAACAGCCCGCCGGTCGCCTCGCCGCGCGCGACGTGGTGGACGCGGTTCCCGTTGGGGTAGACCAGGTCCGGCTCGCGCTCGCCGGGGGTCACCCAGGCCGAGACCTCGCCGTCGGCCCCGTCGTACAGCGGTGGGGGGTAGCTCATCCCCCGACCGTAGCCAGCGGGCGGGGCACGGGGGGCGCGACGTGCAGGACGGCCCGCCGGTGGGTAGGGACCGACGGAGAGCGCCGGGACCGCCCGGCCCGACCCGCGGAGGAGCACCGGTGACCCGATTCGGATTCACGCTGATGACCGAGCAGAACGGCCCCAAGGAGCTCGTCGACGCCGCCGTGCGCGCCGAGGACGCCGGCTTCGACCTGCTCGTCTCGAGCGACCACTTCTCGCCCTGGCTCACCGAGCAGGGCCACGCCCCCTACGCGTGGACGGTGCTCGGGGCGGTGGCCCAGGCGACCTCGCGCGTCGAGATGGCCACGTACATCACCTGCCCGACGATGCGCTACCACCCGGCCGTCGTCGCCCAGAAGGCCGCGACGCTGCAGGTCCTTGCGGACGGCCGCTTCGTCCTCGGTCTCGGCTCCGGCGAGAACCTCAACGAGCACGTCATCGGACAGGGCTGGCCGCCGGTCGCGCAGCGCCAGGACATGCTCGCCGAGGCGATCGAGGTCATCCGCGCGCTGCACACCGGCGAGCTCGTCACGTGGCGCGGGGAGCACTTCGACGTCGACTCCGCCCGTATCTGGGACCTGCCCGAGCAGGGCGTCGAGATCGGCGTCGCCGTCAGCGGGCGCGAGGGCATCGAGCGGTTCGGGCCGCTCGCCGACCACCTCATCGCGGTCGAGCCGGACGGCGACCTCGTGTCGGCGTGGGACGAGCTGGCCGGCTCGACCATCGGGTCGGGGGCCCGGGCCATCGGGCAGATCCCGATCTGCTGGGACCCCTCCGAGGAGGCGGCCGTGCAGCGCGCCCACGAGCAGTTCCGGTGGTTCGCCGGCGGGTGGAAGGTCAACGCCGACCTCCCGACCCCGATGGGCTTCAGCGGCGCGAGCCAGTTCGTCCGGCCCGAGGACGTCGCGGGCTCGATCCCCTGCGGCCCGGACCTCGACGGCATCGTCGAGGCGGTCCGCCCGTTCTGGGAGGCCGGGTTCACCGACGTCGCGCTCGTGCAGGTGGGCGGCGAGCACCAGCAGCCGTTCCTCGACGAGGTCGCCCCCGACCTGCTCGAGCGGCTCCGGGCCGCGGCGCCCTCCTCCTGACCCGTCCTCCCCGACCTTGTGGGGGTGCGTCCGCCCGACACGCCGCCGAGACGGCCGGTCGGGCGGCTGCCGCCCCACAAGGTTGGGAGAGGTCGGGGGCGGGGGAGCTCGGGGTCAGGCGGGGCGGGGCACCGCGCCGAGGGTCGAGATGCCCACCCAGTCGGGCACCGCCCGGGCCACGTCGCGCGGGCCGTCGATCGCCAGCAGCGCGCCGCGCACCGCGTCGGTCCAGGCCCGGTCGCCGCGCCAGATCTCGGTCATCGTCCGGAGCGTCGTCGTGAGGCTCGCCGTGACCTCGTACCCGGGGTCGACGTCGCAGACGTCGACGTCGGCGCCGTCGACGACGACCCACCAGCGACGCACCCCGGGCTCGACGTCGGTGTAGGTGAAGGCGAGCACGGTGCGCCCGCGCGGCCAGCGCTCGAGCGGCAGGGTGCGCTTGACGTCCCACATGAGCAGGTGCGGGTCGAGGTCCTCCTCGCCGAGGTCGCCGACCCACCGCACGCCCCACGCCCCGAGCGCCTCGACGACGGGTCGCAGCTCCTCGCCGCTCGGCGTGAGGTCGTAGGCGGTGCGCCCGCCGGCGCCCGTCCGACGCACGACCCCGGCCCGCTCCAGCCGGCGCAGCCGCTTCGCGAGCAGCGTCGGCGACATCCGCGGCACACCGCGGCGCAGGTCGTTGAAGTGCCGGCTCCCCATGAGCAGCTCGCGGACGATGAGCAGGGTCCAGCGCTCGTCGAGCACCTCCATCGCCTTGGCGACCGGGCAGAACTGGCCGTACGTGGATCCCATGAGCCACCTCCCCGGGGCGGTCCCCGTCGGCCCGCGTCCCGTGCCCAGTGAACCGCCGCCGTGGGCCGGGCGCCAGTACAGATCGTGGACCGCCGGTGCTCCACATCGCGCACTGGAGCCGCCCGGGGCGGGCCCGGGACGCTGGACGCCACCACCCGAGAGGAGCTCGACCATGACCGTCCACCACCACGCCCCCGCCCCGCCGGAGGTCAAGGCGAGGCACCGCGCCGTCTGGGCGCTCGGTGACTACCCGAGCGTCGCCGAGCGGGTCATCCCGACCCTGGGACCGGTCCTCGTCGAGGCCTGCGGCGTCGGCCCGGGCGACAAGGTCCTCGACGTCGCGGCCGGCTCCGGCAACGCCTCGCTGCCCGCCGCCCGGCTCGGCGCCGACGTCACCGCCTCCGACCTCACCCCCGAGCTGCTCGCCGTCGGACGCGAGCACGCCGAGGCCGCCGGGCTCGAGCTGCTCTGGGACGTCGCCGACGCCGAGGACCTGCCCTACCCCGACGCGACCTTCGACGTCGTGCTGTCCTGCGTCGGCGTGATGTTCGCGCCGATCCACGAGGCGGCCGCCGACGAGCTCGTCCGGGTCTGCCGGCCCGGTGGCCGGATCGGCTTGCTCTCGTGGACGCCGGAGGGCTTCATCGGCCGGCTGCTCGCGGCCCTGCGCCCGTGGGCCCCGCCGCCCCCGTCCGGCGCGCAGCCGCCGCCGCTGTGGGGGTCCGCGGACCACGTGCGCTCCCTGCTCGGCGACGCCGTCACCGACCTGCGGGCCGAGCGCCGCGAGCTCGTCGTCGACACCTTCACGACACCCGAGGAGTTCCGCCGCTTCTTCGTCGAGCGCTACGGCCCCACCGCCGCCGTGCACCGTTCGCAGGCCGGCGACCCCGAGCAGCAGGCCGCGGTGGAGGCCGCCCTCGACGCCCTGGCCCGCGAGGCCGACGAGGGCGGGGGCCGGATGCGCTGGGAGTACCTGCTCGTCACGGCCATCCGCGCCTGACCGGCTCAGTGGGCGGCGGCGCCCTCACCGCGTCGCACCCGCTGGACGAGCAGCACGACGGCGACGACGACCGCACCGACGATGCCGCCGGCCACGGCCGACCCGAGCGTGTTCGTCAGCCAGCCGAGCACCCCGCCCAGCGCGCCGGTCGCGTCGTGCACGGCCTCCTCGAGGTGGTGCACGACCCCGTACGGCCCGTGCCAGCCGAGCTCGTCGGCCCCGACGAGGAGGATGTGACCGCCGACCCAGAGCATCGCGACGATGCCGACGGTCGACAGCACGGCGAGCAGCCGCGGCATCGCCGTGACGAGCCCGCGGCCCAGGCCCTGCACCGCGCCCGAGCGCCCCGACTCCGCGAGGTGCAGGCCGATGTCGTCCATCTTGACGATGAGCGCGACGACGCCGTAGACGAGCGCCGTGATGAGGACCGCGACGACGAGCAGGATGATCGCGCGCGACACGAACGGCTCGTCGGCGACCTCGTTGAGCGCGATGACCATGATCTCGGCGGAGAGGATGAAGTCGGTGCGGATGGCGCCGGCCACCATCGTCTTCTCCTGTTCGGCGCCCTCGGCCGCGGCGGGCTCGTGGTGCTCCTCGTGGTGGGCGAGCTTCTCCCAGATCTTCTCCGCGCCCTCGTAGCAGAGGTAGGTGCCACCGACCATGAGGATCGGGGTGAGCAGCCACGGCAGCCACTGGCTGAGGATCAGCGCGATCGGCAGGATGACGAGGATCTTGTTGCGCAGCGAGCCGACGGCGATCCGGCGGATGATCGGCAGCTCGCGGTCGGCGGTGAACCCGTGCACGTAGCGGGGCGTGACGGCGGTGTCGTCGACGACGACCCCGGCGGCCTTCGCGCTGGCCCGCCCGGCAGCGGCCCCGACGTCGTCGAGCGACGCGGCCGCCATCTTGGCGAGCACGGCGATGTCGTCGAGCAGGGCGACCAGCCCTCCGGCCATGGTGTCCTCCGGCGTCCGGGGCCCTCCGTCGCGACGACCCGTGGTGCAGACGCTACTGGTCGCGGTGGGACCGCGCCTCAGCCCTGGTGGGGCGCGACGTCCGCCGCGGCGACGGCGGCGCACATCTCCTCGAGCGAGGCGAACCGCTGTGTGCGGTCGAGCCGGGCCAGGCGGCAGCACAGCCGGGCCGGCGCCCCGGCGGCGAGGCACGCGGCGATGAGGTCGTCCTGGCACGACGGGAACGGGTGCTGGGCGAGGACGGCCCGCAGGGCGTCGAGGTCGAGGGTGAGCGCCGGGTCGGCGTCGTGCCCGGTCTGGTCACCGGCGTGGACGGTCGTCATCCCCCGGACCTCCTCGTCCGTCGACGTCCCCGCTCGACACGGGGCAAGCGCGACGTTACCCCCGCGACCGGTCCGGCAAACGGCGTTCGCGCAGGTCGGCGGCCCGCGGGTGCACCCCGGGAATGCGCGGCGCCCGCCGGCGCGCTGACCCCGTCATGCGTGCGACGACCTACGACCGGTACGGAGACCTCGACGTCCTCGAGGTGCGGGACGACCTCCCCGACCCCAAGGTGGGGCCCGGCGAGGCCCTCGTCGAGGTGCGGCGGGCCTCGGTCAACCCCGTCGACTGGAAGCTCATGGGCGGCGGCCTCGACCCGATGATGGAGGCCACCTTCCCCGTCGTGCCCGGGTGGGACGTCGCGGGCGTCGTCCGGGCGGTCGGCCCCGACACCCCCGAGGTGCGGCCCGGCGACGAGGTCCTCGCGTACGCCCGCAAGGACTGGGTGCACGGCGGCACCTTCGCCGAGCTCGTCACCGTCCCGGCACGGGCCCTGGCCCGCAAGCCGGCCGGTGTCGACTGGGACACCGCGGGCGCCCTCCCGCTCGCCGGCCTCACCGCGCTGCGCGTCCTGCGCCGCCTCGAGGTCGGGGCGGGCGACACCGTGCTCGTCCACGCCGCTGCCGGTGGGGTGGGCCTGCTCGCCGTGCAGGTCGCGCGCGAGCTGGGCGCGCGGGTCGTCGGCACCGCCTCGGAGGCCAACCACGGCCGGCTCCGCGAGCTCGGCGCCGAGCCGGTGGCCTACGGCGACGGCCTCGTCGAGCGGGTCCGGGCCCTGGTTCCGGACGGTGTCGACGCCGTGGCCGACCTCGTCGGCGGGGTCCTCGACGACACCCTCGCGGTGCTGGGCGACGGCGGACGGCACGCCTCGATCGCCGACCCGTCGGTCCTCGAGCACGGCGGCACCTGGGTGTGGGTGCGCCCCGACGGTGGCGAGCTGCAGTGGCTCGCCGACCTCGCCGCGCGGGGCTCGCTCGTCGTCGACGTCGCCGGCTCCTACGGCCTCGACGCCGTCGGCGAGGCGTTCGCGCGCAGCCGAGAGGGCCACGTCCGCGGCAAGCTGGTCATCGCCGTGTCCGACGACTGAGGCCGCGCTCGGGGGCCGGCCGTCGAAGGCGTGTCACGCAAGCCGTCGGACGTCGGGGCGGCGGAGTACGGTCGAACCAGTCGCCCCCGACCACCGGGGGCTCGGTGGTCGAGAACACGTGCCGCCGGTCTTGTCCGGACCGGAGGTCTCGATGTCCCCCCACCGTCCCACCAGCATTCGCCCGCTCGCGGCGCCCACCCGTCCCTCGGGCGCCACCGCCGACCTCGAGGAGCTGCTCGCCGCCTACGAGCGCGCCGCCGCCCCCGCCGACCGCGAGCGCCTGCTCGCCGACGTCGTCACGGCCACCCTCCCCCTCGCCGACTCGCTCGCGCTGCGCTACACCGGCCGCGGCATCGACACCGACGACCTGCTCCAGGTCGCCCGCACCGCCCTCGTCACCGCCGTGCTGCGCTACCGGCCCGGGGCCGGGCGCGGGTTCGAGGCCTTCGCCGTGCCGACCGTCCGCGGAGAGCTCAAGCGGCACTTCCGCGACGCCGGATGGGTCGTGCGCCCGCCGCGGGGCCTCCAGGAGCTGCGGGCCGAGCTCGTCCCCGCCGAGGACGACCTGCGCCAGCAGCTCGGCCGCGACGCCACCCTCGCCGAGCTGGCCCGTGCGGTCGGCCGCGACCTCGCCGACGTCGCCGAGGCGCGCGCCACCGCGTCCGCCTTCACCCCGTCCTCGCTCGACGCCCCGTCGCCGGCCGGGGGCACGGCCGGTGACCGGCTCGCCGACCCCCTCGACGCCACCGACGGCGTGCTGCTGCGCGCCGCCGTGCGGGCCGAGGTCGCCCGGCTCACGCCGCGCGAGCGGGTCATCATCCGGCTGCGGTTCGTCGAGGAGCGCACGCAGAGCGAGATCGGCGAGGCCATCGGGGTCAGCCAGATGCAGGTCTCCCGCCTGCTCGCCGGGCTCCTCGACCGGCTGCGCGAGCGCCTCGACGCTCTCGCCGCCGCCTGAGCGCAGGTCCCTGACGGCGCGGCCGCCGGGCGGTACCGTCGCCGCCATGCGTGTGCTGCGCCGGGTCCTCGCCGTCCTCCTCGTCCTCGTCGTCGTCGGGGCCGTCCTCGGGTACCGGCACTACCGCCCGCTGCTCGCCACCGGCACCGGCTACGCGGCCCACAACTCCTGTGCGGTCACCCTCGTCGCGGGGCGCGACGACCCCGACACCGACCTCCCGCCGAACCCGCTCGTCCCCTACCTCACGGGGTACGTCAACCTCGCGGGGAAGTCCTCGACCTCGGCCGTCGGCTGGCTGCTCGCCAAGCAGAAGGCGTTCTACACGCAGGGCTACGGCTGCACGGTCGCCGGGGAGCGCCCGGCGGTGAGCCGTCGGGCGACGAAGGTCGAGTCCGAGGGCAACCCCTACACCGACGCCCCCGCGCCCGAGGCCGACCCGGCCCTCGAGAAGGCCATGTCGCGCGCCTTCGGCGACGACCTGTCGGTGAAGCAGAAGAAGGACCTCGGGACCCGGGCGGTCGTCGTCCTCCGCGACGGCAAGCTCGTCGCCGAGCGCTACGCCGACGGGTTCTCCACCGACACACCGCAGCTCGGCTGGTCGATGGCCAAGTCGGCGACCAACCTCCTCGTCGGCCGCTACGTCCTCGAGCGCGGCCTCGACGTCCGGAAGGAGGACGGGCTGCGGCCGGAGTGGACCGACGAGCGCCGGAGCATCACCGTCGACCAGCTGATGCGGATGACGAGCGGCCTGCGCTGGGACGAGACCTACTCGCTCGGGACGCCGATCACGCAGATGCTGTACGCCGAGCCCGACATGGCGAGGTACGTCGCGAGCCAGGGCCTGGCGCACCAGCCGGGCACCTACCAGCAGTACTCCAGCGGGTCGACGAACCTCGTCTGCTCGTGGCTCAGCTCGCTCGCCGACGTCCCCGACGCCGACTTCCCGCGCACCGAGCTGTTCGCGCCGCTCGGGCTCTCCTCGGCGACGTGGGAGACCGACGGCGTGGGCAACCCGGTGTGCTCGTCCTACCTCTGGGCGACCCCGCGCGACTGGGCGGCCCTCGGGCAGTTCGCCCTCCAGGACGGGGTGTGGGGCGGTGACCGCCTGCTCCCGGAGGGCTGGATGGCGCAGTCGACGACCGCCCAGCCGGTCGACCACAGCGAGGAGCGCGGGTACGCCGCCGGCTGGTGGGTCAACCAGGAGGCCGACGGCTCGCTCGTCGCCCCCGAGCTGCCCGCCGACGCCTACTGGATGAGCGGCCACGACGGCCAGCGCGTCTACGTCGTGCCCTCGCAGCGCCTCGTCGTCGTGCGGCTCGGGTTCTCGCCCGAGGTCGACGGGTCCGCCCTGCGCACCGACGCGCTCGTCCGCGACGTCATCGCCGCCGCGCCGACCTCCTGACCCGAGGCGTCAGAACGTCGGGGTGACCGTCACCTCGGCGCCGTCCGGCACGTCACCGAACACGGGGATGCACGTGACCTCGGCGGAGTCGGAGGCTCCGGAGAAGTTCGCGTTGCACACGGTGCTCTCGCCGCCCGCGAAGTCCATCGTGAAGAGGAGGGGGAGGTCGCCGTCGCCCGTGGGCGTCGCGGTCATCCCCGTGACGACCCGGCCGATGCCGCCGTTGTCCTCGAGGGTCCAGCCGCCGTCGACCGTGGCGCTCGGCAGCTCGAAACCGTCGCCCAGCGTGATGGTGACCGGCTCGCCGCCGGCGCTCGGGAGGTCCGTGGGGAAGGTCGACGGGATCGCCGACTGCACCTCGTCGACGGTCTCGTTGACCTTGCGCGCGAAGAAGATCCCGCCGACGACGACGGCGACGATCGCGAGCACGACGACGACCACGACGGCGATGAGGCAGCCCTTGGCAGTGCCGCTCATCCCCTGCTTCTGCGGCGGCGGCCACTGGCCGGCACCGGGCGTTCCGTAGCCGGTGCCCTGCGTGCCGTAGGCCGGCACCGGGGTCGAGTACGCGTCGCCCGGGGCGCCGAGCACCTGGGTGTCACCCGGCGCGGGCGGGGCCGCGGTGGCCGGGTCGCGGAAGTGCTCGGTCCACTGCTGGCCGTCCCACCACCGCTCGCGGCCGTCCGGCTGCGGGTGCCATCCGGGGGGTGCGCTCATCGCCCTGCTCTCCTCGCTCGACCGGCGTCGCTCGCCGTGCTGGGTACAGGCTAGGGCCGGACGACGCGGACGCGCGGCACCTCCTTGAGGCTGTGGCCCACGACGCAGTAGCGCTCGGTCGAGGTCGCGAGGCGCTCGAGCGCCGCGTCGTCGGCGTCGGTCTCGACGGTGAAGGTGACGGTGACCGGTCCGACGCCCACGGGCACCTCCCGGTCGGTGCCGAGGGTGCCGCGGGCGTCGAAGCTGCTCTCGGCCCGGCCCCGGACACCGGTGAGCGAGACCCCCATCGCCGTCGCGACGCTGCGCAGCGTGACACCGGCGCAGGCCAGCAGGGCCTCGAGGAGCAGGTCGCCGCTGCACGCGTCGGAGCCGTCGCCCCCCGTCGCCGGGTGCAGCCCGGCACGCACCGGCCCGGCGAACCCGTCGACGGTGCACGTGACGCCGTCGTCGCGGAAGTCGGCCGTGGCGTGCAGCGGGGTGAGGGCGGAGGCCGGGTCGGCGGCGTAGCGCTCGCGCAGGGGGGCCTGGAGCCGGCGGAGCTCGGTGCGGTCCATCGCCCCAGCCAAGCACGCCGGCCCTGCGGCGGCACCGTCCACCCGGACGGTCAGCCGTCGAGCACCGCCAGCTCGTCCTCGGTGAGCATCCGCGAGCGGATGACGAAGCGGACACCCTCGGGCGCCTCGAGGCTGAAGCCGGCCCCACGACCCGGCACGACGTCGATGGTGATGTGCGTGTACCGCCAGTACTCGAACTGCGGCCGTGAGATCCACACGGGCACAGCGCGGTCCAGCTCGACGTCGAGCTCGCCGAGGAACACGTCCTGGTCGCCGGTGAGGAACTCGCCGTCGGGGTAGCACATCGGGGCGGAGCCGTCGCAGCATCCGCCGGACTGGTGGAACATCAGCGGGCCGTGGGTGCCGGTGAGGCGACGCAGCAGCTGCGCCGCCTCACCGGTGACTCCGACCCGGCTCGCGGTGGCCGGGAGTCCCATCGGCTCAGAAGAAGCCGAGGGCGTCGGGGCTGTAGCTGACGAGGAGGTTCTTCGTCTGCTGGTAGTGCTCGAGCATCATCTTGTGGGTCTCGCGCCCGATGCCGGACTGCTTGTAGCCGCCGAACGCCGCGTGCGCGGGGTACGCGTGGTAGTTGTTCGTCCACACGCGGCCGGCCTTGATCTCGCGGCCCGCGCGGTAGGCCTGCGACCCGTCACGGCTCCACACGCCGGCGCCGAGGCCGTAGAGGGTGTCG
The DNA here is from genome assembly GCF_016887965.1 of Phycicoccus sonneratiae. Lineage (GTDB taxonomy): Bacteria > Actinomycetota > Actinomycetes > Actinomycetales > Dermatophilaceae > Phycicoccus > Phycicoccus sonneratiae. Next base: position 171,751 of record NZ_JAFDVD010000016.1, read on the forward strand.
TTGGCGACCTTCAGGCCGTCGGACTCGTCGTCGAACCGGGTGACCGCGACGACCGGCCCGAAGATCTCCTCTTGGAAGATCCGCATCGAGTTCTCGCCCTCGAAGACGGTCGGCTGCACGTAGTAGCCGCCGGACAGCTCGCCGCCGAGGTCGGCGCGCGCACCGCCGATGAGGACCTTGGCGCCCTCCTGCTTGCCGATGTCGATGTAGGACAGGATCTTCTCGAGCTGGTCGTTGCTGGCCTGCGCGCCGATCATCGTGTCGGTGTCGAGCGGGTTGCCCTGCACGATCTTGCCGACGCGGTCGACGGCGTCCTGGAGGAAGTCGTCGTAGATCGAGGACTGGATGAGCGCGCGGCTCGGGCAGGTGCACACCTCGCCCTGGTTGAGCGCGAAGAGCGCGAAGCCCTCGAGGGACTTGTCGTAGAACGAGTCCCGCTGCGCCGCAACGCTCTCGAAGAAGATGTTCGGGCTCTTGCCACCGAGCTCGAGGGTAACCGGGATGAGGTTCTGGCTGGCGTACTGCATGATCAGCCGGCCGGTCGTCGTCTCGCCGGTGAAGGCCACCTTGGCGATCCGCGGGCTGCTCGCGAGCGGCTTGCCGGCCTCGACGCCGAAGCCGTTGACGATGTTGAGCACACCGTCGGGCAGCAGGTCGCCGATGATCTCGATGAGCTTGAGCACCGACCAGGGCGTCTGCTCGGCGGGCTTGAGGACGACGCAGTTGCCGCCCGCGAGCGCCGGGGCGAGCTTCCACACCGCCATGAGGATCGGGAAGTTCCACGGGATGATCTGCGCGACGACGCCGAGCGGCTCGTGGATGTGGTACGCGACGGTGTACTCGTCGATCTCGCCGATCGAACCCTCCTGTGCGCGAACGGCACCCGCGAAGTAGCGGAAGTGGTCGATGGCGAGGGGCAGGTCCGCGGCGAGCGTCTCGCGCACCGGCTTGCCGTTGTCCCAGGTCTCGATGACGGCGAGGTCCTCGAGGTGGGCCTCCATCCGGTCGGCGATCTTCAGGAGGACGTTGGAGCGCTCGGTGGCGCTCGTGCGGCCCCACGACTCGGACGCGCCGTGCGCGGCGTCGAGGGCGAGCTCGACGTCCTCGGCGGTGGAGCGGGCGATCTCGGTGAAGACCTGGCCCGTCACGGGGGTGATGTTCTCGAAGTACTGACCCTTGACCGGGGGCACCCACTGCCCGCCGATCCAGTTCTCGTAGCGGCCCTTGACCTCGATGCCGCTGCCGTCGCGGCCCGGCGGGGTGTACGTCGTCATTGACTCGATCTCCTTCGATCGTCGGGGTCCCATCGGCGGGATCCGGCGACGGTAGGCAGCGCGACGTTGCAACGACGCTGCAGCACCCCCGGGGGATGGACGTGGCCCGCCTCCCGGGAGCACACTCGAGGGCGTGGTGCGGCGCCCTGACGCCGGCCGCGCGGGAGGCGTCATGTGGTGGTGGCTCGTCATCGTCCTCGCGGTCATCGTGGCCGCCGTCGTCGTGTTGCAGCGGCGCGGGAACACCGGTGTCGCCGGCTACGAACCCCGGGACAAGCACGGCGGTGGCTACGCCGGCGGGAACGTCCCCCCGGGGACGGACGGCGGCGCCGGCGGGTTCTGAGCGCGCCGCAGCACTCCCCGTCAGGCGTCGGCGTCGAGCAGGCGGGCGACCTCGGCCTCGGCGACGCCGCGCAGGGGCGAGGTGGCGGGGAGCGCCTCGGCCTGGCGCTCCCACATCTCGAGGTCGGTGGCGCCCCAGCGCGAGCGCGTCCAGCCGACCATGAGGTCGGCCTCGCCCGAGCGCAGGACGGCCGAGCGCACCTGGGCCTCGAGGACGTCGCGCAGCTCGGCGACGAGCGGCGCCTCCGACCCCGGCAGCAGCGGACCCTTGTACGCCTGGAGCGCCTCGCGCACCCGGCCCGTCCCGATGAGGGCGGCGACGCTGCGCCAGTCGGTCTCGGTGTCGGCGAGCACGCGGTAGGGACGCGAGGCCAGGGCGTCGGGCCCGAGCAGCGTGCGCAGGCGGGTCATCTCGGCCCGCAGCGTCGAGGCGTTGACCCGGCCGGGGTAGACCCGGGCCTCCAGCTCCTCGGCGGTCAGGCCCGCGGGGTTCTCGAGCAGGGCCACGAGGATCTCGCTGTGCCGCCGGCTCAGCCGGTGCGTCCGGCCGCCGACCTCGACGACGGCCTCGGGCAGGCCGAGCCCGCGCACCCGGACGACGCCCGTGGCGTCCGGGAGCTCGGTGGACGCGGGGACGGTGAGCGTCGTGCCGGTGAGCGCGAGGCGGGCGAGCTCGGACTCGGCCATCCGGGCGGCGGCGCGGATCATCGCGAGGCTCTGCGGTGAGGCGACGTCCGGACCGCCGGTGACGTCGACGACGCCGAGGACCCGGCTCGTCGTCGGGTCGTGGATGGGGGCGGCCGCGCACGACCACGGGTGGACGAGCCGGTTGAAGTGCTCGCTCGCGTGGACGGCGACGGGGGCGTCGAGGTGCAGCGCCATCCCCGGGGCGTTGGTGCCGGCCCCCGGCTCGCTCCACACCGACCCCTCGACGAAGTTGATGCTCTCCGCCCGGCGCAGGACGCTCGGCGGCCCGCAGACCCAGAGCAGGTGCCCGGTGGCGTCACCGACCGCCATCACCGAGTCGCAGTCGACGGCGGCCCGGCCGAGCACGTCGTAGAGCAGCGGGAACACGTGCGAGAGCGCGTGGGTGGCGCGGTAGTCGGCGAGGTCGGCGGTGTCGAGGACGACCGGCGCGAGGTGGGCGTCGGGGTCGACCCCGGCCGCCGACGAGCGCAGCCACGACTCGGCGACGACCGAACGGACCCCGGGTGCGGGGCCGTCGGCCCGGCGGGCGGTGTCGTGCGGCACCCCGCCAGTAGAGCCGATGCGCGGGCGGCGGACAACGGTCCGTCCGGACGGTGTCGGGGACCGGTCGGTCGGTGCCGACCGGCGGCGGGCGGCCCCGCCCGTGCCAGCATGGGCGGCGGAGGTGGTGCCCGGTGTCGGACGTCGAGGTGGTCAAGGACGAGCACGCGTGGGTCGCCCGGATCGGCGACCACGTCGCCGGCGAGCTCGTGTGGCGCGAGAGCCACGACGGGGCGGCGATCGTGCTCGTCCACACCCAGGTCGAGGAGGGGTTCGAGGGCCGGGGCGTCGGGGGTGCGCTGGTGCGCGCGGCGGTCGACGAGATCGCGGCCGCCGGGCGGGCCGTCCGACCGGACTGCCCCTTCGCCCGCGCGTGGCTCCAGCGCCATCCCGACCACCCCGTCGAGGTCCGGCAGCGCGCCTGAGCCCCGACGGACCGCGGCCGTCCAGACGCGTGGGGGGGGGGGGGGGGGGGGGGGGGGGCGGGCGGGGGGGGGGCCCCCGGGGGGCCCCCCCCCCCCGGGGGGGGGGGGGCCTGGGGGGGGGGCCGGGGGGGGGGGGGGTGGGGGGGGGGGGGGGGCCCCCCGGGGGGGGCGGCGCCGGGGGGGGGGGCGGGGCGGAGGAACAGGGTCATGACGACCCCGACGTAGGCGACCCACGCGACGGCCTGGAGGACC